>NZ_CP064060.1:2552500-3140000 GCF_015326725.1 Thermaerobacillus caldiproteolyticus
CCTCAAACACCTCAATGGCAAGGAGAGAATACGATTTATTTAGGAGACGGACTGCATTACGGTCATGGAATTGGTATAAAAACAAAAGAGGAAATTATTGCTGTATTAAATAAAAAACGAAAAAGAGGAGCGACTAAATCAGCTTATTTATTAGAACAAACAACAAGGATCGATTTTCAATATTTATCGACCTTTGCCAATGTACGCAAACATGCTGAACTCCCCATTGATCGAAATCGCTTTGTTGTTGGAGCAATTGGCTCAGCTACTTTCTTATATTTGTAGCAGTCTCTTTCGATTTTTCGCTCCATAAATATGTCCCGATACCTGTTAAAATGAATGAGCCTCCTATCCATTGAGAAGGTTGAATGACTTCCCCCAGTAAAAAATATGCCAAAATCGAAGCACCTACCGGCTCAAATAAAATCCCCATGGAAATCGTAGCTGCACTGACCCATTTGACCGACCAATTCATCAGCGAATGTCCAAGCAATGTTGGCACGATTGCTAATAGAAGAAAGCAAATCCAATCCATTTGACCGTATAAAAATAATGGATAGCGAAAAACAATGACATACAAAAAAAGAGTGATCGCACTAACACCGTAAACCACATATGTATATACCACCAGCGATAGCCGCTTTCGTAAATCCTGCCCGAATAACCAGTAGCCAGTAATCATTACACATGCAAGTAACGCTAAAATATCTCCAAATAAAGCTTTACCGCTTATTTGAAAATCACCCCAGCTAATGATGATGCTCCCGAAAATAGCGAGCAACCCACTAAGAAAAGCACCAATGGTCAATTTTTCTTTAAAAAAGACATATCCTCCGACAAACGCAAACAATGGCTGCAATGTGACAAGCACAACCGAGCTTGTCACACTTGTATAGTTCAACGATTCAAACCAAAGAATAAAATGAAATGCTAACAAAACACCAGAAATGAAGGAAAATAGCCAATCCCTTTTCGCGATCGCTTTCAATTCACCGATATATGGAATACAAAAAGGTGTCATTAATAGGACAGTAAAAAACAGACGATAAAAGGCAATAACCGCCGCAGGAGCCTGTGCCCATTTGACAAGAATGGCGGATGTTGATACAGAAAAAGCGCCAATGATTAACGCCAAATAAGGTTTAAATAAATTTTTTGATTGCATACCCCATCCCTCTCATGAAACGTTTATAATTATTATAGCATCGCTAGAAGGGAAAAAGGTGAGGGATATGGATTTTCAAATGTTTTTAAAACTGAGTATATCCGCCATTTTAGGACTAATTATCGGTCTAGAAAGGGAATTAAAACGGAAGCCTGTAGGTTTAAAAACGTGTTTAGTCATTTCCATTGTTAGTTGTTTATTAACTATTGTTTCTATTGAATCAGCGTATATCTTTCCTATGAAAGACCATATCACCATGGACCCGCTTCGCCTCGCTGCTCAAATTGTATCGGGGATCGGTTTTTTAGGAGCAGGAGTGATTTTACGACGCGGCAATGATAGCATTTCCGGACTCACAACAGCTGCGTTAATTTGGGGAGCCGCAGGAATCGGTATCGCTGTAGGAGCAGGGTTTTATTGGGAGTCCATTTTTGGGGTAGCTTTATTAATTGTTAGTGTCGAACTCATTCCACTGCTCACGACTCTTTTTGGTCCAAAGCAACTAAGGGAAAAAGAAATTTTACTACAAATTACGGTTTTAGATTCAAAAAATATTGCTAATGTTATTGAAGCTATTCAAGAAAAAAACATTCATATTAAAACCGTTCGTATTAAAGATTTAGACGAACAACATCACTTAATTAAATTAAAAGTAACTGTTGACCAAAAACGCTCAACCACCGATGTATACTATTCAATTCATGATATTCCTTCAATTACTAACATCGATATTGAAAGTGTCTAGATTGATCACTACAAAAAGCCCTTACGTTTAACCAACGTAAGGGAAACATCTACATTCTATTGACAGTTCGATGATATCACATTTTGTCTGATAGTAAATATAGTATCCATGAGCAATTGCTTTGCTTTTCTTTTGGTTGCCATATTGCATAAAAAAAACAATGTATATATAATAAAATCTGGATAGTAAAGGGGCATTAGCTCAGTTGGGAGAGCGTCGTGCTGGCAGCGCGAAGGTCACCGGTTCGAGCCCGGTATGCTCCATTCGCCCCCCCTTGTGTATCAAGGGGGTTTTTCTTATTTTGCTTTGATTGTCGGTTAAATCCTATTTTTTACATTTTTCTTTTGAATATATGTCCAAAACGCTCTCACAAAAAGAGCCTACTCGTTTTGAGTAGGCTCTTTTTGTGATCAACACCTATTGTGAGTGCGAATACTTCATTCCTTTACCAATTACAATGAATAAATTTTAGGTTCTGAATTAGGAAATTTTACAGCCAACAAATCACTTTTACACTCAATCACTTTCCTTCCAAATTTCATAATCATTATACTCTTTAATTTTTTGAGCATCAGTAAGAATAAAATCTTTGGCAATGGTTCCATCGAATGTATAAATTTTAGATAAGTATGAATTTTTAATTTGATATTTTTTACTATCAATAAATGTTATATTTTATTTTGGTTAAAATTAACTTTATTCCTAATAGTTATAAGGTTGGTGCAAAACGATGGTTTTTAGTAATTTGGTTTTCATTTTTGTGTTTTTACCACTTGTCTTATTTTTTTATTACATAGTAAAAGATACGTTTAAGAATATCATATTGTTAATTGCTAGTTTAGTATTTTATGCATGGGGTGAACCACAATACGTTTTCTTAATGCTTTTTTCCATTTTATTGAACTATTTTTTTGGTTTGGGGATACACCGTTATCGTAATTCCTTAAAAATAAAAAAAACAATTCTAATACTTTCCATTGTAGTAAATATCGCTATATTAGGTTATTTCAAATACAGTGGCTTTTTGATTGACAATCTGAATGAAATTTTTGGAACAAAATGGAGTATTGGTGAATTACCATTACCAATCGGGATTTCGTTCTTTACCTTCCAGTCCATGAGTTATGTGATTGATGTTTATCGAAACGATGCAAAGGTTCAAAAAAATATATTTTCGTTAGCATTGTATGTTACTTTATTTCCTCAGTTGGTTGCCGGCCCGATTGTTCGGTATAACGACATAGAAGAACAGATTCAATCAAGAAGTATAAATCTTGAAAAATTTAATGAAGGTATTAAGCGGTTTATTATCGGATTATCAAAGAAGGTATTATTGGCTAATGGCTTTGCTAGTATCGCGGATACTATTTTTGGAACACCTACAGGGGAATTGAGCGTACTCACAGCATGGATGGGGATAACAGCATACACCCTGCAAATATATTTTGATTTTTCTGGTTACAGTGATATGGCAATAGGTCTTGGAAAAATGTTTGGTTTTGATTTCTTGGAAAACTTTAATTATCCCTATATTTCAAAGAGTGTAAGTGAATTTTGGAGAAGGTGGCATATCTCTTTAGGTTCGTGGTTCCGTGATTACCTCTATATCCCATTAGGGGGCAATCGAAAAGGGACAATTATCACTTTACGAAACCTTTTAATTGTTTGGACAGTAACAGGACTTTGGCATGGGGCCAGTTGGACCTTTATGGCGTGGGGTTTTTACTATGGAATTTTAATTTCTCTAGAACGATTTGGGTTTTTACGGTTTGTATCAAAACTTTGGGCACCACTGCAACATCTCTACGTCGTATTGATCGTTATGGTTGGATGGGTTTTCTTCCGGGCAGACAACTTCACTTATTCTGTTGATTATTTAAAAACCATGTTCGGATTCAGCGGAAGCGATCTCTATGATAACACCTTTATTCTGTTTGCTCATGATAATTGGTTCTTATTCTTAATTGGTATCGTTTTTAGTACTCCTATTCTATCTAAGCTGACTAAAATTGAAATTAAAAATACAAATTCAGCGGTAGTTTTTCGTTCGTTATTTGAATCTGCTACTTATATGATTATGTTAATACTTGTAATGATCTACCTTGTTAATTCTACCTATAATCCATTTATTTACTTTAGATTTTAGGGAGCTGCTTCAAATGAAATTTCAAAGGTTGAACGAACGTTTATTAATTTGCTTATTTCTATTGTTTATATTTTCCTTTGGAGTTTATTTCATTTTATCGCCAGATCTGAAGATATCCTATGTGGAATATCGAGTGCTCGAACAACAACCCGACTTGACATTTGATAACTTACTAAATGGAGAATATGCAAAGAAGTATGAAGCGTATTTTACGGATCAATTTCCAGGAAGAAATCTCTGGTTGCGCCTTTATTTATACATTCAAAAATTCACAGGCAAAACGTTTTTGAACGACAATTATTATATTTCTAAAGATAATTGGATACTCAAAAAACCGATTGAAAAGTTACCAAAAAAAGAAATGGATATAGCGGCAACAAACTTGAATGAGTTTGCTAAGTTTGTATCCGATCATGATGCTGATTTATTTTATTTTTCCTTACCACATAGAGACAATACCATAAACGTCAAATTTCCCCCTTATGTAAAGAAAGGGATGGGACTAGTAAATAAAGAATATTTTTTATCCCAACTTTCAAAGGAAAATATGAAAGTGGTAGATATCCGAAAATCTTTTATTCATCGATTTTCAAAATCGGAACTAAACAATATGTATTTTAAAACCGATCATCATTGGAATATATTGGGAGCTTTTGCGGCATATGAAGAAATAAACAAAGTATTATCCCGTGAACCTTATTATGTAGCAAACGAACCTGAATACAAAATGACCTGCATACAAAATAAGAAATTTGAGGGAAGTTATAACCGGCAAATATATATGATGGTCGATCCTTCCGGCGAAAAACTATGTTTATCTATGCCGAAAGATAGTCGATTTTCCAAGTTTGATTTTTATCTTGGAGATAAAAAAGTCCAAATGCAAACATTTTACGGAAGTGGGTTAAAAAGTGGTAATAAAACTATTACTTATCACGGACTTTATACGCCGGACTTACCGGAGATTAATATTGTCAATCATAACGTGAAAAATTCGAACGTTCTCATAATCAAGGATTCATATGCTAATCCAATCATTCTGCATATCGCACAACATTTTCATAAAACTACTGTTTTCGATATGCGCCACAACGAAAGAACAGTAGAGCAATACATGAAAGGAAAAGATTTTGATGCTGTGATAATCATGTATAATGATCAAAATATAACAGGAAATATGTATAAATTTAATTGAGGGATGTAATAATCATGGCCCCTTATAGTAGACAAAAAACAAACATCATGGACTCTACTATGGAGGGGTTTTTTGTTTCGTACGGAAAATACCTCGGTTATAAGATCACATTTATCGAAGGATAATACAAAACAGTACCTTTAAAAAAACAAATACCCTGTGTCATTAGCTGATCTGCTTTCCAATAAAAAACATCACCACATCTGGAATATCGTTCATCCCTATGGTCAAAATCATATTTTCCATGAGCCGACAGTTCGACATAGGAACAGACTACATCTCCATTGGAAATGGCAGAGCAGCTAACATATAGTAAGAACCTTCACGCGAGAAAATCGTTTTGCCGCTCTCGTTTGCTTCATCAACATGTCAACCAAGCTGAAACCGGAATAAGCTGTATTCACTTCATTAGATAGTCAATCTCAAATTTCATCATTCTCACCTACTGGGCGAAGGGCAAGCATCCTCTGCTTCACCTTATTTTTCTCTAGTGTATTAAAGTTCTCAGCCGAAGGTAAGGTGAATTTCATTACGGATTCAGGTAAAATAAAATATAAAAATTTTTCCAAATAAAACGAAAAACCTTCCCATTTTGGAAAGAATACTCGATAATCGCTTCTAAAAATCCTTTGGGTGTTATTAGATTTCTTGTGTCCTAAGAAATCAAATAGTATATCCTTTCGTCACTTAAAAATATACACCAACATAAACGAAAAGCTTGACGGAAAGTTCGTCAAGCTTTTCTAATATATCGGGAAGAAAGGATGACTGTCTGGATGTCGTTCATTAATATAGATGCTTTCACTTCTTCAAAAAACGGTGCCAAGATATTTTGTTCTGTTTCATTTAATGTTTCGCAAGACCACTTAGTTTGATAATGTCGAAAACAAGATTTTTCTCATTCATCATTGACTCGATCTTTAACGATAGTCGGAAAAATTCTCATGGAAGACAATTTCCATCAACACAATGATATTTCTTCGGTTTATAAAAATTGGGTAGTTTTACTCGATGCCAGTAGTTTAAATCCCAATGAGTGAAAGGATATATGTCCATATCCCTACAACTAATAACAGTACTAAACTGTACTTAATCGTCATTTTAAATAAGTTAGATTCTTTACCGGTCTCTTGTACTGCAGCTGTTGCAATCGCAATGGATTGTGGTGAGATGAGTTTCCCCATAACTCCTCCACTTGTGTTAGCTGCGAGTAATAATGAAGAGTTTGTCCCAATTTGAGTACCTGTAACAACCTGTAAATGTCCAAATAAAGCGTTATTGCTCACGACAGATCCTGTAATAAATACGCCGAGCCAGCCTAGGACCGGGGAAACGAGCGGAAAAGCATCCCCTGTTTTCGCTAATGCTAAACCAATCGTAGATGATAGCCCTGCATAGTTGGCTAAGTTCGCAAATCCCATAATAAAGCAAATAGTTAATATTGGAACCCATAATTCTTTGCAAGTTTCTTTTAAACTTTGCAGCCCTTCAACGAACGTAATGTTTTTACTACACATGACTGTGAACACGACAGCAAGTAAAATGGCCGTACCTGTTGCTGATACAAGATCTAGCTTAAATATTGCGTCTAATACAGTTTTAGCTGAAGCAACCGGAGGCATTTTTACGACTTCACCATGTAAAAATGGCACTTTGAATAAAATAGTTGTTTTATAAAGCAAACCGCCTTCAGCAAATAAAGCTTTAAAACCCGGTAAACTCCATATTGTAATCATCCCCGTTAAGATATAAAACGGAGACCAAGCACTGGCGATTTCTTTCAAGCTGTATGTTGGTTGTTCCACAACCTCTTCTTCCGTATTAATTCGGTATATATGTGATGGCTGCCATTTTTTTAAGAAAAGAGCCATGGCCCCCATACTGACAAGTGCTGCTAAAATATTGGCAAGTTCAGGACCAAACACGATCATCGTAAATGTTTGGACAATAGTATAGCTTCCGCTTACGACTAAAAGAGCAGGAAACGTTTCTTTAATGCCCCGCCATTTATCTAAAATAAAAACTAATAAGAACGGAATGATAAAAGTGATGAATGGCAAAATCCACGCAAGTGTACGAGATAATTCAATTGGCTTTAAGTCTCCCATTTGTGCTCCTACAATGACCGGAATCCCAATTGCTCCGAACGCGCCAGATGCAGCATTGGCAATTAAACAAAGAGCAGCTGCTTTTAATGGTTTAAATCCAAGTTGGGCGAGTAAAGCGGCAGAAATGGCAATCGGAACACCAAATCCCGCCGCACCTTCTAAAAAGGCATTAAAGCTAAAACCAATGAGCAAGAGTTGGAGTCGTTGATCTTTAGAAATATTTGCAATGCTGCCACGGATGATATCAAATTTTCCCGTTTTAACGGCAATTTTATATAACCAGACAGCCATTATTACAATATAGCCAATCGGCCATAAACCGTTCGCGATTCCATGAATGGAAGCAGCAATCGCTTTTGAAATGGGCATATCAAAAAACCAAACAGCCGTTACCAAACTAAACAAAAGGGTAAGAAATGCAGCTTTTACCCCTTTCATCTTAAACACTGTTAAACCTAACAAGAATAAGATAATTGGGAGTGCTGCAATCAATGCAGAAAGATACGTATTATGAAGAGGGTTGTAATGTTGAACCCACATAATGATCACCTTGTTTCTTCTAGTTAGCTTTTATGCCTTTACTTCATCGAAATAAGGAGCAAGAATGTCCTTTAATACGGTTACACTATGATGAAACTGTTGTTGTTCTGTTTCATTTAACTTCATTTCCATCACTTCGCGAATACCGCTTCGATTGACAATGGCAGGGACACCGATATACACATTTTTCTCGCCGTATTGACCATCAAGATAAGCAGAAACTGTTAAGATGGCATTTTCATTGTGTAAAATGGCACGTGTAATACGGACAAGTCCCATCGCAATACCGTAGTACGTTGCTCCTTTTTTCTCAATAATTTGGTACGCTGCATCACGAACGTTTGTGAAGATATTTTCTAAGTCCTCTTTTTTATAGTTGTCATTTTGAGTGATTAATTGTTCAACCGGAATACTACCAATTTCGGCATGACTCCAAACAGGCAGCTCCGTATCCCCGTGTTCTCCGATAATATACGCGTGCACATTCGTTGGAGCTACTTTGAAATAATCACTTAACAAAAAGCGGAATCGTGCAGTATCAAGAATAGTACCAGAACCAATGACGCGCTCTTTTGGCAAACCACTAAACTTCCATGTCGCATACGTTAAAATATCTACTGGATTCGTTGCAACAAGGAAAATCCCATCAAAACCTGATTTCATGACAGAATCGACAATCGTTTTAAAGATGTTAATGTTTTTATCAACAAGATCTAGTCTTGTCTCCCCTGGCTTTTGGTTTGCTCCTGCGCAAATTACTACTAAATCAGCATCCCGGCAATCTTGATAATCCCCATACCAAATATTCGTTGGTTGCGGAGCAAATACTTTTCCGTGATTTAAGTCCATGACATCGCCCATTGCTTTCTCTTTATTCACATCAATCAATACGATCTCATCCGCTATTCCTTGATTCATGAGTGCAAATGCATAGCTAGATCCAACAAATCCTGTTCCTACAACGACTACTCGATTTACACGTTCTTTTGCCATGTTTTATCATCCTTTCTAGCTTCTTTTGTGAAATATTTCACAATTAGATTGTACACTATTTCACAAACTTTAACTAGTACTATTGATAATGAAAATTTGTCTTTTTTGTTAACAGTTTTTCACCTCTTCCGTTCCATTATGTCCACATATATTGATGTCAAAACCTGTTTCTGTTTTCATTCGTCTTGAGTAATGATGAAAATTTTTATTCTTTTAACTCAATGGTAATGATTCATTCACATTATCCTGAATCCGTGACAAACATCATTGAAACCTGTAATTACTCGGTAGATGAGTACAATCAAAGACTTTTAAAGGATAAATCAGCAGAAAAAAGAAGATGCGTTCATCTAACGAACACACATCCTTTTCAGTTCCCTTATCTCTATGTGACAAATCGAGCAATATAATCGCTCAAAATGGAAGGAGAAACAGATTGGCTACAGGCAGCTTTAATCTCCATTTTTTCATATTCAGCCAACTTCGCTGCCAGCGTGATCATGGTTTGAATGACTGTCTCGATTTCGAAAAGAACCGCCTTTTTCTCGCAAGCGTTCCTGTCTAATGAGATGAAACTGTTTTTCTGCAAGAAAAAATGCACTATTTTATATGCGTTTGGCTTTATACAAAAAGGGTGCACATAATCAAGTGCATCCCAAAATGATCATGGTCCTTCTTACTCTTTGAAAAAGGAAGTCTATTCATACATTGTTCTTTATTGTTCCGGCAACAATTCGTCGATTGAGGAGGTTGCGTGCGTTAGTGCGGCTGACTCCAAGCGCTTGAACCCGTATTTTTGCAGGCGTTGTCTTTGCGCTTCAGTTAGTTCATTGTAAGGAACCACAGCCGGCGTTTCAGAGGACTTATAAATTAAATTTCCCGTCACGGGGCATTGAAACGCATCAGCAACAAAGCCTTCTCCATCTTGAATCGTAAATAAGCGAATCGGCATTACATTCATTCTCTTCCCTCTTTCTGTTGGTATGTTCTTTATTACGATTGTCCAATCATCCTTCATTCTATATGGTTCTTTTTCCGCAATGAGCCACTCCTGTTCGATACCATCTAACTCCGCTATGTCTAGTAAATGCATCCATGTTTCAAAACCACAGCGAGAAAAGAGCCGCAAACTCGGATCATTATGCTCAAAAATAAATCTAAAGTAACGGTTTCATTTGCAGTCTTGGGCATTCATCAATCGTTTTTTGCAATAACAGCTTCCCAAGATCACCACCGCCGTATGGAGTGCCGTAAAACGATTGAAAACTAAGCCATGCACATACGATATCAACAAGCCATAGCGGTCACCATGTTTTTTCTTTCTGCTGCCACTGGCTCCGTATCAGCAGTTACCCATCTTGTCGAGATAGTTTTTATGTATCAACAATCGCTCGTAAATCTCCCTTCTTCGTTTCTCTTTCATTTGTTTTACGTAAAGCATTTTATTTGCCAAAACAAGTAAAAGGGAGATTATAATCTTAAGTATCTCGTACAGAAAGGAGAAGTGGAATGAATCGCACAGTCATCGTCTATCTCGTTTCGCTTGCTGCATTTCTCGGCCCTTTTACGCAAACTATTTATACGCCTATTTTACCGGAAGTGGCAAAAGATTTTGGCACATCATCGTTTTTAGTGAATTTAACGATTTCGATTTTCACATTATGTTTGGCATTAATGCAAATGGTTTACGGTCCTTTAACAGATACGAAAGGGCGTCGAAATGTCATTTTGTTCGGTATTTTCCTTTACACGCTTGCATCACTTGGTTGCTTTTTTTCTAAATCTATCTACGTATTACTCGTTTTTCGTGCTTTACAAGCTATTGGGATTGCCGCTGGTTCTGTCGTCGCTGCTACTGTCATCGGCGATTTATTTGAGGGAAAAGCTCGCGGAAAAGCAATGGGGACGTTTCAAATGATGGTGTCACTCGGTCCTGTCGTCGGTCCGATTGTAGGGGGCTTTCTCGGTGGACGATTTAACTTCCATGCTGTATTCCTTGTGTTAGTGTTCGTAGGTGTCCTTATATTCATAGGGAACTTGGCTTTTCTCAAAGAAACAAAACCGGAAACAAGTTCATCACAACGATTTCAACTTCGCAATTTCTTGACAATCCTTAAAGATCGTACGGGTTCGTCGATTATTTTGTTAGGTTTTATTCAATATTACGCGATGTATAATTTCCTTGTATTCTTACCGGGAATTTTAAGCGAGCGCTATGGGCTGTCTGCCGAGCAAAAAGGGCTTGTCTTTCTAACGATGTCTTGCATGATTGTCATCGGAAGCTTTGTCGGTGGAAGAATCCAAGGACGCTTTGAAGATCGAAATGTCATCGTTGTCACATCTTATTTGAATGTGGCGGCAATTTTTCTGTTCCTTCTCGTCTCACATATATCGATTCCATTGCTCATTGCTTCGATTATGCTATTCGGCTTATTCTTAGGAACATCTTTACCAGTACAAACAACACTTTTAACACAAGTGTTTCAAACGAATCGGTCAACCGCTATCGGCGTCTATAACTTTTTCCGGTACATGGGAATGGCGTTTGGACCGATGGTTGGAAGCTTGTTGCTGGCTATTGGTGGGTATTATATTGTATACGGATTTGTCGATGCTGCCTTTTTAGGCTGTGCGTTTGTGTTAACAATACGGGTTTTAGGAGCGAATAAAAAACTGGGTGCCTATTGATATTACCAATGACTAGAACCGTTTCAGCCGGATTAGGGAAGTTTAGTTGCTATTGTCGTTTGACATACACTGGACCATACTTCAAAAAGAAATTTTCGATCATTCGCGTAAAAGCCGAAACAACGTCCACCCACGATTCGAACATCGCTCGAATGGTCTGGCATTTGATGCGTGGAGCATGTTTTCCGCGACAATCGTCTTTTCGTCGGCAAACGGTTCGCTAAATAACTCTCAATTTGTCGTATTAAAAAACATAAAAATACTTCCAACTATTTATCAATCACCAAATGCTTTCGAAAAAATTTTCCATCACGTCGCCGTAATACGCCATCTATAACCTATAATACCGTTTTGAATCAATGACTTCTTAGTGATAATTTCATCCCATAAAGCGACACTGCTTTTTCCTGCTGCCGCAAGGGTAAAGATCATTTCGTCCTACTTTTCCCTTGTCTCCTCTTCTTGCTCTTGTATATCATACCTTTTTCTACAAAAAATCTCTCCTGTTTGACAGCATAGCTATTTTACTGCCGTCTACACAGAAGAGATCGCATCGGGAGTATTTATGACCATAAAATATCAGGAGAGTTAACGAACCGCACTGAGTTATTTTTGTTGTTGGTGATGACTCTGGTTAATTGCAAGGCTTTTCGGCTGTTCCGCTATTTCCTTGGAAAATTCCATAGTCGCTAAACTCGGTATTCTCATTCGTCGATTCATAAAGTTGTTTATGCCACTCATTGCACGCTGAATCGGTTTTGGCATCATATACTGAGTGCTGCGTCCTCTTCTCATGCTGAAAATGGCTGTCGCGGCAATTCCCAGGCCTAAACTTAATATAGTCCACATGGTATTGTTATTGCTTCGGCGTCCCGTCAAGCGCAACAATTGGTTCCACATTCCTCTATTACGCCCAAAATTAAGTAGACGTAAACGATTCATGATTTTTACACTCCTCTTTTCGAATTTTCCTTGCGCTCGAAAAAAGAATGATTCTTTTCGAACACTTATTAATGTGCATTAGAGAAGCAAAATCATGCATGGAAAACACTTACTTAATGACGCCGCATATTCTGATTCCAATGAGAAATGTTAATAATTGAAGGCCATTACGATCAAAAAGCGAAGTTTTCCCCATATTTATGTCAATGTAAGAAAATTAAGGTTTTTGAAGTGTCTTACTGAATATAGCATTTGTTCACAGTATAAGCCTAAATGTTTTCGCTTTCGTTGTTATATTTTTCTAACGCCGCTAGGAATCGCAGAATCCAATTCCGTGAAACTCACTCTAACGGGATTATCATGGATTACAATCCATGCTTTTTGTTAAAAGGCATTCATCGCTTCTCTCAACAGCTGTATAGCCTCTGTTCGCTCAAGCTTATTCGTTTGCCATTTCCGTCATGTCAAAAACCGCTTTTTATAAAGTTTTCCTTATAAGGATAATAATTTCAATATAAATAAAAACGCAAAAATTTTCCTGATTGCTTCCCATTTACAAAAATAGAACGCAAAAAATCTTGACATAACCACGGCTTTTACGCTTGTCACTTTACAATAAGTCTTTTCTGTATTAAGAATACCGTATCAAATGCTTTTGTGTATTTAACTTTTCTAATTCATGCATCTAATGATTTATGCTCAAGTTCAAGAGCCATAAAACTTCATCCGGTACAGGAAAAGGGTAATTCAGTTCCAAGCGTCTAGGAAGGGACGAAGCGAAATCGCGGGTAAAAGTTCGTATGATCGAGGACAGATACATATCTCTGTTTTGAGGAAATCCATTTTTATCCACTTCTAATCGCCCGTGATCTCCTACCTGTAATTAAAAGATCACGGACGTTAGAAGTAAGATAAGAGTATCTTATGGAAGTTTCATTTTATTTTGTTGTGATCTCACTTGTCTTAAATTGCTTAATCATATCTTGGAGGTTGTCAGCCAAGAGTTTTAGCTCTGAATTTTGCTGTTTTAAATAATCAATCGTATTGTTTTGTTGAACAGCAGAAGCAGAAATTTCTTGAACCGCGGCCACTCCTTGCTCTGAAATTGCCGCAATTTCTTGAATGGATGTTAAAATTTCATCGGACGTTTGACGAATATCTTCTGTGCTTTCAGAAATCGTATCGATCCCTTTTGCCAATTTCTCTACTGATTCAAAGATGGAATTGAACAATCGCCCATTATCTTCAACAATCTCAACACCTTTTACAATATCTTCAAAATCTTGTTGGTTCAGATTTAACACGATATTAGCCTGTTCATTGATTTCACGTATCGCTTCAGATATTGTTTTGATGGATTCATCAGTTTGGCCGGCAAGCTTTTGAACTTCTTGGGCAACAACTGAAAATCCTTTACCTGCTTCTCCAGCACGAGCCGCTTCAATTGATGCATTTAAAGAAAGAAGATTGATTTGAGACGCAATGTCTTGGATAATTTTAATGATTTCATTAATATGTTCTAGTTTTTTCCCTAGATTAAATAAGTTCTCTTTACTTACCATGCCATTTTGTTTTATTTTGTTCATTTGTTCGGTAATCATTCGAACTTGGTCATTTCCTTTTTCAGCTTGCTGGCTAGTCTGATCGGTAAAGTTTTTAATCATCTTCGTTTGCTCATCTACGTTGGATATCGCTATTGACATTTCAGACATCATATTTGAAATTCGGTCAATATGATTAGCTCTTTCTTCGGCTCCTTTTGCCTCTTCATTTGTACTCATTGCAATCTGTTGAGAAGCTTGGGCTAATTCTTCAAAGGATTCCAAAAGAGTTTGGCCAGTATGATGAATCGTTTCGGATTTCTCTCTTACATGATCGATGATGCGACTTAAGTTTTTCCTCATTTCTTCAAAGCTATTTGCTAAAATCCCTATCTCATCTTCCTGCTTGATATTCACCGATTGGCTAAGATCTCCAGTGGAAAAGACTTTCGCATATTGTACTAAACGATTAAGAGGTTTAGATATTCTATTTCCAACGAACAAAGCCAATAAGACTCCAATAACAACCATGACAGCTGTTAAAATAAGAGAAACAGTCAATATCCATTTTTCTAGTTGATCAATAAATTTAGCGCTCATATCTATTCCAACGATGGCATCCGCACCATCTACAGGAATGAAAAATGATTTATGGACCCCCCATTTATCTCTATAAATGGAACTCAGCACAGGCTCTTGGTTTTCATATGATAATTTTTGATCATTTGTAAACGGAGACTCAACCATAAATTTGTCACTGCCATTTAAAGCAACAATGACATCCTTACCATTTTTTTTAGACAATACATATACGTATTCAATTCCTTTTTTGTTTTTAATAAATGAATCTAAATCCTGCTTCAGTTCCATCCCATATTTCTCTGGGGAGTCCATTGTATTCTTAATTAAATCAGGATCAATCGTCTCTGCCAATCTTCGTCCATTTTCTTTTAGCCGTTCATCAAACTGTGGAATAACGTGTTCCTGAATAATGTAACCTGATACATATCGAACAAATCCAAAAAGAATCAGTGAAAATACAAGAAATGGGAATAAAAAGCTAATGACTAATTGGGTTTTGATTGATTTTTTCCAAGTTATATTTCTCATTCCCTACCTCTCCCTCGAATGTTCTATTTCCTTTAATGTAATAAATGGACGTAAATCCATTTGCAGTAATCGATAGAGCTCTTCCATCGTTTCGCTTTTGAAAAATACAATAGCAAATGTTCTATCATTTGTTGCTTGTATTTCTCTGTACTCTAAAATTTGTTGAAATTGCTTTTTAAACGACTGATGGTTAATAGATTGTATAAGATTTTGTGAAATATCCATTGGAATTTCTGCGCAGA
Organism: Thermaerobacillus caldiproteolyticus; assembly: GCF_015326725.1. Taxonomy (NCBI): domain Bacteria; kingdom Bacillati; phylum Bacillota; class Bacilli; order Caryophanales; family Anoxybacillaceae; genus Thermaerobacillus; species Thermaerobacillus caldiproteolyticus. The sequence goes on from NZ_CP064060.1 coordinate 2,567,916, forward strand.
GGAAACTATAGATACTTTGATCCATATTGTGAAGCATCGCTTTCCAATCCGGGCTTGTACCATGAAAATAATGCTTATACACATTGCATCCGTAAGCATAAAATCCAAGATCTGTTGTTCCCGCTCCGGCAAATCTGAGCGGATTCATTTCAATAGGAATGATAGTATGATTACTTTTTCTCACTTCAAAGTGAATTGGAAAATTCTTCACTGGGATGATTTCTCTAAACTTATGCATAAAAGCCAATATGTCATCGTAAATTTCATTGATGACTTGTTTCGATGTATAGTAGATTCGATCCGACGTATCGTATTCGTCTTTAAACAAACGCTTAAAAATATTTAAAATCACAGGATTACCATCGTGATCGTAATAACTATCGACTGCATATTCTTCCCCGAATATCCACTTTTCGATTAAAATGCTCTCTCCGTTAATCACTTCCTCGTCATAAATGTTTTTCATAAGAAGCAGATCTGTATTTAATTTATGTAAGGTATCTTCCCACTCTGCTGCACTCTTTACTTTATAAACTCCGATGCTGGAATATCCTTTGCTTGGTTTAATCACGACTGGAAAAGGAATATCCTCTACCGGAATTTTATAAAGCTCATCCCTGCTTACTATCTTATAAAAATAATCAGGGTACATAGTAGAAAGAATTTGACGGAACGTTCCTTTATCTTTTAGTTGCTGTGCCCAACGATTTTGAACACTATTAGGAACGTAAGATTCAAGCAATGCTAAACAGCTTTCTGAATTTGTCAATAACTTTTGATGTTCATTAATAAGAGGGAAAAACTCCTCAGCTTCCATTACCTGTAATGATTTTAACATTTCAGAACGGTTACCTTGCTTGAAAACAGGTATATTAAGTTCTTGCAACGATTCGACTAGAATAGGGGAAATAATTTGATCATTGATGAGAATCATCTTGATGCACCTTCCTAAAGTAGAGATTGTGTTGCTTTATATAAAGATCGGAAATGTCTCATTATTGAGCTTGCGATAAACTGTCCAACTCTCCGCTAATCGCTCTAAATACATAAATAATCCATCCGACTATATGCCATCATGTGTTCCGAGCTAGCTTTTTGTAGGCAGAGACGGCATCCTTTTGGGTATGGCGTCCAATCACAAATTCACCAAAAGCTCCCCATCGTTTGTTCTGGATATATACAGAAAATACCTAATCTAGCTTCGGCTCAAATAAAACCCATCTTTGAAGCTCACCACTCATGTCGGGAAAGTTGTGACATTATTCACTTCCTCTCATATTGTTTCGATGAACATTCCGACACTCTTTTTATCGCCCAAAATATGAGGAATTTTAATATTTTAAGATGATGTTTTTGGCTTTTTTATAAAAATTCATCTTTTTGTTGAAAATAGAAGTCTCTATTTGTTTATATTTAATACTTTCTGAATAATGACTATAATAAAAAACACGATCGTTAGTTCTTTTTGTGTTACCATGAGCGCCAAGGATTCCCATTATCTCCTTAATTCATTCTCACATTAGACAGTCCTCCTGGTAATGAAATTAGTCTTCTACTAAAAAACGATAATAAGGTGATTCGCATAATCCTGAATAAACGTGTGAAAAAACTTAAAACGACAAAGAGGGGAAATAGGTGGCTCAAAAAAGAGGTTGTCTCTTTTATATGGCACATCCTTCTATGAAAGAAATGAACAAAGTGCATCTATCATTGAATATGTTGATAAAAATTTGCATCAAACCATTGAGCCCTGTTTCTTTAATGACACAGTAAATATGATTCGTTTAGACATAGAGGAAATGGATTAGAATAAAAAATCTTTACGAAAAAAGTTTTAGGTTCTCTAAATTTTTTCGTAAAAAATCAACACAATTATTTAATAAAGCCGAACAAAAAAGCAGGAACCCATTCAGTTCCCTGCTTAATTGTTCACATTGCTATTTTACTTTCTTAGTTTCCGTATCACCATATCTTAACTTCTACCGTCTGATCTTCTTCAAAGACGTTGCTCCAAACGCTTAAATTCATATTTCGTCAGTTCTTATTGTCCTGTTAAATTGTTATAAAAGACAACAACCGGAGCCCCAGACGGTTTATTAAATAAGGTTGCCGGTAACGAAACATGGAAAAACATCGGCTACATATCCCTTCCCCATGTTGAATAATGAAAAGTCGAAGCAGCATTAAGTTCATACTTTCCTTTCTTTATTACGATTGTCCAACAACCTCTCGTTCTATGCTTCAAAATCAACGATGGTGAAAAAATCGTTAAATATTATCTTTTTTATGAGAATCAATTCTTTTTCCTAAAATGAGCAAATCTCTTTCAATTCCGTCTAGCTCGGCAACACTCGGTAAATGCCCCCATTTCTCAAATCCAAAACGGGAAAATAGCTTCAAACTTGGTTCATTATGACCAAAAATAAATCCGAGCAATGTCTTAATACCTAATCTCGGACATTCCTCGATTGCTTTTTGCAATAAATAACGTCCAATCCCATGCCCTCTCCACCCTTCAGCAATATAAATGCTGATTTCAGCGGTATGTCTGTAAGCGGGCCTTCCGTAAAATGATTGAAAGCTTAGCCAAGCACACACCTTTCCGTCTGCTTCTACGACCCAAAGCGGTCGAGAATGGGGAGTATGCTCTAAAAACCACGGCTCTCTGCTTTCAACCGTGACAGGTTCTGTATCTGCCGTGACCATTCTTGACGGTATCGTTGAGTTATATATGTCTACAACTGCCTTTAAGTCCTCTCGTTTTGCATGTCTAATTGTCCATTCCATCTTCTCCACTCCCAAAATTTTAAGTATTATTGCCTTTTCTCTATAAATTAATATAGCAACTCATTGATGAAATACGAAAATATGTTTCGACAGCAGACAGCTCTGAAAACAAAGTTATGTTCCATTATACAAAAGGTAATTCGTTATTCATATATATTTTTTTTAAAATAAGAAGATGGTAAATAAACTCCTCAAACGAAAGAATTTCAGCTGTTTCAAATGAATATACATCCAAAAAATGCGATAGAACATCAGGGGTAACATCATTGAATGCTTCCGATATCATTAACGGGTAGCGAATGTGCTGAAACAATGATGCATATCCGTAATCATTAAAAATTTCTTCTGCTTGTTCAATATTCATACAATACCTCCCGTCAAGCAGTATAGGAAAAGTCTACAAAAATGAACCAAAACATAAAAAACGCCCTGGCCAAGGCGTTTTTATGCTTCCTCTAGTTCTTCAACAGGGACTTCTCGTTTCTCATGAAGATGACCGTCGCGCATATGAACAGTAGCTGTACCATTTTTTTCGTCATAGCTATCAATCCATACTGATACACCATGATAATGAACCTGAATATCAGCCGGAGACGAAACAATTTGTTTGACGCGATTCATATCCATAATTTACAACCTCCTCACATCATTTATTTTTAGTTTTTGTTATTAAGGAAAATTTATGCAAAAAAAAACATACGATTGCGCACACTATAGTTAACAATAAACGATCGGGAGGGAAATCAATGAAAAGCTGGAATTTGCTCATCTCTTATTTACGTCTTCCCGTCCTAATAAGAATTTTGCTTGTTGGCAGTACGATGATTCTTCTGTTTGGCACAGTCATTCATTTCGTAGAACCAAAAACATTTCATAATCTGTTTGATGGCATATGGTGGGCGATTGTGACAGCGGCAACAATCGGTTATGGAGATATCGTACCAGAAACAACGGCAGGGAAAGTCGTCGCCATTCTCCTGATTTTATTAGGTACAGGATTTGTTTCGACGTATTTTGTTACATTGTCCGCTTCCGCCGTTGCTAAAGAAAATGCTTTCGTTCACGGCCATCTCCCTTATGCAAAAAAAGGGCATACGATCATCATTGGCTGGAATGAACGAGTACGTGAAGTATTGAATCAATTCACCAAACTCGCCCCTTCCACCCAATATGTCATTATTGATGCCACATTAAACGAACTCCCAGTCTCTATGAAAAATGTCCATTTTGTTAAAGGAAACGCGACATATGACGCTGTGTTACATAAAGCAAATGTGGCAGGAGCGAAAACAGTATTAATTACCGCTGATCAACATAAAAACGAAACAGAGGCAGATATGAACTCGATTTTAACATTATTAGCGATTAAAGGACTGAACCCACACATTTATGCCATTATTGAAATTCTCACTGCGCAGCAAGTGAACAATGCGAAACGAGCCGGCGCAGATGAAGTGATTCAAACAAATTTACTGTCTAGTTTTACGATGATCAACAGCATTCAATCGCCAGGAATCTCTCAAACGATTGAAGAATTATTACATCAACAAAAAGGGAGCAACTTACAGCTCATAGACGTTCCTGATGAAATGGTTGGAAATACATTTTCCCAAAGTATCCAAGTGCTGTTACGTGAACAGATTCTTCTTATAGGGATTATCAGAGGAGAAGCGTCTTATATGAATCCTTCTCCCCATTTTATCATTGAAAAAAGTGACCGTCTGTTTGTTTTAAAGCCTTAATCAAGTAATCGGCTTTCCAATTCTTTCACGAGCGCCTTGCCGACATTAATATATTTTTCTGGAAACTGCGCATCCGGGTCTTGCGGCTCGGAAAACTGATCGAAGGAAGCACCTAAATTGCCGACATGAACATTGTCATCTAAACCGACTTGATAGTTATGGGATAACAAATACGGACGACCGAGCTTCACGGTGGTTCCGTTTGAATCGAGTTGTCCATCAACCGCTTCGAACGGTACGCGCAAAAATTGGTAACCGACTTCATCATCGATTTTGTAGTCAAATGAACCGTGATCATAGTCCCAATTGCCACCGATTGTATAACCGAGTGGCTTGAGCTCTTGTTCCAATTTATATAATCGGAATGTTTGTCCCTCAAGACGAGAAGGAATTTCAATCATGTTGACAACCTCCTTTTTATGTAGATTTCCCCAATCGCGAATATATTACTTATACAAAAACGGGCTTTCCTATAGGCAAGCCCCGCTGCTTATTTCAAACGTTTTTCAAATTCCGCTTTTTCTCTTCATACTATGCTCTGTCGAGAAGTGTAAGCATGTTGACTTTGTCTGTTTCAGCTCCATTAAATTTTATAAAGCATTGATTTTAAAGCTTTTGTAAAATATTAGATACGTCGTTAAAACGTGGTCAAGAAGACAGGTATGTTACTCCGCTTTTTTATGCTTTCTTCTCCTTCCAAAATCCTGTTTGCACAGCACTTCATATAGGAACACCATAATTCCTGCAACCTTTCAAGCGATTCTGCTATTTAATACATAAAGGCCCCCCTCGAATGCTTCATCTCGAATTATGAGACCGAAAAATGGCTGATTTCGTTATTTATTTCGGGTTACAAATAAAAACCGATCCGGTTATTCAGAAAACGGCTTGGAGGATTATTCATACCGATTAAGCTATAAAAAATATAATCATTCTATCATTGCTTGCCTTATATTCTTTTTAATTTCGTAATTGACAGAAGATGTTTTTCTTTGATACAATCCCTGATATAACTGAACAGGCGATGGAGTTCGCCGTAATTGCCTTTGAGCTGATGACTCCTACCAGTAAAGAAGATCACTACTGGTAGGAGTCTTTTTTTGCACAAACTATTGGAGAGGTGAAAAATATGGTATATGTTGTTGTCGGTATAGCCGGGATTTTGGGCGCTCTTTCACGTTATTATTTAGGACTATTCATTGATACATGGTGGCATCATATCTTCCCACTTGCTACACTGTCCATTAATCTAATCGGTTGTTTTCTTCTTAGTTGGCTCACTATGTACGTATCACGATTAAATATCCTTCATCCTTATCTTGTTACAGGAATAGGCACAGGTTTCATCGGTTCGTTTACGACTTTCTCCACATTCAGTGTAGAAACTGTAAGACTGATCCAGCACACACAATGGAGTATGGCCTTACTATATGTACTAAGCAGTTTATGGGGAGGTCTTTTTATGTCTTGGCTTGGTTTCCAGATAGGCAATATCCTTTTTATAAGACGGACACAAAAACGGCTTTCTTTAGAATCTTCAGGAGGGAAAAAGTGATGATAGAACATCCAGCTTTATTAGTAGCAATAGGTGGTTTTTTTGGTGCGATAGCTCGGTTTGGTATGAGTAATTGGTTCAAAAAGAGATATCCCTCTTCTTTTCCTATCGGCACATTTGTTATAAACCTAATAGGTGCATTCCTATTAGGCTACATTATTGGTGAAGGTCTAGATAAAAGTTGGCAATTACTGTTGGGGACAGGATTTATGGGGGCTTTTACCACTTTCTCTACGTTTAAGCTGGAAAGCATTCAGCTACACGCAGATAAAAAGTGGAAAATACTCGCTGTATATTTAGGAACAAGTTATACATTGGGTATTCTGTTAGCTTTCTTGAGTATGAAATTAGGAAGTACATTCTAGAGGTTATTAAAAAATTCAATTTGTGATCACTCTGATTAGTAAAATCAACCTGTAGACAAAATGGGGTTCTATAATTTCTCTTTTTAAGAGATAGCGCAACTTGACTCCAAAACACCTTTCCATACATTTCCAAAAAGCCCGACTCAGCTTGTCAACAAAATCGGCAAGATGAGGCTGATGCAAATCGTCTTCTGCTGTCAAAAAGCGTATAAAATAAAAAACCACACCACTAATACCTATCTTAGTGGTGTGGTGCAAAAATATTGATCCTTATTTTCTTATAAATTGTTGTGTCCAGATGTACCCGTTTTCTTCAAAACCTACCCCGATATGAGTATAGTTTTTGTTCAAAATATTTGCCCGATGTCCTTCGCTATTCATCCAAGCTGTCACTACTTCTTGCGGAGTCCGTTGGCCTTTGGCGATATTTTCTCCAGCGGCTGTATAAGAAATTCCAAATTTTCTCATCATTTCAAATGGAGAGCCATATGTCGGGCTGTTATGGGAAAAGTAATGGTTCACTGCCATGTCTCTTGACTTTTCACGGGCCACTTTGCTTAGCGCTAAATCAATCTTTAAAGGCGGCAAGCCATATTTCGCCCGTTCTTTATTCGTTAAGTCTACTACTTGTTGTTCATAAGCATTTAACCCTGCTTCATTTGCTTTTTCGCTTTGACTTGGTACAGGCGCCTGTGTTGCTGTCTTATTTACAGGAGCTTGTACATTCGCTGACGGTTTTTGGACAGTTGTTTTGGATGTTTTTGGCTGTACCGGTTTGGTTACTTCTACGTTTCCTGTTTTATCTAAAATAAACGGAATGTTTAACTGAAACCATTTTTCGATATCTTGAAGGCTAGATGGATCGACAGTATATTTCACTTCATAGCTTTTTATAGCTGGACATGGAGCAGGCCCAGCCGCTTCCGTTTTCGCTGTAAAAGATGCTCCTGCAATCGCTAAAGAGGCAGCAAGTGAAAATACGACTTTTTTGTTCATTGCTTTTCTCCTCCAATCTCATCCCTTGCTTGCACATACATAATAACATGGATTTTTTGTAATATTTGTGGATAAATATGGATATTGGATGGATTTAACATTGTCTTCTGCAAGAAAAGATTTTTTCATGAAAAAATCTAGGTCTATCTCTGAGAAAAACTGAGATTGTAAAAAAACATCTTTCATAGGTATTTCATCCTTTTTTTCTATGAATATCAATACTATCCATCTATTACTTGAAAAATAAAGATTGACACAGTTCAAGAAAAAGATAAAAATTAACATTTTTTACGATAATGTTACAATACAGCATTTTGTTTGCAAGTCGTTGATTGCGATCAGGAGATATTTCACTAGGAAGTGGGCAACAATGATCGTTCATGAGTTAGTAGGTGCGGAATAGTTGTTTACTGAGAAATGAAAGGAAAGATATGATGTTGTACGGAAAAAACATCGTACATTTGACATCAAGGATGCAACACAGATACATTCCAACAATTTGACTGCAGAGTCATTACCGTCATCTTTGACCTAGGCAGCGACTATTTACTTTGCCTATTTGTCTCAATTGCTATACATTCCAAAACAAAGCCCTTTCCCCTCGGCACCGCAAAAAAGCAGCCGTAGTTTCAGCTTGTCGACAAAGTCACAAGCTCAGCCCTTCTCATTTGACTTATGTTAAGCGCTGTCGTTGTCTGATACGAATTAAATTGGGATCTTTGATATTGTTGAGTTTGTATAATACTTGTACTATCGTGCCATATTTTTTGCATCGCCCTTTTGGCAAGTCATTAATGAAGTCTTTTGTGATTTCATCCTCTCCTTATCTAAATAAATAATAGACTCCCCTCAAAATAAAGGGGAGTTATTTTCATGCTACGTTTCATGGGTGTCTCTGTTAAATTTGGTTTTTAGTCCAAAGAAAAAAGACTGAAATGGTAATGGGGTCACTTCAGGAAGAGAAAATGTTAAAAAAACACTAAAATAGCCAGGGAACTAGCACGATATTTGAAGCAAAAGTGGCAACATAAATAAATTACAAAGAAAAACGCTCGGATTTTCATTCCGACCGTTTTTTATATTTATTATTGTTGTAGTTGAACAAAGATTTTAAGAGAATTACTTACACTTTTTCTTGTAATCTACATAAAGCAATAAATTTAAGAACAAAAGGGAAATTACCATAGTAAAAGGAAGAAGCCATAAATTCTCAACAGCTACTGCCCATCCGATTATCATAATCAGTATTGATATAATGGGTGCTATTATAAAATAGACTTTTGTATTATAAAGCCAACCATATGGAAAAAAAATGAGCTCCTGTTATAACTGCGAAAAATAGAACCATGTTATTGGGACTCTTTACAAATGCCCAAAATATTATGGGAAAATACATAATCTGTGCTAAATTTAAGTATAAACCTAATTTACTTAATGGATTATCATTGGCTTTCCAATCTGCTTTAATCATCTTTGAGATGATTATTGCTAATGGAAACATCAAACCAGTTGAGTATAACATAAAGACATTTTTCTCCTTGATTCCAAATGGTTGTAAGAATATGACTGTTATAATTGTCCAAATAATTGTAGCTGCTAGTAAAAATGATATGCCATTTTTGCCTCTTACAGATAATTCATTTCTAACTTCCAGTAAATTCAAAACCGTTTCTCCCCCTTTTTCTAATAACCGCTTCATTCTTACTTTCTAGCTATCTTTTTTTCGTAATCCCCTCCTTTAGAGGGATTTTAGCACAAATCCCCAAATGTGTTTGTTAAACTAACCTGTTCGTTAGTTGAATAACTTATATACAAATATATTAACATAAAATTCCATATAACCATCGATTTTAATGTAGTTGTGATACTACATATCAAACAATAAAAAGACCAATTCCTATGTGAATTGGTCTGCTAATAGTTGTGTTATTTCGTGTTTTCTCTCCCGCAAGTGAACCCCTTAAAATCATAAATCGGTCTCTTATCCAGCTATTGCATCCGCTAGCTAGTTAAAGAAGGTTTAGTTATTCTGACAGGTACTCCAACAGCAATTTTCGTGCCTTTTCGTAGTTCATATATTCTTGGTAAAACTCCTCATACTGTATGATTTTATCTTCAAAAAACTTATATTGATTAAATAATTCAAAGAAGGAAAATTGAAGCATCTCGATTTGACCTTTAGGAATATCTTTAGATTTTCCTCTCAGAACATAACTTAAAATCCCAGCAATATTCATACAATAAGTATCAAAATCACATGTTAAGCAATTTTCCTCATCGTGAATCTCTGAAAACTTATCGTCAAAATCTTTTTGTATCTTACAGGCATCCTTATAAGGAAAAGGCTTATGCAATTCATTATCTATATCATTAAGTTGTTTCAGTAGATTATCATTTGCCATTATCAAGCATAGCTCCCTTTATAATAATTTTACTCTTATTTTACCACCCTGCCCGTTAGTTAGCCAAAAATTCAACAAAACAACGATTCCGCCGCTCTTTACGATAATCCATACTTTTTTCAGTACCTCTTTTTGTTTGCATCCTTTCTTGCTAAGATAGTTGTTTTTATCCCGGAAACAGCAGTAATGATATCATTCACTAAATCGTTTGATAACCAATCATGTTTAACACAAGCGTTGATGATAACAACGATAAGCAAAATAAAATTACTTGCTTTGTCCATGTCACATTACATACCTCCTTCAGCAACAGCACCTAGAATCAGTCCGGCAGTCCACGGTGTCTTGGACTCGATTTTGTCGATCTTGCTTTCATGTTTCACTTCGCTTAAATTTGATTTGAGCTTTTCAATGCGTTGTTCCATCGTCTCACACTTTTCGAACAAAATAAAAAGAGCCCAAATGGACTCTTTCGTATTAAAAAATTCATTTTTTATATATTCTCCATCAGGAAGATCGATATAGTGCTTTATTGCTAAAATCGCATCGTTTTGACGCCAAAGAGATTGTATATTCATCGTCAATTATAATCATGGGTTAATTGAAATCCAATCTACATGTTTACGCAGAAGATTACTAGCTCTTCAACATCCACTTGTTTCGTTTGTAACCCGAAAGACCATGGTTTCTGGCAATGTTTCCATTGTTTGCTTTACTGTATGTTCCATTGTTTCTATGCGTTTCATAGCTTGTCCCCCATCTACATTGTGGCAAAACGCACAACTCATACGTAAAAATCCCATAGCATTATCGAGTCTGCGCTTGGTGATGCAGCATATGACAGTGACAACGTTCGTAAAGTAATGAAACAAGCCGGAATCTTTTTCGTTTCGCCTATGAATCGTCGGAATAGTAATGAACGAAAAGATTCTTATGATCGTGTCATTCCCATCTTTCTGAAAACAAAATTCGAGAAGTGGCAGTTTGGTTTTCGTGCCGTCATCGAACGGGTATTGAAGCAATTGAGGAGCGATGGGCTAGCACAGCCATGATGATATGTGGTTCATCAATGTTTATTTCACGCGCAAAATTTCAAGTTTTACTCTATCTTTGCAGCAACATCATAATCCAGATAATGACTTGTATTACGTAATTCTTTGTACTTATCCAACTCGTGCATAAAATATTTCGCATATGCTAATGATGAAGTCTCGGTATTACCATCAAATCCAGCAGATTTTAGATCTGATTCCTTAACATCTCCTTTATCATTAAGTTTTCTAATAAGAAGAATTAAGGGTTCTATACATTTCTCATATATTCATTCAGTACCTCACGACATTTTTCTATTAAGAGATATCGCCGCCGATCCATTCAAACAAATCATCATAATAAATCGAATCCCCTTGTTCTAATGCTGTTCTTAATCTTTTGTAATCATTTGCTTCATCTGGATGCAATTTTTCTAAATATTTTGTACTGATTTATCAAAATTAGCCTTTCTAATTTCAAAAATTCCATTATTCTCATCTCCTTTCGCCTACTGAATACGACAAAAGGAGATATTTTCTATATTTTTATTCATCAATGTCGACAAACCTCAATTCGTCATAATTAAGATTTCGTTTGTTTTGCACAAAAAATATTCAAATTTCTCAAAAAAAATGGCATAAAGTTCCTTTGTTAAAAATATAAAGGTAACAAGGGAGGTGAAAAATATGAGCAAAACGTATTTAGCTTTTTCTGCTTTCTTGTTTTTTATCATTACCTTTCTTGCTCTAATCGTGGTTCTTGTCAGATAGCAGTTCATTCCTTCACCTGGTACTGCCATACCGGGTGATTTTTTTTATTTTCACGGTTATATATTTATACACGAAATGAACCAAAAATGACAAAAATAATTAAAAAATTATGGCTCTTTTGCAACACTGCCTTTTTTCACTGTATAGTGGCGGTTATGCTTCCTTTTTCTTCTTCCTCCTTAATATCGTCCCATTCCCTTCACCTATTTTTGCATTTAGAACATATTTTGCTTAGAAAAATATCTGTTATTTAGACAAACATTGTCGTTTAGCTCCGATTCTTTCCTTCAACGCATTGCTGCGTTCTACGGTTTCTTTGCGGATTCTCTCCGCGAATGGCTCACTATCCACTGCATCCTGTATGACTGTCGTAGCTGTATATTTGATGTCTCGAACCCTCTCGAAAAGCCTTCAATGTCGTATCCGCTTCTCGCCGTAATGTTTTTAATCCCTTCAATGCTCCAGATACGTCAACATCCACTTTTACTCTTTGTCTTCTTAATTTTCCCAATTCACGCATTGCTGCCAATAATTGATATGATCCCCTTATAGTAAATAGAACCTACTATAAGAGGATTTTTCTACGGGGAAAATCCGAAAACAAAAAGAAAGCGGTGAATTTATAGAGGGCATGTCTACGAAACTGTAGCTAATAATCAGTTCCATGATACGTCGATGGGTGAAACACTATGAATAATCTAGAAGAAAAACGGGACAAAACGAAAGAACCAAACAAAAACACAAATAAAGCGTCTGAAAGCGGAAGTAGGGATTCTAAAAAGCTTTAAAGATGTGAAAGGGGAAAGGAAGCCGTACCCGCTCACAAGAAGTGCGTGATCCTTCAAGAAATGGCTGGGTGTTATGGTTCGATTCAACCATTATGTGAGATAACAAGCGTATCTCTATAGATTCAGATTAATTTTCCGACATAACCACCTGTCCGATGCGCTGGAGCACTCTTTCTGGAAATTCAGAAAGGTACTCCAAAAACGAAACAATCGATTCTCTCAACTCCTTTCGAGTGGGATGGAACCGATTGGCAATGACACTTTCTTTCAGCCAACCCCAAATTCGTTCAACTAAATTTAAATTCGGCGAATAAGGGGGTAAGAATACAAAAGTTAACTGCTCTTCACGCTCCTGTAAAAAAGGCTGAAGAACTTTGGCATGATGAATTTTTGCGTTATCCAAGACCATCACGACATGTTGATCTGGATACTGGTCCAATGTGTATTGAAGAAACTGCAGAAAAGCCTGTGCGTTACATTGGTCCGTTTCCATACAGAGAAATTCACCCGTTTCGATATTCACACCACCTAATAAGCTAACCGTTGCGTGGTGTCCATACGTAGGGATTTGTTTTTGACGCCCTTTGACACTCCATGTGGTACGAAGAGCTTGGTAGTCGCGAATATGACTTTCATCTTCATAGATTATGACTGTGTTGTCGGACAAGTTTTTTTTATGAGTTCTATTTCCTGTTGAAACTCTTTTTGTTTTTGAGGATTCGCCCGTTTGAGGGTATACGTAGGGCGTGTATAGCGAAATCCCCATCGATGGAGCATGTCACAAATCCCACCGCGAGACATGGTGACAGAAAATTTCTCTTCTAATACATGTTGAATGATTCGTGTATTCCAGCTGGTTTCGATGCCATATCCTTCATCGGCAGGGGTGCTTTCTTCCAACATCTTTCTTAATTCGCGTTCTTCGTCTGGAGACAGATACGGCTTTCTACCGGGAGCATAATGGCGTTCTAATAGCGCATCCATGCCACCTTGATTAAACTTTTGAACGTAAATCGAAACGGTTTCACGATGGATGTTCAACAGCTCAGCGACTTGGATTCCTAAGTAGCCTTGCATAATCAGACGAATCACCGCCATTCGTTTCGCCATGTTCGCATTTTTCATTCTGCGTTCCTGTTCTTGAAGACGTTCGATGGTCCAACCATGATTGTTCGTAATTTGTAATCCTTTTTTCTTCATCATTCATCCGCTCCTTTGATTCATCTGTTTAGGAGCAGTATAGACAAGAATAGGCATTGGTTAAACATGTCGGAATTTCAAACTGAATTTATATCGAAGTGGACATTACAAGTGGATAAAACGACAGAAACACCTTTCTCAGAAGTATTTATTCAGATTACCCATATCTTATATTTTATGTAATTGGGTGATCCGCTGAATCTATTGATATTACTGCACTTAGCAAACATATACGAATGAATTACATACTTCATATTTCATTGACAATTTAAAGATAAATTGCAAAAATAAGGATAACAACTTAAACTCTCTGAAGGTACTAAATTTTTTTAACGAAAAAGCTTAGAGTAGTAATTTTACATATAAAGCGTTTGATAGCACTATAGAAAGAACATAGGTTGTGCGTCTATGTTCCTTACATAGCTTTTTATTATGTACTAATGGGAGCTCAACCAACAAGCACTCACTATGGCTTTTGGTCTTTTTACTTAAGTGATAACATTTTTCAATTAATTGTGCAAAACCATTGACACTTCAAAGAGTAGAGCACTTTTTATTTAAATACGGTTTAAATTTCGGAAATTAAATATTATTTTATTGTTATTGGAGGGGAGACAATTTATGTTTTTAGAGGTGTTCTTGGTAGGCATTTTAGCCGCAATGTCTCCAGGTCCTGATTTTTTCGTTGTAATGAGAAATAGTTTAGAATTCGGTTATCGTGTTGGAATTGCTACGGCGTTTGGGATTACTTTGGCCTTAATTGTACACATCACATACACCATTTTAGGATTCGCATATGTAATGCAGGCATATCCTAGTTTATTTATTTCGATAAAAATTTTAGGAGCTCTTTACTTGATATGGTTAGGTTATAATGCGATCCGTTCAGCTCCGCCTAAAAACGATGAAAAACTGAAAAGCGAAGTTGAATCAGTTCAGAATAACAAAACTTTAATGCAAGGTTTTCGTGAGGGATTTCTATGTAATGTTTTAAACCCAAAAGCAGCGTTGTTCTTTTTAAGTATTTTCTCTCAATTTATTAAAAGAGATACAACTGGATGGACGCATTGGATATATGGATCCGAAATTATTTTTGCCGTAGGGGGATGGTTTGTTCTTTTGGCTATTCTGATTTCTTACTCAAAATTTAGGTCGTTGTATAAAAAGTATGCATACTGGTTCGACCGTCTACTTGGGGGTATACTGATTTATTTTGCGATAAGAATTATGGTTTCGGCTGTAAAATTAGTATAATTTAAGACCTTCTCTTCTTTAGAAAAGGTCTTTTAGTGTTATATCATTTAACTAGACAACCATGCCGTTTTGAGAGGATGGTTGTCTAGTATTTTGTTTATGACCAAAAAACTAAATTTCCATTTGGCATTAACCCAATAAAAGAGCTTACCGTAATACGCTCAGTATCGCCTTCTGTTGTTTGAACTTCATGATAATGCTGAGGGTTAAAAAAGACCAATTCCCCTTGTTTCGGTGCAATTCTGACGAAATCGACGTTTTTTACAACCTCTGGGTCATAACCGTAACTATCCTTTAGTTTATAATATATTTCATCGGATTTTCTCCACTGCCGTTGATAAACAACAGTAGATCCACCGGCTGAACTAGGCTGCAAGTAGATATTCCAAGCTAGCTGAGCATGGATCTTTCCAATGGTCCATTCGGGGTTTAAACCATCCAGTCCCCCTGCCCAATCAATATGTATGAGAGCTCGGCTCATAACTCGAACAAGGCCGGCGAAGTACGATTCACCCGTCTCTTCTTCAACTGCTATATCAACATCAAATTCCCAAGCTTCGCTAACAAAATCAATCACTTTCCTTAATAAGTCACCCGAATCTCGAAAGATGGACTCTCTTGCCCTATTTGCTTTAGGAGCTTTTTTGAAATACTCTTTTTTCTTGTCTTTACTAAAACGGTGCTCAAATTGAGTAATTCCAATCTTTCCTATTTTCGGATAAACCCCTTCATAATAATCAATTCCGTAATTCTTAATCCCCTTTAGCGCTTGTTCACAGGTCTCGTTTGACAGAAAATTCGGGATACGAACAGCGCCGATTTCCCCCTTCAAGAGGCCGTCCAATAACTTTTTAGAAAGCTTATCAGTTTCCACAACATCCCATGTCTTTACTGATAATTGAGTCATCAGAATACCTCCATTCCCGTCATTAAAATTACATTATTGTAATTACATTCCTATAATAATATATTTTTAAAATAATCGTTTTGTATATATCGATTTTTCTATTAAGTGCATACGAACATCAGTATAGAGGGAATGAACAACTTGATTAAAAGCAGCAACACTGCACAATGCAAAAAGATTTAAAATCGATATTGACTTAGATCGATATCAATCATAACAGTAAATGAATAACATATATTGTAAATAAAATTGCGTTTTTGTTATGTTAAAGTAACTTCTAAGCGTCTTTTGTTTTGTCCTTTACTTTTGATTTTCAAAATCTGAAAAGGACCTATTTCTTTTGTTTCCTTTACATGTGTTCCGCCACAAGCCTGTTCATCAATGTCACCAATAGTAACGAGTCGAACATTTTTAATAGAAGGAGGTAGCAAATTAATAACTGTTTTAATAAAACCATCAATTTTCTCAGCTTCTTCACGGCTAACGGTTCGTATTGAGACTCGATGATTTTCTTGGATTAACTCGTTTGTTTCATCTTCAACCTCTTTAAATTGTTCGTCTGTTAAGGGTTCTTCAAATTGAAAATCTATTCTTGCCCAGTCCTCAAAAATTTGATTTCCTGTGGCTAAAGCTCCAAATTTGTTATAAAGATAACCGGCTAATACATGTAACAGGGAATGATAGCGCATAAATTTATATCGTCGATCCCAGTTTATCAGTATCTCTACAGGACCTTGTTTTAGTTTTTCAACATTGTCTACATAATGGACAATTTGTCCATTTTCTCTTTGGACCTTATTCACTTTAAATGTCTCATTTCCTTGTTTGATAATTCCCGTATCATGAGGTTGGCCACCACCTGTAGGGTAGAAAATCGTCTCATCTAAAATAATTTTGTCTTCCTTAATGTCTATGACTTGAGCATGATGTGCTTTTTTATAACTGTCTTCTAAGAAAAGTTCTCTTGTCATATGTAAATCCCCCCCCAGTAATTAATGTTAAATACTATCATTTATTATAACAAATGGAATTTTCACTTTCAAAAAAATGGATAAAAACGATAGAATAGAAATTGAGGTGAGAGAAATGAAATATTGTATCTATAATGTTCGAATAATTTCTGGTAAAAAAGAACAACCATACGAGCAAGGTACTGTTCTTTTCGATGAATCCGGAATTATCGACGTAACAGAAACATCAATAACAGACAAAGGTGACATTAATATTGATGGAAGCGGTCTATCGATTCTTCCAGGTTTGATTGATGCTCACGTTCACTTAGGGATGGACTGTTCACCGGATCCATTCAAAAAAATAGCAACTGATCGAGAAGCCGATACGGCCTTTATAGCATATGACCAAGGAAAAAAATTTTTAAAAGCCGGCATTACAACCATTCGTAACCTGGGAACAAAAAATAACGTAGATATTGCTTATCGAGATGCTGTAAAGAACGGAACGGTTCTGGGACCGAGAGTTTACGTAGCAGGGCAACCTATTGCTATGACGGGAGGACATGGATATCCCATGGCTATTGAAGCTGATGGAGTAGATGAGATTCGAAAAGCTTCTCGAAAACAAATCAAGATTGGTGCAGATTTATTGAAGCTTATGGCCACAGGAGGGGTTTTAACAAAAGGAAATAATCCAGGTGCTCCACAATTAAGTATAGATGAACTAAAAGCTGCATGCAAAGAAGCCTCACATGCCTCTAAAACAACAGCTGCACATGCGATTGGATTGGAAGGGGTTAAAAACGCTATTAAGGCAGGAGTTACTACAATTGAGCATGGATATTATCTTGATGATGAAGCTGTTGAAATGATGGTTAAAAACGGTACATATTTAGTTCCAACGCTGTTAGCCCCTACTCTTATTTTGAAACACTCGGAAGTCATACCGAAACATATGATTAAAAAAATTGAAATTATAGAACAAGAGCATCGCCAAAGTTTTCGGAGAGCGCTAAAAAAAGGTGTAAAGGTTGCTGTTGGGACTGATGCAGGAACTCCATTTAATTATCCTGGTTTAATAGTAGATGAAATGGAGCTAATGGTAACAGAGGGTATGTCTCCTTTGGAAGTTATTCACGCGGCAACTTATGTAGGAGCCGAATGCCTGAGAATCGAAAAAAAGGTAGGAACAATTGAGAAAGGAAAATGGGCTGACTTAATTTTAGTTGAAGGAAATCCCTTAGAAGATGTATCTACTTTAAAGAAAATTAGGCAAGTCTTTAAAGAAGGCAAACCATGTTTGTAGTCTGTAAGATTCGTCTTCTGTTTATGGTAAGAAAATTTGCCCACCTGTTCTCAATGAAAGGACCAACAAAAACCAGATGATAAATAAAATAATCCAGAATATCGAATAGAATAACAGTGTTGAAAATTAATGTTACTATTCCAATGTCAGGATCGTATTTTTAACATTGGAGTGATCGGGTTCGTTATTGGATCTCCTATTTGATAAGCCAATGATGTAACTGCCAGATCACATAACCAAGTAACATCAACATCGGTACAAAAACGGGTGCTAAAGCTGTCCATTTTGCCAAGAAACTTACTAAGATTAAGATAAAATTAATTAAGGCTAACCATGAGAAATGATAAGCCAGTTAACCCCATTCCTTCTAAAAACTTGCTCCTTATAATAGAAAATGACCTAAATTACTCCAATAAAAAAAGCAATCCATTTGATCTACTCCAAAAACAAGAACAATATAATGTCCCATACTTGCCATTGATTGCCCAAGATATTTTATAACATCCTTATCGGAATATCAGAACGAAAACCATAGCAGCAATTGAAGGAAGAACAATAAAAACTGCATCACCAACGGCGTTTCCTAGTATAGCAAGCGCGACAATACCAAGTATTATAACCGTGGAGGAGTAACCGATATTGCTCCGTCTTATGAGTGCACAGATCATTCCGGTTTGATCAGCAAGTCCACTCCTAATTATCATAACTAAGACAAATCCTAAAGGAGGAAATTTGAGTAAAGCTATCTACCATATCAATAAATACTTCAGGAGTCAAAACTTTTTCTTCAATAGTCGCTCCTGTTGAAGGATTCATACCTTTCATATTAAGCATTGCTGCGATATGAGAGGCAATTAAATAACAGTCATCAAAATGACAAATAGAATTATTCTACATAAGAGCGATTATGTAGAATTAAAAATTACTCAATTTTACTGAATGATCTGTTAAAGAATGTGGTTGATTTTCTTGTTCAGTTAACAGGCAATAATATTAAATCATTATTTTTATCATTCCTTGCATAAAAACGGGGATGATCGTTCAGTAATCATCCCCGCTTACAGCAGAATACGTAAGATATAAAAATTATTAATAAGGAATCTCCCGTTCCTTTTACTTGTGAAGTCGATAAGGAACTGTCGAGACAATCACATTTTTCTTATATAGAAGATACAATCTCAACAAAACGCTGGATTGGTTATGCAAAAAGTTATGCCAGCCCTTTTTCGGTATAAATTGAGGAATAAGAACCGTTACTGTATGGTTTCTTTCTTCTGCCTTGCTTTCAATTATATCCACTAGCTTGGAAATTGGTGTTATAAGATCGCGATAAGAAGAAATTAGTGTAACAAGGCGAACGTCCGGCCTCCATTTCTTCCATTTTTCTTCCATTCGAAGCTCGCTTTCCCGGTCAAATGCCACATATACAGCCACTACATAATCTCCAATGGTTTGAGCGTAATTGAGGGATTGCTCTACTACCTTTGTTATTCCCGCCACTGGTACAATTACGACATTCCCCTCTATTTTGTCCGGAATCTCATTTGGATTGACCCGCAGTTGTTCTGCCACAGCATCATAGTGCTTATGGATTTGATGAAAAATAAATACGATAATCGGAAGAAATACAAGCACAGACCATACTTGAGCAAATTTTGTAATAAAGAAGATGCACAGTACGGTTAGTGTAATGATAGCTCCTAGCAAGTTTGTCAGCAGCTTCGGTATCCATCCCGCTGGTTTTTCGCGCACCCATTTTACAATCATTCCTGTTTGTGACAAAGTGAAAGGAATGAATACACCAACAGCATACAAAGGGATTAACTGCTCTGTTTGCCCTTTAAAAGCGATAATCAGCAAAATAGAAGCAAAACCAAGCGTGATAATTCCGTTTGAATATCCTAAACGGTCACCGCGTATAAGATACATTCTTGGCATGTATTTATCGGATGCCAGATTATACGCTAGCAGAGGAAATGCAGAAAACCCCGTATTTGCAGCCAAAACTAAAATAAGGGCAGTTGCTCCTTGGATAAAGTAATACATAAAGCCTCTTCCAAACACTTCGGAAGCCAGTTGGGAAACAACAGTCTCTTCCGCTTTCGGAGCAATTCCATACCAGTATGCTAAAAAAGTGACTCCTACAAATAGAAACGCGAGAATAAACCCCATCATCACTAATGTCTGGGCAGCATTTTTTGCCGCCGGTTCCTTAAAATTCGGAACGGCGTTTGAGATCGCTTCTACCCCTGTCAATGCAGAGCAACCAGATGCAAATGCCCGCAGTAATAAGAATAATGTAATTCCGGGCACCGCAGTACCAATAGGTGCATGTAAGGTAGTCGGTACTTGTCCGTTTATAATATTAAAAATCCCAACAATAATGAGAATAACGAGTGCCAACACAAACAAATAAACAGGATACGCCAAAACGGAAGCGGATTCGGTTACGCCTCTAAGATTAAGAATAGTGATAAACACAACTAGAACGATAGCAATTCCTACTGTGTATTTATGTAAGGATGGAAACGCTGATGTAATAGCATCCGTTCCTGCAGACACACTTACTGCCACGGTTAGAATATAGTCGACCAGTAAAGAGCCTCCGGCAATGAGCCCCGGATTTACACCTAAGTTCGTTTTAGAAACAACGTAAGCTCCGCCTCCATGCGGATAAGAGTAAATGATTTGACGATACGATAAAATAAGTGCCACCAATAGAACAAGAACCCCAACCGCAATAGGAATGGAATACCAAAATGCAATGAAGCCAATCGACGCGAGAACAAGTAAAATCTGTTCCGTACCGTACGCAACCGAAGATAGAGCATCAGAAGATAAAACAGCTAATGCCTTTAATTTGTTCAACTTTTGCTCTCCTAGCTCGGTTGATTTCAACGGTCTGCCGATTAGGAATCGCTTTAACGATGAAAACATATATACACCACCAATATGCAGAATTTCAATAAGAATATTATCACTTCTCTTAGAAAATGAATAGCCTTTTTGATTTAATCATTAGTATTGTTTACACTCTAAGAATTAATATTTAATAAAAGAATTAGGTGATCAATGGAATTATAACGAGTCTTAATGAAACAATGATCTCTCTAAATTTTGCTCTGCCCATTGTATCTTGGTTGACATCAATGTACCTTGATTTCTTGCAGTATTGCCACGTCTTTGGTCTGTTGGCAAAAGTGATAACCAGATGTTTTACGGAGCGTATATGTTTCGATCTCATCTGCTTGTTATGCCCGTTGCAGCTTTTAATTAAATATTCATCATCTTCTTTTTCCCCAATGCAATAATTCAACTACCCCTTTAATGAAGTCGTAATACGAACCCCTGTATGGATGGCAATTAAATACAGCATATAGTCCCGTTCGTTCTGCTCTTTCAAAAATCGCTGAATCCCCTCAACCTCTCTGTATCACAAATCTGCTGAACAAAATTCATGATGAAATCCCCTCACTTTCTTCATCAAAGTAGAGCACGATTTTGTAGCCAAACGCCTAGAACGTTGGCTACACTTTCGTTCTATGGGAAAGTCGCTGAAGTACTTGTAAACAATGGCTTCGTTCCCAAAGTACAAAATGAAAGACGGCGACAAGCGGACGTTTAAAATGGATGCCGGGATTGATTCTGCTACTACAGCAATCAGAAAAGGATTCAAAACAAAAAAAGCACAACTGACCGCCGCGCAATTAGAGTGCGAATTGTCCAATCAAACACAAATGAAGAAAATAACCATTTGCTTGTGAAAGATTACTTTCTTGAGTGGGTAGAGACATACAAAAAAGGAAAAGAACAGACTTACAAAACCCTTTCAAATAAAAACTTTATCCCCTAATTCGGTTATTTACGAGTAAACGATACTTCCCGCCGTCAGTACCAAAAATTCATTAACCAATTTTATTGAAAAAGATCAACAGTAAAATACATTCATAACATCTTCAATAGCGCCATGAAAGATGCTGTTGAATCAGGAATTTTTGAAAAACTCCTTGCTCAAATATTGTTATAAAAAAATGAACCAGAAAAATTCGAATGACATTTACTACTGAGAAAAAGAACATGTACAAAGGTTTTTAAAAACGATTATCGAAACAGACAAAACGATATTACTTTTTCGCAACGTTCATCTATACCAAATAGTTAAAGGTAAAGCGATAACATTACATCGAGAAGACATCGATTTTGAATTAACATTAATAAAACATGAACGTATCACCGAAAAAATGAGGGATCTTTTGATCCGCCTAAAAAACAAAAACTTCTAAGAGAACGATCGATTTGGGCCCATTCATTAGCTGCAGATTTAAAAATTTCGGCTAGATCAAATGAAAAAACAAAATGAAATTCCGTTCCGCCTATTCGAATCTTAACTTCGTTTTTTTGTAAATCATATGGCTCAAAGCTAAAGGACCGCACACTCCATAAAGCATTTGAAAGAATTAAAAAGAAAGCAAGCGTGCCCGATATCCGCATTCACGATTGGTGTCACACATTTGTTGTACTGAGTCTAAAGGTGGTATACCACTTGAACCAATCCAACATGATTTTGGACATGAAACTAGTTCAATAATAAACCCAAAAAAATTCTCGGAGTACATGTCTAACAGCTCTTGAAAAAATGTGGTCAAAAGCTATTTTTGTACTCCGAGAAAAGAATGATTTTTAGTCAGTATTTTACTGAAAAATATCGTTATTTCAAGCGTTTTTCAAGCTCTGCTTTTTTCTCTTCATAGCCTGGTTTTCCAAGAAGCGCAAACATGTTGACTTTGTATGCCTCAACGCCCGGTTGGTCAAACGGATTGACGCCTAACAAATAGCCGCTCATCGCACATGCTTTTTCAAAGAAATAGACAAGGTAGCCAAATGTATATTCATTTAATTCAGGAAGCGTAACGACTAAGTTCGGTACATTGCCGTCCGTATGCGCTAATAACGTCCCTTCAAATGCTTTTGTATTGACAAAATCAACTGTTTGACCAGCTAAGTAATTCAATCCGTCTAAGTCGCTTTCTTCGGCCTCAATCACTAAGTCATGACGCGGTTTTTCTACTTTTAATACCGTTTCGAATAAATCGCGTCGACCTTCTTGAATATATTGACCGAGTGAGTGAAGATCTGTTGAAAAGTTCGCAGATGCCGGGAAAATACCTTTTTGGTCTTTTCCTTCACTTTCTCCAAATAATTGCTTCCACCATTCTGCAAAATACTGTAACGCTGGTTCGTAGTTAATTAACATTTCAATCGTTTTCCCTTTATTGTAAAGAATGTTACGAACCGCTGCGTATTGATAAGCCGCATTTTCTTCAAGCTCGGATTTACTGAAATCTTCACGTGCTTGGGCGGCCCCTCTCATCATTTCTTCAATGTTCGCTCCGCTTACGGCAATTGGAAGCAAGCCAACCGCTGTTAACACAGAGTAACGACCACCGACATCATCCGGAATGATAAATGTTTCGTATCCTTCTTCCGTCGCTAGCGTTTTTAATGCCCCGCGCGCACGGTCAGTTGTCGCATAAATGCGTTTGCGTGCTTCTTCTTTTCCATACTTTTCTTCAATAAGCTTGCGGAAAATACGGAACGCAATCGCAGGCTCTGTCGTTGTTCCTGATTTCGAAATGACGTTAATGGAAAAATCTTTACCCTCCAGCAAATCCATTACATCTTTCATGTATGTGGAGCTAATGTTATTGCCGACAAAGATAATTTGCGGTGTTTTCCGCTTTTCTTTTGGAAGCGCGTTATAGAAAGAGTGCTGAAGCATTTCAATCGCCGCGCGCGCTCCTAAATAAGAGCCACCGATACCGATGACAAGCAGTACATCGGAATCCGATTGAATTTTTGCTGCCGCTTTTTGAATGCGGGCAAACTCTTCACGGTCGTAAGCAACAGGAAGATCAATCCATCCTAAAAAGTCATTTCCTGCCCCTGTTTTTTCATGCAATGAATGATGGGCTACCTTCACAGCGTCACGCAAATATGTAAGCTCATGTTCTCCAAAGAAAGACAATGCCTTTGAATAATCAAAACGAATATGTGTCATACACTCGTTCCTCCAAACGAAAAATGTTTTACCTTCTTACACTTTAGCGAAACAAGCTTCGATAATCAAGTTAGCCGGCACATTGTAAGCGGATTCATTTGTGACATTTTTAGAAAAAAGTGCCGCGAAATATAAAAAAGGGAACCGCCCATCGTTGACGGTAGCCCTGTTTTATTAAAGCGATGCGCGTAAAATCGCTAACACATCGTCTCGGTTTAACTTTTTGAACTTACCAAATTCACCACGTGCCATCGCTTTATCTGCCATTAATTCAAGATTTTCTTCACCGATTCCGTAATCAGCTAATCGAGAAGGCGCACCAAGACTTGCCCAAAACTCACGCAACTTTTCAATTCCTTCTAAAGCAACTTCACGGTCTGATTTTCCATCTGGATTTACATCAAAGACGCGAACAGCTAATTGTTTAAAGCGGCCAACATTTTCGTCGAGCACATGCTTCATCCAGTTTGGGAATAAAATCGCCAATCCTCCGGCATGAGGAATATCATAGACAGCGGAAACAGCATGTTCGATGTTATGTGTCGCCCAGTCTCCCTGTACTCCCATTTGTAAGAAACCATTTAATGCAATCGTTCCACTATACAAAATCGTTTCACGTAATTCATAATTTTCTAAGTCGCTCACAAGCTTTGGTGCTGCTTCCATCACCGTGCGCAATACGGCTTCACACATACGATCTTGCAGCGGTGTATTCGTTGCTTGATGGAAATATTGTTCAAATACGTGCGACATCATGTCCACGATGCCATAAATCGTATGATCTTTTGGTACGGTCAACGTATAAGTCGGATCTAAAATTGAGAATTGCGGGAACGTCACTGGGCTGCTCCATCCGTATTTTTCTTTCGTTTCCCAGTTCGTAATGACGGAACTAGAATTCATTTCAGAGCCAGTGGCAGCTAAGGTTAAAATCGTACCAAATGGCAGCGCCTCCGTTACCGTCGTTTTCTTCGTAATGAAATCCCATGGGTCCCCATCATATTTCGCTCCTGCAGCAATTGCTTTTGTACAGTCAATGACACTACCGCCGCCAACAGCTAATAAAAATTCGATATTGTCTCTTTTGCAGATCTCTATCCCTTTACGTACCGTAGACAGACGCGGATTCGGTTCAACTCCCGGAAGTTCAAATACTTCAGCGTTCAATTCCCGCAAAATGTTGATAACCTCGTCATATAAACCATTTCGTTTAATGCTTCCTCCACCATATACAAACAACACTTTTTTCCCATATTGCGGAAGCTCTTGTTTCAGTTGCTCAATTTGGCCTTTTCCAAAAATTAATTTTGTCGGATTGCGAAAAATAAAATTTTGCATATGTACTAAACCTCCTTTCTTTTTATTATGGATGCTTTTTCCTTCTCCTGTAAAGTAATTCGATTTTCAAGAAGCAATGCATATTTTTAGCATTGATTATGCAATCTATAAGCGAACGATTCAAAATTAAGGAGGGATCTATTTATGGGTGCACTTCAACGCTTTGCACTATTACTTACGATTATCGGTGCGATTAACTGGGGTTTAATAGGCTTCTTCCAATTCGATTTAGTAGCAGCCATTTTTGGCGGACAAGATGCCGCTTTATCTCGGATTATTTACGGCCTTATTGGTATTGCCGGATTAATTAACCTTGCACTTCTGTTCAAGCCAGCCGAAGAACTAGGACGTACAGAACCAAAAACTTCTCGCACATAAAAACAACAGGGGCTGAACAGGACAAAAACGTCTAACACTCACCTCATTCGGTGAGTGTTCATTTTATTTATTGAGCAAATCTTCCCGTTTTGATTGTTCAATCCATTCTTGAAGCTTTTCTCTCAATATGTGAAATCCCGTTGCTGTTTCAAGTGCTGCTTTTACTTTTGCTTGCCGTTTTCCTTTCTGAGAAGATTCCGTTGTCTCAACAGCCCTCATTGAAAGGCTCGCACGTTTTGCTTCTTTGTCAACAGCAAGCACTTTCACCGTCACTTCATCTCCTACTTTGACATAATCATGAATATCTCTTACAAACTCACGTGAAATCTCAGAAATATGAACAAGCCCTTGTATTTCTCCATCAAGGGCAACAAAGGCACCATACGGCTGAATGCCTGTTACTTTCCCTTTGACAATACGTCCTACTTCAATTTTTGACAAGCGAAACACTCCTATTTCATTAAATTTGGATACTTTTGGATATGCAATTTTACATTATATCATTGTTCATCTTTTGAATCAAAAACAGAAGCGATATGACAAATTCGACAAATTGAGTAACATTCCTTTTTCTATCTGTAAAATGGATGTAATTTCCATATCATCACGAATAAAAAATGGTATGATGGGGATAAAGGAAAGGGAAGGAGGACAAAGAGATGAGCACAATTGGTGAAAATATTAAAATGTATCGCGAGCAACGAAAGATGACTCAACAAGAATTGGCGCTAAAGGTGCGTGTTGGAACAGCCACTATTCAAAAGTACGAGTCCGGGGAACAAATTCCTGACACACAAACCATTCTAAAACTCTCTACTGCACTAGATGTCCCTGCTTCTGAATTAATGGAAAGGGAAATGTACAATTCATCAGAAATCGATCCAGAAATTGAGCATTTAATTAAGGAGATTGGAGTAAAAAGGGCGAAGTTAATTTTGCGGAAAGCAAAGGAATTTAGCGAGGAAGATTTTTTGCGAGTGATGCAAATGCTATACGACATTAAATATAACAAATCCTAATTTGTTTTATTGTTTTATTTCTAAAACACACGGGCATTCATATAGCAAACGATTCGTTTTCCCATTTTTATCACCGATCGACAAATTCCCAAACAGGGATTTGTCTTTTTTATTTTTATTGTTCCGCCACGCTTTGAAAACGGTGGCGGAACAAGAAGTTATAAGCGAGACAAAAATCGTCTCATTCGTTTGATCGCTTCTTGCAGTTGCTCGAGCGAAGAAGCGTATGAGCAACGGATATATCCTTCTCCGCTTGCGCCAAACACATTTCCCGGAACGACAGCGACTCTTTCTTCAAGCAACAGCTGTTCGGCAAACTGTTCGGACGTCAACCCGGTCGACTGAATAGATGGAAACGCATAAAAGGCTCCTCCCGGTAGATGACAGCGCAAGCCTAGTTCATTTAATGATTGTACAAAATAGTTGCGCCGGCGCCGATAGCTTTTTTTCATTTCTTCCACATCTTGTTCACCATGTTTTAGAGCTTCAATTGCCGCGTATTGAGCCATTGTTGGAGCACACATCATCGTATATTGGTGGATTTTTAACATCACCTGTAAAATTGTGGAAGAGGCTGCTGCAAAGCCAAGACGCCAGCCTGTCATCGCAAACCCTTTGGAAAAGCCGGATACTAAGATCGTTCGTTCACGCATGTCTTCAATGGCCGGAAAACTCGTATACGGTTCGTCATACGTCAATTCTGCGTAAATTTCATCGGAAATGACAAGCAAGTCATGCTTTTTCACAATACGCGCAATCGCCTCAAGCTCTTCTTTGTGTAAGACCGTTCCTGTCGGGTTATTCGGAGAACAAAGCATAAGGGCTTTTGTTCGACTCGTAATAACGGATTCAATCTGTTCTGGCTGAATCTTAAATTCATCTGCCCCCCTCGTTTCAAGCGGAACAGGTACGCCACCAGCCAGTTCCACAAGCGGGCCATATGAAACGAAACTCGGCTCAACAACAATGACCTCATCACCTTGATTGACGATGGTCCGCAATGCTAAATCAAGTGCTTGACTCGCTCCGACTGTTACAATGATTTCTGTTTCCGGAGCATACTGGACTTGAAATTTTCGGGACAAATAGGCCGCAATTTCTTGCCGCAGTTCTAATAATCCTGCATTCGCTGTATAGGACGTATAACCTTGTTCGAGCGATAGAATACATGCTTCCCGAACACTCCATGATGTGATAAAATCCGGTTCTCCAACTCCTAATGAAATAACCCCTTCCATGCTTGCTGCTAAATCAAAGAAACGCCGAATACCAGATGGCTTAAGACGGGTAGCTGTTTCCGACAAATACGTTTTCGTGCCGTGCATCATGGTGCCACCACGATACGCCGATCTTGTTCTCCTTGATCAAACACCGTACCATCGTGTTTATATTTTTTCAAAATGAAATGCGTTGTCGTTGAAATGACGGAATCGAGCGTTGACAATTTTTCAGAGACAAATTGGGCCACCTCTGACATTGAACGCCCTTCGATGATGACGGATAAGTCATACGCCCCTGACATTAAGTAAACAGACTTTACTTCCGGGAAGCGGTAAATTCGCTCCGCCACTTCATCAAAGCCGACACCTCTCTTCGGTGTCACTTTTACATCGATCATCGCCGTTACACCTTCATGTCCATCAACTTTCCGCCAATCGACAATGGCAGCATATTGGACAATCACTTTCATTTCCTCAAGTTTCTTCAAAATGTCCGCTGTCTCCTCAAGCGACAATGACGCCATTTTTGCTAACGTATCCAGCGGGATACGCGCGTTTTTTTCTAATATTTCGACGATTTCTAATTCTTTTTCTGTTAGCTTCATCTCCATCCCTCCCTACCAAG
This sequence comes from Thermaerobacillus caldiproteolyticus, assembly GCF_015326725.1. NCBI lineage: Bacteria > Bacillati > Bacillota > Bacilli > Caryophanales > Anoxybacillaceae > Thermaerobacillus > Thermaerobacillus caldiproteolyticus. Next base: position 2,596,611 of record NZ_CP064060.1, read on the forward strand.
ATTTTCACATAAAATCGACCCATTTGCACGAAAAAAATTACAAAAGATACAATTAGGTTACAATAAGAAAAAATGGCGGTATCTCACCCGCCTTACCAGTAAACATGCAGCTTTTCAGCTTCAACTCTATATACGTTGGTACAACATTCCCATAGTAACCATAACACGAAGCAGGAGGTGTAAAAAATGTCAATCGCACTCACGAACGCTCAAACCGTCCGTATCCGCGAAGTGAACATTTATTATGAATTATATAACTTTCATGAACAGCGTCCAGTAATCGTTTTGTTGCATGGATTTCTGTCTTCTGCCTTTAGCTATCGCCGGCTAATCCCGCTATTAATGAACGATTTTTCGATCATCGCCATAGACTTGCCACCGTTTGGAAAAAGCGAAAAATCTACGCGGTTTCGTTACACGTACAAAAATCTTGCCCAACTTGTCATTGATTTGCTCCATCATTTACAAATTAGAAAATGCACGCTCGCCGGACATTCGATGGGCGGACAAATTTGTTTATACATCGCGCGAATGCAGCCTCAGATCGTGAAACAAATCATTTTACTTTGCAGCTCGGGTTATATGAAACGAGTCGGAAAATCGCTTCTATTTTCTACTTATATTCCGTATTTCCATTTATATGTGAAACGCCGACTTTACGAACAAGGAGTCGAAAAAAACTTGCTGCAAGTCGTTTATAACCATTCGCTCATCGATGATGAAATGAAAAAAGGATATGAACAGCCTTTTTACGATGAACGAATATTTAAGGCACTTATTCGATTTATTCGCCATCGCGAAGGAGATTTGTTATCGACTGACTTGCAAAAAATCGATATTCCGACTTTGCTTCTGTGGGGGGAAAATGACCGTGTCGTTCCGATCAAAATTGGAAAAAGATTACACCAAGATTTACGCAATTCCCAATTCATTTCATTTCCAAACACAGGTCATCTTCTTCCCGAAGAAAAACCGGATGACGTCTATCGCCAAATGATTCAGTTTATGGGTGAATTTCATGGAAGCTGACAGGAAGCAGCTTGCTTTAGTTCTAATAGCTGTTTTGCGATTTTCATGCATTGTTCCAAAGGAATTACTTCCTCGAAAGAGAATTCATAAATAGCTTGAATTTTTTTAGCCAACGGATAGAGCTCATCATATTCATGAACAGCCTGTAGTACGTCAACAGCTTCCGTCTCATACGCGTCACAACCATAACCGAGCGGATCCCAACGCTGAATGATACGAACGAGCATTTGATTTACTTGTTGCATGTCCATGGTTGTCGACCACCTTTCGTAGCGAAATTGATGAAACATACAAAAATTATAAGCCAAAAAAGAAGGGAGAGGAAACAGAATGTACTGCTTCGATGAAGTAATTGAACGGCGAAATACGCACTCTGTTAAATGGGATGGAACAGAACGTTTTTTTGGAGCCAAAGACGTATTGCCGATGTGGATAGCTGATATGGATTTCCAAGCTCCGTTGCCTGTCATAGAGGCTCTATCTGAACGAATCAAACATGGTGTTTTTGGCTACACAACCATTCCCTCTTCGTTAAAAGAAGCGCTGAGCAGTTGGCTGCAAAAAAGACATCAGTGGATGATCGATAGTAAGTGGATATCATTTTCGACGGGTGTCGTTCCCGCTTTAGCGACAGCGATCGAAGCATTCACTTCTCCCAACGACCGAATTGTTGTCCTTACACCGGTTTATCCTCCTTTGTTTCAACTTGTAAAAAAAAACGGACGGGAACTTGTTACCAGCTCACTCCGACTTACGGATAAAAAGTATGAAATCGATTGGGACGATTTACACGAAAAAATTAAAAATGCCAAAGCATTGATCCTATGCAGTCCGCATAATCCCGGAGGGCGAGTATGGACGAAAGAGGAACTAACGAGATTAGGAACTCTCTGCGTGGAACACAATGTCATTGTCATATCTGATGAAATACATGCTGATTTAACATTACCGCCACATCAGCATACACCATTCGCTTCCATCAATGAGACATTTGCCGAAATAAGCGTGACGTGTATAGCGCCGACAAAAACGTTTAACCTAGCCGGACTGCAGGCAGCGGTGATTATCATTCCGAGCGAAACATTAAAAAAGCAATTTGAGGCAGCACAGCACCGGCAAGGTTTTTTCACGTTAAATACGTTTGCCGTTGTTGGAGCAGAAGCAGCGTACCGCTATGGTGCTGAGTGGCTTGATGCGCTTTTATCGTATCTTCAACAAAATATCGACAATACTTCTTTGTTTTTCGAAAAACACTTACCGAAACTCAATGTCATTCGCCCAGAAGCCTCTTACCTCGTTTGGATTGATTGCCGCCGCCTCGAAAAAACAGAACAACAACTAAAGCAGCTCCTTTTGCATAAAGGAAAAATCGCCGTCGATCTAGGCAGCAAATTCGGCGAAGAAGGTCGCGGCTTTATCCGCCTGAACGTCGCCTGCGCACGTCAAACATTAGAAGATGCCCTACACCGGATCTCCATCGCTTTTGAAGGCTTGTAGCAAAAAAAGAAGGCTCTCTTTTATCGTAATATCGAGCCTTCTTTCTTTATTTTGAATTTTTAATTTCACCACAAGCAATGCGCCCACCGGCATCTCCTGCTGGTTGTGTCATTCCATCATCTTTCCCTGCATGAATCACAAGCGATGTTCCGTCTTTCGTTAATAATGTTCCCTTTCCTTCCTTCAGCGTGACATCTGGAGCTATAAATTCCGCTTTGACCGTCCCATCTTCTTTCACAATGATGTTCGGCAAGTCGCCAGCATGCGCCCCCTCCGGATGGAGCAAGCCATGTTTTTTCCCATCAGGATTATAGTGATCACCAGCTGATTGAAAATCAGGCTTTTTGCAAAGCGCTTTTTCGTGAATATGAATTGCATGTTCTCCCGGAGGAAGCCCTTCTAAATCAAGCGTAAATTTCACTCCTTCCGGCTGTTCCGATAATTTCACTGTTCCTAACGAATCTCCCGCACTATTGATCATGTTAACTTCCTTTTTAGTCGGCGCGGACTCTTGACAGCCGCTGATAAAAGCAATGATTGCAAAAATAGAAACTATTTTTTTTAACACAAAACAAAACCCCTCCAGCAATATATTTTTTCACTTAGTATTGCCAAAGAGAGGCCTTTCTAAACGATTATTTTTCACTATGAATCATGTTCTCTCGTTTTAACCGTTCTTCCAATTGCTTTGCTTTTTCCTCTTGATACTTCGAAACTTTGATAATGAGCCGCATCGTTAAAATCGCCGCAATTAAAAAGATTGTACACGTAATCGCTGCAGGAATATATTCTCTTTTATCCTCTGGAAAATATAAAAATAAGTTTAATATATAATAAAACGGCATAGTTTCGCCAACCTTTCATTCATAAAAATCTGAATTAATTTTTATTATACCAAAAATAAATGAGCCAAACCACTAAACAAGTGACTTGGCTGACTATAAAGCAAACTTTTTTAACAATTGACTTACATCAATTCTCTCCCCGATCGTTGGCGGTTTCGGTTTTGCTAAATACTTTTTATCTTTTTCAACAAGTTTAAAAATATTATACGTCGTGAATGCATCATCCAAGGCACAATGAGGTTTACCGACACCTTCGTTTCCATATTCTTGCACCGCTTTTCGCAATCCAGTCTGATTTTGTTTACCAAAAAACAATTTATATTCCATCGCTAAATCACGATGCTCTCCTGTAAACGGAAATGGAAGATTAGCCTGCAAACAATTGTGCTTGAGCACCTTCATGTCCATATTCCCCCACGTAACAACTGTACTTGGGCACAAGCGGTCATACTCCTTTAACAAAGCTACTAATTCAGTAAAACTGATTCCTTCATCGACCTGTTCTTGGGTAATATTTAAAAACACTTTACACCTATCGGTTAAAATCGGAAATTTGTTCGGTTTCACATATGCAGAAAATTGATCATGCACTTCGTCATTCATCACAGATACAAGACCAACCTCAATAATTTCTGGAAAAAACCCACTTGGCTTCGTTTTACTTTCCGGCATGGTAAACTCGAAATCAAGAAATAAATATTGATGTTCTTCTGACATGCTCCTCTCCCTTTCCATTCCGCTTCCCTCTTATACATTTGCGAATAACATTATTATTTTTATTATATCATGAGAGAGCATTATTTTATTTCTTTTTTCAGAAAATATAAAAAAAGGGCGAATGAAAGTATGCACATTTCTAGTAAAAAAGTCGTTCTTTCCTCGCGAATACGTTATAATGATATAAATATTGCTTGAATTACCATCACATTCACTTCGTTTCTTTCAAAATGGAAGACTCTTGGGTAATCTCCCAAAGAAAATTGACCAGGTTCGCCGGATCATCTCGGTCTGAATGCGAAAATCTTGTACATCGGACTCGACAAGCCGATGATCGTTTCGTTTTTGCTTTTTGATTAACACGGCGCGGATCGGGCAGGATTGCGACGGGCAGTTCTTTTTCCATCGCAATCCTGCATCTTTCGTTCTCAAGGAACAATCTTTATTACAGAACATGTATTTGTATCGAACTCCAAAAAGCTGTTCATCTTCCACTTTTATTCGTCACGCCCTGAACCTGTCAAAGTGGGAGCCTTCTTGCACATTTACGATAAGGGGGAGAATTATGTTAAAAAAATGGGTTTCTTGTTTATGTATGGTGTTGTTACTTGTTAGTTGCACTCATTCACCTGACAAAAAAGTAACGATAACTGTCGCAGCAGCCGCAAGTATGAAAGATGTTCTTACATCGATTGGCAAGCAATATGAGAATAAACATCCTGCGACCCATCTTGTCTTTAATTTTGCTTCATCTGGCACATTGCAAAAGCAAATTGAACAAGGCGCTCCTATGGATGTATTTATTTCCGCCGATCCCACTTCGTTTCGCCAGCTAAAAGAAAAACGTCTCGTCATATCTAAAAGAAACGAGCCTCTCGTATACAACGAGCTCGTTCTCATTGTTCCAAAACAGCGCCAAAATGGGGTTCATTCACTTTCCGATACGACGAACCCAGCCGTTCAATCAATAGCAATCGGCATTCCTGAAACGGTTCCTGCAGGAGCGTATGCAAAACAATGGCTTCAATCGACACATCTTTGGGAGAAGCTTCAAGGGAAATTGGTGTTGGCCAAAGACGTTCGCCAAGTATTAACCTACGTCGAATCAGAAAATGTTGATGCAGGGATTGTATATCGAACAGATGCCCTTTCTTCCGATAACGTTCTCATTACCACAAAAGCACCTGACTCTTTGAATCGCAAAATTGCTTATGATGCTGGAGTTGTCGCTTCCTCCTCTCAAACAAAAGAAGCACAACAATTCATCAAGTATTTATACTCTCGTGAAGCGAAGCAGGTATTTAAACAGTACGGGTTTCTAATAGAGAGAAAGTAAACAGTTTTCTCCCATTTGTTTGAGTATTCAAAAGAACAAATATAATAGTTCCAAATGTCGTTTGTCAAAAGGGAGGACCCAGAGTGAGAAATGTTGTCATTCATAAAATTGTAACGTTCATCTTTACAGAGGAACAGTTAAAAGCATATTGGAAAAACAAAAAAACAGATCTCCCATTCACTTCCTTAACAAATGAACAATATATGAAGTTAGCGGAAGAAATCCTTCACCATTCTTCCCATAGCCAATGATAACAACACCTCATCGGCCAAGGGTGGCGAACAGAGGAAGAAGCGGAAGGACTTATCATTGACGAAGATGAATCGCGTAACGATATTCATGTTGAAATCGTTGATACATCTGTACGTGCGCAACCATCACACAAACTGTTTGTGGACCGCTTAACGGAAATTACCTGTCCGCATTGCCAATTTTCTTTTTATATTCGAAATTTAAAAGGAAAGCCGTCATGGAAATGCCCGTCATGTGGAAATTCCATCAATTAACCGTCCTAACGCTTCAGCAAAGGAGTGAATGATCTTGCATGAAACAGCAGCAAACGAAATATCAAACATTCAATATTATGCTGCCATTGCCATTTTTCTTATTACATATGCCATTATCATTTCGGAAAAAATCAATCGTGCTGTCATTGCATTACTTGGCGCTGCACTGATGATTATTTTTGGTATTGTTGATTTACAAAAAGCATTTACCTATCATATCGAATGGGGAACGATCACTCTGCTCATCGGAATGATGATTCTTGTCGGCATTACAAGCAAATCAGGATTTTTCCAATATGTCGCGATTAAGGCAGCGAAACTGGCCAAAGGAAAGCCGATTCGCATTTTAGTCATTTTATCTCTATTAACCGCTGTCTTATCAGCGTTTCTTGATAATGTAACGACGGTATTATTAATTGTTCCCGTCACGTTTTCGATTACACGCATCTTAAACGTCAATCCTGTTCCATATTTAATATCAGAAGTATTGCTTTCCAATATCGGGGGAACGGCAACATTAATCGGTGATCCGCCGAATATTATGATCGGCTCAGCGAACAAGCATCTTGATTTTAACGACTTTTTATTAAACTTAACGCCGATTATTATCATCATTATACTTGTGACGGTAGCGATTCTCGCCTTTATTTACCGTAAACAATTAAAATCTAACCATCAACTCATCAGCGAATTAATGAAAATTAATGAAAAGGATTATATAAAAGATGAGGTTTTACTGAAAAAATCCGTATCGGTATTAGCATTGACCATCTTAGGGTTTATTCTTCATTCTGTCATTCATGTGGATGCTGCTGTCATTGCGATGACGGCAGCAATCGTGCTTATGATGATCGGCGTACAGGAGCATGAAATCGAGGACATATTTCACTCGGTGGAATGGGTTACCATTTTCTTCTTTGCCGGCTTATTTACATTAGTCGGAGGGCTTGTTGACATTGGCTTAATTAAAAGTCTTGCTGAAAGGGCGTTAGAAGTAACTGATGGCAATATTTCTGTTGCGGCATATTTTATTCTCTGGGTATCCGGATTTGCTTCGGCCACGATCGATAATATCCCATTCGTGGCCACGATGATTCCACTGATTAAAGATATGGTGATTGGAATGGGATTATCTCCCGATTCTCCACAAATCGATGTATTATGGTGGGCATTGGCTCTTGGTGCGTGCTTGGGCGGAAATGGTACCATTATCGGTGCTTCCGCTAATGTCATTGTTGCAGGAATCGCTTCACGTGAGGGACATGGCTTTAGTTATATGGATTTCTTGAAAATTGGTGCTCCTTTGACAATCATTTCCCTATTGCTATCTCATGTTTATTTATTTCTCCGTTATTTAATGTGATAAACAAAAAGAGCAGGAAGCATTTCTTCCTGCTCTTTTTTATCAAAACGCGCATGCTATTGAGGATAAGAAAATCATACCATTTTTAAAGAGAGAGCCTATCAAGAACAACGTACGTAAGGACTCATTCTACTAGTTTAGAAACAGCAGTTGCGGCAGCAGCACTCTCAATGAAGCAAAGCTGTAAAATTGACCAAATGATTTCTAACGATGTATTCGTCTTAACTCATATTGTACCTGGCGTAATCGATTGATTTAGTAAGCATCGTTAGTTTTACCAAAAACAGAAAAAAAGAGCGGTTTATGAAAGAAATTCGCTCCTTTTTCCTGTTTTGTACATATAGTAGTATAGAAAATTGCTTATTAGGAGGGGTTTTCATGATATATGATTCTGCTTTTCCTCCCCTGTATCCGCCTCGACAATACCCGCCTGTCGACCCGACATTGTTTGGCCAATCAGCAACTGCTGCACAAAAGCTCATGAAGGATGCAAGCGTCATTTTAGGAAAATTAGCAAGCTCCAAATCATTTGCGTCAAATGTCATGTCGGCTGCCCAAGCAGGCAAAACAAAAGAAGTGCAAAAATCAATTCAGTCGCTCGGGATTCAATCAAAAGTCGATGTTTACTTTAATCCAGACGGAATTCGTATAACATTATCTCCGCCGTCCGGTACGTTTGATTGTTGTCGCCTTGCTATTGGATTACGTTGGATCGTCTTTTAGTGTCAAGCTGTTTGGCCTCTTGCCGAACAGCTCTTAACTATGTTTATGCATTATCGTTTTCATCAAATGGTTGTTTTACTCCGATATTGCTGGCGTCTCTCAAATCATATCCGTCGTCATTTTTGCTTACATGGATGATATCTTCATTCGCTCCCATTTTACTGGCCCGTTCAATTTCACGAATGTAATCATTGAATTCCATCACTATTCACCTAACCTCATACTAAAGTCATTATAGTGTTTCCATTGTCTTTACTGAATATGTGTATTGCCGAAAAATCCAATTGACATCTGCCTCATTGTTCGATACGATTTTGTTAACTATAAAAAATAGGAGGTTTACATATGGGAACCACTCAACCAAAATGGCGTGCCCTTGATTTCACGCTCGTAGGTATGTTCGCAGCATTAATGGCCATCGGTGCAAACATCACATCATGGGCACCGTTTTTAGTCATTGGTGGAGTACCAATCACCTTACAAACATTTTTCTGCGTGCTCGCTGGGGCGATTTTAGGGCGCCGCTTAGGTGCTTTAGCGATGATCATTTACATGCTGATCGGACTTTTTGGTGCCCCTGTATTCGCTCGGTTTTCCGGCGGATTTGGAACGATCGTCAGTCCAACATTTGGCTTTATTTTATCATTTATCCTTTCTGCCTACGTAACAGGGCTAATTACTGAAAAAAGCAACCATCCTTCAATGGTTCGGTTTATTGTCGCTGCATTAGCAGGAATGGTCATCAACTACATCGTCGGTACAAACTGGATGTATTTTGCTTATAAATTTTGGGCAGCCGCACCGAAAGGCTTTTCTTACAGCATGGCATGGGGATGGATGCTCGTGCCTCTACCAAAAGATCTCATTTTATCTGTTATAGCTGGCGCGATTTCGCCTCGTATTTATTCATCCATTCACAAATCGACCTCTTATCATCTTGCTTAGGATAGCACGATGTTGCATGTTAGAGAGGATAAGTTTTGCAGAGTGGGATGTCTGCGCAAATGTATCACAAGTAAAAAAAGTGCATGCGTTGGCATGCACTTTTTTTACTAGATAAATAACTTAAAAACTTGATACACAAACCCAGCAATTAACGCTGATACAGGCAATGTAATAATCCATGTTAAAACAATGCGTTGAGCAACGCCCCATTTTACGCCTTTCACGCGTTGAGCCGCACCAACTCCCATGATGGCAGACGAAATGACATGCGTAGTACTCACTGGTAAATGGAATGTCGTAGCGGTAAAAATAATTAATGCAGAAGATAAATCCGCCGCAGCTCCGTTGACCGGACGAATTTTCATAATTTTTCCACCAACGGTTTTAATAATTTTCCATCCACCTACCGATGTACCAAGCCCCATCGCTATAGCTGCAGAAAGTCGTACCCATTCAGGAATATCAGTAGAAGTATGATAATTGGCCGCAATCAACGCCATCGTAATAATCCCCATTGCCTTTTGTGCGTCGTTTGTTCCGTGTGTATATGCTTGCAGTGCTGCTGTTACGACTTGGAACATTCGGAACCCTTTTGTCGTTCTAGAAAGGTTAGCATTTTTAAATAAGCTGCGAAAAAGAGTCATCATGACAAATCCAACTGCTAACGCGAGGAATGGGGAGATAATTAGTGACTCTAAAATTTTCAAAAATCCTTTGTAGTTTAAAATATCGAAACCAGCCGCCGAAACTGCCGCTCCAGCAATTGAACCAATCAGTGCATGGGACGAACTACTTGGAATCCCGTAATACCATGTAAGTAAATTCCACACAATGGCCGCTGTTAACGCCGCTAAAATCACAATCGAACCGTTTTCTAACGTAAACGGATCAACAATATCCTTCGTAATCGTTTTGGCTACACCTGTAAAAGTCAAAGCTCCAAGTAAGTTCATCGTTGCTGCAAGAATAATTGCTTGACGCGGTGTTAACGCTCTCGTTGAAACGGATGTTGCAATTGCATTCGCTGTGTCGTGGAAACCATTAATAAAATCAAACGCTAACGCGAAAATAACAATAAGAACGGTAAGTGTGAGTACTGTATCCATATGAAGTGCAGTCTCCTTTTACGCGTTACGCATAATAATCGTTTCAATGGTATTTGCAACATCCTCACAGCTGTCCGCGATTTCTTCTAACATTTCGTATAGCTCTTTATACTGAATCAATTTGATCGGATCTTTCTGTGTTACAAATAAGTTTTTAATCGATGCACGTAAAATTTCGTCACATTTTGATTCAAAATCTTTAATTTGAATCGCATGTTTTCTCATCTCAATTAACTTCTTGCTTGCCAATAACTTTAACGCATCGGCAATTTCAATCGTACTTTTGTAAATATTATCAAAAAATTTAATCATATGATCATCAATCTCAGTAAATGAAAACATTTCTAAACGAGCCGCACATTGTTCTAATCCATCCAGTACATCATCCATTTTCATCGCTAATTGGTGAATATCTTCGCGCTCAATCGGTGTAATAAATGTTTTATTTAATGCCACAACCAGTTCATGAATGAAAGAGTCACCTTTCCGCTCATACTCTTTCATAACGCGCGCAAATTCTTTTAAATCGCTTAAATTATGAATTTTATACTCCACAAAATATTGTGCAGCCTCTTTTACGTTCTCTGAAATGGTAAATAACAAATCAAAAAAAACATCCTTTTTTGGCGAGAAAATCATATGAAAACCCCCATTTATTACAATATTAAAAAATGAGCCACCCTGTCTTATTTTATCAACAATTGTCGAATTTACAACAATGTATCAAAAACTTTACACAAAATTTACATTACCTTCACATTTTGTACATATAAAATACCAAAATAAAACGAAGCCAGCATACAGCTTCGTTCTATATTATTCAAAATTATTCAAATCGTTCAACCAATGTAGCAAGCGTCCGTACCATCACACCGGTTGCTCCTGCTGGACCGAGGTCGTGTTCCTTCGATGTGACAGACGTTCCAGCAATATCAAGGTGAATCCATGGCGTATCCTCAGCAAACTCGGCAAGGAACGCACCGCCCATAATCGCATGTCCTTCACGTCCCGGTGAATTATTGAGGTCAGCAATTTTACTGCTGCGCACGCGTTCTTTATCTTTTTCCGTGATCGGTAAACGCCAAATAAACTCCCCTGTTTCTATCGATGCCTCTAATAGCTGTTCAAATAACGCTTCGTCATTCGTCATTGCTCCTGTCGTATGAACGCCGAGCGCCACAATGACTCCGCCCGTTAATGTCGCAACATCAATAAGATAATTGGCACCATGATGCTTCGCATACGTAATCGCGTCAGCCAAAATAAGGCGCCCTTCCGCATCTGTATTTTTTACTTCAATCGTTTTCCCGCTCATCGATGTAATGACATCATCCGGTTTGAACGCATCGCCACTAATGACGTTATCCGTCGCTGGAATGACTGCTACAACGTTTTGTTCCGGGCGAAGTTCTCCGATAATTTCCATCGCTCCAAGCACGGCTGCTGCCCCAGCCATGTCTGTTTTCATATCAACCATACTCTCTCTTGGCTTAATGGAATAGCCTCCCGTATCAAATGTTACCCCTTTTCCGATAAGACCGATGACGTTCTCCCACGTTTCTTTGCCCTGATATTTGAGAACGATCATCTTCGGCGGTTCCGTCGATCCTTTATTCACAGCGAGAAACGCACCCATACCGAGCTTTTCCATATCATCTTTCTCAAGTATTTCGCACTCAAAATCGTACTTTTGCGCTAGTTTGACTGCATAGTTCGCTAAGTCTGTTGCCGTTAATAAATTGCTCGGTGTATTCACTAATGTCCGAGCGGAATTTGTTGCTTTCCCATACACACGGCCAACAAATGCACTTGCTTCTATTTCAGATTGATCCGCTTCTGTATAAATCGCGATATTTTCTAATTTCTTTTCCGGTTCGTTTGTTTTTTGCTTATAACCAGCAAATTGATACGTCGCAAGTAAAAGTGCTTCAGAAAGAGCATGAGCCGCTTCATTTGCATCAATTCGTTCATTCGTGAAGGTATCAAGAGCGACCGCCACTTCTGTTAATTTCGCTTCCTTCAAAGTTTTAAATAACTTACCGAACGCTTCTCGTAGCACTTCAAACGTCAACTCTTCTTCTTTTCCTAATCCGACAAAATAAAGACGCTTCACTGCTGTCTGACCAAGTGTGTGTACTTTCGAAATTCGTTTTTTCTTCGCTGATATGTCGCCTTCTTTTAACAAAATCGTTAATTGCCCGTTAAGCTGTTCATTCCATTTCGCTGCAATTCCGCTAAGAGGCTGGTTTTTATCAAAAAGCCCTATCACTACAGCCTCATGCGGCGCATCAAACAACCCATCTTGCTTCACGGTAAACATCCAGCTCCCTCCCTAATTTATCCCTTTTCTTCTCCATTATATAGGAAGCAGTAAAATATTTCGATAATCACATTAATCATGCAAGTATAACACAAGGGGAGGAAGTAATGGAAGTCGATCGATTTCTGAAAAATCAATGCGATCCACATCTGTTGGAATGATAGCAAGACAATGCTCAATGTAGGTATAAATCTCTTCCACATCGACTCCCCAATAAAACGGGCGATATTTCTGCAAGTAATCACGAGCGACTTGCATCATCGACCTTGCACCTTTCACATTACCATAGCTGTAATGATAAAGCGCTACCGTCATTTGCAGCAAACCTTTAATAAATAAGTTTTCCTTATCAGCCATCCAAATTTCTTCTAATAAGTCGTGACAGGTATAATAGTCGCCTTCGTTAAACTTTACAAAAAATTCGTAATATTCCGTTGGATAATGTGCCAAAACTTCTCCCTCCCTTTTTTCATCATAACACAAGGAAACGAAAGAGAACGAGTGGAATAAAAAGAGGAGCGACAAATAAAGGAGTGGTACGATGAAAATCATTTCTCTTTGCCCAAGCAATACGGAGCTTATTGCCTATCTAGGATTGCTCGATCATCTCATTGCCGTTGACGAATACTCCGATTGGCCACCATCCGTACGCGCATTGCCACAAGTCGGACCTGACTTGAACATTGATATCGATAAAGTGGAAGCGATGAAACCAGATCTCGTGCTTGCCTCTTTAAGCGTTCCCGGTATGGAAAGAAACGTCATCGAACTACAAAAGCGAAACATCCCCCATCTCGTGCTGCAACCTCATTCATTAAACGATATTGCCGGCGATTTGCTTCGGTTAGGGGAAGCGCTTAATCAACAAAAGCGAGCACAAACGATTGTAAGTCGCTATCATGCTTTCATTGATAAGTATAGACAACTAGCAGAGAAAATTGAGCAGCGAGCGCAGGTTTATTGGGAATGGTGGCCAAAGCCTGTTTTTACGCCCGGAAAAGCAAACTGGTTAAGTGAAATAAGCGAATTAGCGGGGGGGAACGAATATTTTTGCAGATATAAAGCAAGCAAATATACAAACAAACTGGGAAGAAGTGAAAGTGCGAAATCCTGAACATATTTGTCTTGTGTGGGTCGGCGTGCAAACAGAGAAAATGGACAAAAACATCGTCAAAAAACGGCCGGGATGGGAAGAGATCGAGGCTGTCCGAACCAATCGTATTTATGTTCTTGAAGAAGCCCTCTACTGTCGTCCTTCTCCGCGCCTGTTAGTTGGATTAAAAAAACTCGCTCCCCTCCTTCACCCCTATATTTTCCCAAAAGACGACGGTATCGATTGTCTTCTCGGCCAATAAAAATAAGGGCAAGGTTTCTGCCTGCCCTTTTCCAAGGAGCAATAATATTCCTTCAATCACAAACAGCCAATGGTATACGAAACGATCACGGCGCCTCTGCTTTTCTTTTAACTCTTCGATTTTAAATATTGTTGCCTAAATACTTGCATTGTCTCGTCTTCATTAAGTTTTTTCAATTCTTCTTCAGATAACGTTCCACTGCCTTTTTTCACAATGTACACTTGAACCTTTTTCTTGCCCCAATATTTGTATACATCTTCTACTGTCTCATAGTATAAGTCAAGGCGGTTCCCTTTGATGGCTCCTCCCTTGTCCGCAACGACACCGTAGCCATATCCGGGAATAAAAAGAATAGTACCAATCGGGAAAACATTCAAATCAGCAGCAATAGTAGAGTATAAGTCCCTTTTCACTTTTACTCCCGAATACGTGATTCCATACTCTGGGTGTCCCGGTGATTTTCCTGTTGACTCGGCTCCTGCTGTATAGCCAGTCGCAACGACAGTAGCAGATGGATATTTTGACCAATCAAATGCTTCTTCTAAACTGACAGAATCATTGACTGTTTGCACGGATGAAATTTGTGTCTTCGTTGCCGGTTTATAATGCGCCCAATCATTTTGACGATCTGCCAATAAATGTGGTTCTATATCTAAGTTGTCAAAAAATCGCTGTCCATAAAAATGTGAATCATAAAGCCAATCAGTTAACATTTTTGCTTCTACACCAGAAATCGATTGAAAAGTGGTTAATAAAGCAAAGCAGAATAAACTACACATGATAGATCTTCTTATTATATTTCTTATAAAGCTCATTTCCTCACTCCTCTCACAGCTCTATTTATTTCCAAAGAAAAAAAGAAATATTCATTGTGAGAGAAGTGAGAAAAATTAAAAAAGCCTCCGCTTAAGATGCGAAAGCCTTAAAACATTTGATATCCTTTTGCCCGCAGCGTTCGAATGACAATTCCAGCGCAAATCGCTCCGACTAATCCGCTTCCAAGAATCATTACATCTGCCGGTGCTAACGACATAATTTTATGTTTTAATGCAGAAAATGAAGCGCTTGGCGCTGTAAAATATTCAGTCCATCTCACGTCATCAATAATGAATATAAAAATGATTGGACTTAAAATCGCCATGATCCATGTCTGCCTTAATATCATATTTAATAAAAAGCCGATACCAAAAAATAATACGAAAAATAGCAACATCGATATGATTAAAACGGGTAAGCTCATTTCCATCCCCATCACCTCCAGTATATCCTTTTTAAGTGTACTGAATGACCGATGGGGAGTCAACGAAGACGATTATTTATTTTTCGGCTCTGTTCCTTTTCCGGAACAACAATAACATGTTTCTGACCCGCCTAAAAGCAATTGAACATATCCGTGCCCCGCACAATATGGACATAGCGTTTGTTCTGTTTGTTTCATTTGTTATTCCCCTCTCTGTTTTCTTAATTTTCTGATAATATAACAAAATTTCATCTAAAAAGAAAAGGGAGAATTTCCGCCATTTCCATTGATGTAAACGGATACATCAACATTATGCTTTCATTTTCTTTGTATATCTCATTTTTTCGAATTTTTAAAATAAAGGTGATATTTTGTGTATCCAAACGGCTCTCCTGGATTCATACCATCATGAAGTGATAAGTACGAAAAAGGCTCTAATTGCAATAAATGCAACAATAATGCTGATGTATTTTTATCTTCTTTTAAAACTTCTTTTTTCGAAAATGTGGCTGTCCATAATTCTTCTGTTTGAACGATAATCTTTTCTGATAAAGCTCGGAGCAGGAAAATAGCCATATTATCGCTTACTTCATCGCGGATGACACCGGTGCGCATTCCGATCAATCCAACAATTTCTGCATCAATGCCTGTCTCTTCTTTGATTTCACGAACCGCCGCCTCATCTAACGTTTCCCCTGGTTGTACAAACCCTGCTGGTAGCGACCATTTGTCTTTTAATCCCCCGTATTTTTTCTTTACAACAAGCCATTCTCCAGCTGAGTTGATCACTAATCCAGCCGCTGCTAACCATACATTGCCGCGCTTCTCTCCCATATTCACCATCCCTTTTCGATAAAAAAATAACGAAAAAGGGCAAACATGAAGGACTTGTCCTTTCGTTTGCCCAAATCGCATTAAAAGAATTTAAATTTTCCTTTTTTCATGACAAGCGATGGACCACCGATTAAATAAAGCGCACGGTTGTCAATCATTTTTTTCATGAAGCTTGCTTTTGTGCCCCACATTTTTTTGCCAAAGACAACGCCAATCGCATCATCATGACCAAGTGAGCATACCGTTCCTTTAATATCTGGTTTGAACGGTTGCAATTCTCCTTGCTCACGAATTAACACAGCGAGGTTTTTCGCACATAGCTCACCTTGTTGCATCGCAATTTGCGCCGTTGGTGGGTATGGACGATTGGTTTCTTCATTAATGACTAACGAACAGTCCCCAACAATGAAAATGTTGTCATGGCCAGGAGCACGTAAGAATGGGTCAACTTTAACGCGACCGCGCATAGCTTCAAAGCCGGATTCATCAATCACATAGCTTCCGCGGACACCGGCTGCCCAAATAACAGTTCCAGCTTTAATTTCTTCGATTTCATCGCCTTTTGCCACAATAATTCCATCCGGTGTACATTCTTTAATGGCCGTTCCGATTTTAAATTCGACGCCTTTACGTTCTAATAGACCAACCGCATATTCAACTAACTCTGGATCAAAGCCCGGAAGTGCTGTTGGCGCCGCTTCTACACAAATAATACGCACTTTATGCGGGTCGATATCATACTCACGGCAAAGCACTGGAACACGATTTACAAGTTCCCCTAAAAATTCAATACCTGTAAATCCAGCACCGCCAACAACGATAGTCAAGCGCTCATCACGTTTTTCTTCTTCTGTGTTATACGTAGCAAACTGATATTCAATATGCTCGCGAATTTGGCGTGATGCATTGACATTGGCAATCGAAAACGCATATTCTTTTAACCCTTTAATGCCGAATGTCTCTGATTCAAAACCAAGCGCAACAACTAAATAATCGTAAGAAAGTTCCCCGTTTTGCAAAATGACTCGTTTTTCATCTGGAACAATTTTTACAACGGTATCTTTCACAAAGTTCACTTTGTTGCGGTCAATGACATCAGCGATTGGGTAACGTACACGATCATGGTGCAACGTACCTGCAGATGCTTCATGGAGCCATGTCGTTTCGTAATGGTAATCATTTTTGTTCACTAACGTAATGTTTGCTTCATTGACACCGACCATTTTTTGCAAACGTACGGTCGTCATTAAACCGCCATAACCAGCACCTAAAATGACAACATTTGGCTTTTTCAACGAAATCACTTCCACCCTTTTTTAGATTTTGCAGCTTACGTATATCTTTTGCCGCTACATACTTTTTTATTGAACGAAGTTTGTGAACTAATTCACGATAATAGATAAAAAAATACAAAAAATCGTAAAAAAATTGTCGTAAAATCTTAACAATCTATCCACTAAAACATATTAGTCCTTTTTTTGAATCTTTTCAAGTCATTTTTTCAAATTTTAAAGGTAAAAAATACTTTATGTGATTTTTTTATGATATGATAGGATTAGCCGTCTATCGGGTATAGACAATTCATGTTTAAGGGGGAACTAGTCAGTCATGAAAGAGGATCAAAAAGTGTATGACATCACGATTATCGGTGGTGGCCCGACGGGATTATTTACAGCCTTTTACGGTGGAATGCGCCAAGCTAGTGTCAAAATTATCGAAAGTTTGCCACAGTTAGGCGGACAGCTTTCTGCCCTTTATCCCGAAAAGTATATATATGATGTTGCTGGATTCCCAAAAATTCGTGCACAAGAACTTATTAATAACTTGAAAGAACAAATGGCAAAATTTAATCCAACTATTTGCTTAGAACAATCCGTTGAAAAGTTAGAAAAACTAGACAACGGCATTTTTAAGTTAACAACGAATAAAGAAATTCACTATTCCAAAACTGTAATCATTACAGCGGGGAACGGTGCATTCCAACCACGTCGTCTCGAGCTTGAGAGCGCGGCACAATACGAAGGCAAAAACTTGCATTACTTCATTGATGATTTAAATAAATTTGCTGGACAAAAAGTACTTGTTTGCGGTGGTGGAGACTCTGCGGTAGACTGGGCATTGATGTTAGAGCCGATTGCTGAAAAAGTCACCATTGTGCATCGCCGCGATAAATTCCGTGCTCACGAACATAGCGTAGAAAATTTAATGAACTCACGAGTAGAAGTAAAAACACCATTTGTTCCAGTTGAACTAATTGGCGATGAAAACGGCGTTCGTCAAGTAATACTCGAACATGTTAAAGACGGATCACGCGAAACGATTGATGTTGATGCGGTTATCGTCAACTATGGTTTCGTTTCCTCGCTCGGTCCAATTAAAGAGTGGGGGCTTGAAATTGAGAAAAACTCGATTAAAGTGAACTCCAAAATGGAAACAAATATTCCGGGCGTGTACGCGGCAGGAGATATTTGCACGTATGAAGGAAAAGTTAAACTAATCGCCTGCGGCTTCGGTGAAGCTCCAACAGCGGTAAACAACGCAAAAGCCTATATTGATCCGAATGCAAAAGTACAACCTATGCATTCTTCTTCCATGTTCTAATCATCAAAGCAGGGATGTCTTTGCTCGCAAGACATCCCTACACATCTATTCCGTTTCTAGAGATAAAGCAGATAGCTTTGTCTTTTTCTCCCTTAACATACTCGTTTTTCCTTTCACTCTTCATTTTCCTTTGATCACATTTTGACTTGTCGTCGCAACATAAAAAGGCGAAACCGACCGATAGAACCAATGATGATTCCTCCCGTCACTGTTGATCCTAAAACCACAATAATCAGTGGCTTCTCGGTTTTTCCCAATAAATAATGAACAGAAATGCCTTCCACATTCGCAACGGCAAAAATGGCTATAATGATCGCCGATAAGAGTGCCAATATAAAATTCCATTGCAGTTTCACAATCCTTCCCTTCTTTAATGTATAAAGGTGAATGGTGTTTAATTTATTGCTTTTAATGAATACATTTACTCAATAAAAAATCTCCTTAGCGAAAAAGAAACGATCGTTAAGGAGATCATCATTAGCATTGCTTCGGCATACTAGCATCGTCGCTGTTCGAAATGCCGAACCACAACCACACGTTGCAATGGCATTCGGATTATTCATCGTAAATTATGCGGTATGTTTGCCGGAGATTCAAACGCATAATATCAATGTTTTAATCCAATTATGCAAAGGTCTGAGGATTGTTTTAACGTCATTTCTTACCGATGATTATCAATTCAAATAAATGCCCCAAGTCATCGAAACAGAAAAAAATCGCAGACCTACCTTAAAACAAAACCGTTAGTTTTCTCACCATAAACCACTGAATCGCATTTGACTCCGTATTTCCCCCATAAGTAACTTGCTTTTATTCTTCGTACCTTCCATTTACCACAGTTATTCCCATATTTATTTTCTTTCAAAGATATAAAAACTAAGGGTGTAAAAATAATACCTTTAGGAGGCATTACCATGATAAAGAAAGTGACTGGCTTTCTCGCAGTTTCTGCCTTAGTAATGGGACTTGCAGCGTGTAACATAAGGGATACGGACCGTAATGACAATTATGATAATAAAAACATGAATATTTCGGCTTCGTATACATCAATACCAAGTAACAAATATCCTCATACAAGAGCAGTATTGATCCAAGATGCAAAGTACAAATTTGTTCAAGTGGATCCTAAAGAAGCAGCTGAGTTGCAAGCAAGACTTCAGCAACAATTGAATGGACAATATGTACTAGTACCAAATCAAATACAAACACCAGCACAACAGCAAATACAAACACCAACACAACAACAAACTCAACCTAAACAACAGACACCAACTCAGCAACAGCAGGCTCAGGTTTCTACAGGGATCAGCCAATATGCTCAACAAGTAATTGAATTAACGAACAAAGAAAGAGCTCGAGCAGGTCTTCCTGCTTTAAAAGCGGATACTCAGCTAAGTGCTGTGGCTCAGAAGAAATCACAGGATATGCAACAAAACCATTATTTCTCACATACAAGTCCGACTTATGGTTCTCCTTTTGATATGATGAGGGATTTTGGTGTTACTTACAAAACAGCGGGTGAAAACATTGCTCAAGGTCAACGTACCCCACAAGAGGTTGTTACAGCTTGGATGAATAGCCCTGGTCACAGAGCCAACATTTTAAATAAACAGTTTACTCACATTGGAGTAGGTTTTGAGCAAGCTGGAAACCACTGGACACAAATGTTTATCGGTAAATAATGAGTGGATAATAAAATGGGAGCCCGAAGATATTCGGCTCCCATTTTTGAACACATACACAAATTAAGTACGGTTATTACCTTTTGAATCGAATCCCTACAACGTCCCACGGTTTCGTAGACGTTCGTAAATATTTCCACGCACCTTTACAAACGTTAAACAACGATATTTGCAGCGTTGTGTCCATTTTTCCCTAATGGTGTGCTTTTACGAACGGTCTGAAAATCAAAATCGCAGTAAATTATCCGTAATACTTTTTATTTTTTAACTAATTTTTGTTTTTCTACACCTGTCCAAATATAATAACCGAAAACAAGGGTAATGGTACAGCCAACAAAAGTATACATAAGCCGATCGATAATCAGATCAAAAGAAATTTGTTTTCCTCTACTTAGCAAAATAAAAAGCAATGGTGTCATTACCATCGAATAAACTGCATAATTTCGGACCTTTAAATAACTACGAACACCACCGATGAGCGCTACTATGACAATAATCCATAGAATGGACAAAGGAAATATTAATACGATACCACCAATCAAAACACCGAAAAATGTTCCTACAGCACGTTGATAAATTCTAGAAGGACCACTAGATGTATTTCTTTGAAGTACCAAAACAATAGTCAGACTAATCCAATAGGCATGCGGGTTCTCTGATAATAATTGAATAACCTGAGCGATACTCAAACACAAAACCAAGCGGATCGTATAGAACCAAGTCTGAAATTTTTTCAATCTGAATAGCCAGTATCTAAATTGCGTAGGAAAATCAGCATTTGAATCATTGTTAGATAAGGACTGACTAGACTTTTTCTGTTTCATAAAAAACAGATAAGAAATAGAAAAAAATAGAGATATAAAAGCAGCCCATATAGAACCTAGAGAAAATAGCAAGCCAATAATAAATGGATTGACCTGTGTTGGTAACGATATACCTGTACCAATAATAAAAAAAATAGTAAAACGTACACTGTTAACAGCTAATGTACGATTAATGCCACCTACTAAAGAAACAAATCCGTTAATAAACACCAAAAAGATACTGGCTAGTAAAGAATGATTATTTCCAATAGATGCTCCTAAACTAATTGCAATGAATCCTGTAAAAATTACTTGCACATAATTTAAAACTTCCACCTTTAATGGATCATTATCATTTGGAGGGGGAATAAAAAGACCGCCTAGAGCAACTATGAATCCAATTTCTACATGACCAATCAACGCGCCAAAAATAATAGGCAATGCCATTCCTAAAGCAGTTGAAAAAATTTGCATTTTAGGGACAGGGGCAGAATTATCCCATTGCAAGAGATAATTAAAAATATTACGTCTGTTACAATCTTTATTACTCATTTCGTTCCTCCTGATTCATTTCCTACAATACAATGTCCTCCATAGTCTTCTTCTTTTCTATCGATCTATAGAACTATGAACGAAACATCGTATTTAATTTTCTTTACCTGCATTCTTCATTCATATTAGTGTTTCTTTCCATATAATCACAATTATTGATGTTGTTACAAAACTAGAGTAAAAACCCGAAGTTGTGCATAAGGATGCAAATGATACATGCAGAAAATAGCAGTGAAACCCATACCAACATGGTTGTTTAACCGATTAAATGTCTGTTAAACGAAACAACCATTTTCCGAATTTGGTTTTCAAAAACGAAGAAATTACCCGACCGTAGGCATCTTTTCGTTCATGGCTATTTCGAGGATTCATGGGCGAAACAAAAGAGATTCCTGTTTGTTCGGCGTTGGACGAACTTTTTCACTGTCATAGAGAGCATCTCCAAGGGCAAACTCAATCTGCCACTTTTTTAAAGCAGGAATCACTCAATCGCAACGGCTGCATCATGTTGATTGGATGTTGCAAGAGTATGAGATAAGATAATTCCTTCCGCTGTGGTACAAAGTATCCTTTGAACCAGTGGTACCGAGTCGAGATTCCCATCCGGCTTGAGAATCATAGAGACGGCTTCGGAGTACCGTACTGTCGATGATGACTACTTTTCTCTTAAATCGTTGAGAAGTCGGGCGTTAAAAACGGAAAAACCTTGTTCTCGAACCCATTTCCCTACACGCGAAAACGTAAGAAAGATGTGGAACCTCTTGAAGTCCGCAAATTCGTCGGAAGTAGCCAAAGCGATTCAGTGTGTCCACCAACTGGCGTAGAGAAACAATGGAAAAATAAGTTTTTAACAAGAAACATTTTATGATTTTTTCGAAATGGGTGATCGACCTGTCACATAAGGAACTTCTAATAAAGAAAGTTGGTCAATGTACAGAAACAAAGCTTGTAAAAGAGGGTCCATTCGCTAGACAATGCATGTTCACTGACAATATGAGAAATCATGATCGTGTCCACTTCTTGGAAATAGGTTTTTTGTTCACTGTATATAATTTCTAAAAAGGTGGATTTTTCTTGTCTTTTTATGCATCCATTATGCGTTTTGCAACACGTTCCATGTAATTAATGGAAATTCTTAATACTTCCGTAGTTAATTGATCGATTGCTTGAATTTCACCGTAATTTTTCTTTAACCAATTCGTAAAGTAACCCCATGTTTTTATGTAATCTTGTAATGCATGCTCTCTCAATCCCTCTATCCGTTTTCCTGCTATTACTAATTAGTTTCGGATATTGCTTTGGCGAAACTCGTTCAGCCCGCCTTTTCTTTCTCTTTAAAGTCAAATAAAAAACCTCCCCACCGATGAATATCGAATCTCATCGGTAGGAAGGTCGTTATCCGCAACTCTATTAAGCGAATTTTAGGGTCGTTAATATGTTTGTCCGGGGTTGTTTATCACCGAATTTTACGGTGTAATTATCGACCCTATCTGAATTATCCGTTTATGTTTGCGATAGAAATATCCCGCCTCTAAAACCGTTGTATATCGCCGTTTAACCGTTTAACACTGCTCTGGTGTACCGGCATTCGTTGCTGTTCGGAATGATGAACCACAGCCGCATGTCGCGATCGCATTCGGGTTATTGATCGTGAAGCCGCCTCCCATGAGCGATTGTTTATAATCAATCACCGTTCCTTGCAAAATTGGGGCGCTTTCCTTATCGACTAGTATTTTAATCCCATGCTGTTCAAATTCATGGTCATTATCATGACGTTCATGATCAAAGCCCATGCCATACGATAAACCACTGCAACCGCCACCCTTCACTCCAACACGAAGGTAGGCACCTTCCTCTCCATTTTCTCTCATCATATCCTTAATTTGAAAAGCAGCTGCTTCAGTAAGAATAATTACGTCAGCCATGTTTTTTCCCTCCTTACTATTTAGTATATCTGTTTTTACACATTCGGCTCAAATATTTCATATATAGTAAACACCTGTACAAATCGTTTCCGCTGGTCCAGTCATGAATACATTTCCTTCATCCGTCCAGGTGATCGATAAATCCCCGCCAGCAAGATGAACAACCGTTTCTTGATTTCGAGCCGTTTTACCGTTTAGCACAGAAGCCACGACTGCCGCACATGCCCCTGTTCCACACGCCTGTGTCACCCCTGAACCTCGCTCCCATACGCGAAAGTGAAGCTCACAGTCATTGACGACCTCCACAAATTCAACATTGACTCCTTCTGGAAAACGCGGATCTTTTTCGACAATCGGCCCCAATGTCGTTACCGGTGCTTGATTGATATCATTGACATAAAAGATGACGTGCGGATTTCCCATTGACACGGCTGTGATTTCGTAGGTCTCGCCAGCCACTTCTATTTTTTCTGCCACGACTTGTGCAGCCTCTTCACCAAGCATTGGGATTTCGCTTCTCTTTAATCGCGGTTTTCCCATATCAACCGTTACCTTCGTCACGATTCCGTCTTCTACAAACACTTCCGCCTTTACTAGTCCTGATAATGTCTCAATAAAGAACGATCGTTCGTTTACCAATTGATGTTCATACGCATATTTTGCTACACAACGAAGCCCGTTGCCGCAATTTTTTCCTTCAGAACCATCACTATTAAAAATCCGCATTTTTACAGGTGCCACTTCCGACGGGCAAATCAAAATCATTCCATCTGCACCGATTCCCGTATGAACATTCGATACCTTAACAGCTAGCTCCGACAATAGCGACTCTGGAATGGTTTCCTCAAACATATTTACATATATGTAGCTATTTCCTAATCCATGCATTTTTGTAAACGAAAAGCGATCCATTGTTTCCTCCTAAACATAAAAATTTTTTATCTATAAGTATAAAGGGAACATCATCGGGACACAATGAAAATATCCCCCGTTTTTTCATATACACCTGGAAAGAGGATGTCCACGCGGCATCCTCTTTCTCTATTTTAAGCAAAAAGGAATAGGAACGATACAGATTTTCCGTTATAATGATGGGGAACATCGTTATTCAAATAGGCTGGAGGATGCTCAATGAATGTAGATGCATTATATGACCAACATATGACTTGCCTCGTTTGCAAACAGCCGTATAGCACAAAGAAAATTCGCTCACGCTTTGTGCGTGCAATTCGACATGATACCGATTTTTGTTCTTATTACCAACCAGACGATTTAAATCCTCTTTTTTATTATGTAAGCATTTGTCCTCATTGCGGGTTTGCCGTTACTGAAGAATTTTCTTCTTATTTTCCCCCTTCCTCACTTGATGCCATTCAAAAAAACATCTGCCAAGCATGGAAAGGGGGAATACAATATAGCGGAAAACGAACGTTTCAAGAAGCGGTGAATACTTATAAGCTTGGAATTTATTCAGCAACATTAAAACAGGAAAAGCATATTGTATTAGCCGGTTTATATATGCGTCTTGCTTGGCTCTATCGAACATACAACATTCACGATCAAGAAGAACGATTTATGCGACTAGCTCTGCAAGAATATACAGCATCTTATAGTAAAGATGATTTTGTTGGCACACACATGGCGGAAGTACGTCTCCTTTATTTAATCGGTGAATTACATAGAAGATTAAACAATACAAAAGAAGCCATTTTATATTTTTCTAAAGTTACCGCCAAAAAGAACGAAACGATCGAAAAAGGAATTGTTCGTATGGCACAGGAGCGGTGGCAAGAAATTCGTGACAACCAGCAGACACCTCAATCATAATAGGCAAAAAAAAAGCGGCTTCCGTTGGCATCGGAAGCCGCTTTTCCTCAAAACATAGGATTTTCCTCCAGAAATTTATAAATATTCTCCACTAATTGTTCAGGTGTCTCTCCTGTAACTACTTCTCCATTCACTAAAGCAAATAATGATTTCGCACATTTTCCGCAATAACTTAAACACCCGTATTCAATAATATCCAAATTCGGATCCTTTTCTAATATTTCTAACGCTTTTTGCGAACCGTTCGCTAAATTGCTCATACAAAATTCAATAATTGGTTGAATCAATGCTTCATCACCTCTCTACTGCCTTCCATCGTATCCGTTTTTTGCGCAAACGTCAATTTATGATGCTTTATTTTATATATTGGCTGGCATTTATCCTCTCTTTTGTTCATATATTTATCATTTTTCCGAAAAATTGTTGTTATTTTGTCACAATTTCGCTATACTTTTAGTGACATTTTGTTACACGTTGTGCTTCAAAAGACAATAACAAAGGGGAATTTTCGTATGAGACACCTCGTTCTACTTGGTGGGGGATATGGAAATATGCGCATCTTGCTTCGTCTCCTCCCAAATCATTTACCTGAGAACGTTCACATTACACTTGTTGACCGCGTTTCATATCATTGCTTAAAAACAGAGTATTATGCTCTTGCGGCGGGAACGATTAGCGACCATCATATTCGCGTCCCATTTCCTGAACATCCCCAATTAACTTACTGCTTCGGGGAAGTAGTAAAAGTCGATTTAGATAACCAAACCGTTTTTCTCCAAGACGATTCGACAATTTCATATGATGATTTAGTCATCGGTTTAGGCTGTGAAGATAAATATCACGGTGTCCCTGGCGCGGAAGAATTCACTTACAGCATTCAATCGATTGATAAAGCACGGGCTACATATCAAAAATTAAATAACTTGCCACCTCGTTCAGTGGTTGGAATTGTTGGCGCTGGGTTAAGCGGTGTCGAGCTGGCCAGTGAGCTTTCAGAAAGCCGGCCGGATCTACACGTTATGTTATTTGACCGTGGTGAGCGAATCTTACCAATGTTTCCAGAACGCTTAAGCGACTATGTAGAAAAATGGTTTGAAGAACATAAAGTAGAAATCATCCGCCGCTCTAACATTACAAAAGTAGAAGAGAATGTACTTTACAACCATGACGAGCCGATTGACTGTGATGCCATTGTTTGGACGGCGGGCATTCAACCTAATCGAGTCGTTCGCGAATTAGATGTGGCAAAAGACGCACAAGGACGCGTCACTTTAACGAAGCAGCACCATATCCCCGGCTATGAAAATGTGTATGTCGTTGGCGACTGTGCAAGCTTACCGCACGCTCCAAGCGCACAGCTTGCGGAAGGACAAGCAGAACAAATTGTTCAAGTATTGCAAAAACGCTGGAATGGGGAAGATCCGCCAAGCGAATTTCCACCAATTAAATTAAAAGGGATCCTTGGTTCGCTTGGCAAAAAACACGGATTCGGTCTCGTTGCCGATCGCCCGTTAACAGGAAGAGTACCACGGCTTCTAAAGTCCGGTGTCCTTTGGATGTACAAATATCACAATGGTTATTAAACCAAAGAAAAGGGATATCTCTTGGGCGAGATCATCCCTTTTCTTTGGTTTATTCCTTCTCTACTGCTTTATAACCGTACTTTTCCATTGCCTCATAAATCACTTTTAATTTTGGATTTCCTTCACCAACAATCGTTCCTTCCACTAGCACAACCGGATAAAATAAATCTTCTTCAATTACCTTTGCGGCAAAAGCTTTCTTCTCCTCATCCTCAGGTGGATTGAAAATATCGATATATGAAATCGTAAATGGCTGATCCGGATATTTCCGTTTGATGGCGGCCTCTAACCATTCATACGTTTCCTTTGAAGAGGGTAAATTGACACAAGAGGGGCAAATCACCTCTGCGCCATACACACATATTTCGACGGGCTTAAATAACATATTTGCCACCTTTCCTCTCTTAAGCGAAAAAAGTTATTAGATTTTTTTCTTTATCATGATTATAATAAAGTTAAAGAAAGGAGTCGATAAGAATGAGCGATCAAGAAATTAAAGAACAAGTCCAAGAAGTTTTAGATAAACTACGCCCATTTTTGCTTCGCGACGGCGGTGACTGCGAACTTGTCGATGTAGAAGACGGAGTAGTCAAATTACGCCTGCTCGGTGCTTGCGGAAGCTGCCCAAGCTCGACGATCACATTAAAAGCAGGAATTGAACGTGCTCTTTTAGAAGAAGTACCTGGTGTCGTTGAAGTTGAACAAGTGTTCTAAAAAAGGCGAAGATGACACGAATAGTTCTCAAAGCTACATGAAAATAACAGCGATTCTCATTGAGAATCGCTGTTATTTTTCTAAGGCCATATTATAATATACTTGACTTCCCCTTTGTTCTACCTTTAACAGCTCAACCGTGCAATCTTGAAAATGTTCTGATAACTTTTCTTTTATGAAGATTCCTTTTCCTGGCTCCGCAAAAGAAAGAACAGTCGGGCCTGCCCCGCTCAGCGCAACCCCGAAAGCACCATATTCTTTGGCAAGCTTTTGCACCATCGATAATTCAGGAACGAGTTCTTTTCGATACGGCTGATGAAATAAGTCGGATTCCATCATTTTTCCTGCCAATTCCCAATTTTTCGTTAATAATGAAGCTACAAGCACATTGCTTACTGCACTTGCTTCCACCGCTGCCGCTTTTGAAAAAAAATGCGGAAGAACATTGCGTGCTTTTTTCGTCTCCAATTCATAATTCGGAATAACAGCAACAAGATCAAGTTCGATATCAGGAACCGAAAGAATGTTTGTCTCCTGTTCACTATGGCTTCCGATGACTAATCCGCCATACAATGATGCACCGACATTATCAGGATGTCCCTCATAGCAACTAGCTAGTCGTGCCTTTTCATCGATAGTTAATGACAAGCAAGCAAGCTCATTGGCTAGTTCAATTCCCGCAACAACCGCCGCCGCACTGCTGCCCAGCCCTCGTGTAAACGGAATATCGCTATATACGTCGACAACACAGTTCGGTAACGTGCAGCCATATTGTTTTGCTACTTCTTCCGCTACTTGAAACACTAAATTCTCTGTTCCCCTCGGAATTGTTTGCACTTCCGGCGAACGAGGAATAAACCGCCATTCATCCCCCCGCCGCACTTCTAATACTAAATAACGAGAAACAGCGAGACCTACGGAGTCAAATCCCGGTCCTAAATTCGCTGTACTCGCCGGGACAACGATTTTTAACATCCCATCTTCTTTCATTGATGGACAACTCCTTGGATATGCTCAAATACAGCTTTTTCATCGTTTGGAAGAACAAGCGGTTGAATATCGGCCACTTCCATCGCAATCGTCGGATCTTTTAGTCCATTACCAGTCAATACAGCAACAACAGTGCTTCCTTCTTGAATTTCGTTTCGCTTCCGTTGTTTGATCACACCGGCAATAGATGCACATGAAGCCGGTTCAGCAAAAATCCCTTCCTTACGCGCGAGAAGTTTATATGCCTCTATAATTTCCGCATCGGATACTTCATCGATTTTTCCCTTTGATTCTTCAGCTGCTTGAACCGCCTTTTCCCAGCTAGCCGGGTTGCCAATTCGAATGGCCGTCGCCACCGTTTCCGGCTGTTCGATAACTCGATTGCGGACAATGGCAGCTGCTCCTTCTGCCTCAAAGCCACGCATTTCTGGAAGCCCCGTTTGTTTTTTTACATGATATTCTTTAAATCCTTTCCAATAAGCCGTAATATTGCCGGCGTTTCCAACCGGAATTGCCAGAATGTCAGGCGCTTTACTAAGCTGATCACAAATTTCAAAAGCGGCCGTTTTTTGTCCTTCGATACGATATGGATTGACTGAGTTAACAAGCGTAATCGGAGCCATTTCGCTAAGGCGGCGGACCATCTTTAACGCTTCGTCAAAGTTTCCTTCAATTGCGAAAATTTCTGCTCCGTACATCACCGCTTGCGCTAATTTTCCCATGGCAATTTTTCCGTGCGGAATAACAACAATGCAGCGCAAGCCAGCACGGGCAGCATAAGCGGCAGCCGCAGCGGAAGTGTTTCCTGTTGAAGCGCAAATGATCGTATGGCTCCCTTCTTCTTTCGCTTTTGCTACCGCCATGACCATGCCGCGATCTTTAAAAGATCCGGTCGGATTCGCACCTTCAACTTTGACGTATAACTCGATACCTAACTGCTTAGACAAACGTTGCAGTGGAATAAGCGGCGTATTTCCTTCTTGCAAAGAAAGCCGAGGTGTTCGTTCCGTTACGGGCAAAAAATCACGGTATTCGTGCAGGATTCCTCTCCACATCATCATTTTCCATCCCCTTCTACACGGTACCAACTTTTTATATTATGAACTATTTCAAGATCACTTAATTGCTGTAAAATATCTTCATAATCTTTTTGGGACGCTCTGTGAGTGACAATGACAATCTCCGCAAGACCGTTCTCTTTTAATGGTAATTGTAAAATTTTCTCGAAGCTGACACCCCGTTCTGAAAACAGTGTTGTAATTTTTGCGAATGCTCCGACCTGATCTTTCACATGAATACGTAAAAAGTATTTCGAGAAAATTTCTGCTGGCGCTTTTAATTTCTTTTCGTATTGTGGTGCTACTGCGCTTCGACCGTTCACACCTAACCGCATATTTTTCATGACAGCCACTAAGTCAGAAACAACCGCTGTCGCCGTCGGCAAACTTCCCGCTCCAGGACCGTAGAACATCGTTTCTCCAACCGCTTCTCCATATACGTATACCGCATTGTATTCATCACTTACTGATGCCAGTGGATGGGAATCAGGCAAGAACGTGGGTTGTACGCTTACCTCAACTTTCTCTCCTTCACGATGGGCAATACCAATGAGCTTCATCGTATAGCCTAATCGCTTTCCGTAATTCAAGTCTTCTTCCGTAATATCCGTAATCCCTCGTACTTGGACATCTTCTAGATCAATGTTCATAGAAAACCCTAATCGCGCTAAAATTGCCATTTTCCTTGCTGCATCTAACCCTTCGACATCAGAAGATGGATCCGCTTCAGCATACCCGAGCGCTTGTGCTTCTGCCAATACTTCTTCATAGGCGCTTCCGTATTTGCACATTTTGGTTAAAATAAAGTTCGTCGTTCCATTGACGATTCCCATCATTTTTGTAATCCGGTCAGAAGATAAACCATCAACAAGTGTACGTAAAATCGGAATGCCTCCCGCAACGCTTGCTTCGTAAAATAAATCGCATCCATTTTCAGTCGCTGCAGCTAACAACTCCGATCCATATAATGCCATTAAATCTTTATTCGCGGTAACGACATGTTTCCCTTGCTGCAACGCTCGTAAAAGATGTTGTTTCGTTTCTTCGACGCCGCCCATTACTTCAATAATTACATCGATGCCTGGATCGTTGATGACTTCATCCACATTCGTTGTTAATAGGCTTGAGTCCACTTTCACATCGCGTTCTTTATATATATCTCGAACGAGAATCTTTTTCACGGTAACCGGGCAGCCGACTTGATGAATGAGTTGATCTTGATGATTTTCAATAATTTTCACAACCCCGCTGCCGACTGTTCCTAATCCTAACAAACCAACCGAAATTGGCTTCACCATGCTCTCCACCCCTTTTGT
Source organism: Thermaerobacillus caldiproteolyticus (assembly GCF_015326725.1). Taxonomy (NCBI): domain Bacteria; kingdom Bacillati; phylum Bacillota; class Bacilli; order Caryophanales; family Anoxybacillaceae; genus Thermaerobacillus; species Thermaerobacillus caldiproteolyticus. The sequence continues at coordinate 2,627,478 of NZ_CP064060.1, forward strand.
TTCTCCGTTATGTACATTTGTATTTTTATAGTAGACATTATAAAAGATGTTCCTGTCTTTTACAATCATTATTTTATTATCTTATATATTGAAAACGCTTAACATCAAGTAAATTCAGATAATTTTTTTTATAAAAAACAGTCTCGCGAGGAGACTGCTCGTTTGATGATTATAAAACTCGTCTCGTCTTTTCTAACCATTGTTGATTGACCAACGTTTCTGGTGCTTCACCTTTCAGCACAGCAACAATGTTACGACAACACAATTCCATCATCTTTACGCGCGTTTCCACACTTGCGCTACCAATATGCGGAAGTGCCACAACATTGTTTAACGCTAATAACGGATGGTTTCGATCGATCGGTTCTTTCTCGAATACATCTAATCCTGCTCCGGCAATCTCTCCGTTGATCAGTGCGTCATATAACGCTTCCTCATCAACAACAGCTCCTCTAGCCGCATTGATGAAAATGGCAGAGCGTTTCATCATCTGGAACGCTTCTCGATTAAACAACCAACGTGTTTCATTCGTCAGTGGTGTTAAACAAACGACAAAATCCGATTTTTCCAATAATTCAGCAAACGTACAATAGGTTGCACCTAACTTTCGTTCCGCTTCTTCGTTTCGTGAGCGGTTATGATACAAAATGTTCATTTCAAATCCAGTAGCCCGCTTAGCTACGGCTTGACCGATTTTCCCCATACCGACAATTCCAATCGTCTTATGGTGAACATCATGTCCAGCTAAAAGAAATGGACTCCAGCTCTTCCACTCACCGGCTTTGACAAATTCCGCTGCCTCTACAACGCGACGAGCCGTTGCCAATAATAACGCAAAAGTTAAATCAGCGGTTGTATCTGTCAATACATCGGGTGTGTTGCAAATAGCGATACCGCGTTCTGTCGCAAATGAAACATCAATATTATCAAAGCCCACTGCTAAATTGGCAATGACTTTTAATGACTCCCCTGCTTCCATCACTTCACGGTCAATTCGATCGGATAACATCGTAAAAAGCGCGTCCGCTTTTTTTGCTTCCGAAAGTAAGACTTCCCGTGTCACTGGCACATCCTCATATGGCCACATCTTCACCTCAGCCAATGTTGTTAACGGCTTTATCGCTTCATCCGGCAGTTTCCTTGTAATAAACACGTATGGTTTATTCATTGCTAAAACTCCTTTCTCTTCTATAAAAACACATTGCCGTTTTTATCTTACCATAATTGCCCATAAAAAAACGATGATATCGCTACCACCGTTCTGTCCTAAGCATAAGAAAGCCAGCCAATTTTCGGTAAGCGCCATCGACGGGAAGAAAGTTCAAGAAGGTCATAGAAAGAGCCTAAAAATCGCTCATATTCCCGTGAACGGTCAAGAATAGTGATCAATGTCTGTTCATACTTCTTTTTTTCCTCTTCGTGCTCCGTTACGTAATATCCTTCAATGCACTCAAAATAATGAAGCGGAAATAATAAACGCGCATAAATTAGCCGCCAAGAAAATGCCGACAGCGGAGTGGTATGTTCATATTCGCGAAAAAACTGCCTAATTTCCTCTTCCGCAATAGCAGATCTCTTTACATACATATGGCGCACCCACTCGGCTAAATCGCGGGCGCAATGATCATATACCCAATCTATTGCTAACTTGCTTTCCTTTCCTTCCACCCAGAGAGCGTTCGGTAATCGCTCATGACAAATCGTAGCTGAATCGACTGTACTAGGTACCTCATCTAATTCGGTATCGGCTACATATTGAATGGCATTTTCTGTTAGACCGATATAATAAGGAAACGATTCGATAAATAATCGATCAAATGCATCTTCGGGCCCTAGTTGGGTTTTGCTTCGCCAAAACTCTTCCATTTGATCAAGCCGTTTTCCCCAAAGCTCTTTCCATTGTCCAATCCGTTTGCAATGGACAACCGGCACAGGAAATAAGCGGCCACGATGATGAAGCTTTGCTAATTCCCTTCCAACAACAACTTGTCTCGTATATGACTGAACATACGTGCGAAGAATAATAACAGGTTGTTCAGAAATATGGGTCATAAGTGTTCCGGTTCGTGTTGGCACAAATGTGGCCACCGTCACGTCTCCCTTTGCCGATAAATAAGCACTCATTTGTTGCAATTCGCTGATTTCTGCTTCCGTTCTCAGTAAAGCAGGCACTAAAATATAGCGATAATTTTTCCATATAAACGTATCATAACGTCCTATTTTTTCCCATCGCTCAACGGTTAGCCCGTATTCATTGCTAATGATGTCGCGCACTCCCTTCCCCCCTTCATAAAAATAGTATATGAGGGTCTGTTTAAAAAAATCTTCCCTTCCTCACAATAAATGCAGCATGGTTTACATGAAAGACACATTTGTGTCATGATAAACATATAATAAAAAACACTTTATAAAAGAAACAGGTGAAGCGAATGAAAGAACAGAGCATGACGAACCTTGAACAAACTGCGCGCCAATGGTTAGAAGAGCGCGGTGTCACCATTGAAGATATCGCTCAACTCGTCTACTATCTTCAGTCGAAATACCATCCGGATTTACAAATTGAAGAGTGTATCGAAAACGTCAATCGTGTTATTTCGAAACGGGAAGTACAAAATGCAATCCTTACCGGCATTCAGCTTGATCGTTTGGCCGAAGAAGGCAAATTGGATGAACCATTACAATCTATTATTCGCCGTGACGAAGGATTATACGGGGTAGACGAAATTTTAGCGCTATCGATTGTCAATGTATATGGTTCTATCGGATTCACCAATTATGGCTATATTGATAAACAAAAACCGGGAATTTTACAATACTTAAACGATAAATCAACTGGAAAATGCAATACGTTTTTAGATGACATCGTCGGGGCCATTGCGGCCGCTGCTTCAAGCCGGTTGGCACATCGAGCGACTCATAGTGAATAAAAAAACGGAGGCGCTTTTCTTCTTTTTCGAAAAAACACACGCGCCTCCTTTGTTATTTAAATTCGTTCCATCCACTCTTGTAACGAGTCAACAGTGTATGTTGGCTGTTTTTCATATTGCTGTAATAGTTCTTTTGTCGTCACTCCCGTATGAACTAACAATGTATCGATCCCTGCATTCATCCCTGCCATAATATCGGTATCATAATAATCACCAATCATTAAGGTGTCTTCTCTTGGTACATCGAGAACTTTTAATGCCTGTTCCATAATAATTTTTTCTGGTTTTCCGATAAAAATCGGTTGAACTTGGGTAGATACAGCCACAACCGCTGTCAACGACCCGTTTCCTGGCAATAGCCCTCGTTCCGTTGGAATTGCGATATCACCGTTTGTTGAAATAAACGTAGCTCCATTGCGAACCGCTAAACAAGCCACTGCTAGTTTTTCGTATGTAATGCTTCGATCAATTCCCATTACGACAAAGTCAGCAGTTTCTCCTGCGAATGTAAATCCTTTTTCCTTAAGTGCGGTTTGAATTCCTTCTTCTCCAATAACATAGACAGACGCATTCGGATTTTTCTCAAAAATGTAATTGGCCGTGGCTTGGCTTGTCGTAAACACTTGTTGTTCTGTTGCCGGAATGTCAAACGATTGAAGTTTTTCTGCCACTTGTGCTGGCGTCCGTGATGAGTTATTCGTCACAAATAAGTACGGAATATCACGTCGGTATAATTCTTTGACAAACTCACGCGCTTCAACAATGCATTCTGTTCCACGATACATCGTACCGTCTAAATCGATTAAATATCCTTTATATTTTTTCAACATCATTCACTCCCTTTTCACATTTACACGTAACACACTTTATCTCAAGGGATGGCAAATGTCAAAAACAAAAACGCTTCTTGGCAATCTGAAGCGTTTTCACATATATTGTAACTGATTAATGAATACATCTCTTTTGTGTCCATACACGTTTGTAACACTACATCCGGCATGTGTAAATAACTGTGATTAGCACCTTGTTCATTGTGCCATCCCGGCAAGTTGACAAAATCGTAGCTGTATTGTTTGTTCATTCGTTCCGTTCGTATTTGAAACAGAATCACGATCATTCAGTTTTTTACCAATTTAAGGGGCATTTCTTTGTCTTTTCCCGGCAGTTCGTATACGTTCGTTCGCTTGTCCATCGCTTGGCGAACAAGTAATGACATGTACAAGTCCATTACGCTCTAATACCTGCAAATGAGGCGTACAGCGTTTCACTAATTACGGTGAAACACTTTTCGACTTCTCTGTTTCGCAGAAGGGAATTTGTAGTCTATCACCGTTACCGCCTTCCCCTTCATTTTATAGTATTTCTTATGTTTACGCACTTTTCGAGCTAATTTCGGAATGCTGATACCGGTCCGAGTTCGTTTTCCAAATACGTCCGAATCGCCATCGGATACGATTGTAATGCTGAGAAGTGCTCGTTGACCGTTTCTAACAATTGTGAATGATGAACGTCTGTATACTGTTGGACGAGCATTTTTCGATATGAAATAATCGCTTTCAAACCTTTTGCATCATGTTCAGTAATTACTTTTTCATCTGTTAAAATGTCGATGATGTCTTCGTAGCTGCCCGGATCGCGCATAATAAAACCGTCAATCATCGCATTTCCGACATCTAACACCGCTTCAATCAACAGATGAATGGTGCGCTCCAAAGCAAGCTGGGCAAGCTCTCCCTCCCATGATGTTTGCTGTTTATATACACGTAATAACGTTTCCATGTAACGTAATGTTTTCTCAATTTTATTACGATCGACAAAGTACATCTATTATCCCCCCTGTTTTGGATGTTTCTCTTCTATTGTATCACACTAAATCCATACAGACATTTACATGAACGTTTGTTATCATAAAAATATAACTTTGTTTGGATGGAGGAAATAAGCAATGGATGAACGCTTTTTCTTATACGATGATACAGTGGAAACGAAAACACGATTTGTCAGCTTTTTAGGAAAGCAGCAACGTTTTGATTTGGCGATTATTCAAACGGATCGCTTTTATGGAAAATATTTGGTCCTCAATATGCAAAGTAACCGCTTTGCCATTATCGGTCAAGATGATTTAGACGAACCGGGTTATTTAGAGCAGGCGTATCGCCTAAGCGAAGAAGATGCCAACGATTTACGCTCATTTTTAAATGAATTTATTTCATAGCTCCTTTTCGTTCGGGGGAAATTATTATACGTAACCCCCTTGCGAAGAAGGTGATAATATGAGAGAAGAGGAAAAATATAGCGATTTTTCTACGGTCGAAAAAATCCGAAATTTTCTTGTTCCGGAAACGCTTCCAGAAGGTCCGTACGGTTCCCCGCGTGGTAAGAACGAGCCCGTGCAAAACAAAAGTACTCCATGGAAAAAAGGTCAGCGTTATTATAGCGCCTTTAACTACGAATACAAGTCGTTGCATCAAGACATTCCGAGACAAGATCCGGGGGCCCATCCACCGCATGACGATCCGAGAAAAAATGAGCAATTTCCTTACGGACAAGCATAATTTATGATAAAAAACGGCTATCTCATATTGGAATGAGATAGCCATTTTTACCTTTTTACTTTCCGCAATACAAAATACGCGCAACCAAAATTACAATACTCATACAAATATTCCGACAACGTACTAATTTTTGTATCGTACGTGGCTTTTTGATTATGATCATCAAAAAACCCTCTTAAACGCAATTGATTATATCCCCAATCCCCGACAATGTAATCATACTTATTTAAAATATCGGCATAGCGCGCGCGAAATGCTTCTTCATTAAAACCGTTCTTTACATTTTCGATTAATTCATAACACGTATTGTTAATGCAAATCATTCTATTCACCTCATCTTTCACTTTTAATCATAAATGATGAAACGTTCCCAATCAATTACTGTTATCAAAGTTTGCAAAGAAAGGCATGCTGAAGGTGAGGGGGTGTTTGCATTGAAAAAGACGTTACTTGCGTTATCCATTAGCGCTACTGTTTCGCTAGTTGGATGTGCGCAAATGGCTGAAAATAACGATGATGACATATTGGAACGAAGCGGCAACACAATTAACGTAACAGATCGTAATGATTTATATAACGATGAAGGAGTTCCAAACGGCGATGATACACCGATGAACAATTTTGGTTATGTTCGCCATCAAAAAAGCCCTATTCCCGGTGATATGAATCAATACGCAAATATGCCGACACTAAATCGTGAACGTGTCGCTGATTTAATCAGCAAATTGTGTACACAGCTTCCAAACGTCAATGATGTTGCGACTCTTGTAACAGATGAAGAAGTGTTAATTGCTTACGATACGGATACAAAAAACCGTTTTGAAACAGCTGACCAAGTGAAGAAGACAGCGCTTTCTGTTGTCCCGCGCTACTACCACGTATACGTAGCTGACGACCCGCGCATGATGAAAGAAATTGAGCGCTTCGGTCGTTTAGATTCAAACAGCCGCAACATCGACCAAATTATTGATACAACGATTAAAGAAATGTTGAAATATCCTCAAGGTCGTAAATTAAGCGACGGGGAAAATGCAAACGGAGAAATGATTAATGAAAGGAACGACCGTCTCGATCGTGATACTCACGATGGCACACCAAAACAAATGGGAACGAAATAAGTCTCTCTGTTAAGTGCGATGGGCACATATTCTTCCCACCAAGGAGAGCTGGTTTGACCACAAAGCTCTCTTCAAACCATGCTCTAAGCAAATGTTGAGTGAAGCAAACTGATTGCGAACCGAGCTAGACAGTAGCGACCCGCATCCCTCGAAACGTACTGAAAGGATCTGCGGGGAGGCTCAGACCAAACTTCATGTAATCTTGCGTGGGTTACTCAAAGAAGTTGACTCAATGTGTTGCCGCCGCAGTGGAACTAAAGCGTATCTAGGAAACGGTCGCCGGATCTGCACAATGAAGAAAGCGGAGATAGCGCGAATCGTTTACGAAGCCAAATGTTCTTCACACGCAGAAGTACTGATTGCTTCGTAACGAGTTCATTTGACATAAGAGGACAGATGCCGGACTAGACTTCTTGGAAAATTGATACTCTCTTTCCTTAATAAATAAAACGGCCTGATTTCCTTTTGAGAAGGAATCAGACCGTTTTTTGAATTTATGCTTTCATTTGGCGGGTAGCAGCATTTACTTGTTCATCGGCATGATAAGACGAGCGAACAAGCGGACCCGCTTCGCAATGGCTAAATCCTTTGCTTAACGCAATTTCTTTCAGCTCCATAAATTCATGTGGATGGTAATATTTTTCGACTTTCAAATGTTTTTTCGTTGGCTGCAAATATTGACCGATCGTTAAAATATCGACATGATTCGCTCGTAAGTCGTCCATCGCTTCGAGAATTTCTTCCTTCGTCTCACCAAGGCCAACCATAATGCTCGATTTTGTCGGGATATCTGGCTGCAATTCTTTGGCACGACGCAAAAATTCAAGAGAACGCTCGTATGTAGCACGCGCACGTACTCTTGGTGTAAGACGTCGAACCGTTTCAATATTATGATTTAAAATATCTGGTCGCGCATCCATCAAAACTTTTAAATTTTCATATACGCCTCCCATATCAGAAGGAAGGACTTCAATGGTTGTCAACGGATTTTTACGGCGAATTGCCCGTACTGTTTCCGCAAATACAGCTGCGCCTCCGTCTTTTAAATCATCCCGAGCTACTGCAGTAACCACGACATGTTTTAAATTCATGAGACGCACGGAATCAGCCACGCGCTCTGGCTCTTGCCAATCTAGCTCCGTCGGCAATCCTGTTTTTACTGCACAGAAGCGACAAGCGCGCGTACAAACATTACCTAAAATCATAAATGTTGCTGTTCTTCTTACCGCCCAACATTCATGAATGTTTGGACACTTCGCTTCTTCGCATACTGTATGCAGTTGTTTTTCACGCATCATTTTCTTTAAACCGATATAATTTTCGTTTGTGTTTAATTTTATCTTTAACCATTCTGGTTTTCGAAGACGTTCTTCATTTGTAGCCATTTTTCACACTCCAATAATTTAAAGTTATATCTTAATTATAAGAAAAAGAACGGACGAACACAAAGAAATTGTCGCAAACCGATTGGTCTACCGATTTTTAACATTTATGAAACGAAAGAATCTCCTCAAACTAAACATATGAGACCGATGGGAAAGGAGTAGAAAAGAGTGTATCAATTTGTTGTTCTCACGCTCATCGCGCTATTTACTTTTACTACACCGCTTACTGCACTGGCGCAAACAAGCACTGATCAAGACAAGATATATCAGCAACGAATGGAGTTGTATAAAAAAGCGGAGGCTGTCTCACTCATTCCTTGGTATTATTTTGCCGCCATTGATCAATATGAGCGAAATGTTCGTCAAGTTCGTCGTGATCTCCCTAAACCTAAAGGAGTGCTTGGGATTTATATTAAGCCGGAAATATGGGCAGGGCCACTCAACAAAGCTGAAAATGATACTAACCCGTTCACGATCTCGCAATTTGGCGGATTGGGAATTGACGGAAACGGAGACGGTGTAGCCGATCCAACAAACGATGAAGATATCATCTTCTCTATGGCTCGATTTCTCCAGTCATACGGAACTGACCACCAGCATATTAAAATGGCATTATGGAACTATTATCAACGAAGCAAAACAGTCGATTTAATCTTAGGGAAAGTCAAAATTTATAAAAAGTATCAAACCCTCAAGCTCGATGGTCATGTATTCCCTCTTCCCCTTTATTCCAATTACAGTTACAAGAATACATGGGGCAGCGCAAGAGGATGGGGCGGAAGACGCATTCATGAAGGAACAGATATCTTCGCTAGTTATGGAGTTCCCGTACGTTCAACTTGTTATGGAATTGTTGAGCTGAAAGGATGGAATAAATATGGAGGATGGCGTGTCGGCATCCGAGATATTAACAATACGTACCATTATTTTGCCCACTTAAACGGATTTGTAAGCGATTTGCGTGAGGGACAAATCGTTGAACCGGGGACGATTATCGGCTCTGTCGGCAGCTCCGGTTACGGTCCACCAGGCACTGCTGGAAAGTTTCCTCCACATCTCCATTATGGAATGTATAAAGATAACGGCTACACGGAATGGTCATTTGACCCTTATCCTCATTTAAAAATGTGGGAGCGAATGGAAAAGATAAAGAAAAAACAAAGAGGTCGGAAGTAATCCGACCTCTTTTTCATAACATCATTTCTTTATCTGATCTTAGCTTTGAGACAGGTTTGCAGAAACAATCCCTCTGACGAATTGCCTACCATATGTTCACAATCAATAAACCGTTTCTTCTCTATGATTTTGTGTTTTGCTTTTACAACAGCATGAATAATACTTAGTCGCTAAACCTCCTTATCAATAAGCATCATGACACTCTCTGCCGTTTCATTGAAAAGGCAATGCCAACAAGTAGCGTTAACACAGCGGCGACCCAACCGAGCGATATCACAAACCAAGTCTCATATCCACGGTAATTTTCTTTTGAGTTTGTACGAATGTTATCAATCATCATATAACCTAAGACAATCATTGTAATGACACTTAAGCAAATTTTCCACCATGCCCCTAACATAATGTCAACCACACTGTCTCGCATGGTTGTGCAAATGGTTTAGTTCATGCACGACCCATGCAAGCAAAATGATTTCGACTAAGTTTAGCCAGCACAACACCAAAGCTGTTAAGTTTCCCAAACCGATGGCTGCCCCGCCTCTGCCAAAATAAAGCCGTCTCGCGTTTCCCGCTGTTATCGATTTTCCATTTGTACAAGTTCTTGTCTTTAAATGGATAAAAAATAATTTTTATTTTTTGACTTTTTATATATAAATGAGTATAACGTCTATAGTCTGCAATATCAAAATAATATTTACAAATTTTGATATTCAATTAAAATAGCTATCCCTTATTATTGCTGGGATAGCTAACACAAAATGTCATATATCAAAAAATTTTTGTAATTAATACAGTATCACAAATTCAAGACTGCAGTACATATCAATTGAGCGGAATTTCAAATGATGGATCAGAATTTCCTCCATTGTTATAAAAGTTCGGTACCTCTCCTTGAATAACGTGCATCGCTATCGGGATATCAGTTGAGACAGTAGCAGACTTGGTTGCGAACGGAATCACTACTTGTACATTGACTTTAATATGAATGAGCACTTTAATAAGAGCATTGTTAATTCCAAATGGTTCCACTTTTGTTTTAACATCTGAAGTCGCATTACCAATGACGTAAAAGCGCACGGGAATCCTTGGACCCAAATTTCCAAGTAACGTATTGTTCGTTGCCTGACCAAGTGGGATATGATAAATAATTCCTTCATTTTCCATACCGTTTGTTTCGATTTTTACATCTGGAAATTCAAGTTCTCGTAAATCTCCTTGTTCCGCCGCTTTTAAGTTTTTTAACACTCGATTGTTTGTTTTAGCGAGAACTCGATTTACAACGGCAGCGTTAAAATCGATAGAAGAAATTCTTCCATATTCATCTTGTTGAACCTTAATCAAATCTTTGACATCAACATCGTCTTCGGTAATTTGTTGATTTATTGCACCATTAATGATCAAGTTCGCAATCCGCTTCGTTTCTTTCTCGGCAATATCCATAAGCGTTGGCTCAATTCCTTTATTAATAATCCAAAGGCTAACTGCTGTCGATAATATAAAAAATACGAACGTTAACAAAAATAAATAGCGAAAAGGCAGTGGACCCCTTTTCTTCGACAAGCGAACGGGAAACTTTGCCAAAATGAATATCCCCCCTTTACAAGCTATATGTATGCTGTAAAGAGAGGACATAACGCACTTTTCTTTTATAATTTTTTATATCATTTTCAGCAATGCGTCTTTTCCTTTCATACCAACCTTGATGCCAAGCTTTTCAGCAGCGATCGTGATGGACTCAAGCGGAGCTTCTAATAATTGTTCAATCGTGCGGACGCCTACGGCTCTCCCTGCAATAATACCGCGATCTTTCAATTGTTCATTTAACAGGTTCACATCTAATGCCCCGCACATAATATAGCCCTTTTCATTTGCTACAGCAAGTAAATTCGTTTTTGGCAACTGAACTGAAACAGCGATAAACGGATAGTTCTCAATCATAATCGGTTTGACGGTTACCATCATCCCCACGCTCCTTTCCCTAATTCAATGTATGAATCGAGAAAGGAAGTGTTCCTATCTATTGTTGGATAACTTCCATGCTAAAAGATCACGCAAAAATTCCGGCATATAATATGTTTTTTGCAGAGCACGGCAAATTTCTGGGTAAAAATGTCCAAATGTAAACATATCAATTGTTGCCACGGCATATGTTTTGTCCATATTTAGTGCTTCTCCGTTAATCAAAATCTGGTAAATACGTTCTGAACCATCTTTCATAATTTCCGTTTGTAATTCAACCCCATCATATACCATCTGCCCCATCACTTTGCCACGAAATCCAAAACCTTTGACAGGAAAGTGTTTCATTTCCTCCGTATTCGCCTGCAAAATCACTTCTTTTAACTTATCGCCTCGCAAATAGACTTTGCATGGATTGATTGGATGTGGACAAATGCGATGTAAGTCTTTTTTTGTGACGATCCCTTTAGAAAGTGGCTCTAATAGCACACCCGCATTCACCATCCCAATGTCACCATCGCACCATTCTTTTAAGGCGGTTGCTAACAGTTGAGAAAGCGGTGAAGGGGCAAACCATTGTAACGGCAAATCTTCATGAAGCTCAACCACTTTTTCTTGTTCAAGCTGACGCACGCTTTCTTGTTGAAGTACCAACAGTTGTTGTTTTGTGTTTTCACAATCTGGAAGCATCGACACATCTACTACAGAAGCTGTTGCTGTCGGCTTATTGATCTCATCTATGTCTAGTTTGACCACACCGATGTACTGGCCATATTTCCCCGCTCCACATAACAGCGTGCCATCGACTATTTTTCCATTAGGCAATAAATGGTGGGAGTGTCCCCCGATAATTACATCAATTCCTTGTACCGTTTGGGCGATTTTCTCATCATCGTTAATTCCTAAATGAGATAGCAAAACGACAAAATCCGCTTTTTTTCGTACTTCCGCTACCATTTCTGCCAACAGATCAAATGGAGAGACGACTGTCCAACCGAGCAACTCATAAAATTTTCTAAAAGGGGCGGTAATACCGATAACCCCCAAGGTAATTTTATCTGAAAGAGAAATCAGCTCATAAGGTCGGAGCCAAGCAGGACGTTTACCATCTTGTTGAAACAAATTCGCAACAAGGACTGGAAACCGAGCTTCTTCATACAGCTCATTTAATTCTTCGTGAGTTAAGGTAATTCCCTCGTTATTGCCAATCGTGATCGCATCATAATGGAGCTCATTTAACAGCTCAACATTCGCTTTTCCTCTTGTCGCCTCTGTAATCGGATGAAACCGGTCAATGAAATCTCCAATGTCAAATAATAACATCGCTTCTTTGTTGCGTTCATGTTCTTTTCTTCGCTCCTGCAAAAATTTCACGATTTTTGGCCAATTTTCAAAGTGGCTATGTACATCGTTTGTATGGTAAATATAAATCGTTTGTGCCAACAAACAACACCTCTTTTACGAAATGCCTTGATAAATTAGGCGAATTCCAAGAAGAACAAGCACAAGCCGCAAAACGATGACGACCGTTTTACTTTTTAACCGTTTATTAATGAACGCGCCCGTTTTTGCACCAAACCAAACGCCCGGAATAAGAGCAAGGGCAAATAGCCATTCTACATTTCCCATTGTAATATGCGTCAGAGAACTAACGAGGGAAGACAGGAACACAATAAACATTGACGTCGCTACCGCCACATGCGGCGGGAACAAAAATAATAAAATCATAGCCGGAACCATTAGCGAACCGCCGCCGATACCAAAAAGTCCACCAAAAAAACCAACGATAAATGCAATCACAATCGCTAGCACAGGATGATAGCCGTACGTAACCGTTTCCCCTTCATTCGTTATATACGTACGCGTAATTTTAAAATGCTTGGATTCTACTTGTTTCGAAGAATCTCTATTTAACATTAGCAAAAACGAGACAAAGATTAGAAAGAGGCCGAAATAAAGGGAGAAATGAGCTAAGCTTAGCACATTGTTCACCCATGCACCAACGATCGCTCCTGGTCCACTTCCAATAAAAAAGAGAAGTCCGCTTCGGTAATCAACCATTTTATCTTTCATATAAGATAACGTCGAAGAAAGGCCGTTAAAAATAATGACAACTAATGATGTCCCAACAGCAACTTGCGGCGAAACAGTCGGTAAAAAGTGAGTCGCTCCTAAAAATAATAAAGACGGAACGATAATTACTCCTCCCCCTAAGCCGACTAAACTACCAATGGTACCGGCTAAAAACCCGACTAGAATCAGCAGCACGTATTCCATTATCCTCATCTCCATCCATTAAAATAAGTCTAGTTGCCGCGGCGCTAAATCGGTATATTCAATGCCAAGCAAACGCATGAACTGCTTCGCATTGTCTGCGGCATCACCGCCGGAATTATTGTTGAATAACACATAAATATTGTTTGTTGTCTCTTTCAGTTTTTGAATATGGCTCACCCATTCGAGCAATTCCTCTTCACGATAGCGATACAAATACCGAACCGCTCGCCAGTTTTCTCCGCTTGTTGCTTTATTCCAGCCGTAGATATTTCGGCCGTGAAACCGGATGAGCGTTTTTTCCCGGTTCGTTGGGTAAAGAACAGTTGGAACCGAACCTTCCCCTGCCTGTGGTTCGTCACAAATACTATGAATCCATCCTTCTTCGGTCATAAATTGTAATGTTTTTTCATAAAAACGAGGGGCAAACCATGATTGATGGCGAAATTCTAACGCCACCGGTATATTCCCCATCTTCATTCGACACCAACGCAAATACGTCACATGTTCCCGGCGACAATCAAACCAAGGCGGAAATTGAAACAATACCATTGCTAACTTGCCTGCTTCGATAAATGGCTCAATCGATGCTAAAAAGGCTGCAAACATCTCTTCTTTGTTTTGATAAGGTATTTCTCCACGTTCATGTCCTGTCATTCCTTGGTATGCTTTGACGATAAACTGGAACGATTTTGGTGTTTCGCGAATCCATTTTTCCACGTTCTGCCTTGGCTGAATCGCATAAAAATATGAATCGACTTCTACAGTTGGAAAATGAGCAGCGTATTCTTGTAATTTATCTTTTGCAGCAAGGCCGGGCGGATAAAGACGATCATGGTCCCCCCAGCCCGTTAGTCCAATATAAATCATTTGTATCACCTGCTTCCATCATATCACAATCATTTAAGACTTGGTAATGATTCCATGAGATTAGGTGACAATGAAAAACCCGGTCCTTCGTGGCAACGAATGACCGGGTTAGTGATATCCAAATTAACCAATGGATCCTTCCATTTCGAATTTAATGAGACGATTCATTTCAACAGCGTATTCCATTGGAAGTTCTCTTGTAAATGGCTCAATGAATCCCATGACGATCATTTCCGTTGCTTCTTGTTCGGAAATGCCGCGGCTCATGAGATAGAACAATTGCTCTTCTGATACTTTCGATACTTTTGCTTCATGCTCCAACGAAATGTTGTCATTTAAAATTTCGTTGTACGGAATCGTATCGGATGTTGATTGATTATCCATAATGAGCGTGTCACATTCAATATTCGAGCGCGAGCCTGACGCTTTTCGACCGAAATGAACGATACCGCGATATGTCACTTTTCCACCTTGTTTCGAAATGGATTTGGAAACAATCGTCGATGATGTATTTGGCGCAAGGTGAATCATTTTCGCACCGGCGTCTTGATGTTGACCTTTTCCGGCAATCGCAATCGAAAGCGTTAATCCACGTGCACCTTCGCCTTTTAAAATGACAGCTGGATATTTCATCGTTAATTTTGAACCGATGTTTCCGTCAATCCATTCCATTGTTGCGTTTTCTTCGCAAACCGCACGCTTCGTAACAAGGTTAAAGACGTTGTTCGCCCAGTTTTGAATCGTTGTATAACGACAGTAAGCGCCTTTCTTGACGATAATTTCAACAACTGCACTATGAAGAGAATTCGTCGTATACACTGGAGCTGTACAACCTTCCACGTAATGAACGTGCGCACCTTCATCAACGATAATTAACGTGCGTTCAAACTGCCCCATGTTTTCAGAGTTAATGCGGAAATACGCTTGCAATGGGGTTTCTACTTTTACGCCTTTTGGCACGTAAATGAACGATCCACCGGACCATACCGCAGAGTTTAACGCCGCAAACTTATTATCTGTTGGTGGTACGACTTTTGCCCAATGCTCGCGGAAAATGTCTTCGTTTTCTTTTAATGCGGAATCTGTATCTTTGAAAATAACACCTAATTTTTCAAGGTCTTCTTTCATATTATGGTACACAACTTCCGATTCGTATTGCGCTGATACTCCTGCTAAATATTTTTGTTCCGCTTCTGGAATTCCTAATTTATCAAACGTCGCTTTAATTTCCGCTGGCACTTCATCCCAAGAACGCCCGGACTTTTCTGATGGTTTAACATAATAGGTAATCTCATCAAAATCTAGGCTAGATAAATCGCCACCCCATTGCGGCATTGGCATGCTGTAGAAAATATCTAATGCCTTTAAACGAAATTCGAGCATCCATTGCGGTTCGTTTTTCATGCGAGAG
This sequence comes from Thermaerobacillus caldiproteolyticus, assembly GCF_015326725.1. NCBI lineage: Bacteria > Bacillati > Bacillota > Bacilli > Caryophanales > Anoxybacillaceae > Thermaerobacillus > Thermaerobacillus caldiproteolyticus. The sequence goes on from NZ_CP064060.1 coordinate 2,643,153, forward strand.
ATTTCTTCGACAATCTCTCTTGTTAATCCGCGTTTGGCCCGGAACACGGAAACGTCTTTATCGGCGAAGCCATATTTATATTCGCCGATTTCCGGCATTTTTTTCGCCATGATGTTCGCCTCCTTTTCATGCTTCCATTATTCGTGTTGATGCAATCCTTTTTCCATCGCCTTCCATGCAAGCGTCGCACATTTAATGCGAGCAGGGAATTTCGAGACACCTTGAAGCGCTTCAATATCCCCCAAATCAATTGAGTCATCGTATTCTTTTCCTTGCATCATATTAGAGAAGATTTGTGCCAAACTCAACGCTTCTTCGACCGTTTTTCCCTTAATCGCTTGCGTCATCATCGAAGCTGATGACATGGAAATCGAGCAGCCTTCCCCTTCGAACTTTACATCGATAATTTTCCCGTCTTCTACTTTCATCGTTAAATGAACACGGTCCCCACATGTTGGGTTGTTCATGTTAATATCGACACTATTTCCTTCGAGAACACCGCGATTTCTCGGGTTTTTGTAATGATCCATAATTACTTGGCGATAAAGAGTATCTAAAGAGTTATTAAAAGACATGATCGAAATACTCCTTTGTTTTCCGTAATGCGGCAACTAGCTGATCAATATCTTCTTTTGTGTTATAAAGGTAAAAGCTTGCACGTGCTGTCGCCGAAACATTCAACCACTTCATGAGCGGTTGGGCACAGTGATGACCGGCACGTACAGCGATTCCTTCCGCATCAAGAACAGTCGCAACATCATGCGGATGAACACCATCAATGTTAAATGTCACTAATCCTGCACGTTCTTTCGGTCCATAAATCGTGAGTCCTTCCATCGTTGAAAGCTGTTCCAACGCATATTGAGCAAGCTCATGTTCGTGAGCAGCAATGTTTTCTAAGCCTACTTGCTCTAGGAAATCGATCGCTGCCCCTAAGCCAATCGCTCCTGCAATAATCGGTGTTCCTCCTTCAAACTTCCAAGGAAGTTCTTTCCATGTCGATTCATACAATCCGACAAAGTCGATCATTTCTCCACCGAATTCGACTGGTTCCATCTGTTCCAACAATGCCTTTTTACCATATAATATGCCAATTCCCGTCGGACCACACATCTTATGCCCGGAAAAGGCTAAAAAATCACAATCTAAATCTTGAACATCAATTTTCATATGCGGAGCACTTTGCGCTGCATCTACAACTACGACAGCGCCGTTTCGGTGGGCGATTTTCGCAATGTCTTTTACCGGATTAATGGTACCTAAGACGTTCGATACTTGCGTAACCGCAACAATCTTTGTATTTGGTGTTATCGTTTTTTCAACGTCTTCTAAGCTGATGGTTCCATCTTCTTGAAGCGGAATATATTTTAATGTTGCCCCTGTATATTTGGCGGCTTGTTGCCAAGGGATAATGTTGCTATGGTGCTCCATATACGTAATGACAATTTCATCGCCTTCATGTAAGTTTGCACGTGCATAGCTTGTTGCAACTGTATTTAATGCGGTTGTCGTTCCGCGTGTAAAAATAATCTCTTGTGTCGACTTGGCGTTAATAAATTTACGCACTTTTTCACGTGCCCCTTCGTATGCATCCGTTGCTTTTGTACCAAGGGTATGCACGCCGCGATGAACATTCGAATTGTATTCACGATAATATTTATCAAGCGCTTCGATCACTGGAAGAGGCTTCTGAGAGGTTGCTGCGCTATCAAGATACACGAGCGGCTTTCCGTTCACTTCTTGACTCAAAATCGGAAACAGCTTACGAACCTCTTTCATATCCATCATCTAACTTTCCTTTCGATCACTTCAATAAGTTGTTTTTTCACACCTTCAATCGGAATTTCATTGACAACAGGAGCTAAGAATCCGTGAATAATCAAGCGCTCCGCTTCTACTCTTGGAATACCGCGGCTCATTAAATAATACAGCTGGATCGGGTCAACACGACCAACAGAAGCAGCGTGGCCAGCCATGACATCATCTTCATCGATTAATAAAATCGGGTTCGCATCGCCGCGCGCTTTTTCGCTAAGCATAAGAACACGCGATTCTTGCTGTGCATTCGATTTTGATGCGCCATGTTCAATTTTCCCGATGCCGTTAAAAATCGATGTAGCACTATCTTTTACTACTCCATGTTTTAAAATATGGCCCTCTGTATGTTTTCCGTAATGAATCACGCTTGTCGTGAAATTTTGTACTTGTTCGCCGCGCCCAACAACAACCGTTTTTGTATCACCATAGGAACCATCGCCAATTAAACGGGTGATATTTTCTGAAACTGTATTACCGTCATTCATTAAACCTAATGCCCATTCGATGCGTCCGTCACGCCCAGCAATGCCACGGCGATTCACATACGTTGTCGTGCCTTTGGCTAAGTTATCAACCGCTGCGAAAAATACGCGTGCATTCGTGTTGGCAAATACTTCGGCAACAATATTGACTACTGCATTAGACGTTTCCATTGTGGAAATGTAGTTTTCAACATAAACCACTCTACTGTTATCTTCCGCCACAACAATGACGTGGTTAAATAATGCTGCGTCTTTGCTTTCTTGAATATACACTGCTTGAAGCGGAGTGTCGATTTCCACATTTTTTGGAACGTACACGAACACACCGCCATTGAGAAGCGCTGCATGCAATGCGGTTAAGCGATGCTCATCGATTTTGACGCCGTCTTTCATCAAATATTTTTGCAATAATTCACTATGCTCGCGTACCGCTGTAAAAATATCAGTAAAAATAACGCCTTTTTCTTTTAAGTTTTCGGATAATGAAATATATGCCGGCGTATTGTCACGTTGGACATATAAATTTTTCACTTCTTCGTTCAAATCAATGAGTGCTTTTACCGCTTCCGGCAGTTCTTCTAATGAAGAAATCGGAGCGCTTTGCACAACATGGTTAGCAAATTCAGTAAAGTTCCATTGATCGATTTTTGTTTTGTCTGGCTTTGGTAGTGGTAACTCTTCTGCTTTGGCAAGAGCTTGTAAGCGAAGATCTAAAAGCCAGCTAGGTTCACCGCTCCCTTCAGAAAAGGAGCGCACATATTCTTGGTCGAATGGTAGTTTCGTTTCAATCGCCATACTATTCCTCCTAACGCTTACGCTTCTTGCTCAACCGTTTCTTCTTCAATACCGAGTTCCTTTTTAATCCAATCGTATCCTTCCGCCTCTAGACGTTGTGCTAATTCTGGACCACCTGATTTCACAATTCGTCCCTGCATCATTACGTGTACGTAATCTGGAGTAATGTAATTTAACAAGCGTTGGTAGTGTGTGATGATTAAACAGCCGAAGTCGCTGCTGCGCATTTCATTTACGCCTTTTGAAACGATTTTTAACGCGTCGATATCAAGACCGGAATCAATTTCATCTAAAATCGCGATTTTCGGCTCTAACATCATTAGCTGCAAAATTTCATTGCGCTTTTTCTCACCGCCGGAGAATCCTTCATTTAAGTAACGATGAGCCATATCTGAATTCATTTCAAGAAATTCCATTTTTTCATCCAATTTACGAATAAATTTCATCAATGAAATTTCGTTTCCTTCACCAAGGCGAGCATTAATAGCCGCACGAAGGAAGTCCGCGTTCGTTACACCGCTAATTTCACTTGGATATTGCATCGCTAAGAATAGACCTGCACGCGCCCGTTCATCGACTTCCATTTCAAGAACGTCTTGTCCATCTAGCGTAATGCTTCCCTTTGTTACTTCATATTTTGGATGGCCCATGATCGCGGAAGACAACGTTGATTTCCCCGTTCCGTTCGGGCCCATGATGGCGTGAATTTCACCGCCTTTTACTTCTAGGTTCACGCCTTTTAAAATTTCCTTTCCTTCAACGGATACGTGAAGATCTTTAATCGTCAGCACTGCCATGAAAAATACCTCCAATTTCCACAAAAAATTGTGTATATCATTGACTAAACTTACTTCATTGATATATTCTCATTTTATTCTCATTATAATTTTATAACAAATTAAAAGTATTAGCAACCATTTACCATCCTACCTATACTTTTAAAAGTTCCATTTTAAATTGCACAGAAGGCTCCAGCTTCAAGTGTATGAAGGTCTTTCTGCAAGCGAGAATCCGGAGAGGAATGGACGTTAGCATTAGACAAAATCTTCCCTTTATTTCCTACTTACTTGGCCAGCACAGGAGAAAACCCTTGAATCAGGCGCTCCTATTGTTTACGGACTACTCAACATAATAGGTTGCGGCAAGAAATCATCGCCACCGTAAACGTTGAACGTCATCATGTGTCTACTATATGTGGAAAATAAATACTATCGATGGATAACAAACCGTTGGACGGTACCATACAAGACACGATCCTATACGAACCTTCCCTAACGACCGGATCCCCACACGTTAGGACTGCTTGGCACTCGCAATCCCCACTTCAAACCTTTACGAAGTTTCGATTAAGTGATGCGCAGTTGACAAGTTATGATGTACATATGTAATCGAAAAAAGACTCCCATTCGGAGTCTTTAGTGATTTAATGTTTTGTCGCAAGTTCAGCGATACATTCTTGAACTAATGTCACCGCTTGGCTCATTGCTGCTCCTCCAGCAAATGCCGCGGCTACACCGCAAGTCTCCAAAATTTCCTGTTCCGATGCACCTTGATCAAGGCAACCTTTTGTATGATAAATCGTGCAATACTCATCTTGGGTAGCCAGACTAATTCCAAGCGCGATGAGCTGCTTTTCTTTTTTCGATAATGCTCCTTCTTCAAAACAAGCTTCCGTAAAGGCATTAAAGCTTCTAGCGATTTCCGGCAATTTTTGCGTAAACGTTCCCAACCCTTCTTTGTAATGTTGTAACGCCGCTTCTGTCGATGTATAGCTTTGCTGATTCACTACAAACACCCCTTCGAAAGAATCATATCGCTGTTAGTATGCTTAAAGGAAAAGGAGATTAAACAAGCGAATTCAAATATAGTGAAGTGAAGACAAAATGATGTTGGACAAATGGATATCAATGTTTTTAATGATGCTCCTTTATGTTATATTCGCTCTCGGTTCACTAATGTTTACCGACATTGCGGTAATTGTGATTTCTGTACAATGTTCAGTCATCATTATTACTTTATTAATCGCTGTTCTTGAAAAACTGCCGAAAAAGAAATAACGGAAGCAAAACTGCTTCCGTTATTATTTTTGTGCCGCTGGAATAACTGCACCTTTATATTTTTCTTTAATAAAGTTTTGAATTTCTTTCGATTGAAGCACTTCTACAAGCGTTTTGATTTCTTTGCGGTTTTCATCACCTTTACGTACCGCAATGATATTGACGTATGGGTTGTTTTTTGGCGATTCGACTGCGATTGGATCTTTCGCAGGGTCTAAACCAGCATCTAACGCATAGTTTGCGTTAATGACCACCGCATCGCCTTCATTGTTTTTATAGATTTGTGGTAAAAGACCTGCATCAACATCTGCTTTAAATTTCAATTTTTTCGGGTTTTCGACAATATCTTTAACCGTTGCTTTTGTTTTATCTACACCTTCTCTTAGTTTAATAAGTCCTTTTTCTTCCAACATTGATAAAATACGACCATGGTCTGCAACAGAGTTGCTCATAATGATCGTTGCGCCTTTTGGTAGTTCTTCAAGGCTTTTGTGCTTTTTCGAATAGATACCGATTGGTTCGATATGAATGCCACCTGCATTCACGAAGTCATAACCGTATTCCTTTTTCTGAGATTCTAAATAAGGAATATGTTGGAAGTAGTTCGCATCAATTTCTTTATCCGCCAATGCTTTGTTTGGCAATATATAATCTTGGAATTTTACGATTTTAAGATCAATTCCTTTTTTCTTAAGAATTGGCTTTGCTTGTTCTAAAATTTCCGCGTGTGGAACGTTAGAAGCACCGACGACTAATTTTGTTGTTTTTCCTTCTTTACTTCCTTCAGCATTGTCATTGCTGCCGCATGCAGCAAGCGCTAATACGAGCACAGCTGCAAATAATGCGCTAAGCCATTTTTTCATACTATTTTCCCCCTTTTTATCGTTTATCTATTTTAGAAGTGACAAAGTCACCAATAAACTGAATGACAAAAACAATGACTAAAATAAGAACGGTAGCCACAAATGTAACATCGTTATGGTTGCGTTGGAATCCCTCTAAATAAGCAAGGTTTCCAAGTCCACCCGCACCGACAACGCCAGCCATGGCTGTATAGCCAACAAGAGCAATCGCTGTCACCGTGATTCCGGAAACAAGAGCCGGCAACGATTCCGGAAGAAGCACTTTCCAAATAATTGTCGCTGTTGTCGCTCCCATCGCTTTTGCTGCTTCAATGACACCTTTATCAATTTCTCGCAACGCAATCTCAACCATGCGCGCGTAAAACGGGGCAGCACCAATAATAAGTGCTGGCAATGCCGCATTCGCACCGAGAATCGTACCAACGACAAGCTTAGTAAACGGAATCAATAAAATAATTAAAATAATGAACGGAATAGAGCGAAAAATATTCACAAACGCCGCAATAATCGCATTCGCCAGCCGATTCTCCCATATATTCCCCTTTGAGGTTAAAAATAATAAAAGACCAAGGATAATACCTAACACAAACGTTGCAACAACAGCAATACCAGTCATATAAAGGGTTTCTACTGTCGCCGCCCAAATGGTATCCCATTGCACATTCGGTAAGAGGCTATTGAACATCGGTAATCACCTCCACCCCAACCTGTTGTTGGCGAATATAATCAATCGCTTTTGCTACTTCCTCATCTGTTCCATCAATATGCACGAATAATACCCCGTACGAACCTTGATGGGTCTGCGAAATTTTCCCTTGAAGGATATTCACGTTTACTTGGAATTGACGAGTAAGATTCGCTATCAATGGCTGCTCAGCTGCCTCGCCAACAAAGGTTAATTGAATCACGTTCCCTCTCGGATATTTATCTATTAAATGAGCAATCGTTTCTTTTGTCTCTTCCGGTTCAATGACTTGTTGAACGAACCGTTTTGTAATTGTCTGCTTTGGTTGACGGAACACTTGAAGCACTTCGCCTTGTTCAACAATCTTACCGTTTTCCATGACGGCTACACGATCACAAATTTTCCGAATAACGTGCATCTCATGAGTGATGAGAACAATCGTCAAACGAAGACGCTGATTAATATCTACCAATAAATCGAGAATGGAATCTGTTGTTTGTGGATCTAGCGCTGATGTCGCCTCATCGCATAATAATACTTTTGGATTATTCGCCAAAGCACGGGCGATGCCGACACGCTGCTTTTGGCCGCCGCTTAATTGTGATGGATAGGCATTTTCACGTCCTTGCAAGCCAACAAGCTGAATGAGCTCGTCCACGCGTTTTAACCGTTGTTCCTTTGGAACTCCTGCAATCTCTAATGGAAACGCAATATTTTCACGCACGGTTCTTGACCATAATAAATTAAAATGTTGGAAAATCATCCCGATTTCTTGACGAGCTTCGCGTAATTCTTTCCCCTTAATATTGGCAATATTTCGATCAGCAACGATGACATTTCCCTTCGTGGGCTTTTCTAGTCCATTTAACATACGAATTAACGAACTTTTTCCAGCTCCACTATAACCAATAATCCCGAAAATTTCCCCTTCTTTAATGTGCAAGCTCACATCATCGACAGCTGTTACTGAACCGTTGCTAGATTGATAAATTTTCGTTACATTTTCTAATGTAATCATTTGCTTCTCACCTTCCTTTTCTTCACAGCTGCTTCCTATCTTCGCCGACATACTTAAAATAAAAAACCTTTCTGCTCAAGAGAACAGAAAGGCATTATCTCCTATTCTGTCTCTTATCTCTCAAAGCAATCGCTTTGTGTGAATTGGCACCATTTCAGCAAAAATGCTGACGGTTGCCGGGTTTCATTGGGCACATCCCTCCACCTCTCTTGATAAGAGCACTGAACGCGCTTTATTCAATTAAAACTTTAATCAGCTCAAGTAGTTTTATAAATTACAAGTGTGATTTTAACATGCATGAAATAAAGTGTCAACAAAAACTTTGATCATCGATACAAAGACAAATCCGAGGCAACTTCAGTAGCGGCTTGAATTGCCTGTTCCAAATCTTCAATTAAATCATCCACATTCTCAATTCCAACAGATAAGCGAATCAAATCTTCAGTAACGCCAGATGCTTTTAAATCTTCTGCACTCAACTGCTGATGCGTCGTGCTTGCCGGATGAATAATTAAACTTTTCGCGTCACCAGCGTTGGCTACATGTGACCAAAATTTCACGTTGTTAATCAGTTTTGCTCCTGCTTTCCGGCCACCTTTAATTCCAAAAACAACGACTGCACCAGCTCCTTTTGGCAAATATTTTTCTGCTAAATCTTTAGACGGATGTTGCTCATGTTCCGGATAAAGCACCCATTCTACAGCTGGATGACGATCTAAATATTCAACAATTGTTCGCGTATTAGCAATATGTTCTTTCATACGCACATGTAATGTCTCAAGACCACAAAGTTAAGCTGAAAGGCATTGAAAGGACTAATGGCTGGGCCTAAATCACGCAATAGTTATACTCGCGCCTTAGCAATATCGGCGGCAGGTCCGAACGCTTCGGCATAAACAAGATTATGATAGCTCGGATCCGGCGTTGTAAATTCAGGGAATTTTGGTGAGTTCCAATCAAAATTTCCACCATCGACAATAATCCCGCCAAGCGTTGTTCCGTTTCCAAGTAACCATTTCGTTGCTGAATGAACAACAATATCAGCTCCATGCTCAATCGGTCTGCATAAATAAGGAGTCGCAAACGTGTTATCGATAATAAGTAGGATGCCTGCTTCATGAGCAATCTCAGCTACGGCTTCAATGTCTAATACATGCAGGCTCGGATTGCCGATTGTTTCGGCGAAAATCGCTTTTGTATTTGGCGTGATTGCCGCGCGAAAATTTTCCAGATTAGCTGGATCAACAAAATGCATCTTAATACCGTACTCTGGCACCGTGTTGCAAAAACCGGTTGCCGGGCTTCATCAGGCCAGTCCCTCTCCGCCTTTCTTGATAAGAAATGTATAATCGTTTTATTTTTTCGAATTGTACCACGCCATTTTCTTTTCGTTAATTATTTTCTTAATATTAAAAACCTTTAGCGAACAAATCGATAAGGCTTCGCTAAATGAAAAATTGATTCTAAAAGAAGTATATGCCGAAAGCTTCCCACAACGGACAACTCTTTCAGGCGCATTTGTTGCTGTAATTTTAATTCTCCAGTTAAAAGCGCTTGAATCGCCTCTTCTGAACCCCGAATCGTTAATAGTCTTTTTTCATCTACATTTTTTTCCTCTTCCGTACCGTTTTTTGAAATAGCAAAAATAACATTCTCGTTCTCACATTCAAACTGAATATATACATGCTCCTCAGGCAAAAGCGGTAATAAATGATGTAACGTTTGAATCCTTTCAATGAATTGCTGAATAAGACTATAGATCCCCATTGTTTTACCAACCTCCCCCATTAGTCTCTTACATGTACATTCCATGAGAAAGCGCATGAATCCTTTGCTAACTTCTCGACAAATGACCAATAAAATATACAAATTAAACCACAAACTCTATACGTATTACTGATATTTCCTGAGAAATATGTGAAATAAAGGGTTTTTATGTCGAATTTTTCTATATTTTTTTAAAAAAAAGCTGCCCGAAAAGATCACGAAAATGTGATTTTTTCGGACAGCCTTATCTTTCGTTCATTTTTTGGTTGGAATTTTAAATCAAGGGCTTCAAGCCATCTCTTTATAAAAGCTTTTTAATCGTTTCATACAAGTACGGAACGGAATGAAACGCGTATATTTTTTTCTCTAGCTGCGCGTTTCGGAATATGAGAAGACACGGAACACTCTCAATGCTCCATGAAATTGCACGTTCTGGCATATAATTAATGTCTGATTTGCAAAACTTTATATCAGGGAATAGCTCTTGAACAATTTCAAGCATCCGGCTTGCGAGCTGACATGTTCCGCACATCGGCGTATATAAATAAACGCATACAATCTCCTCTTGTTCGATTGCTTCGTCGATTTGCTCCAATGTCAAGGCTTCCATTTGCGTATTTTTCACACCTTTTATAAATAATCCGTATGCACATCTATATTGGCGCTTAATAACACAGCCGCAATGTGTTGTTTTGGTGCTGCTGCTACTTCTCGATACATTCGATCAATATATAAATGTTCCGCTTCGGGAAGTTCACGTCGAAATTGCTTCCGCAGCTTTTCTCCTGCTTCGTCAGCATCGACTAATATGAATACTTCTTTATTATATAGCTCATCGATTAATTCGTCTAATTTAGCATTACTAATCGTACCATTTGTACAAATGATTTCAACTGGTTCTTTAATAATGCACTCTAGTTTCTTCTTATCAGATCGCCCCTCTACAATAATCACTTTTCCTGTCTCTACCATTGTCATAAGCATCACCTAATGAAAAGAGATTACATATATTTTATTCCATAAACACACCATTTTCTCCTTTCATGTTGCAAAAAATAAAAAAGCAACGGTAAGGTAAAAACCCGCTGCTTTCAACACCAGCCATACTCGCTGTCGCAATCGACGTACTTTTGATCAGGATCGGTTGTCAATGTGACCTGCTTATAAATTTTATCTAGTTCTTTCTCATACCCATTGTTCAATTCAAAGGTACCGCCGGCTTCGGAAAGAACAATCCGTCCGATCGGTTCGTTCTCCGCAAACAGCTCGATTGTATCATTTTTAAGTTTACCGACTATACGATCGGTAATATCTAGTCTTTTCTTCTCCAACGTCATAAAAAAGACACCCCCTCGAACGTATTTAACTATAGGGTGCCCAATCATTGGTCGAATACTCGTCGTATGGAAACAAGCAACGGCTCTATTGCCATTGCTTGTCCCAATTTTCCTTATACTTACAGGTGAAGCGTTGTCGTTATTTGGTATAAATATGCTTTAGTCTTCGTTAATCATCGCTTCATATTGTTCCGCTGTTAATAAGTTGTCTACTTCGCTTAGGTCAGAAGGCTCGACAACAATCATCCATGCTTTCTCATACGGAGACTCGTTCACAAATTCAGGATTATCATTTAATGCTTCGTTCACTTCGACAACTTTGCCACTCACAGGTGCATATAGTTCTGAAACGGTTTTGACTGATTCAACGCTACCAAACGGCTCGTTGGCAGTAATCTCTGCCCCCACTTCAGGTAGCTCCACAAATACAATGTCACCTAGCTCGGATTGTGCAAAATCAGTAATCCCAATACGAACTTTGTCACCTTCCACACGTACCCATTCATGCTCTTCAGAATAGCGCAATTCTTTTGGCGTGTTCATCACAGTCCCTCCAACTACAATTGTATTCTTCTTAATAATAACTGATTTTTTCGAAAAACTCACCGACTATCTCTTCAGAGCGGAAAAAAATTTTTCATATTCTTCCTCTTTGAAACCAACGATCACATTTTCTCCATCAGTTAAAATCGGCCGTTTGATTAACATTCCATCAGAGGCAAGGAGATCAAGCAATTCCGATTCAGAAGCTGTGTTTACTTTATCTTTCATGCCCAATTCACGATATTTCATACCACTTGTATTAAAAAACTTTTTTAATTCTAATCCGCTTTTTCGATAAAGCTCGCCGAGTTCCTCTCTTGTCGGCGGATTCTCGACAATATGTACTTCATGAACAGAAATACCATGCTCCTCTAGCCATTTTTTCGCCTTACGACATGTCCCGCACTTTGGATACCAATAAAACGTGAACGCCATCTTCCTATTCCACCGTCCTTTACAAACACAAAGTACCAGACGAGCTCGCCTGGTACTTTCCATATTACACAATATAGCGCTCTGCTTCAATTAATGCGGCAGCTGCTTCGCGTTTTTTCGCAATCACATTGATTGGTGTATGACGAGTCAACTTGCGTAAAGCAGATAACATCATACGCAATGTGTCACCCTGTTCGACAGCAACGATCGTTTCTTTCGCATGTGCTTCGATTTCATTAAATGCTTCTTGACAGAAAATTTGTGTATAGAGAAGTTTTTGTTTATTTTTTTCTACCCCTGATTTTTGAATCGCTTTTTCTGTGCGAAGCAATGCAGATTCCATCGCATAAATGTTGCTGACAATGTCAGCGATGTTCACTAAAATCTCTTGTTCTTTATCTAATTTCGGACCGAATGTTTGCGCGGCTAACCCAGCTACCAGTAAAGCAATTTTTTTTGCATTGCGCACTAAATATTTTTCTTGTTCTAATACGCCATCGCCGACTTCTTCCGGCATGAGCATCATTAATTCTTCTTGAAGTTGTTGCGCTTTTTGCAGAAGTGGCAATTCGCCTTTCGTCGCTTTTCGTAAATACATACCTGGGACGAGCAGGCGGTTAATTTCGTTCGTTCCTTCAAAAATGCGGTTAATGCGCGAATCGCGGTACGCCCTTTCAATTTCGTATTCTTGCATAAATCCGTAACCGCCATGAATTTGTACACCTTCATCGACAACGTAATCCAATGTTTCTGTTGCAAAAAACTTATTGAGCGAGCATTCAATCGCGTATTCCGCAATCGATTTTGCGATTTCTTTTCCGTCTTTTGCTTTCTCTTCATCGAGCTGGCTCATTCGTTCTTCAAATAAACCAACTGTACGATACACAGAGCTTTCTGTCGCGTATAATCTCGAAGCCATTGTCGCAAATTTTTCTTGTGTTAACGTAAATTTGGAAATTGGCGTTTTAAATTGTTGACGTTGGTTCGCATATTGAATTGTAATTTCTAACGCTCGTTTCGCTCCGCCAACAGCACCGATCCCTAGCTTATAGCGCCCAATATTTAAAATGTTAAAGGCGATGACATGACCTTTTCCTACTTCGCCAAGCAGGTTTTCTTTTGGTACAAGTGCATCTTGTAAAATTAACGTACGCGTCGATGAGCTTTTAATTCCCATTTTCTTTTCTTCTGTCCCTGTTGACACGCCAGGGAAATCGCGCTCAACGATGAACGCTGAAAAATGCTCTCCATCCACCTTAGCATAAACAACAAATACATCGGCAAAGCCAGCATTGGTAATCCATTGTTTTTCACCGTTTAAAATGTAATGAGTTCCTTCTGCGTTTAGCTTCGCTGTCGTTTTTGCTCCTAATGCGTCTGAACCAGAACCAGGCTCCGTTAAGGCGTACGCCGCAATTTTTTCTCCTGTCGCTAATGCCGGGAGATATTTTTGCTTTTGTTCTTCCGTACCGAACAATACAATCGGAAGCGAACCAATTCCAACATGTGCTCCGTGAGAAATCGAGAATCCACCTGCACGCGCCATTTTTTCAGCAATAAGCGCAGAGCTAATTTTATCAAGCCCTAATCCGCCGTATTCTTCTGGAACGTCCGCTCCTAATAAGCCGAGCTCGCCCGCTTGTTTTAATAGCTTGACAGAGCGGTCAAATTCATGATTTTCTAAATGCTCAAGCTGTGGAAGTACCTCATTTACGACAAATTCTTCCGTAGTTTTCGCAATCATTTTATGCTCATCTGTAAAATCCTCTGGAGTAAATACACGCTCACAAGGAACATCTTCAATTAAAAAGCTTCCACCTTTAATGACATTTTCCACTGCTTTTGTCATTTTTAACTCCTCCCCTTTATTTCTGAACGAACCGGACGGGAGTGAGACCGCCCGCTTCCTTCGTTCCATTAAGAAATTAATTCAAATACACCTGCTGCCCCCATTCCGCCGCCGATACACATTGTCACAATTCCAAACTGCTCGTTGCGGCGGCGCATTTCGTAAAGCAATGACAGCGTTAATTTCGCCCCCGTGCAGCCAAGTGGATGCCCAAGCGCAATCGCTCCACCGTTCACGTTTACTTTTTCTTCGTCCAATCCTAGCTCACGAATAACTTGAATGGACTGGGAAGCGAACGCCTCATTCAGTTCAATTAAGCCGATATCAGAAAGCTCTAGTCCAGCTAGTTTCAATGCTTTTGGGATTGCCTCAACCGGACCAATGCCCATTACTTCCGGTGGAACTCCAGCAACCGCAAACGAGCGGAATTTTCCCAGCGGCTTTAAACCTAATGACTCCGCTTTTTCACGGTCCATCACCATTACCGCTGCAGCGCCATCACTCGTCTGGGAAGCGTTCCCTGCCGTGACTGTCCCGTTTACAGCGAACGCTGGACGAAGTTTCGCCAATGTTTCCATATTCGTATCTGGACGCACACCCTCATCCTCGGAAAAGATCACGGTCTTTTCAACGAAACGGTTATTTTCCACTTTCCGAATCGTGACTTCCACTGGCACGATTTCATCGACAAATTTCCCTTCGCGAATCGCTTTGGCTGCGCGCTGATGGCTGCGAACAGCAAAAGCATCTTGTTCTTCACGGCTGACACCGTATTTCATTGCCACTTGCTCCGCTGTATGCCCCATTGACATATAATACTCTGGCGCATGTTCCGCAATTTTGACATTCGGACGAACGACATGCCCCATCATCGGAACAAGGCTCATCGATTCAACTCCGCCAGCGATGACCGTATCGGAGTGACCAAGCATCACTCGCTCCGCCGCGTAAGCAATCGCTTGTAAGCCAGATGAGCAATAGCGATTGATTGTAATTGCTGGCACCGTATATGGAAGTCCGGCTAATGCACCGATGTTTCTGGCGATATTTAACCCTTGTTCCGCCTCCGGCATCGCACAACCGATGATTAAATCATCAATATTTCCTTCATAGTTTCCCGCCCGCTTTAACGTTTCTTTCACGACGAGCGCTCCTAAATCATCCGGACGTATATGGGCGAGCGTTCCTTTTTTTGCTTTTCCTACCGGCGTACGCGCCCCTGCTACAATGACCGCTTCTCTCACAATTATCCCCCCTGTTTTTTTATGCTCTCTTCTTCATGGAAAAAGAACATTCTTTTAGTTGCGTAACGGCTTTCCTTTCACAAGCATATGTTGCATTCTCGCCTGTGATTTTGGTTCTCCTACTAAACTTAAAAATGCCTCTCTCTCTAAATCTAGTAAGTACTGTTCGTCTACTTCCGTACCGTATGGAACCTTTCCGCCCGCAATGACGTAAGCGAGCTTTTTCGCAACCGTCAAATCATGATCAGAAATATAACCGGAATGATACATCGATTGAGCAGCAAGCAACAATGTTGCATAGCCCGTTTCACCGACGACCGGCACTTTTTTGCGGATTGGTGGTTGGTAACCGTTGTCATAGAGAGAGATAACCGCTTGTTTCGCCTCATAAAGCAAATGATCGCCATTCATCGTAATACCGTCTTGTTTGTTTAAGAAGTTGAGTTCCCGCGCTTCTGCTGCAGATGTCGACACTTTCGCCATCGCGATCGTTTCGAATACTTTGTTTGCTACTTTTTGCAGGTCGAACTCGACACCGTTTGGCATGCTGCTTAAATGTTTGATATACAATTCTTTACTTCCGCCGCCGCCAGGAATGAGACCGACGCCGACCTCGACAAGCCCCATATATGTTTCGTTCGCTGCTTGAATGCGAGCAGCCGGCAGGCAAATTTCCGCTCCGCCGCCAAGCGTCATCGCAAATGGAGCAGCGACAACTGGTTTTGGACTGTATTTAATGTTCATCATCGCCTGCTGAAACTGGCGAACGACAAACTCAAGCTCAAAATAGTTGTCATCTTGTGCTTCCATTAAAATCATCGCAAGATTAGCGCCGACACAGAAGTTTTTTCCTTGATTACCAATAACAAGACCCTTATAATTACGTTCTACTTCTTCAAGCGCGTAGTTAATCATCTGTACAATATCTAAGCCGATTGCGTTGTTTGGTGAGTGGAATTCTAAAAGTGCAACGTCATCACCGAGGTCAATGAGGCTTGCTCCGCTATTTTTCTTAATTACGCCTTTTTGTTCTTTTAGCCGTTGAATATGGATAACTTTTGGATTTTCTTCAATTGCTTTATACTCACCGCAATCATAATAAGATACCTGTCCTTGCTCCGATTTATAGAAAGAGGTAATGCCATCGGCAAGCATATCGGTTACCCAAGATGGAACGTCACGCCCTTCCGCTTGCATTTTGCGAACGGATTGCTCGACGCCAATCGCATCCCATGTTTCAAACGGACCAAGCTCCCAGCCAAATCCCCACTTCATCGCGCGATCGATTGCCACAATATCATCAGCAATTTCTCCTAACAGCTCTGCAGAATAGACCAAAACAGGGCTTAAAATGTTCCAAAGAAGCGTTCCTGCTCGATCATCAGCATATACAAGCGCTTTCAATTTATTTGCAAGCCCTTTTGCTTGTTTGCTCATTTCCGTTGCTGGGGTTTTTAGCCTTTTGCGCGGCCCGTATTCGAGCGTTTCATAGTTTAACTCCAAGATTTCTTTTCCTTGTTTGAGGAAAAAGCCTTGTCCGGATTTGCTGCCGAGCCAGCCTTTTTCTAACATCGTTTTCATAAAATCCGGAACGCGGAACACTTCTTTTTCTTCTCCTTCTACTTTTTCAAATACGTTGTTAGCGACATGGATAAATGTATCTAATCCGACAACATCCAACGTGCGGAAAGTAGCACTCTTTGGTCGACCGATCAGTGGACCTGTAATCGAGTCAACTTCACCGACGCTGTAACCGCCTTTCATCATTTCGCGCACCGTAACTAATAAACCGTATGTTCCGATGCGATTCGCGATGAAGTTTGGTGTATCTTTCGCGATGACAACCCCTTTTCCTAAAACATCTTCACCGAACGTTTTCATAAATGCCAACACGTTCTGATCCGTATCTTTCGTTGGAATAATTTCAAGCAATTTTAAATAGCGGGGCGGGTTGAAAAAATGAGTGCCTAAAAAATGTTTTTTAAAATCTTCCGAACGCCCTTCTGCCATAGCCTCAACAGAAATTCCCGATGTGTTGGAGCTGACGATGCTTCCTTGTTTTCTTACCTCATCGACTTTAGCAAAGACGCTTTTTTTCACTTCTAAATTTTCAACGACGACTTCAATAATCCAGTCTGCCTCTGCTAAACGTTGAAAATCGTCTTCAAAGTTTCCTATTTCGATAAGAGACAAATTTTCTTTTGAGGTAAGCGGTGCTGGCTTTTGTTTCAGCAGCTTTTGGAGTGCTTGATTGACAAAGCGGTTGCGAACTTCCTTATGCTCGAGAGTAAGCCCTTTTGCTTCTTCTTCTTTTGTCAATTCGTGCGGCACAATATCCAATAATAGCGTTGGAATTCCGACATTTGCTAAATGTGCGGCAATCCCGGAGCCCATTATTCCTGAGCCAAGCACAGCGGCCCTTCTAATTCGTTTGACCATGCCATTTCCCCCTCACTATATTGAATGAATAGTCATTCATTTTTTGTCGAAAAAAAAATTTCGCACCAAATTGTTGCTATCTTAAATATAAAATATGTTTCAAATTTTCGCAATATATAAACTTAACAAATTTTGTATTCATAAGAAATTATTTTTCGGTGACGCTAATAGCGGAGGTGAGCAAAATGGCAAAAAGACAAAAAAATCCATCTAAAACAGCGGTCAGCGCAGCAAGTGCGAAAGGAAACGCAGGTCCGACAGTAGAAATGGATGGCGGCGGAAAAAAGACGAGTCAAAATCAACAATATAAACAGCACAACATGCAAGGAGAGTAAATAAAAAGATGTAGATGGTCCTATAGCTTCTGTACAGTTCGAACAGCACAGTATATAAAAAAGGATGTCCCATTAACAAGACATCCTTTTGCTGTTTTTATTTACGCAACACGCCTTTTAAAACGAATGCGACGTTCGCGGGGCGCTCAGCAAGGCGGCGCATAAAGTAGCCATACCAGTCCGTTCCATATGGGACATATACGCGCATTGTATATCCTTCGCGTACAAGCTGTTCTTGACGTTCTGGACGAATTCCGTAAAGCATTTGAAACTCAAACTGGTCATTTGGAATATTATATTCTTTTACCAGCTGTTTCGTGTACTCAATAATGGCATCATCGTGAGTCGCTACTGCGGTGTAATTTCCGTTTAGTAAATGCATTTTAATAATTTTTTTGAAGTTGTCATCGACGTCCTTTTTATCTGGAAATGCCACTTCTGGGGATTCTTTGTATGCTCCCTTAACAAGACGCAAGTTCGGATGATAATCTTTCAAATCTTCGATGTCCGCTTCGGTGCGATACAAATAGGCTTGTAGCACCGTTCCGACATTGTCATACTCTTTTTTCAATTGTTTGAAAATATCAAGCGTTTTTTGACAACGAGAATAATCTTCCATATCAATGGTCACAAACACACCGTGCTCTTTCGCCGTTTCTAAAATGCGGCGCATGTTTCTCATCACAAGGTCATCGGAAATATCGAGCCCCATCGATGTCATTTTTAAGGACAGTTGTGAATTGAGCTTTTCTCGTCCAATCGCTTGAATCGCTTCGATACAATGATTGGCCATTTCGTTGGCTTCTTTTTCGTTATCTACGAATTCGCCTAAATAATCAACTGTGACAGCAAGGCCTTTTTTATTCAATTGTTTAATCACTTCGACAGCCTGCTCAATCGTTTCCCCTGCAACAAATCGGGAGGCACCGAAACGCAATCCATATTTTTTCGCTAATTTCGTTAATGTCTTATTTTTCGATAAAAACAAAAAAAAGTCGCGCATCAACTGTTCCATTGTTGTACCCCCTTATCCTGTAAACGCATTCATAATTTTATTGTAACATGTTTTCTTATTATTGAATATCTTTTTCGACAAAATCCGCTCTATGCATAGTTTTCCACAAAATGAACAATCTACAACTGAAATATTCATTTTGGAAAGGAGCATTATGTATGCAACAACAAATGAACATGCAACAGCAACAAGCGGTCATACCGCAACCACCACAAGTAATTTCAACAAAAGATGCACTTTATTTAACCGATATGATGTCTTGGAATTTACTCTCCATGAAAAAAGCTCACTTTTTCGCATCTCAATGTCAAGACAAAGAAGTTGTTGCCGCAATTGAAAAAGCGGGGCAAATGCACCAGCGTCACTACCAAAAAATTCTAAACCACCTACAAAATCCAAGCCAGCAGCCTACAATACCATTGCAGTAACAAAGGAGGAATCGTGATGAACCAAAATCAAATTCAAAATCCGGAAACGCAAGTGCCAAAAACACCGCAAATGAATGATCGCGACTTTCTTAACGATATGTTAACAACAGAAAAATATATGACATCGGCTTATAGCGTATTTTTGCACGAGGCAAGCCATCAACAATTATATCAAGACATACTGAACATATTTACAGAAACACAAAATTGTCAACGTGAACTTTACCATTTAATGTTTAAAAAAGGGTGGTACAAAATCGAAGCGGCCGATCAACAAAAACTGCAACAATCGTATCAACAATTCCAAGGATACACAAACCAATTTCCATATCAGAATACGATGCAATAAACAAGTATAAAAAGCCATGACGCAGATCATGGCTTTTTTGCATTCGCGCGCGCTTCTTCATTCAATTGTTTAATTTCCGCAACTAACTGCTTCATCTGTTCCTTCGCTTCAGGATATCGTTCGTTCCAATGCTTGGCGAGAGCCGGCATTGATTTTGCTACATGAGAATATAACGCCCACACTTTGACTTTTTCTTTTAGCTCTTCATTCGTGTGACCAAGCAACAGCTCTGTATATTTGTCCACTAACGCCTCAAACTGTCCAAGAAACGTTTCATCCATGTTCTTTTCCTCCATACTTTTAAACTTTCTTACAATTATAGTAAAATGGGCGTATTTCGCCAAACAAAAGATATATTATTGAACACCGTAGAATACTGGCAGAACGAAACGTTAAACCTTTCATCACTGTAAGTAATACTTATGTATAATGTAACATAAGAGATTCAACTTCTTGACCATAAAAGCTGTTGTCTCCATCATCGCTGAAAATCAGCTAATAGACACGATACTCCCCATAATACCTCCTTCGCCAAAATAAAACTGGACACCAACACGTTATGTCAATGAAGGATCAAATGATAGGGAAGCAGCCCACAAATTTTTCATCCCAATGATACGTATATAGAGAATTAATTCACTCCCTAATAGTCCACCTAAAAATAGTCTCGGTCACCATAGTATGGCCGCTGCCTAATCATCTTGTTTCCTCTTTACTTAAGATCACCATCTACATCCCCCCTATTTAGGAAAGCATAGGCTTACTGACTAACTGAGCAGATTTTAGGCTATTTTCGGAAACTTTGTTGCTTTTCTTTCGACCAAGAACATCCTTAGAAAAATGAAAACCATTCTTTTATTCGGTCAATGTGATATGTGAACATGGAACAATAAATAATTTTGATGATAAACATCAAAGCCTGCCAGTAACCGGCAGGCTCAAGCCATTTTTGTTACCACCACATTCCGCCAAAGAACGGACCGCCAAAACCAAATCCCCATGGACGGCCAAAGCCGCCAAAGAATGGACCGCCAAAGAACGGACCTCCAAAGAATGGGCGACCAAAACCTCCAAAGAACGGACCGCCAAAGAATGGACCGCCGAAGAATGGACCGCCGAAGAATGGGCGGCCAAATCCCCCAAATCCCCATGGGCGACCAAATCCCCATATTCTTGTATCTTGTAAATTTACATCATTCATGTTCGTCTCTCCTTTGCTAATTGTTTTGTTTCTTCCCTTTCAACGTTACTACCATATTCCACCATAAGGAAATCCGTATCCGTAGCCATAAGGATAACCATATCCGCCAAAGAACGGAGCTGTTAGCGCGCCACCCAACAGTCCACCTAACAGACCGCCAAAGAACGGACCACCAAAACCAAATCCCCATGGACGGCCAAAGCCGCCAAAGAATGGACGACCAAAACCACCAAAGAATGGACCGCCAAAGAATGGGCGGCCAAATCTCCCAAATCCCCATGGACGGCCAAATCCCCATATCCTTGTATCTTGTAAACTTACATCACTCATGTTCGTCTCCCCTTTGCTGATTGTTTTGTGCTTCTTCCCTTTCAACATATGTAGGACAAACGCCAAGGGCATGGGCGATTGACCGTTTTTGCAAAAAAAATAGGCGCCTAGACTCGCTGGGCAGCCGTAGAAACAATTATCGAACGACTTTGACCATTTCCGCAATCGAATCGAAGATGATATTGACTGCTGTTTCAATCTGGTCATCTGTCATCGCTAATACTGGAATGAACGTGAGCACCGGTCCAAGCGGGCGAATAATGAGCCCTCGCTTCCTTGCTTCTAAAATGATTTGATGCTCCATGTTCTCAGAACGAGGGAAGATTTGTTTTGTTTTTTTATCTTTCACAATCTCAATTCCAACCATCAATCCTTTTTGACGAATATCTCCTACAATAGGCAACTCATATAGCGTTGGCAGCTTCTCTGCTAATACAGCGGCTTTGCGCTTCGCTTCTGAAACAACATTCCTCTTTTCGATTAATTCAATATTTTTTAGCGCTACCGAACAAGATAGTTGGTTTCCCGTATATGTATGCCCGTGGTAGAACGTCTTATTTTCATCGATGTCTCCTAAAAACGCAGCATAAACGTCTTCTGTTGTCAATGTGGCCGCTAAAGGGAGATATCCTCCAGTAATACCTTTTCCTAAGCAAACAATATCAGGATGAACCTCTTCTTGTTCACACGCAAACAGCGTTCCTGTTCTGCCGAACCCAACGGCAACCTCATCGCAAATAAGCAACACACCATATTGGCGGCAAAGTGTTTCAACGCCTTTTAAAAATCCTTTTGGATGAGTAATGATACCCGCAGCTCCTTGAACGAGCGGCTCCACAATCACTCCAGCAATTTCCTCATGCTTCTGGATAAGAACATCCTCTAGCTGTTGTAAACAATAATTGACAATCTCCTCTTCATCGCCGTATTCTTCCATGCGATAGACATACGGAGAAGGAATTTCGACTCGTTCAAACAATAGTGGCTTAAAAATGCGATGGAATAAATCCATTCCACCGACACTCACAGCGCCGACAGTATCACCATGATACGCTTCCTTTAAGGAAATAAACCTATTTTTCTTTTCATATTTAATTGGATCGATGTTTTTCCAATATTGATACGCCATCTTTAAGGCGATTTCTACGGCCGCAGCTCCTGTGTCAGAGTAAAACACTTTCGAGAGATGTCCCGGCCAAATTTCAATTAATTTTTTCGCTAATAAAATGGAGGGAACATTAGCAGACCCTAATAACGTAGAATGAGAAATCTTCTCAATTTGTTCATGTAAAGCTTCGTTTAATTCAGGGTCGTTATGTCCATGTACGTTTACCCACAAAGAGGCGTAACCATCCAAATATTTATTTCCATCGACATCAAACAGGTAGCTCCCTTGTCCTCTTTCAATAATTAACGGCTTTTCTTCCACATATGTCTTCATTTGTGTAAATGGATGCCAAACATACTGTTTATCCAATTGTTCTAACTGCTCATAACTATACTTCAATGGACAATCCCTCCATGAATAAACTCTTTTGTTCGTGGTTCTCTAAAAATGCTTGAACAAATGCAGCGAGGTTATTTCGCGATAAATGTTTGAATACAGGAACTTTCGCGATGATTGGTAAACCCAGCAATTTTTGAATTGTCCGCACATTATCGACGTGAATAACATTGCTTGCATCAAATTGATTAAATACAAATCCAAGAACGTCAACCCCATGCTTCTCCGCATACGAAACGGTCGTAACGACGTGATGAATTGCCCCTAACCCAGCCAATGACACAATGACAGTTGGAAGCTCACATTCTTGAATCAAATCTTTTGTCATATAAAAATCATGTCCTGTTTCTATAAGTGGCACAGCAAGCCCACCCGCGCCTTCTACAAGAACAACATCGTACTGATTCTTTAATTCTACGATTTTATTTTTTATTAAATGCGGAGCAATAGGAGTATTCGTTATCGCAGAAGCCAAATGAGGGGAAACAGCCGGTTCCATATAATACATTCCCGTCGACCCTTTTTCTGCCCCCATCACGGTTTCATACCAATATTGATCAGCGAAAGAGGAGCTTTCTTCAGCTAATCCTGTTTGTATCGGCTTAAAAATCTTTGTTTTTAGCCCCATTTCTTGTAAAGCCAAGGCTAGAAAAGAAGTAACCATTGTTTTTCCAATTTCTGTTCCCGTTCCGGTAATAAAAATCGCTTTTCCCATTATAAAGCCACCTCCTGTTTGCTGATAACAACATTGATTCGTGGCAAGATGCGCGCGATGATAACAGAGCAAACCGTACATAACAATAGATCGCCCGGCACAGGTAGCACAAAGCCAAACCATAATGTTTGTCCAATTGTAAACGGTTTTTCAATGATCCATTTCATCGCTGCATATAACCATACACATCCACAAAGATAGACAACGAGAAGGCTAGAAAAATTCGCAAGAAAAATCGAAGCTGCTTTCTTAAATTGAAATGTTTTCATGAACCAGCCGTTCATATAGGCACCTACTACAAACCCAATTAAATAGCCAAACGTCGGCTTGAGTACATAGCTGGGCCCACCTCCCTCAGCAAATACCGGTGCCCCTGCCAGCCCCATTAGCACATACACAAGTTGGCTAAACATGCCCAGTTTCGGACCTAATAAACATCCTGCTAAATAAACAGAAACAATTTGCAGCGTAAACGGAACGTAAGGAACCGGAATTTTAATAAACCCGCCAATTACCGTGAACGCAGCAAAAAGAGCGACTAAAACCATTGAGCGTGTTTTCATTGTTTCCCTCCAATCCCAATATTTTGTTTTTATTCTGCCTGACAACACCTTTATTGTCAACTATTTTTAATTTATAGTTAACATATATATTATAAAAACCGCTAGTTTTCTCGCTGAACTAGCGGCGGCTTTCTCGATTATATTCGATATCATCATTTCAGGATGGCACTAGTAACGAAAGACTCCATGTTGATCCATATAACGGGCAATCGCTTTCGCACGTTTTTGTGGATGAGCTTCTTCCCTTTCTAACACGTTAGCTAGCATTTTTACGGCTTCTACAATATACGGTCCTTTGTTCAGCATGACGCACTGCGCCTTTTGCCCTAGCGATACGTCTGATATTTCGGAGCGGGCAGGCATCCCTTTCTTCGCTAGATTTTCAAGCACTTGCGTTGCCCAAATCACCGGAAGGTGTGCTGCTTGGCATAATGCGAGAATCTCATGCTGTACAACAGACATGTTTTCAAATCCAACCTCAATCGCTAAATCTCCGCGGGCAATCATCACTCCAAATGAAGGAAGCTTTAATCCTTCAAGTAAAATGCGAGCAAGATTGTGGAGTGCCGCTCTTGTTTCAATTTTGGCAATGATGGTCAGGTGAGGCGCACCATGCTCTGTTAAAGCATGATGCAGTTTCTCTACATCATGAGGGACATGAACAAATGATAAGCCAATCATATCTGCGTGCTTACTAATAAAAGGAATATATTTTAAATCTCGCTCTGTCAGCGACGAAACGGTTAAATGAATCAATGAATCAGGAAGATTAATTCCGATCCCTTGTTTAATCGTTTTGGTTTTTCTTCCTGTTGAAATGACTTTTGCCTCTATATATTTGCTCGTCACGTTTTGAATCGTAGCGAAAATTTTCCCGTCATCGAGATAAAGACGATGTCCAACTCGAACATTGCGTAACGCTTTTGGAAGTGTTGTCGTAAGCTTCACCGCATCGTCCGTCTTTGCCGCTTCTAAATGAGCTTGATCGAAGTAAATTTGAAGGCGCGTTCCTTTTTTGACGAACGCTTTCATTGGAATCGGTGCAACTGATTGTAACAGCAAAGAAAAACGTTTATGTTTGAACCAAGTCCCCTCTTGAATGTATGCCGTGTTTGAAAGCTCCACTTTGAAACAAGAAGGAGTAATGACATCGATTACCTTCAATCTTCTCTTTCGTCCGCGAGCATCGATAAACGACAGTTCATCCCCGCTTACCAGCCTAACATTCTCATTCGTTGCTGCTTCTAAAACAAACGACACATCACTCTGTTCTGGCGGAAGACACGACGGCGTATGAAGATAGAGGAAACCCGTAACAGGCTGGATTGGTTGGCCGTATTCATCTTTTCGAACTGACAGTTTTACCGGATGGACATTAGATACAATGTTGTGAATGCGAATTTTGGGACCCGGCAAATCCATATAAATATAACATCTTTTTTCCCATTGTTGTTTTTCTTGAAGCCGTCCTTCCGCTTGACGAACGCTTTCAATGATTTTTTTCCATATTTCTGGTGAATTATGAGCGCAGTTAATTCTGGCAATATCCATGCCATACAGCAACAATTGTTCAATCGTTTCAGGCTCATTGATCAGTTGCTCATCCAGCGTCACCATAATGCGTGTTTGTCGAGAGTGACGGCCTTCTCCCAACACAGTTCGTGCTCTCTCAGCTACCAACCGCTGTGCCTGTTGTCGAGTGATTTTTTTTGCATCTGTGCCCTGAAATGCAGCAACCTGTAAATGTCTTAATAAAAGTGCAAGGTTTGAAATGATATGGGACTCGTGTCCATAGATCGACGATAGGCCTTCATCTTCAATGGCTTGAATAAGATCGGCGGACATTATTTCTTTTACGTATAAATACGCCAGCAAATTATCTCGGCTTTCTTCATGACACAAAAGCGGAAACTGTGTTCTTGTTCGCTCGATCGATTCGACCATTGACTGATATATGTTAAATAACATATTCCCTAGTAATATACGTTCGTTGTTAGTGAATTCATTCACGAATCCTCACCTCAATTGTGAAGTAGGGAAATATGTTTATATATATTCGTTGCTAACTAATAAAATGAACCTAACACGTTATTTAGGAAAATACACGATAAAAGAAAACGCCTGATATATCATCAAGCGTGTTTTCTTCCTTGTAAAATTTTCGTTCCGCATTGGCAAAGGATAGAATGTTTTAATCGGCGCACCGGTTGTTGGCACTGCTCACAAATGTTTTGTTTCCGCATACACGATTCTCCCTTCAATTTGAAAATAAATATTCTCTTTTGTTATTCAGGCTTTACCCCATCTCTTAAATAGCCAGACAAGTATAGCCATATGGCTGCCCATTTTAGCTATAAAGCGATAGCTAAACTTTTTCAATTAAAAAAGAAATAACTTTGCAATTTTTATTATATATATTTTATATTTAAAATCAATATCAAATTAAAATAATTTTAATTTAATAACAAGCATATGATATGACGTAAACATAAGGGAATGGTATAATATTTTTGAATTTTTCTGAAAGGGGTATGGGACGATGTATGATGTAGCGATTATTGGAGCCGGTCCTGCTGGAGCAAGCGCTGCTATTTTTACCGCAAAAGCCGGAAAGAAAACAGTGCTGATTGATAACGACAAAAGCATTACAAAACGAGCTTGGATTGAAAACCACTATGGGGTCATAGAAGCCACCGGTCCAGATTTGGTGGAAACAGGGAAAAAACAAGCGGTCAAATTCGGAGCAGAGCTCGTGAACGGTCAAGTTGTCAACATCCAAAAATCAGAAGCAGGTTTTCAAGTAGAAACAGAAAACCAATCTTTTGAAGCCAAACATGTCATCTTAGCAACCGGCGTAGCGACCGATCTCGCTGAAAAAATTGGCGTGAAAACAAAACAAGGTACAGAACCGCGCATTAAAGCGGTCATCGACGTCGATGCCGCTGGACGCACTAATATCGAAGGAATCTGGGCAGCCGGTACAGTCGCTGGCGTAAGTGTACATACGATTATCACAGCCGGCGATGGCGCGAAAGTAGCGATTAACGTTATCAGCGAGCTCAACGGCGAACGGTATGTCGACCATGACGTGTTAAAATCGTAAACGATCAAAAAGAGGCTGTCCCTAAGAGTAGATCTTTAGGGCAGCCTTAAAAACGGACATCTTTTCAGTTAAGAACGTTCTCATGTTTAGTACTTTGAAGACTTCATATTTAAAAGGTTAGATTTTTTCCATAACGGTCCATTATTAAGTAAAACAAAACTTGGCACAAATAAAAAAGACACCGTTTGAACAGTATTTGGACGGTGATTTTATCTATAATAAATCCAGCTAAGACAAAGCAGTGATAGAAACGTTTTATATATGTCAAAACATCGATCTGTGTTGATATACGGGATTTAAAAAATGCCCGAGACTACTCATTGGACGATTTTTTGTTCTTTACCAATACCTAGGATACGTATTTTTGACGCTTTCATCATTTAGCAAATCTTATGCTTTCCCGTAAATGACTATTTCGCCACGATCAATAACACATGCATGATCGGCAATTTGAAGAGCTGCTCGAACGTTTTGTTCAATGAAAAGAATGGTCGTTCCAAATTGATCACACATTTGTTTTAATAATTTCATCATATCTTTCACAATGAACAGAGCAAGTCCTAAAGATAATTCATCCATCATCATTCATTTTTGGTTTTCCAATGGCTAACATCTGCTGTTCTCCACCACTTAGCAATCCTCCTGGCCTGTTAAGCATTGTTTTTAACTTGGGAAGCAACTCTATACTTTCTTACAATCTTTATCAATACTTTTTGTATCGATGATACGCACCTAGCAATATACTATCCTTTACAGACAAATCATCAAAAATTGTCTGACGCTCAGGAACAAGGCAAATTCCTTTTTTAACAATCTGTTCAACATTTCCATATGGAATAGACTCATTTTCAATATGATTTCTCCTTCTTTAGGAGTATATCCACCTGCTATGCAGCACCATTCGGTCCAACAATAGCAAAGATTTCCCCTTTTAATACATGCAAATCACCGTGATACGTATGGAGGTTATGAATTTTTAATATCTATACAGCCTCCTCTTCCCCTAAGTAAGCTTTAATGACATCTAGATTATTTGCAATTTCTTTAGGACTGCCTTCCGCGTTTTTTATAACAATTTTATCAGCGATAGACATAACGGTTTCCATATCATGTTTGACAAATAAAAAGGTGATGCTGTTGTTTTGCATCTCCAATAAAACATCCATTAGTTTTTTAGATTCTTGCGGGTTTCGTCCTGCCATAGGTTCTATATAAACCCACGACCCGCTGGAGTACTTTTTCTGGCATGTGTTATAATCTTTCAAATCCTCGAGATCACTGTGCTAGAAATTGAAGATTCGTCAGTCAAAGCCAAAGCGGCTAGTATTTTTGAAAAAAATCGGTATCTGTCGAAAAGTGCTTCCCATTTTCTTGGCCATGTTAAGGATCAGAATTCATTAGTTACATTAAGTAAACACAAAAGAAAATGCTGATATAGAACCTCTAAAACAGGCAGTGTAACTCAAGTTTTTTATAGGAGATTGGGTTACTTCAAAGAAGAATTCATAATTACCATTGTAAAATCCTCCAAAAACAAGATGATTTTATCCGTAATTATGTCGCCCATCGTAATACAAAACTGATCACAAATTCCGATCACTTCACACTTCAGGTTTTCAACATATTGAAAGATCAAGGCAGACTTACACCGTTTACGTTTTTTAAGTTTTGTTATT
Organism: Thermaerobacillus caldiproteolyticus; assembly: GCF_015326725.1. NCBI lineage: Bacteria > Bacillati > Bacillota > Bacilli > Caryophanales > Anoxybacillaceae > Thermaerobacillus > Thermaerobacillus caldiproteolyticus. The sequence continues at coordinate 2,671,704 of NZ_CP064060.1, forward strand.
AATTTGATATATTTATTTAATTATAATTATTATAAAAAAGTATTGACTTTTTATTGATAAATGTTATTATTTAAGTTAATTAATCCTATAAAAATGTGGCGAGGTGGTTTTGTTATGACAAAGAAACTTACTACTAGTTGGGGTGCTCCAGTTGGTGATAACCAAAACTCGATAACAGCCGGTTCCCCTGGTCCCACTTTAATTCAAGATGTTCACCTTCTTGAAAAATTGGCACACTTCAACAGAGAGCGTATTCCAGAACGCGTCGTACACGCAAAAGGAGCAGGCGCACACGGATATTTTGAAGTAACCAATGACATGTCCAAATATACAAAAGCAAAAGTTTTCAATGGTGTTGGTAAGCGTACACCGGTATTTGTCCGCTTCTCTACGGTAGCCGGTGAATTGGGGTCTGCCGATACAGTTCGTGACCCGCGTGGATTTGCAGTGAAATTCTATACAGAAGAAGGAAACTACGACATCGTTGGGAACAATACGCCGATTTTCTTCATTCGCGACGCCATTAAATTCCCTGATTTTATCCATACACAAAAAAGAGATCCAAGGACTCACTTAAAAAATCCAACGGCCGTATGGGATTTCTGGTCTTTATCCCCTGAATCGTTACACCAAGTAACCTATTTATTCGGCGACCGTGGCATCCCTGCTACTTATCGGCATATGAACGGCTACGGAAGCCATACATTCAAATGGGTTAACGCTGAAGGCGAAGCTGTATGGGTAAAATATCACTTTAAAACAGATCAAGGCGTGAAAAACATGGACCCAGAGCTCGCGGCAAAAATTGCTGGTGAAAATCCAGACTATCATACAGAAGATTTATTTAATGCAATTGAAAACGGCGATTATCCATCATGGACACTCTACGTACAAATCATGCCTTTAGAAGATGCTTATACGTATCGTTTCGATCCGTTTGATGTGACAAAAGTATGGTCACATAAAGACTATCCATTAATTGAAGTAGGTCGCATGGTATTGAATCGAAACCCAGAAAACTATTTTGCTGAAGTAGAACAAGCAACATTCTCCCCTGGAACCCTAGTGCCTGGTATTGAGCCATCTCCAGATAAAATGCTGCAAGCGCGTCTATTTGCCTACGCAGATGCGCATCGCTATCGTGTTGGCGTAAACCATAACCTACTACCAATCAACCGTCCAAGAGTAGAAGTGAATAACTATCAACGTGACGGCTTTATGCGTTTTGACAATAACGGTGGAGGTTCTGTATACTACGAACCAAACAGCTTCGGCGGACCAACAGAAGTTCCTGAACATAAAACAACGCCATTCCCAGTATCTGGTGTAGCGGAAAGCGTACCATATGATCGGGATGACCACTATACTCAAGCAGGTGACTTATATCGTCTTATGAGTGAAGAAGAGCGAGAGCGTTTAATTAAAAATATCGTTGAGTCTATGAAACAAGTAACAAAAGAAGAAATCAAACTTCGTCAAATTCGTCATTTCTATAAAGCAGATCCGGAGTATGGAAGACGTGTAGCAGAAGGACTTGGTCTAACAGTTCCGTCGGAAGATTTAACAACCAATTCTTAAAAAATGAGCAATGAGAAGGTATCCGTTTTTTATAACGGATACCTTTTTTAAACACTCTCCTAAAGACAAGATGATTTCTTTGGAATCAGCAGGATTGTTGGACGGTAACCGAAGGTACATTTCTGGCATCTGTACGTAGTTTCTACACGTTCAGGATGTGATGCCATCTTAGCTGGAACCAGTGCTGCTATTTTATCGTAAACAGTACTGGGACAACAAAAGTATGACAAAACGAACGAACATGGAAGACACAAATCCAAATTTAGCGAAAGCAAACGGTCAAATTCGGGGCAAAACATGTAAACGTCCAAATCTTTCCTCAGAAAAACATTCCCTTTCCCATTAGCTAGTAAAAGGATGAATAATTACAAAAGAAAAAGCTATGCTCCTCCTTTTAGGAACACAGCTTCTTTTGGAGTTATGAAATTAATGGTGATGTCCCGCAGGGTGATGAGGTTGTCCGTTCTCTGAAGCGTTTTCTTCGATTTGTTGCAATTGTTCATTGAATACGTTTCCTACCGCAAATCGCTTTTTAGGCATTACCCATTCATCGCCCATTTTTACATGAGCCTGTACATAGTAAATCCCGTCTTTATCAAATGTTTTCTTTATGCTATATACCCCATTTTTCCCATGATGGGCATTAATAGTTTGACTATGTTCTCTATCATTGCCATTCCATATTTCTAAGCGGACTTCTTCCGCATTTTTAACTGGCTTATCTCCTTGTTTGACTTGGACTTTTAATGCACTCTCTTGATTAATAGAAATTTCTTTTGGTACTTGAATATCAACTGTTATTCGCTCGTTTAGCTTTGGCAACGTTTGTGCGTTCGCTGTACATCCCGCCAAAAGCCCTGCTAATAACATAATCAATAAGCCTAGTCCTCTTCTCCTCATTAAAATTCCTCCTTACATTGTCAACCATTCATTCAAAGGTTTAATTCGAGGAATTACTAATTTATCTAATAACAGGACGGCAATAATCGAGATGCCGACTAACGGCATGATGCATCCCATGACGAACATCATCACCGTAACCGCTCTTATCACTTTCTTGTCTTGTGCCTTTGCAGGAGCACCTAGTTTACCTTGCGGCTTGCGTTTACGCCACATAACAAAAGAGCTAACTGCAATCAAAATTAAGCCGAGACATGCAATAAGATTTATCATTTGATTCACTAATCCGAATAAACGGCCTTCATGCAGCGCAATTCCAATTGTGATTGCTTTAGCCATGATGCCATAATCACTAAAGCGAACATCGCTTAGGACTTGTCCTGTATATTGATCAACATGCAACGTAGCATTATCTTTTGGGCTCGTCTTTGACGTTGCGATCGTAAACACGCCTGTTGGTCCTTGTGGCATCGATATCGTAAATGGCTTTATAATGTGTTCCTTCTCAGCAATCTTGTCAACGTCATCAATAGACAACGGAACATAACCGTTAATTTTCGAGGCTGGGACTGGTAAATTTTCTGCCGCCCAAGGCACATCTTGTGCAACCTCTTTCGTAACTGTGACAGATTCTGGCTTTGGTCCAAAGCTAAAGGAAAAAGGAGGATATCCTGTCTTCGTGGATGTCGCTAACCAGTTAATCCCTTCACCCATTACTCCTGTCCATGGAAGGCCGGTGAGAATCAAAAGCAAAATGCCTCCGGTTAGCCAAAATCCTAAGACAGCATGCATGTCACGCCAAAATGGCCGTCCTTTTTTTCGAAGGCGCGGAAAAAATGTTCCCCAAATGGAACTCTTATTTCTTGGCCACCAAATATACAATCCAGTTAATAATAAAATCAAGGCCCAGCAAGCGGCAAGCTCTACAATCCGATTGGCTACGGTTCCCCCAATAAGCAATTCACTGTGGATTTTTTTGAAAATCTCCATTATATCTTCGCTTGCATTTAATTTCCCGACAATTTTCTCCGTATACGGATTGACATAAACGGTGAACATATTGCCGTTCTCGATCATTCCCACTTGGACAGTGCGGTTACGGTCTTTTTCTAACGTTACCGAAATCATCGCTGCCTTTGGATACTTTTTCTGAACGTTCGCCGCCATTTGCGAAAGCGGAAGCGGTTTCTCTTTGGTTTCTTGTACATAATATAAATTTTTATATAATATGGATTCTATTTGCGGTTTAAACAAATACACTGCACCGCTAAAGGCAAGAATAATGAGAAAAGGCGCAAAAATAATGCCCGCATAAAAATGCCAGCGCCATATTGTTTGATAGAAGGACAGTCCTGTTTTCTTTTTTCGTTCTTGCTCCCCATTTGGCACGTAATGCCTAACTACATTTTCCATGTTTTCCCCCTCACTTGATTCAAACTAAGTAACGAACAAGGACAGTATATCTAGGAAATGTGATGAAAGATTGAGAGAAATCAAAAATGTGTTTGAAACCTTTTCATTTTCTTAAATTGTTCCATGCGGCAATGAGAAGCATAGAAGACAATTATTTTTTCATGATCATTCACCATAACAGTTCTATTCTCACAGACTTTTGTTCCATTTTTACAGAAATAGTTATAAAGCGCTTCTTTATTTCAGAGAATGAGGTGTTGTAAAAAATGAAATTTTTTATGTCAGTGGTAACAAGTAATCTGAATTAATGGCATACGATAAATAAAACTTACTTTACATATCGGTTTTTATTTATTAAAGTTCATCATATTTATTAAGGGGGGATCTTTGATGAATATTTATTTAGTTATTTTAAACATTGCAGTGTTGCTTCTGTTCACAGGGATATTAGCTTATATGCAAAAGAAGCGTATCTCGTTTTCAAAACAGGTGTTTGCTGCCCTTGGAATCGGGATTGTATTTGGGCTCGTGCTGCAATGGGCGTACAGGGCAAATTCAGCCATTGTTCAGCAATCAGCACAATGATTTGATATCATCGGAACCGGCTATGTAAAACTATTACAAATGATTGTAATGCCGTTAGTATTCATTTCAATTGTTACATCGTTTACAAAATTAACTATTTCAAATAACTTAGGAAAAATCGCTACGCTCATTATTGGATTATTGCTAGGAACAACGGCAATTGCCGCTTCCATCGGCATTGCGGCAGCACTCGGTTTTCAATTAGAGACCTTTCAAATTCATTCCGGCAGCGCAGAAACAGCCCGTGGGCAGGAAATCGAACAAAAATATACACAAATTCAAGATCAAACCTTTCCACAAAAAATCGTTGAATTACTCCCAGCGAATCCATTTTTAGATTTGACAGGGCAGCGCAGCGCGTCTACGATTGCCGTTGTTATTTTTGCCGCGTTCATCGGCATTGCCTATTTAGGAGTAAGAAGAAAACAGCCTGAACAGGCGGAGATGTTCAAAAAAATAGTAGATGCTATTTACGCGATTATTATGCGCATAGTTACACTAGTGCTCCGCTTAACACCTTACGGAATTTTGGCCATCATGTCCCGGACCATTGCGACAAGTGATCTCGGTGCGATTGTCAAACTTGGAAAATTCGTCATCGCTTCGTATGTTGCTCTTATCATCATGTTCATTGTTCATTTAATTATTTTGGCAATCGCCGGATTAAATCCGATTACTTACGTAAAAAAAGCATTGCCGGTATTATCCTTTGCGTTTACATCCCGTTCAAGCGCAGGCACGCTGCCATTGAACATCAAGGCACAAACGACTGCTCTCGGTGTTCCTGAAGGAATTGCCAACTTTTCCGGCTCCTTCGGACTATCCATCGGACAAAATGGCTGCGCAGGCATATATCCGGCTATGCTTGCAGTCATGATCGCTCCCACAGTAGGAATAAATCCAATGTCACCGTCCTTTATTTTGACACTCATTCTCATCGTCACCATCAGCTCGTTTGGTGTGGCAAGCGTCGGTGGGGGCGCTACGTTCGCGTCAATCTTAGTACTATCCACGATGAACTTGCCAGTCGCGTTGGCAGGGTTGCTCATCTCTGTAGAGCCGCTGATTGACATGGGAAGAACTGCCTTGAACGTAAGCGGAAGCATGACAGCTGGTGTCATCACTAGTCGTGCCATTGGGGAACTAGATTCGAGTATCTATAATGGCAAAATACAAAAATTAGAAGCGTAATCCTCATCTCTTTACACTTGCTTCTCCATTTCCAGAGAGGGGCAAATAAAGATAAAAAAGTTGCTCTTTCAGCCTAGCCCGCTATAGAAGCAACTTTTTTGCTATAAATTTTTCCGTTTTCTTCCCACAAAATTATCCTGTTTCTCCATTGTTATTTTATATACAGCAGCCACACGCTCCTTTCCCCCGCTTCACCTCCGACTAAAAGCGGACAGAGCTGTCGGCTTCTTCCATTGTCTTCTGTATCCCTTGGCCCTATCCCGTCCAATGCCGGTTGCCATTGGACAGATGGAACACTGGCGAGAAGATCGTTCCATTGCTTCTTAAAATATTGCAGCGTTTTGCTAATCGGTGCTTTTACCACTTGGCGGTACACCGCTTGAAAGACAGACATCATTTTATCATAGCGGAGAACATGTTTCATTTGCGAGACCAATTTGGAAACATCTGCTGCTGTTTCTGCCGCTTTTGCTCCTTTCACCGCCACTTTTCCGGCAATGCCTGCCCCTTTGGCTGGAGGAATAATGGTCAACAATAACATCCCTCCCGCAAGCAGGCGGTCTCCTGCCGAAATCCGTTCCCCAGTGATCGGGTCGTATTCTCCAAACACTCGCTGCAAGTCATACCAGCCAAGGAGCTCCAGACCGAATTCTTTCATGTTGTCGGCAAGCGTTTGATCTACTTGGCGCATTGCCGCTGCCGTCCGATACAGCAGTTCCTCCGCTTCATTCAGCTTTTCTTCATAATTGCTGGAGCCAATGAAGCAGTTCGTCTGTAAGCTCATGGATGGCGGCAGAGCCGATACCGGGAATCTCCATGGCTAGAGAGGGAAGTTCCCAGGAAAGAGAGGTTCGCGCACGCTGGCAGGCGTCTTCTGCATCGGGGACATGCTTCGCTACCGTTTCCAGCTCTTCCGGCTTGACTCGAATCGTCGTCATTGCAGCTCCTCTATCTTTCGACGAATTTGGGCGATTTCCCTGCTGATTTCATGAAGAAGCTCGTCTGCGGTCGCATAAATACGTGCCTCGATTTGCCGCAAGTCCCCGTATACCCATTCATACGCTTCCCTCGATTTTTTTCAAATGACAACCAAGACTTTTTTCCTTATCTATGATTCGGCCATGTGAAACATGTCAAAGTTCCTTCGAAAATAACCTGTTTTACGGAACAAATTTTTTCATACGTGGAACGATTACCGTGAAGTGAAAGATTAGAAAGTCCAAAATAAAAAAGCGGAACAGCTGTGGTAAAAACGATGATAATATTGTTCCGTCTCATCCTATTGTTAACGAGACAGAACCGATTGTGTTTGCTGAATATTACGTTTACGAGCGAAAAATAGCTGCATAAACAAGAGCTTTTCTCTCTGTTTAACCTATCCGTTTTCGTGACTAACACCAATTTAAAAAGTTGAATTCTTAAATTTACGGCACTCTATAACAATAAAGCGTACCTTACTCTCTAATTCGTTACAACACTTTAACTTTGATTTAAGTTATGTAAAATAGTACGTGTGAACCACGCGAGTCTATCACTGTTCATTTTTCTCATAGCATGTTTTCTAACAAACTCTCGAATATCATCCCAATTATCAAGTTGAAGAATTTGTTCTAATTCTTGCTGAAGTTTTTGTCGATATTTACTCTCTTCAGTTAAATTAAATTCTTTGACTAGTGTTTCTAATTCCTCATAGTTAGCACTTTGGTTAAAATAACATTCAAGAAAATATCTGAAAGTATCGTATTTCAAATCTTCATTCAATGATATCACCCTCTATTTTTATTTAACAATAGGAAATACAATTAATATTCGGAATCCTAGTTCCTGAGTTGAATCCCTATCAATACTACTCTAAAATCTGTTACGTTATAAATAACATGTTTTTTATCTCTAAGAACCCCTTTTCCTATTGGATAATTATTCTATAATAAAATGCCTCAAAAGAGATTTAATATCTCCTTTGAGGCTTCATATTACCATATCATCAGCTTCTTTTATCTTATACCAACCCATACTTCCCCTTCATGGTATATTTCTATTACATATCCTGAAGCTGGTGAAAAGATCCAAGTATCAAAACTAACCGCAGTAACATCATCAATTACTTCTAGAACCTTTTTTAAATTAGACTTTATAATAGGTAAAGTCCCCTCATCCCAAATTACATAAACAACTGCATCAAAATTTCGGAAACATTTTCCTAGATAAGCAGTTATATCATTTACGGTATTTACATTTTCTTTTCTACTAACCTTGTCCCAATCAATACGCCCCCATTCAGTAAACGGAAAAGCGCTTTCTAAGGTATCAAGAATTTTCTTTTTTTCACTATCAGTTAAAATTTCAGCATCTTCACCTAAAGCTTCAATACATTCATCTAATAAAGTCATTCAAATTCACCCTTATCTATTCAAATGTTTTAAATAAGCTCTAAAAGTACTTTCATTACCTTCAAAAGGTATTACATATTTTTTAGCTTTAAGACCTTTACCATTGCGGAAATCTTCTACATTAATATGTGGTCCTTTATTAGGGTCGCAATCTAATCTCCATCTAACCTTTCCATCAGCAGATTGCCTACCCACAACTTTTCCGTACCCTGCACTAGATTTAAGAGTACCTATATATGGCTTTGAATTTGGACCTAAATCCCCTACTAATTCAAGCGCTTTATTTCTAGCTTGTTCATACGTTCTTACCTTATCAAGTATTTGCTCACCTTTTCCAACACCCTTACCAATCACCTTATCCCCAGTCTTGCCAATTATGTTTATCGTCGTTTCTTTTACTTCTTTTTCGGCTCCGCTCATCCACATGCGGGGCGCCGGGCCCACTCCTGCCAAGGCTGGCTGCGGCCCCCGCAGGACAGAGCCAACATTTTTGAGAAAGTTCTCCCATTGCTTCTTGAACGAACGGATTGTTTCGGTGATTGGTCCTTTGATGACTTGGTGATAGATCGTTTGTAAAGCCCCTTTGATTTTATCAACATTCAGGACGTTTTTCGTTTTCGAGATCCATTTCGAAACATCGGCTGCGGTTCCGGCCGCTTTCGCTCCTTTCACCGCCGCTTTTCCGGCAATGCCTGCCCCTTTGGCTGGAGGAATGACGGTCAACAATAACATTCCTCCCGCAAGCAGGCGGTCTCCTGCCGAAATCCGTTCTCCAGTGATCGGGTCGTATTCTCCAAACACTCGCTGCAAGTCATACCAGCCAAGAAGCTCTAGACCGAATTCTTTCATGTTGTCGGCAAGCGTTTGGTCTGCCTGGCTTATTGCCGCGGCAGTCCGGTACAGCAGTTTCTTCTGCTTCATTCAACTATTTTAACTGGTCATAGGCTTATTGGCTTGCTATTACGTCTTTATAACAGTAAAATAATGGGTGATAAACACTTGTGATCCTCATCCTAGAAAAAAGTGAGCCTTGAAACAGTTGTTCAACTCAACCAAGGCTTCATATTTTAGAAAACTATGATAGCTAACCCTAACCTAGTTTAATTTCTTATATAGTTCATAAACATCTAATAGCAATTCACCTAGCTTACTGTTGTAATCCCATGAGTCGACAATTATATGTGGATACGATGGCGTATAATTATTTGGACAAAGGATAATACTCATTTTTTCTACTTCATCTAGTATTTTTCTCAATTGCGGAATATTACCATCCTTTCCTTCACCATTATTATGTGTAGTTATTTCTTTTATGACCTAATTTTTAATTTTTTCTGCTAACTCTAAAAATTCTATGGTTTTATCAGATCGTCCAGATTGGTTATATACCATTGCTTTCCCCCTCCAATATATCTATCTCCCATTTGCAACTGTGTTGCAGCACTACTTTTTATAATTATAGAACCAGGTCTAACTTTCCATTGCTGTATTTTTGTCATTTGGTTCCACTCAGGAGGTAATGCTAAATACTTGCGATTTATCTGTTCTGTAAAAGTTTCAAATAAATATCTTCCTTTAGCATAAGCATTTATATCATCAAAGAAAAGGAATCAGAGTTTTGTAGTCCTGATTCCTTCACGTTAACTGAATTTATACTGTATACTTTTCGGCTCACAATACACAGGGACGCAATCCAGTTTTATCTAGTGCGTTCCCCAGGTTTGTAAGTATATGGCTTATTGGTGTATTATACGATCCTGCTTTTACAAAATGTAAACTTGGTAAAAAAATTATTGATCGTTCTCTTTAATGCTGTTTAAATATTCTTCTAAGAATTTCTTATCATCTTCATCCTCAGGAGTAAGACCCAGATATTTGTACTCCCAAATAATACTTCTTTCATGATCATCTGCATCCGATAAATCTTCATAATCATACTCAATTTTAAAATTACCCTGATTGTCAAAAATCAAAGTAAGATTTGTCCACGGATCTTGTCCGTTGTTCTTAAACTCACGCCATAGTTCTTCTAAATTATCAAGTAATTGTCTCCAAAGCTTTTTGTAATCCTCTTTTTCTATTGCAAATATATTTGGAATATCGTGGCTATAAATTGGAGTACTTCCATTAGCCGGATAATAATAAAAGAACGCCGTCCGAACATCCTCTGTGATTTCACCATACACAAAAACCTTTGACCATTCCTCTGGTATTGTTTCAATAATTGTATGTGCGATTTTTTGATAAATATTATTTAGTTTCAAATCATCCATATATTTAACCTCCAGGTTTATTTTGGAATTCTTTGTATTGCCACTTACCCTTTCCTATTTTATATTCTATGTCAAAACTTACCGGTCTTTGTGACTCACCTTTATAAACAGGTTTTATCTTCACTTCAACCAGTTTTCCTTTTTCAAGTTGTTTCCTCCACATGTTCTCGAGTTTCTTCCACTCACCTTTATTCAGGTTACCATTCATAGGTACAAGATTGTCAAGGCTACCCGAACCTTTAAATATAGTTGCTATCAAATGTCCACCTTCATCATCTAGTAGTCTATCTTCTCTACCCGCCACCTTCTGGGCATGATTATTTCGTTTGGCCTCCCCCAAGTTAAGTTTACCTTCAGCATTGACAATACGTCCTTTGTCATCGGTTCTATAAGTGTATCCTGCAGGAGTTGTATACTCTACATTTGGTTTAAGTACCTTTCTCCGTCCGTCTCTGGTGTAATGCTCTCCATAGTTAACCTTAGTATGAGTATTCGTTGGTGTAGATTTACCCGTGCCCTTACCAACCACCTCATCCCCAGTTTTGCCAATCATATTCATCGTCGTTTCTTTTACTTCCCTCTCGGCTCCGCTCATCCACACACCGCGGGCCGGACCGATTCCTGCCAAGGCTGGCTGCGGTCCCTGTAGGACAGAGCCAACATTTTCGAGAAAGTTCTCCCATTGCTTTTTGAACGACCGGATTGTTTTGGTGATTGGTCCTTTGATGACTTGGTGATAGATCGTTTGAAAGAACAATTTGATTTTATCATAATTGAGGACGTTTTTCGTTTTCGAGACCAATTTGGAAACATCCGCTGCTATTCCCGCCGCTTTCGATCCTTTAACCACAGCTTTGCCGGCGATTCCCACCCCTTTGACGGGAGGAATAAAAGAAGCCAATAGCATTCCTCCCGCAAACAGGCGGTCCCATCCTGAAATCCGTTCTCCGGTGATCGGATCGTATTCTCCAAACAATCGCTGCACATCGTACCAGCCAAGGAGCTCCAGACCGAATTCTGACATGTTGTCGGCAAGCGTTTGGTCTGCCTGTCTGATTGCCGCGGCTGTTCGATACAGCAATTCCTCCGCTTCATTCAGCTTTTCTTCATAGCGGTGGAGCCAATGAAGCAGTTCGTCTGTAAGTTCGTGGATGGCGGCAGAACCGATGCCCGGAATCTCCATCACTAAAGAGGGCAGTTCCCAGGAAAGTGAGGTTCGCGCACGCTGGCAAGCGTCTTCTGCATCGGGGACATGCTTCGCTACCGTTTCCAGCTCTTCCGGCTTGACTCGAATTGTAGTCATTATAGCTCCTCTATCTTTCGACGAATTTGGGCGATTTCCCTGCTGATTTCATGAAGAAGCTCGTCTGCGGTCGCATAAATACGTGTCTCGATTTGCCGCAAGTCCCCGTATACCCATTCATACGCTTCCCTCGACTCTCCCTGCCAATGCGGAACATACTCGTCATTTGCGCGATAAAATGCGCGAGTACCATGTTGAAATTCCTCGATCGCCTCTTCGACCTGCCCCTGATAGGACTGCAGGCAATGAATCATCGCCTCGTAGGCCCTGCGTTTCAATTCTTTTTCGATCGACTCCAATAAAGACGACACCTTGATTTCCTCCTCCCCCATTTATACGCTATTTAAATGGTAATATAAGTAAAATAAGGATAAATCATAATATGTTCCTTTTTTTAAATGACAACCAAGACTTTTTTCCTTATCTATGATTCGGCCATGTGAAACATGTCAAAGTTCCTTCGAAAATAACCTGTTTTACGGAACAAATTTTTTCATACGTGGAACGATTACCGTGAAGATGACGATAAGAAAGCCGAGACTAAAAAAGCCGAACAGCCATGGCAGAAATGATGATGATGTTCGTTCCGTCTCATCCCATTGTTGACGAGACGGAACCGATTGTGTTGGATTATAAGAAAACAATCGCAATTTTTCTGCTTTAGCGGCAATCGTATTCGTTTCTTTTTCTCCCGATAAAAACAACTGCGCTTTTGTTTGTTTGAAGAAAGAAGATGTCGGTCTTTGAAATGTCAGTGATGTTTGCACCTCTGGTAAATCTCCCTTTTCATCGAGCAGCGACTCTTCATGAAGGTAATCAGTACGTAATTTGATGTCCTGCCGTTGATATTGATTTGGTTCAATTTCCGGCCACTCATCCGTTTTCGCGTAAACCGTCACTCCCATCGCAACCAATACAGAGCAGAAGAAGAGGAAAAAGAACATCACAAGACGTCCTTTACCCTTCATATGTTTCCGCCTCCTTCTGCAGAGCGTCCAGGCGCTGCTTCAAAAACGGAACAACAGACATGAGCAGTGTGACAACTCCTAACGTAATAACAGCTGGATAAAATGCTTGCTGGTCTCCATATTGAATCGACATGTACGTTTCTGATATCGGATGGTCAAAGCTAAAGTTTGGCAATACTAAGTCGAGTAATGGAGTAATAAAAAACAGGATTAAGCCGACTCCAAGCACCCAGCCGGTAAATGGTCCGATAAAAAAGGCCAAGCGAACAATGGCGGAACAGAAGAATAATAAGATAATGGTAAAAATGCTCCACTTGAGCGCCTGTATATCTTGCATCGGATAAATTCGCAATCCATATGTGCTGATGACGAAACCGACAAGCAAGTTCATCATGACCAGCAATGCCAGCTGCATCATAAGCGGAATGGAAGAATAATAATGCAGGAAGAACCCAATAAGCATGCCGCAGAGCAAAACAATGACAAGCATCACGACAGGCGGCGTGTACGTTGTTTTCTCTTTCGGAATATCTCCACTTACTTGTACCGGATTGGTTAAGTAATCATACACATATCCGTTTGCTTGTTGGTCTACCATCGTATTGTCTAACAGATGATATACATCATTTTTAATTTGTTTGGTTGTATTGACATTGGTTGCCCATTTGCTGTTTAACTCATCTGCCCGATCTTGGACCGATGCCACTTTTTCATGCATCTCATTTGTGTAATCGATAATCCGGTCTTGCCCTTCGGCAATGGAGGTGACTAAATCAGAAATTTGTGCGATGTCTTGCAGCGTATTTTGCTGGATGGTAATAACAAATTCACCATCGTTAGCTCCTACCGTCGATTGTATGGTTCCTTCTTCATCCATGGTTTGCTGAAGCTGTGCTGTTACTTCATTCGTGGCGTCATTTAACGATTGCAGCTGTTCCATCAGCTCTGCTTGCACTTTTTCCACATTTTCATCATATTGCCGTATATATTCAAGCGTTGCTTCAACAAAAGAATGAACGTTATTTTCGGCCGTTTCTGCACCTTGCAAAGAAGCGGCTGAGTCGCCCTGCAACTGCTGAATTCCGCTATGAATCTTCGATAAAGTTTGAAAAATCTCCGCTTTTTCCTTCCAATTTACAATCAGCTGCTCCACAAGTGCTTCGTCAAAATTCCCCGTTCGCTTTAACGTATCCTCAAAAATTGCTAACCAAGCAAAATAGGCGAGAAGACCATTCATGTTTCTGCTTTGAATAGCCGGCTGAAAGTACGCTGACAATTGTTGCTTTCGCTCTTCAGATAACGACGGAGACTGAAGAATAGCTTGTTCTTTTGCGATAATTTGCTGAACCACTGTTTCTTCCGATTGCCCATTGCTGTCACTCGCCTGCACGGCTAATTGCTTTGCCAATTGCGTATATTTTTCCTGCCATTGCTGCTGGAGGGATAACTGCTTTTGCCATGCTTCTTTTGCCTTTTGTATTTCCATTTCCAGCTGCTTCATGTCATTATCAATATCCCCCCAGCTTCCCGATGTACCTTGCCCTTCCTGCGTCTCTTGTGGCTGTTTCGGCTTTACTGTTTGCAGCTCGGTCTTTAAAGACGCCAGCTGCTGCTCAACCCCATCCAGCCATTGCCCATTTTCTGATGTCTGTGGCAGCTCTCCCGGCACCGGCTGTTCATTCGGTGCTGACAGAGTGGTGGCAGATTGCAACTGCTGCCGTAGCGGAATGAGTTTTTGCTGCACTTCGTCCAATATCTTTGTACCTATTTGTTGTTGATATTGACGGATGAGATCTTTTTGTGACTCCAACAGTCGTTCATCAACGTTTGAATTTTCCAGCTGGTCATGGAGATTCGTCAATGCCGTATGGTTGTTCGCCACTGTATTGCGCAGTGTAGACACAGATTGCAGCAATGTTTGGCCATTTAATTCTAACTCCGGTTTGACATTCCATGGCCGTTCTACAATGGAACGTATTCCTCCGCTCACCATCGTTTCATACTGATGAATTCCTTCTTGGATAAGGTCATGCTGCTGTTGCTGATATTCTTTATACGCCTGAATATCCTCGATAAACGAAGCAATTTCCGCTTCTGCCTGCTCCAAACCTTTTAACGTATCGTTGGAGGAGCTTTCGGCGTTTTTCGAAGACGAAAGCAGCTGTTCAAGCATCTTTTTTTGACTCTCGATCTCTTTTGTTAATTTGGCAGAGCTAGGGGTGTAAAAATCGTACATCGTCTTTTGAAAAGCGATTTCTTTTTCCAAAATAGCACTAAATTTTTTGCGAATATCTTCTATCGCTTGGCCGACATAGCTCCAATACAGCGTAGACATCTTTTGGTTGATCGTATTTTTAGCTGTTTCTAACTCTCTCTGTACCCGCTCCCGGTTTTTCGCCTCAAGATTCGGCTGGATTTTATATTGGACAGTTGCCTTAAGCGGCTTTTTTTCATTAAAGGTCAAAATGTTTCTGGAAAAATCGGATGGCAAATAAACGACAGCGTCATATTGGCCGTCCGCCAGCCCTTTTTCCGCTTGGCTGCGATTGACGACAGACCATTGATAACTAGAGTGATCATCAAGAGCTGGTACAATTTCTTTGCCGAAGTCGTATGTTTTCTTATCATAATCGGCTCCTACATCTTCGTTGACTACCGCGATTCGGTTTGTTGTCCTCTCTGTTACCTTCATCGGGTTATGGCCAATGAACGTAAAGAACAGCACAGGAAGAGCAACAATAAACACAATCTTCGCAATCAACTTGACGATTTTCCATTTTTCCGTCATATGATTCACCTGATTTCCTTTATTCTACTTTTGGAATTTGTATTTTCTTTTCTTTTCCATTTAAGACAAAATAGCCAAACCCTGGGTCCACTTCTGGTTCGTGTCGCGTAAATGGCAGTGCAAACAAGCTTTGCTCTGATTTTTTCATGACGAGGATCGCTTGCCGAATTTGTTTCAGTTCAGTTGTCAGCGCATCAAAGCCCTTCATAAATTCATTTGCATTTCCTGCGACAATGACACTAAACCCCAGATGGCTGTACCGCTTCATCATCATCGCGATTTGCTCGTGAATTTTACCATCGGCTGACTGCTGAAGCCTAGAAAGACTATCTGCGACGAAAACAACAGGTGAAAAAGCTTGTACATGAACATCCGCTTTCCCAATTGCCGCTAAATACTCTTCCTCTCTCGTTTGCAATATTTCATTTGCCTCATCAAGCCAATGGTGCATTTGCTCTTTTGTTTCTATATAGGTGACGTTTTCTTTATTAGCGTATAAAGCAAGGCCGCGATCAACTCCATCAAACAACCCGATACCTGCCGTCGGCTGGACGAGCAATGATTCCAATATCACTTTAATCGCATTTGTCTTCCCTTTGCGCGACTGCCCTACTACAAGACAATGCGGA
The DNA here is from genome assembly GCF_015326725.1 of Thermaerobacillus caldiproteolyticus. Taxonomy (NCBI): domain Bacteria; kingdom Bacillati; phylum Bacillota; class Bacilli; order Caryophanales; family Anoxybacillaceae; genus Thermaerobacillus; species Thermaerobacillus caldiproteolyticus. Next base: position 2,687,722 of record NZ_CP064060.1, read on the forward strand.
TTGGTTTGTATATGAAGGGAAACCGGACGAACCGTCTCTTCATCAAGACCAATCGGAATCAAGCCAGGATGCGGCTGAACTATATACGTTTTCGCAAAGAGCGCAAATGGTAATTGTGTTGGAAGCATTGGAATCGGTTGCGGCTTGCGCATGCCTTTATATTTTTCTTTCAACCTTGCTATCTCTTCCTTCACGTTTTCAAGCACTGCTATATCATCTTCCCCATCAGCCGGAAGATAAATTTGCGTTAAAACCGCTTGATCTTTTTTCACCAGCGCTCTTCCCGGAATCGGCTCGACCTCGTACGGAGTTCGTCCAATGATAGAAAATCGTTCCGAACTGTCAAGGAAATAATGAACGATTTTTGTTTTTAAATTGTTCATGAGCGGCGGGCGAACTCCGCTAACTCTTGTTGCCGTTATCATCAAAAATATTCCAAGCGATTGCCCGTCTCGAGCATATTGAATGAGCTGTGTTTCAAAATCGGGCATTTCTTCTTTGACAAGATCAAAGTTGTCAATCGTGATAAAGATAATCGGAAGTTGTTCTTCAGAAAGCGTGTTATACAATTTAATCGTGCTTACTTCTTTTTCCATAAAACGCTGTTTTCGCTGTTCGATTTCTTCTTTCATTAACTTTATAATTTTCTCAATTTTCTTTTCATCATCAAGCCGAAAGTAATCAGCCGTATGCGGCAATTGCCGCAGCGGCAGCAACGCGCTGTTTCCGAAATCGAAAATGTAATAATGAAGCTGTTCTGGACTATAGACGGACGCAAAGCTCATTAATAATGTCATCGCCGTTGTCGATTTCCCATATCCCGCAGAACCAAAAATGCCGATATTTCCGTCTTCCATCCATTGATATAAGTAGTCCGATTGCCGCTGCAGCTCCGGTTCATCTTTTAGACCAATCGGAAAATAAACGGTGTCTCGTTCTAGCAAAGCAGGGCGATGCAAGCGAGAAGATAGCGGCGGCAACCATGGACTCGGCAGCTTTTCGATCCCGAGTTGCTGCTGCGTTTTGATAATTTCTTGAACAACCATTTCGATTTCTGTTTTTTGTTTTTTCTTGTTTTTCTTCATTTTCGCGTCAATATTTGAAACCGGGACAAGTCCTAAGTCTGTGACAATATAAATCTCATCTTCTGATTCAAAGCCCTCTTCCATATATGGCGCACCGCTCCATGCGGATTGAAACAATTCGTATACTTCATTATTTCCGACTTGAAGATACGCCCGTCCCGTGACAGTAATTGTTGCCGCATCTCCGTTTTTCAAAATTTCCTTACTGTCGTTTGCATCTTGCATTTTTAAACTAATGCGGAAGCGGGCATTGCTCCAAATTTGCTCATCAATTACCCCTCGCGGCTTTTGCGTCGCTAAAATAAGATGAACTCCTAAGCTGCGGCCAATTCGCGCCGCACTCACTAATTCGCGAATAAAATCCGGTTCCTCGCTTTTCAATTCTGCAAACTCATCCGCGATTAAAAAAAGATGCGGAAGAGGCTCTTTCGCCTTCCCCTTTTTATATAACTCCATATAATCATTGATATGGTTTACTTCATATCGATCAAACAGGCGCTGCCGTTTTTTCAGTTCACTGTTAATGGATGCCAACGCGCGTGCGCTGAAGTTTTTGCTGCCATGAATATTCGTAATGGTGCCTAATAAATGCGGAATGTTTTTAAACGGTTGCGCCATTCCGCCTCCCTTATAGTCAATGAGCAAAAACGCGACTTCATGAGGGTGAAAATGCACCGCCAATGACAAAATGTACGTTTGCAGAAGTTCACTTTTCCCCGACCCTGTCGTCCCCGCGACAAGCCCGTGCGGGCCATGCGCTTTTTCATGCAAGTTCAGTTCTACGATGTCTTTTTTGCCTTTTAGTCCAATTGGAACGGCCAACGAGCGCGAAGGTTGATGAATCATCCAATTTTCCTTCATATTTATCTCTTCCGCTTTCTTCACTTGAAGTAACTTGAGAAACGTGACTTTTTCTGGAATAGAATTATGCATTCCCCTTTGATGATCTAAAGAGCGCAATAAACGTGCGAACCGCTCGTTCCCTTCCCGAGTATGTTCATCGAGCGTAAACGGAATATGCGCTGCTTTCCGGTGCTGGATTAAAATTTCTCCATCCCGCTCGTTGATATATTGCACGAGCGTATGAATGTTTTCTGTTAAACTTTCTTTCGTATCCGAAGCAAAAATCACGGAAATACCGACTTCTTCGTTTTTTTCCTCTAAATATTCCAAAATGACATGTTCCGCAATTAAAGAGCGGTTGGCGACGATAAACACGAAATGCGGGGAAAACCGTTTCTTCTCTTTTTCTTCGTCCAAGTCGCGCTCCCTCAACATTTCGTAAATGGATGACAACAATTGGTCACGTGTCTGTTCGTTATAAATAAATCCTTTCGCGAAAGAATTTGGCAGTTGAAAATGCGGGAGCCATTTCATCCACTCCCAATGTTTGTAGTCTTTTTCATGAAAAATAGCGACAAACCGCACATCATGATAGCTATGGAAAAAAGCCATTTGGCCAACAAACTGCTGAATTTCGTGATTGACGATGGAATCTTTCCCGACCATTCCGATTGCTCCGCGCGACAATTCAATCGTCAGCGGAACGTTTTTTACGGTTTTATACGCTTGCACCATCTGTTGTGACTGTTCCAACAAATCGTCAATTTCTCGGTTTGCCAAATCGTTCATGTTTACAGACACTTCATATGTGGACGGAACATTTGCTTTTCCGATGCGAAGATGGAGAAAATCTTCGCTTTCCATCGTCCGTTCCCAAATGCGGTCACTGATTTGCAAAGTTAACGATTTCATTTTTTCAAATGACGGAAAATGATAATAAAGTACGCTTTTTTGCTTCTCCGACAACTCTTGAAGTTCTTTCCGCTTTTGTTCAAGATAATTCATGTAAATGTGACGACGCTTTTCTTGCCGCGTTTTCCGATTCTTTTTTTCCTTAAAATATTGCACGGTCGATGTCACTAATGTCGTAGCGAACATCACGATGGAAATAAGAATAAAAATCCCTCGCGGCTGAATTAGTGCGACGACTCCCATGACAAGAAGCATCATCAGCGGCGGCAAAATCATAAGCCAAAAACCGCGTTGGTCTCCTTCTCCGTCTTGGCTTGGAAACGAAATCGTTATCTTTTCATTCGGTAATTCGTAAATCATTCTCGGTGTCCGATGATATAAAGGATATTTCTTTTTCATTTCCGAAGCGGGTGGCAGTGTTTTGGTCAATGAAGATACCACTTCTTGATCGCTTGCCACCGATAACAAATCGTCCTCCAAAAAACTAAGCGTAATATACGGACACAATATCATATCGCCATTTTGTAAACGGGTAACCTCATTTACCTTCTTTCCGTTAAGAAAAACGGCTCCTTGTTTGTCAGGAACGAGAAACCAGTCTCCTTTCTTTCTGATGAACGATACGTTTGCGCTTCCCGCTTGAATAGCCGCTCCGTGTTGCGGCGCAATGACAAGTTCGGTTTGATTTCCAACATAATATATATGTTCACTGATCGGCTTATCGAGCCATACGATTACCACGGTTTGTCCGTCTTCTTCTATGGTAAAGGGGATATGCGGTTTCAGTTCCCCCATCATTTCATTTCCTCGCACTACCGTCAAAGCGGACGCTTCCTTTTGCTTTCTTAATTCCACATATCCTTTATGAAAAGCAAAGGACGGAATGGTTACATGATGCTCTAGCTTATTTCCAATAAAAATGGAAGCCGTCTGTTCTTGTAAAGGGAACTGTTGACAAGTATCTTCATAAAAAATCCATAATTGGCTCATATAATCCTCTCCTACGATGCTCACTACTCTACTTCTTTCTCGGTTTACTTTTTATTGTCCGAAGCGTTTGGAACGTCGCTCGGTGCATTTGGCTGCTGCTTTTCCCCCGCAGAAGGCGGTTCAGTCACTTGCGGCGTCTGTTGCTGAACAGGCTGGGTTTGTTGTTCGGTTTGTTCGGCTTGCTTTTGCTCTTCTTGCTCTTTCTGATATTCTTCTATTTCTCTTTCAATCGATTCTAATTTTTTCTGTCTTTCTTCTCCTGTCAAACTATCATCTGCCTTTATCTCTTCACGATATTTTAACAATCCGTACATGATCAGCTCTCTATCTTCCATCGCTCTCGCAAGGTCAATGGCTTCTTCGTTTCTTCCCCTTCCGATATAAATCCAATACAGCAAATATTGTGGATCGGTTTTCAACGTAATGTTATTTTGCACGTTCTGACGTTGTTCCTCTGTTAACGACTCCGTCATAACATATGAAGAAGCTAATTCGTACTGCACCACATACGGCATTTTTTCCGGCGGATAATTTTCTAATGTCGTAATCACTTCACTATACTTGTCATTTAAAAACAATTCCGCGCTTTTTACATACGCTTCCTGTTTTGGCTGTAAAAAAAAGAACGAATAAAAAGTATAAATCATAGCAGGAATCAACAGAAGAAGCGACGAAAAGAATATATAACGTTGAACATTCCATTTCCGTTTCGGAATATGTATCATTGTTCGCTCTTTTGCTTCTTCCTCATCAATACATCTTTCCAGAACAGACAGCACTGCTTCGAGATGTTCTGCCTGCAAAATTTTCTCAGCTACAGCAGAAAACTTTAATGTTTCGTGAAACTTCATGTATTCTTCAAAACGATATTGTCCGTCAATCAGCACAAGTACGGTCGCTTTCACCTCTTGAAGTAGCTGTTCCGCATCCGCCTCATACGGCGGCAGGCTTTCTTTTATCCCAACGTGGAGAAAAAACGGTTCCAAATCATGGTCAAACAGGATATTTTCGGGACATATAATAAGAATAAAGCGGCTAAGACGATGATTTTTCACCTTTTTGACGAGTTGGTGCGCCGCTGATAACCGCGAAAGCATGGATTTCTTCCGTACATCTCGAAATCTGATGAACGATGAAGGCGGGGTTACCGTAATTTTCACTTCATCTTCAGATACAGCAATTTCTCTTAACAAAAATGAATCTATTTCTTTCAATAGCTCTAATTCTAACGGATGCTGCACCTTCAATTTCGCTCTCTGAAAGACAATCGTATCATGCTTGTCTTGTGTAAGGACGGCATCGATTTTTGTTTCCAAATACGTCTTTTTTTCTTCCATATAAAATAGAACTCCTTTTCTCTTTCTCCATGGCTACAATATAACGATGCGGTCTCCGTTCGTAATTCCGCTATCTTTTAATGTCAGGTAACCTGGGCATACAACTGCTTTGTTTTCCACCCTTACCCAATAACCTTCTCTCGGTTGTACCGATATATTTTTCAACTGCCAAACAATATCTACGACCTTTTTGACGGAGTAAAAATCCGATAAGCGGAGATCAAACACATCTCCTGTATAATGCTGTAAATCAACAGTAATCTGGATATACATGATTACGCCCTCCAATACAGAAAAAAGCGCCATAATCTTTCATAGATTTGTAGCGCTTCTTTCCGAACATGTAACTCTTTATCCACGAATTTGGCTTGCAATTTGTTGGTCGGTACTTTCGAGAATAGTAGCTGAATTGTGCAATTGTTGGGAAATTTCATTCAATAAAACAGCCATTTTTTCAAATGACGGACGCAATTCATGATACTGTTGAACAAACGCTTGGCTAGAAGCACCTTCCCATATTTCCTGCAAATGGCTGCTCATGTTATCCAAACGGGATATTAATTCTGTCACATTAGAACTCTCGTTATTATATTGCCTTGCCACTGCGCGTAATTCTTCTGGCGTTAAACGAATAACTCCTGACATATTTCCTCCCCCTTTATCCATAATTTCCCTTTTTATTTTAATAGAGATGCCAAGCAGCAGTCAACAATATATAACCATTTCTTTTAAAATAAGGAAAAAGTACCGTTTTTTTACTTGGTTACTTTACGCTTTTGTGCCATTATCCTCATTATAAGAAATACTTTCTTACTATTTATGGGATCAAAAGAAAATGGAGGATAGGAGAATAGTCGGTGCTGATTTTCATTAGCCCTCTAGCTCACCTTTTCTTTTCCCGAATGATGATATCATAATACAGAGTGATATTTTGTCCTCTCATGTCATTAATCATGTTTGTGTATCGCTGAGCGGCGGTATTCATGGAGTTTTTATACATATCATTGTATGATTGATTGGTTTTTTGATACTGCTCAATCGCTTCATTGGTTTTGTCGATGATTTGCCCCCTGCCATATTTCATTTCATGATGAATCAAATGAACCAATTCCGCATCCAATTCACTCATTCGATTCAACTGCTGAATAAAAGCATTCGCTTTATACATGAAATCCTGTTCTACATCAAAATAATAGAACATATTCAATTGTCCCATACAGAATATCCCTCTTTATCAATATCGTAAATCAAATATCTTGGCCACATTTTGGTCCTGCTCAAAAAACTCTTCAAATGATTTTTTGATAGTTGCAATGAGTTCTTTTCCTTTAGAAATTTCCTGTTCATAATACGAAAACATTGTTTCAAAGATATGCGGAATCATCGGATCCATCGGCGGAATCGACTCATGAACCTCAATGCGGCGTAACACATATACTCGTTCGGCATCATAGGTAAAATGACCCAATAAACGCTGATAGGCCCACGGATTTTGTTCCATGTCCTCGATTTTGTTCATCAGTTTTCGTTTTTGTATTTCAAAATCCTCTACATATTCATCGAAATAACGCTGCTTCATCTTATGCAATACCGTTTCTTTTTCTTCCAAGATTTGCAGTCCCTTCTGATATACTCTTACGGCGGAGGAAAGATTCATCCGGATTTCGTGTGCCCCCATTTTTTTGATTAAAATCAAATTCCCATACTCATCATACGTTCTGCCTTTGGAACGGGCGAGGGCCATGATGACTTCGTTCAAGGAATGGGCATTCACGCTCATGGTGATAGCATTTTGAAGATTCATCGTATTTTCTTGGATGATTTGAAGACGTTTTTCAATGTCCAATACCTTATCCCGAATCTGGAATAACGTCTCAATGCATTGAAGAATATCAACAGGGTTTAAGAAAACGATCCCGATCAATCTTTCACGATTCAATAGTTCATGAAGCAGCTGTTGAATCGATGTGACATCTTTTTCAATTCCCTTGACTTCGCTCAACACTGTGTTCTTTTCCTCTACCGTCATGTAACCTAATTGCACGAATACACTCAACATCGGGTCCAGATTTTTATATAGTATTCCGATGTGCTTGAGCAGCACCGGAATCTTTTCACTCATTTCATCGTACATATGATCGATTTTAGAAAGAATGTCTTCTGCATGCAACACATAGTCCATGGTATCATAATCTTGAAGGGACTCAATAAAGGCGATATCAACCCCCGTCATCGCCTGAACGACCCCATCAAATCCCTTTTCGTTGTAAATATACGAATATTGCGATAAATACACTTGAATAGCTTTTACATCTTTATCGGATATTTTCGCAATCAAATCTTTGATACTAGTAAAATCCTTGTTCGTATCAATGACCTGGCGGCTTCCGATATCGATGAATCCCCGCACTCCGCTTACCGCATACAATAGATCCTCTTGAGCGGTCAGATGATGAATCGAACGCTCGTCGATTTGCTTTTTATAGTATTCTTCCGCAAAGGCCTTGAGCTCGGAAGGGGGGATGGAGTAGATTAAGTTGTAATCTGACAATATATTTGGAGTAAATTTTTTAGCTAATTCATATCGAAATCTTTTATCTATATATGCCAGTTGATACGCACTGGGCGGCGCATCGTTAATGACATACACTTGGTCAAATCGATGTGCAGTGAGTTGGATCACTTGGACATGGTTCCCGCCCAGCGAATGACCCAATCCGATTTTTTTCAGTTCGATTGTTTGACCGTTCCTCTTTAATTCTTCGGTAATTTTTTGCGTCACCATCTCATCAAACCGTAATGCATCATCATATTGATTTTTGTTTTGTCCGACAAAAATTCCAAAAGTATTGTACGCCCAATCCAGCGGTTTCCATGTATCTTTTTCTTGTATTTCGCTTCCCCGTGCAATGGTATACATTTGATTGATTCTTTTTTCTTCATCATAAAAATGAATAATCGTACCGTCAAAACCGGAATCGTTGATGTTTATATTTTTAAAGTCTTGCGAATGATAAACATGGATTTGGTCAGGGGGATCGCTCCCTGTCTCTTCAATGTAGATGCGCCTGATTTCCTCTGCGGTCAAATGTTCGTATTCCAAATTCATCACTCTTGCCCGCAAGAGATCTGTATCCAAAACCAGTTTCTGAGACATGGCGCTTTCACCTCCATATCCCTCAATCGTGAAATTCAATGGATTTCATCAACATTTTTGCCCTTTCTTCCTCTTTGTCCACATCGATATGGCATCCCCGGTCGGCATCCTTGCAACTGACCCCGTATATAAACCGCACTGCTTGGTGGCTGTGATTGGATTTGATATAGGCAAAAAATTTATAAACAATATCTTTCTTGTTATCTACAGATATATGCTGTTCATTTTTTGCAAAATAAATGGTACTGCGGTCAGCCTTTATCTTCGTGTATTCCCCGTCATAGTTGGCATAAGCAGATGAAGATAACAAAAAAAGATTTGTATCAATATCATCTGTTATGTGTCTGTTTTCGTATACCATATCAATATCGTATATGATATTCTCCTGCTCTCTCACTCCCGCAATAACGGAAGATTCATAATATTTGTCATGCTTTTCATACAATCCTCTGTTTATTTTTGCATCTTTCGGAAACCACATCGTAAAGCCGCCGGTTTTCGACTTGAACAAATAATACCCTTCTTTTACTTCTTTTGGCGAAACCATAAATTCCCGAGTAAACTCGTCTTGAAATGCCACCGTGTTCGGCAACTTCTCTGGATGAGCCTTCGAATCCATCTCACACCCTCCGATCAATATCAAAGTCAATAGTAATAAGTTCCTCCAGCGCTTTCGCAAATGACGGTCTCCTTTCCCAATTATCTCCATTCTCTCTATTCGTATCATATGATCACTGTTTAATCAATAAAAATGTAATTTTATCTAAATTTGGATAAAAAGAACTATAAGGTCACTACAATTTCGGGCGAGATTGTAAGCGACTTATAACTTTAGACTTATTAATGAATCAGAGAAATGAGAAAAGCAAATGGGGACTCCTTTGAGGGGTTTTTTGAAAGGGGGACCTGACATACACTTGGTCAAATCGATGTTTTGTGAGTTGGATCATTTCAGAGTGGTTCCCACCTTGCGAATGACCCAATCCGATTTTTTTCAGTTCGATTGTAGCTCCCTTTTGTTTTAATTCTTCGGTAATTTTTTGCGCCACAATCTCTTCAAACCGTAATGCATCATCATATTGATTTTTACTTTGTCCGACGAAAATCCCCAAAGCATTGTAAGCCCAATCAAGCGGTTTCCATGTATCTTTTTCTTGTATTTCGCTTCCCCGTGCGATGTTATACATTTGATTGATTCCTTTTTCTTCATCATAAAAATGAATAATCGTACCGTCAAAGCCGGAATCGTTGACGTTTACACTTTTAAAGTCTTCTGAATGATAAACATGGATTTGGGTAGGGGGATTACTTCCTGTTTCTTCAATGTAGATGCGCTTGATTTCTTCTACGGTCAAATGTTTGTATTCCAAATTCATCACTCTTGCCCGCAAGAGATCTGTATCCAAAACCAGTTCCTGAGACATGGCACTTCCACCTCCTTATCCCTTAATCGTGAAATTCGATGGATTTCATCAACATTTTCGCCAGTTCTTCCTCTCTATCTACATCGATGTGGCACCCCCTGGTGGCATCCTCACATTTGACCTTGTATATAAATCGCACTGCTTGGGGACTGTGATTGGATTTTATATAGGCAAAAAATTTGTAATCAATATTTTTTTTGTTATCAACCGAAATATCGTTTTCATTTTTCGCAAAATAAATGGTATTGCGATCAGCCTCTATCTTCGTATATTTCCCGTTATAGTTGGCATAACCAGATAACAAATTAAGATTTATATCGATTTCATTCGTTATGTTTCTTTTTTCGTAAGTTAAGTCAACAGAATATGTTATATTTTCTTCTTCTCTCACCCCTGCAATAACAGAAGATTCATAATACTTGTCATGCTTTTCATAAAATCCATTGTTTACTTTCGCGTCTTTCGGAAACAACATCGTAAAACCTCCGGTTTTCGACCGGAACAAATAATATCCTTCCTTCACTTCTTTCGGAGACACCATAAACTTTCGGGTGAACTCGTCTTGAAAAGGTATCGTGTCCGGCAATTTCTCCGGATGAGCCTTCGAATCCATCTCACATCCTCCGATCAATATCAAAGTCAATAGTAATAAGTTCCTCCAGCGCTTTCGCAAATGACGGTCTCCTTTCCCAATTATCTCCATTCTCTCTATTCGTATCATATGGATTACTGTTTATCAATAAAAATTGTAATTTTATCAAAATTTAGATAATTCGAACTAGAAGATTAATACGAGTTTGGAAGGAAGATAGGCAACTTATAACTTTAGATTTAATTGAAGAATTGTAAAGTAGAAAAATAAAGAGGAGATTAGTTCTATTTTTGATAAGGGGGATAATTCACCGTGTCATCCAAGCCTGAATCGCAATCTTGAAATTCTTAAAATCATCAAAACTGTAAATTGTGATATGTGCAGGAGGCTCTTTTCCCGTCTCTTCGATATAAATTCTTTTGATTTCTGAGATCTTGATATTCTACATTCATAATCCTAGCACGCAATATATCCGTATTTAACACTTCTTCATTTGACACAAACTTTTCGTCCCCCTCTCTCCATCAATACTGAAATTTGATTGATTTCATAAGCATTTTTGCTCGTTCTTCTTCTTTTTGTACATCTATGCTACACTTATGGTTTGCATCCTTACAAGTGACTGCATATATAAATTGAACTGCTTGATGACTGTGTTTCGACTTTACATAACTGAAAAAGTAATAAATAATATCATTATTATTATTGGAAATATGTTGTTCATTCTTACCAAAGTAAATAGTTTTGTCATTTAGTTCAAGCTTCGTATATTTTCCATTATAGTGAACATCATCAGATAGCAAACTGACGTTTACATCAATGTCTTCTGTTATTTTCCTATTTTCATATATCATTCTAATATAGTTAGATATATTTTCTTCCCCCCTTCCACCTCCAAAATGCAAGGCTTCAAAATATTTCCCATGCTTTTCATAAAACATGCGGTCTATTTTTGCATTTTTCGGATACAACATCGTAAAGCCGCCGGTTTTTGACTTGAATAAGTAATATCCTTCTTTCACTTCTTTTGGCGAAACCATAAATTCCCGAGTAAACTTGTCTTGAAACGCTACCGTGTCCGGCAACTTCTCCGGATGAGCCTTCGAATCCATCTCACACCCTCCGATCAATATCAATGTCAATAGCAACAAGTTCCTCCATCGCTTAAGCAAAGGATACTCTCCTTTCCTAATTATCTCCATTCTCTCTATACGTATCATATGATCACTGTTTAAGCAACAAAAAATGTAATTATATCCAATTTTAAAAAAAAGGAACTATGGCTTTAAGAGGAAATGCAGGTTATTTATGACTTTAGACCTTATTGATGAATCAGAGAAATGAAAAGCAAATAGGGGACTTATCTTGTATGTCCTTTGAGGGGATTTTTGAAAGGGGAACCTGACATAAACTTGGTCAAATCGATGTTCAGTGAGTTGGATCGTTTCGACGTGGTTCCCTCCCAGCGAATGACCTAATCCAATTTTTTTCAGTTCGATTGTTTGACCATTCCTCTTTAATTCTTCGGTAATGATTTGTGTCACTTTTCGGTCAAATTCCAGTGCATCTTTATATTGATTTCTGCTTTGTCCAACGAAAATCCCCAAAGCATTGTACGCCCAATCCAGTGGTTTCCATGTATCGTTCTCCCGCATTTCGCTTCCCCGTGTGATTGTATACATTTGGTTGATTCCTTTTTCTTCATCGTACAGATGAACTACCGTTCCGTCAAAACCTGAATCGATGTCGTTCAAATTTTTAAAGTCGTCCGAGTGATACACACGGATCTGGGCGGGAGACTCACTGCCTGTCTCTTCGATGTAAATGCGTTTGATTTCCTCTACGGTCAAATGTTTGTATTCCACGTTCAACAACCGAGCACGCAAAACGTCTGTATTAAACACCTTTTCCTGCGACATAGCACTTCCACCTCCATATCCCTCAATCGTGAAATTCAATGGATTTCATCAACATCTTCGACCGTTCTTCCTCTTTGTCCATATCAATGTGGCATCCACGGGCAGCGTCCTCACATTTAACCCAATATATAAATTGTACCCCTTGGTGGCTGTGTTTAGATTTTACATAACCAAAAAAATAATAAACAATATTTTTTTTATCTTTCACGGAGATATGTTGTTCATTTTTCGCAAAATAAATGGTACTACGGTCGGCTTCTATCTTCGTGTATTCTCCCTTATAGTCGACATCAGCCGATAATAAAAATAGATCCGATTCAATATCTTCCGTCCTTAATCTGTTTTCGTATACTAGATCTACAGCGTACGTTACATTCTCCTGCTTTCTCACTCCTCCAAAACGTGAGGATTCAAAATACTTATCATGTTTTTCATAAAACATGTTACTTATTTTCGCGTCTTTCGGAAACCACATCGTAAACCCCCCGGTCCTCGACTTGAACAAGTAGTAGCCTTTCTTCACTTCTTTCGGAGACACCATAAGCTTTCGGGTGAACTCGTCTTGAAAAGGTATCGTGTCCGGCAATTTCTCCGGTTGAGCTTTCGAATCCATCTCACACCCCCCGATCAATATCAACGTCAATAACAGCCAATTCCTCCATCGCTTAAGCAAATGACGCTCTCCTTTCCCAATTATCTCCATTCTCTCTATACGTATCATATGACGACAGAACGTTCAATAAAAAATGTAATTGTATCCAAATTTAAGTAAAATGAACTATGAAATCAGTACGATTTTGGGCGGAAATGTAGACGACTTATGACTTTAGACCTTATTGATGAATTGGAAAAATAACGCGGAGATTGGTTCTGTATGTTTGTTGAGGAGTGGTACACGATTCATCTAGGCGGAAGGTCGCTGCTTATCTCTTTTGATTTCCTCTGCAGCGAAGATAAAAAATCAAAACTTACTTTATTTAATAGATGGTGTTGCAAAACTAGAGTGAAAACTTAAAATTATGCATAATCATACACAATTGTACATACAGTAAATAACAATGAACCCCATACCAGCGTGGCTGCTCTAATCCATCATTCTTTAACTGATTGAATGTCTATTCAATCGTGTTACGGAAATGAAGCAACCTTTTTCCAAATTCTGTTTTAAAAAGCGGAGACACCATGCGACCATAAGCATCTTTTCGTTCCACACTATTCGGCGGTAATAGGTGAAACGAAAAAGACTCCTGTTTGTTCCGCTATTTGACGGACTTTTTCGCTGTCATAGGCGGCATCTCCAAGGGCAAACTCAAATGTCTCATTCCTTTAAAGATGGAAATAATTCGAGTGCAACGGCCGCATCGCTACGATTTGACGTTACGTTGTGAAGACATAAGATAAGATGATTCCTTCAGTCGTTGCACAAAGATGCAACTTATAACTTTTGAACCAGTTGTATGGAGTAGAAATTCCCCATCTAGCTTGAGAATCATAGAGACGGCTTTGGAGTCGATGATGACAACTTTCGGATACCGGACTCTTTGAGAAGTTAGGCATTAAAAGCCGAAAATCCTTGTTCTCGAAATTACTTACCCGCACGTGAAAACGTAGAAAGATGTAGGATCTCTTTGAGTTCATAAATTCGCTGGAAGTAGACGAGGCGATTCAGTGTGTCCACTACCCGACGTAAAGATTAATAAATAATGATTTTTCAAAATTGATAGTCACCCTGCCACATAAGGTGCTTCTGATAACCAAAGGTTGACCAATGTATTGAAATAAAGCTTTTAAAAGCGGATTCATTTCGCTAGACAGTGCATATTCGATAACAAAATTGGAAATCGATAATGTCCACCCCTTGGAGATTGGTTTTTTGGTCACTATATTTTATTTCCAATACGTTGAATTTTTTGCGTACATTTATGTATGGATTATGTGTTTTGTAACACGTTCTACTTTAATCGGAATGGACGAACGCGGTAGAAAAATGCATATTACTATTTTTTAAGATATGAAATGTCATCAAATGATTAGGAATGCTTCGTTATAAGATATTCAGAAATCTTTTGCTAAAGTGGATCCCTTGAAAAACAGCATCTATCGTAAAATACGAAAAAAGGCTGACCCAAAACGTGTCTGACCTCACACGAAATCCATAATATATATTGTTCTCATCTAACGTTTTGTACTATATTATGGTGAGATCTGACTTTGTTTTAAGGTCGGCCTTTTATTAGTTAACCTGTTGCTCCATATTCTTTTGTCAAACTTTAAATTTGCTGATAAGCGATTGCAGTTCCGTTGCCATTTTCGATAACGAAGTAGCAGATGAAGCGATCTCTTCCATCGATGCCAATTGCTCTTCCGTCGCAGCTGATACCTCTTGCGTGCCTGATGAGGTCGTTTCTGCGACTTGCGTAATGAATTGCATCGATTGCACCATCTGCTCCGTTCCGGCTGCCATTTGTTGAACGGCAGACGAAACTTCTTGGATTTGCGAAGTAACTTCATTGATGGCAAGGTGAATTTGTTCGAATGATTCTCCCGCTCTATTTACTACTCCAATGCCGGCCGCGACTTCTTTTGTGGCTGTTTCCATCGATTGCACGGCTTTGTTCGTTTCTTCTTGAATGGCCGATATTAGTTGAGAAATTTGTTGCGCTGATTGAGCTGATTGCTCTGCCAGCTTCCGCACTTCATCCGCGACGACCGCAAAGCCGCGTCCCTGTTCTCCCGCTCTCGCTGCTTCAATCGCCGCGTTCAATGCCAACAGATTTGTTTGCTCAGCAATTCCTGTAATGACTTCAATAATTTGTCCAATTTCTTTTGAGCGTTCTCCTAACCCTTTAATCGCATCCGCCAAGCCGTTAACCGTTTCATTAATTGAATTCATCTGCTCAACTGCCGTATTAATCGCCTGTCCTCCTTCGGACGCCTTTTCTGAAGCCTCTATAGCAATCGCGGAAACAGATTGCGCATTATTGGCAACCTGCTGAACGCCGATTGACATTTCATTGACAGTTTGCGAAGTCTCCTCCACGCTTCGCACTTGCTTCTCCACTCCGCTTGCGACTTCCTGCATTGTAGAGGCGATTTGCTCGCTCGCTTTCGTTGTCTGTTCCGCGCTCGCCGTTAATTCCTCAGAAGAAGCAGCTACTTGTTCGGCATTGATGCTTACTTGCTCAATCAGTTCGCGCAAGCTTTTGGCCATTTGATTAAACGAATGAGCTAAATCGCCGATTTCGTCTTTGTTTGTAATGTTAATATCATCCGCGGTAAGATCTCCTGCGGCAATTTTTTCAGCAGCTCCCGCAAGCTTGATGACCGGTTGGGAAATAATGCGGCTTATATACCATGCAAGGCTAATTCCCACTATAATAGCTGCAATTCCTAGAAATAAGGTTAAATTTTTAATCGAAGCCACTTTTGCTGAAGTAGCTTTACTTCCTTCCTCTAATTGCTTTTGCTGATAATCGCTCAGCTCTTTTGCTTTTTCTTCAAACTGTTTGACAGTCTGGTTAACTTGTTCGGCTACTTGATTTGTATATACTTCCATTTTGTTTTCTTTTTTCAATTGAAACGCATAGCTACCCAACTGATAATATTTATCTTCCAATTGATTGAGTTCTTTCAGAATCTCCTTGGGTTTTGGCTGAGTAATTTGCTTCTCTAAGTCTCTGCTTAGCTGCTGGTACTCTTCATGCGTCGTTATAAAGTTTTGCTCTGCTGCATCGTCACCTGTAAGCAAATAGCCACGAGCATTCACTTGCTCTTGTTTAAGTCTTATGATTAAGTCTTTAATAATCATAACTTTTTTGACACGATCATCGATTAAACTGGAGTAAGTGTTATCGACATTTGTAATTTGGTAGCTACCAATGACTACTATTATGGCTAAAATGGATAATACAACAGAAAATCCAACAAAAAGCTTTTTCCCTACTGTAATCCTCATAGCTTGTTCCCTCCATCAATAAGATGTTCTTTCAACAAAAGTTCTTCTTCCAGACGCCTTAATATTTTCGATCGATTCTTCCTCTACTTGTAGTATCCAGACTTTAAAACCTATCCTTCTTCAATGTTTAGCAGCCATGTCAGTGAATGTTTTCTTTGTAGCTCATCCATCATATGAAGCCTTTCAAATTGTAGGCCCCTTCTTCTTCCCGTGTAGATTTGGGTCGCACTTTTTAGGTATCCCTCCTGCGCTGTCAAATCAGCATCTTTCCTCTTCTAAAATTTGGAAAATGTCTGCGATTCCGCACTACTCGTTGATCTTCAAAAGATTCGCCATTTTGAACTTTCTTGCCTCATTGAGCAATCCGCACATCGCTCTTCATTCCAAAATGCTCACGAAGCTACCTGTATGACCAGCCTTCCTCCAATGTCAAACGAACGACTTCACGTTTCAGATCTATTGTTCAAAGGATCACTTTTGAATGTAAATAAAAAAACTACCTCTTCAAAAGCTAAAGAGGCAGCCAAAAACACCTTCCATCAAAAACGTTCCAGGAAGGTGTTTTACATATCCTTTGAAGGAAAGTTTGCTTCCTAACAAAGAGCAACTGGCTGGCATGTCTATTCAAGAATGAATAGATGTAGCCCCTTTAGTTTTGCGCCCTACCCTTTCGGATAGTTTGCCAAATATTCATTTTTGTTAAGCATTGATCAACTAGTTTTATATAAAATAAACCCGAGGATTATCCTACTATACTTTTTAAGATAAGTAAATACTATACTTTTTAAGATAAATAAACCTTTAAAAACACAGATGATGTTGCAAAACTAAAATACAAACTCAAAGTTATGCATAAGCATGCAAAGTTGCACATGCAATAAATACCGATTCAATCCATACCATCGTGGTTGCTCACACCCATCGCTCTTCAATTAATTAAACACTCGTTCGATGGAGCTTCGAAGACCGAATAGCTACTTTCCAAATCTGGTTTTCAAAAGGATAGGAATGACTCGACCATAAGCATCTTTTCTTTCCTTATTCTTTCAACGATTAATGGGAGGAACAAAAATATTCCGACTTGTTTTACCGCTTTAGGAATCTTTTCACTGTCGTACGCGGTATCACTAAGTGCAAACTCGATGTTCCATCTCCGCAAGACGAAAGTCATTCCGGTTCCACTGCTGTGTCATTTCGGTTGGCGGCAGTCAAGACATGAGATAAAATGATCCCTTCAGTAAGTGATACACAGGTGCAGTTTATATCCTTTGAACCAGTGATATCGTGCCGACATATCCCACTTTGCTTGCGAATCGTAGAGACTGCTTCGTAGGACGGTGCTATCGATGATAACCTCTTTAGGAGTCGAATACCCAAAAGTCGTTTAAGAGCCGTGATGAAAGGAAGAACATCCCTTGGAACCATTTACTGGCTCATGAAAACGTGGACAGATGAGGAACCTCCTGAAGTCCGCAAATACGACGAAAATAGCCAAACTGACGGAGAATGTGCACCAACTGTCGCAAGGAATCAATAGAAACGTATGCTTTCAAAAAGAAAAACATTTGACACGGGTGGTCGTTCGGTCACATAAGATGTTTCTTTCAAGAAAAGAAAGTTGGTCGATGTATCGAAATAATGCCTCTAAAAGAGGAGCTATTTCTACAGTTAAAGCATGTTCGAACACAGAATTGGAAATTATGATAGTGTTCACCCCTTAACAATTTTGTTTGATCACTATATATGATTTCTAAGGTGGTGGATTTTTTGCCTCCTTTATGCATTATGCGTTTTGCGACACATTCAAAGTTTTTTGGAAGAAGAGGAGCTATATTATGAAAAAAAGCCGGCATCCTGCCGGCTTTTGGATTATTTATATACTTTTACTTTTACTGTTTTGACACCCCATTGGATAGCTTTTGCTTTTGTAGGCATGAATACGTCAATTGTGTTGCCTCTGATTCCGCCTCCTTTATCAGCTGCAACCGCATAGCCATAGCCGTCCACATAAACCTTTGAACCTAGCGGAATTACCTTTGGATCAACAGCAATTGCTTTAATCGAAGGGTTTTTCTTTAAATTTAAGCCTGTAGCCGTTATTCCGCTGCAGCCTTTGCAGTTAATTGTATAAGCATATGCTTTAACAGTGATTGTTTTGTACGCTGCTGCTTGGGCTGTCACCTTTTTTACGGTAGTTTTAGCAGCCGCTTTCGTTGCCGTTCCTGAAATCTTTAAAACCTGCTTTGGTTTGATCACATCGCTTTTAAGGTTATTCCAGCTCTTTAGCTGGCTCACAGTCACCTTATACTTTTTAGCTATGCCCCAAAGAGTGTCGCCACTTTTTACCTGATATGTACCAGCCGCCGATGCAGCTCCTGAAAATCCGAAGACTAAAAAGACTGATGAAGTAATATACAATAGTAATTTTTTCAAAGTACTACTCCCCCTTGCTTAATTTCGTAACAATAGAATAGCAATAAAATATAACAATTATGTTTCATAGAATTAGTAATTATGTTACAAAATGAAGACAAATCTAACAAACTATCAAAAACCAAGACGGGAATCAATTCACTTTCCCTCTCTTTCAATGGACAAATTCATTGAAGAAGGATTAGTAATGAGGAAACGTTTATTCACTAAGAGAAGTTTAGTAGAAAACAAGGTATTTATCAGTTTTATATTGAAATATAATGATCAGTGAATGATTGAGGAAGAAAGTATGGTGAAAGAAACAAGTTTTCGTCGTGCTTTTGGAGGCATATGAAATAGGTGAAAACAATAGAAAACTGTTAGTTATAAAAAAGAATTGCGGACGTATATCAGCCGTTTTGACCTGCCAGATGGAAATCCGATAAAAACCAGAATTCCTAAACAAATAAGAATAACTCTAAGAATAAATTTCTCTTTAAGTTTTTAATAATTTTGTACAAAAATACACTCTGGTGAATACCAGAGTGCATTGCTTAATACCCGTGGTACTAGCCGAACTTTATTGTTCGGCTAGTACCACAGTTTTTTTCTATTATGGAGTTAATTTTAAATCTGCCCAATGCGGGTGTTCCTCAAGTCTGCGTTCCATATCACGGAACGCTTTAAGTGAACGACTTAGCTTACTGTAAGCGTCGCCGCCTTCACTCCAACCTTGGTAACCAATCATTCCATTATAACCGATCTTTTTTAACTGCCCAAGTAACGCAAAATTATCTAACTCTCCGACGTCCAATGGCTCGATTGTCGCCACTCCGCCAAAACCGTGCGGATTGCGGCGACTACCAGAAATGTTCACTTGTTTCAAGTAAGGAGCCACCGCTTGAAGCGTAGCTGATAGGTTTGTTCCATCGACTGCATACCAATGGTAGCCACAAAAAACAATGCCGAGATTAGGATGATTGAGCCGCTTACAAAGTCTTACTGCATCTTCATGGCGTTCAACCCAGAATGAGAGGTGAGTGTAAAGTAAGATGTTAATGTTTCTTTGCTCTGCAATCTTCAGTGCCTTTTCCAGCCACTTTACGGCGATATCGTCCCCTTTAGGGTCTGAAGGTCGGATATGATGTCCGACCGATTGAATCGCCAGCTCGACCGTTGAGCAACCTTCCATGATCTCCAGCATTTTTAAAATGCCCGTATTTCTTGGATGGTCCTCACCTAATGAAAGGTCTAACACCACGTACACACCAGCGATATCCAGCCCATATTTCTCCTTAACATTTTTGAGCTTTTCTACATCTCTCCACCGCTCTCCGTGCCAGACAGATAAATGGGTCGCATCATACCCGATCTCTTTTAACATTTCACACCGCGCTTCAAAGCTATAAATGCCCATTGAGTTATAAAAAGCAAAGTCCATTGCATAAAACGGGTAACCCATTATTTCTAATTTCCTCCTTCCATCGAAAGGTTCATTACAGCGATTTCAACGCTTCAGCAATCTCTGTATCCCCTGACATTAAATCAAATGCTTTTTTATACGTATTTGGTTCATCAAGCGATTGAACGATGGTTCTTGCTACATCTTCCCGTGGGATGCTTCCGCCATTTAAGTTCTCTGCTGCAGTAACCAATCCTGTGCCTTTTTCATTACGAAGATAACCCGGACGAATAATGGTATAATTCAAACCGCTATTCATTAACATACGGTCAGCATAATGTTTGGCGACATAATAAGGCTTAAGGTTTTCCGGCCAGTTCTCACGGTTGTGGGCTTGGAATGAGCTCACCATGACAAATCGTTTCATTCCGATTTTTTCTGCCGCTTCCATCGCTTTTACAGCACCATCTAAATCGACAAGCAATGTTTTATCTGCTCCTGTGTGTCCACCTGAACCAGCGGAGAATACAATCGCGTCACAACCTTTGGCTGCTTCGGCAATTTCATCGACAGTACCTTCAAGATCAGCGAGTACCGCTTCAATTCCTTTTTGCTGAAAAGCCTCCAATTGCTCTTGTTTTCTCACCATCGCACGAACCGTGTGCTGTTTATGCGCATGAAGCATGTTTACTACTTGTTGACCTACTTGTCCATTGGCGCCAATGACCAAAACTTTCATTTATATCCTCCCTTTCTTCATATTGATTGAAGCTGGTCTCTCATCATGATAAAGCTGGAAAATGTGGAAGCACATATTCACCTAATTCTTCGATCACTTCTTCTACTGGGCGTTGTCCATATTTTAAGTTGATAATGACATGATTCACACCTGCATCTTGTAAAGCTGCTAGAAATTCGATAACAAAATTTCGTCCCGTACGGAATCCAAGATGAATTGGTATTGGTACATGGTTTGGGTCTTCCGTTAAATCAATATAGAGCGATTGAGTAAATGGCTTAAATTCCTCTGTTAACGAACGCCAATTGTCGATTAATGCTTTTTGAAATTTGAGTCCACGTGGATAGTAAATCCAACCATCACTATGTTCAGCAATCCATTCTGGAGACTGTCCACTGTGACCTGTCACCATTAATGGTATGTCCGACAATTTTGGTTTTGGTAACATATCTCCACTTGTCATATGCACTCGTGCAGAATCAATCGATGGAAAATGCTCGCGCCATACTTTTCTCATGACAGACACTGATTCCCGGAATAATTCGCTCCGATCTTCCGGATTCACAGAGAATGCCGGGAACTCGATTGGACGGTCACCTGTTGCGACACCGAGAATAAGTCTTTCACCAGATAGTCTGTCTACAGAAGCTGCCGCTTTTGCGACATGAAGAGGGTGGCGCAACGTTAAAATAATACTTCCCGTTCCTAAGGCAATCTTTTTTGTATGGGCAGCGACATACCCTAAATACGCAAACGGATCATACATTTGCCCGACATCACCGAAATTTGGATCGCGTAACGGTACATCTCTGACAAATAATGAAGCGAAGTTGAGTTCTTCTGCTCGCTTTGCTAACTTCATTTGCTTTTCTATATTCATCTCAGGGACGTCACCCATATACGATTCAATTGGAAAGAACAGCCCTAAAGTCAGTTTGTTTTCTTGATACATGCGTGAATACCCTTTATGATTTTTAAATTTTTCCATTGTTACCACTCCTTAAGAAAAGGTGAGCCATACATAAAGGAATGACTCCCGCTTAAAATAATTCGTTATGCCACACTTGAAAGCTGAAAACCTCTGTTAGATCCAGCCGATACATATAGTCCTGTTGAACACTGATATGAACAATATTTATATTTTGTAAAAAAACAATATATATAGAAAAAACCTTGAATTTCCATAACTATTCCTTTTACGATGCGACAGCGGCAATGACTGCCTCATCTTTTATCACGTTGTCAATAATGGCACTGCCAAGACAAACCTCATTGTCATAAAATACCGCTACTTGTCCTGGAGTCACAGCTTTAACTGGTTCTTCAAATTCTACAAAGACCGATCCATCCGGACGAATATGAACACGTACCTTTTGATCTTCTTGACGGTAGCGGAATTTAGCTGTACATACAAACGTACCCGGACGAGCATCCCCATTTATCAAGTTAAGGTTAGATGCAATAAGACCGGTCGAGAACAATGCCGGATGATTTTTTCCTTGAGCGACAAGTAAAACATTATTTTCTAAATCTTTATCGACGACATACCAAGGTTCACCTGTTCCTTTGCCACCGATGCCAAGTCCTTTTCGTTGGCCAATTGTGTAATACATTAATCCATCATGAGTACCTATCACTTCCCCATTAAGTGAACGAATTTCTCCGGGCTGTGCAGGTAGAAAATTCTTTAAAAAGCTTTTGAAATTTCTTTCTCCAATAAAACAGATTCCAGTACTATCTTTTTTATTGGCGGTAATAAGGTTCAATTCTTGAGCGATTTTTCGCACCTCATCCTTCGTTAATTCTCCTAGTGGAAACAGAACTTTCGACAAATGGTCCGCCGTTAATTGGCTAAGAAAATAAGTTTGATCTTTATTGGAGTCTTTTCCACGTAGTAAGGTGATTTGTCCATTTTCTCTGTTGATTCTTGCGTAATGACCAGTCGCGATATAATCAGCATCTAGTGAAAGGGCGTAATCAACGAACGCTTTAAATTTAATTTCGGTATTACATAATACATCTGGATTAGGTGTTCGCCCTCGCTTCAGCTCATCCATGAAGTACGTAAATACACGATCCCAATATTCTTTTTCAAAGTTCACACTATAGTAAGGAATCCCAAGTTGATTGGCTACTCTCTTAACATCTTCATAATCTTCCGTTGCCGTACATACACCATCATCATTCGTATCATCCCAGTTTTTCATAAATACACCGATGACGTCGTATCCTTCTTTTTTAAGAAGGTAAGCAGCCACAGAGGAATCTACTCCGCCAGACATTCCGACGACAACTCGTTTTTTCTTCAACCTTATTCACCTCTCTTTAACTGAAATATTTTTTATTACAGTTATATTCAAAAAAAATTTATGGTGCACAACTAACACAAAGGATTAGTTGTGCTTGTAAAACTAACTATTATTGATTTCATCAATGATATCTTTGATCGTGACACTTTTTAAATAGTTTAAAAAGTGCTCTTCCGCATTGTGACAAACGCGAATGAGTATATCTGATAGGTGTTTACCTATTGGGCAATTCTCATTGGAATCGGGACATTTCGGTACAAGCGTTTCCTCACTAGTGACTTTAAATATTTTGTCTAACGTAATATGTTCAGGCTGAGCGTTTAAAGAGAATCCGCCTTTTGCCCCTTCTTTGGAAGTAATAATATTTTCTTTCCTTAATATGCTCAAAATTTTCCTTAACCTTACTGGGTGGACAGAAACACTTTGAGCGATGTCTTCACTGGTCACTCGTTGGTTTTGCTTTTTGGCTAAATAAGCAACGCAGTGAACGGCAATCGAAAAATCGCTATTCATAATGAACCTTCCTCCTAAATGTAATAATAATGATTACAGTTTGTGTTGTCAACTCGTAAATAACTTCTTTTGGTCTGCCGTGAATAAAGTTTATGACATTTTGTCAAAGAACCTCCTGACCTTAGAATTAGCTCTAAAATGTAGATTTATATATGAGTGAATCCTGTCTCGATGTGACGATATAAAGTTAGTTAGAAAGAAGGCGAACAATGTTACAAGATTTTGCCGTTTACAAAAACCGGGTTTTTGCAAGAACATAGAATAATTTACCAAATGGTTGGTGTTAAAAAGATAGTCGTGTACATATTAGTTTATAATGTAAGCGTACATATACGTAACGTTTAGGAAAATATATTGTGAAAATCACAATTGGATGATAAATATATGATTTCACATTTACCAGAAAGTCATTTCAATCATAAAAAAGAGGGTGTCCCCAAAGTAGAAATGGGACACCCTCTTTATTCACTACATGTTGAAGTATATATTTGCCGTAAGTTTTTTAAATATCAACTTGTCAAAGTGACAAATTTATGGTTTAAGCCAATATGCTTTACATCCCATTTTTTATGTATGGTGGAGACGGTGGGAGTCGAACCCACGTCCAGAGATATCGCCACTTAAGCATCTACGAGCGTAGTCGGTATATTTTATCTTCGCTGCATCTTCCGCCTACCGACAGGCCTCCGAGCAGCTAGTCTGATTCGTCTCTTCCCTCGTCCTCAGACGGCGGACTTGGGCGTAGCCCACTTGTTATGAACCCCTGACCCACCACATGGGCGATGGCGGGAGGAGCTAGCTGCGGTTATTAGGCAGCTAAAGCGTAATTTTCTTTGCCAGTTATCTTTAGGTGACGTTTTTACGAGGACGATCCCCTCGGCTCGCAGCTTAAGCTCGATCTACCCCTGTCGAATCCGTAACGTCCCCGTGTTGGAGAAACGTTCATGAGACAAGCTTAAGCCTAGATGAACTGGCATTGACACTAATTATTATAGCACAGCAGCTTTATTTTTCAATTGTAAAGTTTTGGTGTTATATTTTTTGCCGTTCACGGAAGGCGCGTTCAACTTCGCGTTGTGCTTCTTTCCGTTTCATATCTTCGCGTTTGTCGTATTTCTTCTTCCCTTTGCCGACTCCTAACAACAACTTCGCAAAACCATTCTTAATATATAATTTTAACGGAACAAGAGTATAGCCTTGTTCTTTCGTATAGCCAATCAGTTTATTGATTTCGCGGCGGTGAAGAAGAAGCTTTCTTGTCCGCAATGGATCATGGTTATAGCGGTTTCCTTGTTCATACGGACTAATATGCATATTGTGAACAAATACTTCGCCTTTTTCGACTTTGGCAAATGAATCTTTTAAGTTCACCTTTCCGGCACGAATTGATTTAATTTCTGTTCCTTGTAAAACGATTCCTGCTTCATACGTTTCTTCGATGAAATAATCGTGATGCGCTTTTTTATTTTGAGCAATAAGTTTCCCTTCACCTTTTGGCATCGCGCTCTTCCTCCCCTTGTAAAGACAAATGATATTTTAACAAAAATCCTTAAAAAACTCAATGAAGGAGAAAGCCTCTCAATGCAAGAGGCTTTCGTTATCGTTTCTTCTTCTTTTTCTTCTTTTTCGCTTTCAAATGCGGAACGTCTTCGTAAAATTTTTTGTTCTTCGATTTTTTCCGTTCTTTTTTCCCCTCAATCACAAGTGGAGTTCGTTTTGCTTCTTTGGGGCGACGACCTTTCATGCCGACGATTTCAAAATCAACAATACGTTCATCTTTGTTGACATTAATGACACGAACAGTGATTTCGTCGCCGATGCGGTATACTTTTCCTGTTCGTTCGCCGATCATGGCGTAATGGCGCTCGTCATAGCGGTAGTAGTCATCTGTTAAGTAGCTGACATGGACAAGACCTTCAATCGTATTCGGCAGCTCGACAAATAAACCGAAATTCGTCACTGAGCTAATGATTCCGTCAAACTCCATGCCGATTTTGTCTTCCATAAATTCTGTTTTCTTCAAGTCATCCGTTTCACGCTCTGCCTCAACAGCACGGCGTTCCATATTTGAAGCATGTTCAGCAATATCAGGAAGCTTTTCCGCCCATTTTTGTTGTGTCTGTTCGTCTAATTGTCCGTTAATTAAATACGTGCGAATGAGACGGTGGACAATTAAATCCGGGTAACGGCGGATCGGTGACGTAAAATGTGTATAAAAGTCGGTGGATAGTCCATAGTGACCGAGACTCTCTGCATCGTAACGCGCTTGTTTCATCGAGCGAAGCATGACGGTCGATACAACCATTTCTTCCGGTTCGCCGCGTACGGCTTCTAAAATTTCTTGCAGTGCACGCGGATGGATTTGATTTCCTGTTCCTTTAACGATATAGCCGAAATTCGTAATAAATTCAAGGAAACGCTGCAATTTTTCCGGTTTTGGATCTTCATGAACTCGGTAAATAAACGGGACGTTCAGCCAATGGAAGTGCTCTGCGACCGTTTCATTCGCAAGCAGCATAAATTCCTCAATAAGGCGTTCAGCCACCGAACGTTCACGCAACACAACGTCGTACGGTTTTCCATCTTCGTCAACTAATACTTTTGCTTCTTTAAAATCAAAATCGATCGCGCCGCGTTTCATCCGCTTATTGCGTAAAATTTCCGCAAGTTCGGCCATCAGTTCAAACATTGGTACAAGCGGTTCGTATTTTTTGCGCAATTCTTCGTCTTTATCGACAAGAATTTTGTTAACATCCGAATACGTCATGCGTTCAGTTGTACGAATGACACTTTGAAAAATTTCATGGCTGACGACTTCGCCATGTTCATTAACTTCCATTTCGCATGAAAGCGTCAACCGATCCACTTTCGGGTTGAGTGAACAAATGCCGTTCGATAGACGGTGAGGAATCATTGGAATAACGCGGTCGACTAAATAGACGCTTGTACCTCGTTCATATGCTTCTCGGTCAATCGGCGAGCCTTCTTTTACATAATGGCTCACATCGGCGATATGAACCCCTAATTTATAGTGACCGTTGTCTAGCTTCGTCACAGTGACGGCATCGTCTAAGTCTTTTGCGTCTTCTCCGTCGATGGTGACAATCATTTGGTCGCGCAAATCGCGGCGGCCTTGTAAATCTTCTTCCGAAATCGTATCCGGAATGCTGTTAGCATGAGCAAGGACATCCTCCGGAAATTGAAGCGGCAGACCATGTTTATGAATGATCGATAAAATATCGACACCGGGGTCGTTTTTATGGCCGAGGATTTTGATGACTTCCCCTTCGGCACTGATCCGCCCTTCTGGGTATGTCGTTAATCTTACGACAACTTTATGTCCTTCTACCGCGCCATTTGCCGCATGCTTCGGAATAAAAATGTCATTGACGATTTTTTTGTCGTCAGGAATGACAAAACCAAAATGTCTGCTTTCCGTGTATGTGCCCACGACTTCCGTCACGCCGCGTTCTAAAATACGAACAATTGTTCCTTCCTTGCGTGCACCGGACGCTTGTGAGCTCACGCGCACTAACACCGTATCTCCATGCATCGCGTTTTTCAACTCGGAAGGCGGGATAAAAATATCATCAAGTGTCGGGTCTTCGGGAACAACGAACGCAAATCCTTTAGCGTGACCAGTGACTTTTCCGCGCACTAAATTCATTTTTTCCGGCACGCCGTAACGATTGCTCCTCGTGCGTACGACAAGCCCTTGTTCTTCCATCGCAACAAGCGCTTTAACGAATTCTTTAAATTCAGCTGCGTCTGTGATACCGAATACTTCTTCCAATTCTTGAACCGTTAGCGGCTTGTACGCTTCATCTCTCATAAAAGCTAAAATTCGATCGACTAGCGATTGTTCCATCCTGTTCCCTCCTTTCGGGGATTACCAATCTAATGACTCTAAAAACTCATAAATATCTTCGTGAAGCTGATCTTTCTCCTTATCTAATGTAATGACATGCCCTGATTGTTCGTACCATTTGATTTTTTTCACCGGTGATTCAACACCGTTATAAATAATATTTGCACTATCAGTATTAATCATGTCATCATGGCGCGCTTGAACGACAAATGTCGGCGCATAGATTAAATCGATATGGTCGCGGACTTCGGCAATGAGCTGTTGCAGTGCTTTTAACGTTTTCATCGGCGTCTGTTTAAACTCTTCCATTTCTTTTTCAATTTGCTCAGGGGTTTTTCCTTCACGTTTTTTATATTCGCGCGCATATTGTAAAACTCCCTGGTACATCGTTTCCTCACTTTTAATATACATTGGTGCACACATCGGAACGATCCCTACTACAGGTACAGTGTAACCTAATTTGAGGGAAAATACGCCACCAAGCGATAATCCAACAACAGCAATTTTTTCGTAGCCCTTATTTTTTAAAAATTCATAGGCGTTCATCACATCTTGCCACCAATCATTAGGACCGGTATGTACAAGTTCTTCCGGCGGAACACCATGTCCTTTATAAATCGGCGCATGGCATGTATATCCTTTTGATTCAAGAAAGCGCCCTAACATTCGCACGTCTGATGAGTTTCCAGTAAATCCATGGAGCAATAAAACCGCTCGTTCTCCTGCTTCAAATGTAAACGGCTTAGGTGAAACTAATTTCATGATGTATAACCCCTTTCTTTTTCATGAAACAGAAAAGGCAGCCCCTTTTATCGATGGACCGCCCCCTTTTTAAGGTTAAAATTGCAAATACGTCACGGCAATGGATAAAGCAAAAAATAAAATGGCTAACACAATCGTAATGCGCTGTAATACCGCATCTAATCCACGTGCTTTTTGCTTTCCAAACAATTGCTCAGCACCGCCTGTAATTGCACCGGAAAGTCCTGCACTTTTTCCTGATTGCAATAACACGACAGCAATCATCGCAATTGATACAATCACTAATAACGTCACAAGCAGAGTATGCATGTTCCACTCCACCTCCTAAAAAAACGCACATTGCAATAATTTTAATGTATCATAAATTGGCTCATTACACAATAGCGTTTCCCTTCAGGAAATACGAAAGCAGATGTCTTGAAAGCAAGATATCCAACGCTGTATTCCCTTCCACAATGTTTTCCTTGTTTTTTTGTGCTTTTGCATTTCAAGCGGCACAGAGATTGGTGTGTGTCATCTGCACAGTAACGATCGCATCGGTCCATTGACAAACGCTACCACTTCTTCCGATTTCGGTTCTGAACCAAGCACGTAGCGAACCGCTTTTAAAGCTTCTCCTTTCTGTTGCTCAACCAAATCCATCCAGAATTCCCCATCGTAAAACCGTCAATTTCATGAAAGGACGCTCCTTTAAAAATTACCGACAACGGCGGACATCCCAAGGAGGGGAAGGTTACTGACACTCTTCACTCGAGTGCGCCCGGACTACCGACCGGGACTGTGTTTTTACACTGTCTATGTTTATTATATGTTTTTTTATTGGCAATAAGAAAGTATTTCCACACCATCCGAGTCATAATTGCGCGCGCTTTCGAGTTTTTTATTTTGTTAAAAAGGCCTAACCGATTGTCCGGTTAGGCCTTTTTGTAGATGGCAGTATTATTTTTTCAAATTGTAGAATGATTTGATGCCATTATAAATAGCTGTATCGCCAAGTTGATCTTCGATGCGAAGCAATTGATTGTATTTAGCAACGCGGTCTGTACGAGAAGGTGCACCTGTTTTGATTTGACCAGCGTTTGTTGCAACAGCAATATCAGCGATCGTGCTGTCTTCTGTTTCACCAGAACGGTGAGAGATCACCGCTGTATAGCCAGCACGTTTTGCCATTTCAATCGCGTCAAATGTTTCCGTAAGCGTACCGATTTGGTTGACTTTGATTAGAATCGAGTTGCCAACGCCTTTTTCAATACCTTCCGCAAGTTTTTTCGTATTTGTTACGAATAAGTCGTCACCAACAAGCTGAACTTTTTTACCAAGACGTTCTGTTAATAGTTTGTGTCCATCCCAGTCGTTTTCATCAAGACCATCTTCAATAGAGATGATTGGATATTTAGAGACAAGCTCTTCATACCATGCAACCATTTCTTCAGACGTTTTCACAACGCCTTCGCCTTCTAAATGATATTTGCCATCTTCTTTGTTGTAAAGCTCAGAAGATGCTACGTCCATTGCAAGCATGACTTCTTCGCCTGGCTTGTAACCCGCTTTTTCAATCGCTTCGATGATGGTTTGCAATGCTTCTTCGTTTGATTTTAAGTTTGGCGCGAATCCACCTTCGTCACCAACCGCTGTGTTGTAACCTTTTGCTTTTAATACTGCTTTTAAGCTATGGAAAATTTCCGCACCCATGCGAAGCGCTTCACGGAACGTTGGAGCACCAACAGGCATGATCATAAATTCTTGAATGTCGACGTTGTTGTCAGCGTGTGCGCCGCCGTTTAAGATGTTCATCATTGGAACTGGAAGTGTTTTGGCGTTAAATCCACCGAGATATTGGTATAAAGGTACTTCTAAGTAATCAGCTGCAGCGCGAGCAACGGCCATCGAAACGCCTAAAATCGCGTTTGCGCCTAATTTTCCTTTGTTTTCTGTTCCGTCAAGCTCAATTAATGTTTTATCGATACCCACTTGGTCAGTTACATCAAAGCCGATAATGGCTGGAGCGATGATTTCGTTCACGTTTTCAACCGCTTTTAATACTCCCTTGCCAAGATAGCGGCTTTTGTCACCATCGCGCAATTCTACCGCTTCGTATTCACCTGTGGAAGCACCGCTTGGTACTAACGCGCGGCCAAAGGCACCAGACTCCGTATATACTTCGACTTCTACTGTTGGATTTCCACGAGAATCTAATACTTCACGTGCATATACATCGACGATAATTGGCATAATGAATCTCTCCTTTTCTTTTTTATTTAACAATTAACGTTTTTCCTGTCATCTCTTTTGGCTGTTCTAAACCAAGAAGATCAAGCATCGTTGGCGCTAAATCACCTAAGATTCCATCTTTACGAAGCTCGATTCCTTTCTTTGTCACGATAACAGGAACCGGGTTAGTCGTATGAGCAGTTTGTGGATTTCCATCTGGAGTAATGACTTCATCAGCGTTTCCATGGTCTGCGGTAATAATCGCAATACCGCCTTTAGCAAGGATCGCATCCACAACTTTTCCAAGACACTCGTCTACCGCTTCAACCGCTTTAATCGTTGGCTCCAATTTACCGGAATGGCCAACCATATCTGGGTTTGCGTAGTTTAAAATAATCGCATCATACTTATCAGCTTCAATTTCTTTTAATAGCGCATCCGTTACTTCGTAAGCGCTCATTTCCGGTTTTAAGTCGTATGTCGCTACTTTCGGCGAGTTAATTAAAATGCGGTCTTCACCCGGAAATTTTTCTTCGCGTCCGCCGCTCATAAAGAATGTGACGTGCGGATATTTTTCCGTTTCAGCAATACGAAGTTGCTTTAAGCCGTTTTGCGATAACACTTCACCAAGAGTGTTATCGAGATTTGTTGGTTTAAACGCTACATACCCTTTTACTGTTTCACTGAAATGCGTTAAGCATACAAAGAACAAGTTTTTTGGATGCTTCGGTCCACGGTCAAACGAACGGAAATCATCGTTTGTAAATGTATTTGAAATTTGAATCGCCCGGTCTGGACGGAAGTTGTAGAAAATCACAGCGTCTTCATCTTTAATGGTTGCTACTGGAGAACCATCTTCTCGCACGATGACAGACGGAAGAACGAATTCGTCAAAAATGCCGTTTTTATAAGAGTCTTCAATACATTCAAGCGGATCTTGATACGTTGGTCCTTCTGCATAAACCATCGCACGATAGGCTTTTTCGACGCGCTCCCAACGCTTATCACGGTCCATGGAATAATAGCGGCCGGACAATGTCGCGATTTCCCCAACACCGTACTCCTTGATTTTCTCTTGCAATTCTTTAATATATTTCGGTGCAGTTTGCGGTCCGACATCGCGACCATCTAGGAAGCCGTGAATGTAAACGTTTTTCACACCTTCTTTTGCAGCTAATTTTAGCAATGCATAAAGATGGTTAATATGACTATGCACACCGCCGTCAGAAAGAAGACCAAAAATGTGTAAATTTGTGCCCTTTTCTTTCACATGATTCATCGCCGCTAAAAACGTTTCATTACGTTCAAACTCGCCTTCGCGAATGGCGATATTCACACGTGTAAGGCTTTGGTAAACGATGCGACCTGCCCCGATATTTAAATGACCGACCTCAGAGTTTCCCATTTGGCCTTCCGGTAGACCAACTGCTTCTCCGCAAGCCGTTAATGTCGCATGAGGATATTCATTCCAGTAACGGTCAAAATTCGGTTTTTTCGCTTGCGCTACAGCATTTCCATACGTTTCTTCACGAAGGGCAAAACCATCTAAAATAATTAATGCAACAGGTTGTTTACTCATGGCGTCCTGCCTCCACTAGTTGTAAAAACGATTTTGGATCTAGGCTAGCGCCGCCCACTAAGGCGCCGTCAATGTGTTCTTGCGCCAAAAATTCTTTAATGTTGTCTGGCTTGACGCTGCCCCCATACTGGATACGCACAGCATCCGCCACTTCCTGCGAGAATTTTTTCGCAATCACAGAGCGAATATGCCCGCACACTTCGTTAGCATCTTCCGCAGTTGAAGATTTGCCCGTACCGATGGCCCAAATCGGCTCATACGCGATTACTACTTGTTTTGCATCCGCTTCGGTCAAGCCTTCAAGCGCCTTTTCAACTTGAGAACCAACTACTTCATTTGTTTTTCCGCTTTCTCGTTCCTCTAACGTTTCACCGCAGCAAACAATTGGAATTAAGCCGTGTTTAAATGCAGAAATGGTTTTTTTGTTTACCGTTTCGTCCGTCTCTGCAAACATTTCGCGGCGTTCAGAGTGCCCGATAATGACATAAGTAACACCGATATCTTTTAATGCCACTGGGCTGATTTCTCCCGTATACGCACCGCTTTCTTGGAAATGCATATTTTGCGCTCCAATTTTCAAATCAGAGCCTTGTGTGTTTTGTACTAAACGTTCTAAAAATAACGCTGGTGCGCATATAACGGAATCCACTTTATCAGCAGAAGGGACAAGCCCTTTTACTTCCTCGACAAAGCTCACGGCTTCCGCCAGCGTTTTATGCATTTTCCAGTTTCCTGCAATAATTCGTTTTCGCATCTGTTGATCCCTTCCTTTCTATAGGGAATTGAGTCATTTATTTATCATTTAAAGCGACAACCCCAGGAAGTTGCTTTCCTTCCATAAACTCAAGCGAAGCTCCTCCGCCAGTTGAAATGTGATCCATTCGATCAGCAAGACCAAACTTTTCAACTGCAGCCGCTGAATCACCGCCGCCGATGACGGAATATGTATCTTTCGCATCCGCTAACGCTTGAGCGACAGCTTTTGTTCCTTCAGCAAACGCATCCATTTCGAATACGCCCATTGGTCCGTTCCAAACAACGAGTTTTGACTTCATAATAATATCGCGATAAAGCTCACGCGTTTTCGGACCAATATCCAATGCTTCCCAATCGCTTGGAATTGCATCAATATCAACGACTTTTTTATTCGCATCGTTTGAGAAGTCATCAGCTACAACAACGTCCACAGGCATGTAGAAGTTTACGCCCTTTTCCTTTGCCTTCTCCATAAACGATTTTGCAAGCTCAATTTTGTCTTCCTCAAGCAAAGACTTACCAATTTCATGGCCTAGTGCTTTCACGAATGTGTAAGCAAGACCGCCGCCAATAATTAAGTTATCGACTTTATCTAATAAGTTTTCAATAACGCCAATTTTGTCTTTTACTTTCGCTCCACCGATGATTGCAGTGAATGGACGATCTGGGTTAGAAAGAGCTTTTCCTAATACTTCAATTTCTTTTTCCATTAAAAAGCCCGCAACCGCTGGTAAATAGTGAGCAATTCCTTCTGTAGAAGCATGAGCGCGGTGAGCTGCACCAAATGCATCGTTTACATAAATATCCGCTAACTCTGCAAATGCTTTAGCCAATTCTGGGTCATTTTTCTCTTCACCAGGATAGAAACGAACGTTTTCAAGAAGCAATACGTCGCCTTCGTTCATTTCTGCAATCGCTGCTTTGACCGCATCGCCATACGCTTCATCCGTTTTCACAACATTTTTGCCAAGAAGCTCACTTAAGCGCTCAGCAACAGCATTGAGACGCATTTCTTCAACGACTTTTCCTTTCGGACGACCAAGATGGCTCGCTAAAATGACTTTTGCCCCTTGTTCGACTAAATATTGAATCGTTGGTAAAGCTGCGCGAATGCGCGTGTCATCTGTGACTTTGCCATCTTGCATCGGCACGTTGAAGTCAACGCGGCAAAACACACGTTTTCCTTTGACATCAACGTCACGGACAGTTTTTTTGTTCATGGCAAAACGCCTCCTTTTTAGACAATATCGTCTTCGCCATACGAAAGGGAGTGGGGATGACCCCCGCTCCCCTCTCCATTTCTCTATTATAGACTTGATTGAGCGACTAAGACAATGATTATAAACCTTTTGATGCGATATATGCAGCAAGGTCAACAACACGGTGAGAGTAACCTGTTTCGTTATCGTACCAAGAAATAACTTTCACCATTTTTCCTTCCATGACCATTGTAGAAAGTGCATCGATTGTAGAAGAAGCTGTGTTGCCATTGTAGTCACGAGATACTAATGGCTCTTCGTTATATGCTAAAATGCCTTTTAATTCGCCTTCTGCTGCTGCTTTTAATGCTGCGTTTACTTCTTCGACTGTAACTTCTTTTTCTAGCTCTGCAACAAGGTCAACAACAGATACGTTTGGAGTTGGTACGCGCATTGCCATACCGTTTAATTTTCCTTTTAACTCAGGTAATACAAGAGCTACTGCTTTTGCCGCACCTGTTGTTGTTGGAATGATAGACTCAGCCGCTGCACGAGCACGACGTAAATCTTTGTGAGGTAAATCAAGAATTTGTTGGTCGTTTGTGTATGAGTGAACGGTTGTCATCATACCGCGAACGATACCAAATTTTTCATGTAATACTTTTGCAAATGGTGCTAAGCAGTTTGTTGTACAAGAAGCGTTTGAAATCACATGATGGTTTGCTGGGTCGTATTTATCTTGGTTTACGCCCATAACGATTGTGATGTCTTCATTTTTAGCTGGTGCAGAGATAATTACTTTTTTCGCACCTGCTTCTAAATGTTTCGCAGCATCTTCACGGTTTGTGAAGCGACCAGTTGATTCAACAACGATTTCAACGCCTAATTCGCCCCAAGCTAATTGAGCTGGGTCACGCTCTGCTTTTACAACGATTTCTTTTCCGTTGACGACAAGATTATTGCCGTTTACAGACACTTCGGCATCTAATGTGCCATGAACAGAGTCATATTTTAAAAGATGTGCTAATGTTTTTGCGTCTGTTAAGTCGTTGACAGCAACAACTTCGACGTTAGGATTTTTTAACGCAGCGCGGAAAACGTTACGACCGATACGACCAAAACCGTTAATACCAATTTTCACTGCCATGTTTAGTTCCTCCTTTAATGATAAAAATGTTATATTTTCAGGGATGTTACTCCCTTATTAACGCTCGGGCTGCTCCTTCATCGGTAATTAAAATGGAATGAGGAGCTTGTTTCATATACGCCTTAATCGCTTTTGCCTTTGAAGCACCGCCAGCAACAGCAATGACATGTTGGACATGCTCTAGGTCCTCAAGCTGAATGCCAACTGTTTTGACTTTATGCACAACTTCGCCTTCTTGGTTAAAGTAATAACCAAATGCTTCGGCCACAGCATAACGTGCTTTGATTTTTTCCATATCCTCTTCAGGAGTTTTTCGACGTTCTGCCATTGTTATAGCATCCCCGATTCCATGAATAACCATACTCGATGATTTAATGAGCTGAAGCACTTCTTTTACCGTCGGCTCTTCAATGAGTGACTGATACGCTTCATTGCTGAGATGATCAGGAACATGAAGAAGCCGATAATTTCCCATCGTTTTTTCTGCCATTTTGGCACAAATGGTGTTCGCTTGGTTTTTTACATCTTCTCCTAAGCCGCCTCGTGCTGGAACGAATAAAACATCGCTTTGTTTGGAATCAGGAGTCATCATCTCCGCTACAGCAGCGAGCGTCGTTCCCCCTGTAACAGCGACAATGTTTTTGTCTGTCAATCTTTCTTTCATACAGGCCACACAAGCTCTTCCCATTTCTTTTTTCACCCAAGGAGAAAGGTCACTATCACCAGCGACTACAATGACATCTTCAATATGAAGTGTGTGCTTTAATTTTTTTTCTAAATCTTTTAGACCTAAAACTTCTCTCATGACGTCTTCAAGAATATGCAACAATTCGTTTCCTTCCGACGTCACGCTCATGCCAGCGGAACTCATGATCAACAGGTTTTGCTCTTTTAAAAACTGCACTTCGGAGCGAAGCACGCGCTCACTGATCCCCAAACTATTGGATAACACTCTTCTACCGATCGGTTGCATAAGACGAATGTATTGCAAAATACGGTACCGTTTTTGCATAACATCAAGAAGGTCAGGTAATAATTTCTTCTGGGCCTCAATTAAAGACTGCATGTATTCCCTTCTCCTTGCACAGAATATACATGGACCTAAAATGTCCCGCTATGACTTATTATGTCCCGCTTGTGTGAAAAAAATTACTCCTGCTACATTTTTATTGTAACAGGAGTAACATAAATCTTCAACTATTCAACTCCCGAAGTAAACGCTTTCTTACAATTTCTTTTTGAATCATCCCATAGTCGATTTCCTCCCCATCAATTTCGACGACCGGAATCATTAACTGGTATTTTTCTAATAATGCATCGTCGCTGTAAATATCAATTTCATTGATTTGAAAATCGTACTCTTTTTGCAACTCTTGCAAGACTGCTTTCGCTTTTTCGCATAAAGGACAATCGACTTTTGAGTAAAGATTGACTACCATGATTTCACTTCCTAATACTGTTTTCGTTTGGCTGATGATGGGATATAGAGCTGCTCGCGATATTTCGCGACTGTTCGTCGTGAAATCGCAATACCATGCTGTTCATGCAACATATCAGCAATCTTTTGGTCGGATAAAGGTTCTCGCTTGTTTTCGGCTTCAATGAGCTGCTTAATCAACGCTTTTGTTTTGGTAGCAGAGGCCTCTTCGTCAGCGCTTACAGAAGAAAGCGAACTCGTAAAAAAGTACCGGAGCTCTACCGTGCCAAACGGTGTTTGTACATATTTATTTTTCACAGCACGGCTTACCGTCGATTCATGAATGTTAAGGGCATCCGCAATTTCACGCATAGTCAAAGGCTTTAAAGCGGTTAAGCCTTTTTCGAAACATTGTTTTTGCCTTTCCAAAATTTCTTTCATAACGCTCACTAACGTTTGCTTACGCTGTTCTAAGCTTTTCGTCAGCCAAAGAAATTGACGATATTTTTCTTTGATGAATAATTCAACTTGTTCATCTTGCCGACAAGCGAGTTTCTTTTCATATTCACGGTTCCATATTAATTCTGGGAGAATCTCGTCATTAAATAGAAGGCGCAAGCCTTCTTCAGAGCGTTCGATGACGAAATCCGGCACAATAAAATGCGGTTCAATTTTTGTATAATGGCTGCCTGGGCGAGGTTCAAGGGTGCGAATTAAATCCCAGACTTGCTGCAAATCGGTAATGTCCACATGCAATTGTTTAGATAATGCTTTCCAAGCTTTCTCCACGAACAGTGAAAAATGCTGTGACACAATTTGCTCCGCTAATAAATTCCGCTCCGGTAAACGTTGTAATTGGAGGTATAAACACTCTTGCAAACTGCGTGCCCCCACACCGGCAGGCTCAAGCGATTGTAACAACTGAACCGCTTCTTCTACTTCATCTTCAGAGACGGCTAAATGAGCGGCAACATCCTTCATATCCGTACGCAAATAGCCGGCATCATCAAGTGAATTAATTAAATAACGAAGAATGTGTCTAGTTTTTGGGGACAGCGACATCGAATGAAGCTGAGACAATAAATAAGAAGTTAGCGTTTCAGAACGAACGCTTATATTTTCAATCACGTTTCGCTTTTCTTGATGAGACAAAGATTTATATGATTGCCCCGGTTTATGATCGTTAATTTCAAGAAACGGATTATCCAGCGACTGTTCGTACAGAAACGATCGCAATTCCAGAGTGGAATACTGCAATAGCTCAATCGCTTGTGTTAATTCTTTTGTCAATGAAAGCCTTAGCCGTTGTTCTTGGAGTAATTCCGCTCTCATAGTCGCACGCCTCCTTCTCCATTTATTGTACATCAACCTGCACCAGGCGTATATGGTAATGAATTGTAAGAAAACGATCTATATTAGTACTGCTTTGAACGTTCCCAACTATCTATACAATATATATATTCGTACACTTTCCAAAAAAGAAAGACCTATCACTCACGGTGATAGGTCTTTCTCAGGTTATACGCCCTCGGCAGGATTCGAACCCACGCTAAGAGAACCGGAATCTCTCGTGCTATCCACTACACTACGAGGGCATGGTGTTGCGAGGACATGGCGTTTAGTTGCACATTCAA
Source organism: Thermaerobacillus caldiproteolyticus (assembly GCF_015326725.1). Lineage (NCBI taxonomy): Bacteria > Bacillati > Bacillota > Bacilli > Caryophanales > Anoxybacillaceae > Thermaerobacillus > Thermaerobacillus caldiproteolyticus. Next base: position 2,725,884 of record NZ_CP064060.1, read on the forward strand.
TTATAGTGAAGATTATTCTTTTTTGCAAGAGGAAAATGTGTTTAAAAAATAGAAAAGCGGATATGATGAAAAAAGGGATGAAGATGAGTCATAACGAATAATAATGAAGTAAGGGCAGGAGGTTTTGTTTGACCTTCATTGACCAATTATGTATCATAAAAATACATACGATTTTAACCGATTGGTAAAGGAGGAAGTTCCATGAATTTAATTCCTACAGTTATTGAGCAAACAAGTCGCGGTGAACGCGCATATGACATTTACTCCCGTTTGTTAAAAGACCGCATTATTATTCTCGGTAGCCAAATTGATGACCATGTGGCCAACTCGATCGTTTCGCAGCTTTTATTTTTAGCCGCAGAAGATCCAGAAAAGGATATCTCTCTTTACATTAACAGCCCAGGCGGTTCGATTACAGCAGGAATGGCGATTTATGACACAATGCAATTTATTAAGCCTGATGTATCAACGATTTGCATTGGAATGGCTGCATCCATGGGTGCATTTTTGCTTGCAGCAGGAGCAAAAGGAAAACGATTCGCTTTACCAAATAGCGAAATCATGATTCACCAACCTCTTGGAGGCGTGCAAGGTCAAGCGACAGAAATCGAAATTGCTGCTAAACGCATTCTTTTCTTACGCGATAAATTAAATCGTATCCTTTCCGAGAACACAGGACAACCAATTGAAGTCATCGAACGAGACACCGACCGTGATAACTTTATGACAGCGGAAAAAGCAAAAGAATATGGATTAATTGACCGTGTCTTAACAAGAGTCGATGAAAAATAATCGACGTTTTTATTAACGAATGAGGCTGTTCTCTTTTTATGTGGGAACAGCCTCGTTTTTATCGATTTATTATCCTTCGTTTTGTACGTACTTAGCTAACGCTTCAAGCGCTTCTTTTTCATCCGGACCATCAGCAATGAGTGTAATGACAGACCCTGAACTGATTGCCAAGCTCATTAATCCCATAATACTTTTTGCGTTGACTTTTTTTCCGTCTTTCTCTAAATAAATATCCGACGAAAACCGGTTTGCTTCTTGTACGAATAACGCGGCTGGACGTGCCTGTAATCCCGTTTTTAGCAACACTTCCACTTGTTTTTCCACCATATTCCTGTCTCCCCTTCACTCTAAAGTGATTTATGAAAATCAATTGGTTGACCAGCCCGTAGTTTTTCGGCAATCTCATCAATTTTCCTTAATCGATGATTGATTCCTGATTTGCTTATCTTTCCTCCGGATACCATTTCACCTAGTTCTTTTAACGTAACATCTTGGTAATTAATTCTTAATTCAGCAATTTCCCGCAATTTTTCTGGAAGCGCGCTTAGACCGATCGTTTCATCAATGTAGCGAATGTTTTCGATTTGCCGAAGAGCTGCACCAATTGTTTTATTTAAATTCGCTGTTTCACAGTTAACAAGGCGGTTTACTGAGTTTCTCATATCACGAACAATCCGGACATCTTCAAATCGAAGCAGCGCTTGATGAGCGCCAATAATATTTAAGAACTCAGCAATTTTTTCCGCCTCTTTTAAATACGTAATAAACCCTTTTTTTCGTTCTAACGTTTTGGCATTGAGAAAAAAGTGACTGTTCATTAATTCACATAATGAATCGCTATGTTCCTTATATAGCGAAAAAATTTCAAGATGATACGATGAGGTTTCCGGGTTATTGACCGAGCCTCCCGCTAGAAACGCGCCACGCAAATACGCGCGTTTACAGCATTTCTTTTTGACGAGCTCGGGAGAAATGACGCGAATAAGAGAAAAATCTTCCTCCAATATTTTCAAATCCTCTAACAGCTCACGAGCACCTTCTACTACTCGAACGATATACACATTATTTTTCTTTAACCGCATTTTTTTGCGGACTAATAACTCTACTGTAACGGAATATCCTTTTTTCATTAGCGTGTAAATTCTTCGGGCAATCGCCGCGTTTTCCGTTTGCACATCAACGGTTACTCTTCGATTCGAAAAAGAGAGCGAACCATTCATGCGCAAAAGCGCGGATAATTCTGCTTTCAAACAGCAAGGTTTCACTTCAAGGCTCGTTAATTCTTTTTTCGTTTCCGACGCAAACGACATCGTTGCCACCTCCGTATTCATTGTTTGCAAAGAGGAAGAAGGAGGTGCTAAAAGGATTCGGTAGAGCTGGAAGGATTATGTTGGTAACAGTGAAACAAGCAATGACGCAACTTTTTTTGTGTCATGACGAATGACTTGATCTTCGTAGCTAACGATATGGTCACGAATGACCGTCAGCCCTAATTCCGTTAATTTTTCACTATCATCCTTGACCGGTTCTGCTAACTCTTCGGCGTAACGCTGTTGAATCTCCTCTGGAATATGTCCGCTGTTCACAACAATCATATCTAAAAAAGCGCAACCCATATGAGCATATAGCGCTTTCACATGATCGCTTGCAGTATAATGTAATGTTTCACCAGCTTGGGTCATGACATTGCATATATAAATTTTTTTCGCTTTTGCTCGACAAACTTCTCGGCCGATTTTTGGAACTAATAAATTAGGTAAAATACTTGTATATAAACTACCTGGGCCAATCACAATTAAATCAGCAGCACGAATTTCATCGATCGTTTCGGAAAGCGGTTCAATGTTCTCCGGCGTTAAAAATACTTTTTTAATTTTTTTTCCCGAATAAGGAATTTTCGACTCCCCAGAAACAATCGTTCCGTCTTCCATTTCAGCATGAAGGATAACGCTCTTATTGGCAGCTGGCAACACTTTGCCGCGCACATTGAGCACCTTGCTCATCTCCCGAATCGCCCGAACGAAATCCCCTGTGATCGATGTCATTGCTGCTAAAATTAAATTTCCCAACGAATGTCCGGATAGTCCATTACCATTTGCAAAACGATGCTGAAATAATTCGACAATGAGCGGTTCCACATCTGAAAGCGCCGCTAGTACGTTTCGAATATCTCCCGGTGGGGGCATATCGAGTTCATCCCTCAGTCTTCCCGAACTGCCTCCATCATCTGCAACTGTGACAATTGCGGTGATGTCAACGGCATATTGCTTTAACCCACGTAACAATACCGGCAGTCCCGTTCCTCCACCAATGATGACAATCTTAGGATGTCTTTTTTTACTCATTTATATTTTTCCTTTCTCCTCTCCATGTCACGATGCGAAACATGGGTTTTGTAGTCTTTCGCAAAATGGTTGGCAATATATTCAGCAAGGGCAACAGACCGATGCTGTCCTCCAGTGCAACCGATTGCGATGACAAGCTGGCTTTTTCCTTCCCGCTTATAATGAGGAAGCATAAAAGTCAATAAATCAATCACTTTTTCCAAAAACTTTTGTGTTTCATTCCATTTTAATACGTAAGTAGAAACTTCTTCATCCAGTCCCGTTTTCGGTCTCATATGTTCAATGTAATGCGGGTTCGGCAAAAAACGCACATCAAATACTAAATCTGCATCAATTGGAAGGCCATATTTAAAACCGAACGAAACCACGTTTACCGTAAACGTTTGATGCGCATGGGACGAAAATTGCTGTAAAATTTTCTCCCGTAATTCTCTTGGTTTTAAATCTGATGTATCGTAAATGATTTGCGCTCTTCCCTTTAGCTCCTCAAGCAATTGTCGCTCAAGACGGATTCCTTCAAGCGGCAATCCGTTTGGCGCAAGCGGATGCGTGCGGCGCGTTTCTTTATAGCGCGCAACGAGCGTCGAATCTTTTGCATCAAGGAATAAAATTTGTGGTGTTACCCATGACTGTTCCGCTAAATCATCTAATGCGGTAAACAAGCTTTCGAAAAAGTCGCGGCTACGCAAGTCCATGACAAGTGCTACTTTATTCATTTTATTCCCCGACTCTTTCATTAACTCCAAAAATTTTGGAAGCAATGTTGGTGGTAAGTTATCGACGCAAAAAAAGCCTAAATCCTCAAAACTTTGAATTGCTACCGTCTTTCCTGCTCCTGACATTCCCGTAATAATGACCATTTGAATGTTACTTGTGGAACCTGTGCTCATCTCTATCTCCCCTCCTCTCTCTTAACTTGGGTCTAAGCGGTAAGAAAGCAGTTGAAAATCTTCGGTATACGTAAACGTTCCGTATATAATGCCAGAGCCTTTCAATACATAATCTAAAATATGATAATCTCCTGGTGCCATGGGAAGCTCATGAACCGTCTCAATCGGATGCCATTCTAAATTTCCTTCTTCACAATAAGGTACATGTTCCCCTTCAAACTGGTGGGCAAAAAATGTAAACATCATCCATTCTGATACCACTTGTTCTTGTTCTTTGATAAGAATAGTAAAAACCCCTTTTAGTTCCGGGTTTTTTAAATAGATTCCTGTTTCTTCACGATATTCTCGTATACAAGCTTCGCGAATGGATTCTCCTTGCTCCATTTTCCCTCCCGGAGCGACCCACCAGCCGCGCCTTGGTTTTTGCAGCAATAACACTTTTCCATCTTTGACAAGCACACAATTTGTCACGCGTTGCAACACGCTCACCTCAACATCATTCAATACAAATTCCAAAACTCCTATTTGTTTTATTATACTATTTCTGACAAAGAGCTACAATCAAGAAAAGCGGAGATGACAGCCGAACATCGTGTCCCTCCTGCCGAAGCAGAACTGAATCGCCGCAAAGAGGGGCATCAAAGCTAGACATCAAGAAAAGCAGAAGCGCCCCAATTTCGCCTAAAAACTGTCCGCGTCCTGTGGGCAAGACGAAATGTTGTCATCCTAAGCTTCCTCGAGACTAAATCATAAAAAAGAAGCACGGGAAAGGGTACCCGTGCTTAACAAAAAGATCTATATAAAAGGGGGTCAATTACTTATCTTTAGAATACAGAAAAATTATTTCATACGTGTTACAATCGAGTTAAACATGTATTACGATTTCATTACTTTACGTTTAATCTTTCTTTTAGTTCCTCTACATAGTGTTGCGCGCTTTGCGCTGCAATACTTCCATCGCCTGTTGCTGTCACAATTTGACGCAATGATTTTTCACGAACATCTCCGGCAGCAAAAATGCCCGGCACTTTTGTTTCCATATGCTCATTTGTTTCAATATATCCATTTTCGTTTGTAATGCCAAGACTCTCAAACGGTTTGGAAAGAGGAACCATACCAATATAAATAAATACACCATCGCAAGGAAATTCGCGCTCTTCCCCTGTTATTGTACTAACGAGTGTGACGCTCCCTACTTTTCCATCTTTATTATTAATTTGTTTCACTGTATGATTCCAAATAAAATCAATTTTTTCATTAGCAAACGCACGGTCTTGTAAAATTTTTTGCGCCCGCAACTTATCGCGGCGATGCACAATTGTTACTTTATTCGCAAAACGAGTTAAATACACGCCTTCTTCGACCGCAGAGTCGCCGCCACCGACAACGACAAGGTTTTTCCCTTTAAAAAACGCCCCGTCACATACGGCACAGTAGGAGACTCCGCGACCGCCTAATTCCGCTTCGCCTGGAACTCCTAACTTTTTGTACTCTGCTCCTGTAGCGATAATAACAGCACGCGCTTTATATTGTTTGTCGCCGACGACAACGGTTTTATATTCTTCTCCATCAATAACTTCTTTTACATCACCGTAAGCGTATTCGGCTCCGAACTTTTTCGCATGTTCAAACATTTTTGTTGCCAATTCCGGACCTAAAATATGCTCATAGCCCGGGTAGTTTTCAACATCTTCTGTGTTTGCCATTTGCCCGCCTGGCACGCCGCGTTCAATCATTAACGTCGATAAATTGGCGCGAGATGTATAGACAGCGGCAGTCATCCCAGCTGGTCCGGCTCCCGCGATAATGACATCATAAATTTTTTCTTCCGCCACGATATTCCACTCCTTTTTGATCCTACTTGTCTGTTTATTATTTCCTTATCCTTATCGTATATAATTGGCATACAAACGTCTATTAATTTGCTCAAGACAAAAGTTCTTTTACTTTCTTCACATATTTTTTCACCGTTGATAAAGAAACATTATATTTCTCTGCGATGAATTTTTGGGTAATATACTGTCCTTGTTGCTGCCTCCATACATACTCGGTTGCCGCAGCCCATGCAGAATGATTAGAAAAGTGCTCGGTTGTTTCTAACGCTTTTACAAATATATAAAACCAAGTGATGTACATTTTTTCATCGTCAAAATGATTTTTTTCCCATAATCGATTAATGACTAAGTGGCTATCAGCTATATAAACAGGAATAAGCGGATTCGTTTCAAAGAGAACATAGTCAGCAAATTGTTTAATTAACGGATGGTTAGCCATATGGCGTTTTACATTGCTATAAGCCACTAATTCGTTCTTATAGAGGGATTTGCTCATTAAATATAACCCGTACAAAATTTCCTCTGTTTTCGTACCGTTGAGCCATTGTGTAATTTTTTCTATTTCCTTCTGTATGAAGAGGGGAGAGTCGTTCCAAGGTTCTTGGCCTTGCTTGTCCGGGCTTAAGTTGATGACTTTTTCCCAAGCGGTTTTTGCCAGTTGGTCATGTCCTGTATAATAAGCAGCATAGGAAAGCCAATAATAAAAAGAATAATCACCGTCAAAACGAATTTTATATAAGTGCCGCAACCATTTAAATGCAAGGTCAAAACGACCGACAAGCGCAAACGTTGCCCCAAGCTTGTAACGATGTTCGACTAAAAAAGGATGAACACGCGCTAATTGCTGAACAAGGCGGTCGACTTGCTTATCATCGCGTAAATAGTAGTAAAACACAAGCCGATTACAAAGAGCGTGCAAATTACCCGGATTTCGTTCGAGCACTTCGTGAATAATTTCTTGTGCTCTTTTTGCATTTCCCATGTAAAAATGCGCTAACGCCAAGTTATTATAAGCAGACCAAAATTCCGGATAATCAGCAATAATGCTTTCTAGCACGTTGATCGCATCGCGAAAATCCCCTTTTTCGAGCAGTGTGCGCGCTTTCTCTTGCTTCACAATTAAATCATCTTGATTGCCGATCTCATCATAATCTTCGTTTTCAATGCTTAATAATTCGATTAAATCTTCCGTCTCATCTGCAAAATCGCCGTTAGGATCGCGCTCGAGATATGTTTCTGCATATTTCATGGCTTCACGAAATAAGCCGAGATGCGCATAATTATTAGCTAGAAAATAAAAACATTCATTCATCTCGCGGTCAAGTTCGTGAATTACTTTGAAAAACAACTGATTCGATGCTTGATATTCGCCTAACTCTGCTAAAACAACAGCGAGCTGGGAGACAAACATCGCTTCACGTGCATTTAGCTGCACCGCTCGTTCCAAATACTTTTTCGCCTTATATAGATCACGACGTCGGTAAGCGTTTATTCCTTTTTCAAAATAATATTCACCGCTCTGAACGAACGGAATGATTTTTGCTGTCGATCGATTCGGTTTCAATTGTTTTCCCATCTAGTCCTCCATATTCCGTTGAATTCACCGAACAGAAGTATAGCATATTCTTGCGCCGAACAGTAAGGTTTCCAGAAAAAATAACAAAAGCTGACTCAAAAGTCGTCAAGCCCTTCCCCGATACAATACATACTGCCATCGTCAGGGGAAGCTAGACGATCATGAGTCAGCCTCTCGCTATTGTTTCGCTGCATGACGCTCGCTTAATACGTTCAAAACGGCATCAAGCGGAAGTTTTTGTTCCCGTAAAAGCACAAGCAAGTGATACAGCAAATCCGCCACTTCCCATTTCAATTCTTCCGGATTGCGATTTTTTGCAGCAATAATCACTTCTGCAGCTTCTTCGCCGACTTTCTTTAAAATTTTATCAATCCCTTTTTCAAACAAATACGTGGTGTACGCTCCTTCTGGTCGTTCTGCTTCACGCTCAGCGATAACTTTTTCAAGCTGATCAATAATCGCGAACCGATCAGTCAATGGACGAAAGCTTTCTCCATCAACACGTTCAGAAAAGCAAGAATAGCTCCCCGTATGACAAGCAGGCCCAGCTGGTTCGACAAGCACAAGGAGCGCATCTTTATCGCAGTCATAACGCATTTCGACAATGCGTTGCGTGTTGCCGGAAGTCGCTCCTTTATGCCAAAGCTCCCCGCGCGAGCGGCTGTAAAACCAAGTTTCTCCCGTTTCTAGCGACTTTTTGAGCGATTCTTCATTCATGTATGCAAGCGTCAACACTTCTTTACTTTGTGCATCTTGCACGATCGCTGGAACAAGTCCTTTTTCGTCAAATCGAATGTGAGAGACGTTCACCGCACATTCACTCCTCTCTCTTTCAAATATGCTTTCACTTCTTTCACCGATGTCTCTTTATAGTGAAAAATCGACGCTGCCAATGCCGCATCTGCTTTTCCTTCGCAAAACGCCTCAAGAAAATGTTCTGCCTTGCCCGCACCTCCTGAAGCAATGACAGGAACAGAAACCGCTTCGCTCACCTTTTTAGTTAACGCTAAATCAAAACCGTTTTTGCCGCCATCACAATCCATGCTCGTTAATAAAATTTCTCCCGCACCGCGCTTAACGACTTCCTTCGCCCATTCGACCACTTCCCAGTCTGCTGCATTACGCCCCCCATGTGTATACACGCGCCAAGAGCCAAGCTCATCATCATATTTCGCGTCAATGGCGACAACGATGCATTGCGAACCGAAAAAATCGGCTCCCTCGTTAATAAGTTGCGGATTTTTAACGGCTGTCGTATTTAAGGAAACTTTGTCCGCACCTGCGCGCAAAATCCTTTTCATATCCTCTAACGAATGAATCCCGCCGCCGACCGTAAAAGGAATCGCCAGTTGTGCAGCAACTTTCTCAACGACTTCAATCATTGTTTTCCGTCCTTCGTGGGAAGCGGAAATATCTAAAAACACAAGCTCATCCGCTCCTTGTTCATCATAAAACTTCGCTAGTTCCACCGGATCGCCAGCGTCACGTAACTGAACAAATTGCACTCCTTTAACGACTCGTCCATCTTTGACATCTAAGCAAGGAATAATGCGCTTTGTAATCATTCGCCTTGCACCACCTTCAGCGCCTCAGCAACAGTAAACTGCTTCGTATATAGTGCTTTTCCTACAATAGCTCCGACAACGCCATCTTTCGTAAATTCCTTCAATGCTTTTATATCAGCAAGCGAACTTACTCCACCGGAGGCAATGACGCTTTTTTCGGTCATACGCGCCATTTCGGCAACTGCTTGTATATTCGGCCCCGACAACATTCCATCTGTGGCAATGTCCGTAAAAATAAACGTCTGTGCTCCAGCTTCCGCTAACTCTTTTCCGAGCTCTGTCGCTTTAACATTCGAAGTGTTTAACCACCCTTCTGTGGCGACAAAGCCGTTTTTTGCATCTATCCCAACCGCAATGCGTTCACCATATTTTTTTAGCATCTCTTTGACAAACGGTGGATTGGCGATAGCAGCACTTCCTAAAATCACGCGGGCAACCCCATTTTCCAAATAATACACGATATCTTCTTCCGTACGAATGCCGCCGCCAATTTGCACATTGACATTGAGCTGCTTCACCACTTCCAGCACAAAACGATCGTTAACGCGCTTCCCTTCTTTCGCACCGTCTAAATCAACCATATGAATCCATGTTGCTCCCTGTTCGGTAAACAATGCGGCCATGTCAACCGGCGAATCTCCATATACGGTCTCTTTATTATAATCACCTTGCAGAAGACGAACACATTTGCCTCCGCGCATATCAATCGCCGGATAAATCGTAAACGCCGCCATCACTCATTCCCCTTCCCTTCCACGATGTTTGCATAGTTTTGTAAAATGCTCATGCCGATGTAGCTACTTTTTTCCGGGTGAAACTGTGTGCCAAACACGTTTCCTCTACCAACAACAGCAGGAACATCGACATCATAGGAGCTGCTCGCTAACACAACGTCTTTATCCTTCGTATCAACATAGTACGAATGCACAAAATAAACGTGTCCTTCTTCGACATTCATTAGTAGCGGAGACGGATGGCGAAAGATAAGGCGATTCCATCCCATATGCGGCACTTTATACGTTTCACCGCTTGCGGTTACGCCCGGAAACCGGACGACGCGACCTTTCAATAATCGTAATCCTTCTGTTAATCCGTTTTCTTCGCTTTCTTCAAATAAAAGCTGCATGCCAAGACAGATGCCAAGTAAAGGGATTCCCTCATTGGCAGCTGTACGAATAAATTCCGACAGCCCCGTCTCATTTAAAATGCGCATTGCATCCTTGAAGGAACCGACACCCGGCAAAATCAGACCCTTGGCTTCTTTTAATTTGTTGAGATCATCAGAAATAAAATATTCATAGTCTAGGCGCTCTAACGCCTTGCTGACGCTATATAAATTGCCCATACCGTAATCAATAATGCCGATCATTTATAACATTCCCTTCGTTGATGGAACTCCTTTAATACGCGGGTCAATCATTGTTGCCTCATCCAATGCGCGCCCTAATGCTTTAAATACCGCTTCAATCATATGGTGCGTATTGCGTCCATAATGGACGATAACGTGCAGATTCATGCGTGCTTCAAGGGCTAGCTTCCATAAAAATTCGTGAACTAATTCCACATCAAACGTCCCTACTTTTTGGCTTGGAAACTCACCGCGAAACTCGAAATGCGGACGGTTGCTCAAATCGATAACGACTTGTGCAAGTGCCTCATCCATCGGCACAAACGCATTGCCGTAACGTTTAATCCCTTTTTTGTCACCGAGCGCTTCCCGAAGCGCCTGCCCTAAACAAATGCCGATATCTTCTGTTGTATGGTGGTCATCAATGTCAATATCGCCTTTGGCTTTGACCTGTAAATCGAACTGTCCATGCTTTGTAAACAAATCGAGCATATGGGTTAAAAACGGTACCCCTGTATCTAACTCCGCTTTTCCTTCTCCATCAATAGCAAATTGCAGCTGAATATCAGTTTCTTTTGTCGTCCTTGAAATCGACGATTTCCGTACCATTCCCGTTGCTCCCTTCTGTTCATTTGCTTGTCAAGTGCGGCTTTTTAACCGTTCTTCAACCGCACGCGCATGCGCTTCTAGTCCCTCTAATCTCGCCAATGCCGTGATTTTTGTTCCATGCTCTTGTAGCGCTTGTTCGCTATATAAAATGATGCTTGATTTTTTCACAAACTCATCGACGCTTAACCCGCTTGAAAATCGTGCCGTTCCGTTCGTTGGTAAAACGTGATTCGGTCCAGCGAAATAATCACCAACAGGCTCAGAACTGAAGCGGCCTAAAAAAATCGCTCCGGCATGTCGAATTTGTCCAAGAAGACTCGTTGGCTCCGCCGTGATGACTTCTAGATGTTCCGGCGCCAATTCGTTGACGACCTCTACCGCCTCTTCTAACGTTTCCGTCACATAAATCGCTCCATATTGTTCGAGCGACGCAGCAGCAATCTCTTTTCGTGGCAATGTTTCTAATTGTTTCTCCACTTCGCTCGCTACTTCTAACGCGAACTTCATGGAAGGCGTGACAAGAATGCTTGACGCGCGCTCATCGTGTTCTGCCTGTGATAAAAGATCAGCTGCGACTTCATTAGCTTTCGCTGTTTCATCGGCTAACACGACAATTTCGCTCGGTCCGGCAATCATGTCGATCGCGACTTGACCGAACACTTCTCGTTTTGCTAGCGCCACGTAAATGTTCCCCGGGCCGAAAATTTTATCGACCGGCTGAATCGTTTCGGTTCCATAGGCAAGAGCAGCAATCGCTTGGGCTCCGCCAACTTTATAAATTTCTTTGACTCCTAGCTCATTGGCGGCAACTAATACCCCTGCTGGCAACGTGCCGTGCTTGTTTGGCGGAGAAACGATGACAATGCGCTTCACTCCCGCTACTTGCGCAGGGATAACATTCATGAGTACGGACGATGGATAGGCAGCTGTTCCCCCCGGAACGTACAAACCAACGGCATCAAGCGGTGTCAATTTTTGTCCAAGAATCGTTCCATCTTCTTTGGTCATCATCCATGATTCGCGCTTTTGCCGCGCATGGTAATCGCGGATGTTTGCCGCTGCTTCGCGAATAAAGCAAAGTAAGTCTTCTGTCATTGCTTCATAAGCGGCTTTCATTTCTGCTTCCGTTACACGCAATGAATCCAATGTTACTTGATCGAATTTTTCCGTATACGTTTTTAACGCTGCATCACCATGCTTACGCACGTCATCAATAATTTGCCGAACTGCCCGTCTTTGCTCTTCCGTTCCTGTTTCAATCGTCCGTCGCAACGATAACTGCCCCGTTACTCGTTCGATTCTCATCTCGTTCCCCCTCATTCATCTGGAATCACGACCGATAGCCGTTCTACCATTTGATTAATTTGCACATCTTTCATCCGATAGCTGACCGGATTAACAATGAGACGTGATGTGACATCGGCAATTTTTTCGAATTCGATAAGACCATTTTCTTTGAGCGTCCTTCCGGTAGACACAATGTCAACGATGCGATCCGCAAGCCCGATTAACGGAGCAAGCTCAATCGAGCCGTTTAACCGAATGATTTCAACTTGCTCCCCTTGCTCGCGAAAATAACTTGACGCGATATTCGGGTATTTCGTGGCGACGCGCGGAGCGATATGATGAACTTGGCCGTGAGGAAGCCCGGCGACCGCTAAATGACATTTGCTAATTTTTAAATCTAGCAATTCATAGACATCCCGTTCTTCTTCTAACATAACGTCTTTTCCAGCAATCCCTAAATCAGCTACTCCATGTTCTACATACGTCACGACATCCATTGGCTTCGCGAGAATAAATCGCATCTTTTCCTCCGGAACTTCAATAATTAATTTGCGTGATTCAGCAAATTCCGGCGGAAGCGTATAACCCGCTGTTCGCAACAATTCCAGCGCTTCTTCAAAAATCCGCCCTTTCGGCATCGCAATCGTCAACACCACTTACTCCCCCTTCCCCGTATGGCCAAGCAAATACGTAATATGTTGATACCGTTTGCTGTACGCATCAATATCCTGAATGCCAGAAATGTGTTGCAATACGACCCGCTTTCCTTCTCGGCGCTTTTCATTCGCTAATTGAATCGCTTCGCCAAACCGTTCTTGACTAAAAATAATGCATTCGATTTTTGCTTCTGTTTCCATTTCTCCGAGTGCTTCGATTAAACGGTCGAGGCGAATGCCAAAGCCAGTCGCCGGGGCTTTGCGCGCAAACTTTTCAAGCAATTCGTCATAACGTCCGCCATTTCCAAGCGGAAATCCGATATTTTCCGCATACACTTCAAATAAAATGCCTGTATAGTAGCTCATATGGCTCACAAGTGTCATATCCATTTTGACAAAATCAGCAACCTCATACAGTTGGAGTGCATTCCACAGCTCATGAAGCTCTTCGATCGCGTTTACCCCTTCTTCCGTATGAACAAGCTCTCGCGCTTCGTGAATCGCCGTTTCGTCACCACGTAAATCAAGAAGATGAAGAAGGCGTTGCTGGTCGATCGATGAAAGAGGCAACGATTTAACATGCTCACGATAACCGACGTAATTTTTTTCATATAAAAATCGGCGTAAAACGTTGGCACGCTCTTCGTTCCCTAGAATCTCCAAAAATAATGCATTCACGTAGCCTATATGACCGACAGCTACAGTAAAATACTGTAATCCGGCCTGTTGTAATGTCGCAATCATTAAACTAATCACTTCCGCATCCGCGGCGACCGTACCATCGCCAATGCACTCAACACCCATTTGTTCAAATTCCGCTGGTCGGCCGCCTTCACGCTGCTGAGCGCGAAATACACTGGCATTATAGGCAAGACGTAATGGATTGCCTTGCTGGTAAAGGCGGGAGGCCGCCAAACGTGCGATCGGTGCGGTCATATCCGGGCGAAGCACAAGCGTATAGCCTTGCTGATCGAGCAATTTAAACAATTGATGGTCCGCAATCGCTGACGCTGAGCCTACCGTCTCGTAATATTCTAAAGTCGGCGTTTCGATAAATTCGTATCCCCATTTTTCAATTTCACTCGTCATCGCTTGACGAACAGATTTTTTTATCTCATATAGAAACGGCAATGTATCACGCATGCCCAACGGTTTTTCGAACATAAATAATTTTGACATGTTCACACGTCCTTTATCCCCAAATACTTTAGTTTGCTAATATGGTAGAGAAGTGAAGTTATTTGTAGTTTACTCCTCATAAACCCATGCGTCAACTATAAAATATTCATTTTACATAAAAGAGATGGACAATAAAAACAAATAGATCCGCTCAATAAGGAGGGCAAAAGAATTTTAACCCCTGTGCTGTTCCATTGAGAAAAACAACAAAACGAGCAGGATGAAGTGCCATCCTGCTCGTTAACACTTTCTTAATCCATATCGTCAATACCCAGCTCTAGTATTAAACGATGAAAAGTATAAAATGCCAGTTCTGGAGTATATAATTATCTCGCAATAATACCAAATTGACGGAACAGATCGTCGATAGAACCGTCCGCATCTCGCAAACCAACAAGCTCATAATGGGCAATGTGAAGTTCTTGGCGTAAAGCATAAAATGATCCGGATGATCGCCTTCAGGACTTTATCCTGATGTTCATAAGATCTGTCTTTGCCGGTAAAAGGGTGCCCTCCAGTAGGTCAACCGTTCTCAGGAATCCGTATAGGAACCGATTCGAGTATGTGGGCAGTCTTTAAGATTTTTTCCCCGAAAACAACGCAGCACATATTCTATTGAAGCCAGTATATCTTTCAGATCAATTGTTTCTTCGAATACCTCCGTATAGAACTTATATCCGACATAATCCAATGACTCCACAAAAACTCGCCCGCCAAGCTGAAAAATACGCTCCCAGAAATCAGGAACAACCGGACCGAAATGATCTGGAACTGCACTGAACCCGATATTCCCCTGAACGCCAGTCGCTTCCGTTTCCTCTTTAGCCGCGATAATCCCTTGGACCAAAGCGTTTTGCACATTCGATTAGCGCTTCGACCGTAATTCGCAAGGAATCGAGACCAAAACTATATTGTCTGATGATGGTACGAATCAGCTCGAGCCAGCCAGCTAGCTCCATCCCTGAATCTTGAAAGCCTAGTGCTATATCCCGCTTGAACTCCCATTTCACTAACGTTCAACGTAGGATAAGGTTTTATTGGCTGATTCAGATCCACTATATAAATGTAATAATGTTTTTTCTGTTCCTTGAAGCTCTTTTAATGCCCAATAAATTTTTCATCATTATCCTTCGGTCCTACAGCTAAACCTGCTGGCGTCCCCGCCACGCTGAACATAAACACCAAAAATCAAACCGGATGAACTCATGAGAGAACCTCTCCCCATAGTATTGAGAAACTATGCAAGCAATCAGTTACACATCATAAGCGCATTTTCACTACGATAAGTTAGTATCGCTTTGCTGCTTGCCTTGGCAACTAATGAAATTGAATTATGATTCCCATCACGATAAACTAAATTTAGTCAATAAATATTTTCTATAAACAAAAAATATTTAATAAATATTTACTTTTTACACCTCTGTATTGTTAATTAAAAAAAGACATTAAATTCATATTTTTTACTTAAAACTCAAATAAATAGTAAATAATTATTCCCTAATATCATGCGTTAAAAAAGAGAAAGGATGTATTCAATGACACGAGTTCAAAAAATCGCCGAAAGCTTTGCTCAACTTCTTCCTCTGTTTGATAACAAAGTTTTTAAACCGATTATCCAAGCTACCCCAATTCCGAAAAAACAATCGGATTTGACTCATTTGCAGTTTCACATTTTGGAAGTTTTATTCCATGCAAAGACAG
This sequence comes from Thermaerobacillus caldiproteolyticus, assembly GCF_015326725.1. NCBI lineage: Bacteria > Bacillati > Bacillota > Bacilli > Caryophanales > Anoxybacillaceae > Thermaerobacillus > Thermaerobacillus caldiproteolyticus. The sequence continues at coordinate 2,741,667 of NZ_CP064060.1, forward strand.
GGATCTCGATGACCCAATTGGCCCAAAACTTAAGAATTTCCAAGCAGCAGTTAACCCCTCTGATTCGAAAATTGGAGGAAAAGGACTATGTGGTAAAAGTGCAAAGTTCTACTGATAGACGGTTTGTTATACTCACACTGACCGAAAAAGGGAAACAAATCGTACAGAAACGCTGGGAGGAAATTTATCGTCTATTTTGTGACAAGATAGGGAAACTCAGTGAGGATGACTTGATCGACTTGGACTATGCAATCACCAAGCTCGTTCGAATTATGGCCAAACTCGAGTAAGTCTCATCTTTGATCTGTGTTTTTCTCTCTAAATAAACCAATTTTTAATCCCTAATATCATGTCAAACATCGCTCGATTTTCGAACAACGTATGAAGGCCGGCATTAAACAGAGAAAGCTAAAGCTCACAATCCATCTCCAAAATAAAGAGGTGAGTCCTTTATCTAGAAAGCTCCCTGACAAAGTCGAACAAAAGCGGGAAAGGAATTGATTTTGAGAAGGAATTCGATATTAAAATCCCCCTACTTAACCGAAGGAACTGTGGAGATCGCTCAGTAAATAAGAAACTGGTCTCCCGCCTCTACACGAATGCAGGCGGGAGACCCAAGCTATTTATTGGAATGACCTTTTCTTTTCTCCATCTCTTCTTTCGTATAAATAATTCTCATCGGATTGCCGGCGACAAAGGAGCCAGCCGGCACATCCTTATGCACGACCGTTCCCGCTGCCACTACAGCGCGGTCACCAATAACAACGCCGGGGAGTATGGTCGAATTGGCGCCAATCATCACCTCATTGCCGATGACAACATCACCGAGCCGATATTCATCAATTAAATATTCATGTGCTAAAAGAGTCGTATTATACCCAATGACCGAGTTACGGCCGACTTTAATTTTTTCCGGAAACATAATATCCGGCATCACCATTAACGCTAACGCTGTTTTTTCGCCAATTTCCATGTGTAAAAACGTACGGTACAGCCAATTTTTTAGCGGCAAAAACGGCGTATAGCGCCCGATTTGAATAACGATGAAATTTTTGATGACTTTCCAAAATGATACAGTCTTATAAATCTGCCAAAGCGAATTCGCTCCTGACACCGGATACTTCGTCGTCCGCCTCACGCCCTATTCCACTCCTAAAATGTTCAATAAATCACTCATTTTTTCTAACATAAAATCCGGTTCATACTGCTCCAAGTATTCTCGTCCTTTAATTGTCCATGCCACTCCTGCCGTCTTTGTTCCTGCATGTTTTCCCGCTAAAATATCATGATAATTGTCGCCGACCATCACCGTTTCTTCTGGTGTTGATTGCAGCACCGAAAGCGCCTTAAAAATCGGTTCTGGGTCTGGCTTTGCCTTTTTCACATCGTCAAGCCCGATGACGCAATGAAAAAACGAATCTAGTTTCGTTCGCTTTAGTCCCATCAAAGCGGTCGAGTGTATTTTAGTTGTTACCACTCCTAATTTAAATCCCTTTGCATGAAGCGTTTGAATTGTTTCATAGACGGTTTCATATTCTTTGATAAGGGCATCGTGTTGCGCATGATTGAACGCCCGATATGTATCAATCATTTCTTGTACCCGTTCCTCATCCAACGCTACAAATGTATCGTAAAGCGGTGGACCAATAAACGGTAATACGTCCTCACGCTTATATTTCCCCGGATAGTACATTTCTAACGTGTGCAAAAAAGATTGAATAATCAGTTCATTCGTATCAATTAACGTTCCATCTAAATCAAATAACACGGTACGAATATTCATAAAGCAGCTTCCTTCCTTCGAGTTTGTGCGATACGATTCCAAGTAAAACTAGCTATCATCGTCAATATAATCGCGGTGATTAAGCGAATCAATAAAAGTGACCATACTGGAATTCCAAGCGGAACAAACAGCAATGTATCTTCCACCACCGCATGACACGCAACAAGAAAAAGAAACACTAGCGTTAAATCTCGTTTTGACACTCCATCTTCTTTTACTGCTTGAATCATTACACCCGCTCCGTACGCAAGCCCAAATAAAAGCCCCGCAGCAAGCGTCATCGATGTATTTTCCTTCATTCCCAGCGCTCTTGTCACCGGAGCCATCCAACGTGAAAACACGTCAAGCCATTTTAAATCTTTTAATAATTGAATACCGATCATTAACGGGATGACAATCATTGTTAATTGAACGATGCCAAGAAACGCTTTTTTGACACCAGCGATGATGATTGCGCTCCAACTCGTGAGTTGTTCAGGAGAATTGGAGATAAAACCGTACTGAGCCATCTCGTTTCCGCCTTGCCAAAAAAGATGGATAAAAAAAGCAGAAACGATCGCTAATGCAAGGCGCACCAATACCGTTAAAGCAATATTCATTCCGGTTTTTGCCGCTACGGTCGATTCAACAAGCAAATTATGAGAAAACGAAAGCATCACAGCTAAAATAAACACTTCTTTTACCGTCAAGTCTAACGTTAAAATCGCTCCGATCCCCGCATACAAACTTAACAAATTCCCTAACACAAGGGGAATCGCCGCATCGCCGGGCAAACCAATCCATTTCATTAGTGGGGTGACGAATTCAATCACCCATTGTAAAATCGGAGTATGCTGTAACATTGATACGATCAAGGTAATCGGAAAAATGACTTTTCCAAGCGTCCATGTCGTTTTCAACCCGACGATGATACCCCGCTTTAGCGTTCCAAGCATAGCTCTTCTCCCCTTTTCTAATCTGTATAACGCTCCTTGGCTAGCCCTCTCACTCTTCTAAAAATCCATAGACTGACGGCAATGAGAATAAGCACAATCGACATCACTTGTGCCATGCGAAGATGAGCAGTTAGCATTAAACTGTCCGTTCGCATTCCTTCAATAAAAAAGCGGCCGATCGAATACCAAATAAGATAACTAAGGAATAACTCACCACGTCGCAAATTGATGTTTCGAAGCGCTAGTAAAAGTAAAAAACCGATGAAATCCCAAACCGACTCGTATAAAAACGTCGGGTGATAGTACTGACCGTTAATATACATTTGATTAATAATAAAATCCGGCAAATGCAGGCTTTCAAGAAACTGTCGCGTCACCGGACCACCGTGTGCCTCTTGATTCATAAAATTCCCCCAACGGCCGATCGCTTGCCCTAAAATAATGCTTGGTGCCGCGATATCCGCCAGCTTCCAAAACGATAAACCACGCACTTTGGCAAAAACGATTCCTGTGGCAATCGCTCCAATCAGCCCACCGTGAATCGCCAGCCCCCCTTCCCAAATTTTTGGAATTTCAGAAAGATGCTTTGAATAATAGTCCCACTCGAAAATAACGTAATATGTACGCGCACATATAATCGCAATTGGTACAGCAAATAGGACAAGATCGACAAACGTCTCCTTTGGTAACCCTCGCCGCACTGCTTCCCGCGTCGCTAACCATAATCCAAGAAGCACTCCCGTTCCGATAATGACACCGTACCAATAAATGGTGATCGGGCCTAGATGCAAAAACACGCGGTCTAACGGTTGAATCGTTGTCTCCATTGATGTTACCTCCTATCTTTTATTCATAATCATGGTCTCCATCCTCAATCGCATCTGTTAGACGCGCTGAAAACTCTTCTGCTGCATTCATGCCCATCCGTTTTAAGCGGAAATTCATCGCTGCTACTTCAATAATGACCGCAAGATTTCGCCCTGGTCTTACAGGAATCGTCAGCTTCGTCAATTCTGTATCAATAATTTTGACTTTCTCTTCCTCAAGTCCGAGGCGATCATATTGTTTGTTTGGATCCCAAAGTTCCAAATCAATCACTAACGAAATGCGCTTATGCGTCCGAACGGCTCCAGCTCCAAATAATGTCATCATATTAATAATGCCTAAACCTCGAATTTCCAAAAGATGTTCAATTAATTCAGGAGCGCTTCCCACAAGTACACCTTCATCTTCTTGGCGAATTTCCACACAGTCATCCGCCACTAACCGGTGCCCTCTTTTAACAAGTTCAAGCGCCGTCTCACTTTTTCCAACGCCGCTTTTTCCAGTGATCAAAACACCAACCCCATAGACATCCACTAATACACCATGCACTGCTGTCGTTGGGGCTAGTTTACTTTCCAAATAGTTCGTCAAACGGCTTGAAAGGCGTGTCGTTTTCATCGTGGAACGCATAACAGGAACAGATTGCCTTTCAGAAGCCTCAATAAGCTCTTGTGGTATCTCTAACCCACGCGACACGATAATGCCGGGAGTAATATCGGTACAAAGTCGTTCCATACGCACTTTTCTCTCTTTCGGACTTAACGTTTCAAAAAAAGAAAGCTCTGTTTTTCCTAATAATTGAATGCGTTCAGCAGGATAATAAGCAAAGTATCCAGCGATTTCTATCCCTGGACGCGACAAATCACTCGTCGTAATCGGGCGGTGAATTCCTTCAGCGCCGCTGATCAATTCCAATTGAAATTGGTCAATAATATCTTTTGTACGCACTTTCGGCATGTCGGCCCTCTCCTTTCCTCGTCTTTTTCCATTTTAGCACTTTTCCTCCCTTCATTGAATGGGAGACAATAAGAAAAGAATAAGCGTCCCAAGTTCTCCTAAAACTTGCCCACATCCTGTGTGCAAACAGAGAAACGTCACCATCCTAGCTCCACAATGGTCAAACGTTCTTCGTCCACAAAAGTGCTTGCACTTCGAGGGCGAAGACTATTTGACACAAAAGAGGCAGCCGAAGGAAGGCTATTTTCCAGACTCTGCACCTGCGATCACTCGTCACATGTCAGCGAAGAAGTTGGTTTAACCAGCAGATTTGTTTCTAATTAGACAACCCTTCTCAAGAAAGGAAAAAAGATATAATGATGAAAAAGGTGAGCACCGATTCAGGTGTCTCACCTTTGTACTACGATCTGCGCTGCAATGGTTCGATAATTGCTTTTTGGATGAGCAAATGGAAAAAGGAAAGAACGATGGAAGCAAGCAGTGCCGTTCCAAATCCACCAATTTCAAATGCATCGCCCATAATAGCGGCAGTCATCATCAACGTTATTGCATTAATCACAAAGAAAAATAATCCAAGCGTAAGAATCGTAACCGGCAATGTCAAAAGGATTAAAATCGGCCGTACAAATATATTGAGAATGGAAAGAATGAGGCTCGCAATGAACGCAGCCCCCACTCCGCTAAAGTGGATCGAGGCAAAATACCCATCAATTGCCATCAATAAAACTGTGTTCACAAGAATGCTAATCAGCCAGTTCATCATGAAAAAATCACGGAAAAGTAATGTTTCCTTCTTATGACTGTCACTCGTTGCTTCATATACTATCATCTCCAATGGATTGTAATGAAATCGAACCTGTTTTGGAATCGGCATAAACGCGTAACAGTGGTTGTTCCGTTTGCTTGCTTACAAACTGCAGCCCCTTTTGTGCTGCTTCATGCTTTTCTTCAACAATGACGAGATTGGTATGGTCATACGATAAACTGCCGAGATTCGTCTTTATCTCCCCTTCTAGACGAGCGTCTGCTGGAACGAATAATTTCGTATTTCCTGTTACGGTTTTAGTATATATCGTCCCTTCTTTCCCTTCATTCTTACATATCATCGTACCACTAAATGTGCGCAAGTGCACGTTTTTGTATGTTCCGTTTATTTCGATAAGGCCATGAACATTTTCAGCCTCAATATCTTGCACTGTGCTTTGCAAAAGAGAGATGGAGCCGTTTGCCGTTTCCAACTCCGCTTCTTCAACAATGAGGCGATGAAGCGCAATCGAACCATTGACCGTTTTCGCACGAAGCTGTCTTGCTTGCAAACGATCCGCGTGAATATCACCGTTAAATAAACGCACTTTTACATGATCATAATAAGTCTCTGGAATGTAAACAGTGGCCTTTGTTTTCATGAATGGCTTCGGAACGGAAAATCGGCAATATCCGTTTTCGATTGAAAAAAATACCTCCCGCAAAAAGGACTGCCGCGCTGCTTCCAATGACTCAGCCCGATATACTTTTGCCTCACACTCGATACGAACATCCCTTTGATCCCATGGCACTACCTTTACATTGCCATTGGCGATATGAACATCAATGGCTCCAAAAGAGGCATCGCTTTGCTGAAAAATATGTCTTACTTCAAAAGCAGTACCGAAATGAAGATCTAAGTCTTTGATCTTTTTCACCGTTGTATCCAAGAAGTCGAATAGCTTTTCTTTTAACGATGACGACTTGACAGAATCTTGCTTTGTATCGGTAAACTGAACATCTGTTGTTAAAAACGCAGCATCTCCACTTTTTTTTCCTTCCTCTAATTGTTCAAGCAATGTAAGCGCCTCTTCTACCGTTAGCATTCCTTCCTTCACCATTTTTAATATGCGCTTTTTTTCCTCCATGCGCGTATCCCTCCATCACCGTTATTTTAAGACTTGAATCCCTTTAATAATGTTCCAAACCACAACAATCATATTAACAATCCCCGCAATAATGATCCCTATTAATACAAGACCTGGCATTGCGTCAACCGCGCCACCTTGATGAAAAATTCCAATAGAGATGCCCATAATCACAAAGAGCACAATCGTGGCAAACGGGATAAGATGAGAAAGAAACGCTTTTTTCGCATGCGTTTTTACTTCCACACGATCGCTGACGAAATACACAATAATCGGAAAAATAAACCCGGCAAAAAAGACACTAAAATAACATAACGAAGCAAGCACTTTATTTGAATTCATCGTCGTTTCCCCCTTTGCTTTTTATATACGACATGGGTGGCAAAAAGTTTCTAAAAAAAAGCACGGCGGGTATTACACCCCCGCCGTGTCATACATGGCTCTCATTCGCTTGCGATCCCGCTCAAGAATCGGTTTTAAATACTTTCCTGTATAAGAACCTTCCACTTCAGCAACCTCTTCCGGTGTTCCCGTAGCGACGATTTGTCCACCTTTATCGCCGCCTTCCGGACCAAGGTCAATAATGTAATCAGCTGCTTTAATAACATCAAGGTTATGCTCGATGACAAGAACGGTATCGCCGTTATCGACTAATCGCTGCAACACTTTTAACAAACGAGAAATGTCATCGACATGCAATCCGGTTGTTGGCTCATCTAAAATATAGAGCGTGCGCCCTGTAGAACGGCGATGCAATTCCGACGCTAATTTCACACGCTGAGCTTCCCCGCCAGAGAGAGTCGTTGCTGGTTGACCAAGCTGAATATATCCTAAGCCAACGTCATAAATCGTTTGCAGCTTCCGTTTGATTTTCGGGATATTTTCAAAAAATTGGAGCGCATCTTCAACTGTCATCTCTAACACTTCGGCAATATTTTTTCCTTTATATTTCACTTCTAACGTTTCGCGATTGTAACGTTTGCCGTGACACACTTCACAAGGTACATATACATCCGGCAAAAAGTGCATTTCGATTTTAATAATTCCGTCGCCGCGGCACGCTTCACATCTTCCACCTTTGACATTAAAGCTAAACCGGCCTTTTTTATACCCGCGCACTTTCGCTTCGTTCGTTGCGGCGAACACCTCACGAATATCATCAAATACTCCTGTGTATGTGGCAGGATTGGAACGCGGCGTTCGACCGATTGGCGACTGGTCAATGTCAATCACTTTATCTAAATGCTCAATACCTTTGATCGCTTTATGTTCACCCGGCTTCGCTTTAGCGTGGTGCAGTTTTTGCGCCAATGCTTTATGCAAAATTTCATTGACAAGCGTACTTTTTCCAGAGCCCGACACACCTGTTACCGCAATAAACGTGCCGAGCGGAATTTTCACCGATACATTTTTTAAGTTATTTTCCCGCGCGCCGACAATTTCTAACCAACGTCCGTCAGGCTTGCGTCGCTCAACTGGAAGCGGAATAAATTTTTTCCCTGACAAATATTGTCCGGTAAGCGAGTTCGGATCGTTCATCACTTCTTCCGGCGTCCCTGCGGACACAACTTGCCCACCATGAATGCCGGCCCCCGGGCCGATGTCAATTAAATAGTCGGCCGCAAGCATTGTATCTTCGTCATGTTCAACGACAATAAGCGTATTGCCGATATCACGCATACTTTTTAACGTCGCAATTAAGCGATCGTTATCGCGCTGATGAAGACCGATGGACGGTTCATCTAAAATATAGAGCACGCCTGTCAAACGAGAACCGATTTGGGTCGCTAAGCGAATACGCTGCGCCTCGCCGCCCGAAAGCGTTCCCGCCGAACGACTTAACGTTAAGTAGTCGAGACCAACGTTGTTTAAAAAGCCAAGGCGTTCAATAATTTCACGCAAAATCATATTGGCGATTTTCATTTCTTTTTCGCTCAATTGTAAATTTCGGAAAAAGTCGAGCGCTTCGGTAACCGAAAGTGCTGTCACTTCTCCAATATGTTTGCCGCCAACAAATACGGCTAGGCTTTCCTTTTTCAACCGGTTTCCTTTACATGTCGGACATGGCTGATCCGCCATGTACTTTTCCATTTGCTCGCGAATATAATCGGAGCTTGTCTCGCGATAACGGCGCTCAACGTTCGGAATGACCCCTTCAAATTCAATGTACTGCTCGCGAACTTGTCCAAAATCGTTTTCATAACGGAAATAAATTTTCTCCCCATTGCTTCCGTATAAAATTTTATCAAGCTGATGCTTTGGCAGATCTTTCACTGGTACATCCATGTCAATGCCGTAATGACGGCAGACCGCTTCTAGCAATTGCGGATAATATTGCGAGCTTTGCGGTTCCCAAGGGGCAATCGCATGCTCACGCAATGTTAATTCATCGTTTGGAATGACTAAATCTGGATCGACTTCTAACTTAGCTCCTAACCCATCACAATCCGGACAAGCTCCGTACGGGCTGTTAAACGAGAACATGCGCGGCTCTAGCTCGCCGATGGAAAAACCGCAATAGGGGCACGCATGGTGCTCGCTGAACAACAATTCTTCCTCACCAATGACATCAATAATCACTTTACCATCTGCAAGCTTCAATGCAGTCTCAAGCGAATCCGCCAAGCGTGAAGCGATTCCTTCTTTGACCACAATTCGGTCCACAACTACTTCGATGGAATGCTTTTTGTTTTTCTCAAGCTCGATGTCTTCGGTCAACTCACGCATTTCTCCATCAACGCGAACGCGCACATAGCCTTGCTTTTTAATCTCTTCGAGCGTTTTCACATGTGTTCCTTTTCGCCCTGATATGACCGGTGCGAGAATTTGAATTTTCGTCCTCTCCGGATACGCTAAAATTCGATCCACCATTTGCTCGATCGTTTGCGACGTAATTTCAATCCCGTGCTCCGGGCAAATCGGGCGCCCGATGCGGGCAAACAACAGGCGCAAATAGTCATAAATTTCCGTTACCGTTCCAACCGTTGAGCGCGGGTTACGGCTCGTCGTTTTTTGGTCAATGGAAATCGCCGGTGACAACCCTTCAATCGCATCAACATCCGGCTTGTCCATTTGCCCTAAAAATTGACGCGCATAAGCGGACAGCGATTCAACATAGCGCCGCTGTCCTTCCGCATAAATTGTGTCAAAGGCAAGCGACGACTTTCCCGATCCGGATAAACCTGTCAACACGACAAGCTTATCGCGTGGGATTTCTACATCAATGTTTTTTAAATTATGAGCTCTTGCTCCTTTAATAATAATCTTATCCTTAGCCATATATTGCGATCATCCTTCCGCTTTTAGCTCAAAAATTAAATCACGCAACTCGGCTGCTCGCTCAAAATCAAGCGCTTTGGCCGCTTCTTTCATTTCCTTTTCTAAGTTGGCAATGAGCTTGTCTCGCTCTTTTTTGGTGAGATTGCTGTAATTCGGCTTTGCGTCGTACGTTTCCTGTTCTTCCGCAGCATACGTCGCACGAATTACATCGCGAATGTCCTTTTTAATCGTCTGCGGCACAATGCCATGCTCGCGATTGTACGCTTCTTGGATGGCACGACGCCGCTTTGTCTCATTAATTGCGATTTCCATGGACTGGGTAATCGTATCAGCATACATAATGACATGCCCATTCGCGTTACGGGCAGCACGACCAATCGTCTGAATCAGCGAGCGCTCGGAACGCAAAAATCCTTCTTTATCGGCATCAAGAATTGCCACAAGAGATACTTCCGGGATATCTAACCCCTCCCTGAGCAAGTTAATGCCGACCAACACATCGTATTTGCCCATACGCAAATCACGAATGATTTCAATTCGCTCAAGCGTTTTAATTTCCGAATGCAAGTACGCCACTTTAATGCCAATCTCTTTTAAGTAATCCGTCAAATCTTCCGCCATTTTTTTCGTTAACGTCGTCACAAGCGTACGCTCATTTCGTTTGACGCGCTCGTGAATTTCCCCGATTAAATCGTCAATTTGCCCTTGAATTGGACGAACATCAATCGTCGGATCTAACAGTCCCGTCGGGCGGATAATTTGTTCAACGACCTCAGGACTATGCTCTAATTCATATGGTCCCGGTGTTGCCGATACATAAATAATTTGATTAATTTTTTGTTCAAATTCCTCAAACGTTAACGGGCGGTTATCAAGTGCTGATGGCAAACGAAATCCATGATCCACCAATACTTGCTTGCGCGCCCGGTCCCCATTATACATTCCGCGAATTTGCGGCAATGTCACATGTGATTCGTCGATCACAATAAGAAAGTCATCAGGGAAATAATCAAGCAACGTATATGGCGTCGACCCCGGCGGACGCAATGTTAAATGGCGGGAATAGTTTTCGATACCTGAGCAAAAGCCCATTTCCCGCATCATCTCAAGGTCATAGCGCGTCCGCTGTTCCAAACGCTGCGCTTCTAGCAGTTTTCCTTGCTCACGCAATTCTTTCAACCGTTCCTCTAGCTCTTTTTCAATATTTTGAATCGCCAGTTGCATTTTTTCATCGCGCGTAACGAAGTGGGATGCTGGGAAAATGGCAACATGTTCCCGTTCACCGATAATCTCTCCTGTTAACGCATCCACTTCGCGAATGCGATCAATTTCATCACCAAAAAATTCAACGCGAATGCAATGTTCATCGCGCGAAGCTGGAAAAATTTCAACAACGTCGCCGCGCACGCGGAACGTTCCGCGCTGAAAGTCAATATCGTTCCGTTCATATTGCACATCGACAAGGCGACGCAACAGTTCATTCCGTTCTATTTCCATGCCTACACGCAATGACACGACAAGCTCGCGATATTCTTCCGGCGAACCTAAACCGTAAATGCACGATACGCTCGCGACAATAATGACATCGCGCCGCTCAAACAGCGCCGATGTCGCCGAATGTCGTAATTTATCGATTTCATCATTAATGCTTGCGTCTTTTTCAATGTACGTATCCGTTTGCGGCACGTATGCTTCCGGCTGATAATAATCATAGTAACTAACAAAATACTCCACCGCATTGTTCGGAAAAAACTCCTTAAATTCGCTATATAATTGCCCCGCTAATGTTTTATTATGGGCAATCACAAGCGTCGGCTTATTGACTTCTTTAATGACATTGGAAATGGTAAACGTCTTTCCCGTTCCTGTGGCCCCTAACAACGTTTGATGCTTCACACCATTTCGAATTCCTTCTACTAATTTGGCAATCGCCTTTGGTTGATCGCCTTGCGGCTGATAGGTTGAGACTAACTCAAAACGCTCTCCCACATGCAAAGCCTCCTATTCTCATTCATCTTAACTCTCATTGTAGCATATTGAAAGAAAAGATGCACAAAAAAAGCGAACTTATATTCGTTCCAAAAAATCCAATCGTTACAAAAAAAACGTGCCTTCCGTATTCGAAGGCACGTTCTCATTTCATTTTTTTAGCCTTTTGACCATCTTTTCTGCATACAAAAATCCGACGGTCGTGGACACAATATCAGCTAAAATTTCATGTAATTCATCCGTATACCCTTTCACATAAGAAGCCACTAATAAAGCGACCGTTAACAGAGTACCGACATAATGGTTATACGTCACACGTGTGAATAAAAGAACTAGCAAGCATGGCACAATTAACGCAATGATAAACCACATCGCCAAAACTCCTTATTTAGACGGCTTCAGAGGCCCATTTTTTTCGTTGTTGCACAAACAATAAACCAAGTTCATGGTGTTCATCTTCATATAATGCTCCTTGCACAAAGCGAACTTCTCCGTTTTCTCCCAACACTTCTAACTTGCAAAACGCGCGATTCCGCTGCAATGCTCTGTAAAACTCTTCTTCCGTTTTCACTGGCATTCCATTTACCTTCACAATCACTTCACCAATTTGAAGTGCCATCTTCTCCGCTTTCGATTTCGGAAGGATCCCTACGATTACCAGCCCGTTCGCGCGCTGCGAAAAGTAAGGCGGCTGGGAACGGTCTTGAACATGCTGGGAAAACGCAAACCATTCTCTCGCAATAAACGCTACAGCTGCCGCGGCAATCGCTAACGTCACATACCAGTAGCTTACCACGGCCAGAATGCTGGTCACAAGTGCCAACAGCATGACACGTTTCCCCGTAAAGTGAATCGATCGATGCGGATTCATTCCTTGAACATGCTGGGAAAAGCCAATGAAAAACGGGACAAGCATGAGGGAATACGTGTCATTCCCTCCCGGAAACAGCGGCCACCACGAAAATGGAGGAACAAGCGCATCCCCCGTCACCGGAAGCAGTATCGGCACAAACCAAAGCCGTTGTGCCCAATGTTCCCCGACGATGAACCCACGCTTACTTTTCGTCAATTGTGGAGATGTCCCTACAGCCCCATTTCGTAAAATCAACCACGCTTCCGCCATTAAAAGCAACGCTAGCAATATCGCTAACGCTGGCAAATTCGTTTCATTAAGTCCAGGAAAATTGGCTGTAAAAAATGATTTTGTTCCTTCATATCTAGCTAAAAAACTAACAACAAAAAAAGTCAATCCGATCGTGTAAGCAGGCGATAACAACCTCATTTGTACCGTCAGCCCAAGCAATATCGTTACCCAAGCGAGCAACATCACCGCATCCCGCGGAAACGCCACACCGACAACAACGGTCACAAACGAAATAACAACGCCGATTCCAAGACCGCTACGCCAAAAAAATTTGCTTTCATGAAACCAATCATACACACGAATATGAAAATGACTTCGCTCTTTTTTTACCCGGCGCCATCCAACAAAAAGCACCAACAAAATTCCATAATAGAAAAGAGGTTGTATCCATAACCGACCAATTCCTTTGATTATTTCTAACACCCACGCGGACATTCCCTATCACCTCGCTATGTTCACGATTCTGCCAATCTACTTGTATTCTATCAAATCGCTGTCGTAAATCCTATGACTGTTAGGAATTTTTTTCAACGCCTCTTGCCAACAATTGACGAACCGTTCGAGATGACCACTTTCTTTGCCGAATCCGCACTAGTTTTGTCAAGCCGAAAGGAAATCAGCACTCGATGGAAAAATGATATAAGCAAGAAGAAAAAGGAGGAGGAAGCTATGGAGCTAAAAACAAGTAACGTCGCCAAACGCCTTGGGGTATCGCCGAAAACGGTTCAACGTTGGGTGAAAAAATATAACATTCCGTGCTCAAAAAATGAAGCCGGTCATTATGTATTTGATGCTGAAACACTGGCATTGTTAGAACAAATTAAGTTTGAACATGGAGCCGCTCTAGAAGACAGCGATATCATCGATATAGAAGAAAAAGATGCCTTCTCTGCCGAAGCGTTTTTCACCACTTACGTCCAACCGCAACTCGACAAATTCACCTCACGCCTCCAGCGCATGGAGCGCCAACTTGATCAAAAAGCCGATGAAGTCGTTTCATTTCAACTATTGCAACACCGTCAAGAAATTGATGAGCTCACTACTTACATTCACGAATTAGAACAACGGCTGGCTCTTCTCGAAAAAGTCAATCACGACCGCTCCCTCGATGAAGAAAACAGCAGAAAAAAACCAAAACGACGCGGTCTTAGCCGCATTATGAGTTTATTTGCATAAAATCGTTTCGTTCTCCCTTTCCGCTTGCTAGCGCACAGCGGGAAGGGAGTTCTTTTTTCCACTAGAATTCATCTCGCTACCTTTTACTTTTCTTAATAAATTTTTTATTGTTTTTTAATCATTTTGTCTTATAATAAATGCCGTTTTGACTAAGTTTAAACAAGAAGGAGCGGAGAACAATGATACCGTGTAACAAACAAGTCAAAAACAAAGAACAAATAGCCATATGGATCGCAGTCCTCCTTTTAGCTCTTTATCTCTCTCCGCTTTATCTGTTAGGAGAAAACGCTCATATTCGCGTTCATGATAACTTAGATTCCAATATTGCGTGGTATAAGGTGCTGACAAAAAGCGGAGAGTTGTTTGGACCGCTCAATGCCACGATTCCACAAGTCATTAATGGTCTGCCCCGCAACGCCTTTGGCACGGAGTTTAGCGGCATCGTCTGGCTCCATGCCCTGTTTCCTTCAATGGTTGCGTATGCCCTTAGCCAGACGATTACACGAGTGTTCGCCTTTCTTGGGATGTATTTGTTACTAAAACGACACTTTTTGACAGAACAAGAGGCCTATCTCATTCGCGTCGGGGCAGCTCTCGCGTTTGCCCTTACCCCTTTTTGGCCATCAGGTATGCTAAGTACACTCGGGATGCCGCTTGCGCTTTGGGCGTTTTTAACCATTCGAAATCGACAAGCGTCATGGAAAGAGTGGCTCGTTCTTGCCCTTCTTCCGTTTTATGCAAGTTTTGTCCTTGGCTTTTTCTTCTTTTTAACGGCGATGGCATTACTTTGGTTGCGCGATGTCATCGTCAAAAAACAATGGAATCTCCCGTTCCTTGGGAGTATCGCCTTTATGACGGGACTGTTTCTAGCCATTGAATATCGTCTCGTTTACTCACTGCTGTTCGGAGAAGAACCGACAAGCCGAAACGAGTTTGTATCTTCCAAACTTGGTTTTTGGCACACGGTTCGCCTTGTCTTTAAAAATTATTTACTTGGACATACCCATGTGATGACATTGCATACCTTCATTATCTTACCTGTGCTTTTCATTGCATTTGCCTTTGTCATCGCCAAACAAAACAAGAAAATAGAAAAACAGTTTTTATTTCTATTTGTCTTAAATTTCGTCTTATCCGTCTGGTATGCGTTCTGGTTTTACAAAGGGTGGCAGCCGCTCAAGGAAAGATTTTCGTTGCTGAACACTTTTAATTTCGCTCGCTTTCACTTTTTACGCCCGCTTGTCATCTATCTGGATTTTGCGATTGCGTTATGGATTCTCTGGCAAAGAGGAGAAAAATGGAGACGGTTTGTCGTTGTCTCCCTTGTCCTGCAAATTCTCTTGCTCTGTGGCTTTAACGAAGAAATTCGTTATCGAATCATTGGCACTCCATCATTTAAGGAGTTTTACGCAGAGCATTTGTTCCAAGAGATTAAAGACTATATCGGACAACCACAAAGCTCCTACCGGGTCGCCAGCATCGGGCTTCATCCGGCGATTGCGCAATATAATGGCTTTTACACGCTCGATACGTACAACAATTTTTACCCGCTTTCTTACAAGCACGAGTTCCGAAAAATTATTGCGAAAGAGCTCGATAAAAGTCCAGAACTCAAAGATTACTTCGATCATTGGGGCAATCGGGTGTATATTTTCTCAGCAGAACTAGGCAAGCATTACGATTTTCGAAAAACGTCTCATAAAAAGATTCGCCATCTTGACATCAACACGGACGTCTTTAAAAAAATGGGAGGACGCTATATCTTTTCTTCTGTTCCGATTATGAATGCGAAAGAAAACCATCTTCGCTTGATGAAGTCATTTGAAGACTCAGAATCCGTCTGGAAGATTTACTTATATAAAGTGGAGTAAAGGGGGAAACTATCGTGAAAAAGCCGGTATTAACGATTGTTGTACCATGTTATAACGAAGAAGAAGTGTTCCTAGAAACCGCCAAACAATTAACCGCCGTATTGGAAGACTTATTGGACGAACATCTCATCGCAGCCGAAAGCAAAATTTTGTTTGTAGACGATGGTAGTCGTGACCGAACATGGTCGCTCATTGAAAAAGAAAGCGAAACTAATCCGTTTGTAACAGGCTTAAAACTATCGCGTAATTTCGGACACCAAAAAGCGCTTCTGGCCGGGCTTGAAACAGCAAAAAACTATTCTAATTGCGTCATTTCGATTGATGCGGATTTACAAGATGATGTCTCTGTTATTCGTGAGTTTGTGGTGAAATATTGGGAAGGGTACGACATTGTATACGGAGTGCGCCGCAGCCGCAAAACAGACACCTTTTTCAAGCGAGCGACCGCTCAAGGCTTTTATCGTTTTATGCGAAAAATGGGTATTCATCTTGTTTATAACCATGCGGATTTTCGCTTAATGAGCAAACGGGCGTTGGAAGAATTAAGCCGTTACAGTGAAGCAAATGTATTTTTACGCGGAATTGTTCCCTTGCTTGGATTCCGCTCGACCGAGGTGCTATACGACCGAAAAGGGCGATTCGCTGGAGAATCGAAATACCCGCTCAAAAAAATGCTGGCATTTGCCTTTGACGGAATGACATCATTTAGCGTTGCACCGATTCGGTTTATTACATTCATCGGCTTTCTTTCGTTTCTCCTCAGCAGTGCAGCCGGCATTTACGCCCTGATCGTCAAATTATTAGGACATGCGGAATCCGGATGGACATCGTTAATGATTTCGATTTGGTTTATAGGAGGACTCCTATTAATGAGTATTGGCTTAATTGGAGAATATATCGGAAAAATTTATCAAGAGGTAAAGAGACGACCGCGGTTTACGATTGAAGAAAATTTATACTCTCGACAAATGGAACACGAGTTATCCCTTCCTTCATTCCATGAAAAAGAAAGGGTGAAATCATGAATCACCCCTTCTTTCGTTTTTTACTTGTCGGGCTGATGAATACGGCGGTTGGACTGTCTTCGATGTATATGCTTCTCCATCTTGCCCACTTTTCCTATTGGTGGGCAACATTGATCGGCAATACGATCGGCGCTATTGTTAGTTACATTTTAAATCGTGTCTTCACCTTTCAAAGCAACGCTCCGATTGCCGATAGCGCCGTTCGCTTTCTTATCGTCATCATGACGTGCTATTTTGTTTCCTATCGCCTCGCGAAACAAATCGCAGATTGGACAATGACAACCATTTCCATTGTACCTCCGCATTATACGAACGATATTGCCATTTTATTTGGCACGGCTCTCTATACCGTTCTCAACTATCTTGGTCAAAAACGATTTGTGTTCGTAAAATAAAAATGGGCTGCATCCGCATACGGATCAGCCCATTTTGTTTGGATTATTGGAAAAGTACTTTCATTGCTGTCTTTAATTGTTCATCATTTTTGTCATCACGAATTGCTTCAAGCACTTTCGTTTGCAGCAATTCCGCTGTTGCCTTATCAATCTTTCCGGTGACCGGAAGGTTGTTTGCTTTTTGGAATTGTTTAACAGCTTCTACTGTTTTTTGGCTGAAATAACCATCCTCACGTCCCGGATCAAAACCAAGACCTTTTAACATTTGCTGAGCACTTTTTACTTGTTCGTTATTCATATCGTAAACAAGTTCTTTTTCAATATGGATTGGGCTTGCGTAGAAGTATTCCGGTTGTTGCACCACTACGTCCGGTTTGATTCCTTTTTTATGAATCCAATGCCCATCAGGAGTCAACCATTTATAAAGTGTCAGTTTGATATTGCTGCCATCGCCCATTGGAATCGCTTGTTGAACGGTTCCTTTTCCAAATGTCGTCTCTCCAACAAGCTTATAGCCTCCTGCTTCCTTCATAGCCCCTGCGAGAATTTCCGAAGCGGAAGCACTTCCTTTGTCAATTAACACGACAACCGGATACGGTTTTTTCGTTGCTAAATCAGAGTAGAAGCGCTGTTTATCACCATCGCGCTCTTCAATTTGTACATATGGCTTATCTTTCGGAATAAACTGTTTTAAAATTTCCTCGACGCTTTGTAAATATCCTCCTGGATTACCACGCACGTCAATGACTAATCCTTCAATTTTTTCATCTTCTAATTTTTTTAATTTCTTTTTAAAATCTTGTGCCGTATTTTCTGAGAATGACGTTACTTCCAAATACCCAACCTTTTTCCCTTTGTACGTTTTCATGGAGTCATATACTGTTTCGATTGGGATTTCATCACGGACAACATTTACTTTTAATACTTCCTTCACACCTGGACGAAGAACATCCAAGTGAACGGTCGTCCCTTTTTTACCGCGAATCTTCATTACCGCTTCATATAAATCGAGTCCTTCAATACTTTCTCCATTCACTTTAATAATTTGGTCGTTTGGTTTCAGTCCAGCCTTTTCTGCTGGTGAATTCTTAAACGGAGCGACAATCGTCACTTTTCCGTCAATCATGCTCACCTCGGCACCAATGCCTTCAAAGGAAGAATCTAATGATTCGGTGAATTGATGTGCCGTTTCCTCATCCATATACACAGAATAAGGGTCATTGAGCGTTTCAATCATCCCTTGAATCGCGCCTTCAATTAATTTTTGATGATCGACTTTTTGGACATAGCGATTTTTAATTAACTCGTACGCTTGTTCAACTTTCTTTAACTCTTCCTCCTCGCTTTTTGTTGCTTTGTTTGCATCCTGTTTCGGTTGGATAAGCGACATGTGATCACCCGCATCCCGGTCAACTAGCTGCATACCGGCATACGTCCCGCCTGCCCCAACCAACATGGATAAAGCCATTAACATTGCTGTCGTTTTCTTGTTCACTCTCTTCTCCTCCTCACCCTACACCATACAGGAAAGGCACCACACAACGTGCCGTGCGATGCCTTTTATTATCATCATATGGATTGCTTGTACATATTATGTATAAAATAAATCATCCATGCAATATCAGTTTACACGTTTATGTTTATTTTCTCAACTAAGAAGCAAGAGAATTATTTATTTTCTCTTCCTTGAAAAGTACCCTTTCGAAGAAAACATTAGAGCACATTAAAATAGGATTCAAACTCGTTGTCTGAACCCCATTTGTCTACACTCTCAGCTTATCGACAAAGGCGGCAAGCTAAGCTGCCAGCAGATGTCCAAATAAGGAAAATTCGATATCTAAACATATCATAGAACAAGACAACGAGTCTGTGCTATGTTCAAACAGCTACTCAAAATCCTGAACGGGATGGAAATGATGCATATGCTGAAAAAAGGACAACTTCCACAAGAGGTGAAGTCTGTCCAAAATCGAAAGGAATCTATTAACGTTTTAGCATCGTATCATAATCTGTAATCATGTCCTATATTTCTAGTAAATGATCTTCGTACCGAAACCATGTTGTACATCTGCATGTTTCAGAATATGAATTAGTTGCCCCTTGAAAATCTATCGCGTATTTTTTTCAGTCTTGCATGATACTCTAAGATTTCGATTCTTGCTTTTTCAGCTAGAGGTGCAATTGGTCGTAAGTCTTTTAATCTCCAATAATCAACAATGACATCAAGCACTTGATCAAAATATTGAAGCGGACCATAATTCGCTTCTTTTGCGATGACAGCCATTCGATTTTCAAAGTCAGGCATAACAGCACCAGGCATTTTAAAATTCATGATCACATTGGCAATGTGATAGCAATAATTAGGTTCCAATTCCAAATGCGCCCGAATGACATCCCGATAGAACGCATAATGAAGAGTTTCATCCTTAGCAAGCCGGCGTAATAACGTAGCAAGTTCTGGATCATGCTTACCTGCCACCTTGGCTACATTATTGTAAAACACCATCGTTGCAAGCTCTTGTAACGTCGTATATGTCATCGCTTCAATGGGTGTATGGAAATTTGTCGTAAATCCATTTTCAACGACTGATTTTCTTAATTCATGCAATCGTTTAGGATCAACATTTCGAGTAAGCAACAAGTAAGTTTCTAATAAATCAGAATGTTGATCTTCTTCCGAAGTCCATGTATGGATAAAATCTGTAATCACAGAAAGGGATCCTTTAAAGGTTTCGGATAGATAGGTAGTAAACCATGGTAAGTTTACTTCTGTTAATAAAGCTGTTTCAATAGCAGTAATCACACCAGAAGGCAGAGTAACTTGACTTTCATCCCAAGGAACTCTTTTAAAATCCATTCCCTTATCCCATGGTAAAAACTCATGATAGCCCCAATCGATTTTCTTTGCTCGCTCTTTATGTTGTTCATAAAGTTCTTTCAAACGTGATTCTAATCGAAAATCTAAATCGTTTGTTAGCATAGCATTCTCCCTTTCTCACTATTCAGCAAAATAAAAACTTGTCACTCTTTTAACGTAAATGGGAATTCGCAATAAGATGACGATCGATAACGAGAATTATGCTATGTGAATCGTTGTAAGTTTTTGTTCTGTGCAAACCGCATAAAAGTATAATTATACGCAGTAATGTTTCCTACACCAATTCCCCTCTTTATTATTTATATTTAATCAGGACTGAAAGAAAGTTCTTGGTAAGTCATTAACTTCATAGGCAACATGTATTCCGGACTCGATTGCACCTTGGATCCAACCGTGGGTAGATGAGGCATGTTCTCCAGCAAAATGAACTCTTCCTTCGGGAGAGGAAATATAGGGAGATAGTTCTGTCGCCTGTTCTGGTTTAAACATCGTGAAAGCTCCACCAGAGTACGGATACCGGACCCAGCTGTGGCTCGTTCCTGTTTCAAACTCACGATATACCTCTTTACCATGGATGATGGCCAAGTTTTTTAATGAATATTCCAAACGGTTTTCATCGCTCAAACTATCCCACGGTATAGTATCATCCTCCCATGTATAACTAGCCAAAATAACCCCCGCTTCTGTTGTACCAAGGCCATGACTCGGATATTGAGTATACGTAATAGGAAGATCAGAAACAGTTTTCCCGCCATACATGCCTTCCTTTTCCCAGAACCTGCTTTTAAACTGAATGCCGGTCTTCGTAGAGCCCACATAATGAAGTTCCCGAATCGCCTTCCATTTGTTGTGAGAAAAAGAATCACGTGGTTCAACCTCTACAAATTGTAAGATTGAAAAAGGAATGGTCACAATTGCAAGATCACCGGTGATTTGAAATGGCTCCAAGATTCTTGTATGGACAGAATGAATGGTTACTTGATTGTTGTGCTGCACAATTTTCCTCACCTTTTGTCCGAACATGATATTATCTTTCAATTGAGGAACAAATGCTTTAGGAAGTTGGTCGTTACCGCCTGTGATCTCATAAAAGACAATATTAGGGGTAAACAAGATCATCAGTTCGCGTAACGCTTCTAGGAAAGAAAGTTCCGGAAATCCTTCCAGTGAAAGAAGTACTTTGATCATCTCGATAGCAGCCGGAGATAACGTGGTTCCAAACGGGTTATATCTCAAATAAGCGTCCATCGAGTATTTATCCAATTCTTTTACGACTAAAGGCCAATTCTTTCGTGGGTTTTGGTTAATAAAATCTGTCACGGGCTTAATTGCGTATTGAAGCAACTGCGTAGCAGTTCTCCCCCTTTCATGCGGGGCTACCGGAAAGCCCAAAATGTCAGGGTTTCTTTCATACATCTTTAAACGAGTTTTGATTCCTCTAACATAGATAATGTCGTTAGGAGTGCTGTTGATAAACTTATTAATCGGAAGACGGAATTTTCTTATATATTCCAAAGTCAAAAAATGAGTATGAGGAATACGCATCGCACCCGCTTCAAGATACTGATCATCTCTAAAATCGGATCGCAACGTATAGATCCGTCCTCCCACCCTTTCAGAAGCTTCAAGAATCGTCACATTGTGTCCAGCTTGTTTAAGCAAAGAGGCTGCGACCAGTCCTGCCATCCCTGCGCCAACAACGATAATCTTCTTGGGAATTTTTGTTTTTTGAAGTCCATTTCTGATGATAGAAATCATCTGATCGGATGATAACTTAGGATATATGTAACTTGACATACTTCCCCCCCTTTACAATGCTCGTCAAACCGTAAACTGACAAAAAGATGCCTTACTGTCATCTTATTCAGCCAGAAAGTACAGTTATGCAAAAAATCTCCGAAACTCGGACATACTGATACTACTAATCTAAAAAAAGGGGGTGACAAATTCGTGCAAGTGGAAGCATGATCAACTTGATATGATTTTGTTAAAGGTGATGGGATAGTACTTACGGCACAATCGGAGCTTTCGTGCTCCTGTGGAAATGATGGAAGAACGAGGTTGGTCAATCGAGCATACATCCATTATGAGTTGGGTTCATCCATACGGACCCCAATTGAATAAGAGAATCCATCGTCATCTCCAGCAAGCGAATGACTTGTGAAAAATAGATGAAACCTATATCACGGTAAAAGGGAAATGAAAGCACTTGTATCGTGTGCAGCGGGTTCCCAAGGAAACTCCGTTGATTTTTACCTAAGCAAAACAAGAGACCAAAAAGCTGCAAGGCGCTTCTTAAAGACTGCTTTGCGGTCTTCTCATGTCTCTACACCTCGTGTCATTACAGTCGATAAAAACCCAGCTTACCCTGTACCAATAGAAGAGTTGAAGAAAGAAAAAGGATGCCAGCAGGCATCCAAATAAGGAAAATGAAATATCTCGATAACATAGTGAAACAAAATCATCCATTTATTGTTCGTTCTATGTTAGGATTGGGATCCTTTCGTACAGCAAAGCCCATATTTTTTGTTAAAAAAGGAAAGTTGCTTTACTGGACAAGTCTGTCCAAAATTCAGTGAAATCCATCAATTATTTTGGAATTACTTCGTAAACCTCGATTCCGTTAAAAATCTTTATGAATGCCGTATTGGCATTAGAACCAAAAGATAAGAACTAGAACTATATTTTGAGTAGAAAAAATATTCAAAAAACAACAGCGATATTTGGTTACTTTACTCCTTCTCTTGCTATTTAGTTGTCTTGTTCTATTAGTTTTAATTCTTGGAAAATTAGTATTTGTTCAATTCTCATTCCTGTATCACTTCATATCCGTGATCTGCAGGCTTTTCCTCCAAAATCGAAACACTATTTTAAGAAATTAGTAAGACGAAATCATAAAAAACTTGCTTTTGTTTGTTATCAATGTCCTCCAAGGTACGCCATCTTTACTTGTTCACTAGCGTTTAACTCTTCTGCTGAACCGGACAAAACAACACGGCCAGATTCAATGACATACGCCCGATCCGCCACAGAAAGTGCCATATTCGCGTTTTGTTCAACTAGCAATATGGTAGTTCCAAATGAATTAATCTCTTCAATGATCCGAAAGATCGTTTTGACCAACAAAGGAGCTAGTCCCATAGATGGCTCGTCTAACAGAAGGAGACGCGGACGTGCCATTAATGCGCGGCCCATGGCCAGCATTTGTTGCTCTCCTCCCGACAAGGTTCCGGCAAGTTGCTTTCTACGTTCGTGGAGTCGTGGGAATAGTTGATACACTTTCTCGAAATCCTGTCGAATCCCATCTTTATCCTTCCTTAAAAAAGCACCTAATTCTAAGTTTTCTTCTACGGTCATATTGGCGAAGATACGACGACCTTCTGGAACATGAGAAATTCCTTGTTTTACAATCATCTGTGCTGCTTTGCCTGCAATAGATTGCCCCTCATATAAAATGTCTCCATGTTTCGGCTTTAACAATCCGGAAATCGTCTTTAGCAGCGTACTCTTGCCAGCGCCATTTGCTCCAATTAATGTGACGATTTCTCCTTCTTGTACTTCAAGTGAAACACCTTTTAACGCTTGAATATTTCCGTAAAATACATCGATACTTTCTACCTTTAGCATTACGAAACCTCCTCTCCTAGATATGCTTCAATCACTTTAGGATTATTTCTGATCTCTTCAGGTGTCCCATGTGCGATGAGCTGTCCGTGATCAAGCACGTAAATTCGTTCACATACTCCCATAACAAGAGACATATCATGCTCAATAAGCAAAATCGTTAATTGGAACTTTTCTCTTATAAAAGCGATCAAATTCATCAGTTCTCGGGTTTCCTGCGGATTCATTCCGGCTGCCGGCTCATCGAGCAACAACAATTTTGGATGTGCCGCAAGAGCTCTTGCAATTTCTAAACGACGTTGTTGTCCGTATGGTAAATTTTTTGCTTTTTCATACATAAAACTCTCAAGATTGAAAATTTTCAAAAACTCAATAGCCTTTTCTTCTATTTCTTTCTCGCCAGAAAAATGAGAAGGCAAGCGAAAAATGGAGCTAAAAATGGAATGACGAGCAAGAGAATGGTAGGCAACCTTTACATTATCAAGTACGGAAAGTTCACCGAACAGTCGAATGTTCTGAAACGTACGACTAATCCCTTTTCGTGTAATTTTGTAAGGTGCCAGACCGTTTAACTTTTCATTATCAAGTACAATACTTCCTTCTGTCGGTTCATATACACCTGTCAGCAGGTTGAAAAATGTCGTTTTACCTGCACCGTTCGGTCCAATCAGCCCAACCAATTCTCCCGCATTTAATTCAACATTTATACCAGACAATGCTTTCAAGCCGCCAAAATGAATTCCAACATTATTGGCTTTAAGCAACGGTTTGTTTGTTTTCACCCTGTTTTCCCCCTTCAACCGCTTTGCCTAACCTGAAGAATGAAGTCAATTCTCGGGTACCTAACAACCCTTTTGGACGATAGATCATGACCAATATAAGTACTAAACTATATATGATCATCCGAGTCTCTGGATAATCCTGAAGGAACGTAGAAACAATTGTCAACAAAATAGCAGCTATGACCGCGCCAGACATGCTTCCTAATCCCCCAAGCACGACGAAAATCAAAATATCAAATGACTTCAAAAAACCAAAATTCGTCGGCTGAATAATATAAAAGTTATGGGCGTAAAGACCTCCGGCAATACCAGCAAAAAAAGAACCTATCACAAACGCGGCGACTTTATAGTACGTTGTATTAATCCCCATTGAATCCGCAGCAATTTCATCCTCTCGAATAGAAATGCAAGCACGGCCATGAGTGGAGTTTGTAAAGTTTGCAATGACAATAATGGTAATAAGCAGGCAGGCAAATACCCACGGCCAACTTGTTAGATGGGTTACTGTCATACCGCTGGCGCCGCCAACATAATCAACGTTTAGTAAGATGATTCGTACGATTTCTCCGAAACCAAGCGTAGCGATCGCCAGATAATCCCCCTTTAGCCGAAGGCTAGGAATGCCAATTAGAAGCCCCGCTGCCGCTGCTACAATACCGCCGACCAGTAAAGAAAGTGCAAACGGCATTTGCAGTTTCATTGTCATAATAGCAGAGGCATAGGCGCCCACTGCAAGAAACCCTGCATGCCCAATTGAAAACTGGCCTGTAATACCAATGATGAGATGAAGACTGACTGCCAATATGATATTAATAGCCATAAAAAACAGTGTATTAATATAAAAAGTATTTAACATTCCTCCTGATATTAATAACTGAACCACGATAAAAAACACAAGTGCTAACACAAAAGAAATCCAAAATCCATTGATCCGTTTTAAAGTAGTCATCAACTTCTATCCTCCTTATACTTTTTCTCTTACATTTTTGCCAAATAGGCCTGATGGTCGGAAAATAAGAATAAGTATAAGAACGATAAAAGCCACTCCGTCACGCCAGAGAGAATAACCAAGTCCGCTTACTAGTGCTTCAATCACACCAAGGGCAAGACCGCCGACCATAGCACCCGGAATAATACCGATACCTCCTAATACTGCCGCTACGAAGGCTTTTAAACCTGGAATAATGCCCATAAGTGGCTCAATTTTAATATAGTAAATACCGAAGATGACACCCGCAGCGCCTGCCAGCGCGGATCCTATTGCAAAGGTTGCGGATATTGTATTATCTACGTTAATCCCCATTAGTCGCGCTGCTTCTGAATCATAAGAAACAGCACGCATGGCTTTTCCTATTTTCGTTTTATGAACGATTAACTGAAGTAAAATCATCAATACAATGGAAGTACAAAGAATCAATAATGACTGACTGCTAATGGTCACGCCAAATACTTCAATGCTTTTATCAGGGAGCAGTGTACTTGGATATGCTTCTGGCTGAGCACCTCGTACATATATCGTCCCGTATTCAATAAAAAGCGAAACCCCGATTGCAGTGATTAAAGCTGCAATTCTTGTGGCGTTTCTTAAAGGCTTATAAGCAATTCTTTCAATAATTACGCCCAATAAGGCACATACAACCATAGCCAATAGAAGCGCTGGGAAGAACCCTAGATTTAAACTTGTAATCGCATAAAATCCGACAAACGCACCAACCATAAACACATCGCCATGAGCAAAATTAATCAGCCTAACAATTCCGTACACCATCGTATATCCGAGAGCGATCAACGCATATATGCTGCCAAGAGATATCCCGTTAACTAGCTGTTGAATGAGTTCCATATTTGCACTCTCCTTAGGAAGTACTGTTTTCATTTCGAAGGATTAAAGCTATTAAGCTATTAAAACCCTGAATAGGGGGACATGCCCCCTATTCGACTCATACCATTAGATGGTATTATGGATTCACTTTTGTTTTAAACTGTTGCTCACCATCTTTATATTCAAGAATTGTTGCAGATTTAACTGGATCATGATTCTTATCAAGAGTCAATGTTCCTGATACGAGGGAGAGGTCCTTCGTTTTAGCAAGAGCCTCCTTGATTTTTACCGGATCTGCACTTCCTGCGCGTTTGATTGCATCAGCAAGGAAATACGCCGTATCATATCCAAGTGCGTTAAACGCATCTGGAGATTTGTTGTATTTTGCCTTGAACGCTTTTACGAACTCCTGAATTTTAGGATCTGGATCATTAGAAGAATAGTGATTTGTAATAAATGTATTATTTAGAGCTTCTTTTCCAGCAATTTCAACAAGCTTTGGAGAATCCCAGCCGTCACCGCCCATAAAAGGAACTTTAAGACCAAGTTCACGTGCTTGTTTCACAATAAGACCTACTTCTTCATAATAACCAGGCAAGAATACAAATTCCGGATTAGCAGATTTAATACGTGTAAGAGTAGCACGGAAATCGGTGTCTTTTGCCACATAGGCTTCTTCCGCTACAATCTTTCCGCCGTCTTTCTCAAATGATTTTTTAAAAGAAGCAGCAAGCCCTTTTGAATAATCACTAGAACTATCAATGAGTATAGCTGCATTTTTTACCTTCAAATCATTGATCGCAAATTTAGCGGCTACCGTACCTTGGAAAGGATCGATGAAGCAAGTTCGGAATACGAAGTCATTTACTTTGCCGCCTTTATTTGTAATAGTAGGATTCGTTCCTGTAGGTGTAATTAACGGAATTTTGTTATCCTGCGCCACTTGGACTTGAGCAAGCGTATTTGTGCTTGTTGCTGACCCAATAATTGCTTTAACTTGATCCTGACTAATCAGTTTAATTGCACCATTAGTAGCTTCTGCTGCATCAGATTTATTGTCTACTTTGACTAGTTTCAACTCTTTTCCATTAATGCCTTCTTTATTAATTTCCTCGAGCGCAAGTTCCAAACCTTCAGCAATAGACTGTCCAAATGAAGCTACTCCACCAGACAATTCGAGATCAGCACCGATTTTAATGATATCGTCTCCTCCGCCATTATTGCCTGACGAACTAGTTCCATTATTTTGGGATCCACCATTACACCCTACCATCAGACTGCTAGTTATCATAAGTGACAAAAAAACACTAACTAATTTTTTCTTCCTCATAATTTACCCCCATAATAAAAAATTTGGTAAAATCCTTTATTGGCTACAGCTATCTTTTACACTTATCGAAATCCCCCCTATGCATTTTTATGAATAATAAAATTGTTCTTAATTAATATAATTTTACAAAAATTATACTTTTTCGTCTAGGTGTATAAGTAAAATAAATGTCATTTGTACTTAATTTAAAATTACTAATCATTTCGAACACATATGTCTTTTTTATCTAAAAAGCAATAACTCATTTACATATTACATATATATCTTCTATTTTACCCTCTTACGTCTCTTGCCCATTATCGTTCTTTATCAACTATTATCTTTTAGTTACTTAAAAAATTAATTTATTTTTAAGGAATAATTTGTAAATAGAAAATAATAAAAAACTGCTCATTTTTGAACAGTTTTTTCATCTTCAGCGATTAACCCTTTGCAGCACCTTTATGGCTGTATCCTTTCCGAGTTCAGGTAATGTTTTGAATCATTTGGAACATGTGATAGTCACTCTTTTATCAACTGACTTTTTGATCGTTTTTTGCCTAAAGAAAAACCGCCTCTTAGTCATTAGGAGGCGGTTTCATGCAATCCATTTTGTATAGAGACAAAAATAGTTTTAAAAAAGACATTGTTAAACATATTGATTTTTCAAGCTTTCTCATTTAAAAACAGATTATTTGCTTGAAATCAAAAAATGCATAAATATTTTAATATTGTAATTCTGTTCTAACATCAGCAATCCGTTCAATCTACACATTTACGGTATAAACATTATTTATTCGATAATTTCGTAATATTATATTTAAAATAAGACAACATTAAAGTAAAGCGGTGAACGCTATTTTATTCAAATCGCTATTTTAGATTTACATTTTTTTCTTTTCTTAAGTGGCTTGACTTCTATGTACAAAAGTGAGAAACAACCTGATTCAGTCGGTTGCCTCTCCATCCCGTTCGTATTGGCATTTGTCATCTTAGAGCAGGTGTCCTCGCCGCAGATGAAACCTTCGTCTTCATTCGCAGTGTTAAAAATGGGCGTCTTGCCTTAAGAATTTTGTGAGTTCTCCGCCGCATCGTACGTATAGTTGAAATCAAGCACAGCGAGCGGCACAGACAATATGCTGACCCGTTCATCTTCCTGCGTCATCATACGATTGATACACGCTGAAGAAAGAAGAATTGACACTATTTTTCACGTTCATGCGAATCGATTGACCGTTTTCATTGTAGTAAAACTCAGTCATTCGTCCTGTCAGCATTTGAATTGACGATAAACAGTCAAACGTTACGTATACTAACTGCCGCCGTATAAAAGATAAATTACACTTGCTTAACTTAATTGACTAACGAGGACGATAGTTAAATAACGTCAGTCACTATACATTTATCACAATCTTTTCAACATAATAAACCGACTCCTGCCAGAGAAATCTCTAGCAGGAGTCATTGGGCATAAAAACGGTTATGGCGAACTCCACCGCCTAATTCAGCTGGACTTAATGACGATATTTATAATAGGTAATTGAAACCATCAGTTCATTAGCCAAAGAAAGTCTGAATCAATAAATATGCGTTTAAGCTGATAATCACAATAGCTACCATCCACGCAAGAACGCTCAACCATAATGGATTTACGAACTCTCCCATCTTCTTTTTATCGCTTGTAAATTGGACAAGAGGAACAACCGCAAAAGAGAGCTGTAAAGAAAGAATTACTTGGCTCAAAATAAGCAATTGAGCCGTTCCGCTTTCGCCATAAAGAGCAGTTACGATGACAGCCGGAACAATGGCAATCAATCGAGTGATAAGCCTTCTTAACCAAGCAGGAAGGCGAATGTTTAGAAACCCTTCCATCACAATCTGGCCGGCCAAGGTCCCTGTTAATGTTGAGTTTTGACCAGAGGCCAACAAAGCAACTCCAAATAAAATACTTCCAAGTGTGGTCCCAAGCAGTGGAGCAAGCAAGTGATAAGCATCTCCAATCTCCGCGACATCCTTCATTCCTGCTTTATGGAATGTAGCAGCAGAAACAATAAGGATAGATGCATTAATTAATAAAGCAAAGAAGAGTGCAATAGTTGAATCCCAAGCGGCATATTTGATCGCTTGTCGTTTCCCCACACTGGTTTGTTCGTATTGCCGTGTCTGCACAATGGAAGAATGCAGATAAAGATTATGAGGCATTACGGTTGCACCTAAAATACCGATGGCGATATAGAGCATTGCTGGATTGTCAAGAATCTCTTTGCTTGGAACAAATCCCTCCAATATGCCGCCGACATCTGGTTTAGAAAGAAAGATTTCAGTCGCAAAGCAAGCACTAATAGTTAGAATTAAAATAATTACCAACGCTTCAATATAACGAAACCCTTTATTCTGCAATAACAATACAACCAGTACATCCACAGCTGTAATAATAACTCCGTATATTAATGGAATTCCAAACAACAAATTCAACGCGATTGCCGAACCGATCACTTCCGCCAGATCACAAGCCGCGATGGCTAACTCGCATAAAACCCATAAAGCTATTGCTACAGGCTTGCTGTAATGATCGCGACAAGCTTGTGCCAAATCTCTTCCCGTTACAATTCCCAACTTGCTAGCTAAGGCTTGAAGCAATATTGCCATTAAATTTGAAAGCAAAATCACGAAAAGTAACGTATACCCGAACTGGGAACCTCCTGCAATATCAGTCGCCCAGTTTCCCGGATCCATATACCCCACGGCAACTAAGTATCCTGGTCCAGCAAACGCTAGAAACTTTTTCATCCAAGACCCCGTCTTTGGTATACGCAAACTTCTATACACTTCGGGTAAAGTGGGTTGTGTCCGTTTCTTTCTCCAACCTTTCTCAACAGCTAACGGCGGTTTTTTTATATTTTCACTCACGATGATCACCTCATCATTGGTTTACACTAAATATTTTGTGTCAAGGAAACTTTTAGAATAAAAAAATTTGCTCCTACACTTAGAAACTAGATATATGTAAGAGCAATGAAAATGTTACCTAAATGAATTGTACATCAGAAAATATTTTAGTCAAGGGAAACTTTTATCGTTTATTAGTTTGAGCTCTCCAAAAATATTGAACAAGGTACCATCCTTGCTCTATATTGGTCATATTTTTCGTTAAACCTTCATTTCCCTGTGATGGATTTGAGAGGTTTCAATTTGAATGGTTGTATGCTGAATTTTAAAGTGTTCCTCAATAAAATGGATCGCTTCCTGTAAAACCTTTTGACTGTCTTGATGATCTTCAATCAAAATATGGCAACTTAATGAATCCAATCCTGATGTAATCGTCCAAATATGAAGGTCGTGAACATCAACCACTCCTTCGATATTTTCTAAGGCTTCTTTTACTTCATTTAGATCAATGGTAATGGGCGTTCCTTCCATCAAAATGTGAACCGTATGTTGAATCACTCCCCAAGCGCCTTTCAAGATTAATAAGGCAACCAGAACAGAAATGATGGGATCAGCTACATACCAACCAAAGAGCCACATAACAAACCCAGCGATGATAGCGCCTACGGAACCCAAAGCGTCACCGATAACGTGAAGATAGGCACTACGAAGATTGACATTATTTTTCACATCCCCTTTTCTCATTAACGCCCATGCACTTAAAAGATTGGCAAAAAGACCAATGGACGCAATCAGCATCATAGAGCCGCTAGCTACGGTTGGCGGGTTGTAAAAACGCTCAATGGCTTCCCATACGATAAATCCAGCGATAACAAACAAGGTAACCCCATTAAATAAAGCCGCTAAGATTTCAAAACGATAAAAGCCGTACGTTTTATTAGGGGAGGCTGGTTTGGTTGCAAACCAAATTGCAACTAGACTAAGAGCGAGTGAACTGACATCACTAAGCATATGACCAGAGTCAGAAAGAAGGGCTAAGCTGTTGGTGATTAAACCTCCAAAAAACTCTAACAACATAATTCCAGCGGTAATAAGAAGTGCGATCGTAAGTCCGTTTTTATTCCCTTCTCTGCCATGATCGTGGTGGTGTCCGTGGTGATGGTGATGACCATGGTGGTCGTGAGAGTGATGGTGGTGATGACTATGCACTGTCAAACGCCTCCTTAATGATGTTCAGAATGGTCAATAGCTTGCCTTAATAATGAAATAACGTGTTCGTCATCGCAGGAGTAGAACAGTGTTTTTCCTTCACGGCGATACTTAACTAGTCTCAGACTTCGTAACATACTAAGTTGATGGGAAACGGCTGATTGAGACATTTCCAACACTTCTGCAATGTGATTTACATTGCACTCTTCTTGCGATAACAAATAAAGAATTTTAATTCTTGTTGGATCGGCTAATACCTTAAATATTTGCGATATATGTTCAACTGTTTCAGATTTTAAGAAAGAATGGTCTTCGGTCTTCATTAATGATTCCCCTCACCTTATTATATATGAGCATATGTTCATATGTATGTATAATATTTTAAATTCAGTTTTTTGTCAAGTTTAGGAAATATTTTTTTAATGAAAATAGGTTATTTACCAATGAAATGAAATAGCATCGTTTTTCATAAAAATTTTCCGAAAGAACAATATATGGATCACTTTTTTAAACATCTGTTAAATGATTCTTAGAGAAGACATACAAAAAAGGGAACAACTTAACGTGTACCTTTTTTTGTAAAGTTTTTTACAAAAGAAATAAGTAAAATGAAATGAATACAAAACCGATTCCAGCCATGATAACACAGTATATTTTTGTAGATGTGCGTAAAGCTGTTCCAAAAATTTCTTTCCCCGTCACTGAAAGCATTACTCCCATCGCCAATGAGATAATCATCGCTACTAGCCAAGGAAGACCCATTCCATAATTGCTTCCTATGAAGGCTCCAACTCCTACGGGGATAGAGGCTACGGTAGCCCCAAGTACGATGCTGAGAATTCCAAACCCAGCCATCAGCAAGGGAGTAAAAACAGCAATACCTTCTGGAATATTATGAAGCATGATCGTAGTCATCATTGGTTTAGTCAATGAAGCGTGAGTATTTGCTCCAAGTGCGATGCCTGTTGGAAAATTATGCAGGGCAATACTGAATGTTAAAAATAGACCAGAATGTACGAATAAGTCTTTTTTAGCGTCATTTGTAATAATGATCACATTATGAGAAACCTTTTCTAGCTGCTTGTAAATAAAATACCCAAAAATCAATCCGGCAATAGGGACAAACCAGCCTCCAATTTCTATGCTTTCAGGCAAAATTTCCATTGTGACCAGTCCAAATATCATTCCACTACATATGGAAAAAATGGTCGGCATTCCTTTTTGCAAACCTTTAAACAGCCAAGCAATCACTCCACCAGATAACATTCCAATAGCAGAAGCAGAAAAACCTAAAAGCCAAAGTGAGTTCATCCATCATCCCCCCTTGTACTAAGTTGTCTTTACTTTTATATCTGCCAAACTTATAAAATATGCCCTTTAAAAACAAAAAATCCTCCATTGTCGGAGGATTTTTGTTTTTATGAGATTTTGACTACGAAAGAAATGGTAATGACCTTTCCTTCGTGCTGAAACTGACTTCTATTTTTTAAACTCTTTTTTCCGCTAATCAATTATTAAAAGTTAACATAATTAAGCGGATTTACTGCATTTGATTTTGCTGGGTTCCATGGACCGCGGTGCAGCTCGAAATGAAGGTGTGCACCTTCAGACTGCCCCGTATTGCCCATGTATCCAATGATTTGTCCTTTTTTAACAGTCTGTCCTTCGCTCACGAGACGCGCCTCTAAGTGTGCATAGACCGTCGTGTAGACTTGTCCATTAATGAGGTGAGTAATAAACACAACGTTTCCGTAACTTGTAGAGTAGTAAGAACGGAACACGTAACCATCTGCTGCTGCAACGACTGGAACTTCTGGTGCACGCTTACCAATATCGACTCCGTAATGGAACTCACCGCCGCGTGGACCAAATCCTGATGTAATTGGGCCGTTTGCCGGTCTCATAAATACGCCGCTTGTCACTGGCGGAGTATTCGCTGAAAAGTTTGTGCCAGCTGATGAAGTTGAATGGCTGTTAGAGCTGCTATACGAAGATGAATGGCCTCCAGAGCTACTAGATAAAGCCGCTGCGCGACGTTTTGCTTCTGCCTCTTCTGCCTGCTTTTTCGCAAGCATTTGCTGAAGCTGTGCTTTCATGGCCGCTTCTTGTTTCGCTAACAATTCTTTTTCTTCAGCAAGCGCCATTTTCTTTTCATGGTTTTCTTGTTCTTCTTGTTTCAAGCTGGCCATAAGCTTATCTTTTTGCGCGATTTGACTATTGAGTGTTTGCTTTAACTGTTCAAGCTCTTTTAAATCCTTTTGAAGATTGTCAAGCTTCGTCGCTAGCTCGTTCTCTTTCTTTTCTTTAAGTGCTTTATCGGCTTTTTGTTCTTCAATAATTTGCTTGTCCGCTTCAAAAATTGTTGTTACGGCACTTACACGATCAATAAAGTCACTGAAACTTTGTGATCCTAATAACACTTCAAGGTAGCTAATAACTCCACCGCTTTGTTGTAATGAACGAACACGCTCTTTCAACAATTCATTTCGTTTTTCGATTCGCTCCTGTACTTCCGCAATTTCCCGTTTTAACGCTTCAATATCCTGTTTCGTTTGATTGACGTCTTGCGATAAACTGCGAATTTTTCCGCTCGTTTCTTCCACTGCCATATCTAACTTTTTAATTTCTTCTGCCAGTTTTGCTTGTTGCGTTTGCAGACGTTCAATCTCTTGATCTGCTTTGTTCATTTGATTTTGCACGGAAGACTGTTTTGATTGAATGTGATTAATTTCATTCCGCTTTTCTTGAATGTCTTGATTGCTTACAGCACCTGCCCAGTGAGGCGAAAAACTTGTCGCACCAACCACAGTTGCGACCGCTAATGTCATCATTCTCCTCTTCACGGCCTCGTTTCCCCTTTCTTATTTTTCATCTATTACACTTTCAAAAATTTACGAACGGACATCATACTTCCCCATACACCGATGCATGCACCGAGCAATAATAAGACTGCGCTAATTTGCCACATAAACGGATTGAACGGCAGCAATTGCATAAATGGAACGGCTAATCTCGGCTTTACAAATTCATAAATGTTATAGTATACAAACGAGAGAGAGACAACCGGAACGACCGCACCAATGACACCAAGCCATAATCCTTCCAGAAAAAACGGCCAACGAATAAATCCGTTTGTCGCTCCTACTAATCTCATAATCTCGATTTCGCGACGACGCGCAAAAATGGTGATTTTAATAGTATTAGAAATGAGAAACATCGCAGTAAACAACAAACCAATAATTAAACCTAACCCAATATTTCTTGCAATTTTTAACGTTTTAAAGAGTTTTTCGACTTCACCTTGTCCATATTTGACCTTATGCGCAAACTTAAATGTTTCGATCTGTTTAGCTACTTTCATCGTATCCGTCGGCTTTACCGTTTTGACGACATAGACATCGCTGAGTGGATTATCTTGCTCAAACAATCGGAACGATGAACCTTCTTCACCAAAACTTTTAATTAAATTTTTCAATTCGTTTTCTTTGGATGAATATTGAATTTCTTTTACTTCAGGAATCGCGTCAATTTTTGCCCGCAATGCTTGTTTATCTTTTTCTGTCGCTGTTAAATCAATATAGACTCGAATTTCGACATCGTCCTCAATGTTTTTGGCAAAATGGTTCATATTGAACATGATCACAAGGAACACGCCGACGAGTAACAGCGTTACAGTCACTGCACTAATCGAAGCAAATGTCATCCAGCCATTTCTACCAAGGCTTTTTACACTTTCCCGCATATGACGTTTGAGGGTGTTAATCGTCATAGCCGTATTCCCCCCTCGCCTCATCGCGGACAATTTTCCCATTTTCAATCGCAATCACACGGCGCTTAATCGTATTGACGATCTCGCGGTTATGTGTTGCCATGACAATTGTTGTACCACGATCATTAATTTGTTCAAACAGCTCCATAATTCCCCACGATGTTTCTGGGTCTAAGTTCCCAGTCGGTTCGTCTGCAATCACAATTTTCGGCGAATTGACAATTGAGCGAGCGATGGAAACGCGCTGCTGTTCTCCACCCGATAGCTCATTCGGATACGAACGCACCTTATGCTTCAAACCAACTAAGTCTAATACTTCCATTACTTTCTTTTTAATCGTCTTTGGAGATTCTTCAATTACTTCCAAAGCGAACGCTACATTTTCATATACCGTTAGCTTAGGAAGTAATTTAAAATCTTGGAAAACAACACCGATATGTCGGCGCAATAATGGTACTTTGCTATCTTTTAATTTCGCAAGGTTTACACCGTTAATCATAATTGATCCGCTCGTCGGCTTTTCTTCGCGGTACATCATTTTAACAAATGTTGATTTTCCCGCGCCACTAGGACCAACGACATATACAAATTCCCCTTGCTTAATGCGAACACTCACGCCATTCAGCGCAACAACGCCATTGGAATATGTCTTATATACATCTTGCATTTCAATCATATATATCACCTAATTTTGCTTTTTCATCTTTGCTGCCATCATTCGAGCTATGTCGTGCAATTTATACAAAATTCCACAACAGTCATTATAACATTATTTGCGCCCATTTATTTTTACATTTATATTTCAAAATCATTACACGAACCGAAAAGCAGATAGCCAACATAGGTAAATATTCCTATTGAACACGCGAAAGAGGGCCGTTAAGAACGATCTTCACCCGCAGAAGTGATTGTGATCCTCAAGAGGAATAGTGTCGAGCATCCTTTTCAAATCATGCTTTAAGCAAGTATTGCATGGATGCTTAAACTGGCTGCGAGCCGAAATACACAACGGCGCGAATTTACTTGCAAACGTGCTTGTCGCTTTGGATCGAGCTGATTCGTCGCAAGACAGCTAGCTGCCGCACTATACTGTTCGCTTTTCATATTTATAACTTTCTTATAAACAAAGTATCTGGTATCCGCAGCGGATACCAGATACTTTGTTGCGCTTTTATTTTTTCGACGCTAACCACTCGGCCACTTTATCTACGTTTTCTCCTTGAATGAGGCCACCAGGCATGCCACCGCGACCTTTTTCAATAATTTGTTTAATTTCGTCTTTCGAATATTTGCTTCCGACTTTTTGCAAACTTGGTCCTATTTTTCCCTCTAAATCTTGACCGTGACAGCTTGCACAATTTTGCTGGAAGATCTGTTCTGCTGTTGAAGCCGTCGAACCACCGCTATCTTTATTATTGTTATCAGCAGCCTCGTCTCCCCCGCCACAGGCAGCTAATAGAAGTGCTGTACCGATGAATAGACCAAACAGTTTCTTTTTCATGAACGAACTCCCCCCAGTAAAAAATTGCATATATCGTTATTATAACCGATGTTTCGACGATTTACGCGCGCTTAAATCCTTCACCGAGCACTTCTGCGGCATCCATTACCACGACAAACGCTGATGGATCAATGCTTTTCACTAATTGTTTCAATTTCGTGAACTCTGTTTGTTCAACGACGCACATCAGTACTGGACGCTCATGCTCCGTATAACCGCCGTAGCCAGATAGCTTTGTTACCCCGCGGTCAATTTTGTGTAAAATTGCTTCCCGTACTTCCTTTTCCTTATTTGTAATAATCATGGCCATTTTTGAATAGCCGAAGCCAACTTGTACTAAGTCAATCGTTTTGCTTGTAACAAAAAGACCGATGAGCGCATATAACGCTTGTTCAATATCGAATACAAGCGCTGCCGTTAACACGATTAAGCCGTCAATGAGAATGACGCACTTCCCTAGTGACAATCCCGTGTACTTATGAATAATTTGCGCAGCTAAATCTGTTCCACCGGTCGAGGCCTTGCCGCGAAACACGATTCCTAAACCAATGCCAACCCCAATCCCCCCAAAAAGGGAACCAAGAAGTGGATCATGGGTGGCTGGGTCAAAATCTTTTGTCAAGTAAACAATGAATGGCAAAAACAGCGTACCCACTAACGTTTTTAAGCCAAATTGTTTACCGAGCAATACGACACCGGCGATAAAAAGCGGAATGTTTAACGCCCATTGCACATATGCTGGCTGCCATTCAAGCGTCGCGTGCAAAATGGTGCTAA
The DNA here is from genome assembly GCF_015326725.1 of Thermaerobacillus caldiproteolyticus. NCBI lineage: Bacteria > Bacillati > Bacillota > Bacilli > Caryophanales > Anoxybacillaceae > Thermaerobacillus > Thermaerobacillus caldiproteolyticus. Next base: position 2,779,498 of record NZ_CP064060.1, read on the forward strand.
TGCCACTCACTCCACCGGAAGCGACACGGTTCGGCAATAAAAAGACATTAAATGCTACGGCAACGATCGCTGAACCGATCAGTATGTATACATATTCCATGATCATTTCTATTTTTGGATGTAATCCTTGGTTTCTTTTTCTCATTCTCGACCCCCCCATGAGAGTATAGCACGCGCGTTTGAGCAAGTAAATGACAGCCAAATAACGTAGTAAAGTGTTAAAGATAGTTTATACATAAAAAAGCATCTAATATCCAAAAACGATATTAGATGCTCGATTACTTTACTTAGTTTATTTCAATTTTGAACGTAAGTAAGCATCGATAAAGACGTCAATTTCGCCGTCCATTACCGCTTGCACGTTCCCAACTTCAACGTTTGTACGATGATCTTTCACAAGTGAATACGGATGGAACACGTACGAACGAATTTGGTTTCCCCAACCAATTTCTTTTTGCTCTCCACGAATTTCCGCAAGCTCGGCTTGTTGTTCTTCCAATTTCTTTTGATAAAGTTTCGCTTTTAACATGTTCATTGCTTTTTCACGGTTTTTAATTTGTGAACGCTCTGATTGACATGTCACCACAATACCGGTCGGGATATGGGTAATACGAACCGCTGAGTCCGTCGTGTTGACGTGCTGTCCGCCAGCACCGCTTGAACGGTATGTGTCGACTTTAATTTCGTCCGGGCGAATCTCAATTTCAATGTCATCGTTAAACTCCGGCATCACTTCGCAAGAAACGAACGACGTATGGCGACGGCCGGAAGCATCGAACGGCGAAATACGCACTAAACGATGAACGCCCTTTTCCGCCTTTAGGTAGCCATATGCATTGTGACCTTTAATTAAAAGGGTAACGCTTTTAATCCCCGCTTCTTCCCCCGGCAAATAGTCGAGCGTTTCGACTTTGAACCCTTTTTTCTCTGCCCATCTCGTATACATACGAAGAAGCATTGAGCCCCAGTCTTGCGACTCCGTTCCCCCTGCACCAGGGTGAAGCTCTAAAATCGCATTGTTTTTATCATATGGCTCATTGAGAAGAAGCTGAAGCTCAAACTCGCTAAAATCTTTGGCAAGTTTTTTTGCTTCTGCCACTAACTCGCTGTGCAAGTCTTCATCTGGTTCTTCTTTCACCAATTCGTATGTGACTTCTAAATTTTCATATCGCTCTTCTAGCGACTTAAATTCCCCGACTAAGTCTTTGAGTGCATTCGCTTCAGCAATGACCGTCTGCGCTGCTTTTTGGTCATCCCAAAAGTCAGGCGCTGCCATTTGCTCTTCTAATTCGCGAATGCGCGCTTCTTTCACATCGAGGTCAAAGAGACCCCCTAATATCCGCTAATCTCTTAGCCATTTTCTCAAGGTCTTGCTTAATTTCCACTAAATCAATCATCATATCTTCACCTCTTTACTCATTTTACTTGATAAAACAAGCAAGAATCAATGGGTGCTTTTCGTAAGAAAGAGGAGGAGGCGCAAATCGCTCTCGAAGCCAAATGTTCTTTACGCGTAAAAAGTGCTTGTCCCTTCGGAGCGAGGCTAGTTTGGCACAAAAAAGTTAGTTAACATTCATACTTTTTATTGCTCAAAAACAAAGTGAGAGGTTCACCCCCTCACTTTATGACTGCTCTTACTTAGCTTTATCATGCCGTCAATCCCTTTGCCAGATGACAAAACAAGTGGCACTTTCTATTGAATGATATAATGTTATGCATTTCTTCCGCAACAGTTTTTATATTTTTTGCCGCTGCCGCAAATGCATGGATCATTGCGGCCAATATCGATAGCTTTTCTCACCGGCTTACGTTTGACTTCTCCTTCTTCTTCCTTAGGATGAACAGCTTCCCCTTTAGCCACTTCTTGGCGTTCAAGATTGCTGTGAATTTCCGCTTTCATAATATATTTCGCCACTTCTTCTTCAATGGACGCGATCATATTTTCAAACATCGCATACCCTTCCATTTGATATTCACGAAGCGGGTCGATTTGCCCATAGGCACGCAAATGAATGCCTTGACGCAGTTGTTCCATCGCGTCGATATGATCCATCCACTTCATGTCGACCGCACGAAGAACGATGACGCGCTCAAATTCGCGCATTTGCTCTGACGGAATTTGCTGTTCTTTTTCGTCGTAGCGCGCTTTTACTTTTTCCCAGATGAGCTCAATCATTTCCTCAGGCTCTTTGCCGCGCAAATCGTTGATCGTCACATCACCTTCAGGCAAAAGGTTCGCATTCGCATAGTCAATAATACCTTTTAAATCCCACTCTTCCGGCAATTCTTCACGCGGCGTATGCGCGTTAACGACACGCTCAATGACGGATTGAATCATTTTTTCTACAATGTCACGAAGATTTTCCGTATCGAGCACTTCAAAGCGTTGGCGATAAATAATCTCGCGCTGTTCGCGCAATACATCATCGTATTGTAAAAGCTGTTTGCGCGCATCAAAGTTGTTGCCTTCAACTCGTTTTTGCGCGGACTCAACTGCTCTTGTGACCATTTTGCTTTGAATCGGCTGCGAATCATCCATACCTAACCGGTCCATCATCGCCATTAAGTTTTCTGAACCGAAGCGGCGCATGAGTTCATCTTCTAATGATAAATAAAATTGCGATACGCCAGGATCCCCTTGGCGTCCAGAACGACCGCGCAACTGATTGTCAATGCGGCGGCTTTCGTGGCGTTCTGTACCAATGACAGCTAATCCGCCAAGCTCCCGCACACCTTCACCAAGTTTAATGTCGGTACCACGTCCGGCCATGTTTGTCGCAATCGTCACCGCGCCTTTTTGACCTGCTTGGGCGATAATTTCCGCTTCTTTCGCATGGTTTTTAGCGTTTAAAACGTTATGAGGAATGCCGCGCTTCGTTAACATGCGCGAAATCAGCTCTGACGTTTCAATCGCGACTGTACCGACAAGTACAGGTTGTCCTTTCGCATGCCGTTCAGCAATATCCTCGACAACGGCACGGAATTTCCCTTCCATTGTTTTAAAAATTAAATCAGGACGGTCCTCACGAATGACCGGCTTATTCGTCGGGATAACAACAACTTGCATATTGTAAATGTTACGAAACTCTTCTTCTTCCGTTTTTGCCGTCCCCGTCATTCCTGCCAGTTTTTCGTACATGCGGAAATAGTTTTGGAACGTAATAGTTGCCAGCGTCATTGATTCGTTTTGGATTTCTAATCCTTCTTTTGCCTCGATCGCTTGATGCAATCCATCGCTATAGCGGCGTCCTCTCATCAAACGACCGGTAAATGGGTCGACAATAACGACTTTTCCATCTTCCACAACGTAATCGACATCACGATGCATCGTCACATGCGCTTTTAAAGCTTGGTTAATATGATGGTTCAGCGTCACGTGCTTAAGATCAAACAAGTTGTCAATGCCAAACGCACGCTCGGCTTTTGTAATCCCTTCCTCAGTTAATTGAACGCTTTTTGTTTTTTCATCGTACGTATAATCGACGTCCTTTTGCAGCGTGCGAACGAACGCATTCGCTTGAATATAAAGCTTCGTTGATTTTTGCGCCGTACCTGAGATGATGAGCGGCGTGCGCGCCTCATCAATCAAAATCGAGTCCACTTCGTCAATAACGGCAAAATGAAGCGGACGCTGCACCATATGCTCTTTGTACAACACCATGTTGTCGCGCAAATAGTCAAAGCCGAACTCATTGTTTGTTCCATACGTAATATCGGCATTATACGCCGCTTGTTTTTCCTCGCGGGACATGCCGGTTAAGTTTAATCCGACCGTTAGCCCTAAAAATTCATATAATTTTCCCATCTCTGTAGCGTCACGGCTTGCAAGATACTCGTTCACTGTTACGACATGTACACCTTTTCCCGTTAACGCATTTAAATACACCGGCATCGTCGCCGTTAACGTTTTCCCTTCCCCTGTTTTCATCTCGGCAATATTGCCCTCATGAAGCACAATACCGCCCATAATTTGCACCTTATATGGATACATCCCAAGGACGCGCTTTGCTCCTTCGCGCACAACCGCGAACGCTTCGACTAACAAATCATCGAGCGATTCGCCTTTCTGATATCGTGCTTTAAATTCCTCCGTCTTTTGACGCAACTCGCTATCAGAAAGCTTTTCCATCTCTGGACCAAGCGCATCAACTTGGTCAGCAATTTTCTCTAAACGGCTAATTTGGCGTTTGTTTGGATCAAACACCTTTTTCAATACTCCAAGCATATATGGAACGCTCCTTATTTCATCGGTTTATCACAAAAGTAAAAACAATTATCCAATATTAATGATACCATTTACTATCCACAGTGACAACTTGGACACCCTTTTTCACAAAAACAAAACCCAGCGAATTCGCTGGATGTGCCTACTTACAAAAAGGTCCCACTCCCCTCTGAACAGAGGGGCCGGACCTTATTGCACTGTTGTTAGTTTGTTTCAATTAACCCATATTTTCCGTCTTTGCGACGGTACACGATATTCGTGCGATTTGTTTCCGCATTGGTAAATATGAAGAAATTATGGCCGAGCATATTCATTTGCAAAATCGCTTCTTCGCTGTCCATCGGTTTTAGACTGAATCGCTTCGTACGCACAATCTCGAATTCTTCCTCTTCATGTTCTGCAGTCGCAACTGGAATCTCACTAGAAGCAAATACGTATTTGGATTCTTTATCACGCAGTTTGCGATTCACTTTCGTTTTATGTTTACGAATTTGTCGTTCTAACTTATCGCTCACTAAATCGATCGCTGCATACATATCATCATGACGTTCTTCCGCTCGCAACAATAATTGCGGCATTGGAATCGTTACTTCGATTTTTGCTTGTTTATCATTATATACTTTCAAATTCACATATACATGTACATCATCTGTGTTATCAAAATATCTATCCAACTTCCCAATTTTTTTCTCAACATACTCACGCAAAGCCGGAGTTACTTCAATGTTCTCACCGCGAATGTTGTACTTCATACGATGAACTCCTCCTTTTATAGAAGCTATGTTTTATATTTCTACAATCTCCTACAAAATCCTTCTTTAAACGTCGAATGATTTCGTGAAAATTTTGTGAAATAATAATTAATTTTACCTATGTAAGAGCTGTACTATATAGATATGCTGTTTCATTACGTTATATTATGGTATTAAAAGGATATTATAATGTATTTTTACTATTGCATTGGAGTGTTTGGCCGATGAGTGAGCTGCATATTGTAATTCCTCTTCATTATTTAAATATGTTCCCAACAAAGTCATCTAAACATTGGCCAAGTGATAAAGAGTAATTTACTTTTATAATCAAGAAAGATTTCAGTGAAAATTAAATAACCTGAATCCGGTAGAATACCAGATTCAGGTTTACACTTATTTTTCCACTGTCTACTTGACAGGAGGAAAATCAAGAGACAGCCTCTTTTATTCTCTCAATCTATACACACTTTGCTTTTAGTTATCTTACCATACTATCTTCGTTTGTCATAAAAGCGCCCGTCAACTGTTTGTAAATGAGTATATGGATTTACATATGATTGATGGAAACGTTTTTTCTCATTTAGTTCTTTTATATTCTTTTTAATGAGTGTAAATAATTGATGTAACCCTTTTTTAATTTCCTGCTCCATCTTAATGATTTGAGCAGCTTTTGGATGCTTCTCTAAATCGTTCGTTTTTGCCTGCTTTAACTTTTCAATGATCGATTCTCGTTTAGTGAGCAATTCGTTAATTTGTTCTATTTGTACTTCACGCCCAATAGCTGAATGCTGAAGAATATTCATCAGTTTTTCTGAACATGAAGCAAGTTCCTCGACCAAATCCATTAAACTCGGTCTCCTTTAAATTGTTTTTGTCGATTTAAACGGATGACCTCTTTCCATGTATCACGAAATTCCGTTACAAATCCTTCTACTTCTTCTACGATTGAAAGGTCATTATTAATATTCGCTTCAATTAAACGACGATTCATATATTCATACATGACCATCATTTGTTTGGCAATCTCATATTCTTGGTTCAGTGTCACCATGAGCTCTTGAATAATTCTCTGTGCTTTTTGCAAGTTTGTATTTCGCTCTTGTATATTATTTTCACGCATCGCTTGCTTGCCTTTGTTTAAAAATTTCAAACAGCCATCATACAGCATTAATGTCAATTCAGCCGGCGAAGCGGTACTCACGCTATTTTGTTGATAAACTTGATGAAACTGCTGAGTAACCATGTGTTAACATCTCCTCATTAATAAAAATAAAATCATCTTATTAGCCCTGCATGCCTCCGCCAAATTGGCCCATTAAAAACGCTGATTGTTGATTCGCTCGTTGGATCGCTTCCTCCATTGCTGTGAACTGTTTCCAATAACGATCTTCAATATCTTGCAGACGACGTTGAAAATCTGAAATTTGGCTCGCAACATCGTTTAATTGCTTTCCGAGTGAATATTGAGTTTCTGTAAGCGTCGGTTTACCTGCTTTTTTCTCAATATTTCGAGTAATACTTTTTATCGTATCGCGAAGGCGTTGTACAATGCCGCGTGTGTCAGAAGTAATTTGTCCATTGGAATCTTTTGTAATTGTACCACTTTGAGTCAATGTTTTGACAACTTTATCCGGATCACTCTCAAGAGCTGTTCGGAGCTTGTCCTTGTCAATTACAAGCTTCCCACCTTGCGTGATGTCGCTTGTTGTTGTAATTCCGAATTCGGAAAGACTATCAATAACATTCGTACCGATACCATCTACTCGGCTATATAAGTCGCGGCGCATTTGTGATAATCCATTGGAAATAATTGAGTCACCGCGAAGTAACCCGCTCTTTGCTTTCTCTTCCCATAACTCGATTTGTTTTTCTGTCATTTCTGCTTTTTGCTCATCTGTAAGAGGCGGATAATCGCGATAACGTTTTTCATTTATTTTATCATTTAATGAACCGATTAATTCATTATATTTATTCACAAACTCCTCAATTTTTGCAATCATGCCGTCAACATCAGTTGAAGAAGTAATCATGATTGGATTAGAAGTGACAGCTTTCAATGTATATTCGATTCCATTAATAGTGAATGTATTCGACTGTCTTTCCATTTCTAATCCATTTAAAGTGAATTTTGCATTTTTTCCGCCATTCGCCAAAGAAGTAACTCCCGCGTTACCATTTTGGTCATTTCCTGTACTAAAACCAAAGATAGTAGCAAAAATATCATCACCTGTTGCAGATTTCACATAAACCTCTGCCTTATCAATGGTATCAGTATCCGCTGTACCGGTTGTCCGCGTAGAAATTCCTAATTTTTTCGAGCCTTCATCAAAAATGGCATTAATATTAAGACCAGACTGATTCAGCTTTTTCGCCACATCCGCCAACGTATCGGTTGTTTTAAAAGTAATGGCTTCTTCTTTGTATGTTCCGTCTGATTGAAGGGCAGCAATCGTGATCGTAGTATCAGCTGCCAACCCTCTCTCACCAAGTGTTGTAGTAGAGGAAGCACCTGACACTGCAGCGGAAACACCAGAAGCGGCTGTTGCCAGTTGAGAAATTGTCATCGTATTTGTTGAATCATATGAGGAACTAGTGGCTTTCACAGTCAAAGCCCCTTCGTTAGACGAAGTAGCCGTTTTTTTATAAAAATTACTGGACAACATAAAGTTGTCAAATAAATACGTATCGAAATCAGCTAATTGCTTGTTAATATCCCGATAGTCATCGCGCTGCCATTCTAAAATTTGTTTTTTCTGATACAATTTATCAAGCGGAATTCGCTCGGCTTTCATTAAATCTCCCACAATCTTATCAATATCCATACCACTCGCCAGACCGCTAATTCTCATCGTTGCCATATTTCCCGCTCCTTTCTAAATCTTTTCATCGACAATCATACCAAGAAATTTTTGCATTGTGTAAAACGCATCCAACAGCTTCTTAGGAGGAATTTCACGTATCACTTCTTTTGTCTCAGAATTAATGACTTGCACGTAATATTCACCTAATTCCTCATGCAAAACAAATTTAAGTGAACGGTTTTGAGTTTCCAAAAAATGATTCAATTTGTCAGTCGCTTCTTCTACTTTCTTTTTCGATACTTGTATATCTTCATTACGGTCGCTCTGTTGTTCCATAATTTTTTGTATCAAATCCGGGTCTTCTTTTGAAGGTTGAGAAACAGAAGCTTCCTGCAACGGCAATGAGTTTGTGATTTTCATTATCGACTTCCTCCTGAATCACTTCTTTATTTTTTATATCGGCTTTATCTAGAATCTTTAAATAGCCGTATTTAGTTTTGCAAGAAAAAGTCGATATATAAAATGAACGAACCAAAAAGAGAGTGAGGTGAACTTATGAAAATACAAAATCAATCAATGATTTCCTTTTCCATCCATCGCTATCAACGCAATGTCACAAGTTTGACAAAAACTTTAGATAAGCTCTCTTCAGGCTTAAGAATTTATCGGGCGAGTGACGATGCTGCAGGGTTAAGTATTTCAGAAACGTTAAGGGCACAAATAAGAGGATTAGCGCAATCGCAAAGAAATATGCAAGATGGTCTTTCTGTTTTAAAGGCGGCTGAAGAAGGATTAATGAACGTGAACAACCTTCTGCAGCGGATTCGGGAGTTAGCTGTACAAAATGCAAATGATACGCTAAATGCGAGCGACCGCGCTGCCAGCCAAAAAGAATTGGAACAATTATTACAAGCGATTGATGATACAGCTGAAAAACTTGAGTTCAATACACAGAAAATTCTCGGGGAAAATCGACCGTTAATATTACAGGTCGGAGCAAATCCTGGCCAAACGATTGCCGTTGACATGGTTGATACAAGTACAACAAGCCTTGGGCTAAACGGAGCAACGTTATTAACGCGAACAGATGCTGAACAGCTTATCGCAAAAGTGGACAATGCACTTAAAAAGGTAACAAATGATTTAACAAACGTCGGCAGTGATTACGAGGCGATTGAACATCACTTAAATAACGCCATGTTAAAAGAAGGGAACTTAACCGCATCCGAATCTTTACTGAGAGATACGAACATCGCCCGCGAGATGATGAACTACATAAGCGAAAATATTCGACAACAGGGAGATTATTTGCTTATTTCGCACGTCAATCGTAATGTAAAGGATATATTGGAGCTGTTTGCGTAAAAAATAGAGGCACTTTGTAAATGAGTGCCTCTTCTTTGCAAGAAACAGATACAAAAGTGAGGATATGAAGAATGGAAATTTTCCTAGAAAGAGCAAAAGACGGCCTTTTAACATGTAAAATACAAAAAGAGAATAACCGTAGCTATTACTTATATTCTAAATATAAGCCTTTGCGTTTATTAGAAACACTTCCCGAAATTAAAAAAGACAAAAACTATGTGATTTTAGGAATTGGCCTAGGATATGAAATTGTCTATGTATCTGAGAATACAAACGGTAAAGTGGTTGTCATTGATTATAATCATCAATTTTATAATTTGATAAAGGAAAATAATGAACTAAAACCTAACATCGATAACAGAAATATTGAATTTCTTTTTGGAGATGAATATATAAATTGTTTAAGCATACAAAATGATGATTTCGAAATTATTTACAATCCACAAATTCTAGAATTACATCCAGCTTTTTTCGCGAAAGTTTTAATGTATTTACATCCAAAGAAGAAAGCTTGCGAAAATAAAACAGTTGTGTTAATGGAACATAATGCGCTAATAGAAGACTGCTTAGACGCTTTTAAAAAGAAGTCGTTTCAATGTATAAAATTAGACTGGGCAACTAAAGAAAAATTACTTTTAAAAATTTCCAACATTCATCCTGCCTTTATTTTTACAATCAATTATAGCGAAATAATCGCAGAAATTAGCGAAACGTTACAAATACCTTATATTTCATGGACAGTCGATACCCCATGTTATTCTTTATACTCATTAAAAATAGACACTCCTCTATCTGCACATTTTATCTATGACGAAGCAATTGTCCATACACTTCAAAAACGAGGAGTAACGAATGTTTATTATTTACCTGTAGCTGGCAATCCGGAACGAATGATGGCCACTATTCGTAAAAATAACAATATACAAATGCACTATGATGTTAGTTTTGCAGGCAATTTAACCATTAGTGAGTACACGCAAAAAATAGAACCTTATTTATCAGCAGAAACGAAAAAAATAATTAACACAATTTTGGAAGAACAAGAGCAAAATAAAACCGAATTTACTATTCGATCAAAAGTGAACAGTGAACTTGTCCACCGAATTCAAGAAGAAAGCCATTACCCTATAATTGGAAATGAACTTCTTTCCCCTGAAGAGAAATTATCTTTTCTTCTAGGTCGAGAACATTCTCAAAGAGAAAGAATTCGTTTTGTCCAACAATTAGAAAAACATTTTTCTTGTGCCGTATTCGGAAACGACTCTTGGTCAATCTTCGCGAAAAATTATCAAGGATATGCTGACTATTATGAAGTATATCCATTAGTTTTCCACCACTCAAAAATAAATATCAATTTAACAAGAACATTTGTTGAAACAGGGCTTCCATTAAGAGTTTTTGATGTATTATCATCTAAAGGATTTTTGTTAACAAATGATAAACGAGACATCCACCGCCTATTTAAAGATGGTCGAGATCTTGTCGTTTTCCGTGATAATCAAGATTTAGTAGAACAGATTGATTATTATCTACATCACGAAGAAGAAAGAATCCGGATAGCGGAAAGCGGGCATGAAATTTTGTGTAAATACCATACTTATATACATCGAATAGAGAAAATAATAGAATTAGGGAAAAGGAGAAGCTGGCTTTGATCAATTATTTTAGATAAATTCATTCGTTTGAAAAAAATAAAGGAAGGACATTCTAAAATGCCTTCCTCTTCCTTATTCATCTCTACAATTTTAAATTCGCCTTACATTTTCCATAAAAATATTGATTTTTATTACATTGTTTACTCATAAACTTAAAATACATTCCTCTTCATGGCTTCAATCACATCGTTCACATCTTCATCCGTCATCTTTGGAAAAATCGGTAATGTTAATGCTTGTTCATACCATTGCTCCGCTTTTGGACAAATTCCTTTCTTATATCCTAATTTTTGATAATAAGGATGCCAATAAACAGGAATGTAATGTACATGAACGCCAATATTTTCAGCGCGAAGACTCTCAAAAATCTCTCTGCGGCTACGCTTTAACTTATCCAATTTTAATTGAAGCATATATAAATGCCAGCCCGATTGAGTTCCTTCAAGCTGGATTGGCATAATAACAGAATCCATTGTTTTAAATGCTTCATTATACATATTGGCAATTTCTCGGCGTCTTTCAATAAAATAATCTAATTTATCCATTTGTGAAATTCCTAACGCCGCTTGAAGATCAGTCATTCGGTAGTTATACCCTAAATCTACCATTTCGTAATACCAAGGGCCTTCATCTCGCGACAAATTCTGATGTATAATACCATGTGAACGAAATCGTGTTAGTTTTTTATAATACTCTTCTGAATCGGTTACAATGACTCCACCTTCTGCCGTTGTAACCGGCTTGACAGGATGAAAACTAAACATCGTCATATGCGCCAGTGTACCGACTTTGCGTCCTTTATACTCCGCTCCAAGAGAATGTGCTCCATCTTCAATAACTACTAAACCATATTCTTCAGCTATCTCCATGATTACATCCATGTCAGCCGGTTGACCGGTGAAATCAACAGGGATAATCGCTTTTGTCTTGGGAGTAATATGTTTGCTTATTTCTTTAGGATCAATGTTGTATGTACGTTCATCAATATCCGCAAATACAGGCTTCCCACCACAATAAAGAACAGCGTTTGAAGTAGCTGCAAATGTAATCGGTGTCGTTATAACTTCATCTCCTTCACCGATACCAGCTGCAAAACAAGCCCCATGAAGAGCAGCCGTTCCGTTTGAAAACGCAACAGCATATTTCGCTCCAACATAATCAGCGACTTTTCGTTCAAACTCTTGAATTTTTGGTCCTTGTGTTAAAAAGGGAGACTTTAGCACAGCTATGACTGCTTCAATATCTCCATCAGTAATCCATTGTTGTCCGTAGGAAAGGAAAGATTCCCTTTTTTTCATTTTTTCACCTTCATTTATAACAATATGTCCCAACTTAATGGTGTTCCTTTTTTTACATCTTTTTTCACTGTTTTTCCAAGAATTAAGTCATAATATTTTGGTGGTAATCCGTGTCCAGGACGAATCGCGCGAACATTCTCTTTTGTAATGATATCCCCTTCCTTTAAATCCTCTGCAACATAAAGAGAACGTCGATGTTCAAGTGAAGGCTTTTCCGCGTTTGTCGGACCGTAATGAATAACGCCTAAGCTAAGCCAAGCTCGTTCTGTTTCTTCGACAAGCATTTTCATTTCATGAGGCTCTAGCGAAAACGCAGCATCAACTCCGCCTTCTGCACGGGAAGTGGTAAAATGTTTTTCGATTACTGTTGCTCCAAGTGCTACAGCTGCCACTGCGGTTCCAACACCCATCGTATGGTCAGACAATCCAACTTCAACTCCAAACAATTCCCGCATATGTGGAATCGTCGCAATGTTCGAGTTTTCTGGTGTCGCTGGATATGTACTCGTACATTTCAATAATATAATTTGATCATTTCCTTGTGAGCGAACAGCTTGAACTGCTTCATCTAGTTCTGCAACTGTAGCCATTCCTGTCGAAATAATGACTGGTTTCCCCGTAGCCGCTACTTTTTTAATTAACGGAATATCTACATTTTCAAATGAAGCAATTTTATAAGCTGGTACATTTAACGTTTCTAAAAAATCAACTGCCGTTTCATCGAAAGGAGAGCTGAAAGCAAGCAATCCATGCTTTTTACAACGTTCAAAGATCGCTTCATGCCATTCCCAAGGAGTGTATGCTTCTTTATAAAGGTTATATAACGATTGACCTTTCCAAAGATTTGTCTCGCTCTCAATAAAAAATTCGCCTGTATGAATATCTAAAGTCATCGTATCAGGTGTATATGTTTGAAGTTTTACTGCATCGACACCTGCTTCCGCTGCAAGGTCAACGATTTTTAAGGCTCTTTCTAAAGATTGATTATGGTTTCCTGACATTTCTGCAATAATAAAAGGTTTTTCACCTTTTCCAATTTTTTTATTACCTATTTGAATCGTTTTCATCTTATCACCACATTTCTAACATTTGATTCACCCATGGATTCGGTCCATCAGGATTTTCTGTCAACTGCAAGCCTTTCATACTCATTTTTTGAATGGGTTCTTTTTGTTCGATTATCTGATTAAGAAGTTTTTCGTAGGTTTGGCTTGTTACTTTTTCATGCCAACCGAGATTAATAACGACTCCAAGCTGTGCTGCCATTTTCGTTGCTTCCACTTGGTTATCTGCAACAATCGTGCTCGAAGAAGGTAACCCGACATAACAACGTTCCCATGTAGTACTACCACCAGCTCCAATAGAAAAATCCGCCTTCGCCATCAATGAGGCCAAATAATCGATTTGACAATGATACGCAAAACCGAACTTTTCACAATATGTACGTACAGTTTCTCTATCGGGATTTGCTTGTCCTACAACAACATCCACATGATTAAAGGAACCATCAAAGGTTTCGAAAGCCTTCATCACTTTTAACGTTTCCCTAGTCGGGTCGCTCCCTCCCATAAAAATAAGCAAATTCCGTACAACACCTTTTCTAGGGCTTATCTTTTTACGAATTCTCGTAAACTCTTCTCGTAAAATTAAATATTTAGGACCAAGCAACTTTTTACAATACTTTGGCACGAGGTGATCGTACCGATGTTCATAATTATTCACAACATTTTGGTCAAGTAATATGTCGCAATCATGAGAGCGGTTTGCTAAATCATCAATAACAATCAGTTTTTTTACAAAAGGGCGAATTATTTTTTCCCATTTTGCATCAATACCGTAATGATCGATAATACAAATATCGTAGTCTTGCCTTAAAAACAATTGCCGAATTTCTTTTACATCTTTCTCGAATTGAAAATCACCTTCATACTGCAACATTTCAACATGAAAGCCTTGTTTTTCAACAACGGTCGCTAAGTGACCTTGAAGTTTTCTCATTGCAAAAGTAATTTGATGTCCACGCTTCCACATTTCATGGGCAATCGTCAAACATCTCATCACATGACCCGTACCTATTTGCACAGACGCATCTGTTCGTATTAAAATATTCATCTTTTCCCTCAAACAACAGGTTTTTGTTGGATATGTTTATTTAAATTTGCGATTTCAGGATGCTTTAATAAGAAATCAATAACGTCAACACTAGAAACCAATGGATTTTTAAAATGATCTGCCACTGCTTTGCAAAGGGCATAATCCTCCTCTGTATCCAGAGTAATTCTTAACTCTGGGTGACGACGATTAGCTGGTACTGAATAGGAAATCCGTTCAAATTCTTCTCTAAATTCATAAGCATAATAGGTTACATGCTCGCGATGGCGAGGTTCATGACCATATTGATGAATATACTTCAAAGCCTGATAAGAGATTAATTCAACAGCCAGTCCCCTTGGTAATTCTCCAGCTAAATCAATAATATCGACTTTTTCCTGCTCCATTAGTTTGATAATTTCATTAGCCATTTCAAAATCAACAAACGGGCAATCTGCTGTAACACGCATCACATAGTCAGGTTCATAAACTTTTGCACATTGAACATATCGGTCTAACACATCCGTTTCCGACCCACGGAAAAATAAAACTCCATGGTGCTTGCACCAATCTTCTACTTGGTCATCTTGAGACAAAGTAGAAGTCGCAACAATGACATCACTCACACCCTTTATTTTTTTACAACGTTCTACTACATATGTAAGAACATCACGCTCACCTAAAGGTTTTAAAATTTTTCCCGGCAAACGAGATGAACCCATCCTTGCTTGGATGATGACAATAGTTTTCATACGATCACTTCCAAATATTAAATATTCCTCTTTCAGTTTGATTTTCCACAAATTTTAACCATTTTCTCTTCAAATAACGTTAGTTAATTGTTTTTATTCTTTAGCAACTTAATTATTTGAGTTACACAATTTAATAAAGTCGATTCAAATACAAATTAAACATTGATATGATTGCTAAATCATTATATTTTTCATATTTCTACCACTGGCATATAATTAGCAAATCTTTTCCCTTTTTCCATCCAATCCGATTTGGTCATTTCATATACATATATATCGTGAAAACGTCCATATTTCCATATATGTTCTTTCATTACTCCGACCTCTCTTGCCCCTTGTTTAAGATGTAGTTGCCGTACACTTTCATTTCCTTCCATTACTTCCCCCATTAACTTATGAAAGCCTAATCTTTGAAAAGCATAATTGTATACATGCGGTCCAATAAAACCAGCTATCATACTATACCTTGGCTCACCAATATAAAAATTCCAATAAGCTCGTTTGTCACGATGATTAATATCTGTAATAGAAACAAGACCAATAAGGTCTTCTTTATAGCGTAATAACCAGTAATAACTATTTGGATCATTTTGAATGAAATGATACCATTTTCTTTGGTTTTCAAGATTATATTCAATGTCTGTATACATATAACGAGTTACAAACTCACTTGTTCGCCATTTTAAAATCTGTTCTAAATGCTCCTCTTTTATTTTCAAAAATTGCACTGCTTATCACCTAACTACAATTTCTCTTGTGAAATGCATTAATAAATCAAGGCCATCCCAAACACCCTCGAAATTGAGGGCCTGCCCGATTGGTACAATTCGGTCAATGCTTCTATTTTTTAGTTTATCAACAAAATCTATTAATTCTTTGTATGTAAATCCAAAGTAAGATAAAGTTTGATCTTTATCATTTAAAAAAGCTGTTAAGTCTTCTAACTGGCTAAGTTCTAACTCCATGAAAAGGCCACCACCACAATGACGTTCACGAATTTCTGAATCAATTTCAGTTATTTTTAATCGTGAAAAGTATGGTTGTTGATGGAAGGTGACTGTTTTCTCTTGTGAACTTAGAAAATAACCTGTTGCTAATTTTTGAACTTGTAGTGCTGGCGAACGATCATATTGGTTGTAAGTTAAATAGTCGCCTAATTTGCTCCAAAATCGTTGTTGTGCCAATTCGATATGTTCTTCATCCCCTATCCATGTAATTAGTCTAGGCGATGAGCAAGCCATTTGCGCAAACCAAAAGCCATCATTATAAAAATGATGAATTAACTTATCAAAGCTCTCATCATCAGCTTCAAGAACGGAACTGGCTTTTATTACAGATAATGAAAATCGATCTGGAAAGGCTAACTCAGTGGCTAATGGTGCTAATGGAATCGAACGAATCGCCTTTACTGTTTCGTCTCCTCCCCAGATGACACGTATATGACAACGTTCTGAAAGATATTGAGTAATTTGATTATTATGTTCATAAGTAACTATCGCTGTTCTCTTAGCCACCTCTTGATGTTCTTGCATCTCTAAACATTTACGAATCGTCTTAACCAGCAATTCTGTTTGCTCCTGTTGTCGACTTGATATTCGTAGAATATTACTATTTCCAGCAAGCATCGATAGTACCCAAGAATACACAAAAATTGTATCAACATTTGATGGGGAAAAATGCAAAGCCACTCCTCTCGGTCGTATAATCCGTCCATCTATCCTCTTTATAAATAATTCTTTCATTTCCGTTAAGTGGCTTTTCCGTAACCAATAGGCTAACGCAATTAACTCTGGAAAACGCCGATATGAGTGATCTTTCAATATCATCTTTGAGAAATTTTGTAAAAAAGAAAGAACATCTGGATGAAAAGGAGTAAATGGACTGGTTGATAAAATTGCATCAATCACCTCTCTCCAATTTTCTGAGTAAGTTGGCCAGTAAAACTTCACTGTTTACTCCCTCTCTTTCTTTCCGTACGCAAACGTATCACTACAGCCTCGCAACTCCGCTTTTGGAATTCTTCCTGCTACTGAAAAATATTTTCCTTTCCAGCCACAAGGACAATCGTCTTCTCCTAAAATAGTTCCAAGATCTTCTGTTAACAAGCTATGCCCTGGATAACTTTTTGGTAATATACTAAGCACTTGAATTAGTCCTTGTTGACCATATGGTAACGGTTCAAACGATAATGGATCACGAACAATCACATCTGCATATACAGGTGTATGAAGATGTCCATGAGAACACTCAACGAAAATCGAACCGACTTGCTCGACCATTCCATAATAATTATGAATTGACTGAATACCAAATTGACTTTTCAATGCATCTTTAAACTTCTTATTACTAACCGCTTCTTCCTGTAACTTTTTCCATCCACCGCCATGAATTAAAATACTATCCCCCATATCAAGATGAATACCACGTTGCACTGCTTCCAGATAAAAATACTTCCAAATCATAAAAGTAAAGCCAAACAATAAGATTTTTTCCCCTTTATGCTCTTCTAAAAAATTATTAAGTCCTTCCCAATCTACTGTCATGTCATCATGAAACAAATAAAAGTGACGGCGTCCAAGATTAGAAAAACCTAAAATCCCTGCGCCTCGTGCACTAAATGATTTTCTGTCTTTTAACACGCTCTTTGTGTCTATAATAATCATCGGAAGTCGCTTTGTTCCTAATATCGGCTGCATTAATGTGACAAGTGCTTTTGTTTGCGCTAATGCGGTTTCTTTGTCTAAAAAAATTTTTGACACTTGTTGACCAGTCGTTCCACTTGAAGTTAACACTTTAAAAATTTCTTCTTTCGAGATTGAAACTAAATCCATCATTTTAAATAGCTGAACAGGTAGAAAAGGTACGTCTTCAATGGTTGATGCTGTTAATTGCTGATTTGATTTTTGCATCATATCCCTGTAGGGTGGACAATGTTCAAAATGGAATTTTGTTAATTGATTCAACTCGCTCAATAAAAATGGCTGTTTTTCTTCACGGGATTGCTTATATGGTTCTCTCATAAAATCAAATCCTTTATTCTTTCATAATTTACTTTTCCATTTGCTAGTCTTGGGATTTCTTCCATCACTTGAACACGAAAGGCACTTCGATGTAGTTTGTATAAATGTTCTATTGTTGACTGGACATTTCGCACATGTTTCTCTTCGTTTGTAACTACTATCATTTTATCATCGGTACCAACACAAACAATTGGAGTATGTAATGTTGACTCTAATTGTTTTTCAATTTCATCTAAATTTAAACGTAACCCAAATAATTTTATAAACCTTTTCATTCGCCCTTTAATATAAAAGAAACCATCTTCATCTACTTCCGCAAGATCGCCTGTACGCAGTCGGCCTTGAAGTTCATCACCTTTTGCCAAGTCTTGAAAACTTGTTGCATATCCAAGCATAACGTTTGGGCCTTTGTAGATAAGTTCACTTGTTTCTTGATCAATCATTAATTCCCCATTAGGTATTGCCTTTCCAATACTTGTTGGCTTTTCAAGTAGCTTTTCTGGTGGAACATAACTAATCCTCGCAGTAGCTTCCGTTTGCCCGTACATAACATAAAATTTCTTCCCTGTTTCTTGTGCATACTCACCAAACAAACGAACGAGCTTTTCATTTAGCCTACCGCCTGCCTGTGTAAAATAACGCAAATACGGTAAATCCATTTTATGAAATCCTATCCGATGTAACATTTGATACGTATATGGGACACCTGCTAAAGAAGTAGCTTTTTCATCCTTCATAAATTCCCAAAAACTTTTTGTTAAGACACTTTCATCTGTTAATAAAATCGTAGCCCCCATATACAAATGGCTATTAATGATAGAAAGACCATACGAGTAGTGCATTGGTAAATTAGCTAGTCCTCGATCCTCTGATGTTATATGTAAATAATTCGCAATCGATGAAGCATTAGAAACTAAATTCTTATAAGATAAACGGACAAATTTTATGCTACCAGTTGTACCTGAAGTACTTAGTAGAAGAGCGAGATCCTGATAAATATCATAGTTTTCCTCAATTTTTCTTTTAGACATATTATCTCCAATATTCGTATAATCATTATGAATAAAATTCCCTACTATAAATGCTGGTTTGTAACAATCAATCACTTTATATAACAATTCTTTTTCTAACTCAGCATTCACTAACATAACGGCATCACCCTTTTGGAGAGCCGCTATATAACTAACAATGGAAAGATAATCATTACGAGCTAGAATTAAAATTAATTGTTTTTTCGTTGAGTTCATCTTATGACTAATCGTTTTTACATCATCAAAAAATTGCTGATAAGTGTATCGTTCTCTCTCCGAGGTGATAATAGCGATGTTATTATTATATTCATTTGTCGAGTTCCAGAAACTCATTTTACCAACACCTTTTAAATTTATTATTTGTAACGCATAAAAGGATTAGCATGAGAGCTAATGTTTTAATAGTCTAAGATACACGTAACACATACTTTTTCTTACAATTTATTATACCCTAAGAAGAACAGTCTAACGAATCGATAAATCAACTACAAAAGAGACATGGTTAAATTACCATGCCCCTAGTTACTCCAATTACTTATCCGGTTACATACATGAACAAATTTGATACAAAACAACATAGTATACATCTTCAGATAGACCAATTCGTATCTCCACATAGTTTCTACAATTATTTCTAGACTTAATCTTTATAATACTTTTTATCTGTTGATATAAAACCTAGATCAACAGCATTTATTTGAATATTAAAAGGGGCTAATTCTTTTGCTGTTAATTTCGTTGCTCCAATTACGCTAGCTTTCTTGAAGCTTCAACTTCTGGAATATAAGAAATATCACGACTCCATTCCACCCCGAAAATGTTGGATAACGGACATGATGCGCTCATCTGCTTTTACAAAAACGGAAAGATGAAAAGTTAAGTTATATAATGTATATAGCAGACAGTATAGTACGCACTACCTTCATTTCTGCTCGTACCACTGATGGAGCTTAGTACCTTTTAACAAGGTTTATCACAATAAAACATGTTTGATAGTGAAATATGTTAAAAAGCGCTCATTATAGATAGATTTAGATAAAAAATCAAACAACTGTTATGATAAAAGAATAAAACACATATATTTAATTACCGTTTTTTGTAATGATTACTGACCCGTATTCATCACTTACAGGTGCAAACGAAATAGAATGTTTTTCACAAAATTCATCTACTGCTTCTCTCGTACCTTTAAAGCTAGAATTAAAATAATCATGCACAAGAATATATCCGCCATTGCTTAATCGTGGATAAAAATACTCTAAACCATCATAAATTGGTTTATAAAGGTCAGTATCAATACTAACAAAGGAAAACACATCATCTACATCTAACGCAGTCAACGGAAAATACCCCTTTTTAACTATGCAGTTTTGTGGGTATACCATTTTAGATAAAACATAGGATTCACTTGTATCTTTAAATTGGTTATGAATATTCCTAGAAAAATTTTTTCCTTTATCTATCTCAATATCAGTTTTATTAAATCCCTCAAAAGTATCAAATAAGTACAATTTCCGATCTGGAAATAATTGATTTATATATTTTGCAAATTCGCCCTTATATACTCCTAACTCTGCCACGCTACCTGGTATTTGACGATTATAAATTATTCTCGCTAACAGTTCTAGTGTGGATAATCTAATATAATCACCCTCAAAATTATGTATTCTTCTAAATTGATGGGCACGATTCATATTGCAAATATAGGCATCCTCATAAACAGCTGTTTTAAATAGATTGTTTATAGTATCAATTTTAAATAGTTTTCTGTATTCTTTTTGAACATTAAAAAGAAATTGTTTGAATAAATTACTCTCGTTCACATCTGTAAATAAAATTTTTTCTTCACAAACTCCATAATCAATTAGTCGCTGTTTCAATCTATCCAGATAGAGTGATGAGATACTCATGATAATGTAATCGTAATCTATGCCTTTTAATTCATTAGGCATATATATTTTTCGTCCATTTATCATTCTATCTGTAATATATTCTTTGTCTAAAATATATCCAATGATTTCAACTTTATCTTCATCAAGCAGCTGTTCGATAGTACCACTACCAATTCCAATTCCATAAAGCAAGACTTTAAATTTCATTGAATTCCCCCTGCTAAGCAAATGAAAATCACATATTTCACAATATTATTTGTTGCTATTTATCTTCTAATATATATCGCTTTCTCTTTATTATTTGATGCTCTATTATTCTTTCCGTTAATTTTAATTCCTTATACAAATTCTTGTTTGTTTCCAGTAGTTCAATATTTCTACTACAATCTAAATAATTTGGTTGTATTGCTATTGCTTTTAAAAACATTTGATAAGAAGTAGAGTAGTCTTTGTTTACTAAAAGATTTAGAACACCTATATTATTAAATACTGTGGCATCAAAAGGGTTTTTCTCTTTAGCTCTTAGAAAGCAATCAAATGATTTCATATATTGCCCTTTTTTATAATAAGCAACTCCTAGATAAAATAAATTTTCATAATCTAAATATTTATCGGTACAAGTTTCATCTTTAACAGAATATAAATATTCAAACCCTTTGTCTACGTTACCTCTAAAGAGCTCAAATATCCCTATAGAAGTCAATACTTCTTTCCGACTATACTTTTTTGACATTAAAAATGTCATAATTTCATCTGAATTGTAATATTGCAGAGCCTTTACTGTTTTTTGGTATAACGCAGAACGATTATTGGATACATTAGAATCGTGGATTCTATACTTTACTAATAAATTTCGATCAATAAAAATTTCATAACCTTTTAAAATGTATTCCAAGCTAATCTGATAATCATCTATTAATTCTAATACATGATTTTGCATTAAAATACTTTTATCTTTTCTAATCGCCATGCAAGCTCCTAAACAATAATTTCTTTTGAATTGATTTATTATGATATTTTCATTTGTAATTCGCTCAGGTATCACATAATATTCTCCAGTTGAATTTGATTGTTCGTCTATTATTTCACAGTTTCCTACTATTACCCCGACATTTGGGTTATTACGAAATATTTCTATTCCTTTCTCAATTCTATCTGGAAATGAAATATCATCTCCGCCAGCGAAAAATATTAATTCCCCTGTACAATTTTCAATACCTCTTTTTGCGTTTCTAGGAATTCCAAGATTAACTTTATTTTTAAAAAGTTTAATTCTACTATCTCTATTTGCATATTCAGAGGCAATTTGGAAAGTATGATCTTTACTATTATCGTCTATTACAATAATTTCGATGTCTTGCATTGGGATATTAGAAAAGCTCTCTATCGCCTCCCTAATATACTTCTCATTATTATATACACACATTACAACAGAAACTTTACACAACTTAATGACTCCTTTGTAGCAAGATTAAATTTTTACCAACTGTCATTTTTATCTTACATTCACTTTCTTGCTAATTCATGCAAACTCATTTAATTGCTCTACAATATACTTCCTATCTTCCATTGTTAAAATAGGGCTAATTGGGATACTAATAACTTCTCTATGTATTTTTTCTGTTATCTCAAGCGATAAATTCTGCAGCTCCATGTAAGCTTTTTGATTATGTGGAGGTATAGGGTAATGAATAAGCGTATTTATACCTTTTTCTAGCAAGTATTTTTGTAGTCTCTCCCGTTCTTCTGTACGTATCACAAACAAATGCCATACATGTGACAACGGATCTCCATTTTTAATTTTTGGTAATGATAACAAAGGATTCTTAATATTCTCAATGTAATAATTAGCTACATTTCTTCTTTTTTGATTATCTTCATCTAAATATTTTAATTTCACTCGTAAAATCGCTGCCTGAATTTCATCGAGTCTGGAATTAACCCCTTTAACATCGTTAACATACTTTATGTGTGAACCGTAGTTTCGGTATGCTCGCAATTTATGTGCAAGCTCATCATCATTGGTTGTGATTGCTCCCCCATCTCCTAAAGCACCAAGATTTTTTCCTGGAAAAAAGCTGAATCCCGCAGCATCACCTAAATTTCCTACTCTCTTCCCATTATATAAAGCTCCATGTGCTTGAGCGGCATCTTCAATGATTTTCAAACCATGCTTATTAGCAATCTCTTGAATTGGCTTCATATTTGCCGTTTGGCCATATAGGTGAACTACCATAATTGCTTTTGTTTTTTCGGTAATATGCGATTCAATTAGCGAAGGATCAATATTATAACTGTCTAAATCTGGTTCAACTAAAACTGGTCTTAAGCGATTAGCAGAAATAGCTAATATTGTTGCTATATAGGTATTAGCCGGGACAATAATTTCCGATCCTTCTTCAAATTCCATGGCCTTTAGGATCAGCGATAAGGCATCTAAACCATTTCCAACTGTAATACAATGCTTGACTCCACAATAATTAGCAAATTCTTTTTCAAAACTCTCAACTTCCTTGCCAAGTATATACCATCCGCTGTCTAATACCCTGCTAATTGCTTCATTAATTTCTTCGCGAAATCTTTCGTTTATTTGAAGAAGGTTTAAAAAAGGAATATTCCGCTGTCCTTGCGTCATAAACGAATCAACTTCCCCCCCTCTATAAATGTTAATATATCAACGATTTCCACTGTTGAATGAGGTGTCAAAAAAACTTTTTGCCACTCCTCTTTTAACCCAATGAACAAGTATTCTTTCAAATGGTTTTGAATCAAAATTCTCTTTCTCTAATACAAAATCATTGTATAGTACTCCCCTAATATAGTGAGAGCCGCTTTTGACAAAACCTAATCTTCTATTAATGGACTCCATTTTTCCATTATCATATCTTGTTGAGGTAATTATTTTGTTTAATCCAAGCTCTTTAAATGCAATTTTTATAATCATTATTTCCGCTTCAAGAACGTACGGCTTACGAGTTGCAAATTTCTCATCAATAATTAATCTACCTTTTTCACACTGTAAAGACGTTATATTGTACAAAGATGTACTACCAATAATTTGTTTTGTTTCATTACATTGAATAACCCAGTAAATATCATTATCTCGCTTAAAGTACTCTTTTGCCCAATCATTTTGCATATCAATCGATAATTCAAATGACTGGTTCAGATAATATCTTGCACGATCTGTGTTACGTAATTTAACAATATTGGCTGCGTACTGATTATCGTAAGGAAGAAGAGTTAAAAACTGGCCTTTTCGTATAGATGTTTTTAATTGCCGTATTAATTCAAGCATTATTTCCTACCTCATTTAGAAATTCTTCATAATTTCTTATATAGTCATCTTCATCATAATAATCACTAGCGAGAACTAACAGAATGCAATCCTCAGAAAAATCATGCATTTCCCGCCAAATCATCTTGTCAATGAAAAGACCTTGATTTGGTTGATTTAAAATAAATTCTTTTTTTTCCTTTCCATTATCAAGAATTACTTTACAGGAACCAGCAACACATACTAACATTTGCTGTAGGTTTTTATGTGCATGAAACCCTCTAGGAATGCTATTTTTCACATTATAAATATAATAAACCCGTTTAATTTCAAAAGGGATACTTTTCAATGATTCTAGAGCTACTAAAGCACCTCTTTCGTCTTCAATAACAGAAAACTTGAATAGACTCTTCTCCATAGTCACACTTCCATTTTTGTATATTTATTTATATACCAATCGATAGTCTTTTTGATACCAGTAACAAATGATTCTTCCGGTTGCCAGCCAAGTTCAGTTTCTATTTTTGATGGATCGATAGCATAGCGAAAATCATGTCCTGGACGATCCTGGATAAAGTAAATTAAATTTTTGTAACTTGTTCTTTGAGGGAGCTTTTCATCAAGATAGTTACATATTATTTCAGCAATTTCTAAATTCGTCTTCTCATTTTTTCCGCCAATTAAGTAAGTTTCCCCGGCTGAACCTTTATGAAAAACCAGATCTATCGCCTTACAATGATCCTCTACATATAGCCAATCCCGGATGTTTTTTCCGTCACCATATATAGGCAATCGTTCTCCATTAAGAGCTTTACGAATTAGTGTAGGGATTAGCTTCTCATCATGTTGCTTAGGACCATAATTGTTTGAACAGTTAGTAGTTACTACATTTAATCCATAAGTCCGAAAATAACTTCTAACTAACATATCTGAACTTGCCTTACTTGCACTATAAGGGCTATTTGGTGCATATGGTGAATTTTCAGTGAAAAAACCATCCCTTCCAAGAGATCCGTAAACTTCATCAGTAGAAATATGATGAAAACGGGAATTTTTATAACTTTCTTTGTAAACAAAAGGTTTTTCCATCCAATGATTCCTAGCTACTTCTAATAAATTCATTGTCCCCATGACATTAGTTTCCACAAACGAAATCGGACTTTTAATCGAATTGTCAACATGGGATTCAGCAGCAAAGTGAATAACATGCTTAACATTATATTTTTCGAAAATGTTTAAAAGAAGTTGTTTATCTTTGATATTCCCTTTAATAAAGGAGTAATTGGGATGTTTTTCAATCTCCTTAAGGTTTTTTAAATCTCCGGCATATGTTAATGCATCTAAATTAATAACGTGATAATTTGGATATTTACTTAGAAAATAAGGAATAAAATTTGAGCCGATAAATCCAGCGCCACCAGTCACCAAAACAACTTCTTTTTTCATAATATACCTTCCAATCTCGAAGCATTTTCTGTTTTTTCTTTGGCTATATCTAATAAATATTGCCCATATTCTGTTTTTCTTAAGGGTTGTGCCAACTGAATTAATTGATTTTTATCAATATAGCCCATTCTGTATGAAATTTCTTCTAAGCACGCTACTTTAAAACCTTGACGCTTTTCAACTGTTTCTATAAATAGAGAGGCTTCAAGCAAAGACGAATGTGTACCTGTGTCTAACCAAGCAAATCCTCTTCCTAACAACTCTACTTTAAGCTCTTTTCTTTTTAAGTACTCTTTGTTTATATCGGTAATTTCCAGTTCACCTCGATTTGATGGTTGTATATTTTTAGCAATTTGAACCACATTATTATCGTAAAAATATAACCCAGTTACTGCAAACTCACTTTTGGGATAAAGAGGTTTCTCTTCAAGAGACACAACGTTAAACTCTTCATCAAATTCAACAACGCCAAACCTTTCAGGGTCTTTCACTCGGTACCCAAACACTGTTGCTCCTGATTTTCGTTTAGCAGTTCTTTGAAGTATAGTAGTAAAACCAGGACCAAAAAATATGTTATCTCCAAGTATGAGCGCTACATTGTCATTTCCAATAAAATCCTCTCCGATAATAAATGCTTCGGCTAAACCCCGAGGATATTCTTGAACTTTATAGTTTAAAGAAATACCAAGATTATGACCATTCCCCAAAAGTTGCTGATAACGCGGTAAATCATTAGGTGTTGAGATAATTAATATCTCTCTAATACCTGCTAACATCAACACAGAAAGCGGATAATAAATCATAGGTTTATCAAACACAGGTAGAAGCTGCTTAGATATAACTTTAGTTAATGGATACAATCTTGTACCATGACCACCTGCTAAAATAATACCCTTCAATATTTCTTCACCGTTCCCTTAAATTAACAACTACAAATATTCATGAATATTTTTCGTTATAAATAATGAATTTCTCTCTTAAATCCATTTCGGTCTAACCAATTAAAAATCTCCACATACAAAGAACTACAATAAAAATTTCATCTTTGTTTTCATATAACAACTTTTCTGGAGGCTCGATACATAAATCAGGCCAATTTTCTTGAGCTATTTTGGTATTTGTGTCTACTATATAGTCAAATTCTATTAATATCTTTATACTGACTAAAAAAGCTACCAGCGCCCCATATTATTATTTTTTTATCCTTACTTATTTCTTTAATCTTTTTTACAGGTACATAAGCTAGACATTTGGATAAGGTATATTGTAAAGTTTGATAATTGCTTATTCCACCACAAAATTCTACATCATACTTGTTTAACACAAGTTCGGCAGTTTTAATCAGTATTTCATAATTTCTACCTGTATTATTCGGATGTATCCTATGATATACAAGAATGTCATCAAAAAAATAAAATTTAGTTTCTTTTGAAGCTCTAAGAAAAAAATCAATATCTTCAATCAATAAGCTTTCATCATAATAATTAATTCTTTCAATTAAATTTTTTGTATAAAAAACACTAGCTGCGGGAGCAAAAAAACTTTTGTAAAAAGATAATTAAATAAATATAACCATCTTTAAAATTAAATAAATCCGAAAACTTTTTCATCCCGTCGTTTGAAAAATCTATATGGATAACTTTTCGCTTTCTATGTGAAAACCATCGGAAAATATTAATTCAACATCAGTATTCTGTTCTGCAAAAGAAACAAATCTTTCAATAGCTTCTGGCACCAAATAATCAGCAGAAGCTATAGGTTTTATATACTTCCCTTCAGACATCTTGATCCCAGAATTTGCAGTTTTAGCAATTTCCTTATTTTTTTGATTCAAAAATAATTTTTATAAATCTTCTTTCACACACTTCTCTCATACTTTGAATTACTTCCCAAGTTTTATCGCTAAAACTATCATTTATAAACTATGTATAAACTATGAGTTCTATATTATCATATGTTTGATTTATGATACTTCTTATAGTTTGTTCAATATATTTTTCATAATTATATGCTGGTATTATTAAAACTGTAACTAAAGAGCGCATAGTATTTTCACCTCAAAAATACCTGTTAACATGCTTTGTATGTTAAGGGACCACCAATATTTAAGTAATTCTTTTATCTCATTTCAAGCTGTAACAACTTGTTTATATAATACACACCAAGAATAGATTCTTTTATTTATATCACCATGCCCCCATCAACTCCAATGACCTGTCCTGTTACATATGAGGACAAATCTGATGCCAAAAATAACATAACATTTGCAACATCTTCAGGTTGACCAATTCGTTTCATTTTAATATTATTTTCAACAATTTTTTCTAAACTTCCCCCTTTATAACGATTTGTTAGATCCGTTGCTATAAAACCCGGGGCAACTGCATTTACACGAATATTAAAAGGGGCTAATTCTTTTGCAGCTGACTTCGTTGCCCCAATTACGCCAGCCTTACTGGCAGCATATACTGCATTACCTTCACTTCCGTTTGTACCAATGATGGAACTTACATTAATAATTGACCCTTGCTTTTGTCTCATCATCAATCGGGAAGCAAACTGCATATGATAAAGGACGGATTGTAAATTCGTTTGCATTGTCCGATTAACCATATCTTCTCGAATCATTCCGAGCATCGATTCCTCCATAATGCCAGCATTGTTAATCAGTACGTCTAGCTTGCCAATTTCTTTTCGAATTAATTGAAAAGCATTTTTTAAACTATCATATTCTTGTACATCATAAGTTACAACAAATGGAGAAGATGCACTTACCTCTTGTATTTTTGCAATTGTTTGCTGTAATGATTTTGTTTCACGGGCATGCAATACTAATCGAGCACCATGTTTCGCAAAGATAACTGCTGCAGCTTGTCCAATTCCTCGCGACGCGCCTGTAATAAAAACAACTCTATTATCAACTAACATGGCTCCTCTACCCTTTAAAACTCAATCCCGTATTTTTTCAAAATTTCTTTTGCTTTTGCAAACGAACTCATATCAAGCACATCTTCCGTATCAAGCATAATGTCGAATTGATCATCAATTTCTGCCACAAGTGCCATATGTGCAACCGAGTCCCATTCGGGAATAGAGTTATATGTTAGTTCGTCTGTTACGGATTCTTCATCAATACCTAATACTTCTGAAAAAATGGATTTTAATTTTTGTTCATTCATTTTTATATATCCCCCTCATAAACATTGATATATTAAATTATCAAAAAGTTTTTTCTCTTTACTTCTTCTAGCTCAATAATAAGACATGTACTTGAAATTTTGTCATAACCACCAACTAAAATTGATTCCTATACACTTTCAATGATGTTCAAAACAATGGAAGCTAATTTTCATGAAGTTTTCATTTATATAAGTGACAATCTCCACATAAAACGAACAAGCGTAACAAGAATTGATACAATTTCCGTTGTTTCACCAAATATGTATAAGAACTCTCTTTATTCAGCAATCTTGTGTGTCGTATAAAAAAGAACAAAGCATATATCTATACATTAAATAGATAAGCCATTTTTATATATTGCAAGAAAATAGCATTTTTAATAATTAGAAATGCCATTGGTCGTTGGAAGGAACGATAGAACAAAAACCCGACGCCTATTATACATGCAAGATTACAGCTGTCGTCTTTTTTCTCATGTACTCATCTAAGGTATGATACAGGTAAGCACTTCCTACATAATTTGTTCTTATTATTAACTAGTCTGCAATTCCACTAAAAAAGAAACAATTAAATTTCTTCCACTAATATTCGTAATTCCTCAACCGTTAACCATTCTGTATTCGTATCACTCGTATATTTAAACCCTTCCGGTAAGCTTCTCCCTTGGTCAGCATATTCTTGTGGACACCATGGAAACTCAGGGATAATTACATAATAATTATCAAACTCAACTGTATGTCTTGCATCATCTTCAGTAATCATCGTTTCATGAAGCTTTTCGCCCGGACGGATGCCAATGATTTCAATCTCTGCTTCCGGAGCAATTGCTTTTGCAAGATCCACCACTTTCATACTAGGGATTTTAGGAACGAAAATTTCCCCACCCTTCATTCTTTCAAGGGAGTTAATGACAAACTGAACACCTTGGTCAAGCGTAATCCAGAAACGAGTCATTCGTTCATCTGTAATCGGCAGCTTTCCTGTAGCAGCAATTTTTTTAAAAAATGGCACAACACTTCCACGACTTCCAACCACATTTCCATAGCGCACTACAGCAAATCGAGTGTCTTTTTCTCCGACATAAGAGTTAGCTGCCACAAATAGTTTATCAGATGCTAGTTTTGTGGCACCGTATAAATTGATTGGCGCAGCCGCTTTGTCCGTACTTAACGCAATAACTCGTTTTACCCCGCGGTCAATCGCTGCTTCAATAATGTTTTGAGCACCGTAAATGTTTGTTTTTACTGCTTCAAATGGGTTGTATTCACATGCAGGCACCTGTTTCATAGCCGCGGCATGAACAACATAGTCAACGCCATCAAAAGCGCGATATAACCGTTCTTTGTCCCTGACATCACCAATAAAAAAGCGAATTCTTGGATCCGTATATTCCTGTGCCATTTCATATTGTTTTAATTCATCTCGGCTAAATACGATGACCTTTTTTACATCATATTCTAATATTTTTTTTACGAACTTTTTCCCAAATGATCCAGTTCCTCCTGTAACAAGAACTGTTTGATTTCGCAAAAACTCCATAGCATAAACTCCTTTGAAGTAAAGTTACAAGTTTTTTATTATTGGTTTATTATTCTGTTTATTTTTTCACTAAAATTACACTCTATAAGATGTTCTGATTCTGAAATAATTTCAGATATATGAACGAAAGGCACACCTTGAATGACAGCACCTTTCTCAGCTGTATTTTTAAAAATAACATGTTTAGTTTCAGCAACCTTTCGTTCAAACCATCTTCTATAAATAGATAGTATTGTGGTAGTCTTCACCATCGTACCATCATTAGCAGGAAACGGAAATAAACTTTCGTTCGATACTACCTCTACTCCTGATGTTGACTGTAAAGCGTGACTTCTATTTTTACTATAAGCTAAATCCTGTCCTAATAGCACGATTTCAGAAAAACCCATTTTAATTAATATATCAAGCGCTGTTGTTGCGACGGAACCACCTGTATCAACTAAAGGTAAATCGTACTGTCCAGCATAACTTTCTGCTTTTGGATACCCTTTTTGAAACGCCAACACCTTTAGCCCTCTATGATTGGCTACAGCGGAATGGCATGCTGTTGATAAATAAATTAAAGGCTGCGCGAACTCCATACCATCTAATTGTTTATAAACTGTTTCTTGTGGATCGGTAATAATAACTGCATCTGGAACTATATCATTTTCTTTAAGAACCCGAAGAGCGGAACCGACAGATAGAATAAAATATTTCCCCTTCAATTTTTTTAAAGAATAGACAGTATCATCTAAAGAAGGGCCTGCTGAAACTAATATTGCTTTTTGACCGTTAAATTTCGCAAACAATTTCCCAACATCCGCATCCATATATTTCAAATTCTCCGCAAAGTTCTTTTCCATTAAAGATGAAAAACGTTGAAAGGACATTTCTCGTATTTTTATATCCTCTAAAAAATGTTTAAAGGGATGGTCTTGCGGCAATGATTTTAACCATGCGTTCGGTATAATCCATCTAGTTTGTTGTTTAGCTAATTCATTCAATGCGTTAATCATTGTTTGTCCTTGTTCAAGACACAAAATGTCAACATTCGGATGAGAGAAAATGTTGGATAAATCTATATTTTCAGCTGCCTTTCGAATAACAGAAACATAAGGTTCAATAACGACAATCTGCTTATCCGGTTCTTTTTGTAGCAATTCTTGTACATGATAACCAAGCCCAAAACCAAATAGACAATAAACACTTGCACTTCCGTCGATCTGTGAATGAATAAAACGTTCGGCATCTTTCAAAGGATCGTAACGGCTATACAAGTAATGTCCATTCAGTTTCATCGTTAGCGGCCCTTTTTTTGATAAGTGAATATCAATATTAATTGATTCTTTTATAGGGCGAAGTAATCTTTCTCGTAATTGCTTATTTTTTAGCGAGGCAAGATTATAACTTAAAATACTCAATTTTTATCTTCCTTCATTTGATGAAATCTTTCTTTAGCCGCCTCTTCAAAAAAAGCTTTTATTTCATATTCAAACATATCAGCAACAACGACATAATCTTGTCGTTCTAAACCATCATTGATTTCCAGCAAAAATTCATTCATTTGACTTGGATCGATGTTAATATGATACTTATGCTCACGCATTAATACAATTACTTGCGTTAACCAAGTAACACCTTCGCTAAATTGAACAATTAACTGCATTGCTTCTCCAACTTTATCTTCACGCAAATAATCAGCAATGGTCTGCGATCCTACTGCTACTCGTTCAATATATTGATAGAAACTATCTTGTGTTTCATAAATAATATTTGTCATTTTTCTCCCTCTTTATCCATAGACATAATTTTATTTTTAATTTTTTCTTTTAAGCGCATGAAATAAGATTTCGAATCAATTGCAGCTTCTTGTAAACGCGAATATAAATCCATGGAACGAGCATATACTCGTTGATACGTTTCTTTCTCCGTTTCATTCTCTTTCGGAAGGTAGTTATTAAACGTATCTAACATAATAGGCTGAGCGATTAATGACATCATTCCTTCACCAAAAATCGGCTTTAACTGTTCATCAATTTTATCTAATTTTTTTAAAATTTTCGCATCAAATGCCGTATCAGAAGCATTTCTTTTCAACAACAAAACAGCTTCTTCGGTAAGACGTTTCACCTTATCATGCAATTTTATTTCGTTTTCAATTCGAATGAAAAACTCTTTCCATTCTTCAATATCTTTGTGCGGGTATGAATCTATATCGAACATCGGGACACTTTTACTAGTATCTACATATCTGTCACAAAACTCTTGGAAAGAAATTTGTTGATACCCCTCTAGTTTAACTCCGCCTTCTGTGCAATTATAAATTCTTTCAGGCCGTGAAAAAGTTTGAATTAATTTTTCAAAATTATGCTTCATTGTTAAGAAAGCATAATCCGTTAATACTTGGTCGCCATAGTATCCCTCTGTATAAAACATTCCTCTTTCTTTAATATAAGCTCCATCAATTTTTCTAAAATTTTTATTATGTTCCGCGTGCGTTTTATTATCTGTATAAGCCAAGTCTTGACCAATAAGGGCAACAGGGCCAGTGGAAATACGATGCGCAATATTTAAAGCAAAATTGGCAACAGAAGCTCCGCCTAAAATGTTAGGAACTTCTTTATTTAATAATTTTTCCGCATAAGATTTTAACGAATGTATAATACTTGAAACGAAATAAAATGATCTTTGATTCAACTTTTCCAAAATTTTTTCGTGATGTGATAATGAATAAATCACTTTTGCTTTTTTTAATTGCAGTGATTCAAAATGTTTATAGTTGTTAATATTTCCATCTATAGTCACAACAAAATCAGGCTCAATACCATAATTAAGAAGAGTATTAATAGTAGAGCCTGAAGAAATTAACAGTACGTGTTCTCTTATCTTTTTTAATAGAGGAATTTGCTTAGTCAATGAAGGGCCACCGGATGCTACTACCACCGGAACATCAAAATAATGCTCCAAAACCTGTAAAGGAATATCATCAAAACCATAAAATAAATTTAATATAAAATTTTGCTGCCATTCTTTAGAAAACGCTTTAATCGTATTTTCGTTTACTTTTTGTACATATATTGAGTCTTTAACGATATTTAATATTTGCTGATAATCACTTGGGAACAATTTATCATAATTAGGCGAACAAATCACTTGTATCCGGTTCCTAAATTGAATGGTTAAAGAATCAACTAAATTTTTAAAATGCTCTAATTCCCTTGCTTCAATGAGAATGGTTCTTTCCAGTACATGATTATTCCATCGCTCTTCAATAAATGGCTTCATTGGTTCAACGACGATCAAAAATTCGTCTTCACTCATTTTTTTGCTTAATAATTCGGCAATATAACCAGAACCGATACCGAACAAAATATGCAAATGATGTTTTTTATAATGGCGCTCAACAAATCTTTCCGCTTCCCGAATCGGGTCATATTTGCTGTGTAAGTAATAATTGTTTACTTTATGAATACGATGCCCACTCTTTGCCGCTTCCTCAATGATTTCATACTCTTGTATCTCATTATTCATTATTAGCACCTCAATTATAATATCGGTTACCATTATATTTTTTTAATACCTTTTCTTATATAATGCAAATTGATTTCCCGACATATATTTATAAAGCGTTTCGACCGCTCTTTTGTCCAACTTAAACATCTTACTCATATCGGTTTTTCAATCTGAACTTATATCAAAAAACAACAAAAGAGACCTTGGGTATCCCCAAGGTCTCTTTCGATGGACTAAGATTATCGGAGTAATTGAAGTACTCCTTGTGGTTGTTGGTTCGCTTGAGCCAACATAGATTGTGCTGCTTGCATTAAGATGTTATTCTTAGTGAATTCCATCATTTCTTTCGCCATGTCAACGTCACGGATACGTGATTCAGCAGCAGTTAAGTTTTCTTGAGTCGCACCTAAGTTGTTAATTGTGTGCTCTAAACGGTTTTGAACAGCACCAAGCTTAGCACGCTCAGTCGAAACTGTTTCAATAGCTGTATCAATAGTGCTAATAGCTGAATCCGCTGCACTTTGTGAAGATATTGATAAGCCGCTTACTCCAAGACTTGATGCTCTCATACTAGAGATATCTAATGTAATTGATTGGCCATTATTCGCACCGATGTGGAATACTTTACCAGCGAACGATCCGTTTAATAATTTTTGAGTGTTAAATTCTGTGTTGTTTGCAATGCGGTTAATTTCAGAGACTAATTGATTTACTTCAGCTTGTAAAGCTGCACGGTCAGCAGTTGTATTTGTATCGTTTGCTGATTGTACAGCTAATTCACGCATACGTTGAAGGATCGCATGTGTTTCGTTTAATGCACCTTCAGCTGTTTGAATTAAAGAGATGCCGTCTTGCGCGTTTTTAGATGCCATTTCAAGACCGCGGATTTGACCGCGCATTTTTTCAGAGATGGCAAGACCTGCAGCGTCGTCGCCAGCGCGGTTAATGCGGTAACCTGAAGAAAGTTTTTCAAGGTTTTTCGCAGCTTGAGTGTTGTTGAATGATAATTGACGGTACGTGTTTAACGCTGAAATGTTGTGTTGAATTCTCATTTCAAATTCCTCCTTGAATATTTCTCTACATCCTTGTAGATTTTTGACGAGGAAAGTTGATTGCCCTTCCCCGCCTCACATTTTTAATATCGGAAGCATTCATGAAATGTTTAATAGTTTTTTTTAGTTTTTTTTATTATTTTTTAATTGTTGTAGCAAATTTGTCGAAACGTCTGCCGCTTGCTTGTTTTCTTCTTGAATGGCTATATAGATTTCTTTGCGATGGATGTCGATATGTTTCGGTGCAATGATACCAAGTTTGATCTGTTCTCCTTCGATTGCAAGCACTTTAATTTCAATCGAATCGCCAATCATAATGGATTCATTTTTCTTGCGGGTGAGAACGAGCATTATTTTGCCTCCTTTTTGTGCACCTCAGACAACGGAAAGCGAATCGGATAATCGCTGTCATGGAGAATGAGCTGTTTGCCTATTTTCGCCTTGGCATTAATGATAATTGGTGCTTTTAAATTCATAGTCGAATTAGCAAATGGCTCTTTCAACGTCATAATCGTATATGTTACACAATCGTCTGGAGAGCTCAGCTTCAGCTTTTCGATATCTTCTTCAGCTAAATCGAAGGCGTAATCAGGATGGAAGGAAAATGGATAAGCAACCACAAATCCGACATGGCTATGTTGAACCGACTGCAAAATCGCAAACGGCGATTCTTTCTCTAATGGTAAAATAACAAATTGCTTTTCATCTTCAAAACCCGGAAGTCCGTTCGGAAAATAAATGATTTGTTCTTCGTTGATTTCAATTTCTCCTAAAAATTTTGATGTTATTTTCATAGGAAAGCTCCTTTCTCATTCTCGTAAAAAAAGCGGTAGACCGTAACGGCACCGCTTTCTTTTAATATTTCACATCGATTTTTATAGATGGATACTGGATCATATAACCAGATACATCTCCCGGTTTGTATTCATGAATCGGTTTATTCACTTTAACATCAATAATTGGTTTATTTCGATCAATTTTAATGTCCAAGTAACCGGGTTGGTAATCAATATCTACACTATTAACCGAAGGGATAAATTTTATTCCAAGCTTTTTATAAGGATGCAAGCCTTTTTCAGCCGAAATCGCAGCAATCGCATTGCCGCCGTTTTCAATTTTCATGAGCTGATCGCCTTCCTGAGCGCGTCGGGCAATGCCTTCTAACCACGCTTGATGACCTTCTTCGGCGAATTTTCTTGTAGAAGCAAGTGGGCCGATCAGTCCCATATCACTCCATGCTTTTGACTGGTCAATTGTCAGCCTCGCTGGCTTGGAGCTGATTGTGATCGTTGCCGGTGGCTGTTCGATATGCAAATCGGCTTTCGGCTGCTCGATATGCTGAATTGGCTTTTCAATATTTAAACCAAGAATCGCTTTCGTCGTGCGAATTTGAATCTGCGGAAAATTCACGTCACTCACCTTTCCCCTTTATTAACGGAGAAAATCGACTAATGTCGGCTGAATAATGCGTGCACCGACACTTAGTGCAGCCCGATGGACACTCTCTTGCGAAATAAGTTCAGTAATTGTTTTTTCATAATCGATATCTTCATTGTCGGACATCAATTTTGTTGCAATCACTTCTTGCGTGGACAAACGGTCTTCCATCATTTCAACTCGGTTTTGCTTCGCACCAAGTTCTGAGCGAGCAGATAACAAAGCGTTTTGTTGAGCCTCAATTTGACTTAAATAACCGCTAATTGCGCTTCCCGTGCTGTTAGGGTCATTTAAAGCCGTCTTTAAATTACTCAACATGCCAATAATTCCAGTAGTTTCATCACCAAACAAAGTTTTCCCATCAATATTGACATCCAATTTAATACCGTCGAATACTTCAATTTCCACTTTGCTTTGGTTGCCGTTTACTGCAAAACCCGTTTCTCCCGGATATCCTACAAACAACGGATTTTTCGTGTCAGCGCCGTTAAAAATATACTTTCCTCCGATTTTCGTGTTGGCGACATCGACGATTTGCTTTTGAATTTGGTCGATTTCATCAGCAATTTTTTGACGGTCTGCCGGAGTCGCTGTATCAGTCGACGCTTGCACGACGAGCTCTTGCACCCGCTGTAAAGCAAGACCAACTTTATCTAATGCATCATCTGCGCTATCAATCCAGTTATGAACTTCTCCAATGTTGCGCTGATACTGCTCTACACGTGCTAAGTCTTCTCGATAAGCAATCCCTTTCATCGCAACAACCGGGTCATCGGAAGGACGTGTAATTTTTTTTCCTGTCGTTAATTGTTCTTGATATTTTCCGAGCCGTTCATAGCTACTCGATAAGTTTCTAAGCATGTTGTTTGCCAGCATTGATTGGGTCACTCGCATATCAATCACCTACCTTATAAACCAACACGGCCCATGCCGTTAATAATTTTATCGAGCATTTCATCAATCACTGTAATGTTTCTAGCGGCAGCATTATAAGCATGCTGGAATTTAATTAAATTTGTCATCTCTTCATCAAGTGAAACAGAGCTGACAGATTGACGGTTTTGTTCAACAGATGTCACCAGCGTTTCCGCATTAGATTTCATTCTCTCTGCTTGTTGTCCATCGACACCGATTTTCCCAATAAGCCCTTCATAAAACGTTTGTACCGTTCCACCAGTAATAGGCAATCCATTAATCAGGTCACCGCTTGGAAGAGTGGCTGAACCACTAGTAATTTGAACATCTTTAATCATCGCTAAATTAAGGGCATTATTTCCGTTTCCGGACTCTCCTGTCTTCGAAGAGGCAGCAATATTAGAAAGATCGTTCATAATATTATCATCTACTTTAATAGTAGCTGCTGCTCCTTTTTCTGTTGGCGGACCACTTAAGGTCATTGTAAAGAAATCTAACCCTGGGGAATTATTAAGTCCAAATCCCTTTTGATGTTGTGCATTAAACATTGTAGCAAACGAATACGCCATTTTATCTAAATTAGCGAGCATATCAGGGTAATAGCCTTTCACATTATCTTGATCAGGCCCGTAGCCATAAGCTTCAATCAATGCCTTCATTCTTCCATTCCCTAAATTATCTGGTGAGATGGAAACAGCGGAACCATCTATTTTAATGCTGGAAACAAATCCATTCGGATTTGTAGGGTCATTAACAGGATCGACAGATGGGTCAACCGATAATTGAGAATAGCTGTCTTTCGTCACTACCTTTATAGTCGAACCGTCCTGATTAACTAGTGAAATTTCGTAAATTCCTTCTGCGATATCGAGAGAATTCCCTCCCGAAGAAACCTTATCTACTTTTACATTAAAAAACTTTGATAGTTCATCAACAAGGGCATCGCGTTTATCATAAAGATCATTCGGCAAATAGCCATTAGGTTCAATCGCCTTAATTTGATCGTTTAGTTCGCTGATTTGTTTTAAAATAGAATTCACTTCTAGTAACCCTGTTTTAATCTCTTGTCCTAAATCCGTGCGAATTTGCGATAAAGAGTTGTAAAGATAATTGAAGGACTCAGCCACTGCTACTCCACGTTGACGCACAACAGCGCGAGCGCCCTCATTTTCCGGATTGACACTTAAAGTCTGCAGTGATTCCCAAAATTGCGTCATCGCTTTCCCTAATCCAAATTCACTCGGCTCATTCATAATATCTTCCATTTTTGAAATCGCATCTGAACGCGTGTCCCAATAACCGAGCTTGTTTGATTCATTCCGATATTGGTAATCTAAGAAGCTGTCACGTATTCTCTGCACAGATCCCGCAGCTACCCCCGTCCCCATCTGTCCAGGAATTTGCGGACGGTTCATCGACGCCGGTGGATACGGCTCTGTCTCAACAAAGTTGACACGCTGGCGTGAGTAGCCCGGCGTATTCGCGTTTGCAATGTTATTGCCGGTTACATACAAAGCCGATTGTTGAGTAAACATTCCTCGCTTCGCTATTTCTAAGCCTTGAAACGTTGATAGCATCACATTTCCCCCAATACTTGAAGATCGCTTGTTCGCTAAGCTTTTGAATCAAATAACGATCGGCTGCCTTCATATGAAGATGGCGCCATGTTCGGTTTTCTATAATTCACTTCTTGCGGCTTCGGCATGATCATATCCAAAGTCATATTGACAAACTGCAACGATTGCTGGAGAAGCTGTTGATTTAACTGATTAATATTTCTGAGCTCTGCAACTACTGCTAGCAATTTGTCTCGTAATATTTCTAAAGCTGAGCGCTCCGGTTCTTCCATCAATTCAATACATGTCGTTAATGTCGGCTCTGTCTGTGTATGACCTAAGGAGCTTAGTATCTTTTCAACAGCAAGAATTCGTTCCTTCTCGATCTGTTTCACTGCGGCAATATACTTTTGCTCCTCCTTCATAATTGCGGTGAGGGCTTCAATGTCGCCTTTCTTCAAAGATTCCGTTTTTTTGTTTGCCAGTTGCAACAAGCCTTTATGCAGCTTCAAAAGTCCTTCCAATAAATCAATTAATGGTTTGGCAGACATGAAATCCCCCCAAAAAAGTCCATAAAAAT
Source organism: Thermaerobacillus caldiproteolyticus (assembly GCF_015326725.1). Classification (NCBI taxonomy): domain Bacteria; kingdom Bacillati; phylum Bacillota; class Bacilli; order Caryophanales; family Anoxybacillaceae; genus Thermaerobacillus; species Thermaerobacillus caldiproteolyticus. The sequence goes on from NZ_CP064060.1 coordinate 2,818,857, forward strand.
GAAATCAGTATGATAAGATGCTCATTTAATTTTCAAAGTAAAACTTATATATGCTTTTCGCGACCGCTTCGGCATCAATTTTGTATGTTCCGTTTTGTACCTGTTCTTTTAGTGCGCGCACTTTATTTTGATGCTCAACAGCCCATTGAGAAGCTTGCTGCAATTCCTTCGCCGTCGCGGAAATTTCCACTTTATCCTGCTTGGCTACAGGCTTGTTCGTCTGGATTTCTTTATCGAACTGACGTCTGTAAGGATTCATTCCCGCAGGTCCAAAGTTATTAATCCGCATTCCGTTCCCTCCTTTTTTGGTCCGATTCCGTCTCTTTCTATTTATATTATCGGCAAAAGAAAAGAATTGTTTACAAAAAATCAAAGACTATCCTTTTCTTCTTTTTTTACATAATAAACCGTGCTTGCTTGACGTTTTTTCTTCATTTCTTCTTTTTGCAGTTTTTCTATTTGTTGATTCAAGTCTTTTAAACAATTAGCGCACAGTTTCCCCTCTCTGATTATCTTGCCGCAGCGGTCGCAAGGATACCCTAAGTTCGGGAATTGAGCAAGCTTTAAGCGTCCATTTCTAATAAATTTAATCAGGAGGGATTCTTTCACACCCGTTCCGTTGACGACTTGCGTCATTGTTGCCATGCGGTTTTCCCGTTTTCGCAAAAATTGGTAGACTTTTTCAAACTCTTTTTCTTCTTCTTTATAGCAGCTTTCACAAATATCACGAAATTGACTTTTGACAAACAGACTCCCGCAATTTGGGCAATTTTCTAAGTTCATCAATGTCCTCTCCCTGTCATTTGTCTTTCCTTTTATTATACGACAAAAGGCATATGTTACGTATAAATATTAATAATCAGCCCTTGAATTTCTCCAATGGTGCTTAACAAGTCAATGCTTTGCTTTTCTTTTTGCAACACGGCATTAGTGAGATCGATTAGTTTTTGATCTACTTCTTTCACAATTTTGTATAATCGTGAACGTCCGCTCCAGTTAAAGCCGTGCTGCTCCGATAACTGCAAACCGTTTTTCACCGCATCATCAAGCAGCGTTTTGACAAGCTTTTTATACTTACGCAAATCTTCAACAGAACGAGATTCCGCCAAAACTTTTCCTTGATCTTCGATTTGCTGGACAAGCTGCTGGAAACGTTCAAGCGCAAGTTCTTCGCTTCGCTTTGCCATTACCTCGGTGAATGAAACAGACGGTGAAGCTTTTGTGTCTTTCCTGCTGACTTTAAATATATTTGCTTTTGCTATTTTCTCGATTTCCATATCAATCGCCCCTATTTTTGTTCAATATTCTTAATCAACCGTACAATTTCTCCGATTACGGCATAAAGTTGGGAAGGGACACGGTTTTCCGGATCAGCTAAGTGCTCAACAAGGGATGTATGAGGTTGGATAGGAATGTTTTGCTGTTGTCCTTTTTGAATGATTTCTGTCGCCATATTTGTGTTCCGCTGAGACGTTTCTGACAACCGATTGGCTCCTTCTTCATAACTTGCTAATGCGGACAGATAATGTTGATAGCTGCTTTTCATATTGTCACATCGTACCCTTTCCCGCTATGGATATCTTTTTGTTGCACGATTTCCATCTCTTTCTTTGGCTCCTGCTGTTCGGTCATTTTCGCAAATACGATTCCTTTTACATGATAACCGATTGCCTCTAAGTTTTCTTTTGTCACCTCGGTTAATGGCTTTAATGCGTCTGACAATTGTGGATGGTCTCCTTTAATCGTAACCGTTAAATTTCGCTCTACCGCTTGAAGTAATATGCCAATTTTTCCGTATGTTTTTGTTTCGAGCAAAAAGTACAAACTACAGTTTTGCCAATCCAGCTTCCCATTGTCATTACGGGAATTTAAATACACGTTTACCGTTTCGATTTGATCTTGCATGAGTAACGGCAATTGGTAAAACATTGTCTGTGTATGACTTGTTGGTTCAAATTTACTTAACAGCTGCTGTCCTGTTATATTGTTGACCGCCTGTTCAGCTTGTCGGGCGATGTTTTCAGGGCCTTCTTGCATGAACCGCATGAATAACGATTTTATATTGTCTGTTTCAAAAGGTAACTTTTTTGAGAATATTCCCTGTGCAACATCCTTTTCATGGTGGAAACCCATTTGGCGCAATTGTTCAAACGTATTTCTCGCTGAAACTTCTTCGCCGTTAGAAAACGGGAGAGAACGCGATATTTGTGAAGCAAGTTGCACTTTAGGCATTTCCCCCTGTTGATTTACATTCCATTCCGAAATAAAATGTTTGACTTTTATGTCCGATGGTTGAAAGCGCAACGTTTCGATGAAAGCTTTGACGTTCTTGACAATGTTGAGCGCATCACTTTGCTTTCCATTCTCTAGCAGCTGCTTTGCCTCCGCCAACTTTGAACTTGCTTGAAGCAATTGTTTTTCTGTCGCCATATCTGTAAACAGCATAAATTCCCCTTGTAAAATCGCGCGATCTAATGTGTGAATCGCCGCTTCAATAAAAGACTTTCCTTGCTGGCGCGCCTGCGGACTATTCGTTACTAAAAATGTAATATTATCTAATTTTCTCTGTAATTCCGTCTGCAATTTTTTAAACTCCACCGTTACTTGAGACAGCTTGTCTGTCACCGTTCGAACGATGATATCTTTCGTTTGCATCGGAAGGCTGTTATACCAATCCTCATTTTCGTATAGCCATGCAGCTGGCTGCGTAGCCGAATCTTCCGTATTCATCTCCTGAGAAAAAGAAGCAGACTCGTCATGTACGCGTTGCTTATTTTCTTGGCGTCGATCGTTCGTCTTCTCTCTTTCGCTATCAAACACCTCATCCATCACTTCAATCAATTGTGTTAACGTCTCTCCGAGCGGTTCACCATGCAGCACTTCATGAATGGATTGTAAGTGTATATCAGTAATGGGAAGCTTTTTATTCACAAGAGCTTGTATCGTTTCTAGTTTTTCGTTAAACGTTCCTTTTGCTTTTTCTAAAAAGTATTTTAATACGGCTTTCTCTTGGCTAGTAAGACGATCCCCTTGTGCCGACAATATTTGTTCAATTTTTGCTAACTCTTTTTCACCAGTTCCGGCCATTACCTCAGGCTTTTGCGGCACAACTTGTACTTCGAGAAGATGTTGATTGGTTCCTGTAATTTGTATCACAACTTTCTCTTGATCCGGTATGTCTCCTCGAAAGCTGACATGCAGATCTTGCCCTTTTATCGTTACAATCGCTTCATGATCATTTAATTTTTCTTTCACTATAGCAAAAAACGTATCTCCTTCTTTCCATGAACTAGAAGGGTGCATGGATAGATTGGCTGCCCAATCGTTCCTAACCTCCACCACTATCACTCTCCGTTCCATATTTCCTTACTTTTAATATCGGCATGCCGATCTCAGATGTTTACGACGAAATATGACCAGCTACGCGCGGGCGAGGGTGAAGGAGGAGACGTCTGTTGCTCCGGCTTGACGCAACCGTTTGGCGGCATGTCTGACGGTCGCACCCGTTGTGTAAATGTCATCAATGATGACAAGCGGTTTTTCTAAAGGGAGAGACGTTCGCAAACGAAAGACGTTTTCCATTTGCAACCGTTCATGGCGTGATTTTTTTGATTGTTTTTCTAAGTGATCACGTTCTAAAATATCAAGAATAGGGAGAGACAACAACTCGGCCAGGGCTTTTGCTTGATTAAAACCTCGTTCATATAGACGTTCGCGGCTTAACGGAATCGGGACAAGGACGGACTCCGAGGAGAAATGATGAGAAAACACGCGGCACACATCGTGGCGAAACGCTTCGATGATCGCGTAATCGCCGCGGAATTTCCAACGGGAGATAACCTCTTTCATAACATCATCATACACATAGACAGAACGGTTTTTGGCCAGCACCCCCTTCCACTCATTATCATTTTGCCAACGTAAACAATCGTTACATACGTCACCATAGCGATAGGAATGATCTAAATGATCTAGCGGTCTGCCACAGTCGCTGCATATGTCACTATCAATAAGCGAAAACGACCTTCGGCATGTTGCACAAAGACAATCCCCCTTCTTTAACGTAAGCAAATCGCTCCAGCTAACACGCGGTTGGTAGCGATGATGACAGAGGAGACAATATGGTCTCATCCCCGCTTCAACATCCCCCTTTCCTCAGCTTCTTTGTTCATGCGTATAATTTGCCGCTTTGCTTTCAACATCTCCTTTGTTTTTCCGTAGTGAAAAAAACGAATATCTCCGCTTGGATATTGTGCGCTGCGCCCAACCCGCCCGGCAATTTGGACGAGCGCCCCTTCCGTAAAAATATCGTCTTCGGCTCCAAGCACAGCGACATCAATATTGGGAACCGTTACCCCTCTCTCTAAAATCGTCGTTGTCACAAGAATTGGAATGTTTCCTTTCCGAAACGCGTGGACTTTTTCTTTCCGCTCTCGGTCTTCTGCATGAACGCCTTCAATCCGATTATCAAGTTGTTTTAAAATGGCAACCACACGTTCTAACAGCTCAACATGGGGAACGAATAAAAACGCTTGCTTTCCTTCTTGGAGTCTTCGTTCGATCCACGCGGACACATTGCGGGGAAACAGCCCACGTTTTACTGCTTTTCGCCAATTGCCGCACCATTCAAACGAAGGAACAGGAAGAGGAAATCCGTGATAACGTGCGGGAATCGTGACAGCTTGTCGCTTTCCGAGCTTAATTTCTTGCTGCCACGCTTTATGAGGAGTTGCTGTGACATAGATGAGAGCAGATGTTTCTTTTCTCGCTTTCTCTACGGCATACTGCAACATCGGCTCAACAGAATACGGAAAGGCATCGACTTCATCAATGACCATCACATCAAACGCCTGGTAAAATCGCAACAATTGGTGCGTCGTCGCAACGGCAAGCGGAGATAACGTACCGCGCTCGTCGCTTCCGCCATATAACGCGATGACGGGAACAGCTGGAAAAGCTTGTTTTAGACGAGGGGCGAGCTCTAATACAACATCGGTGCGAGGCGTTGCGATACATACGCGCTTTCCAAGTTCGAGCGCCCGACTGATACCGGAAAATAACACCTCCGTCTTTCCAGCACCGCATACTGCCCAAATGAGCAGTTCCAGGTTTTTCTCTACAGCAGCAACAACCGCTTCGGCTGCTTGCTGTTGTCCTAGAGAAAGCTCTCCATTCCACGCTAGCGGCTTCTCATACATAGCGGGCTCAGAGTAAAAATGAGAGACGAGAAGCGGAGTGCATTCGCTCACACGTCCCATCATGATACATCGACGGCAGTACGTACAGATCGTTTCACAGCGCGCACAGAAAAATGAAGCAAATAAATGCGTGTTTTCATTGCCGCATCGCCTGCAACGCCAGCCTTGTTCCGTTTGAACGATCCCTTTTTCATACGATATATATCCATGTTCATAATGCGTTTGAATCACATCGAGAGGAAACGGAAGTTCATCAAGAAGCAGGTGCCTTCCTTCAAGGAAGGAAAGAAGCTTTGTTGAGACAGAAAATTGAGGATTTAGGGGAAGGGGGACAATGTGATCAATGCGGCTAATCGGCTTAGCCTCTCCACCATATTCTTTCGCCAACGATTCAGGAATGAGCTTTCCTTCTACTTCGATAAAACGCATCAAATTCCTCCTTTGTATCGTATGCGCCGCGATCATTTCCTGCGGCACATACTATTTTTCAGAAAGGCACGATGCAACACAATGCTGCTTACAGCTTATACCATGTCAGTCCTAACGCACCTTCTCCTAAATGAGTGCCAATAACCGGCCCGAAATAGCTAATCATCATATCCACGTGAGGATACAGGCTACTAAGCTCTTGTTTCCACTGTTCCGCTTCCTCTGGCCGGTTCGCATGAATAATCGCTGCTTTGAGCGGAACACCTGTCTTTGCGTCTTCGGCAAATAATTCTTCAATACGCTTAATAGCTTTTTTGCGCGTACGAATTTTTTCAAACGGAACGATGACCTTATTTTCAAAATGAAGAAGCGGTTTGACTTGAAGAAGGCTGCCGATGAACGCTTGCGCCCCGCTTAACCGGCCACCGCGCTGCAAGTGCGTTAAATCATCAACCATAAAATAGGCGCGTAGCGATGTTTTCATTTCGTCAAGGCGGGCAAGAATTTCTTCTGGTCTCTTTCCTTCCTTTGCCATCTTTGCTGCTTCGATGGCGTAAAATCCCTGCGCCATACAACTAATTTCTGAGTCATACGGATACACTTGAATGCCGCTGACCATGCTCCCAGCGGTTACCGCACCTTGATATGTACCGCTAATTCCACTAGAAAGATGAATACTAATAACAGCATCATACTCTTTCGCAAGCGATTCAAATAGTTCTACAAACGCCCCTATCGATGGTTGGGATGTTGTCGGTAGATGTTTATGTTGTTTCACTTCTTCAAAAAATTGCTCCGCACTTATATCGATTTCTTCCCGATATGTTTCATTGCCGAACGTTACGCTTAACGGAATCATATAGATGCTTAATGCTTCCCGAACATCTTTCGGGAGATATGCTGTACTATCTGTGACAACCGCTATTTTCATCATTAGATACCTTCCTCGTCCATAGTCTTTACGACTTATTTTAGCGAAAAATGAAACCAATTGCATTATAAAAGGTTGTCGAATCATTCGACAACCTTCATCATTTTTAACGCACTTCTACCCATCCATTTTTAATTGCAACAACAACCGCCTGCGTACGGTCACTCACATTTAACTTTTGTAATATATTACTTACATGATTTTTTACCGTCTTTTCACTAATAAACAGTGCCTCTCCAATGCCGCGGTTACTTTTTCCATCCGCCAGCAATTGCAACACTTCACACTCACGCCGCGTTAATAAATGGAGAGGCAAGCGAACTTCGCGTTTCGTTTCCTCTCTTTTGCTTCTTCCCGCTGCTAAACGGCGGTATTCTTTAATCAAATTATGAGTCACCTTCGGATGTAAGTATGAACCGCCTTCTGCAACCACTTTGATCGCCTCAATTAACGTATCTGCATCCATTTCTTTAAGCAAATACCCTGACGCTCCTGTCTGTAAAGCGCGCATAACATAATTTTCATCATCATGAATCGAAAGGACAACGACTTTTGTCTCAGGATACGATTCAATTATCTGTTTAGTAGCCTCTACCCCATTCATATGAGGCATATTAATATCCATGATGACAATATCAGGACGATGCTTTTCTACCAGCTCCAGCACTTCATTTCCATCTGTTCCTTCTGCAACAACTTCAAATCCTTCCTCAAACTGTAAAATTCGTTTCACTCCTTCACGAAATAGCTGGTGGTCATCAATAATAATGATACGTGTTTTCACTCCATAGCTCCTCCCTTTCTTTTTTCTCGTTGCCCTACACCTTGAACGGTATATGAATAAACACTGTCGTACCAATGCCAATTTGCGATTGAATTTTCATCTTTCCTTCCAACAATTCGACGCGCTCTTTCATTCCGATGAGTCCAAAGGCATTTTCCTTCTTTACAGTTATATCAAATCCTTTACCGTTATCTTTAATCATTAAAAAGAGCTGGTTATCTCTCATTTCGATTTTCACTTGAATTTCGGTTGCATCTGCATGCTTTAATGCGTTTTGTACCGATTCTTGAACAAGGCGAAACACAGCCACCTCAAATCGGTCAGGCAATCGCATTTCTTGTCCTATATGTATAAACGAAATTTTTGTCTCCTTATTATATTCTTCGACTGTCTGCAAGTATTTTCGAAGGGTAGGAATTAAACCTAAATCGTCAAGAGCCATTGGTCTTAAATCGTAAATAATTCGGCGTACTTCGTAAAGAGCCGAACGAACCATTTTTTTGAAATCACGGATTTCTTGAATAGCTTGTTCGGTACCACGTTCCCGCAAAATGCGTTCGATTAAATCTGATCGCATCATCACATGGGCAAGCATTTGAGCAGGACCGTCGTGAATTTCACGAGACAATCGCTTCCGCTCCTCTTCCTGCGCTTCAATAATTTTTAAGCCAAACTCTTGCTTTTGCTTTGCTCCCTCAATGAACTCTCCAACTTGACGAAAATCGCTATTCAAATAGTTCAGTACAACGGTAATTTGACCAACTAAATGTTCCGCCCGCTCGATTGTTTCTTTGAGTCCAGCCAAGCGACGTTCTAATTCATCGCGACGGATCCGCAACTGTCTCTCCTGCTCACGGATCATCGCCAATTTCATATGCAATTCATGTGCTTTTTCATATGTTTCACGAATTTCTTTCTCTGAATAACGCGTGAAATTGCGATTTACATCGGATAATATCTGGCGAGCAAGCCGAGCATGTATCTCTAATTTATCCGCTTCATGAATAATTTGATTAACTAATGTTTTCGTTTCCGTTAATTCATTCATCAATCGCTCATGTTCTTGACGCGATTGCTCGCCAATTTGAAAAATTTCGTCTTTGCTATGCTGAACAGTGTCAATCATTTTTTCGACAATTTTATCTAATTGTTTGGCATCCAGCTTTTTATGAGAAGACATACAAATCCTCCATACTGATTTGACCGTTCGTACAAACAGATAAATTTTTCTGATTTTTCCTTTCCTAATTTTACGTATCAATTTTTATTTGAAGGAAAAAAGTTGTCGATTTATAATAGAAAAAGCTGCGATTGTTTCTTTCGCCTACCCATTCCTGAACGGTGTACTTACTTTACACTTATTAGTATAACATGTTTTTAGGAGCTGACAGTAAAAAATTTGTTAATTTCCTATTTTGGGTCAAAGAGATGTTTCGCTGCAGTCACAGCATTTCCATGTTATAGCGAGGTGTTTTTATTTTGCTACAAAAATATTATACCGTGAAGGGATATGGAGAAAATGAAATGGTTATCGAAAAATCTCGCTTTATTTGTTATGTCAATCGCGCCACAACAGAAGAAGAAGCAATACAATTTATTCAGCATATAAAAAAAAAGCATTGGGATGCTACGCATAACTGTTCCGCTTATATCATCGGCGAACACGACCAAATTCAAAAAGCGAATGACGATGGAGAACCAAGTGGCACAGCTGGTGTTCCGATGCTCGAAGTATTGAAGAAAAAAGGCTTAAAAGATACCGTCGTTGTCGTCACTCGCTATTTCGGCGGTATTAAACTCGGAGCAGGTGGTCTTGTCCGTGCCTACGGCAAATCTGTATCAGAAGGATTGAAGGCAGCAGGCATCGTGGAACGCCGTCTCATGCGCATCATGCATGTCCAAATCGACTACACTTGGCTTGGCAAAGTCGAAAACGAACTGCGCTCATCCATTTACACGATCAAAACAATCCACTATCTCGAAAATGTCGAAATCGAAGTTTTTGTCGAAGAAACAGACAAATCGACATTCATCGACTGGATGACTGAACTAACAAATGGAAGGGCAGAGATGAGCGAAGGAGAGACGGTGTATTTAGAGATAGACATCACCTAATTTCTCAATAACTTAAAATAGAGGAGAGCTAATTATGGTAAATGAAAGAAAATATCGTAAAAAGCAGAAAAAGAAAAAAAAGAGAAGACGCATATTATTTTGGATTTTTGTTCCACTTTTATTATTGTTGCTCGGCTCTTTCGGTTATGCCTCGTTTTTAATGCATAAAGCCGAGTCAGTAATTAATAAATCTTATGAGGAATTTAGAGATACCAAAGCGAAACGACCAGACCCAAAAATGGACAATTTCTCGATTTTGTTCATCGGGATAGATGACAGTCATTCGCGAAATTTTAAAGGCGATACCCGATCAGATGCGCTACTTCTTGCTACATTTAATGCAAAAAACAAATCAGTAAAAATGGTAAGCATCCCGCGCGATTCCTATGTATATATTCCATGCGAAGGAAAGTATGATAAAATTACGCACGCCCATGCTTACGGAGGCGTAAAAGGTACTGTTGAAGCCGTTGAACATCTGTTCAACATAAAAGTTGATTACTACGTCAAAATGAATTTCTATGCATTTATGGATATCGTCGATGCATTAGGCGGTATTGAAGTAGAAGTTCCTTATGATCTTAAGGAAAAAGATTCTGAAGACCATCATAATGCTATCGTTTTGAAAAAAGGTCTTCAAACGTTGAATGGTGAAGAAGCTCTTGCACTCGCAAGAACGCGAAAAAAAGACAATGATATCGAACGCGGTAAACGTCAACAAGAAATTTTAAAAGCCATCCTTAAAAAGGCAAGTAATGTTGGTTCCATTACAAAATACGATGATGTATTAGAAGCAATTGGAAATAATATGAAAACAAACTTAACATTTGATGAAATAAAATCGCTGATCCGTTATGTTACAGCTGGTACAAAGCTAAACATTAAATCACTTCAACTCAAGGGAACGGATCAAAATGATGGAGTATATTACTACATGTTAGATGAACAGTCTGTGCAGGAAGTATCTCAAGAGTTACAACATCATTTGCAATCGTCCTCCGATTCGAGCGATAGCGGTACAAATACAGATGAAGAAAGTAGTGCTAATATCAATAACGAAGAAGAATAACTCTCTTTATATACCTGTATGAACTTCGAAGATAAAGGAGAAAATACAAAAGGTCATCTTGGGTTGCGCCAAGATGACCTTTTCCCTTTAGTTTTGTTTTCCATTGGCGTAACGAATAACACGAACAATTTTTAAAATCGGACGATAGTTCGTATCAACCAATCCGATTTTCTCAGCAATTAATTCCAGAGCAAGAATCACCATAGCCAAGATAATCATGGATACCCATACAGCAGCTTGAGATAAGATAATTGCTACTAATCCAAATAGAGCACTCATTCCATATATAATGAGCACGGTTTGCCGATGGCTATATCCCAATCGGAGCAAACAATGGTGTAAATGCGACTTGTCAGGAGCCGACAAAGGCTGCTTTTTCACGATACGCCGAATGATGGCAAAGAATGTGTCGGAAATCGGCACACCTAAAATCAATACAGGAACAACAAACGAAATGAATGTAACGTTTTTAAACCCTAAAAGTGCCAGCACAGAAATCATATATCCCAAAAATAAAGCACCTGTATCGCCCATAAAAATTTTAGCAGGATGGAAATTATATAATAAAAATCCTAATGTGCTGCCTAAAATAATAAATCCCATTGAAGAAACAAACCAATCACCCATAATTAAAGCCATTCCGGAAATAGTAATAAGTGCAATGGCAGACACTCCTGCTGCTAAACCATCTAACCCATCAATTAAATTAATTGCATTCGTAATCCCTACAATCCAAATAATGGAGATAGGGATACTTAATATCCCAAAGTGCAGTTGGCCTCCGAACGGCAAATTAATAAAGGTAACCTGAACTCCTGCAATGACAACAACAATAAAAGCGGCAACCAGCTGACCTAAAAATTTTATTTTTGCTGGCAGCTCATAAATATCGTCTAATATCCCCACTACAACAATGATAGCACTGCCGAGCAAAATATACAGTGAATCTTCGTTCCAAGGCCGCAAAATCAAATAACCAATAATAAAACTGGCGTATATCGCTAATCCACCTAAACGTGGCATAATTTTCTGATGTACTTTTCGTTGATTAGGCTTATCTGTTGCCCCTACAGCAAAAGCTAATTTTTTTACAAAAGGAGTAAAAAGAACCGATAAAGCAAAACATATGAACAAAGTAGCACATAAATATAGCATGGGAACCCCTCCCTTAAGTTCTAGGATAACCACTCGTCAGATATCTAAATCACAGCTGTTATTTCCAATTTTAAAAATTCTTTTCCGTCCTTTTTAGGGAAACATTGTTAAAGCCCACAGCGTCGATTATAACATATTAACTCTATCACATAAATAGCGAATTTTTCTCAAAACCTATCAATCTCATATATAATGATTCGAATTAAGGCTGCCCATTATGTACATTTTTGATTTTTTCATACCAAACAAGGTTGCCTATTGGGGAAAAGGCAACCTTTTATAATGAAATAAACGAAACAATATAAGAAGAGAAAATGAAGATATAAGAAACAATAAAAAGCCAACCGCTAAATTAACAATATCATAACCGAAATGAAAATATACACGTATCAAAGAGACAACCGCTGTTACGCTGGCAATGTATCCAATTAGCCTTAGCCATACTCCTTTTTTCTCCATTCTTAAGTGCAAACAGCATAAACCAATCCCCACTAAGGCAACAAACTGAAACAATGCACTAATAGTTATCCCCCACGCAATCGCAGCAGCTCCATATTTCTGAATAAATAACTTAATAATACAAATATTCACCCCAAAAACAGCTACAATGCCTGTCACAACTGGAGTTAGAGATTTTTCCATCGCATAAAAAAACCGTGTAACAAAAAGATTCGCCGCATGCGCAAACATCCCGATGACAAATATTTTTAGCATCATCGCTGTCATTTTAGTAGATTGAGAAGTGAATGAGCCGTATTCAAATATAACTTTCACGATTTCTTCAGCATAGAAATAAACAAAAATAGAAACAGGTACAATAAGAACGATTAAAGACTGCAAGCCTTTAAAAAAGATTTGCGAAATCCCATCATAATCCTTTTCTGCTGTTTTTTTCGCTAACAAAGGATAAATTACCGTTGTCACACCGGTCATTAAAATAGTCTGCGGCAATTGAACAAATTTGGAAGCATAGTTTAACGCTGCAACGTATCCATTTTCAAGCTGAGAAGCAAAAATACGCTGAACAAAAAAATAAAATTGTAATGTAGCTCCACCTAATAAAACGGGTAAAGCAATTTTTAACATTCGAAGAACATATTCCTTTTCAAGCACACCAAGTTGAAAACGAAAGCGAACATGTCCTGCCTTTCGCAAATAAACGATCAAGACAACTATCATGATTATTGAACTAATGATAGCGCCCCAACCATAAGCATAAACTCCACACAAAGGGTATAAAATAATGGCAATAAGAACAAAAAAACCGTTATTGGCTAGTGTTGCAAGGGCAGCGCTATAAAACTGGTTCTGTACATTTAGAATGCCAGAAAACCATGTGGAAAAAATCAACAAAATAATAGAGGGGGCCATAAGGGAAAATAACTGTGATGTTGTGGCTAACTGTGAACCCTTTAGTCCATAAAAAAATAAACCCACTACTTGTTTAGAAAAAATCATTAATAACATTGTTAATAACGAGGTGAAAATTAACAAATATGTAAACACAGTATTGTGGAATCTCTGTTTATGAATCTCATCGTTTATCTTGCTATAGACACTAATATAGGCAGTGGTAACAGCCCCGCCTAATACTAAATATAAAAAGTTTGGAATCGTATAAGCCAAAATCACACTGTCAGCTAATGAAGAAGTTCCAAACTGATAACCAACTACCGCTTCCCGAATAAATCCTAACAATCGAGACAATATATTAATAATGGTTACAACGCCAATTACTTGAAAAAGACGCTTCTTGTTCATGGCCCCACCTGCTATATCACTAGTTTCATGCCAACGCTGGTGACATCCTATCCTATCGTTCTGTTACACATGTTCATTAATAAACGTACGAAGAATGGAGATGATTTTATTTTTGCCACTTACAAACGGCACCGGCTCAAAATGATCAATTTTTTTTAATATATTCCCAAAATCTTCTCCATCATACCAAGCTAAAATATGCCCTGTTTTTTCAAATTGCTGCACAATTTCTAATTGATGGTCATCATTATGTTCACCGTATTTAGTAAGACGAGGAGCAGCAATCATTTTCTTTCCCATTTTTACCCCAGTTGTAATGGAACCCGTTCCTCCATGCGTAATAATGAACGCCGCTTCACGGTATAACCTTTCCATCTCTTCATAGCTTGTAAATGTAATCATTTTCATATACGGTGATTGGTAACGAGTATGTCCTTGTTGAACAATCACTTCGTCTTGAATATTACCATTGATAATCTGTCTTTCCACTTCTTTCAACAATCTCGTAAAAGGTAGCTCATGAGTTCCTAAAACAACTAAAATCAATAGATCGAACCTCCATAAACAGCTTTTGGATAATGCTTTTTCATCGATTCCCATTGAACAATAAATAAATCAGCAATCGGATAGACTAATTTTCCAGAAATTGTTGGGGTTGTCGTCTTTGCAAAACTTTCAATAAAAACGACTTTTTTTCGGAATAATTTCGCAATATAACACATCGGCACAGCTGTATGGGCACCTGTTGTCACAATGACATCTGGTCTTTCACGCAGAAAGTAATAAAAGGACATGATGACATTATAAGAAAACTTAAAAATATATCGAAAGGGATAATTTCGTGCTCCATACATAAGAAATGACATTTTGTATTGCTTGCTTAACTCTTTTGTAATAATTGATCTTTCTGTCACAATATGATAGTCATATTCTAAAAAGAGCGGCTTTAGCTGTAATAATTGGGTCAAATGCCCTCCTAGAGAGGCAATAAATAGCACTTTTTTTTTGTTTTTCTTTCTTTTACTACGCATAGTTCATCCCCTCCGGAGGTGAATAGAGCTGCACCACTTTCTCAATCAAGTATTGCTGATCGTTTTCTTGTGCCCGAATCTCACCTTTTTGTATTAATTGTTTTCCAACCTCAGCATCATTTATAACTCTCTTGATTCCCTCATACAACGATTGTACATTATGAGGCTCAATTAATATTCCTGCGCCGTCTCTCAATAAATACGATAATCCCCCAACATCACTACCTACGACAGGCGTGTGGCAAGACATCGCTTCTAAAGCAACAAGGCCAAATCCTTCAAGATGGGACGGTAAAACAAATACTTCAGCAGCGGACATCCACACAGCCACTTCTGATTGGTTCATCGCATCATATATAAAAACATCTTGTACATTGTTCTCTTCTATTTTCTGTAATAGCTCATGATAAAAAGAAGTATCTTTCTTTGCCCCAATTATATAGAGACACACATTTGGATTTTCTTTTTTCAGTTTAGAAAACGCCTCGATAAGCTCTATTAATCCTTTTTGTCTAATGACATTCCCGACATATAAAATAGGAATCATTTGCTCATTGATTCCGCACTGTTTTCTTGCTAATGCTTTTTCAATTGGTCGGAAAATATTTCGGTTCACTCCCATATTAATGACTGAAATATTTTCCTTTGGAACATCAAAATCTTCATGAATTTGTTCATAAAGCTTTTGCCCCACCGCAATGACATGATCCGCCTCGTGCAGAATTGTTTTTGTCCATTGGCGAATGCGTCTGCTCTTGTTGGCCATGCGGTCAATATCTCCTCCATGCGCTGTCACGATGAGTCTCACATTCCAAAGCTTTTTATATAAAAGCCCTAACATTCCTGTCGGGAAAACATAATGGGCGTGTACGACATCATACTTTCGACCTTTCACTAGTAAATGAACAAGCGTCTTTAATAGCCAATGTAAATATTTCATAATTACATTCAGCTTGTCCATACTTGGATTCGTTACAGCAATGACATCAACCTCTAGCCCCCGTTCCCGAAGAGCTTCTACTTGGTTTTTTACAAAAATGCCAAACGATTTTGCTTTTTCCGTCGGATACATGTTACTTAATACTAACACTTTTTTAGCGGACATTTCTCTCACCTATTATGCTTAACAGTTCAATTCCCTTTTTAGCTTCTTGATTCATGCGCTCTGCCACATGTTCCATATCTTTTTGAACTTCTGGCCAATGCGCCAGCATTTCCTCAACGATGTGTACAACTGCGTGTTCATTTCTCGCAAGCTGTTCAATGTCGATGTAGCGATGAAGTTGATCAATGGTTGATAAAAAATGACTCACTTTCGGATGATAGCCAATGCCAATCACCGGAGTCTTGGCAACAATCCCTAATATTAATGAGTGCAACCTTGTCCCAATAACAAGATCATGAGATGCACAAAGGGAAATGATTTCATCGGGATATAAATTCTTGTCAATGATGGTTACGCAATCCTTATGCACCATCAAAGAGGCAATGTCTTTTGTAACCTGTACATCTTGAGGATATTTCGTAGAAAAAAAGGTAATGCTGACTCCTTTTTCCTGAATGAGCTGATCTAAATTTTTTGCCATTCCTGAAATGTACTGTGAATATTTTTGTTCATTCGATGTAGGCCAATATTTAGCGCTGTAATAAGGCACAGCGGTTACCGCTACTTTTCGAATTGAATCGGAATGCGTTTTTCCGCTCGGAACCGTTAAAAATAATGCTGGATCTCCGATAACGTCGATGTCCTTTTTTATACCGAGCGACTGAAGCAATTGTTTAGAGCTTTCATCCCTTACCGAAATATGATGAGCCTTTTTTAATAATTGCTTAATAAAAAAGGCTCCTGTTCTTGTCTGGATCGGTCCTGCTCCTACTCCATAAATGATTACTTTACACCCGGCGTAATGCCCTAAAAGACCAAGGGTAGCATACAAAGGGGCATCCCGCTTATATAAATCCATAAGCAGCCCACCGCCACCGATAAGCAATACATCTAGTTTTCTGAGCATAAAATAACTCTCTTTTAATGTCTTAATAATAGAAAAAAGGAGACGTTTTTTTCTATAAAAAAGAGGAACAGCCTGAACCCCATATCTTTGCTCTGTATTTTCAGGATTATTGCTAAAAATCACAATATCTTCCTTAGGTATAGAAAGATCCTCTATTAACTGTTTTAAAATCCCTGTTAAAATTGCTTCATCTCCGTTGTTATTATGACCATAATTCCCAATAATGCCTATCTTCATAAAGAAACACCTTTTTATAAATGGTTGTCGAAAAATGTTGCTTTCCTCAACTTTTACATTATACTATTGTTTCTCTCAAGGTAAAAGCACTTTTATCCATTACATTATAGCAATTTTTTTACATAATGAAAAATGAAGGGATATTTGCCCTTTTGCTAGGGCGCCCTTCATTTTCCTTACTTATTGTAATATTGCACAATACCGTTATAAATCGATTCAGCAAAAATATTTTGATATTCATCAGAAGTTAACTTTTGAACGTCGCTTTTGTTAGTAATAAACCCAAGTTCCACAAGAACACTAGGTACGGTATTATAGCGAATGACATAAAAGTTATTATCTTTAACACCGCGATCTAACATATTGGCATTTTTTACTAATTGCTGTTGAATTTCTTTTGCTAATAAATAACTCTCATATCCATTTGGATTCGTCGATGTATCGTAGTACGTTTCCGAACCATTAGCCGATGCGCTAGCTGAGTTCACATGAATGCTAACAAATAGTTCTGCATAATTGTTCTTAGCAATCTGTACTCGTTCCTCCAAGGTTTTATATGTATCATTGGCCCGCGTCATAATAACTTTGGCGCCTGCTTTTTCTAATTTTTGCTGCAATTTCTTCGCAACAGATAAGACAATGTTTTTCTCATACGCTCCGTTACCGATAGCACCAGAATCTGTTCCGCCGTGGCCTGCATCGACAGTAATAATGCGGCCCTGCAACGGATTTCCGTTAACATTCTTTAATTTAAGATATGACTTATGTACGTACCCGTTGATTTTCCCATACGAGATTTTTGCCCAGTATCCGTTGATTTCATATACATTCACAACTGTCCCGTAATTGAGTTTCCCAACAATCGAAGCATTGGCATTTCCCGCTGAACGAACATTTAACGATTGAGCAGTGACCTTCCCTGTAGCGATAACTGAACTATTAACAGGAAGACGGAAATCTTCATTCATTGCCCTCGCTAAAAACGCAGAAAATTGATCTCTTGATATATATGATTCAGGCATAAATTTGTTTTGATTTCCATTCGAAATCCCATGATAATATAACTTAGAAATATATGGATAAGCCCAGTAGTTCGAACTAACATCAGTAAATGCAACCTTGCTTGCTGTTGAAGGAGGAGCAGGCAATTGAAATGCAATCGCAATAACTTTGCTCATCTGTGAACGCTTTAATGGATCATCTGGACGGAAAGTGCCGTCTTCGTATCCTTGAAATATTCCCTTTTCGACAGCGCGCTCAATCCATCCCGCCGCCCAATGATCAGAAGGAATATCTTTAAATCGTGCACGGGATATCGGCTGCTCTTTCTCTCCTAATGCTTTCATCAACATTTTTGCCGCTTGAGCCCGTGTAACACGCGCATTTGGGCGAAACTGTAGACCGTTGTTTACTGTATATCCTTGAATAATGGAACGTTGATATAAAAATTCGATTTCACTTTTCGCCCAATGATCAGTAGGCACATCAGAAAAAATCGTTCCATTAGATGAGGAAATGGTAAAAGTGGTAGAGGTTGATCCATCCGCAAAAGGTGGTGATTGGTTAAAATCTCGAATTTCTAACAAACCTTCATCAGAGGACGATAAAGATTGTTTTTCTTCCGCGTAAGCAGCAAGAGAAGATGGAAAAAGAAGAGTTAAAACAACAAGAAATGAACATAACAGTCGCAACAAGACCCTCTCCCTTCTATATTTCGTTACATCCAAAATTCAGACATTTAACTACATTTTTCCACAATCCACTATTTCATTCTATGAAACTATCTACAAAATCGCAACCCTTATTCGACAATTATTGAACCATTGAGCATTATCGTGTCGAAAAATACAATATAAAAAGGCTATCCTAGTGACTTAGGACAGCCCTTAAGAGTTTTTAGAAATGTACTCATATGTTCTCACCATCATTGCTGCAAACTGCGCACGGGTAAGAAATTCATTTGGACGAAAATATTCCTGTTTTGTAATAATGCCCTTACTAGCAAGCTGCTGAACGGCATAATAGGCAAAGTGGTCAGAATCCGAGAGATCTTTAAACGAATAAGGTGTTCCGCTAAAAGAATTCTCGCTAAGTTTTAAAGCTCTTGCTAACATCACCGCCATTTGGGCGCGGGTCACAAAGTTCTCCGGATAAAATTTACCGTTGTTATAACCTTTAATGATTTGTTGATCGTACGCTGAATAGATCGGCAAAGCTCCCCCTAATGTCAAAGGAGTATCGGTAAACGGAGAACGGATTTGTTGAAGCGGCCAATGAAACAATCGGTTCATCATCATTACCGCGTGCCGGCGCGTTAAATATTGATTGGGGCGAAATGTGTTATCAGCAAATCCGTTAATCAATTTTTGACTGTATGCCTGCTGAATTTCCCGATATGCCCAAAACGCTGTCGTAACATCGGAGAAAGAAGCAGGTGAGGTCGATGGGGGATTCATCCATCGTTCATCCGCCGCGACAATTTTCCCTGTTTCGTCTGCACAAACTACTGTCAACTTCTTCTCATTTCTCACCGATGAAATCGTAGATAATGCAATGGACAACCAATCACTGTCTATTTTTCTTTTCAAAATAAACTGATCCTCGATGAAAATGTATATGTCTTTTCCAATTAACCCATTTGATACACCGAGCAGCTGCGGTTGAGATGTATCAACCGGTTGATTGTCTTTAATGGTCAGCCAATCAATAGCTTCACTGAAAGGTAATTGAAGAGCCTTAGCAATTTGAACAACACCGTGACCAGAATATATATCATACCCTTTTTCTCGAATATCTAATGCTGACTGAAACAATCGTTTTCGAATTTGAATGACATCTAGTTCAGGATGAGCTGCTTTCAAAAGAGCAACAGCACTTGTCACAAATGGTGTTGCCATTGAAGTACCGCTCAAAGACTGATAGCTGTCGTTCAAGTACGTACTCATAATATTCGCTCCAGGAGCACTTAAATCAATTTTCCATCCATAGTCAGAATAAGGCATCATTTCATTATTTTCATTGATGGCAGCAACAGTAATGACTCCCGGATATGAAGCAGGATAGACATCCTTTAACAATGTGCCCCAATTGCCTGCGGCAGCAACTACTGCGACATGATGATGAAGGGCGTTTTGAATAGCACTCTCTAAAACGAGTGTTTTTCCTTTTCCTGCTAAGCTCAAATTAATGACATCCGCTCCAAACGTTACCCCATCATTTACTGCCTGTGCAATTTCAAAATCGCTGCCAGTGCCTTGACCGTCGAGTACTTTAAGAGGAATGACATCAACAGGGGCAAATCCGGTTACTCCTGCGATTCCTTCGCCATTGTTCGGACAAGCGGAAATAATGCCCGTCACATGAGTTCCGTGCCCATTTTCATCAATAGCGATCCCTTCCCCATCTACATAATCTTTGCCTAAACTATGGAGAACATTCCCACAAAAATCCTTATGTAAGGAGGCTCCCGTATCAACTACTGCAACTAATACATGGTTTACAGCTGTTATGTTCTTAATCACAGGAATTTGTGTCCATCCGTCTGCTTTAATAACAACTTGCAGTTTTTTGTATACCTTATTTTTGGGAATCAGCACATCTAATTTTGGCAAATATCCTGTGTTCGCAGCTATCCTCTCTCCTTGTTCATCTACTATGTCTAATGTCCATGCTCCTTCAGCATGGTCCAATTCAACCGATAATCGAGACAGTTTCATGCCATCTTCTGATAAAATGAAAACGTTAGAGGCATGTAAAGGTTGTCCTTCATATGTCAATGTTTCATGATTAATGGCGATCTGCTTTCCATATAGGAGGTTTTGGTCGTGAAATTGATCCATTATTGAAGCTACATCAACTTTTTGAATTCCCCATTGTTGCGAAAAAAGAGGGTCATTAAAACGAATAAAGGAAGCTAGTCTTTTTTTATAATTCGGCTCCACTCTCGATACGATAGATGACTGTTTAATGGTTTCAATTTCATCTTTACTAAAAAGAGCTTTTACAACCCAGCCGTCTGCCTGGTCTTCCACTCTTTCTTGATCCTCCACTCTTCCGGTGTAATGTTTGATAAACTGTGAATAGTCCGCTTCGTCATCGAAATAAATTAACCATTCAGAAAGGGATTGCCCATGCGCATCGTTTGGATGAAAAAGAAAAAAACTAGCTAGTAAAACGAAAACAATAGGTTGCAATCGTTTCATTGTTTTTTCCCTCTTTTCTTTTACCGCTTTTAAACTCAGTATATCAAAAGTTGCTAATCTATTGATAAAAAAGAGCTGCCTTCTCATAAGAGAGGCAGCTAATAACAATCATTGTCGAACCTCGGTTGGTTCTTTTCTATTTTAACAAACAACCATCTCATCGTAACACAAGTAATTTTTAACATGTATCAATCTATTGTCGAAATGCCTGTTTAAAATTGTAAACTATTACGTTAAAATGTTATAAGTGCGTACATACAAAATTTAACTAATGGAGGAGCCGGACATGTTTCAAGTACGACTATGGCATGGGATACGTCAACCATATACAACCTTTACTCAATTACATGAGTCTGAAGATGTAACTGGATTTTTTGGACGAGTGATCATTCTTGCTGTTTTTAGCGCCTTCCTTTCTGGATTTGGTATATACATGGGACTAGATACTGAAATGTTTACAACCTTGATTGGGAAAGTATCTGATGATCGTATCGAAACGATGAAGCTCATTTTCGCTATAGGCTCTATCGGAAATGGAATAGCTGCACCTATGCTGTCCATGTACATCGCTTCGTTACTGATCTGGCTCGTATTAAGGGGAAAAGTAGAGTTTTATAAAATTATTACTATTGAACTCTATGTCATGTTTTTGGATATCATAGAAAAAGTGTTATTCCTTATATTTCGTTTGCTTACTGGTGCCAATGCCTATTCTTCTCCATTCGGACTTGGAGTAATCGCCCAACTTGCTTCTAATCATCCTTTCTTCATCCATTTTATGAATTCAATTACGATCTTTTTTGCTTGGAGTGCGGTCATTCAAATCATTGCGTTGCGGATTTGTTCCTCCCTATCGTCACGAATCGTTTCAGTGATCGTGCTAGCGGTTCATTTATTCATCAATCTTATTTCTTCGCTCATTTTCTTTATGATCCAGCAGTGAAGAAATCAACGCTCTCTGACAAACAAAGGAGGATGTCTCATGTATAAAAAATGGATTCTGTACAGCGTCATAGCGATTTGTATCGCATTGATCAGCATAAATACATACCTTTTATATACAAAAGAAGAACCATCACATCGAACGATGATTACGCGCTCGATTGTGCCAGCAAAAAAGAGTAATTTTCAATTATTTTTTCCTACTAAAGGAGTCGTCACAACTCCATATATCGAAAAAGTATTCATCCCTTCTGATCTTGAAACGATTGACAAAATCCTTGTAAGGAGCGGTCAAGAGGTACAAGCAGGAACTCCGTTGCTTGTACAGAAGAGCAATCAAATCAACGAACAAATAGAACAACTTGAACATGAGATGACCTACCTCCAACAACAACTGGAAGACATTGAACAATCTATCCAACATGTTGAAACAGACAATCAAATGGCCGAACAGCAAGAAGGAATTAACACGATGATATTGCAACAGCTACAGTCAGAAAAAAGGGCCATAGAAACGAAAATCAATAATGTATCCAATCAAAAAGTCTATTTAGAAAAACAAAAGGAAAAACAATTAATAAAAAGTCCTATTACCGGCATTGTAGAGAAAGTGGAACTTAAAGGGCAGCATCCTTTTATTTCTATCATCAGCCCTCCTTATCTCATTGAAGGTACACTGTCTGAAATGGATTTGACAAAAATAAAAGAAGGACAACAAGTAAAAATATCTCCATTTGGACAGCATGACCACAAATATATGGGTAATGTTATAGAAATTGGCAAAATACCTATTCATGCGCCATCCCTTGATAGTAAAGAAAGTCGCTATCCGTTTTATGTGCGTCTAGAAAATGATGAACAGTCACTTCCTTACGGTTCACATGTATCTCTTTCTGTCATTTTAAAAGAAAGCAAAAACGCATTATCCATTCCGAAAAAATCGATTGTTCAGAAAGAGAAGAAGCCGATCGTGTATACGATTTCCAAAGGCAAAGTAAAAAAACGCGAAGTAGAGCTTGGTCTTTCCAACGGATTACAACAAGAAGTCATCACTGGATTGCATGACCACGACTGGGTGATTAGTAATCCTCCTTCATCGATAAAGGAAAATATGCTTGTTGCCAAACCTTTAGAACTGAAAAAAATACAACGAGCCGATTTGCGTTATTTGTCGAAAAAAGAGATATTATCACTCATCATAGCGGGCTTTTTTAGGACCAATGTTCATCCAGCAGTAGAAAAAATAGCGGAAAAGTGATATGCTTGCCCTTGTAGTTCTTGTCCGATGCCGCTTGACAAAATATTTTTCCGTACATTCATCGGATAACATAAATGAAGGAACATAAACGTAAAGGAGTGAAAATCGTTGAAAATCGCCGTACTAATTCCATGTTACAACGAAGAAAAAACGATCGGAAAAGTGGTAAGCGATTTTAAGCGTGAATTACCACATGCAGATATTTATGTATATGACAATAATTCCAAAGACCGTACATCGGAAATTGCTGCTGAACATGGGGCCATCGTGCGCAAAGAAACTCGCCAAGGAAAAGGAAATGTCGTTCGTTCCATGTTTCGCGAAATCGAAGCAGATATTTATGTCATGGTAGATGGTGACGATACGTACCCAGCTGAGTTTGTTCACCAACTAATCGAACCGATTCAAAATGGAGAAGCCAATATGGTCATTGGCGACCGATTATCGAATGGAACGTATTTTCAAGAAAACAAGCGACCATTTCATAATTTTGGAAACAACTTGGTTAAAAACTTAATTAATTTTTTATATAAAAGCGACATTAAAGATATCATGACAGGATATCGGGCATTCGATAAATGGTTTGTCAAATCGATGCCAGTCATGAGCCCGGGATTTGAAATTGAAACAGAAATGAGCATTCATGCACTCGATAAAAAATTCCTTATTAAAGAAGTTCCGATTGATTATCGGGATCGGCCGGAAGGTAGTGAGTCTAAGCTCAATACGTTCTCCGATGGCTGGAAAGTGCTAAAAATGATTTTCACCTTGTTTAAAGACTATAAGCCGTTCT
The DNA here is from genome assembly GCF_015326725.1 of Thermaerobacillus caldiproteolyticus. Classification (NCBI taxonomy): domain Bacteria; kingdom Bacillati; phylum Bacillota; class Bacilli; order Caryophanales; family Anoxybacillaceae; genus Thermaerobacillus; species Thermaerobacillus caldiproteolyticus. Next base: position 2,842,774 of record NZ_CP064060.1, read on the forward strand.
TATTCTTTTCGCTTTGGTCAGCATTATTTTTCATTCTTGGATTGGCAGTGGGAATTCCAGTTATCGTTGAATTTATCCAAACAAACTTCATTACCCGTGTCCCATCCGCAATTTTAGCTGTTGGACTTATGATTTTTGCACTATTATCTTTTGCATGTGGACTGATTTTAGACACAGTGGCATCTGCGCAACGAAAACAATATGAGTTAGAGCTTAACCAAATTTATAAGCAAATGCGGAGGGAAAAAAATGACTACATCTCTTAATCGCTACCTAGGCAGCGTAATAACTGCCTTGCTCAGCGGTGTTGCTGTCATCTTTTTTTTCACGCCGATTCGCGATGCTTCATGGTTAGTAATACTTCTCATTATCGCGTTACTAACTTTTTGTTATAATCAGGTTTTCCAATCAATAAGCATCTTAAAAAATTTTCCTAAATGGAAACGGCATTTAACCATTGGTTTCACACTATTATTTTCATTATTAGCAGTACTTAGCCTAAAAGGTGAACAGCTGTATTTGTTAGATAATTCATTACTGACTCGAGCATATGTGTATATTGGCACATATTTGACAATCTGCTTTATCGTGTTATGGATCATTTTATCTCTGTTAAACATGGAGATGGACAAAATATCTCATTCGATCAGTAAATGGAACATACTCAAATACGCGTTACCTTCTTTAATGATATGGGGATTATATTTATTAGCTTTTTTCCCCGGAACAATGACGGCAGATTCAATATATCAATGGGAACAAGCCCACACCGGACATTTTAATGATTGGCATCCTGTCATGTACACATTATTTATTATGTTAGTAACAACATTATGGGATTCGCCTGCCGCTATCGGTATATCACAAATTATTATCATGTCTCTCACTGTTGGCTACTGCTTATATCAATTTGAAAAAGCCGGAGCTAACAAAACAATCATTTGGGTCGTGTCATTTGCGTTTGCTTTAAGCCCAATTAACGGTATCTACTCTGTAACGATTTGGAAAGATATTTTGTATAGCACATTTCTCTTACTGTTTACTACAATTGTCTTTAATCTTGTCATTACAAATGGAAAATGGATTAAAAACAATAGCCACCTTGCCTTTTTTATCATAGTGGCTTTAGGAGTCGTCTTTTTCCGTCATAATGGCTTTGTCGTTTGTTTAGCCGTGCTCATCGTCTTGCTTGTCGCATTCCGCCAAACATGGAAGCAGTGGCTGTTCGCTATTTCTTTTATCATCGCTGCCCATTATGCAGTAACAGGCCCTCTGTTTGACTACCTTAAAGTCGTTCCGTCTGATCCGAACGAAGCATTAAGTATTCCAACGCAACAGCTCGCTCGCGTAATCGCCTATGACGGAAACATCACCGACGAGCAAGCAGATTATTTAAATCAAATTTTACCTTTATCCTTGTGGAAAAAAAATTATAATCCATATGTGACAGATCCCATTAAGTTTTCCAAGCAATATAATCGAAAGGCGATTTTTCCTAACAATCTTTCCAACTACTTGCATACATGGTGGGATATTTGTTTGCAAAATCCAAAATTATCTACACAAGCGTTGCTGAAGCAAACATCTCTCGTTTGGCAAATGAATCAGCCTGCTGATGGCTACACATCAACGTTTGTAACAAACATTTTTTATGGGAACAAATTTGGACTGAAAAACCAAATTATTTTTGATCCGCTGACAATAGCAGTAAAAAAATACTTAACTATCTCTGATACGACATTAAAGCCGTTAATTTGGCGGCCAGCGACATATACATTTTTGATTCTTTTATTTACATTTGTCGCATTTTTGCGGAATGACTGGAAGGCTTGGCTAGTACCACTTATCGTTCTTTTGAATACAGGAACCGTGTTAATTGCTTTACCGGCCCAAGATTTCCGCTATTTGTACTCCAATTCATTAGTGTTCTTTATTGCGTTCTTATTCGCGTTCATTTCCTATAAAAAGAAGGAGATGAGCACATGAATCCGTTTATCCAATCTTTTCAAAAAAATAAAGTAGGAATTCTGTTCATTCTTATTGCCTCCATCAGTACAGCGAGCGGGCAAATGTTTTGGAAATTATCAAACGGGAAATGGAATGTCTATCTATTGCTAGGTTTCGCGTTTTATTTTATTGGCGCTGCACTGATGATTGTTGCTTTTCGCTTCGGAAGTCTATCTGTTTTGCATCCCCTTCTTAGTATGGGGTATGTTTTTGCGCTTTTGCTGGGAGTTGCGTTTCTTAATGAACAAATTACGATAATGCATATAATCGGAACGCTCTTGATCACTGGCGGCGCCATTCTCATTGGAGGTGGTGACCATTAGTTCATTTCTATTGCTTATGCTGATGACCTTATCCGGCGCATTAGGGGGGTATTACTTTAAAAAGGCATCTAGTCAACGCTTGGGATTTCATCTTTCTTTTCTGCTCCCCTTTTTCATTGGCGGCATCCTTTATTTCATCGGCGCTGTGCTTAATATTATAATTTTGAAGCAGCTTCCTTATACTATCGTATTTCCTTTGACATCGATCACTTATATTTGGACACTTGTCTTATCGTATGTTTTGCTGAAGGAAAACATTACAAGAAAAAAAATTGCTGGTGTCCTATTGATTCTCATCGGCTCTATTTTCCTTGTATGGTAAATGACCCCCTCGCTGAACTTATGTCAACGAGGGGGTTATACTTTTACAAAGCGTTTTCTTTTTTTAATAACTCCTTCAAAAATGTAACAAGCTCCTCACGTAAATCTTCGTTTTGAAGGGCGAATTCAACAGTCGTTTTCACAAAGCCTAATTTTTCGCCTACATCATAACGTTTTCCTATAAAGCTATACGCATAAACCGGTTGCACTTCATTTAACTTTTGAATCGCATCGGTAAGCTGAATTTCTCCGCCTGCGCCTACTTCCTGCTTTTCCAAAAATTTAAAAATATCCGGCGTAAACACATAGCGACCCATAATGGCCAAATTAGATGGAGCCGCACCAAGCGGTGGCTTTTCGACAAATCGTTTCACTTGATATAGCTCTCCTGCCTTTTTAAGAGGCTCAATAATTCCGTAACGGTTGGTTTCGTCTTCCGGCACCGGTTGAACACCAATTACGGAGCATCCCGTACGCTCAAACTGCTCGATTAATTGACTTAAACATGGTTTTTCCGCTTGAACAATATCGTCTCCTAATAATACGGCAAACGGTTCGTCACCGATAAATTTTCGAGCACACCATACCGCATGCCCTAACCCTTTTGGCGATTTTTGCCGAATGTAATGAATATCTACTAAATTAGCTGAATGGCGAACTTCCTCTAATAGCTCATATTTCTTTTTTTCTAGTAAAATTTGTTCAAGCTCCGGAGCATTGTCAAAATGATCCTCAATTGCTCTTTTTCCTTTTCCAGTAACAATGATAATATCTTCAATTCCAGAAGCAATCGCTTCTTCTACAATATATTGAATCGTTGGCTTATCAACAATCGGCAACATTTCTTTCGGCATTGCCTTTGTGGCCGGCAGAAACCGGGTCCCTAATCCGGCAGCAGGAATAATCGCCTTTCTCACTCTTTTCATCATAAACTCTCCTTCATGATTTAAGTCACTATTTCATTATATCTTAACAAAAATAAGCGAACAACAAACAGAACATTACCGTCACAATTTTATAACTATTGATATTTTAGGGTCATCGAACTATGTCAATATGTGGGGAAAAATGATATAATTTGTATCGTTATCACCAATATTATATGTAATATTTAGTTAGGAGGTGTAAAACTTGATTACTAAAATCTATGTCGTGACGAAATCCATCGCCCGCAACATGCTGTAATCATTGCGATGGCTAGATTTTAGTAATCAGGATGGAGATGCTTGCCAAAACCAAAAAAATATATGCAATACTTTCCATCTTGTTTTTGCTAGTTTCCTATGTATTCTCTCCTGCTTATGCCGTGAAGGCCTCTGAGAATACCAATGAAATTAGTACCTATGTCCAAATTTCACAAGACACCGCACCGGTAAAAAACGCTGAAACAGCTGAAGTCATCGGAGAATTAACAAAAGGTTTGATATTGAAGGCAGCCAAACTGGAAGGAGACCGCGTGTATTTTCAGTGGGGGAAAGAACTCGCTTACATAGATGCTACAAATACACAAACGGTCGATCCTTCTCAGCCGTTTGAAGCTTATTCATACGATACAAACGATTCAACCATTCCATGTATACAAACAAAAGAAAAAACAGCGATTCGATCACAGGCCAATGATATCATCGGATACTTAATAGAAGGAAGTCAATATCCGATTTTCCGTGAGTTAGAAAACTCTTTCGAAATTATCATCGGAAATCAATTGGCTTATATAGAAAAATCCCCTGCCATTACGGTTGTGCAAAACGAGGAGACAAATCCGGCAAGCACAGAGAACAAATCGAATACTCAAACCAATGCAACGAATCAAGTTGATTCCACATCAAATCAGCAATCGAATGCCACTGAAGAAAAAAGTGAAGCAACACAAGTAAAAACACAGCCATCGACTACAACTCGTGCATCGATTGCATCCATTGAACAGACAGAAGCTACTACGTTTACTGCAAGTACGAAGTATTTTAAAGTAACAACCGATAAATTAGCAATCTACGATAACAGCACAGGAACCCTTGTTCAAGTTGGTTCCCTTGAAAAAGGACAAGAATTTCCGAGAGTAAAAGATTACGGGAATTGGCATCAAATTCAATTCGGTACGAAGTATGCGTACGTCTGGAAAGGATCAACCGCGCCATCCGATGGAAAAAGTCCTATGAAACTAGGGACTCAACCAAGCGGAACGGCTGTATTTACTGCTACAGCGGATTTACCTGTATATGATAACTCTACAGGAACATTAATACATATCGCTACTATCAAGCAGGGACAATCTTATCCTATTGTTCGTGACTATGGAAATTGGTATGAAATTTTAATTTCTGGACGAATTGGTTATGTACACAAAAGTGGAACACGGATTGATTTTAAAAGCAGTGATCGTTATTTCCGTGTCATTACCGACCACTTGGCTGTCTACGATAACAGCACAGGAACCCTTGTTCAAGTCGGTTCTCTCGAAAAAGGACAAGAATTTCCGAGAGTAAAAGATTACGGGAATTGGCATCAAATCAAGTATGGTAAAGGCTACGGATTTGTATGGAAAGCGTCAACAGAGCCTTCTAACGGTGCAACGATTCAAAACATAAATTCTCTCGCTCCGTCTGGGAAAACATTTACAACCATCACCGATGTCCCGGTATATGATAATTCATCCGGTCAGCTAGTAAAGTTTGCAACGATTCAAAAAGGAGTTAGCTATCCAATTTTAAAAGATTATGGAAACTGGTATGTCGTGGATGTAGCAGGACGGACAGGTTATGTCCATAAAAGCGGCGTAAAATTATCATTCACAAGTACAGACCGCTATTTCGAAGTGATGGAAGATCGTGTGCCAATCTATGATAATAGCACAGGAAAATTAGTACCAGTCGCGTACTTAGAAAAAGGGCAAGTGTTCCCTAGACTACGTGACTTTGGAAACTGGCATGAAGTCAAATACGGGCGAAGCGTAGGTTATGTTTGGAAAGAATCAACGAGACCGCCGTTTTCTGTTAACTTAAAAAATGAAAATAATGGAACTTATAAACCGACAGACCGCAACTTCCTAACACTTGTTGATGCACCTGTAGTCGATAACTCCAGTGGCTCATTAGTACAATTTGCAACGATTAAAGAAGGACAAAGTTATCCTATCATTAAGCAAGTAGGCAATTGGATTGAAATCGAACTTGCTGGTCGCATCGGATATGTGTATAAGGACAAAGTCCATGTTGGACCAATTATTAGATATACGCAGTATAACCTAAGCTTAGAGGAAATGCTCAATATTCAAATGACAAAGAAACCGCAAACAGATTTATATCGAAATGCTAAATCTTATGTGCATTCTGACTATATTCAAGTTGCAAAATCAAATACATTCCCGACAAAAGGAACCGTTACCGCCACAACATTAAATGTCCGAGAAGGAGCAGGAACGACATATTGGGTAGTGGGAACGTTAAAGCTCGGTGACACCGTGGATGTCGTAGCGAAAGTAGGAGATTGGTATGAAATTAAGTTCGGTCCTTGGAAAAATGCGAAGCCGGAAGATGTACAAGCATACCTTGATCCTAGCCGCTTCAGTCAGGATAGTAAAGAATATTTCCAATTCCTTGTTTTATCAGAGAGCGCGGGTGTCCCATTAAATGATTTAAATAATAAAATTTTAGCGAATAAAGGGATTCTCGCTGGAAAAGGACAAGCTTTTATCGATGCTGGGGCAAAATATCATATTAATGAAATTTACTTGATTTCCCATGCTTTGTTAGAAACAGGAAATGGAACTTCTGCATTAGCTAACGGCGTCTTAGTAGACAAGGTGGACGGAAAACCTGTCGAACCAAAAAAAGTATACAATATGTATGGAATTGGTGCCTACGACAGCTGTCCAGTTAGCTGCGGGGCTGAATATGCCTATAAACAAGGCTGGTTTACTCCGGAGGCTGCCATTATCGGCGGGGCAGGATATATCGCCAGCCAATATATTAATAATCCTACCTATAAGCAAGATACGCTATATAAAATGAGATGGAATCCGGCTAACCCTGGAGTACATCAATACGCGACAGACATCGGCTGGGCCGTCAAACAAGTTCGCAACATTAGTCAGCTCTATGATTTATTAGATACTTACACACTGATCTTTGATGTGCCTGTATACAAATAAATAAAACGCTCCAAAGGCATAGCTTTTGGAGCGTTTTATTTTCTATAAAAATATTAAAAGGAAGTTAATTGTTCTACAGGAAACATTTACAGTTCGACAAATTATGTCGATTTTTGTAGAATAAAACCACGGTAAGATTTTGTTTGGTAAGCCAGTTGCGTTCTATCGCAGCTGGCCCTTTTTATACGTATACAACTTCGTTTTCGACAAATTGTGTCGAATTTTTTACATAAAAATATCCTCTCAGATCTAAAATCTGAGAGGACGTTTTCTTTCATTTATAAGCCACTGCTAGCTGTTGGGTTGAAAATTTGGATAGACTGAACTTTTACACCACTTGAATACGGCGTTTCCGTCGTCAGCATAATCAGCTTGCCATTTGACACAAACAAATGATTAATGATGCCGGAAACAGTCCACGTATTCATCACTTCAAATGTTTTACTGTTATACGCGGTTACTTTGCTGTCTTTTCCTGTATAAAATACATTCGCTGCTGGATCAAAGGCAATCGCTGAGAATGGATTGATCGTTGTAACATAGGTCATGTTTGTGCTTTGTAAAGATGTCGCATAAAAAACGGTACCAGCATGGTTAAACAAATACTTCCCATCGCTAGAAATAGTCATATCTGTAGACAGTGGATAGTCACCATGATACGGGGAGTCATAATGACTTGTAAACTTCCCATCGGAAATTGAAAATGCCTCTATATCCCTTGGAGAAGTATCGGTTGTAATCGCATAAATCATTGTTTTGCTTGGATTCATTTCTAAATAACTTGCTTGACGAATCGGTGCAGAGGATACCTCTTGATACGTAGTCCGATCATAGCTTTTTATACTCGTCCATTGTCCAGAACCGGATGAAACATAAATATAGCGATCGTCCGCTACCACATCATACGGATCAAGAGCGATATCAAATATTTTCTTTAATGTAAATGTATTTGTATCTACAATGGCAATGGCACCTTGTTGATTTTCTTTCCACCAATAGGAACTATGCTTACCTTTTAGCAGCGTAATATACAGTTCATTATTGGCAAAATATAATCGTTCAGCAGGCAGCGGTAACGCAAGCGTTTTTACCTGCTTCGTTTCATAATTGATTTCGACCACATTTCCAAACGTGTCAAGGCCATAAAGAATTGGAAGGGATGGATGAAATATAGAAGTTACCAAATTTTCATCCAGAGAAAACTTTGTTGTTTCTACCACTGGTGTAGGCGGATCCGTTTCGCCTCCAGTTTCGCCTCCATCTTCCGGTAGTTCTTCTTCCCCATCATCTATGACCGGCAACTCGTCAATCGGAATTATGGACAATTGATAAAATGGCACCCCGACATATGATGATACTAGATCTTTCACATGATCAGCAGCCAGGGCGAAGTTCAGGCTTCCTGTTTCAAGGCCAAATGAAACAACTCCAACAACATAGCCATACATGTTTAACAACGGTCCTCCGGAATTTCCAAATGTGACAGGCGCCGTAAACTGAATGAAATCGGCTTCCCAGCCATCTTCGCTGAAATGCCGAATCCCACTGACGATTCCGGAAGATACGGTATTATAAAGTCCTAACGGGCTTCCAATCGCAATGACATCGTCGCCTTCTTCAACCATCGATTTTGAACCGATTCTCAATTGTTTCAGCGGCAACAAGTCATATGGCTTCAAAATGGCAATGTCGTTATCTAAATCATAATCGACGACGCCTTCCAACTCATAAGTATCGCCGTTATATGTTTCAATCTCAAAATAAGCACCGCCATTAATCACATGATAATTCGTAATAATCAGGCCGTTCGTTGTCACAAATCCGCTTCCTTGCGAGATCAGTTCATCATTTTCATCATACACATTAATCATGACAACGCTCTCTTTTTTCGCAATGACTTCTTTTCTTTCTAATGGCTTCAGTACAGGCGGTTTAAAGTCATCGTTTATGTATCTCGCCAAAAATACAGCAAAATGCATGCGCTGAATCGAATCGTTCGGGCGAAAACTGCCATCAGGGTACCCCGTTGTGATTCCGTTAGCCGCTAAAGCGTGGACGTATTCATATACCCAGTCCCCTTGTTTAACATCAGTGAAATTTTTATTCCATTTTCCTTGAAGATTAAAAGCATTAGCGAAAATTTTAGCCATTTGACCACGGGTTAAGTTTCCATACGGATCAAATGAGCCATCACTCTTTCCGCTAACGATTCCAAGTTTTACCGCTGTCGCGACTTCAGGATAACCGTAATCACCTTTCTTTAAATCCGTAAACTGGATGGAAGAAGTTTCTTTCGGCTCAATGCCAAGTGTGCGAAGAATAAGTTGCACCGCCTGCAATCGTTTAACAGGTGCGCTTGGTCGAAACGTTTGATCTTGGTAGCCTTGAATAATGGCCAGCCCCGTTAAATATCCAATCTCTTTTTGATACTGCGTCACGTCGCGAAAGCTCGGCGGATTCCCGGTTGTCGCCAGCGCCTCAACAGCGGGAGAGAAAAACGACAACATGGCCGCAATCATCGCAACGGACATGATGCGGTGAACACGTATAAAGCTCAAAAAGACTCTCCTTTCTTCACAAAAAGATTATTATAACCAAACTTATTTTAATAGAGTCCTAATGAAAAGTCTTCATTATTTTTTTGGTATTTTTTAACTATCTTATTCCCTGTTTTTTCCGTTTTTTTGCTTGACAATCAATTTATTGAAATATATTCTTTATACTGGATTTTTAAATTTAATTGACTAATATAAGGTGAGAACAATGAAAGTAAAACCTTATCTAACCGTGGCCATAGCTTTTTGTATATCTGTCGCTGCCCTAACGGCAAGCCAATTTGCTTTTTCTGCTTCTCCAAAAACGATTGTTGCCACAGATGATCACGCGTTTTTTTACCGGAAAGTCAACGGACAACTTCAGCCTAGTGGGCGGTTAAATCAACAACAATCGTTCTATGCAACAAAAGTGCATCCAAATTGGTATGTAATTCGAATCGGAAGCAATCAATACTACATTTATAAGAAACATGTGAAGGCGGTTCGCGCTTCTTCATCCGGAATCAACAAATCTGTGAAACCAATAAAAACCGTATATCCTCAAACTAATATATGGGTATACAAAAAAACGGATTTCAATACACCGATTGGGGTCATTTATAAAAATACCCCTTTACCAATTAGACAAATAGAAGGTCCTTGGTACAAGGTCGAATTTGCTGGCCATCTTGCCTATGTCAATCAAAAACAAGTCGCTGGATTAGCAACAGAAATTCCAATTATTGTCTATCATCATATATTGAAAGAAAAGGAAAATCACAAATACAAGAACCAGCCAACAGTTGTAAGCTATGAAGAATTTGTCAAACAAATGAGGCTTCTTCATGATTATGGATATCATACAATTACATTGCATCAGCTTGAACAATTTTTGAAAGGGAAAATCGACTTGCCAGCCAAAAGCATGATGATTCATTTTGATGATGGCTTGAAAACGAACTATGTGTATGCCTATCCTATATTAAAAAAATACGGATTTCATGCGGCTGCATTTTTAATTACAAGTCGAAATAGCCGGCCATTAAAGACTTTTAATCCTGACGACTATCAATTTCTCAACTGGAAAGAAATCGAGAAAATGGGGGACGTATTTGAGTTTGCTAGCCATACGCATGCCCTGCATAACCGTGGAAAAGATGGAATTGGAAATTTAGTTAAGGAACCAAGAGAAGTAGTTAAAGCCGATCTGTTGCTAAGCCGAAAACTGCTACATGGAACAACGTATTTTACGTATCCATTTGGTCAGTATAAGAAGGAAACGATTGATATTTTAAAAGAAACGGGATTTACAATGGCGTTTACAACAAAAATTGGAACAGTAAAACCCGGAGATGACCCATATCAATTAAAACGCCACGGCATCGATCCTCACACGACATTACAACAATTTAAACAAATTATTGGTGTCGTTGAATAAATAGTAATCTATTTACACCAAGAGCCCTCTCGCTTTGAGAGGGCTCTTTATCGTTTTTGTGAGAAATAAACAATATGAAACATTTACAATTAATTTAGGACAACAGAATCGAAATAAAAGAGAGAAATGGAACTGAAGCCGTTTTACACTCTCATCCTTTAACTAACGCCTTCATTTTATTCCTACTTCCCCATAGCCAACATGGCGCGTCTTACAAAAGCTGCGAATTCGGCTCGCGTCGTCTGTTCATTCGGGCGGAAATAGCCGCTCGCCTTGGTCACTTGATTGGCCTTTAATGTGGCGATATATGGATGCGACCATCGGGATAGAGCTACATCTTGAAAGTTGATGTCTTCCTCTCCGGTTAGCTGATACGCTTTTACTAAAATTTTTGCCATTTGCTCTCGTGTTAATGGCGCGTTCGGATAAAAGCGCCCATTCGAACCGCTAAAAATTCCTTCGTCAACAACTGTGGCAACGATGTCATATCCGTCTCGCCCTTGTTTTACATCCGCAAGTTTTGGATTCGGCCGATTTTTTGTAGATAATCCAAGTGAACGAACAATCATTGTTGCCGCTTGTAAACGTGTCACTGGGGCATTTGGTTTAAATGTTTGATTCTGCTCTGGTTTAATAACCCCTAAACTGGCTAGCACATCGATATCTTTTTTCGCCCAGTGATTGTTAGGAATATCTTTAAACGGTGCGAAATCAAGGATCGTCGCTTTGCTTCGGCTATTTTTGATAGAAATGACTTTTGTCACCCCAGCAATTTTCAGTCCATCTTTACTTTTTCTTCCTGCATGATAATATGCAACTAACTGATAGTTTCCAGTTGGTAAATTTTTGGGTAGTATGAGTTGAAATTTTTCAGGGTAGCTTTTTCCTTTTGGTACTAGGCCAACAACATATTTTTCATAAGATGTTTTCACATTTCCTGAAGGATCGAGCAATTCGACTCTCATTGTGCCGCGTGATACCACGTTCCCTTCATTGTTTGCTGTCATCGTTCCATAGACGACATAATCATTCGCTCGTGGATACGCCTTAACATCAGTTAATGAAACGGTGACACTTCGATCAATCGGATGGGAAGTCGTCAACGGTTGTGATGTCCATTGAATGGCCTCGTCTATGAGCACTTTCAACTCCTCACCGCCTTTTAGCCCTTGCCACGCCTCTCCTTGTACTTCTTTTTTACCAAGCGGATTCGTCATATCCCACTCGTTCGACAAAGAAGTATCGACGCTTATATAGTTTAGAAGTTGAAACCCGAACCAAACCGCCTTTCCGCGTCCATACTCAATGGCATACGCAGCTCCTGTGTTGGCAGGAGTATGCTTCGGCACGTTAGAGTATCCGATTGTCTCATAATATAAAATTGGAATAACATAACTGTTTGGATATGGATGAATAACCTCAATCCACTCCGGACCATATTGATGGTAACGACTATTTTTTAGAACGAGCTTTGACGTTCCGAGTCGCTGAAGTGCTTTCTTTACAATCGGGTGATTATTAGTGCTTGCTACTGTGTAATTACCAATCTTTACATCATTAATAAACGCAGACTGAAATAATTCACTGAGATTATCCCACTCCCATATCCATGTTTCTGTATCATAGATGATTGGAGTTAAATCTAAATCGGTTGTTTTATACGGGAAGCGAGCACTGTCGTTTCTCGCCATGGCAAAGGCAAAAATGGCTCCTCCACCGTTTTTTATATATTCTTTTACCGCTTGCCGCTGTTCTTTTGACATCATCACCGTATTGGGAAAGAAAAGTGTATCGTATTTCGTTAACTTAGCAGGGTCTTTTAATTGGGCATCATCGACATATTCCACTTTATATCCAAGACTCTCTAGCAATAACTTTGCTTTAATCCGTTTATTTTTAATGGAAGAGCCCAAGGGTTTCTCCGCAATGCTTTTTCCATTATAGGTTCCGCCTTTTCGTTCGATAAACGCGTACTTTTCGCTTAGTTCGGAAACAACGACCCCAACTACTCCCTTCCCCTTCTCCTCTGCTTGCACCTTTGTAATATGAACAAAAGCGAATGAAATGAAAGCGACAAGTACGGTGCTCAAAATCACATTCATTGATTTCAATACAATCCCCTCCCTCATGGTCATCTATTCTTTATATCGGTTGAAGCAGAACATGTTTAAATCAGGAATTTTGTCTATGTAATGGAAATGAAGACTTCCAAGAACATTGCAAATCGGCATTTTAACATTCCAAAAAAGTTCTTCATTTCAAAAACATGACGAATTTTTATGGAAAGGGACTATCATTCTATAAAAACGCAGAAAGGAGAGCAACCCATCTTTTACAGGGAAAACTCTCCTTTTCTTTTTATCAATTTTCGACAAACTTCGAGACGGCCGCAGTGGATCGAGCCTTCGAAAATAGACATGTATGAAAAATGCTTATGCAGAGAATAAAAAGAAACCGATTAGCCATGTTCTGCAAAAAGAAGAGGCTGAACTCGAAGCAGTAAAAAGAAGACTTTCTTCATTTCTCATACGCGTTCATCCAAATTGAAATTTATTACATTAATGTTATATATTTTGTTATTTTAAGTTATTTGGTTTTTGTTTATACTAAATTAGTATTATTTTGCTATGGGGGTTATTCTATGAAAAAATTGATTTCTTTTACTATTGCGGCATCTCTTGCAATCGCCACATTGCCTGCTTCTGCTTTTGCGATTAATTCCAATGATCCTGAGCTCCAAAGCTACCTAAACGAGATCGGCATGACGCAAGAAGAACTGGAAGAATATTTGAGCTATGATGGCTATACATTGGAGGATTTTAAAGATGTTGACGATCTTCGCAACGAGCTTGGCGATGTATTGACAGAAGAAAATTTAGAACTATTACTTAAAAATTACGGCTTAACAAAAAATGAATTAAAGCAACTTCTTATCGATAACGGTGAACTAGAACCAAACGAAGAAATTACGGAAGCGTTTAAGTTTTATAACGACTTAGAGGAATACCTCGACTTTCTTCTCGAACAATCAGATTCAACACCGATTACCGAAGAAACGCTTTCCGATTTCTTACAAAAGCGCAATATGACGAAAGAACAATTACTCGCACTTCTTAACAGCCATAATGAATCATTAGAAGATTACAGCTCCATTGGCGAATTGGCTGATGCTGTTGATTATTATCAAAGCTTAACTCCTCTTACGGAAGAAACATTGAACGAACTTTTAGACACACTCGGACTTACACGACAACAATTGGAAGAATTGCTTGTGGCAAATAACGATTCTTTAGACAACTATGCAACAGTGGAAGAACTATCAGAAGCCATTGTCAATTATATGCTTCCTGATTTTGAAGAACTTGGTCTAACAGACGCTGAACTTGAAAAATTGTATAATCACTTCCATTCACTTAATATAGAAGATCCACAATTCGCAAGCCGAATAGAAGAACTCGGAAAGCGGCTTGAAGCCATTAGTTCGTATGATTTTGAAGGGGCAAAAGAATTGTCTCCAGCACAAATAGCGGAAATTGCTGATGTGATGCATGATATACTTGATATTTTCCAATTAGACGTGAAATTTTATTTGACGAAAAATGGGGAGAAAAAGCCATTAAGTCTATCCACGCTGTTAACGATGGAATCAACAAACGGCTATGACCTCTTAATCGAAATTTATAACAAACAAGGCGAACTGCTTGCCGACTTCACGTTGACGGCAGACATGTTCAACTCTGATTTATTTGAAGACGTAGGCGAAGATTTAGAGAACACCGGAAAAGTCGCAAAGATTGAAAAAAAGATTGAGAAAAACGCAACACCAAAACCGGTAAAAAGAACGGTGAAAGGAGCAAAACTTCCAAAAACAGCTTCTCCATATGCAACAAATATGCTTATGGGCGTTGTATTCATCGCTGCGGGAGCGTTTCTATTCCGAGCGAGAAAAATATTAGGGGCAAAAAAATAAATGCAAAAGCAACGAATCGTTCGCCTTCTTGGCATTGGCTTGATGGCAGTTGGCTTCGCTCTCGTCTTGCTCAACGGCTACAAATATGAAAAAGGGATCAACGCCGCAAAGCCGTTGCCAAAGGAGACAGCAACAAAAGCAACATCTACACCGACAAAGACTGCTGCAGCGATTTATCCGCGCCAACCAAAACTGGGCGAAAATATTGGGGAGCTCATCATTCCGAAGCTGAACGCCAGTCTTCCGATTTATCATGGCACCAATGAAGATGAGTTAGAAAAAGGAGTCGGTCATTACGCTGGAAGCGTCCTACCGGGAGAGCCAGATAACTGCGTCCTTGCCGGACATCGGGACACCGTCTTTCGCAAACTGGGCGAGGTAGGAAAAGGAGACTTGCTGATTGTCAAAACAGTCGCTGGAGAGTTTACCTATAAAGTTCGCAAAGTGCGAATTGTAGATGCCGATGACAGAACCGTGATTGTGCCAAAGCCAAAAGCCACTTTAACGGTATCCACGTGTTATCCATTTCACTACATAGGCGCGGCACCAAAACGGTATATCCTCATCGCTAACTTAGTGAAGGTGAGGAATTGATATCTGCTTATCCCTTCACTCTCTATTAATTTAACTAAAACCTATTTCATTTCCATCAAAAATCCGGCTACATGCAAAAAGGGGCTGACCCAAAAGTATACATCCATCACTTTTTGGGTTCATCCCCTTTCTTCCTTTTTTTCAATTACAAGAAATATAGTGATTAATTAGCAATTGGCTGTACCGCCAGTTTCAGCTCACAATGACCACCTTGATTTGTACCTTCGTGAGGCTACGAAAATAAAATCGCCGGAACGTCCGATTGCCTTTGAATTAATCGAACATATTTTCAAATCCGTTTCGGGGTGAGTTCCTTTCCACTACCTATCCAAAGACGCTCTTTTTCATATAACGGAACATCCCGGACGAACAATGCAGCAAATTTGATCTCTTCCGCTGTATGATCCCACAGCCTCGTTTCATTGGACAAAGCTTTAAATACTCCAAAAGTTCCATTGCTACCTCCAAGTTCGTCATTCCATCGTATTTTTTAATATTACATTATTTAAGTTTGTTCAGGAATCACTTAAGCAAGTATTATACTCAAAAAAGACGCACCAATTCGACTATGTTGGGCTTCACACAGAATGGTAAAATTCAGCCCTTAGAACTTAAAGAAAGTCAAATGATTTTTTAAGGTCCCGTCGTTTTTCTGAGCAGCAGAAATGAAGAACATTACAAAAAAGAAGTCATAAAATTGCGCCTCAGGGGAATTGGAGAGATGAAACAGCGGTTCTAAACAGGGGAATAATGAAGGAAATATCTATTCAGAGATGTCTATTTCACATCGCCTTTCTTTGGCAAGTCCCGGTTGTTAACCCATTTGCTTGTAATTTAAAACTGAAGCTTACAATACTCTCTTAGCACCGATAAAATTTTTCCTCCAATATGAATTTAACTCTGTGATGGTTACTTTTTTTCCTTGGCGGTACGTATGAAGCATTTGATTATTTCCTATATAGATCCCAACATGTCCAATTTTAGCAATTCCGTTTCTTTTCTTCCTTTTTTTCGTCGTAAAGAACAATAAGTCCCCCTTCTGAATCTGGTGTAAAGGAACCGGGGTACCTACTAAAAATTGTTGCCGGGAGTTTCTAGGAAGAGAAATGCCGTTCACACCAAAAACGTACTGTGTAAACGAACTGCAATCAAACATATCTGTTCGATAAGATGGAGCATTAAATACATAAGGTGTTCCCAAATATCGTCGACCTGTCAAAATAATTTGATCCGCCAGCATATAAATCTCCCTCTTTACATAATCGCTATAATCCATAACATTCCGATTTCCTGTCATTTGATTGGACAAGTGTTTCATAAAAAGCACCTATTTTTAAATGGGAATCAAAGGAGATATAATAACTCGGGCGGTGGCAGGTACTAAGTCAAGCATTTGCAGAGAAAAAGAACCCGCATCATTGTATAATAAGCGATGATACGAGTTCTAAAAGTCAAGAATGGATGGATTTTGTATTAATAAAAAGAAAACTTAGTCGTTGGAAATAATGACTTTTAATGCTTTTTCTTTTGCTGCATTGCCAAATACCTCATACGCTTTCATAATATCTGAAAAGGCAAAGCGATGAGTAATTAATTGTTCCGGCTGCAATTTTTTGGCCTCAACAGTTTTTAATAACATTGGTGTAGAAGTTGTGTTGACAAGACCGGTTGTTAACGTAATGTTACGTATCCATAATTTTTCAATATGAAACTCAACACTTTTTCCATGAACACCTACATTGGCTATATGGCCGCCTGGTTTTATAATTTCTTGGCAAATGTCAAACGTTACAGGAATTCCGACGGCTTCCATCGCGACGTCTACACCTTTCCCGTCGGTCAATTCCATAATTTTTTCAACTGCCTTACCGTCACCGCTATTAACCACTTGAGTTGCACCAAATTTTTTCGCAACTTCTAAACGGTTATCGTCTAAATCAACCATGATGATCTCTGCAGGTGAATAAAATTGGGCGGTTAATAGAGCTGCCATGCCTACGGGGCCAGCTCCGATAATGGCAACGGTTTGTCCCGGCTGAACCTTTCCGTTTAGCACGCCAATTTCAAAACCTGTTGGAAGAATATCACTAAGCATAACGAGAGCCTCTTCATCTACGCCGTCCGGGATTGGATAAAGACTGTTGTCTGCATACGGAATCCTTACATACTCTGCTTGGGTTCCGTCAATTAAGTGCCCTAATATCCATCCTCCATCTTCACAATGAGCATACAAACCTTTTTTGCAATTTTCGCATCTTCCGCAGGAGGTAATACAAGAAATCAACACTCTGTCGCCTTTTTTGAAATTTTTCACACCGGAACCAACCTCTTCGACAATCCCTACACCTTCATGGCCTAAAATTCGCCCTTCTTCTACAGTAGGAACATCTCCGGAAAGAATATGTAAATCCGTTCCGCAAATCGTTGTTTTTGTAATTTTAACAATTACATCTGTCTCTTTTTCAATTTTCGGTTTTGGTTTTTCCATTACTTCTTTTTTTCCTGCTCCCAAATATGTAAGAGCTTTCATTTTTGGTTCCTCCTTAGAGAAAAGTTATTGTCTTTTCAATTTTCGTTTTACAGAAAATGGACTGCATGTTTCAACATACCATATATCAAGTTTTTGCTTTTTTTCCTTTCTATATACCTTCTTTTCCTTCTTCGCTAAAAAGAGAGAAATCGATCCAATACCTCAATATACATCAATGGCTGTCTCCCCGCCTGTTACTGCGCGTATTCCAACGCTTTTTCATCAAGCATTTTCGTCTGTGCTCGTTTTGCTTAATTTAAGTCTTATCAGGCACGCCCTTCTCATCTTGATAACTGTTTCACGAAAAGATAAGAAGACAAAAGGAATAAGAGCGGTTTCCCCCTGATTCCTTCTACTCTAACTGATTTTATACTGTCTACTTTTAGGATCGCATGCACAGGTATCTATCCCATTGGTTAAACATGTCGGAATTTCAAACTGAATTTATATATGTGAATATTCTGAAAAAATGATATAATTTGTATTGATAGATTACCAATATAAGGAGGTGTAAAACTTGATTACTAAAATCTATGTCGTGACGAAATCCATCGCCCGCAACACGCTGTAATCATTGCGATGGCTAGATTTTAGTAATCAGGATGGAGATGCTTGCCAAAACCAAAAAAATATATGCAATACTTTCCATCTTGTTTTTGCTAGTTTCCTATGTATTCTCTCCTGCTTATGCCGTGAAGGCCTCTGAGAATACCAATGAAATTAGTACCTATGTCCAAATTTCACAAGACACCGCACCGGTGAAAAACGCTGAAACAGCTGAAGTCATCGGAGAATTAACAAAAGGTTTGATATTGAAGGCAGCCAAACTGGAAGGAGACCGCGTGTATTTTCAGTGGGGGAAAGGACTCGCTTACATAGATGCTACCAATACACAAACGGTCGATCCTTCTCCGCCGTTTGAAGCTTATTCATACGATACAAACGATTCAACCATTCCATATATACAAACAAAAGAGAAAACAGCGATTCGATCACAAACCAATGATATCATCGGATACTTAATAGAAGGAAGTCAATATCCGATTTTCCGTGAGTTAGAAAACTCTTTCGAAATTATCATCGGAAATCAATTGGCTTATATAGAAAAATCCCCTGCCATTACGGTTGTGCAAAACGAGGAGACAAATCCGGCAAGCACAGAGAACAAGCCGAATACTCAAACCAATGCAACGAATCAAGTTGATTCCACATCAAATCAGCAATCGAATGCCACTGAAGCAACACAATCATCGACAACAATCCGTGCATCGATTGCATCCATTAAACAAAAAAAAGCTGCTACGTTTACTGCAAGTACGAAGTATTTTAAAGTGACAACCGATAAATTAGCAATCTACGATAACAGCACAGGAAAACTTGTTCAAGTCGGTTCTCTCGAAAAAGGGCAAGAATTTCCAAGAGTAAAAGATTACGGGAATTGGCACCAAATCAAGTATGGTAAAGGCTACGGATTTGTCTGGAAAGCGGCAACAGAGCCTTCTAACGGTGCAACGATTCGAAATATCAATTCTCTCGCCCCGTCTGGGAAAACATTCACCACCATCGCCGATGTTCCGGTATATGATAATTCATCTGGCCGGCTAGTAAAGTTTGCAACGATTCAAAAAGGAGTTAGCTATCCAATCTTAAAAGATTACGGAAACTGGTATGCAGTGGATGTAGCAGGACGGACAGGTTATGTTCATAAAAATGGAGTAAAATTACCATTCAAAACTACAGATCGCTATTTTGAAGTGATGGAAGATCGTGTGCCAATCTATGATAATCGTTCAGGAAAATTAGTGCCGATCGCATACTTAGAAAAAGGACAAGTGTTCTCTAGATTGCATGATATCGGGAATTGGCACATGGTGAGATATGGCCAGGAATTGGGTTATGTTTGGAAAGAAGCAACAAGACCGCCACTTCGAATTAATATCAAAAATGAACATAATAACGATCCTTATCCAACAAACCAAACCTTTTTCACATTATCTGATACGCCCGTTTATGATGACTCAAACGGTGCTCCAGTCCAAATTGCGACCATTAAGCCCAAGGTCATCTATTCGATCTTCCGGGAAGAAAGCGACACTTTTGTCATCAACATCGCTGGACGTATCGGGTATGTGTTAAAGGACAACACTCAAATCCGTCCAACTATCCGTTATACGTCATATTACTTACACCTTGAAACAGCACTAACTGCCCAAATGTCAACCAATCCGCAAACGGATTTATATCAAAATAACAAATCTTATGTACATTCTAATTATATCCAAGTTCAGCAACCAAATAGATTTCCAACAAAAGGAACTGTCACCGCTAAAACATTAAATGTCCATGAAGGAACAGGAACCACGTATTGGGTAGTAGGAACGCTGAAACAGGGAGACGTTGTCGATGTTGTAGGTAAAGTAGGGAAATGGTATGAAATTAAGTTTGGTCCTTGGAAAAACGCGAAACGGGAAGATGTGCAAGCATACCTTGATCCTGAACGAGTCAGCCGAAGCAGCAAGGAATTCTTCCAATTCCTTGTTTTATCAGAAAGTGCAGGTGTCCCAGTAAATGATTTAAATAATAAAATTTTAGCCAATAAAGGGATTCTTGCGGGAAAAGGGCAAGCTTTTATCGATGCTGGGGTGAAATATCATATTAATGAGATTTACTTAATTTCTCAAGCCTTATCAGAAACAAGAAATGGAACTTCAGAATTAGCTAATGGTGTATTAGTAGACACGGTGGACGGGAAGCCTGTCGAACCAAAAAAAGTATACAATATGTATGGAATTGGTACTAATAACAACTGTCCAATTCAATGCGGTGCTGAATATGCCTATAAACAAGGCTGGTTTACGCCGGAGGCTGCTATTATCGGCGGAGCGGAATATATCGCTAACCAATATATTAACAACCCTGCCTATAAACAAGACACGCTTTACAAAATGAGATGGAATCCGGCTAACCCTGGAATTCATCAACGTGCGACAGACATCGGCTGGGCATTCAAACAAGCCCGCAACTTGAGTCAGCTATATGATCTGTTGGATCATTATACCTTAACATTTGATGTTCCTTTCTATAGAATACATCTCGACGATTACTGAGAATCGAACACAAATATGATATTTTTGATTATGAACAAACTAATGATGGAAAACAAGAAACGAGCCCGAATGTGATTGTCGATTTCTTCGAAAATCTATCGGGTGCGCCGAGTCATCTTGACAACAGTTCCTTCACTGATGGCGCACCCCAATACATCCTCTATGATTTCTTGTTGTTCGTTCAAATGAACTAGTAGTAATGCAAGTATACCGTCAAGGCTGTCATCATCCCCCACTGCATATGATTCGTCACAAGAAAGGAAACTCCGTTTAGTCAGAATAATGGCAATGAGGGCATGATTTGACTTCTCGTCCTTGTTGTTTCACTTTAGTTACTGTCTACTAGTGATGAACCGTCTCCAAAACAGTGACTCAAACGCCCAACGTTTGAGTCACTGTTGTTTTTCTCACGTAATCGTTCAGCATCTGCAAATATGAAACATTTCCTATTCGACGAATGCTGTAGAATAAAAGCACGGGAAGATTTTGCTTGGTAAGCCGGTTGCCTTTGATTCCAACTGATCCTTTTTTATCTAACTAGATTTCCGACAAATAATGTCACATTAAACCTTTCAAATATAACATTTGAAAAGTCGCTTCTTTCATTTATAAGTTATCGCTAGTTTTCGATATAAAAATTTAGCTGAACTGAACTTTTACACCACTTAAATAAGAGAGGTTTGTAATCAACGGTAATAAGATAGTTCTTACGCTAATTTGGGGAGATGATTTTCTATATAACTACGTGGATATAATAGAATATCATAAAAATAAAGAGGTTCGTAACGATGATTAACCTTTCTCGGTTTCCTCTTGATTCAACTATTGAGTTACTAGATGTGTCTGATTTCGATGATAGTTTACGTTTAACAAAAAGCAACAGAACGTCCTTCTCCCTGCCTGTCATCATGTTTCCTCTCGCCCGCATAGTCGGTATACACGTGTGATTCAAGATCTTCCTATCGCTGATCAGCCTGTTCGACTCCCGCTTATTTCTCGAAAATGGTTTTGTGATGATTCTTCCTGTTCCGTTAAAGTGTTTACAGAGCGTTATGACTGGCTGGTGCCGCATGGCCGCGACTCAATACAGCAGCTCTTCCGCTTCATTCAGCTTTTCTTCATAGCGGCGGAGCCAATGAAGAAGCTCGTCTCTGAGTTCATGGATGGCATCAGATCCGATTCTGGGAATCTCCATCACGAGAGAGGGGAGTTCCCAGGAAAGCGAGGTTCTCGCACGCTGACAGGCGTCTTCCGCATCGGGGACATGCTCAGCTACAGTTTCCAGCTCTTCCGGTTTGACTCGAATCGTCGTCATTGCAGCTCCTCTATCTTTCGACGAATTTGGGCGATTTTCTTTCTCATTACTTTTAAGTAAAGAGTCAAAAATGTGCACTCCCACTCTTATAAAATAAAAAAAGAAACCCTGAAAGAGTGCCGCACACTCATTCAAGGTGTTTATAAATTACTTATATTGTACGGCTCCTAAAAATCTAAACTGATTTTTTCCATTTACATTTCCATTATATTGAAAGTCATAAAGTAAAATAACTGAGTTCGCTTCTTGATTTAAACGCTCACCGCAAAGTTCTATAAACTTTGGAATTATCTCCTCATCATAAGAAAAACCTTCTAGTAGAAAACGTAAAACATTCGATGGTTCATCATAGAATTCTACTTCTCTAAAGTCTTCATTATAGTAATCAATGTTAAAGTCTTTTTCAAATTCGGAAGGTAATAAATCTCCATCTTCTGTATAACTATTCAAAATATAGTTTTGAAGATCCTTATATGACTTAGAGCTGCCAATGAACAATGATACAAATCCTTCCTTATCCATATACTTCATACTCCTAATCGTATTTCAACCAATTTGTATTGGCACTCTCAATCCTGTCGACTTTGTTGACACGTTTATATCATGAGTTTATTTCGCCCATGGTTCATAATAAATTAATTACATTTTTATTATTTTTATATCACACTTATCTTCTTCCGCTATATCCATTGCATTATATAATACCTCAAAAAAAGTTTTCCCATCATTAGTTGCAAAATAATTTGCTAAATTAGTTACTTTTGAACTTATCTTATCTCCCCATGGTGGAACTTTTGATAAATCGTCAATATCCCATATAACTTGTTCAGGTGAATATTTTGAAAGTTGTTCTTCAATTTCTTTTAATTGATTCCTTGCTTTTGGTACATCATCCCATTTTAATTTATCATTGTACAAATCATTCATTAATAGAGGATACTTTGTCCCCCAACCTTCCTCTTCTAAATGGTACGAAATGGTTGAAAAGAAAGAATGAAGGAAATCCGGATGTCCTACTTCATAGAAAAAACAATCCACTAAGAAACCTACTGGCATAAATGTTTACCCACCTAGTTTATTTTGAATATTATTTCGGCCACACCATTTGTTCTTTCATTTATTCTATTTCTTACATCTCTTAATACATCTCTTGATATGCTTTGTCCTCTAACATCTATTATGACTGTCTGTTTTGTACCACTTGGCAAGTCATTTATTCTCTTATTAATCTGTTTTGAAACATTTCTTACTAAGTTACTTCTCCCTGATGGAGTAGTCAATTTATAGTTTTTTACCTCTATACTATGTCCTTTAATATAAAAATCCGGTCTGGAACTATGTTTTGTACCATGCTGTACTTCAACACCATCTTTAAATGACACTTGGTCACGGTATCCTGGATATTTTCTGATTGTCTCCAAGAAGGTCTAGAATTACCCGTTCCCTTAGCAACCCCCCGTTCCTTTCCCCACTTTATCTCCAAATTGACTCATCGAAATGCGTACCGAACTGACCGATTCTTCAGCGATTCCTATCATCTGTCCACTTGGTACCGCTCCAACTCCATCGACGGCTAGCTGCGTTCCCTGCAGGACAGAGCCAACATTTTCAAGAAAGTTCTCCCATTGCTTCTTGAACGACCGGATTGTTTCGGTGATTGGTCCTTTGATGACTTGGTGATAGATCGTTTGGAAGAACGGTTTGATTTTATTATAATTGAGGACGTTTTTCGTTTGCGAGACCAATTTGGAAACATCCACCGCTGTTTCCGCCGATTTCGCTCCTTTGATCGCGGCTTTACCGGCGACGCCTGCTCCTTTGACCAGAGGAACAAAAGAAGCCAATAACATTCCTCCCGCAAGCAGGCGGTCCCATCCTGAAATCCGTTCTCCAGTCACTGGATCGTATTCTCCAAACACTCGCTGCAAGTCATACCAGCCACTAAGCTCCAGACCGAATTCTTTCATGTTGTCGGCGAGCGTTTGGTCTGCCTGTCTGATGGCCGCGGCTGTTCGATACAGCAGTTCCTCCGCTTCATTTAGCTTTTCTTCATAACGGTCGAGCCAATGAATCAGCTCATCTCTGAGACTATCGATCGCAGCAGTGCTAATGCCGGGAATCTTCATCACCAACGATGGAAATTCCCACGAAAGCGAGGTCCGCGCACTCTGGCACGCGTCTTCTGCATCGGGGACATGCTCAGCTACCGTTTCCAGCTCTTCCGGATTGACTCAAATCGTCGTCATTGCAACTTCTCTTATCTTGTGCCAATTTGGGGAATTTTCCTGCTTCGCTATTAAAAAGGATCATCCGTAATGATGGACGTATACGTTACTTCAATGTGTAATATTATTACATTATCTTATTAAAGCGGTTAAGCAAATAAAAATCCCAGACGAGTAATTACTCGTTTGGGATGGGCTATAGGAGTATCAATCATCGCCGTACATAAGGTCATCTAACAACTCATTTTGAGCTTGAATTTCTTTAAATCTGTTTAACCTGTTCATTAAATACTTAATAGAAACTTCCTTATCACTCGATATTTCCTCTTCGTAAATTTTTATCTTCACTCCATTATTTGTTAAATCAGTAATGAGTTTCTCAAGTTTGGCGTCATCATCCTCATTTTTGAATAAGTCACATTCAAAAATGGGACTACTATTCTCTATTCTATTTTTTATATCACCAAGACCTAAGTTAGTATATTTTTTTACCATCGCCAAATGCTTTGTTTGAACAGTATTTTTGTCTAGTAATACTAGTATTTTTGACAATTAAATAACCTCCTTTCAATATCAACGATTAAAAATCATTTGGAATTGAATCGTTTATTGGTCTCCCAGGAAGACTATCTCGATAATTACCACCATGCCAACGATACAAGTGTTCTCTAAAAGTAACTGGATAAATAATTTCCCCTTTGTCAGCTATTTGTGGATACTTAGAAGCACTATATGCATGATGACCAATTATAGGCTTTCCATTGTGTTTTGGTATATTTCCATTCAAAATGTCTTTGATTTGTTCTGGCGTCCAATTTCTAGTCGGATTACCGTTCATTACCCGAACTTTTTCTTGTTCCCAAAAATTATCTACACCCCTATCCCTTCTTCTTTTAAATCTCTTGTTCCATTCCAATTGTTTCCATTCTTCTCGTGTTATTGTTCTATTTTTGACCTTTTCATTTAATATCTTCATTTTCTTACTACCCATAATCTTATACGGTGTTTCCCTTAGGGTTAAATCCAAATTTTTTGCTCTTTCTGCTATGATATCAGCCTCATTTTTTACTACTCTATCACCTATAGCATTCCCGTTATCCACCTCTTGACTCATCGAAAAGCGCACCGAGCTGGCGGATTCTTCAGCTATTCCTATCATCCGTCCATTTGACACCGCTCCAACTCCATCGACGGCTAGCCGCGATCCCTGTAGGACAGAGCCAACATTCTCGAGAAATTGCTTCCATTGCTTTTTGAACGAGCGGATCGTTTCGGTGATTGGTCCTTTGACGACTTGGTGATAGATCGTTTGGAAGAACGGTTTGATTTTATTATAATTGAGGACGTTTTTCGTTTTCGAGATCCATTTCGAAACATCCGCTGCTGTTTCCGCCGCTTTCGCTCCTTTCACCGCCACTTTTCCAGCAATTCCTGCCCCTTTGGCTGGAGGAATAATGGTCAACAATAACATTCCTCCCGCGAACAGGCGGTCCCATCCTGAAATCCGTTCTCCAGTCACTGGATCATATTCTCCAAACAATCGCTGCACATCGTACCAGCCAAGGAGCTCCAGACCAAATTCTTTCATGTTGTCAGCGAGCGTTTGATCCGCCTGGCGCATCGCCGCGACTGTCCGATACAGCAGCTCCTCCGCTTCATTCAGCTTTTCTTCATAACGGTCGAGCCAATGAATCAGCTCATCTCTGAGACTATCGATCGCAGCAGTGCTAATGCCGGGAATCTTCATCACCAACGATGGAAATTCCCACGAAAGCGAGGTCCGCGCACTCTGGCACGCGTCTTCTGCATCGGGGACATGCTTTGCTACCGTTTCCAGTTCTTCCGGCTGAACTCGAATCGTAGTCATTGTATCTCCTCTATCTTTCGCTGTATTCGGGCAATTTCCCTGCTAATTTCATGAAGAAGCTCATCTGCGGTCGCATAAATATGTGCTTCGATTTGCCGCAAGTCCCCGTATACCAATTCATACGCTTCCCTCGATTCTCCCTGCCAATGCGGAACATACTCGTCATTTGCGCGATAAAATGCACGAGTGCCATGATGAAATTCCTCGATCGCTTCTTCGACCTGCCCCCGATAGGATTGAAGGCAGCGGATCATGGCTACATATGCCCGACGCTTTGCTTCTTTTTCGATGGATCCCAATAAGGATGACACCTTCATTCCCTCCCCCATTTATCCAATACTTAAATGGTAACATAAGTAAAATAAGGAGAAATCATGATATATTCCTATTTTCCAAACAACCACCAGGACTTTTTCCTTATTCATCCATTCTTTCATACTAAGCATATAGAACGTTTCTTTTGGAATATAATGGTTTTACCGAATAAACTTTTTCATGCGTGGGACGATTATCGTGAAGAAGGGGATCAAAAAGCCGGAAATGAAAGCGCCAGACAGCTACGGCAGAAGCGATGATGAGAATGTTTGCAGGACGAGTGAAGTCAAATGGAAATAATTGGAATGAAAAGGAATCAACGGGATGATCAGAATCATAATGAATCTGATGGAAAAAGAGACAATGAAGCCGATACAGCAGATGACAAAAACAGAACAGGAAACCGAAAACAAGGATCATATGAAGCAATAGTTATCGGAGAAGACAGCGAAAGTAACGGGAGTCATTCAAGTCCATCTTCTATATTTAGATACACACGCAAGTTCATCGTATGGACTTGCTTTGAAATCGTTAGAGGTTGTTAAAAACGGGGAAAAAGAAAGGAGATTAGAGAAAACACTTACAAATAAGAAGCCCTCTTTTGAAGTAAAAAAAGAGGGAAAAAGCTCCCACAAAAACTTGATTCACACTATAACGAAATTCGAATTCAGACACAATTAAACTGCCTATCTCCTGCTGGATTCAGGAAACAGGCAGCATAAACGTTTTTTCTTTGTCTCAAATAAGCGGGGCAGTCCAGCAGCATCTGAAAGTCGCTTCTTTCATTTATAAGTAGTCTCCCATTTGAAATCCTCTTTTCATTTTCCTTCTGATCCATTATAGCTACATCATTATTGCAAGCTATTGATGATCACCATTGTTTTTATCTTTCCCTTTCTAAAATTATATAAATAAAAAGAAAAGCCCCGCAGAGATTCCTCTCCGCAGAGCTTTTCTACAATGTCCATAGTGCACAAGCATGCAACCTATTTAATGAGGTAATGATCTGGTTCTCCTGCAGTTTTTCAATTTTAAAGCTGCGAAAACCAGATCCACAACCGATTTGTGATTTATTTACTTTTTCACTTTTACAACTTTTCCAGCACTCTTATTTCCAGATCCGTCAACGGCAATCACCTTAATGGACGTTCCTGCTTTTTTAGGTGTTATTTTAATCGTATATTTCCCATACTTATCCGCTTTGGCGCTGCCGATTTTTTTGCTTCCCACATATGCAATGACCGTGGAATTCGCTTCCGCCTTCCCTGTAATCACTTTAGATTTACTAGTAACACTATTTACAATTGGAGCAGCAGGAGGAATTCTATCCACTACAACAACAACCCGCTCCTTGCTCGTATAACCGTATTTATCTTTTACCGTAATATAAAGCTTCGTTCCTGCCTTTTGTGTTGGAATCTTGATACTGAACGAACCTTTGCTATCGCTTTTTCCGGTGTACACTTTAGAGTTGATTTTTACGGATACGGCGCCATAAGCAATCGTTTTGCCGATAACTGTTGTGCTTTTATTACTAACTTCATTTACTGTAGGCGGAGCAGGCAATAATGATGGGCATTGAACGCTTAGACTGTATTTCCCTGTATCTCCAGAATATTTACTAATTTTTATATAATAAATACCTGCCTTTAAGTCTCCCCATCTAGACCACTTCTTCGGATTGCTTGGGCTCCCTGTATAAATATGCTCTGTGTACCATACTTTTTCTCCGTTGGCATCATATAAATCTAAGTATACGTCATCTATATATGAATCTAAATTAATTGTAATCCTGCCAGCTTTCGGTAACACTATTTTGTAAAAATCGCTATCATCATTCCAGCTGATAAAACCGTTTACTGTTTGATTATTTAATGTTAACTGCTGCGCCTCTTCAATCCCATTATTCGGTTCTTTTTCGTTATTATTCGCTGCAGTATAGCTTACCTTTAAATTATATTTCCCTGTATCTCCAGAGTATTTACTAATTTTTATATAATAAGTACCTGCCTCTAAATCTTCCCATCCAGACCACTTCTTCGGATTGCTTGGGCTCCCTGTATAAATATGCTCTGTGTACCATACGTTTTCTCCGTTGGCATCATATAAATCTAAGTATACGTCATCTATATATGAATCTAAATTAATTGTAATCCTGCCAGCTTTCGGCAACACTATTTTGTAGAAATCGCTATCATCATTCCAGCTGATAAAACCGTTTACTGTTTGATTATTTAATGTTAACAGTTGTGCTTCTTCAGTACCATTATTCGGTTCTTTTTCGTTATTATTCGCTGCAGTATAGCTTACCTTTAAATTATATTTCCCTGTATCTCCAGAGTATTTACTAATTTTTATATAATAAGTACCTGCCTCTAAATCTTCCCATCCAGACCACCTCTTCGGATTGCTTGGGCTCCCTGTATAAATATGCTCTGTGTACCATACTTTTTCTCCGTTGGCATCATATAAATCTAAGTATACGTCA
The DNA here is from genome assembly GCF_015326725.1 of Thermaerobacillus caldiproteolyticus. Taxonomy (NCBI): domain Bacteria; kingdom Bacillati; phylum Bacillota; class Bacilli; order Caryophanales; family Anoxybacillaceae; genus Thermaerobacillus; species Thermaerobacillus caldiproteolyticus. Next base: position 2,871,958 of record NZ_CP064060.1, read on the forward strand.
TCTATATATGATTCTAAATTGACTGCAATTCTGCCAGCTTTCGGTAATACAATTTTGTAGAAATCGCTATCGTCATTCCAGCTGATAAAACCGTTTACTGTTTGATTATTTAACGTTAACTGCTGTGCTTCTTCGGTCCCATCATTCGGTTCTACTTCGTTATTATTTGCTGCAGTATAGCTTACCTTTAAATTATATTTTCCTGTATCTCCAGAGTATTTACTAATTTTTATATAATAAGTACCTGCCTCTAAATCTTCCCATCCAGACCACTTCTTCGGATTGCTTGGGCTTCCTGTGTAAATGTGCTCTGTATACCATACTTTTTCTCCATTGGCATCATATAAATCTAAGTATACGTCATCTATATATGATTCTAAATTGACTGTAATTCTTCCAGCTTGATTTAAAGTTACTTGATAAATTTGTTCATCGTCAGAATCCGTTATATTCCCCGACACTTGTGTATCGAATGGCAATTCTATCACTGAACTTGCAAATACAAGATCAGCTTTAAACATGGCTATACTGAATAAGAGAATAAATGCAATAAAAGAAGAAATTGCCTTTTTTGTAATCTTCAACACAGTTCACCTCTTATGCAACTCAGTACTTTTTATGTAAAAATGTATTAAATAACTACCTTATCTAAGCAATTACCATTCTACCACCTTCCATCTTGGTTTTTTTAGTTCTATTTTACTATAATTCAAATTAATATAAAAACCTATATATTTTGACAAAATTCGACTATAAGCTGTATAACCCTCCAAAAGTCCTTAGAGTACATGAAATATATTACTGATTCAACTCTGACTAACTTTTTCAACTTCGTCTGGATATTGTTCCCCATTCCTGTCTAAACGTAAGAGTAAAGAAGCGAAAGAAACAATGACACGTCTCATGATACGTCACACACGATCTCACACCAACCGATTTATGAAAGCTAGAGAAGCAACAAGATAATATTTATTTACTCATGTGTATCATGGCTGTTTGTCCCGGCAAAAAGTCGCCCCATTTGTATCATCTTCATCGTCAATCAGTCTCTACCTATGTAAAACGTTTAATGAGATGGATAAATTCCTTATTAGAACGAAAAGGGGAACTAGGACTCCCATATTTTTTAAAGATCGAACAACAAAAAGAACTCAAGCCAATGGTGCTAGCAAAATTCTCCTTCTGACCAAGTATTGGGGTATACCGCTTCATGAACGACTCCTATCATTCGTAAATATGTGCGCAACATGTATGACGTAGAGATGAGTGTACAAGGATTCTGCACATGCTTTGGAGGTTACATTGAATCACACTCTTCCGGCCTATGTGCTCGCCAAAGCCAACTCGAAAAAACAACAGGAATTTGAGTAAGAAATAGACCTAATAAAAAAGAAAAGCCCCGCGGAGAAAAATCTCCGCGGGGCTTTTTGGAGATCTTTGATAGAAAACAAAGATCTTTACCACAATTATTCAACAATAACTTTAACTGTAACAACCTTACCATCAACTACGTATGTTAAATTGAATGCGTCCCCACTTTCTACACCAGTAAATGTAAGTGTAGAAGTACCGTTACCAGTGACAGATGGAACAGTACCATCGTTATCAGAGTTAACTAAGTTAGTTGCAGTTAACGTTATATTAGCTGAAGAAGAGATATCTTCACCATACTGGTCAGTAATTTTGAGAATTCCCTTAAGCTTACTGCTGTCTACTACATCAGCTACTGATCCTGTTACGACACTATCAGAAACAGTCAATCCGTTAGCAGATTTTAACTCAATTTTATCTGCTTTAGGCGCCGCTTTTGTAACAGTTACCGCTTTTTCAAGGATTACTGGACCATTTGGTGCATTAATGATTACCTTAACATTTACAGGTACATCTTTACCATCTGTTCCAACGATGTCGATCGCATTATTTGAACCATCTTTTACTGGAACGTTTAATTTACCAGTATCACTGTCATAAACAAGTTTGTTATTACCTGTAATAACTGTATATTCTGAAGCAGGAACAACTACTTTTTTACCGTCTGCTAATACACCGTATACTACAACATCTCTTGTATATGCATCAGTTGCAGTAGTTCCTTCTTCGTCGTAAATTGGATCAATATCTTTTAATTCGTAAGAAACGATATCAGCTTTTTCAGCAACTTTAACATTTAGTTCCAATTCACTTGAAGCAACGTTTTGAACATTACCAGTTGCATCTACTTTTTGAAGTGTTAACTTAATTGTTTCAGAGCCTTTTTTAGCGCCTGTTACAGTTACATTAGCATTATCAGATGCAATAACCGTATCAGTAGAAAGATTTACTTTATCAGCAGATGTATCTACCTTTTCTACTTTAACTAGATACTTTCCTGCATCAGTAGCAGTTGGCGATTTAGGAGCTAACTTTCCAGTTAAGTCGAAAGTACGACCATACTGATCTTTCACAACGATATTGTCTTTATTTAAGTTGAATGAGCCACCAACAGCTAAGTCAGTCACTACATCTTTAGTAGCAGTTATAACTTTAGCTTCTGCTTTATCTTTAATATCCACAACTAAAGTAGCAACCTTACCAGTAGCAGAAGTTGCAGTAATAATTACTTTACGTGCAGTTGAGCCTGCAGTGTCATCAAGGACTAATTTTGCTTTACCAGTTTTAGCATCTTGTACGAAAGAAACAGATGCATTAGCATCATTATCTGCTAAAGTAACTCCTTTAGCTCCAGTAAGAACTGATGTTTTTGTGATTTCTTTTCCATCCAAATCAAGAACTGAGAATGGAATTTCTGTCTTTTCACCAGCAACCACTAATTCTGGAGCTGTTAAAGTAACTGCGTCAGCTTTTACTCCCTCTTTTACTTCTACAACATATTGAGCCACTTTACCAGTTGATTTTGAGATAATAGAAATAGTTGCTTTTCCAGCTTTTAATCCGCCAGAAGGAGCTTTAAGCTCAAGAACTGTTTGTTTTTTACCGTCAATTGTAACTTGTTCAAAAATAGGAGTAGCTGCTCCACCTTTTACATCAATCACTGAAGTATCAGAAATAGTGACAACTACATCATTTGCGATTTTAGAAACAGGTACATCTTGACCATATTGATCTTTAGCAGTTACAAGGAGATGGAAGTCACTAGCAGTTGCATCAGTGTCTAGCACCGCATTTTTATCCTCATTGTAAATGCCTGTAATAGCTACATCAGCAACAGTTGCTTTATCAGAAACAGTTAAAACTTTTGATGTGAAAGTAGATGTTGCTGGATCTAATAAGCTTAGAGAAATCTTGTCACCAGCCTTATAATTGCTATCGTTATCAATAGTAATTACTCCTGTAGAAGCATCAGCTGTGACAGTACCTGTTGCACCTACATTCGCAGTTGGCACAATAGAAGTAGCAGTTTTAGTGATATCTTCGTTATATTGGTTATACACTCTATATCCTACAGTTACAATGGAAGCATCAGATGCATCTAAAACTGCATTTTCAGAAAGAATTTCAATTTTAGATACTTTTTCATCTTCAACTGTGACCGTTTTTGTAAGAGCTGTATCAGTTAATCCAGTTACACTTACAGTGTAGTCACCTTTAGTAAGTTTGCTTGTTAATTCAATTTGTGCGGACTTTTTATCAGCAGCAAAAGTAACATTAGCAATATTTGCCGTGATGCTACCTTTTTTCACTTCAAACTTAGCTTTTGTGTCATCAACAGCTTTGTTGAATTTAACTTCTAACTTTTTAGCGCCAATCGCACTTACCGATTCAACTTGAGGTGCTTTTGCTGCCTCTTGCACATCCAACGCACGTTTTACAAATGAAGCAAATGCTGCGCGAGTAACAGTGCCTTTTGGATTGAATTCTTTAACAACTGTTACGCCGTTCGCTTCTAATGTTTGGATATAGTCACGAGCATAAGCGTCCGCTTTTTCTAAATCCGTGATTTGAGATTTGAAATCAGCTGGTTTTGTTAATTTGAATGCTTCTACAAGCACTTTCGCCATTTGTTGACGAGTGATGTTTTGAGATGGATTTAATTTTCCATCAGTTCCTGTCATTACGCCTGCTGCTTTAACGATTGCAGCTGCTTCTACTAATTCTTGGTCTTTGCTGTCAACTGGAACATCATCGAACGCTTTTTTGTCAGCAGGAACTTGGAATCCTTGCTCTTTTAAAATGCGCGCGAAGATTTTCGCTACTTGACCGCGTGTAACGTTGCTGTAAGGTTTGAATGTACCATCTTCAAAACCTTTGATGTATCCTTTTTCAACTAATGCGCTAATGTCTGCTGCATGCGAATCGCTTGGATCTACGTCGCTGAATGATGCAGCGTTCGCAACCACTGGTCCGATTGCTGTAGCTACTAGCGCAGCAGATACAGAACCAGCCAAAAATTTACGGTAAGACTTTGGTTGGTAAGCCATCTGTATTATTTCCTCCCTTTTATGGTAATTTCTATAAGTATTTAAAACTAAATTTAAGAGATTATTTATTATGTATAGTTTCCCCCTCTTAAATTTAGCTACTAAACAATTACTAGTATAGTTTTTTATAGGCACTTTGTCAATGTATTCCTATGTTGGATGCCATAAAAAGTGCACAAATTTCTCTCTCTAGCTAATATTCTACTAAAAATGCCATGTTATGCAAGCGTTTTTCATAAAAATTCGCTCTTTTTTTTCTGACTTTTTTGTTTCAACAGGATTACTTTATGCTTCTTTAGTCCCCTTCATGCCTAAAAATTTGTTACAAAAATGTAAAGTTCACTAATCTGCAAATATGTTAGACTACCAACAGCGACAAATTTCGGGAAATTTTTATATAGAGAAGGGGATGTGTCGAATATGCGAAGGCAGCTGATGTTGGTGATGCTTATGTGCGGAAGCGTTTTGTGGATGAGCGAATCGCCAGCAAATGCGCAGACAAATCATGTTGCAGTGAATTACGACAAGATTATTCCCGCATCCAAAAAATATGTTGGCGTTCCTTATCAGTGGGGCGGAACGACAGCGAAAGGATTTGATTGCTCCGGTCTCATTTACCACGTATATAGTTCGCTCGGCATCGACGTTCCGAGAACGACGGCAGAGATGTATCGAATGGGAGTAAGCGTGAAAAAGGAAGATTTGCGCGTCGGTGATCTCGTCTTTTTTGATACAGATGGCAATGGGGTCTCCCATGCTGGAATATACATAGGAAATGGAAAGTTTATTCACTCTTCTTCCTCCAAAGGGGTTATCATTTCATCGCTGGACGATCCATACTATTGGGGGAAAACATATATAGGGGCAAAAAGGGTGCTCGCTTATCGCTTGCAACCGGGGCGATTTCAAGACATTCCTACATCTTTCTGGGCATTTAACGAAATTCGCACACTTTCAGAAGATGAATTAATGATCGGTTATGCTGATAGCTATTTCAAGCCGAACGAGCCGATTACTCGTGCTGAAGTCGCTTCTTATTTAGGAGAATACTTACAGCTTGATCTTTCTGACCGTTCAGCTATTTTCAAAGATGTGTCTTCTGACCATTGGGCAATCGGTGCGATTAATGCGATGCAAAAAAAAGGGTTTCTAACTGGCAGCAACGGAAACTTCCGTCCTGAAGATAACTTAACTCGTGCCCAGCTCGCTGTTATTTTAACAAGAGTATTTCAATTGAAACCACCAGCTACACATCGATCGTTCACCGATGTGCCGCCGACCTTTTGGGCGTACAAAGAGATTCAAGCATTAGCCGCTTCGGGAATCACAACCGGATACGAAGATGGCACGTTCCGTCCAAACGACACCGTTAGCCGGGCACAATTCGCTGTATTCCTCTATCGTTCCATCCATGAGTAACATAAGAAAAGCGGAGGCGAGCAGTTAGCTCCGCAGGGCTAATGTTCTTCGCATGCAGAGGTGCTCGACACCTCAAGGGTGAAGGTTATTTGACCCCGAGGAGCTGCGAGCCGAGCTAGACAATAAGAAAAGCGGAGGACTTAACAAACACTAAAAACTCCGGACAATGAATTGGAACGATTCGATCCTAAAAAAAGAGATGGTCTCATTTGGTGAGACCATCTCTTTTTTATTACTCTTGCTCTTTTCTCTCCAGCGTTCGTTTTAAGAAAAGTGCAAATTGTGAGCGTGTCACGTGCTCATTTGGCCGGAACGTATCGACGACTGTAATTCCGTTGTAAGCGAGTGTATTAATGTCCTTGTAGTTCCAGAAATCCTGCGGCACATCCGCAAATGTTTTCTGTGTTTGCGGCGTATCGTAATACTGTTGATACGCACGAACTAAAATGGAAGCCATTTGCGCGCGCGTTAAATATTCGTTCGGTCGCAAGTTTCCCCCTTGTCCCATTAAACCGTAAGCTTCCGCAATCACCATCTCTTCATATCCTAAATCCCCTGGTTTCATATCTTTTGCTTTTGGTACATATCCGTTCGGAAGCTTCAGACCAAGCTCATTGACCAACATTTTCGCTGCATGGCGGCGAAGAAGCTTGTCATTTGGCCGGAATGTTCCGTCTGTGTATCCGTTAATCACGCCCTTTAGAGAAAGGTACGTAACAGCAGAAGCAACTTCATTGCTAGAGATATCTGTAAAAATTTTCACTTCTCCTTTTACAACATTGGAGGAAGCAACATACCCGTCAATTCCATTTCCTCTAACATGATAATAGACATAGTGGTTATACGGATTAGCTGCTGATTCATAAGGACCTCCGACAATTTCAAGCGGTGTATAATGAGCCGCTTTCAAAATAACCGCACCATCGACCCCGTTACGAATGTTGGAATATGACGCGTCTTTGTTCCATGTATACACTTTATCGCCTGCTTTATAATGTTGGGTGGTCATTGTATTTAATTGCGGCCATGTGTATTGCTTAACAGGAAAATATATAATGTCCGGTTGATTTTCATCGGAATACTCCACTTCAAAGCTTGGAATGCTTTTGACATTGACGAGACTATGATTTCGAATGATATCAAACACACGCTCTTGATATGGCTTTTTCTCATGCGGTAAATTCGGGTCATTGCGCTTTGACAAACCGTTATACGCCATTACCGCAAAATACCAGTGTTCAATGATGTTGGGATTCTGGTCGTTTATTTTCGGAATGCGCGTTCCGGCCCAGTTCCATTTTTCTTTTAATATTTGCGCGCCAATGTCAATATTATATTTCGTATCGTACATAAGCCGCTCTTTATCAATCTTTTTAGCTTGAAGCTCTTCATCTGTTAATGTGACTTGCATGATGCCAATGCCGCCGTCTTCTGTGACAATAGGATTCCCCATATCATCAAATTGCTTCATTCCCGTTTCAACATACGCCATCGCTTTTAAAATTTCTGCTGGTATGTCGTATTTATTGGCTGCTTCGTACAATAATTGTTTAATTTCCACAGTTGTCAGATTAACAGTGTTTTGCTTCGTTTTACTGCTTTCAATTTTTTGGTTCGTTTCATCAAGAATATCGGCATGGGCCACCGCTTGAGGAACAAGCAGAATGGCCAAAACCGCCCATAAACTCGCCACCATGCTTCGCATAAGCTTCCCCCATCCTTTTTACATATATTAATAAAAATTGTAGATTCATAGGCAACAAATCTAACCCAACGTAAAATGTCAGACCCTTCTTTTTTATTGTTCTTTTTTGTCCAGCGTCCGCTTTAAAAATAACGCCAATTGACCACGTGTCACGGTGTCGTTCGGGTGAAACGGGTTGGCGATGGTGATGCTGTTATCGGCAAGAGTGTTAATGGCATCGTACGCCCAAAATGACGGTAAAACATCTATAAACGAGCGGTTCGTCGTCGGCTTTTTATACACATTTGCATACGCTCGAACAAGGACAGCTGCCATTTGTGCCCGCGTCATGTATTCATTCGGACGAAGCTTCCCGCCTTGACCGAATAATCCATACGCCTCAGCAATCGCCATGTCCTCGTAGCCAACATCGCCTGCTTTGATGTCGGTTGCTTTCACTTTATAGCCTTCAGGCAGCGTAAGACCAAGTTCTTTGACAAGCATGCGTGCGGCGTGGCGGCGAAGAAGCTTTTCGCTTGGGTGAAAGGTACCGTCCGAATAGCCTGTCACAACTCCCCGTTCATATAAAAGCTGCACTGCTTTCTTCATTTCTTCATCATCGATGTCAGGAAAAAGCGGCCGAGTGCTTACGCTTGAAGCGATGTTGCCATAGTTTACTTTTAACGTCGTTGAGCCGCGGTTAAATCCTTTCTGCGCATGTTGAACCGCACGGAATAAGACGCTATCGTTCCAGTCTTTCTGGAATAACCAAGAAACATCATCGCTTAGTTTTGAAGGATCGTACCATTTTTCACTCACACCACTAGAAAACGTATCCAAGTAGACGGAGGCATAACGACCGTTTCCGTCTTGCGCATTCACATACGCGCTTGTTTTCGGGCTGTACAAATATAGACGCAAATTGTAATAAGAAGCGTTCAATGAATTCGGTGAGTAGCCTGTCAATAAAAGGGAAAGCGGCGATTGCACCACATAGTCGCTTCCTAACTGATCGTGCCAATAGGCTTCCTCACTCGGCAGTTCAAACGGTGTCGGCAGCGCGGCATTCATTTGCATATGCCCTTTTAACGCAAGACTGGAACCGAATAATTGCACATAATCCTCGGCTAAAATTTCCGGAAGTGACCATTCATATGCTCCACTTGCATTAACATGGACGGACGGGTAACGGAATAACTCGCGCGCTGCAGCGTATTTGGAGCGAAGCCAATCGCTCGGCTGCAGCTGTTCCTTATTGATCAAATAGTAATACGTAAAATGATGACCGTATTCATGAGCTAGTGTCGTCGCCATTTGCTCTACGGTTGTAAAATCGTTGCCGCCATATAAATGGATGATGCGGTTCGGTAAAAGCGTTAATGTTTTTCCGATTTGGTATTCGGCAAAGTATTGCCCAAGTACATTCTCTCCTGCCGGATAATCAGGAAAAATCATGATTTTCCCAAGAAGGGAAAGCTCAGGGCCATGCTTATTCGCCAGCAGCTCTGCTTCAAGTGCTTTTAATTGCGCTGTCGTGCGCCATTTCGTGCTGTAGCTTTCAATCGTCACTCCGCTTGCTCCTTTATAGCGGGCGATGAGCGGATAAAAGTCTTCGTAACTGCTTTGAGCCTGCGCCTTGTTTGTGAGGTCGACGACGTGGGCATCAGCCGCTTTTCCACCAAAGAGGAACATCACGAAAAATAGAAAAATGACCGCATATTTACGCATTATGCTCTTCTCCTTATATATTTTCTAATTTCATAGTACCATAGATTCGGAGCAAGACAGAAAAATGTTTGTTAGAGAGAAAAAAGATGCTTCAAATGCATCTAGCATTTCAAAGCATCTTTTTTCATTATTATTTTACAGGTGAAATCGAAAGCGTATATGGTTGTGCGTTTGGACGGGCAAAAGAGTCTTCGACGACAAAATAATATTTTCCTTTTTTCAATGAAATGGTAGCGACTTCGCTATCACCTTCACCATAATAGTCGAATGTTTGCACAAGCCCGCCTTTTTCGTTATAGATGGAAATCACACCATCCATCGTGCTTGATCCATCTAATTTGACTGTGAATTTTCCGTCTTTCGTCACAGTTAATGTATAGTAGTCTTTGTCGCCATAATCGACGGACGTATTCAAATAGCCCGTTGCTTTGTATGTGCTGCCTTCTTTTTTAAAGCCTAACGGTTTGGATGGCACATTGTTTTTCACAACAGATGCAGCATCTTCATCTTTTTTGTTCAATGTTTCGATACCAAAGCGGTATGATTGTAGCGACAATCCTCCCCAAGAAAAACCATTGTTGATAAAGAAGTAGCCTGTATCTTTTTTCGCTTTAAACGAACCGTTCACATCATACATCGGGTTCAATTCGTTCGGCCAGAAATCGATCGCCTTTGATGCTTCGTCTTGATCGATATTCATATTGCCATTCGTATCTTCGACAACTGTGATAAGCGGAATTAATGTACCGCGCAAGTCTTCCGGTAAGTTCGCTTCATTTTCCAGTTTGTTTGGCCGCGCAAAGAACGTAAAGATTTCATCGGCTTTTCGGTGTTTATAGTAGTAAATATCAACATCATTTGGTAAAACAAGGTTCCCTGTCGTTACTTTGTTTGGTTGAACGACGGTCGCGCGAATCGGCTCGTTATTATTTTCGTTCGCATCTTTTGGAGCATCCATCAATTTTTTCGATACAAATGTATATGGATCAGAAACTGGTTGGTAGCTGTCGTTTGCCATGGATAAATAATATTCTTTTCCTTTTTCTAATACCAGCGTTAACGATGATGTCTTTTTGCCGGTAAAGTAATCGTAGCCGTAATAATCGGCGACTGGAGATAAATCATCTTGTTTTGCATCGTATTCATAAATCGTCGCCCACGGAATCATGTCGTCTGGTGTATCAAAGGTAAATTGATAAATGGCTGTTTCATTAACAGAAAGCTTATAAAAATCGAGGTCTTCGCCAAATTGAATATACCCTGATTGCTTACCGCCAATATTGTAAGGAAGGGCTTGTTCTCTAATTTGTTGTACATCCTCTTTTTCAAAATTGCGCCAAGTTCCGTCGTCCTCAACAATAATCGCGTTTCGTTTTTTCGTATTTTGATTTAGCTGTTGTTCCGCTGCTGGCGACGTTTCTTCTGTCGATCCGTTTTCTTCCGGATTTTCGAATGATGGATAGCCGTCTTCATCCGGCGGGCTCGTTACTTGTTCCGCTGTTAAGCGATACGGAATCGCTGAAGCAGGAAGTCCGCTTCCCTCATCACTGCTTGTCGGATAAGAACCGTAATATACAAAATCGCTAATCGGCTCACTAGAAGCTTCAATAATATATTCCGTGTCCGGCTGTGCCTCAAACGTTAATGTTTCACCTTTTCCGCTTCCGTTGTTATTAGCGATTGCGATTGGAGAAGGAGACTCTTGTTCTTTTGCATTCGGATCAGCTTGACGATAAAAGTCTTCAGCAAAATAGACGCTTAGCGATGAATCGATTCCCGGAATAGCGGAAAGATTTAGCTTAATCGTCGTTGGTTCTTTCACCGTCAGCTTGAAATAGTCTTTATCGGCTTCCTTCTCATTTTCTGGAACAAATGTGAACGGAGCAAATTCTGTCTTTTCGCTATCAAATGGAAGCTGTTCAATGGCGACAGGATTGTCTTTTGTTGATGGGTCCGCCGTTAACTCAGCAAACTTTTGCAATGTTAAGGTATATGTTGATTTGCCTTGCAAGCTGTAGTTGCCGTTTGCATCTGTTACGCCGATGACAAGAGTGCCATTTTCTTTCGCTGTATACAATTTTCCTTCCACTTCTCCGGCATGCGTGTCATTGACATTGATTGGCTTGTCCGACTGTTTCTTTCCTTCCGGATAGAAGCGGAAAATCAGTTTGTAGTCGTAATCTTTTGCGCCATCAAGCACCGCTTGAACGCTTTCTCCAGCTTGTAAATCGACTTTCATCCAATGAACTTCTTCAGGTGTCTTGAAGCTTCCTGTTTTTGTATATGGCTTTTCTGTTAGCTGTACCGGAAGAGCTTTGGCAAGAATGGTTTCATCGTTCCATGTTTCTTTTTTCGGCAAGTTCTTTAAATTAAATTGAAGCGCAGCAACTGGGTTGACAAGACCATTCGCATATTTCAAGTCGTATCCTTTTTCACCTAAATCGGTTGCCGTTTTTTCTAAAATCGCTTCGACCTCATATGGTTTTAAGTTTGGATATTTTGATAAAATAAGCGATGCCACGCCAGCGACAACCGGAGAAGCCATTGACGTTCCGCTTAATTCAGCAAATGAAGCTCCTTTTGTCGGATCATAAACGGTGCTGTATACATCGACTCCCGGCGCAACGATGTCAACAGACGGGCCGTAATTCGAGAAATTAGCTAAGTGGTTTTTGCTGTCGGTTGCACCAACGCTAATAACCCCTTCATAGGATGCCGGTATGGAGTACATATCCGTCGCATCATTTCCAGCTGCGGCAACGACTGTGACTCCTGCATCAATCGCTTTTTTCACCGCATCTTCTAAAATCGGCGAATTAAAGTAGCCACCGAGGCTCATGTTAATGACTTTCGCCCCTTTTTCAATCGCATATAAAATTCCTTGGGCGATGACATAGTCGCTTGCCCCTGCGCCGCCGTTAAAAACGTCGATCGGCAAAATTTTTACGTTCGGATTGATGCCGTGTGCACCGACACCGTTATTGGCCGTTGCCCCGATAATACCGGCAACGTGCGTTCCATGAAGATCTTTGACCCCCGGATTCGCCGGGTTCGCTGCATTATAAGATGGCAACAGTTGTGCTTTTAATTCCGGGTGTTTCATATCAAGACCTGTGTCGATGACTGCGACGGTTACGCTATGTTTGCCAGCGAGTTGCAGCGCTTTATCAATTTGCAATAAAGAGAGCGGGTACATTTTCTCATTTTTCGGATCATTTGTACCAAGCTTCTTGTATGTAAAACTAGGTGTTACGCTCGTCACCGTTTTTAATTTTGCATAGTTGCGTGCAACTTCTTGCAATGTTTTTCCTTTTTGCAAGGTGACGACATCATAGCCTAACTGCGGGAACGATTTTTTCACGTTCGCACCGAGGCTGCGATGAACGCTTGCTGGAATTTTGTCTTTGTACTTGACGATGAGCGTATCTTCGCTGATTTGGTTTTGCGCTTCCTCAAGCTGCTTGTACGCCAGTGGTGCTTTCACAACGTTGTATGGTTGCTTTTTCAACTGCTCAAGCGGCGGCAGCGTCGTCGCTTGGGCAAAGCTAGGCAGGACAAGCGTTGAAGCCAGTCCAAAAGAAAGAGCAGCCTTTTGCCATTTTTTCATGCTCAGTTCCCCCTAATCTTTTTGTAAAAAAAATAGATTTCAATAATACTAACGAAAAAAACTAAAAAAAGTTTCATAGTTTTATAAATTTTTCCTGATAGTTACATTATAATCCATTTATGAAAGGAATAAAGAAATATTTCCACGAAGATGAAACAAAAAATGAACAATGCTATACTGTATAGGAGACTATTTGACAAGCTTGGAGGAGACTTGTGAATGTTATCCTACGTAAAGAAGTTATTGAGCAACGATGAACGAAGATTAAAAAACTATTACAAAATTGTTGCTCACATTAATGAACTAGAACAAGAATTAGTGAATCTATCAGATAACGAATTAAAAGAAAAAACATTTTATTTTAAAAAACAGCTTGAAAGCGGAAAAACCATATTTGATATTCAAGCGGAAGCGTTCGCCGTTGTGCGCGAGGCTGCCAAACGCGTGCTTGGCATGCGTCATTTCGATGTACAGCTCATTGGCGGATTAGTATTAACAGAAGGAAATATCGCAGAAATGCCGACAGGAGAAGGGAAAACGCTAGTCGCTTCGCTGCCAAGCTATTTGCGTGCTTTAGAAGGAAAAGGTGTGCACGTGATTACCGTCAATGAATATTTAGCGAAGCGGGACCGGGAGTTAATTGGACAAATTCATGAGTTTTTAGGATTGACCGTTGGCTTAAATCTTCCGATGATGGAAACGGAAGAAAAGAAGAAAGCCTATCAAGCTGATATTACATACGGCATTGGCAGCGAGTTCGGTTTTGATTATTTGCGCGATAACATGGTCTATGATGTATCGCAACGTGTACAACGGCCATTTCATTATGCCATTATTGACGAAATCGACAGCGTTCTCATTGACGAAGCAAAAACTCCGCTGATTATTGCCGGCAAAACAGGAGTGAGCTCCGAATTAAGTTACTTATGTGCACGCATCGTAAAAACGTTCAAACGAGACATCGATTACTACTATGATGAGGAAACAAAAACGACAAACTTAACAGAAGAAGGAATCGCGAAAATTGAACGAGGATTCGGCATCGATAACTTGTACGATTTAGAGCATCAGACGCTTTACCATTATGTCATTCAAGCGTTGCGCGCCCATGTGTTGTTTCAGCGCGATGTCGACTATATTGTAAAAGACGGGAAAATTCTATTAATCGATATGTTTACAGGCCGTCCAATGGAAGGTCGCAGTTTAAGCAATGGATTGCATCAGGCAATTGAAGCAAAAGAAGGATTGGAGCTAACAGAAGAAAATAAAACTCAAGCTTCTATTACGATTCAAAACTACTTTCGACTATATCCAATTTTGTCTGGCATGACGGGAACAGCGAAAACAGAGGAAAAAGAGTTTCAGACACTATACGGAATGGACGTTGTGCAAATCCCGACGAACAAACCGGTCATTCGCGTGGATGAGCCCGATCGCGTGTTTTTGACTGTCGAGCAAAAGTATAAAGCTGTCGCTAAAGAAGCAAAGCGAGTTCATGCGACTGGACAGCCTATTTTAATTGGAACGACATCGATTTTACAATCCGAAAAGGTAGCAGAATATTTAAGACAGGAAAATCTCCCTTTTCAATTATTAAACGCAAAAACGATCGAACAAGAAGTTCAACTTATTTCACTGGCAGGACAAAAAGGCCAGATTACGATTGCAACAAACATGGCAGGACGCGGGACAGATATTATGCTGGGAGAAGGGGTCGCAGAACTTGGTGGTTTATTCGTTTTAGGAACGGAACGACATGAATCGCGGCGCATCGATAACCAGCTAAAAGGACGGGCTGGCCGCCAAGGAGATCCGGGACGCTCGCAGTTTTTCATCTCTCTCGAAGATGATATGTTCCGCCGTTTTGCGAACGAAGAAGTGGAAAAGTGGAAAAAGAAAGCGAAAACGGATGAAAATGGTCTTATCTTGAATAAAGATATTCATGAGTTCGTCGACCGCGTACAGCGCATTTGTGAAGGAAGCAACTTCTCGATTCGCGAATATAACTTAAAGCTTGATGATGTGCTAAACGACCAGCGAACGACTATTTACAAATTAAGAAACCAAATTCTTGAAACAGAGAACCCGCTCTCGATTGTAGTAAACATGTTGCGTTCGTATATTCCATATGAAATTGATCAAGCTTGCCCGGCAGAGTCAGCTCCTGAGGAATGGGATGTAGAGCATTTAGCTGCGAGGTTAAATGAGATCATCATCTCTCCTTCCGTGCAAATTGCCAAAAACATAGACGATATAGAAGACGTAAAACAATCTGTGCTCCATTCCCTTGAAAAATATGTCGAGAAGCTGCAAAATTTGATGGATGATGAAAGCGTACAATCTCAATTGAAGCCTTCTCTCCTTTCAACGGTTGACTATCATTGGCTCAATCATCTTGATGCCATGGAGCGCTTAAAAGAAGGGATTGGATTGCGTTATTACAGCCAAGAAGATCCGATTCGCCAATTTCAGCGTGAAGGGTTCGAGTTATTTACACACATGTACCGCCAAATCGAAGGCGATGCTTGTCGTAAATTAGCCTATCTCGTTTCCGATAAAATAAAGAAATAATGAAAATTTCACTAAAAAACCGACGGGGGAAAACGATATGTTATCATTCTTTAAAAGAGGACATGCAAAACAAGACGGTTTAGACACCGTAGTCGATTCTAATGAGCTGTTTAGTACAGAATCTGCTCATTCAACCGACGAAGAAATACATCCAGAGCTATCTTTTCATCCAACATGGTCGATCAGCGTGGAAGAGCGATATTACTACCAATTTTTAAACAATGAACAGAAACCGTTAAAAGAAAATCAAGTTTCTCTTTCTGGAATCGAGCTAAAACAAGTAAAACAAGGATACATGGTCACTGCTTTTGTACGAAGCAGCTTGCCAAAGCCGATTACCTTTTCTACTATGCCGCTTTTGTTAATCGGACCAAATGGTGAAATCCTTGCACGCAAAGTATTTGATTTATCGGAGCTTGGAGAGATCCCTCCCCGCAGCAGCAGACCATGGAAATTTTTATTTGAACATGATACGTTGCGGACAAGCGAAATTCCTGCCGTGGATTGGAAGCTTGCGTTTGAGCTAACGTCCCGAAAAACTCATTCACTCGATTTAGCTGAAAGCTGGGAGAAAAGCCTAGCAGATGAAGATAAGCAAAAACTACAGTCTCTCGTTCAATCCATTCAGCCACCAAAACCAGGAGAAGTCAATTTTATGGGGCTGCAAATTCAGCAAACAGAGCATGGCGACCTTCATGTAACACTGCTGATTCGTAACGGAAGTGACAAAAACATTGAAATTCAACAATTGCCGCTGCAAGTGGAAGATGCTGCTGGGGATATCGTCGCGCGCGGGGCTTTTACCCTTAATGATTTTGAAGTAAAAGCAAACACAAGCAAGCCTTGGACATTTATTTTCCCAAAATCATTAGTAACAAAAGAAAACCCAGACTTCCGCTCATGGAAAGTGTCTCTGCCGCAAACGCAGGAATCGTGATATTATCGGGCTCTATCAGGGCCCTTTTTTTATTCCTACAGAAAAAACCGTCCACCATAAGATGGACGGTTTTCCCAGAGGCTACCAACCGAGGTCCCTGTTTTATATTGCTACAGAAGGAAATAATATCTTTCTTACAAGTATATTTTACCATCGGTAGCTTTATATAACAATTATTTTTTTATATGATTGTTTTTCTTCTTTCAATTCCTCCGGATACAATAGCGTAGCCGATCATCAATAAGAAAACTAAATCTAGTAATCCTGTATGAATAGAAATCATAAAAATCGTCGTAATGAAAGCGTATGAAACTGTTTGATAAGACGCTAGTCCTGAGCTTTTCATTTGATTATATAGCATCGATAATATCATACCGTATAAGGCAAAACCAATGATAATCGCCAAATAGCCGCCCTCTACATAAAATTGCCCTAGCAACGTCGGTGTCGTTGTACGTCCAGGACGAGTGATATATTTCCCCTTCTCAATCGTAAGAGAATTAACCATTTTGGTGATTTCCATACGCGGAGATAGCTGTTCTCCCGGTAAAATGGTGGAAAAAATACCCTCATGAAGCTTTCCATGCATATAACCGTGCTTATCTGTATATTCCATTAACTTGCTTAACACAATTCTTCCTGTTACACTCGCTTCGGTTAGACCGCGAACCCATTTTGGCGTTTCATTAATTTTGCGAATGAGTATTAAATCACGGTCAACTTCCTCTTCACTTCTTTGTACATCTGGACCTTCGTGGCTATTGAACTGTTTCGTCGGATCTTCCGTTACGACACGGAAAAAGCCAA
Source organism: Thermaerobacillus caldiproteolyticus (assembly GCF_015326725.1). Taxonomy (NCBI): domain Bacteria; kingdom Bacillati; phylum Bacillota; class Bacilli; order Caryophanales; family Anoxybacillaceae; genus Thermaerobacillus; species Thermaerobacillus caldiproteolyticus. The sequence goes on from NZ_CP064060.1 coordinate 2,889,129, forward strand.
ACAACGAAAGAGCGAGTCCCACAACAAATAAAAATGTTAGTAACCACGATAGTTTAATGCGTCTAATCGTGTAATGGAAGACGATTAAACAAGTAAAACATATAATTGCAATCGGTGTGCGATATCCCATCAAGACTAGCAATACAAGGATAATAAAAAGAATAATCAGATATGTCCGCTTGCGCTGCTTTGTTAATGGATGCTCATTCACCACACGTTGACAAATAAGGAAAAGAACCGAAAACCATAAAAATGAACTTAAAAAGTTTAGCTTCGGATCTAGGTGTCTGCGAACCGACTCATCGGTAATACCGATTTGCCCTGTTACTAACATAATAATATAGCTCACAAGGCCAATGAACCCGAGTGCATACAAAAAATAAACGGTTTTTCCTTTCAAAAACTTTAGTCCAAATGAAGGAAACATCCAATTTTTCTTTTGAACAATATGAACCGCTGCTAAATAGGAGACGAGCCCCACTAGCAGAGGCCATAAAATATTTTTATTTGCCTCAAAGTACTCCACTTTTCCAAAATCAAACAAACTAACAGAAAAATAGAGAACTAAGATAAAAGGAAAGAAAAAATAAGGTGAAAACGAATCGATATGATTGTTCCACTTTTGCAAAATTCCCAATCGCTTCATAACTCTCCAGTTTCTCTCGAAGCAGAAACTTTTTTAATCCTCCCTTTCGTCAGAATTTCTTTGAATGATTGTACTCTGAATAACCATAATGCGACAAAATAAATCGCTGCTCCAGAAATGATCATCACCGCTAAATAAGGAATAAGCGAAAGTCGCTCGGCATGTAAATTATACTTAATGAAGAGAAGTACAATCGTCATCACAGCGGCACAGGCTATAATTTTTGCATATTCTTTTCCAATCACAGCAAGACGGAATCCACCGGAAATGTTATACAGCGTCGTAAACGTAATGACTGAATACACAAGACCTACAAGAGATGAAGATAAAGCAAGGCCTGCTGCACCGATGGTATTGGACAAAATCGCATTAAAAATAATATTGACAATAATAGAAAGGATCCCCACTCTTAGCATGTAGTGACCTTTTTCCAATGTATAAAAACCTTTGGCAATCACCGCTTGAATGCTATAGAAAAGGACAGAGCCCATATAAAGCACGGCATATTCGCTCGTTTGCGCCGTTGCACTTGCCGTAAAGGCGCCGCGTTCATAAAAAGCTTGGACGAGTTCTTTCATTAAAACCAGCATTCCTGCCACAGTAGGGGCCAAAAATAAAAACATGTAGATAAGTCCTTTTTCAATCCCTACTTTAAACAATCTCATGTCGTTTTTGGTTTTTGCCTCTGCTAACAAAGGAAATACAATCGTTGCGATGGTAACACCAAAAATCGCTTGCGGAATGTTGACAAGCCGGAATGCATAGTTTAAATCAGAAACAACTCCTTCTCCCAGCCTTGCTGAGAATAACGTATTGACAAATAAGTTGACTTGTCCAACCGCAGTAGTTAGTCCGATTGGTAAAAATACCATATAGAAAGAGGAAACTTCCTTTCGATCTAGTGGTTGACTCCACAATAAAAAGTGACGCGGACGCAAATAAAATAACTTAATCAAAAAAGAAAGGACTGTACCAACGAAATATCCGAAGGGTACTGAATAAATCCCCATTTGGCGGTGGAGCAAAAGCGCTCCACCGATAGTACATAACACGACAATCGTCTGAGAGAATGTAGAAAAAGAAAATTTCTTTTGTGCGTCAAAATATCCTTCATATACGGCATTCACACCAACAATGGCTACCGAAAGAAAATAAATCACCGCTGTCCAAACCGCAATATCCGTTCCATGTTCGTTGAAATTCGGATACAACTGACGAATAAGAAGGGGGGAAAGTATTACCCCAACAATAGTGATCACAGCAGAAATCCAAAACGTCCCTTTGACGATATTCGTTAAATGAGAAAAGCCTTTTCCCAGCCGCTCATACTTATAATAGCTAGGCAAAAAAGCATCTTTCATGCCCGTCAACATAAACAAAATAATCGCATTTGGAATGGTCATAGCGGCAATATAGGCGTCAGTCACATACGAATCGCCGAATAAATTTGCGATTACCATGTCGCGAAGCATGCTGGAAAACTTCAAAAAAAAGGTGGATAGCAAAAACAAGATGCTCGCAATACGTAATTTTGACATACTATCCCTTCTATTCTCTAATCGCTTTAATTAGAAATTTCGGAAGTACAAGCTGCCGCTTCCATCGCCACGGTTCCTTGATTAGACGGTACAACCATTCTAAGCCGAGCTTTTGAAAGAAAAGCGGAGCTCTTTTTAACCTTCCGGAAACAACGTCAAAGGATCCGCCTACTCCTTGGTATACTTTTGGAACCAGAGAATGCATATGCTTCACAATCCAATATTCTTGGGCCGGGCTTCCTAAAGCAACAAATAAAATATCGGCTTGTGATTGGTTAATGGCTTCCTTGACGACATTCTCATCTTTTTCATAACCATGCATAGTACCGACAATTTGAATGCCGGGGAACTTTTCCTCTAGCTTCTGTTTTGCCGCATCCGCCACTCCTGGTTTTGCTCCGTATAAAAAGATTTTTTTCCCATGTGTAGTCGCTTCTTGACACAATCGAAGCATCATATCGATTCCCGTTACACGCGAGCGGATTTTCCCACCTTTTATTATTGAGGCTAAAATGACACCGATCCCATCGGGAATTTGATACGTCGCTTTGTTTAAAAGTTCCCGCAACTGTTCATCTTCTTGCGCTTTCATAATCTTTTCTGGGTTAATTGCCACAATGAATGATTTGCGGTTATCATTAATGTCCTCTATTAATTTGGCAACAAGTTGTTCGTACGTATATGTACAAACATCGACGCCTAAAAATGTTTCTTTCATCTTATCACCTAATTTGGAATGGTCATCCTCATCTATTGCTTTGGGAGGTGTTTGCCGTCCCCTAATACATGTACCTCATACCCTTTTTGTTCCCATACATGTCGGTCAATACAATTTTTTGTATCAAAAATGATTTTTGTTCTTACATAAGATTCCACTTGTTCTGGATGTAACGTTTTAAACTCGTTATGGTCTGTTAAAATCACAATCATATCCGCATGAGCCACGGCTTCTTCGATATGCTGTGTTTGACGAGCTAAGCGATTTTCTTGAATGTGCGGGTCATAAGCCGTATAGTCAATTCCGAGTCTCTCAAGGTGATGAATAACTTCTAATGACGGGCTTTCCCGCATATCATCAACATTGCCTTTAAACGCCAGCCCAAACACGGCTACGCGGCCATGTCGAATTCCTTGTTCTTCGAGAATTCGCTGAATTTTTAGCGCCGTATATTCCGGCATGCTATCGTTAGTATGACGAGCTAAGCCAACGATTTTTGCTAGCTCCGGCTGCAATTCCACTAAAAACCAAGGATCGACAGCGATACAATGCCCGCCTACTCCCGGACCAGGAAAATGAATATTTACTCGCGGATGGAAATTTGCTAGGCGAATAGCTTCCCAAACATTGATGCCAATTTTTTCGCTAATTTTCGCTAACTCATTAGCAAAAGCAATATTGACATCTCTGTATGTGTTTTCCATCACCTTGACCATTTCAGCAGTCGTAGCATCAGTTAAATGGATCGTTCCTTTGACAAACGTTTTATACAATTCCGCAGTTAAGCGGCTTGATTCTTCGTTAATTCCACCAACAATTCGATCGTTATTGATCAATTCTTCAAAAATTCTTCCCGGAATCACTCGTTCAGGAGAATGAGACACAAACAGTTCTGTTCCGATTTCCAAGTTCGTTTCTTTCAAAATTGGCAACATGACATCTTCTACTGTGCGCGGTGGTACAGTTGATTCTAAAACAACTAAATTTCCTTTGCGCAAATAAGGGACAATCGACTTTGTCGCCTCACGTACATAATCTAAATTCGCGGTTTTATCTTTATTAATCGGAGAAGGTACGGCAATAATAAAGACATCAGCTTCTTCAGGTGTTGTTGAAACCGTAAATTTACCGCTGTCAATCGCTTGATTCAAACGCTCCTGCAATCCTGTTTCTTCAATGTGTAATTGTTTTTGTCGAATCATGTTAACTGCTTTTTCATTGATATCGACACCATGCACCTGCAACCCATGATTTGCAAACATCACTGCAGTTGGTAGTCCAATATATCCTAATCCGATAACACAAACTTTCTTATTCATACGAAAGATTTCTCCTTTACACAAGTACCGTTTTTTGCACTCAAATTTTATTATAGCAAAAAATACAGATTGGTCATATAATTTCTCTATCTTGTAACAAAATTTAAATAAATGTCATCATAAATTAGAATGTAATGCATACCAATAAACAATTCAAGTAGGAAGTTATAGTTTAAGATGTATCTTTTTGTTTAGTTTCCCGTTTCCTTTCTCCTTCATTCTCCAAAAAAACACCCCGTCCGTTATATGCGGAAGCAGGGCAGAGCATATTTGATTATTCATTTATATCGGTAGCATCTCGTCAGCATTTGTCTATTTGATTGCGTTTCCTATAATCAAACGGCTCATATGTGTGATTTTCCCTGCCAGAATGATGCCAGCTTCATATAGCGTTTGTAATCTTTTAGATGGATCAAGTTTTGCCGTATCGATATTCGTCAGTCGCAGTTCTGTATCAAAATAGAAGGTAATCTCTATCTCTATCTCTTTTCAACTAACGAAGCATGAATAATATTTCTACGACCAACAGAAATATACGTAACTGGATATTTCTCCACTTCCTTTAAATCATAACAATTCCTTCCATCAAAAATAATCGGTTCCTTCATCTCGTCTACATAAGTAGAAAGAGGAATATCCTTAATCTCATCCCATTCTGTTACAATAAAAACCACTTCTTGTCCAGCTAAAGCAGATATCGCTGAACGAGCATAGCGAACACTGTCACCGAGTACGCTTTTAGCGTTTTCCATTGCCACTGGATCATATACTGTGACCTCTGCTTGTTCGTTCAACAATTTTTGAATTAATACAAGCGAAGCGGCTTCGCGAATGTCATCGGTATTTGGCTTAAACGCCAAACCAAGCACAGCAACTCTTTTCCCTCTTAATGAAGAAAATATTTCTTTTGCTTTTGTGTATAACAGCAACTGCTGTTTATTATTCACTTTAATGACCGACTCAAGTAAATCAAATTGATAATGAACATTGCCTGCAATTTGCATCAACGCTTTCGTGTCTTTTGGAAAACAAGACCCTCCATAGCCAATTCCGGCTTTTAAAAAATGAGGTCCGATTCGTTTATCTTGCCCGATTCCATAAGCCACATCATCAATGTTGGCGCCTACTTTTTCACAAATATTAGCAATTTCATTGATAAAACTAATTTTTGTGGCTAAAAAAGCATTCGCCGCATATTTAATCATCTCGGCGCTGCGTATATCTGTTTGAATAATCGGGATGCCAAAAGGTTTATTAATTTCAGCAATTATCGAAGCAGCCCTCTCATCGTTTGCTCCAATCACGATACGATCTCCATGAAACATATCATAGACAGCAGAACCTTCCCGTAGAAACTCTGGATTGGATACAACCGTAATTTCAATTCCCGGTAATTTATGTTCATTGATCAATGCTTGGATTCGATCATTCGTCCCTACTGGAACAGTACTTTTTATCACGACAATAGTATCTTTTTTTACATAATGGCTAATCGCTAACGCCGCTTCTTCAACATAGGTTAAATTAGCCGAACCGTCTTCATTTTCCGGCGTTCCCACCGCAATATAAATCACGTCCGCACTTTCGTAAGCGGTTTTTGCATCTGTCGTAAAAAACAGGCGTTCTTCGGCGATGTTTTTTTTCATTAATTCCTCTAATCCCGGTTCATAGATTGGAACAATGCCTTGGCGCATTTTTTGTACTTTTTGTTCATCAATATCATAACAAGTCACCTTATTCCCGATTTCCGCAAGACAAACTCCGGTCACGAGGCCTACATATCCCGTACCAGCAACAGTGATTTTCACACGTTACACCTCCTATGGCGATTCGAAAAACGTACATGTCCCATATCCAACTCCCGCGACTAATTATATCGCAAAAATAAACACCGAACTCTATTTATCTGTCATTCCATCCAAAAAGATCGTTTCCCTTAACACAGAGATAATTATACCGCTCCCAAACAAAACTATAATTCTTATAAAATAGTTGCTTTTAATAGATTAGCGTGTTTCACTATTACATTCAACTTTCACTTTGCGATAACGCTCCCTTTCGTTTTACCATTTTTCCTTCATCTTATTTATATACCATATTACTCGGGAGAGAAAATGAATCCGAGATTAACAGCGAGAAAGGGAGATGCCAACAATCATAATAAAACATGCCATAAAGTCGATTTATGGCATGTTCACTTATTCTCCCTCTTCATGTTTTCGAGCCGTTCGATGTAGTAATTGGCCTCTGCCTTACAAGAAACATGAATATCTTTTAAATTCAGCTCTTTCGCTAACGTTTCTATTTTGGCTAATTGTTCGTTCGTCGGCGCTTCTGAAAGTACTTTTTCTATCATTTCGTTAATTTTATTTGCCAATTCTTCATGGAACGACGGATCGGACTTAATTTGTTCATCAAGAGAATGAAACCAATTAGAATTTTTCTCGATATAGCTACGCCATTCTTGCATAAATGCAGGTGGATGAAACTTCGTTTCCTCCCATTCAATGTCATTCATATATTTTTCAAACGCACGAGTAATAGAACGAGCAATACTAATTTTTACCCCATGAGGAAGATTTTTTAACATTAACCAGAAAACCTCCATAATTTTCATTTTTATACGGATAAATCCCTAATTAGTAATCCTATCACAAAGTAGCCTGCAACTAAAAATTTTTTATTTCCTGCTCGATCATTTTTTCCACTATAATTCATTTATTACATTCCAAACGAAAAAGTACCCGTACCTTTCGTCAACGCGGTACGGGAATGATTTCTTGTCTAAACATGAAATGGACTTGGTGGCTGTGTTATTCTACCAAAGTGGTAAAGGATTGCTTGAACGATTCGCTCTGATGCTTTTCCATCCCCATAAGGATTGACGGCTTTTGCCATCTGTTCATACGCTGCCTCATTATTAAGCAGCTCAAACGCCAATTCGTAAATCGTCTCTTCATTTGTTCCGGCGAGTTTTAATGTACCTGCTTCGATTCCCTCAGGGCGTTCGGTTGTATCGCGCAATACGAGAACTGGCACCCCAAGCGAAGGAGCTTCCTCTTGAACCCCGCCTGAATCCGTTAAAATAAGAAACGCTCTTGCGGCAAAGTTATGGAAATCTAATACTCCAAGCGGCTCAATTAAATGAATGCGAGGGTCATTCCCAAGTATTTCATCAGCTACTTCCCTTACTGCCGGGTTTAAATGAACTGGATAGACAACCTGTACATCATCATGCTCATGAACAATCCTTTTAATAGCACGGAACATGTTCCGCATTGGTTCTCCTAAATTTTCTCGACGATGGGCTGTCAGTAAAATCATACGGCTACCCTGCATTTTTTCTAACACAGGATGTTGATAGTGCTCACTTACTGTGGTTTTTAGCGCGTCAATTGCTGTATTTCCTGTAATAAAAATCGATTCACGTTTTTTATTCTCACAAATAAGGTTCTCGTATGCCTTTTTTGTCGGAGCAAAATGCAGATCAGCAATTACTCCCGTCAATTGCCGGTTCATTTCCTCCGGAAAAGGAGAGTACTTATTCCACGTTCTTAATCCGGCTTCTACATGCCCTACAGCAATTTGATTATAAAAAGCAGCAAGACTAGCAACAAATGTAGTAGTTGTATCCCCATGGACAAGCACTAAATCCGGCTTCACTTCTTTCATTACTCGATCAAGTCCTTCTAAAGCGCGAACAGTAATATCAGCCAATGTTTGGCGCTCTTTCATAATGTTTAAATCATAATGGGGAGAAATATGAAAGATATCTAAAACTTGATCAAGCATTTGCCGATGCTGCGCTGTGACAGTAACAATCGATTCAATATATTCGGGATATTTTTCAAGTTCTAATACAAGCGGTGCCATTTTAATCGCTTCAGGTCTTGTTCCAAAAATGGTCATGACTTTTAGCTTTCTAGACATGATTTCACCTACAATAACTAGTAATGATTTGGCTCGTACATTTTTATCTTGACAATAATTATTCTTGCTCTTTATTCCCTTAAAGCCTGTTCATATTCTAGCATGTGTTCTCTCTTATGAAAAGAGTAAACAAAAGTTGGAAGGTTGTATCCATATTCAAAAATATTTATAATCATTGTTAGATTTACCATTAACCTAAAAAAGGAAGATTATGCATGCGAGCAAAACGTCGAAAAAAGAAAAAATGGTTATGGATAATAACAAGCTTATTGGCATTGTTCCTTTTAGGAGTTGGAGTTTATGGCTATTCAGTTTATCATCATCTAAAGAAAACAGCTGATCGAATGCACGAGCCAATTCATCGCATGACGTCTGAGAAACGAAAACAACCAGTTTCCTTGAAAAAGCAGACCCCTATTTCTATCTTGCTCATCGGTGTCGACGAACGAAAAGGGGATCGCGGTCGTGCCGACTCATTAATTGTACTAACGGTGAATCCAAATAAGAAATCCGTTGAAATGGTGAGCATTCCGCGTGATACAAGAACAGAGATTGTCGGCAAGGGGAAAGAAGATAAAATTAACCATTCCTATGCGTTTGGTGGCGTCGAAATGACGGTGGCGACCGTCGAAAAATTTTTGGACATTCCCATCGATTATTATATTAAAGTCAATATGGAAAGCTTTAAAGACATTGTCGATGCCGTTGGCGGAGTAACCGTAAATAATCCTTTTGCCTTTACGTATGACGGGGTAACGTTTCCAAAAGGAGAAATCAAGTTAGACGGGGAAAAGGCATTAAAGTACTCGCGCATGCGTTACGAGGATCCGCGCGGTGATTTTGGCCGTCAAGACCGGCAAAAGCAAATTATTGAAGCGGTCATTAATAAGGGAGCAAGTTTTTCATCGTTAGCGAACTACGATGAGCTGTTAGCTGCAATCGGGAAAAACATAAAAACGAATTTAACGTTTGAACAAATGAAAGATATTCAAGCGAATTATAAAGAGGCACGGCAGCATATCGAGCAGTTGCACATTAAAGGTAATAGCCAAACAATCAATGGTGTTAGCTACATCATTGTTCCTAAGCAGGAACGTATCGCATTGTCCAATAAATTACGTGAACATTTAGAAATAAAGGACACCCCTTAAATTTTATCACAAGTATTTTCTTATGGGACTGACTGCTGTTTTAGAGTCAGTCCCCTTTTATCACATCAATGCTTATATCTTGCTCTCTTGTGCCAAAAACGACATGAACTCTGTCGCGGGAAGAATATTTAGGTTTAAGAGCAATTCACTCCGACTCCGCTTTTCTTCACTGTTTAGCTCTGTTCGCAAATCGCTCCGGGTCAAATGACCTTTTCTCTCCAAAGTGCAAGTGCTTCTCAGCGGAAAGAATGTCCATCGAGGGAACCAAGATGGCAACATTCCGCTGTTTGCCCACAAGACATGGGCAGGGGACGTTCGCACTTTCTTATTTGGCTGTTTCCGCGTAAATTGCTGCTATACGGAACATAGCTGTTAAAACAATGGCTTGGCACGACGTTTACAATGACTCCTATCCTCTCTCAAAGATAACCGTTACTATTTTTCTGTGCGGCCAATCTTGTTGTTTCTCGCCAACCCATAAATTGTCATACCAAGAAACAAAAGAGATAGCAATATAAAAGCAATACTATAACCCATTTGCTTTTCGCTGAATTTGTCATAAGCGAACATGGCCATAACGATTACATTGATAAAAGTAGATAATAGCACCATTGGGTGGATTTTTGTCTCGTCCCTCATTTTCCACACCTTCACTCCATTATTCTAACCACATAATATGCAATTCTTTTAGCAACACTCTTTTTAGAAAATAGCCTTTTATTTTAATAATATCGCTTCGCCCCTAAATAGCGCGCTTTCCAGTAAGAGTTGTTAAGTTGGCTGATCGTGACGCCGGTGGAACTGCCGCTATGGATGAATTGATTGTTGCCGATGTAAATACCAGCATGGGAAGCGCCTGGTCCATCGGTTTGAAAAAAGACAATATCGCCGACCGAAGGAGTAGCAATAGATGTACCCGTATTCCACATCATCGCTACTGTACGCGGTAAGGACAGACCTTGTTTCTTAAACAAATACACAATGAAACCACTGCAATCAAATCCGACTTCTGGCGTTTGGCCGCCCCATACGTAAGGCTTGCCCAATAATTCTGCCGCATCGGCCATTAGCTCCATGACATCCAGCTTCACTGCCGGTGCTTGTCCCATCAATTGTTCATATGTCTCATTATCCACCACGCCAGTTACTTTTAACTTTGCACTCTGTTGAAACTTCTTAACAGCTTCGGCTGTCACTTGGCCGAAATAACCGGTAATCGTCGGATATGTAAAATGACCGAGCTGTTTTAGTTTCGCTTGTACTTGTTCGACTTGTTGTCCAGTAGAGCCAATTGTTAAATAAATAGTCGTTTTTGGTGTTGATGAGCTCGGTTTTGTCTTTTGGTCAACGGCTTCGCGGATCTTCGCCAGCGTTGTGCTGTCAGCGACACCTGTTGCTTTTAGCCCGGATTGCTGTTGAAACTTACGCACAGCATCAGACGTAATTGTACCGTAGTAATCCGTAATTTGCGGATATGTAAAATAACCAAGTTGCTTTAAGTTTTGCTGAAGTTTGCTTACTTCAGGCCCCTTTGAGCCAATTCGCAGAGCGGTTTCATTCGACGGCGAAGCAGTTTGACGATTCAATGCATTTTGAATCGCTTGTACGGTCTGCGAATCAGCGACACCTGTTATCGCAAGCCTGCTCGCTTTTTGGAATTTTTTTACCGCATCAGCCGTAATCGTGCCGTAATAACCAGTGATTTGTGGGTATGTAAAATAGCCAAGCTTCTTTAAGTTTTGTTGAAGTACTTTCACGGCATCTCCAGTTGAACCGATTTGCAGCGGACGGCTCGCTTTGCTTTTCGATTGGTTGGCCGATGTCACACTACTTTTTAACTTCTCATACGTTTGGTCATCGACAATCCCCGTTGCCGGCAAGTGAACAGATGCTTGGAAATCTTTCACCGCCTTTTCTGTAATCGTTCCAAAATAACCGGTTGCAGTAGGATAAGTAAAAAACCCTTTCGCCTTTAATAGTTGCTGCAATTCTTTCACTTGCGGGTGGCTCATACCGATTTTCCATTCCGCTGCTTTTCCGGTCATCGGCAACATAAACAAGGCCGAGGCAAAAGCAGATGTCATGATGACGTGCTTGGGTTTTAATTGCATCGTTTGTCACTCTCCCTCTTTTTCTTGCTAGCCTAGCGCTCGCTATGTCGAAAAAAGGAATCCAGCCACCGAATTCTTTTTTTCGACATACGGTTTCAAGAAATATTTCTCATTCTTGTATACTTATGTTTAGTATACCGAAACTTTCTTTTTCATAGAAAGAGACTTTTGCTATAATTTTATATAAAATTTTGCAGATTAAACTAGAATAAGAGAGTAAGCAATAGCGAGAGGATGAAATCGATTGTTACAAACGAGCTTGTCGAAAGCTGTATTAGATCAAGCGGCACGTCAACTAAAAAAAGAAGTTACACTTTCCAATCAATCAGCAATGAAAAAGGGGCTTAAGCTGTATCGGGAAGGTTTTGTCTATAATGCAGCAATCGTTCAAAATGGCGTCATTCAAGCGAATGTTCTTGATGAGAATGTGTACAAACCGACAATTTATTTCACCCATCTTTCACAAAGTCATTGCCAATGCAGTGATTCGTACGTTTGTCCCCATCTACTTGCCTTGTTTTTTTATTTATATTCCCACGTTGGGCAAATCGGAGAGTTAATTCGCGAGTGGAATACAAAGCAAACAAGTAGCGTATTGCCCTTAACAAAAGCACGTGAACTCGTAACCCCATCCTCTTCCGTCCGTAATTGGATAAACCAGTTTCAGAAATCATATCATCTCTTTTTCGCAAAATCGAATAAAGGAAATTATGCATTTATTCACCAGTTGTGCTACCGTTTTTTCCCGTCATTACTGAATGAAGCACCTATGTTGCTTGTAGAAAAACGACTGTATCATCTTCATGCGGCACTTTTTACATTTTGTCGTCTTCTTGAGGAAGGACGACACTATCAGCACATTTCTTATTATCGCTCGTTTTGGATCGCGAACGTGTCTGAATTTATGGAAACGATTAAAAAGAAATGTGAAGATTTAGCGAAGGTTTCTATTCCTAAATCATTCGCTCCGCTTCTTGAGGAAAGCCGCGAATACGTTCGTCACATTTTATTTGCTGGCGATGCATTGATGGATGAGCGCATCGCCATTTATCAAATGGTATGGAGCGTTCTTTTTCATAATGAAAAATGGAATCAGCAAGAAAAAGAATGGTTGTTACAGCGGCAAGAAGAACGCGGTGATATTGTGCTTGAGTGTCAACTCGCTTTGGCACATCTTGCATTTCTTCGCGGCAATGATGAGGAAACTTTTTCTCTCTTGAAAAAACTAAAATTTGTTCCAATTCCTTATGTAATAATATGGATGAAAAACTTGATCCATGGTCAACAATGGGAACGCCTCAAACATTGGTGGAAACTATGCATCACCAGTATGGAGTCGTACTTAGCTGCAACGAATTATTCTGACGGGGCCATTATCACAAGAGAATTGCTTTATTTATATGACCGGTACGCGAAGGCAACCGGGGATGATGAAAACTATGAAATATTATTGCAAGTTTTACTTCCTTACAGCGCTTCCGATTATAGTTACTTTTTACTCACAAGCAGGCAATATAAAAAATGGGTTGATTTGCATTTGCTTGCCGATATCGATGTCAACGATATTCACCGTTCGTTTCTAAAAGTTGTTGAAACGCATGATCGTTCCTTATTGTTACCTCTCTATCATCATGCCGTTCACAAAATGATTCAATTGAAAAACCGCGAAAGTTACAAAATGGCAGTTAAGCACTTAAAAAAGCTGCGTACATATTACCGCGCTTTAGGGAAAAAAGAGGTGTGGAACAGATATATCACGAAATTAGTAGAGGAGCACAAACGGCTCCGTGCCTTTCAAGAAGAGATACAGAAAGGAAAGTTGCTTAATGATCAAAAGGTATAAGTTAATGAGCCGCTGGCTTGAGGATGAAAACGCCTTTTTCCTTTATAGCGATGAACCGGTAGAAAAATGGCGAGCGCTGGCGTTTTCGTGGCATGCCGAAAGCTTTTACGGAACGTTTTTGACAACCAAAAAAATCGGTGAACAGCAAGGAGTATGGCTATCTCCTTGGGAAGCTCTGACGTTTTTTTCCTCTTCGTCAGAAAACGAGTTGGCTCGCCTTCAATGGGATGAACCTTCAATGACGTTTCGCCGATGGGCGAAAGCGATCATGGACGATATACGAACCCTTCAATTTATGCCCAATTTTACGGCCTGGAAAGACGGGGGCTTCGGTTGGAAAATGGAAGAAGAAACAGAGCAAAATCCATTTATCAAAACATGGCGTTCTCTCGCAATTCATGATTGGATTCAGCGCGATCAAGAGCTCTATGAAGTGTGGCAAGAAATCACGAATACGTACCCGCTTCTTATAAATAATAGTTCTCATTGGCTCTATTCCGAGGAAGATTGGCTTTATGAAATTGGCTGGAAAAAAGATACGGCACCGTTTACGGTTGCTTTGCGTCTAAGCGAACCAGACGAAGAAAACGATTGGAAGCTGGAAACGTTGCTGATTGCTAAAGATAACAGTGACACTCTCATTTGGAGCGGAGAAGAACATTTGCCGACTGAATGGAAAGAGTATAATCATGCTGTTCAACGAGCACACCGGCTTTGGTTGACAGCTGTTCCGTGGCTAAACAATGGATATGGACAGCTGCGAAATTCGCTAAGCGAAGACAAAGCGTGGCGTTTTTTAAAAGAAGCAAGCGAGCAGCTTCTTGCAGCAGGAGCACGTATCTTTTTGCCATCCTGGTGGGAGATGGTCAAACAAGCAACCGTAACGATGAAGGCAAAAGTGAAATCCGCCCCGAAAGCTGGCGAGGCAACGCTCGGATTGCAGACTCTTGTCGATTTTGACTGGCGCATCTCGACAAACGGGGTTGAATTGAGCGAAGAAGAATTTGCCGAACTAGTCGCGCAGAAACGACGGCTTATGCAAATTCGTGGACAATGGATCCAGCTTGATCCCGCTTTCATCCGACACGTGCAGTCGTTGATGGACCAAGCGCGGAAAGAAGGGCTGCCGATTCGTGATGTGTTACAACAAGCATTTTTGCAGCAAGAACATGAGCATGCTGAGAGCGAGGAAGAAAGCACGCCGTTTCAACATATTTCGATTGAGTTAAACCACAGCTTCCAAACCTTTATTCGCCAACTTACTCATTTAGATGAAATCCCGTCCGTGGCTGTTCCGGCTTCATTCCAAGGCACACTCAGACCGTATCAACAACGCGGTGTCGATTGGCTATTGTTTTTACGGCGCTTCGGACTTGGGGCATGTTTGGCGGACGATATGGGACTTGGAAAAACAGTACAAATGCTTGCGTACTTTTCGTATGTGAAAGAACATGAAACCGTGCACAAACCAGCGTTACTGATCTGTCCTACAAGCGTGCTCGGCAACTGGCAAAAAGAATGCGCGAAATTCGCGCCTTCACTGAAAATTTACACACATCACGGTCCGAATCGCGCCAAGGGAGAAACGTTCTTACAATCAGTTCGTGAGGCAGATATTGTCATGACCTCATACAGCTTGGTGCACTTAGACTTTGCCGAGCTTTCGTCCGTCGATTGGGGAACAATCTGTTTAGATGAGGCACAAAATATTAAAAATGCTCACACAAAACAAGCGCGGGCCATTCGTAAACTAAAAGGCGGGCATAGAATCGCCCTTTCCGGTACGCCGATGGAAAATCGGCTAACCGAGCTTTGGAGCATTTTTGACTTTATCAATCCGGGCTATTTAGGAAGCCTGACGCAATTTCAACGCCGCTTTGTTGCACCGATTGAAAAAGATCGCAGCGAAACGAAAATCGCCATGCTGCAAAAGCTCATTCGCCCGTTTTTATTGCGGCGTACAAAGAACGATGAAGCGATTGCTTTAGATTTGCCAGATAAGCTCGAACAAAAAGAATATTGTCCGCTAACCGCTGAACAAGCTTCTTTATATGAGGAGTTTGTCCAACAAACACTGAAACATATTGAAACAGCAAACCAACGGGAACGGCGCGGGCTTATTTTGCAAATGTTAAATCGGCTCAAACAGCTATGCGATCATCCAGCTCTTTATTTAAAAGAAAGCAACCCGACAAATGTATTAGAGCGGTCGCATAAGCTTGAAACATTGCTTGAGCTTGTGCAGCAAATTCGCGCAAATGGAGAAAGCTGCTTAATTTTTACGCAATATATTCAAATGGGTGAGATGATTCAACAGCTTCTTTCCTCCCGATTAAAGGAAAACGTCCTCTTTTTAAACGGCAGCGTGACAAAAATAGAGCGCGACCGTATGATTGAACAATTTCAAGCCGGTCAATTTCACATCTTTATATTGTCATTAAAAGCGGGAGGCACCGGGCTTAATTTAACTGCAGCCAACCATGTGATTCATTTTGACCGCTGGTGGAACCCAGCCGTTGAAAATCAAGCAACTGACCGCGCATATCGTATCGGACAAAAACGGTTTGTCCACGTTCATAAGCTCATTACTGTAGGCACACTGGAGGAAAAAATTGACGAAATGCTGGAGCGAAAACAGGCGCTAAATGAAGAAATTATTCAAAGTGAAGCATGGATTACGGAATTGTCGAATGAAGAATTACGTGAATTGCTTGTTCTCCCAACAATCATTCGCAAAGGAGCATAAAACATGAAGAAACAACCGAAGCGAAAAGCAAAAGAAGCCAAAGTAAAAACACCATGGGAAAAGCTATATGAGCGGATGGCGAAAAAATTAGAGGTTGCAAATCAAAAGCAACATCGTTAAAATATGCTGGGGTTATCTCCGCGATGAGATAGCCCTTTTTATTGTTTTTTCTTTACAGGGGAAACAAAAAGGTAGGATACTCGCTTATTTTCGTAAATATAAAGCGACTGGAGAATGTAGTAGATGAGCTGTTTTTCAATTGTGAGAAGTTCGTTCGTATGTAAGCGGAGATATTTTTGTTGAAGCTGATTCCATTCATAAGACGTAATTTCGAAATGCCGTTTTTTCAAATCAAGCTTGATAACAAACATATAGAGTTGATCAACGGATTTGAAGACAAAATACAGTTGCGCATTCTCTTGGCATTTAATTGTGCGAAACCACATTTCTTCGTCTAAAAAGCGGTCATGTGTTTCCCCGCTTTTTAAAAACCGTAACGAATCAGCAAAGTTCGTCGGAGCAATCGTTTTCAACCGCACCGAAAACGGGTTTTTCATCTCCTTCACAAAGATGCTGTATGTGCCTATTTTGCGCTTCTCCACTTTCCGCTCGCTCACAATTAAATCTGCAAGATAAATATTCACACAAATCCCTCGCTTTTTCATCCAAGTCAATATTTATCCATTTATTGTATATTCTAACAGAATCTTTGTTCGGGAAAAAGCTGTAGAGCACTAGCAAAAGATAGTTTAACGACCTTTTTCGCAACAAATAATAATATGTTCTAAAACAGAACGAACTTCTTCTCCACAATCTCCTATCTTTAATATATTGATTCATTTTTGATAGAGCTGTGGTGAAGAATATGAAAAGATTAGGCGAGCAATTAAAATACTTACGAAAACAGCAAAATTGGACGCAAGAAGAATTGGCCCAACGCCTCAATATATCACGCTCACAAATTAGCAAATGGGAAAACGGAGAGTTGTTACCGGATGTGCAATCGTTAGAAAAGCTAAGCAACCTCTATGGAGTCAGCATAGACTTTTTAATAGGAAGACAAACAAATAAAAAAGAGCTACTACGAGAAGTCAACCGCCTTTATCAAACCGACCGTATCGATGAAACGATGCTTGATATTATCGCTTATTTAAAACAAAATCCCGAAATGGAAAAAGCAATTTATTCACTAGTACAATTACCGACAAAAAAACGCAAACATATCGAAGCCATTATCGCTACACTAGTAAAAGAATTTTCGCGGGCCATTGAATAGCCTCCCCTCATGAGAGAAGAGCAATAGGCATCGTCACCTCACGTGTCTATTTGATAAATAATAAAAAATGCGCCAACGAATGTCTGTTGGCACAATGTAAGAGGGAATATTGAGGCTAGTTTCTCTATATAGGGGGAAAATTAGGAAAGGAAACATAGAGGAAGAATCAATGAGGGAGTTAATTATGAATGTCCGAGCCATTGCTGTGGTTGTCCACCCATAAATCGGACGGATTCAGCAACGACTTCGGTTACATAGACGCGTTGTCCATCTGACTTCTCGTAATTCCTTGTTTGAATTCGACCCATCACTCCAATAATCGAACCTTTCCGACAATAATTGGCTGTGTTTTCGGCGATTTTTCTCCAAAGCGTACAATGGACAAAATCGGTATCAATCACCCCTTCCGCATTGCGAAAATTGCGGCTTACCGCCAATGTGACGTTGGCTACCGCCGAACCATCGGCAGTATAGCGAAGTTCGGGGTCTTTTGTTAAACGCCCGACAAGAACAACGTGGTTGATCATTGTCAGTTGCATCTCTCCCTTCCTACCACCGTCTGCACCTTTATCATAATCAACAAACTATTTTTCGTAAAATTACGATTTTTTAATTTTCCCCATCAATGTTTTCACTATCTATAAGCATTTTTTGACAATAAAAGAGAAAATGTGACATAAAAATTCAATTTTTGTACCTCACTATAAAATTTTTGCCTATTTCCCCTTCACAAAGTGGATATGTTATAATTTTTCGTAAGACAACATTGACGAGGTGATGGGATGAAGACCTTTAAGCTTGTAGGGCTCTCCGTCGTTTACGATGATTTGCATCGAGAAGAGGTTTCGCTCATTGATGGGCTTGTTATTAATAAAGAAGACGGGAAAAATCACTGGTTAATTGAAACATATTTAGATAAAGAATACGAACATTTTTTTTCTGAGCTGCAAAAGGAAAAAGACGAATTCCGTCTCCAAGTCACGATTTCCAATAAAAGCAACGACCCCGCGAACATGATCGCTACCATACGTTCGATCACTTCGCTAAATGAACATATTAGCGTTCTGATGGATGGCCTGTTAATCCGCAATAAAACGGATTTAGCTGAAGTCGTGCTCGCCGGCCTCGTAGAAAAGGGTCTCCAAGGAGAAGCGCTTTTGCGAGAATTTAAGCATCAACTTCATGAACGGCGCGGTGTAAAAGAACCAACAAAAGCTGACTCAACAAAGGGCTGATTCTCTTCTATTCTAGCCCTTGATGAGTCAGCTTTTTTATCATGGCTCGTTACAGGTGAATGCTGTTACGTCCGTTTTTTCACGAACTGAGCAATAAGAACATACCGTTGTTTCGCATTCCCGATAAAATCAAACGGATAACAGGTCGTCACCGTTAAAGTGGGACGTGGCTTTTCCACGATGACGGTGCGGTCATTTTCATCGACAATCCGCACCTTTTTGACCCGGTATACAAATTCGCCTGTAGATGTTTTGACAATGAGTTCATCGTGAAGTCCGACTTGCCCTAACTGACGAAAAACGGTATCGCGATGTCCTGACAGCACAACATTATTCGGTTGGCCCGGCAATGCGCTTTTCGGATAATGGCCGACACCTTTTCGTAGCTCTTGTTCGTCCGTCCCATGATAAATCGGTAACGAAATGTGCAGCTTCGGAATGAGCAATGTTCCCATTTGCTCCCCGAGCTTAGGTGGTACAAGCGTTTCTTGTGCCCGGGTAAGCCGTTTGGATGATTGTTTGTCTGCTTCCTTTAATGGTGTAACGGCACGATATCCTTGCCAAAATGAATACCCGTTCCATAACATCACGGCAAGGCCAAGCATCATGAAAACAAACGCGCTATATCGCAACACAGTTTTCCAATGGCGACACGTCTGAGACATTCCCTCTCACTCCATTGCCTTTTCACGTGTTCTCCAATAAACAAAAGCACCCAGCAACATAAGAAGTAACCCAATAAGAGTATTTGTCACATAAGGCGAAGCGGTATTTGGCATTTTCTCTCCTTGCATTTTCTCTTTCATTTCTGCCGCCATTTCTCCGGCATGAACGAAGCTTTCTCCCGCATGAAGAATGTAATCGGACGTTAACATATTCTCTGATAATTGCAGATCGACTAATCGTTCACCTTGATTGTTGTATAGCTCTACAAGCAAATCTCGCCCGCCAAGCGTGTTCATCGCCATCAATTGTCGGGACGATACTTTTTGTTTTTGTCCATGTTTGACTAAATAAAACTTCGGTTGAATCTCGAGCGCCGACAATAAAGTTTCCCAAATGGATATCAATTCTTCTTGCTGCGCGTCTGTTAATTTCGTTGGATCATCGATATGAAGAAACGGTTCAAGGCGCGCATCCACTCCTTCTAATCGCTGAACAAGCGCTCTTTCATCAAGCGACATAATATGTTCAAATAACCGATTCACTTCCTGTTCTGTGAATCCAATGGATGCAAGCATATCATTAATTTCTTGCATTTCTTTGTCATGATGTAAGTAAAAATCAACAGCCGTATCTAAATCTTTAATAAATGTATAGTCTTGAACGGTTTCACCGAACTGTCCAAGCAACGCCTCTAGTTCTTCCTGTGTGAGGTTGTACCGCATAAGCAGTTCATTTAAGTTTTCTTCTGTAATCGGTGTTCCAAGCCGTTCTTTTAGCTTTTCTAATGTTGCAAAATCGTTGATCGTCATGTCGTAGTCGGCCAAGTAATGCTGTAAATCTTCTATCGTCCAGCCGAAACTGCTGACATATTGCTGGAGCTCTTTTTCATTAATTTGGGCAAATGCACGATCATCAACATTTATCGTATTCAAAAATAGGCAGATGACAGCAACGAAAAGAAGTTTTTTCATCGCAATTTCCTCCATTGTCAAAATTCATACAATGGTAGTATTTTCCGACTGTCATGTTCTTATGTATAAAAAATACATCCACTCTCTTTTTACAGAGAGTGGATGTGAGATGAAAAGTATGCTTCATACAATGCACGAACAGCTTCCTTGACAACTTCTTCTTTCACGCCAAACATCATGCTCACTTCGGAAGATCCTTGATTAATCATTTCAATATTAATGTTCGCTTCAGCAAATGCCGCTGTCGCTTTCGCCGCTACCCCGACGGTTCGCTCCATTCCTTCACCGACGACCATAACAAGGGCTAACCCGTGTTCAATGTGGACTTCATCTACTTGAAGCTCGGTTTGAATGCGGTCGAGAATGCGCTTCTCTTTTTCCCCTTCTAATTGGTTCGCTCGCAAAATAACAGACATATTATCAATTCCTGATGGGACATGTTCATAGGAAATCCCTTCGTCTTCTAAAATTTGCAGCAGTTTTCGCCCAAAGCCAATTTCTCTGTTCATTAAATATTTGCTAATGTTAATACTGCAAAAACCGACATCGCTAGCAATACCGGCAACCGGTTCATCGTTATGGTTTCTCTCTGCGACAATCCATGTTCCCGGTGCTGCTGGATTATTTGTATTTTTGACACATACAGGAATCCCAGCCTTATAGACAGGCTCTAACGCTTCATCATGAAACACGGAAAAGCCCGAATACGAGAGTTCCCGCATTTCCCGATATGTCAGTTCTTTCAACTGACGTGGATGATCTACAATGGCCGGGTTCACGCAGTAGATCGAGTCAACATCGGTAAAGTTTTCATAGACGTCTGCTCCTACTCCGGCGGCAACAATCGAACCGGTAATATCCGAACCGCCGCGCGGGAATGTCACGATATGACCGGTTAAGGAATAACCGAAAAATCCCGGGATTACTAACACCCCATGTCGTTTCCGTAAATCTTTTAGTTTTTCATATGACTCTGGTAAAATTTGCGCATTGCCCGGCTCATCGGTCACGAAAATTCCCGCTTCACGCGGGCTTACATAATGAGCCTCTAATCCTAAACTATAGAGATAAAACGCCATCAATCTAGCATTATGGTCTTCTCCGCTTGCCTTTATGGCATCCATAAGCCGATCAGGGGCGTCTCGGTATGTATCAATTTTTTGTTGCAAATCATCCGCGATGTGCGAAATGAGCGACGAAACAGACAGCTCAAGACCTCTCGCAATCTCTTCATAACGTTTTACGATTGCTTCTAGGACACTGTCATACGGTTCATCATGTATCGCGGCATCCGCTAGCTGAATTAATAAATCTGTGATTTTCACGTCGCCCTTATACCGTTTTCCCGGCGCAGAAACGACAATAATGCGGCGCTCCACATCAGAACATACGATATCAGCCACTTTTCGAAACTGCTCAGCGCTTGCCACAGAGCTTCCCCCGAATTTCGCTACTTTCATGGTCCATAACCCTTTCTCTTGAAAAATCATTTTATATCTTGTTATGATACCACACTTTTATCAAAGAGGAAGCAATTATTTTTTATGAATTCTGACAAATCCCAGCACTGTTACGATCGTCCAAGCCTGCTTCTATTGTTGAGCCACGTTTCCACTACGGACATTGGCGATGCCTTCTTTACATACCCCATACGGAAGCCATGAACAATTCGCACATAAATGCTCTAAATCATCGGGACGAACTTTACGCGCTGTTAATTGCACAAGCTCCGATTTTAAATACACCCCATTTTCTTCAATTCCAAGGTGTTCAATCACTCTTCGATCCATGGATGTCACATGTTCATTCGAATTTGGATCGGCTTGACATGTCGATTCGCCGTGGTGCGGGCATGTAAAACAGGCATCATCAAGCGCCACCACCACTTGAATCGGGAAATCTTTTTCTTCGTTGCGGATATCTTTAACAATCTCCCACATTTTTTCTACAAATGACGGACTGTAGCCCATTCCCCGAAACCCATGTACACACAATAAATGATGTCCCCTTAACCGCAATGGTTTCACTCTTTTTCTCTCCTCTTCCTTTTATACATTTCAAGAAAAACGCAATAAGCAGTTAATTCACAAGAAAAGCCGAAATATTTAGCGATTATTTATTTCCATCTTAACGGATGAGTGTTCATTCCTACAACTGTAAAAAATGGGATAAGAGACTATACCTTGTATCTTGCCGTTGACTTATGGCGACTAAAAATGGCATTCTAAATGTAACATGGCATACGAATTCGAGAAAGAAAGGGACTAAACACAATGAAAATCACAAAAGAAGAGGTTGCACAAGTATTATCTGTTTTGCTTGACCAGCTTACTAGCCAGTGGACAAAAGAAAAAGTCCATTCCGACGTCACAGAAGTCATTATGAAAATGCGCGTTCAGGCAGAACATGACGATGAATATCTCCAACTATTGCTAGCAAACATCGCATTTGCAACCGAATCAACCTATGCGCTCCAACAAGTGTTAGACGTGATTTTAACAAAAAAGTCCTTTCCTTCTGCGGCGGCAGTCGAAGCAATGATGAAGGAAGCACAAACGCGCATTCATGAACGACTTGCAGAAATCACCGAGCAATACAATACGCATTTTGCTCAAATCAGCGATGAAACTGAACGTAAACAGCAACTTGAGCGCTCCTATTGCGCCATTCTTGTCGCCAATCGTATTAAAACTGATTTTATTCTTAGTTTTATTCATAAAAGTAACCAAGAGATGATGAAAGGATTTTTCGCCGCGGATCCGCGCGATGTACTTGAAGCATTTCATCACTTAACAGGTGTCTATGCTAGCATGTTGTTAGATGGGCTTGATCTTGAGTATTAACGAGAAAATGGAGATAGTCTGCCTATCCCCATTTTGCGTAATCACAGAAAATGCTCTACGATTCCTTTAAAAAACTCTGACTGCAATTACTTTTTTCATTCTTTCAAGTTCGCTTCTACTTGCACGTTTTTATAGGGCAACATCAAAAACCGATAGCATATATAACCAAAGCGATGAGTATAATAAATTCGCGGGCATAGATTAATAGTTTTATTTTGACAAAAACATCATACCATGTTAATATCAGAATTGTGAGAAATTTTTCACAAAATAACTGTATGCGTTTACAAACAAGCGCATACGAATGAAAACAAAGGGGGAATTGGAATGATTTATGCTCAGCCTGGACAGCCTGGCTCACTTGTCACTTTCAAAAAACGTTATGAAAATTTCATTGGCGGCAAATGGGTCCCACCGGTTGATGGAGAGTATTTCGAAAACATTTCTCCTGTGACGGGGCAGGTTTACTGCGAAGTACCGCGCTCCAAAGCGGCTGACATCGAACTTGCGTTAGACGCAGCTCATGCAGCAAAAGATGCTTGGGGACGCACTTCCGCAGCAGAACGGGCCCGCATTTTAAACAAAATTGCCGACCGCATGGAAGAAAACTTGGAAATGCTAGCAGTCGCAGAAACATGGGAAAACGGGAAACCGGTTCGTGAGACACTAGCTGCTGACATTCCGCTCGCGATCGATCATTTCCGCTATTTCGCCGGTTGCATTCGCGCTGAAGAAGGCACTTTAGCAGAAATCGATCATGATACCGTTGCTTACCACTTTAAAGAGCCACTCGGTGTTGTCGGACAAATTATTCCTTGGAACTTCCCGATTTTAATGGCGGCATGGAAACTCGCTCCAGCGTTAGCGGCTGGAAACTGTGTCGTCTTAAAACCTGCAGAACAAACACCAACATCAATCCTTGTTTTAATAGAATTAATTCAAGACCTCGTTCCTCCTGGTGTCATCAATATTGTTAATGGATTTGGCCTCGAAGCCGGAAAACCGCTTGCTTCAAACAGTCGCATCTCTAAAATTGCTTTCACTGGCGAAACAACTACAGGACGATTAATTATGCAATACGCATCTCAAAACATTATTCCAGTTACATTAGAGCTTGGCGGAAAATCACCAAACATTTTCTTCGAAGACGTGGCGGAAAAAGATGATGAATTTTTTGATAAAGCCCTTGAAGGTTTTACAATGTTCGCTTTAAACCAAGGTGAAGTATGTACATGCCCTTCCCGTGCCCTCATTCAAGAATCGATCTACGAAAAATTTATAGAACGGGCGTTAGAGCGCGTGAAACAAATTAAACAAGGCAATCCATTAGATACGGAAACGATGATTGGCGCACAAGCTTCCTCTGAACAATTGGAAAAAATTTTATCTTACATTGATATCGGTAAACAAGAAGGAGCAGAACTACTCATCGGCGGCGAGCGCAATTTCCTCGAAGGAGACTTAAACGGCGGCTATTATGTAAAACCGACAGTATTTAAAGGTCATAATAAAATGCGTATTTTCCAAGAGGAAATTTTCGGGCCAGTCGTTTCTGTCACAACGTTTAAAGACAAAGATGAGGCGTTAGCGATCGCTAATGAAACATTATATGGATTAGGCGCTGGTGTATGGACGCGCGATATTAATACCGCTTACCGCTTCGGTCGCGGCATTCAAGCGGGACGCGTCTGGACAAACTGCTATCATGCGTATCCTGCCCATGCGGCATTCGGCGGTTATAAACTGTCCGGAATCGGTCGCGAAACACATAAAATGATGCTTGAACATTACCAGCAAACGAAGAACTTGCTTGTTAGCTATTCTCCAAAAAAACTCGGCTTCTTTTAATCCATAAATTCACAGGCAGCGAGCGAAAAAGCACGCTGCCTGTTTTATAAAGGGGGAATTGCTTTGAGCGAACAAAAGAAAGTCATTGCGACCGAAGCCGCGTTACAGTTGATAGAAAAATTGAAAGCCAAATACGGGCCGCTAATGTTTCACCAATCCGGCGGTTGTTGTGATGGAAGCTCACCCATGTGCTATCCACAAGGGGATTTAATCATCGGTGACTCCGATGTGCTCCTTGGAGAAATTGGCGGCTGCCCATTTTATATCGCAGCGGCCCAATACGAGTATTGGAAACATACACAACTTATTATTGATGTTGTTCCCGGCCGCGGCGGGATGTTCTCGCTGGAAGGGCCAGAGGGAGTCCGTTTCCTTACCCGGTCAAAAGTATTTGAGTAATCGAAAGGGGTTCACGTTCCGTATGGAAGTGAACCCCTTTTATACTCCCCCGTTTAACTTGCCGCTTTCTCCGCACGCCGTTGATCGGTAAGCTTGATTTTCCGCAGTGCAAACACGAACACGACACCGCAGATCACAAACACAAGCCCAACCATAAAGACCGAATGAAGAGAGTCAACGAGCGAATGTTTTAAAATCGGAATAAGCATCTCCTTAAATTGTGGCGGCATTTTTGCTAATGCTTCAGGGCTAAGCAAAGCAGAATATAATCCTTGTGGATCATCGTGAATCATATGAGCAAACTGATTGGCCATTCCTTTTGCTTGTGCTGGGAGCGATTGTAACACCGGCATTAAACGATCCTCTAGTAAATTACTTGATCGATGGTTCATAACTGCCCCTAAAATCGTCATCCCGAACGTTCCGCCAATGGAACGGAAAAATTGGCTTGAAGAAGTGACAACACCGAGTTCAGACTTCGGAAAACTTTCTTGTAGCGCTAACGTAAGAATCGGCATAACTAAACCGACTCCGAGACCTAGAACAATCATGTAGAATGTTGCCGTCCATTTCGTCGTTTCCATATCCATCGTTCCTAATAAACCGAACCCAAGCGCCATAATCAACATGCCGATAATCAATTGCGACTTAACACCTATCTTATAAACGATTCGTCCGCCAATGATGCTGCCAATGATCATCGTAATCATCATCGGTGTCATAATCGTTCCGGATTGCGTCGCACTCACGCCGACGACCCCTTGCATAAATAACGGAACAAACATAATAGCACCAAACATGCCAATACTCATTAAAAAGCCAATGCCGTTTAACACCGTAAACGTTCGATTTTTGAAGAAATGAACTGGTAATATCGGTTCTTCTGCCTTTGATTCAACCCAAGCGAAGAGTGCTAAGAATAAGATAGCGACAGCGAACAAGCTAATGATTTGCCATGACGTCCAAGCGTACTTATCGCCGCCAAACGTAAGGGCTAAAAGCAAGCTGACCACACCAACCACCATGGTGAACATTCCAGCTATATCAAATTTAACAGGGCCTTTCGCCTGATGCTTACTTAATCCCATCGCAATAAAAATCGTCGCTAAAATTCCAACAGGAAGGTTAATGTAAAATACCCATTTCCAATTTAAATGGTCGACAATCCATCCACCAATTTGTGGACCTAACACAGAAGCAAGACCGTAAAGCCCTCCAAAAACCCCTTGCCACTTGGCGCGCTCTTTTCCGGTAAACAAATCACCGATAATAATCATCGCCATCGGCATCATAATGCCTCCGCCAATGCCTTGCAGACCGCGGTAGATAATGAGCTCCGTCATATTATTCGCCATTCCGCAAAGAGCAGAACCAATCATAAAAATGACTAAGCCGGAAACATAAACGACTTTTCTCCCTAATAAATCTGCCAACTTCCCGGCAATCGGCACAACTGTTGTCGATGTTAACATGTAAGCCGTCGTCAACCATGTCATCAAACTTAATCCGCCCAGCTCGCCAACGATCCGTGGCATAGCGGTTCCAACAATCGTCCCATCTAAAGCGCCAAATAACATGGCAATAATTAATCCGGTAATTAAAATGTTGCGATGTTTAATCATACTTGGTTGCATTTCCAACGCATTTACTTCTGTCATCTTCTCGTCTCCTATCTATCATTTGTGATTTGTGATATACTCATGAACAATCTCTGTTAATGAAGCCAAATCGTTCGATAACGGTTGTATTTTTTGGCTTTCGATATATAACAATATTCCTTTCACGACATATTCCCTTGGAGCTGATTGTTCGTTTGTCAGTTCCGCTTCTAACGTGTCTAAAGCGGAGTGAAGCTGATGGTGAGTTTTTTTGTCCAACGAAATCGATGATAATGTTTCCTTTAGACGCGCAATGTGAGCGACGATTTGTTTTTTTCGTTCACGCCGTTCCCGCTCTTCGATTTCAGTAAAATAACAGATCATTTCTTTTTTTAAAAGCGGCGATTCATGCGGCTCAAAACTATCCACAATCGCATCGAGCCGACGCACAATAAAACGAGCGATTTCCTCGGAACGTAATTGTAACATATTTGGATTGAACAAAATATAAAATATATATTCTCGAATCATTCCGATTAGCATCGTCACTACATCAAACACATAGTGCTCCACTTTTTCACCGTATACTTCTATTAGTCGTTGACAATACCAATTAAATATTCGAACGCGTTGCTTGAATAAATATTGATGAATGTCATGGCTAATTTTCGGAAGTTGCTCCGCCATCATCATTTGCACAAATTCTTTATGTTTATGCGAATGCATACCCTCAAATTGAAGCGTAATTTGCTTCACTAACATTTCTTTTTCGGACTCATTCTCTTGCTTGACATTCATAAATGCAGAATGCAGCATTTCAAAATGATGCTTCACAATAGAAAGCATTAAATCTTCTTTCGATGAAAAATGATGGTAAAAAGCCCCTTTCGAAATGCCCCACGCCTCGACAATGTCTTGAATCGATGTGGAATGATAGCCTTTTTCTGCAAATAACTTCATTGCCGTTTCGATAAATTGGGTTCTGCGCTCATTCGCCATCCCTTCCATCTCCTATACTGATGAAACTTCCTGAGCAGACAGTTCTATTTTTGTGGATGAACGTTTGTATACCGAGAGCTCCGCACGTGGCTTTGCAATTTCCGCATGCACTCCGCACTTTCGCAATTCCTCAATCAATCGTTCATAATGCTTTTGTTTTGTACGCTTCCCCATTGGCACGCACTCCTATTCATCCGATAAACGGAATTTTATGACCGGTTGGTCAAAACTATTATAAACTCACGTTCAATTTTTATCAACATTTTTATAAACAAATTTATGAATGATGTTCAAAAAACATACTGACCAATTAGTCAAAGCGTTTTCATAAAAAACGACCACTTCCGTTACGTGTCATTACGCAACGAATGGTCGTAATTTCGTTTCCTACTGCTTATCAAGCGCCTGTATTGCTAATGCAAGCGCTCCGCAAATGCCAGCGTTATCCCCTAATCCCGGCGAGACGATATACTCATCTATATGCTGCAAAATCGTTTCATGTTGCACATATCCATGGAGAAAGTCGATGACATGGCGGCGAATGTTCGGCAATAACTGTTCCTGCTTCATAACACCACCGCCAATAATAATTTTTTCTGGTGATAGAATGAGGATATAGTTGGCGATGGATTGGGCTAAATAAAACGCTTCCAACTCCCATACTTCGGTGCGGTCGGCTAATTCTGCTCCCTTTTTCCCCCAACGCTTTTCAATAGCGGGACCGGACGCCATTCCTTCTAAACAATCACCATGGAATGGACAGTTCCCAGGAAATGGATCATCTGGGTGGCGACGAATAAGAATATGCCCCATCTCCGGATGCGTCAGGCCGTGTAAAAGCTGATTTTCGACAATCGCACCAACACCAATTCCCGTTCCAACGGTGATATAAATGCAGCTATCTAACCCTTGAGCCGCTCCCCATAAATGTTCACCGAGGGCCGCCGCATTGACATCGGTATCAAATCCGATCGGAACGTTGAGATGCCGTTTCATCTCGCCAACGAAATTAAAATTCGCCCACTTTTGTTTCGGCGTACTTGTAATATAGCCATATGTCGCACTGTTTCGGTTCAAATCAACCGGTCCAAATGAACCGATTCCAAGCGCCGATAAATCATACTGCCGAAAAAAGTCAATGACATGACGCATCGTTTCCTCTGGCGTCGTTGTCGGGAACGTCACCCGTTCACGTACGTTTCCGTTACGGTCGCCAACGGCGCAAACAAATTTCGTGCCGCCTGCTTCAATCGCTCCAAGATACACGTTCTTCGCCCCGCTTCCTTCATTTTCTACGTTCATTATTTTAACATATATTGGTATATTAGCCTTTAACCGATCCGGCTAATAAGCCGCGAACGAAGTATTTACCGAGAAAAATATAGACGAGCAACGTCGGCAATGCCGCTAAAAGAGCTCCTGCCATTTGCACGTTCCATTGCACAATTTGGCTTCCCGACAAATTTTGCAATGCCACCATAATCGGCTGCTGGGCGGAAGTCGTAATCGTTACCGCAAATAAAAACTCATTCCATATGTTCGTAAATTGCCAAATGGCCACAACAACAAATCCAGTTAAAGAAAGCGGAATCATAATATAGCGGAAAATGCGTAGAAATCCTGCCCCGTCAATTTTGGCAGATTCAATCATTTCATCAGGAATCGCTGCATAGAAATTGCGAAACATTAACGTCGTAATCGGGATTCCGTACACGACATGCACGAATACAAGACCCGAAATCGTGTTATATAGGCCAATCTCCCGCAAAAATTGAATCAAGGGAATTAAAATACTTTGGTATGGAATAAACATTCCGAACAAAATTAACGTGAAAATCGTGTCTGCCCCTTTAAACCTCCATTTCGACAGAACATAGCCATTTAACGACCCAAGCAACGCCGATAAAAGCGTCGCCGGCACAACTAAATAAAGCGAGTTGAGAAAGTTTGGTGCAAGCTTCGCAAAGGCGGTCGTGTAGCTGCTGAAATCAAACGTCGTCGGAAGCTTCCACATATCCGCTAATGTCACTTCATCCAGCGGTTTTACACTCGTCACAAGCATGACGTATACCGGCATCAGGAAAAATAAACTGGCAATGATACAAATGACATAAAGCACCGCCTGTGACATCGTTCTTTTTTTCATCACGACTCACCCTTTCGACTCGAAATCAAGTACGGAACGATAAAAAGCGCAACAGAAAGAAGCATAATGATCGCAATTGCTGCTCCGTTTGCATAGTAGTTACCGCGGAACGTTGTTTCAAACATATACACCCCAGGTACATCCGTTACAAAATTCGCGCCCGGTCCTGTCATCGCATAAATGAGATCAAAAATTTTCAATGAAATATGAGCCATAATAATGATGACACTCACCGTGATCGGCCGCAGGAGCGGAATAATAATTTTTCGATAAATTTGAAACTCCGTTGCTCCGTCCATGCGAGCAGCTTCTCTCACTTCATCAGGGATTGCGCGCAGCCCTGCTAAATACATCGCTACCGCAAAACCGGTCATTTGCCATACGGCTGCAATGACAACGGCAATCATCGCGACCGGCACACCGAACTCGATTTTTCCCCAATGGAGACTGGCCAAAATATTCGTATCTGTATACCATTTCGATTCGAATCCGATTTTCTTTAAAAATAAGTTTATGCCTGTTGACGGGTTTAAGAGCCACTGCCAAACAACCCCAGTGACAACAAAAGATAATGCCATCGGGAAAAAGAAAATGTTGCGGAAAATCGATTCGCCGCGCAATTTTTGATCAAGCAAAATCGCTAAAAACTGACCGAGTATAATGACAACACTGATAAACAGGATGGTAAACACAAGAGTATTGCGCAA
Source organism: Thermaerobacillus caldiproteolyticus (assembly GCF_015326725.1). Taxonomy (NCBI): domain Bacteria; kingdom Bacillati; phylum Bacillota; class Bacilli; order Caryophanales; family Anoxybacillaceae; genus Thermaerobacillus; species Thermaerobacillus caldiproteolyticus. The sequence goes on from NZ_CP064060.1 coordinate 2,919,819, forward strand.
ATCGGCTTGAAAGCGAAAATCGCTGAATAAATACGCATAGTTTTTCAATCCAGCAAACGAAAAATCAGGCACAAGCGAATTCCAGCTGCTTAGCGATACATAACCAGTCCAACCGATAAACCCGTATACGAAAATAAATATAAGTACAATGGATGGCAATAAAAATGAAAAAGCAAACCAATGATCAGCTGTCAACTTCCGCTTTTTTCGCGTTGCCGGTACAACTGTAGCTTTCGTTTCCGCCGTTACTTTCACCGTTTCCATAAAATCAATCCCCCTATTGTAAAACGAAAAGGGGAAGAGAATGGCTCCCGTCCCCCCTTTCCGTTTCTTACTTCTTTAACTCTGCTGAAGCAGATACAAGCGTATCAATAAACGATTTGACATCTTTTTGCGTGACGAAAATGTTCACCGCTTGGTTCACTTTTGTGACGAAGCCTTCTGGAGCAGCAGAGCCATGTGCTAAACTTGGCGCGAGTTTTGCCGTTTTAAAGTCTTCAATCGTTGCTTTTCCGTATTCGTCATATTTGGACACGTCTGCATCGATGCGGGCTGGAATGGACCCTTTCAGTGGGTTAAATGCATCTTGTCCTTCAACAGAACCGAGCACCGCTAAGAATTTTTTTACATCATCCGGATTTTTTACACCTTTTGGCAATCCAAATGTATCAGTGATAACCATAAATTGTCCGTCCGTATTCGGCGTTGGAACATAGCCGAAATCTTCATTGACTTTCAATTTTAAGTCATTCACAAAGTATCCTTTTACCCAGTCCCCCATAATGTTCATCGCCGCTTCACCTTTGGCGACCAATTGCGCCGCATCTTGCCAGTTGCGGGAGCTATGATCTTCATTGATATAATTCAACATTTTCTTAAATGTATTGACAGCCTCTTTTACTTTTGCATCGTCAAAAGACAGTTCTCCTGTCCAGAGCTTTTTATAGTCATCTACCCCTAACGTCCCTAACAGAACAGTTTCAAATATATGCGTAGCTGCCCATGGTTCTTTATCGCCTAATGCAAGCGGTGTAATTCCTTTTGCTTTTAATTTGTCAGCAACTTGGAAAAATTCATCAAATGTTTTTGGTGGCTGAAGACCGTTTTCGTCAAAGATTTTTTTGTTATACCAAAGCACATTGCCGCGATGAATATTCACTGGTACAGAATAAATTTTGCCGTCTTTGCTGACCATGTCGATGAGTGATTTTGGAAATTTATCCATCCATCCTTCTTTTTCGTATAAATCATTGAGCGGCTCCATTTTTCCAGCAGCAACCCAACCTGCATTCAATTCCGCACCGCCATGGACTTGGAATGTCGCAGGAGGATCGTTTCCTTGCATGCGGCTAGCCAGCACGGCTTTTGCATTCGTACCGGCACCACCCGCTACGGCTGCGTTCTCAACCGGAATGTCTGGATATTTTTCTTGGAACAACTTAATGAGCGCTTTTAATCCGTCTTCTTCGCCGGCTCCGGTCCACCAGCTAAAAATCTCTAGCTTTTCTTTTCCTTTTTCTCCTCCGCTTCCGCTTGTATTCTTCGAAGCGGAATCAGAATTACAGCCGGTAAGCGCTAAGCTGAAGGCAAGTGCTAATGACAACCATAACCCCTTTTTCTTCACACCATCTTCCCCCTTCTCCCTGTTTTGAAAACCCTTTCATATACACTGTAGCATGTTTCTTTTTCTCTCGTGCCGCCAACTTCCTTCACTTTTTTGCGATATTCTTCACTTTTTTGCCAAGAAAAGCGGAGGCACACGCCTAACGCCGAAGGAAAATGTTCTTCCGACGAGAAATGCCTGGGAAGGTTATGTTCCACTAGCTGCGCCTGCGATTACTCGGCGCATGTCAACGAAGAAGTTGATTCAAGCACTAGACACGTTGCGAGCCGAGCTAATTGTTCAAAATTTATAAAAAACCACATCGCTGTCATCATAGAGCGATGTGGAGCGTCTTTCGATATTCCGTCGGAGATAGTCCCGTTTGTTTTTTGAACACGCGGCTAAAATAGTTTGGATCATTGTATCCGACAAGAAAGCAAACTTCTTTTAAGCTTTTTTTCGGATCGCGCATTTCTTCTTTGGCTCTCTCGATGCGTACTTCAGTTAGGTAATCAATGAACGTCATTCCGAAACGGTCTTTAAACAATTTGCTGAAGTAATAAGGACTTAGCCCGACATGTTCGGCAACCTCCTCTAACGTCAATGGCCGGTCATAATAAGCGGCAATATACTCTTTGGCTTTTCCGAGTTTTCCGTTCGCTTGCTGGTGGCGCCATGCTTGCACATGGTGTACCATTTGCCGAAGCTGCTCAGTCGCCATTCTCTTCAGCTCATGAATATTGGAACATTGATGAAATGTGTTCGCTCGCTCATAAAGAATCCCAAGGTCAGATAACATTCGCTCCAGCAAAATAAACGTTTCTTCGAGCGATTTCGTCACAGCTGCATATTGGTTCTTTTTTGCAACGATGATGTCGTCCATATACAATTGGAACTGTTGAAGCGCCTGTGTCATATCCCCTTGACGAACGGTATCAAACAACTGTTTTTCTTTCTCTGTTTTATCAAACGCAACCGGAACTAACGCAGCCTGTTTCGGAAGAAAGCCGCTTTTTGCTTTTTGATGGGCTGCATAATACTGCAAGGCAGAGAGCGCTTCATAATAGGAATGGCGCAAGTGGTCCATGTTAAATGCCGGAGTGCCGATTCCAATGTATAACTCTCTTCCTTTATGCTCTTGTTGAAACAGCTGGACAAGGAGATGAGCCAGCTTTTGCGCACGAACTTTTAATTCATTGACATCGTTGTTCGTTTTCGAGAATAGCAATACCGGCACTTGATCATCGATCATTTTTCCTATCACATAATCGATCTTCATCCTTGTCGCGATCACATTATCAAGCCATTCCCTCCCTACTTCTTTTGGCTCATGCGGCGGAAATTTAATGACAATAAATACACCTGCTTCGATGGAAAATGGGAGTAACTTTCTCCATTGTTCGAGCTCGGTTGGTGACACTTCCTCAAGCATAAGCACGGATAGCCATTCCTTTTCCACCAGCTTTTGCAACCGTTGAACCCGCTCTTGCAGCTGCCGGTTTTCCTGCTCTTTTTTTCGCTCTTCCATCATTTCTGCATAGACGCGTTGAAGCGCACCGATCACTTCTTCCTTTCGGCTCGGTTTCAACAAATATTCTTTGACGCCCTGCTGCATGGCTTGTTTCGCATATTCGAATGTATCAAATGCAGACACGATAATAAACTTTATGTTCGGGTGTTGCTTTCGAATGAGACGAACCGCTTCCAGCCCGTCCATCCCCGGCATTTTAATGTCCATGAGCATGACATCAGGCTTATATTCATTTGCCACTTCTACTGCGGCTCGCCCATTCGCTGCTTCAGCGACAACGTCCGCTTGCGGGAGATGCTCACGAATCATTTTTTTCAGTGCTTTCCTCTCCAATGCTTCATCATCTACAACCGCGATTTTCAACGTTACGAACCTCCTCTTTTGTCATCGGAAGTAAAAGGCGAATGGTTGTCCCCATCCCAACCGAGGATTCAATCTCGACTACATTGCGTATGCCATAAAACAGCTGAAGACGGCGAATGACGTTTCGGACTCCGATACCTGTGGAATGACCATGACCTTTTTCACTTTGAAACAATGACTCTCCTTCTCCTTTCGCGAACGAAAGCAATTTTTCCTTCGTTTCTTCGTTCATCCCAACACCGTTATCGCTGACTTCGATGATGACGCGATTGCCTTTTTTCAGCACTTTTAGCATAAGCAGCGCTCCTTCTTCATACGACTCGATTCCGTGAATAAACGCATTTTCAATCAACGGCTGCAACGTAAGCGGTGGAATCGGAAGATCAAGACATGCTTCATCGACCTCTGTAAAAAATTTAATGCGGTCAAAAAAGCGCGTTTGTTGAATAAAGAAGTATTCACGCGCAATATGAACCTCATCGGCTAACGTCACTGTACGCTGTAAATCGCCTAAGTTATACCGTAAAATGAAAGCCACTGCCTCAATGAGTCGCGATGTTTGATTTGCTTCTTCTAAATACGCCATTTTCGCAACGGTGTTTAATGTATTAAATAAAAAATGGGGATTGATTTGACTTTGTAAACTTTTTAACTCCAGTTCTTTGACGAGCCGATCCAACTCGGATTTCTGTTTGATTTCTGCTACTAAATTACGAATATTGCGACGCATTTCGTTAAACGTTTCCGTTAATAGTTTTAATTCGTCATTTGTCGTCATTGCTACATCATCACCATCAAGTTTGCCGCTCGCAATCTCTCTTGCGGCGCGGGAAAGACGTTCAATCGGCTTCGTAATGCCACCGGAAAACCATAATGCAAGCAGCGCTCCAAGCATTAACGTTGTAACAAATAGACTCATCCCCATGTAGCGGAAATATCGATTTCGCTCCTCAACCTCGTTGTAAAAGCGCTGATACGCAGTCAGTTCCTCGTTCACTAGCGAGAGGGTCGTCTCTTGGATGAACGAAGCGATTTTCATAGCTTCGTGAAGATGAGTAGAATACAGCCCTATATTGCCTGCTTGAAAATGATAAACTGTTAGTGCTCCCTCCTCTAGAAAACTTTCCATCATATGTTCATAGTTTTCTACTAAGAGAGAGTTTCGTTGATTGGAAATAAACTCTTCGACTTGCGCCCGATTTTGCTGTAACCAACGGCTTTGCTGCTCATATTCGCGCAAATAACGCGCATCTTTTTCTGCTAAATAAGCGTTTAATTGCTCGACTGCTTCATTCGTGTGCTGTGAGACTTCGTTTAATAATAAAAGTCGGCGTAAACTATAATCGTATTCATTCACAATATCTTCGCTACTTTCATATAAAAAGAACGTTACTCCATTTAATAACAGAATAAAAATCATGAAGTAAATAAATAGTTTCGTGCGAATTTTAATCATGCTTCACCTCGTAGTTGCGTGCCGGCCGCAACGGTAAATCTTGTTTACGAATCACCCTTGTTTCCGTATTATTGATCGATGGAACATGATTTCCTTCAATGATATCAACCATCATTTTCACAGCACGATACCCCATTTCATACGGCTCTTGCACAACCGTTGCTTCAATTGTTCCTTTTTCTAAGTAATGAATGGTCTCCGGAAGCGTGTCAAAGCCGATGACATATGTTTCACGCCCACGATGAAACTGTTCGATCACTTTCGCAATCCCGATCGCATCTAACGCGCTCGTACCATAAAATGCGTTCACTTCTGGATGCTCTTTTAAGATTTTATACGCTTTTTCCGCCGCCTGAACACGTGTAATGTCCGATTCTTCGATGGCAATAATGTGGATGCCTTTTTCGTGTTTCACCGCATCTTGAAACCCTTTCACGCGCAACTGCTGGTGAGATGCTTCAAAACTTCCAGTAATGATCGCGACATTCGCGTTTCCGCCCGTATCTTCCACAAGCGCGCGTCCCGCAATAAATCCGGCATAATAGTTGTCCGTGCCGATGTATGCCGTTCGCCTGCTTGTCGGCGCATCTGTATCAATCGTAATGACGGGAATATTCTTTTCAACAATGCGGTTAATGATGGGCGTAAATTGCTGTTCTGTCAGCCCTTGTGTCATAATGCCGTCCACTTTCGAAGCAGCCGCTTTCTCGAGAATCTTTACGTGCTCTTCAATGTTTGCTTGCCGCGGTCCGATATACTCCAGTCGCACCCCCATCTCCTTCGCCGCTGCTTTTGCCCCTTTTTCTACTAACCGCCAATAATCGTTATCGAGCTCTTCAGGAACGAGAACAAAATGATACGCTTTTTTTCTGTCCGCTATCGCCGGCTTCTCCTCCGGCTGATGATACATATACACTTTCCACGCACAATACACTGTAAAGGAAGCGCTTCCAGCAAATACGCTCATTCCCCCTATATACACGGCCCACTTCCACCATCTTCTCATCGGAAAAGACCTCCTTTCTCCCTCTATCCTCTATTGTAACGAATTTTCAAACAATAACAGAGTTACTTGCTTCATTGTAGCATGGAAAAACCGATCCTACTCATGTCAAAAAGGAAGATCGGCCACTATCATTAGGTGCTTTCGCTAATCAAATTGTATAATGATGATAAGTAAAATCCTATTCATTTTTGAGGTGTCGCTATGTTTACACCTGAACAACTTTCTTCGTTTTCTGACTTAGAATATATGATTTACAACTATGTCACAACGCATGCGGATAAAGTCGTATTGATGAGGATACGAGAATTAGCAGAAGCGACTCATGTTTCACCAACGACCATTCTCCGCTTTTGCAGAAAACTAGGCTGTGACGGTTTTTCCGAATTCAAGACAAAGTTAAAGTTGTATCTTCAAGAAACAAATCATCCATTCATCACAAGTGCACAAGATTCATTATTTGAGTTTTTTGAACGCACGTTGAAAACCGATTACCAGCAGACCATTCAAACAGTCGCTAAGGTTATTGCTGAAGCGGAGCATGTCATTTTTGTCGGGGCAGGCAGCTCCGGGATTTTAGCAGAGTACGGTTCTCGTTATTTTTCAGCTTTTAAAAAATTCTCGCTCCATATTAAAGATCCGTTTTTTCCGATTTACGGTCACTATTTGAAAAAAAGCGTATCCATTGTGCTGTCAGTATCAGGCGAAACCCCCCATACTCTGTCACAGGCCCATCGCCTGAAAGAGGAAGGAAGCATCATCATTAGCATTACCAACCGGAAACATTGCTCGTTAGCCCAAATGTCTGACTACAATATCGCATACTACGTAAACATGGAATTTGTAGAACAGGCGAATATCACCACACAAATTCCGGTTGTATACCTTTTAGAAAGCCTTGCAAAAGAAACATATCGTATTGTGAACCAAAAATAAAAGGGGAAATCCTCCCCTTTTTCTTCACGATCGGTGAATCGCTTCCCCATTTGACGCAATCACTTGTTTATACCAATAAAAACTTTTCTTCTTAATGCGGCGTAAATCTTTTTCTGATTCGTCATCCCGGTTGATATATACAAAACCGTATCGCTTTTGATAGCCGTTCAGCCAGCTGAGAAGATCGGTAAACGACCACGTACAATACCCTAATACTTCGACGCCATCGCTAATCGCCCGCTGAATTTCGTAAATATGACTGCGGAGATACTCGATGCGGTAGTCATCGCTGACAACATCTCCTTCTTCCAGATTATCAAATTCGCCAAGGCCGTTTTCCGTAATGAGAATCGGTAATCCATAGCGATTGGCAATGCGGCGCAGGCCGATATGAAGACCAACCGGGTCAATTTCCCAATCCCAGTTCGTCGCTTCTAAGTTCGGATTGCGAATCGTTTTAAACAATCCCGGAATTCCTGTGTCGGTCGATGTTCCTTTTTTTCCTGTCGTATTCATGACTCCTTCGCCGACACCATCAAGCGGATTTTTTTCGATCGTCACCGTCCGATAATAGTTGACCCCCATGAAATCCGGCTTTGCCGACTGAAGAAGTTCCCAATCCCCGTCGTGAATCGTTGGCGTCAGTCCTTGCTTTTCGAGGTAATTCCATATAACTTTCGGATATGTTCCCCATGCATATACATCCATCCACCAATGATTATGGAACTCTTCCGCATTTTCAAAGGCCAACACATTTTCTGGCCGACAATCGTATGGATACATCGGAGAATACGCAAAACTTGGCCCAATTTTCCCATCGGGTACATATTTCCGGAACGATTGAATCACTTTTGCATTGGCCAAATTGGCGATATGGTTCGCCTCATACATTCGTTTCAAATCTTTCACACCCGGCGGATGAACGCCTAAACGATACCCAAGGCCGATAAAAATATTTTGCTCGTTCAAGGTCACCCAATATTTTACGCGATCGCCAAAGCGCTGAAAGAGAGTCACCGCATAGTTGTTGAAATCATTGATGATTTGCCGCGATTCCCATGCACCGTATTCATCCATCAATGCTTGCGGAACGTCCCAATGATACAATGTGATAATCGGTTCAATGCGATACTTCAAAAGCTCGTTAATCAAGTTGTCGTAAAACTGCAACCCTTTTTCATTGATTTCCCCTCTTCCGTTTGGAAAAATGCGGCTCCATGCCACTGAAAAACGATACGCTTTTAACCCCATTTCAGCCATTAAGGCAACATCTTCTTTATAGCGATGATAATGGTCGACCGCGACATCCCCGTTCGTGCCTTTAAATGTCGTTCCTTCTTTTTTTGCAAACACATCCCAGACCGATAACCCTTTTCCGTCTTCGTTCCAAGCTCCTTCTACTTGATATGCCGCTGAAGCGGACCCCCATAAAAAGCTGCTTGGGAACGGACGTAATTGCTTGTGTTCCATAGCGCCCTCCTCCAAATGTTCTGACTAGTTTTCATACTTTAAATAAACGTTTTCAGAGACAAAAAGTAAATACATTTGGAACGTTTAGTAATATGTACAAGCAAGAAAGAATTTGTTTCATTCCGGTAACAGAGTGTTACACAACATACAAAATGACGTTCTTTTCTCGTCCATCCTTCTGTGGAAGAGCACATAGCTAAATGTTCGAATTAAATCTGTAAAAGCATCAGGGCCACCGGAAATTTGCAACGAGCAGCATAGACGTAAGGCTCTTTTGTTGCAACTATACTTTTAGCTTCGGATAAATAATTTCAAAATTAACTGAAAAAGGATTCATTTCATTAGTCTAAGGCATCGGAGCGATAGATAATCGTTTCCCCATTGGCTATCCAATGTTTGTCCGATTTCCATTTTCGTCGTAACGGTACGTTTCAGATGCAATTTTTTCACCATCCGCCGTACTGACCGAAAAATTTCTTACTCAGTTTCTTTATCAGTTTACGAATTAGGAAAAGTGGAGTATCTTTATCCATAGCTGCTGGTGTACTCGGGCAAAGAAGCAATGACGCACATAGCACGGAGTCTCAAGTTGCGTCCTATCTGGGAGCATTCGACAATGATTCTGTATTGCAGGTGCTTTTTATTAAAACGATTATAAAAGGAGAAAAAAACAATGAACTTTACACGAATCCATCATATTGCGATCATTTGCTCGAATTACGAACGGTCTAACTAAGCATTTTTACGTGAACATCCTTGGGCTTAACATCATTCATGAACATTATCGCGCGGAACGAAATTCATACAAATTAGACTTACAAGTAGGAGAACATACGCAAATTGAGCTGTTTTCATTTGAACATCCACCAAAACGGCCAAGTTATCCAGAAGCGTGCGGATTGCGCCACCTTGCTTTTGAAGTGGACGACATCGATGCCACGATCGCTCATTTACAGAAGCACAAGATTGCGGTCGAACCGATTCGTATCGACCCTGTGACGGGAAAACGATTTACATTTTTCCACGATCCGGATGATTTGCCAATTGAGTTGTATGAAAGGTAAAATAAGAGAAGTCGTTTCAAGTTTCTTAAGGAAGCATCGTCCATAAGGAGGAATTCATGATGATCAAATTCGCCACAATCGGAACGAACTGGATTACCCAAGAATTTATTAAAGCGGCAAAAGAAGTGTCAGACTTCATATTAACAGCGGTCTACTCGCGAACAGAGGAGAAAGCAAAAGAATTCGCTGAAAAAGTAGGGGCTTCACTCACATTTACGAGTTTAGAAGAGATGGCGAAAAGCGATGCTATCGATGCAGTTTACATCGCTAGTCCAAACTCATTTCACGCTGAGCAAGCGATTCTGCTTATGAACCACGGCAAACACGTCTTATGCGAAAAGCCAATTGCGTCCAATACGGCAGAATTACAGGCGATGATTGAAGCAGCGAAGCGAAACAATGTCGTCTTGATGGAAGCGATGAAAACGACACTGCTGCCGAATTTTCAAGCGATTCGGGAGCATGTACATAAAATTGGAAAAGTCCGCCGCTATTTTGCAAGCTATTGCCAATATTCGTCACGCTATGATGCCTATAAACAAGGCACGATCTTAAATGCCTTTAACCCTGCTTTTTCCAACGGCGCATTAATGGATATTGGCATTTACTGTCTGTATCCGATGGTTGTATTATTCGGAAAACCTCTTAGCATAAAAGCAAACAGTACCATGCTTGAATCCGGTGTTGATGGAGAAGGCAGCATCATTCTTGATTATGGCGACATGGATGCGGTGGTCATGTACTCTAAAATTACGAATTCGTACATTCCTTCGGAAATCCAAGGGGAGAATGGAAGCATTATCATCGACGCCATCCATACACCAACAAAGGTGGAAATTCGCTATCGTGACGGCCGCGTAGAAGATATTACCCAATCACAAACACATCATCCGATGTACTATGAGGCAAAAGAATTCATCGAACTTATTCAAATGGGAAAAAAAGAATCGGAAACGAATTCCCATTACCATTCTCTGACCACGATGGACATCATCGAACAAGCGCGAAAACAGACAGGAATTATCTTTCCGGCAGACAAATAAGACAGGCACTTTGGTTGCTCAGCAGGCTGATCGATGTCTTTCGGTCAGCCTGCTGTTCTTACGTATCCAGCAGCTAGATAGACAATTCAATGGCGGGGTTGGACAGAACGCCTTATTCGTAAGGAAAGATGGACAACCCATAAGGCCAAGGCGGCCCCTGTCGCATCAATTAACACATCCGACGCTAACGCCGTTCGCCCCGGTTCAAACGATTGATGCCACTCATCTGTAGCGGCATACAAAACGGCAAAACTCCATCCACCAATATAGGCAAAACGGTGCGGAACAAGCGCCTTCCATACAAGAACTGCCAACACGCCAAACGCTGAAAGATGAGCAAATTTCCGAATGACGAAATTCAATGAAAAACTCGTATCATTCCCTTCCGCTCCAGCAAACGACAAATCTTTTATCATATGGCGAATGATATGTTCCGTATTTTCTCCTGTGAAAAAGGAAAATTCACTAAAACAATAAATGACCGCACACCATAAAACAACTAAGCCCCACCAAAATAATTTGCTTTTCATCTTCATCACCTATCCTCTACCATAATATCTTTCTTTATAGATAGCAACACCTCTTTCCGATATTCATCCAGAAGAAGGCGGTAATGTATATTTAAATATGCTACTCACAGAAAGAATAGTAGATTTCTTCGAGACAGTGTTTCTCTCTTCATCCGCATTCTCCATCAACTTTCCACATGCAGCAGCAGGGAAAGTTGCATCACCTCTCGGACGGTGACAATTGGTGCGAGCCTTCAAAAATTAGAGAAAAATACTTATACAGAAGACAACACCTTCTGTCCTTACATAGACAGAAGGTGGTTTATCACATCAATTTCCTTTTACTAACTCCAACGGCACTGGAATAAATTTTTCCACTTTTTCACCTTTTAGTACCTTCAAGGCTGTTTTTACCGCACTTTCTCCAATCAGCTCCGGCTTTTGTGCTACCGTTGCCGCCATTTTTCCGTCTTTTACTGCCTTGACAGCGTCCTCTGTCGCGTCAAAACCGACTACGATCACATCTTTCATCCCACGGGCTTCAAGCGCTTCCAATGCTCCTAAAGCCATTTCGTCGTTATGAGCGAACACCGCCTTAATATCGCTATGGCTTTGCAAAATGTTTTCCATGACAGACAGTCCTTTTGCGCGGTCAAAATCCGCTGCTTGTTTCGCAACTACTTTAATATTGCTCGCCTTATCGATCACTTGATGGAACCCTTCCCCGCGCTCACGTGCCGCAGATGAGCCGGGGATTCCTTCTAATTCCACAACATTTCCACCATCTTTTAGCTTTTCAATTAAAAATTCTCCTGCCATCTTACCTCCAGTGACGTTATCTGAAGCAATATGGGTAACAACTTTGCCACCATCTGCACTGCGGTCTACTGTGATGACTGGGATGTTCGCGTTATTCGCCGATTCGACGGCGGATGTAATTGCGCTTGAATCAGTTGGATTTACTAAAATCAAATCAACACCTTGCTGGATTAAATCTTCTATATCATTAATTTGTTTCGCCGAATCGTTCTGGGCATCTACTACGATTAATTGCACGTTTTCTTCTTTCGCTGCTTTTTCGGCCCCTTCTTTCAATGTGACAAAAAATGGGTTATTTAACGTGGAAATCGATAAGCCAATTTTCATATCACCGTCTTTCTTTGTTCCTTCTTTTTTGTCACCTGTCGTCGTACCATTTTCTAAAGAACAACCAACTAATACCCCTGCTAACAACAGCAACGACATTACCATACTGACCAGTTTCTTCATCAATCTCTCCCTCTCCTTTAATAATAATAATTTTGTCTATCAAACTTCTTTACGGCGATCTAAAATGACCGCAAGAAGAATGACAACACCTTTGATAACCTGTTGATAAAATGAAGATACGTTCAATAAATTCAACCCATTATTCAACACACCAATAATCAGTGCACCAACAAAGGTACCGAAAATCCAGCCGCGTCCGCCCGATAAACTCGTTCCACCAAGTACAACAGCGGCAATCGCATCTAACTCATAAGCAGTTCCTGCCGTTGGTTGCGCTGAATTCAAACGAGAAGTTAAAATGATTCCCGCTAACGCGGATAATCCGCCCGTTAGTGAATAAATCCAAATTTTTAATCGGTCGACACGAATACCAGATAAACGGCTTGCTTCTTCATTACCGCCAATAGCAAATGTATGGCGGCCAAATGTCGTTTTCTTTAAAACAAAGTACAACGCAATATAAACGACGATCATAAACACGACTGGAACTGGAATTCCGAGAAAATAACCTCTCCCCATCATTTGGAACAAAATATCATTAGAAAACCCAGTGATTGGGCGACCGTCTGTATATACTAACGTTGCACCGCGAAACATCGTCATGGTTGCTAGAGTAGCAATAAATGGGGCAACGCGTCCTTTAGTAATAATCGCACCGTTAAGTGCCCCCATGAAGAGTCCGGCAAGTAATCCTACGAGAATCGCGGCCAATCCTCCCATACCGTTGGCCATCATGCCAGCTGTAATCGCACTAGAAAGCGCTAACACCGAACCAACGGATAAATCAATTCCGCCCGTTAAAATGACAAATGTCATTCCGAAGGCAATCAATGCGTTAATTGATACTTGGCGCAGAATATTTAACCAGTTATTCATGGTTAGGAAATTATCACTTAATATAGATAGCACAATAGATAACAATAAAAAGCCGATGAGCGGGCCCAGTTTCTTAATATCAAAACTCCAACCTTTTCCCATTACATGTTCCCTCCTGTCGCCGCGCGCATAATCATTTCTTGGTCAACGTTTTTATTGTCAAAAATGGCACTTACCTTGCCTTCATGAACAACCATAATGCGATCACTCATCTCCAATACTTCTGGAAGCTCCGATGATACCATAATAATGGCCGCGCCTTGCGCAGTGAGTTCATTCATAATCTCGTAAATTTCTTTTTTTGCCCCAACATCAACACCGCGCGTCGGCTCATCTAAAATCAGGATGCGTGGTTCCATTGCTAACCATTTTCCGAAAACTACTTTTTGTTGGTTGCCTCCGCTCAATGCTTTTACCTCTAATTCCGGTGAAGCTGTTTTAATGTTTAATTTCGCTATTAATAAGGAAATTAAATCTCGTTCTTTTGTCTCTTGAATGACACCAGCAACAGCCAATTGTTCCGATTTCGGCAAGGTTAAATTTTCACGCACACTCATATTTAAAATAAGACCTTTTCTCTTTCGATCTTCTGTAATCAAAGCGATACCATGCTCAATGGCTTGTCGCGGGGACTTAATATTGACGAGTCGGTTATCAATATAAATAGCTCCCCCATGCACCTTTCTAACTCCAAAAACCGCTTCCATAATTTCTGTACGCCCTGATCCCATTAACCCAGCAACGCCAAGAATTTCTCCGGCACGTACAGAAAAGGAAACTTCCTCAAATACCCCTTTTTGTGTCAATCCTTCTACTCTCAGCCGTTCTTTACCAATGTTTGTTTTTCGCTTTGGAAAGCGATCACCAATTTTCCTGCCAACCATCATATGAACAATTTCATCAAAGTTCGTTTCTGGTATATGTTTTGTGCCGATAAATTGCCCATCTCTTAGCACCGAAATCCGATCACAAATCGCAAAAATTTCTTCCATTCGATGCGAAATATAGACAATGGCGACTCCTTGCTGTTTTAGCGTGCGAATCACTTCAAACAACGTTTGAATTTCTCGTTCAGTTAAAGCGGCTGTTGGTTCATCCATAATTAAACATTTGGCATTCGTTGATAACGCCCTAGCAATCTCGACAATTTGCTGTTTACCCACTGATAAATTTCCAGCGATTTCATTAGGAGCAATTTGAACCCCAAGCTTCTGCAAATACTTTTCTGCTTGTTTTTCCATGTCCTTACTACGAATAATTCCTGTATAGCCTATTGTTCTCTCGCGCCCTAAAAAAATATTTTCGGCTACTGTCAACGTCGGAATGATATTGAGTTCCTGATGTATCACAGAAATTCCATCTATCTCGGCTTCTTTTGGATGCCGGTAATGGACTTCCCGCCCGTCTACCATGACTGTACCCGCATCCCGTTCATAAATCCCTGTTAATACTTTCATTAATGTCGATTTTCCAGCGCCGTTTTCCCCCATCAATGCATGCACTTCACCGGCACGCACTTCGAAGTCAACACCATCTAATACGACATGTTGATGGAAAGCCTTCTTAATCCCTTTCATTTCAATGAACGGCCTTGTCATATTTCTCCCCCCTTTTTTAAAGGTGAAATTTAAGAAAAATTGACACCTGAGTGAAGAATCACATTCGCATAAGGAGTCGCTTCTCCTGTACGGATGATGGCTTTTGCTGATTTTGTCATTTCTTTCAATCGCTCATGAGAAACGAATTGTTCTGGGACGGTCTTCAATCGCTGATGAATTTCTTCATACATCTTGATATTGTTCGTTTTAATTTCTTCTGCAAGTGTAACCGCTTCAATCTCCAACTCTTCTAAAATCGCATCTAATACAGACAGAAACGGCGGGAATCCCTTCACAAGCGATAAATCAATTCGTACAACATCATCGGGAATCGGTAATCCACAATCAGCAATGACAATCGTATCCGTATGTCCTAGAGAAGCTAAAACCGTGTTTAATTCTCGATTTAAAATGCCATGCTTTTTCATTCCAAACATCCTTTCTTTGTTTTTAGAAACTGACGAACTTCGTCTTCTGTCGGCATCCCTGTTTGCGCTCCCAATCTTGTCACAGACAACGCTGCCGCAGCATTACCAAATAAACATGCTTCTTCTAAACGCATCCCTTTACTTAAAGCTACCGCAAGCGCACCATTGAACGTATCCCCTGCTCCTGTCGTATCTACAACAGGAACGCTAAAACCCGGTATTAACGTCGGCTGTCCGTTTTTCATCATCGTTACGCCACGTGCTCCTTCCGTGACAACTAATTTATGAGCAAATTGGCTTACATCCATTCCGCCAAAAATAACGTCGCGCTCATGTTCATTTGGTGTCAGAATATCGACTTGCTCTACTAATTGTTGTGGTAGCGGCTGTGCTGGCGCTGGATTTAGAATGACGCGGACATCGTGCTTTTTCGCTAAACAAGCGGCTTTTTCAACAACGGACAACGGAATTTCCAACTGTAATAAGCAAACATCACTTTGAGCAATAATTTCTTCGCAATGTTCTATATCTTCCGGACAAAGAGCATGATTGGCTCCAGGAACAACAATGATTCGATTATCGCCATCTGATATTGTGATCGAAGCAATTCCCGTTTCTACATATGTAACCGGTTTCACATTATCGATGCAAACACCTTCCTGTTCCAGAGAGTGAAGAAGCTCCTTTCCAAATGTATCCGTACCGACCGCACCAATCATGTGAACCCTCGCTCCTAAACGAG
This sequence comes from Thermaerobacillus caldiproteolyticus, assembly GCF_015326725.1. Classification (NCBI taxonomy): domain Bacteria; kingdom Bacillati; phylum Bacillota; class Bacilli; order Caryophanales; family Anoxybacillaceae; genus Thermaerobacillus; species Thermaerobacillus caldiproteolyticus. Next base: position 2,935,710 of record NZ_CP064060.1, read on the forward strand.
CGGCTGCCACCGCTTGATTCGCCCCTTTTCCTCCAGGAATCAGGTGAAACTGTTCTCCGAGAATCGTTTCACCTTGTGAAGGAACACGGTTTGCTATCGTTACAAGGTCCATATTAATGCTTCCAATGACAGTAACCACTGGCTTTGTCATTTCCTTTCCCCCTTACGCGTCGATTGTCTTTCAATAAGTTCGACAGGCAGCACATAATGAATTTGCTCAAGCGGCTTCCCTTCAATTTTCTTGACTAAAATTCTTGCCGCAATCGCTCCCATTTCATAAATGGGTTGCGAAATCGTCGATAGTTCAGGCGTTGTCATCTCTGTCAGCGGAATGCCATCATAGCCGATAATTGCAACATCTTCCGGCACGCGAAGTCCAAGCTGCTGAACAGCTTTCAGAGCACCAACCGCCATCGCGTCATTTCCGGCAAAAATCCCATCAATATCATATTCTTTCAAAGCTTGTAATACCGCTTCCTTCGCTTGTTTCAGCTGATAGTTTCCAAGAATAACTAGACGTTCGTCCCAAAGACCTAACTCCTTCATTTCATCACGATAACCATTAAAACGTTCTACTGCATTGACAACGTGCGAAGGACCTTGAATATGGGCAATCCTTCGACAGCCGATTTCATATAAATGTCGCGTCGCTAGCCGCGCTCCACCGTAATTATCTGCAATCACAGATGGAAATGAATGGTTTAGTGGTCGATCCAAGACAACAACTGGAACATTGATTTCAGACACTTCATCTAGTTCCAATTGATTGGTTGTTAAAATAATGCCATCAACGTATTTCTGCTTCAATACTTCCATATATTCTTTTTCTTTTTCATTCTTCTCATCAGAATTACACAAGATCACAGTGTAATCATAAATATTCATGACATCTTCAACCGCGCGAACAAGCTCTGGAAAAAAAGGGTTTGAAATGTCCGGAACAATTAATCCGATTGTTTTTGATGTCTTTTTAAAAAGCGTCCGCGCTACTTCATTCGGTTTGTAATTTAATTTTTTAATCGCCTGTCTCACACGTTTTTCCGTTTCTTCATTTACATAACCGTTTTGATTCAACACTCGCGAAACTGTTGCGACAGAAACACCTGCTAACTTAGCAACATCTCGAATCGTTGCCATATTCATTCTCCACCTTATTTCATGTAACCGGTTACATGAAGTATATCAAAAAATATAAAAAATAATCAAGTAAGTTAATCTGCATATTTCTGAGATTAGCACATAAAAACTGTGAATATCGATGTATTAGAAACCAAAAAACTCACCCAAATTGGCAGAAACACAACTGCAATTGGAAATAGAAGCCCAATAAATTTTAGTTAATCTTTCCGTTTGACAAAAAATCTTAACATCGCCTTGTCAAAAACATCATAAAAGACGAAAGATCATGAACTTGCCCCGCATTGACCATGCGGCTACAATTTGTCCTCTAATTATGAACGGGCCAAAGCACTTTTACGTTCATATCCTTGGACTCAACATCATTCCTGAGCATTGCCGCGCGGAGCGAAAATCGTACCAAATTGGGCTTACAAGTGGGGGAACTTGCTATATAAAGCAGATTAACCAATAAAAATAACAGTAGCAAAAAAGCACTTAAACCGCTATTTATTTTATTTCTTATTCAGCTAACAGGTACGTTAATGCAACAAGGGACAAAAAATGAACACTTTCAATTTGAAGGTTTTTAATAATCCTAAAATCAACATCAAACGATAACAGAGCCAAGTATTTATAAAGCTTTCTCATCAATTTTCAACAAACTGCTTACACCTCTTTTCTCAAAAAACTCCATAACATTACAAATTTAATTACAAAATCAAATTTCACATTACATATACATCATGCAAACCAATTATTTTAACCATTCAGTTCATAAACCGTCTTTCTTTTATGCATTTTTCTTAGAGTTTTGGTAAAACTTCATTTTCTCATTCGCTATTTCTCTAAATATATCAGTTGACTACTTCAGCAAATCATGCAATAATCAAAACGTAATGTAACGTTACATTACTAATTTAGTAATCTTTCTTTTCTGATTACAAATTCATTACAAATGCATTCTAAAAAATCAGAAAGGAGAGAGGTAAATGAAGAAAAACTTTCTTAAGAAATTAGCAGCAGGATTTTTAACATCTATTTTGCTCGTTGGAACGGCAGGATGTTCAAATGCATCAGATTCTGCAAATTCCAATTCATCTAAAAACGGAAAAGTGGAATTAAAAATCGGAACATGGGCTGGTGCACAAGAACTAAAAGAATTTCAAGCGATCGTAGATAAGCTTAATAAAGAATCGAAGGACTATCATTTAACCATCCAAAGCATCCCTGCTGATTACTACAAAAAAATTCAAACAATGGCAGCTGCGAAACAGGCACCTGATTTATTCTGGTTATCTCAAGAATACATACCAATGTATGCCGAGTTAGGGGTAATCGCTCCACTTGATGACTACATTAAAGGAAATCCTAAAGTAAATCTTAATGACTACTTTGAAGGTCCGTTACAAGTTGGAAAAGTCAATGGAAAACTTTACGGCTTACCTTGGATTAACCAACCTGTGATGCTTTACTATAACAAAACACTCTTTGAAAAATCGGGTGTTGAACTTCCAAAACCAGACTGGACATGGGAAGACTTTGAAAAAGCGGCAAAAGCTTTAACAAAAGATACGAATCACGACGGGAAAGTAGATCAATTTGGAACGGTTATCGATGGCTGGCCACCAATTGCAACATGGGTTTGGACATATGGCGGAGAAATTATTGATAAAAATGGGAAAGTTCGCATCGATGAGCCAGAAGCCATTGAAGGTATTAAAATGTTGAATAAACTCATTAATGTGGACAAGGTAACACCTACTAAAACTCAAGCACAAAATACGGGCGGTCCAGAAATGTTTAAAACAGGAAAGGTCGCCATGTTCTTCGGTGGTGCTGGCGACGATTTCGAAAAACAAGTCGGAAATGCTTTCGAAATCGGCATGACAAAAGTGCCTCATGCCAAAACAGAAGCAACTTTCAGTTGGATTGCCCACACAGTCATGTCGAACAATACAAAGAACAAAAAAGTCGCCGCGGAAGCATTAGTTGACTTGACAAATGCGATTCACGATTGGAAAATACTTCCTCCTACAAAATCAGACTTAGAAAAGGTAGAAAAAATTCGTCCAGATAAAAAATATGCGGTTGATATCATCAAAGAAAGTGCAAAAATGGCACGCGGCTTCAATAACCAGAAGCAGCAAAACGAACTTGATAACGCCATTTGGCAAGAATTATACGAGCCAATTCTTCTAGGCAAAAAATCCCCAGAAAAAGCAGCAAAAGACGCTGCAGAAGCACTTCGCAAAATCTTAGGTCAATAATATCCCCTTACGTAAGAATAAGCTGATGAAAGTCAGCTTATTCTTACTTTACTGAGTTAAAAAGAGGTTGATAAAAATGAAGAAGTTGTTAAAGAAATACGAAGGATTGCTGTTTATATCACCATGGATCCTTGGATTTTTCATCTTTACATTGTTTCCAATATCGTTTGCCTTTTATATCGGATTTACCGATTGGAACTCCTTCACCGCACCGAAATTTATTGGTTTAGACAATTATATCAACCTATTTAAAGATCCCAATTTCCTAAACTCGCTGAAAGTCACCGCTTTATATGCTATATTTGCTATTCCTTTAGGAATCATATCTTCCTTAACCATTGCCGCCATTGTGAATGTGAAAGTAAAAGGAATCTATTTGTTCCGTACAGCCTTATATCTTCCCGCCGTTGTATCTGGCGTATCCATTGCTCTTTTATGGAGATGGATTCTCGATCCTGATTACGGTTTGATTAATTTACTATTATCATACATTGGTATCTCTGGACCGAACTGGCTTGGCGATCCGTCTTGGGTTTTACCTTCCTATGTGATGATGGCCATTTGGGGAGCCGGCGGCGGAATGCTAACATACCTTGCAGGATTACAAGATATCCCCCGCAGTTTATATGAATCAGCGGAAATTGACGGGGCAAATTGGTGGCACAAATTCCGCCATATTACCCTTCCGATGCTGAGCCCAGTAATTTTTTACAATCTCGTCATGGGAATTATCGGCTCATTCCGGAAGTTTAATGATGCTTATATTATTGGCGGTGCTGAAAATCAAGGAAAATTTTATATGGTCTATTTATACGAAAATGCCTTTAATTTTTATAAAATGGGATACGCGACAGCGATGGCATGGGTCCTTTTTGTCATCATCTTGCTTTTAACGTTGCTTGTTTTTAAAACATCACCTTTATGGGTTTATTATGCCGGTGAAATTCAAAGCTCAAAATCAAAAAAGAAAAAGACATTCGAGAAAAACGTATTCAAAGGTTACGAAATCAACCGTTTAAAAGGTGCGGAAATCAATGGTTTAAAAGGTTCAGAAATGAATCGTTTAAAAGGGACGGAAATCAACGGTTAAGGAGGGGAATCCTCTTGACATTTACGTTAACAAACCCACAGCGAAAAAAAATTCAAGCCTTTTTTGTCTACCTGTTTCTGATCATCGCATCTGCGGCAACGGTATTGCCATTACTTTGGATGATCTCCACCTCATTAAAATCCGGAGACATCATCTTTCAAATTCCGCCAAAATGGCTTCCTGATTCTTTCTATTGGGAAAACTATCGACGTGCCGTCACCGATATTCCATTTTTTCTATATTTAAAAAACACAGTTATCATTACAGGATGTCGAGTATTTGCCGAAGTGTTTATTTCTGCCCTTGTTGCTTATGGGTTCGCTCGCTTCGACTTCCCAGGTAGAAATATTTGGTTTATTATTCTTTTATCGACAATCATGCTGCCTGGAGAAATTACGATGATTCCTGTATTTATGATGTTTGAAAAACTTGGATGGATTAACACATTCAAACCTCTCGTCGTCCCTGCCTTTTTCGGTGGGCAAGCCGTGTTTGTGTTTCTGTTGCGTCAATTCTTTTTAACGATACCAAGGGAATTAGAAGAAGCCGCCTTAATCGACGGGGCAACAAGATTCCAAATCTTTTATAAAATCTTTCTCCCATTATCCAAGCCTGCTTTAATCACCATTGGATTATTTTCCTTCCAAGGTTCGTGGAACGACTTACTAGGACCATTAATGTACTTAAATGATTCGAACAAATTTACATTACAATTAGGTCTCGCGATGTTTAACGGAATGACGAAAGTCGAGTGGGGCCCATTAATGGCCGCTTCCATTTTAGTATTATTGCCTACACTTCTCCTTTTCTTCGCGATGCAAAAATACTTTGTTGAGGGAATTTCTGTTACTGGAATTAAAGGTTAATACGGGATTTAAAGGAGAATTCCTTTAAATCCTCTATACTTATCTTTAAGGGATTGAGGTCGGTTCTGATGCTTCCAACAGCTGATTTACAAGATAATATGTTTTACCGAATCATTCTTTATACTTACTGGTTCATCTTATGTAATGTGTACTTTTTCCTCTTATGTATCCCTGCATCCTTATTTCTGCTCTTTCAGTGGGATTACTCCAATCTATTCACGTGGTTGATCTTATTTCTTGTTACGATTCCAATGGGACCTGCCCTTACTGCATCCTTTAGTGTCATGGGGAAATTAGTGAAAGAAAAACAAGTAGAAATAACGAAAACGTTTTTTAAGAGCTTGAAAGTAAATTTCGTTCAATCCGCTCTCTTCTTTTCAATTCAGTGTATTCTTATTACAATATTAATTGCTGATATCGCATTTTTAAAAAACTATCCAATCGGTCATTATATTCGTCCACTATTATATTCACTTTTAATCATGAATGTATTAGTAGGATTATATGTATATCCTTTGCTCTCTCGTTTTTTCATTACCAATAAATCGGTGTTAAAATTATCAGTATGGTGTTCATTCACGAAATGGAAAACAACATTATTGCTACTTGCTTTGCTTTTATTTACAGGTTTCATCCTTTATTATATTCCTAAGGTATCTGTATACTTCTTAATTGGTCCTTTCTGCTTTGCTGTCATGTTGATTATCAATGACCTATTTCAAGAAATCGAGACCATGTTTCAACCGCATCATTAAACACTTGGTGCTGAGGTCTATTAGAATAGTAGGTGTTGCCATATGAAAAAGAAAGTAACGATGCAAGATATTGCCGATCAATTAAATATATCGAAGAATTCGGTATCGCAAGCCTTAAGAGGAAAAGAAGGCGTGAGCGAAGAAACTCGGGAGCGAATTAAACGTGTGGCTGAGGAAATGGGCTATCAATATCCAGGAGCACGAAAGCAAAAGAAACCAGGAAGAACAGGGAACATCGGATTAATCGCTTCCGATTTTGCGTTCTCCTTTAAAAATTTTTTTGGAGAAATTTATTTGAGCATTGAAAAAGAAGTCGTAAAACGGGGCATGAACTTACACATTCAATCGATTAATCGCGATCAAAAAGAAAACCTTATTTTACCTTCTTTCATCGAAAATAAGATGGTGGATGGAATCTTAATTCTTTCGCACATCAGTACCGAATATATTAATAAAGTCATCTCTACCGATATTCCGACTGTGCTTGTTGACTACCATCACCCTAATATTCATGCGGATGCCGTGCTAACCAATAATCGTTTTGGTGCTTATCTTGCGGTACAACATTTAATTGAATTAAATCATCGTGACATCGCTTTTGTCGGCAATGTGAAATATTTGCCTAGCTATGAAGAACGTTATGAAGGATATTTGCTCGCGTTGCGGGAATATGGCATCGAACCAAACGAGGAGTTTATTTTCAAAAATGCGGAAGAAAAAGAAGAAGTCATTCTCCAGTATATTCAGCAATTAGAGCAGCAACCAACTGCTTGGTTTTGCGCTAATGACAGGTTAGGATTTTTAGTCAACTCGGGCTTAAAACAACAAGGCATTCAAGTTCCTGATCAAGCATCCATATGCAGTTACGATAATGGTCAATTATCAAAAATCTCTACGCCGAAAACGACGACGGTTGATATTGATTTGGAACTTTACGGTAGAAGAGCGGTCGAACTGCTTTTCTGGAGAATGGAAAACAAAAACGAACCGTTCCAAGAAATTCTCCTCTCTTCTAAACTCATTAAAAGAGAATCGACCGCCTTGGCGCCAAAACGATCGTGAAAATATGCATCAAAAATAATATTCAAGGGGCTGTCCCAACACTTTTGGGATTCAGCCCTTTCTTCATTTCATCGGCAAAAAAGAATATCAATGCAATCCTATTTTAGCCTGTTATCAGAAACAAAAACAACAGTAGAAAAGATTGAAGATATTCGAGAAAATTATGATCGCTTAGTTCAAAAAGAAATAAAAAGGAAAACCAGCTAGATGGGGAGCTGTTTAGAAAACAGCCTGTCGATGGAGTAAGTACTACTAATAAAATCATCCATCGAGGCGTTTACCCGGAGGAATCAATTAAGATAAAACTGTGACAGCTTATCCCCTCCTAATGCCCCCCATCGCCAATGTTACTTTCCGCACTTTTCGCGTACAGGCTACCTATTTTAAGTTGCCCGGAACAGATTTAGAAAGTCTTCCTGAGTTAGACGCTGCGATTGGGGATACAGCTGGACGCAAAATACGCATCTTTCCACCTCCTTTCTTAGTAAGTAAAAAAATTCACTGTCAAGAATTAAAAAACACTTTGTAGCGCAAAATCATCGCATCACCGTTAAGTTACTTTGTTTCAGATTGTTGTGCATGAAGTAAGCGCAACACTTGTTTAATTTTTCGCTTTTCATAAGGGCAAGGACGCTTTCCTTTACGTATGCGATACAATGGGCAATGATTCCCTTGACATGCAGGACGAAAAAAGCACGCCTGACAATGTTCATCTTGTTCTTCTCCTGACGTGACCCATAAGGCTAATTTATCGAAATCAACGTCCATTGTTCCATCGGCATGAAGCCGCCCAACATGGTTATATTCCTCCTGAAGGAAACAAGTACATTTATACACTTGACCATCGGCACCAATGACAAACGAATGTGGCTTTGCCGCATAACAAACCGCCCCAGTAGGCATTAACATCGACTCAATGATCGAACTCATATTTAACCCACGATTTATGCCAAATTCCGTAAACTCCCATATTTTCGTTTCTGCTGTACGATTGTCACATATCGGTAATCCTTCATCGTTTGCTCCCCCCCATTTACCAACAGGGCGACAGAAAATTTGAAAGCGCGGGTCTCCCGCAAAATAACAAGCTAACTCTTCTAAAAAATGCGGAATGTGTGAAAGGTTGTCTTCATCAAAATTAATGCGCAGGTAAATTTCAAACGAATCATTTAATGTTTGTATATCTTTCAAATGGTTAAGTATCGTTTCATACGTAGGTCCTCGATTCGTTAGTGCTCGGCGCGAATCATGCACGTCTTTGCTTCCATCGAGTGTCACCATAAAACGATTCACTTTATATTTCAATAACGTTTGCAGTGTTTCTTTTGATAAATAATAGCCGTTCGTTGACATTTCCGCTTGATAGGTTACGTCGTGCCGATCGGTCCATTCTACTATCGTTTCGCTTAATTCTTCGATGATATCAAGCGCTAATAGAGGCTCTCCACCAAACCAACTGACCGTAAGATGTTCCAATCTAGGAATTTTATTTTCAAAAAAATGTTTTAACCCATTGACAACATCGCGGCTCATGTTTCCGCGCGAAAAATCTTGATAACAGTATGTACAACGAAAATTACATGCTTCTGTAGGAAGTACAATAAGGTGCATCGTATCCGTCCGATGTAACGTTTGATGCAAAAATTGGGCACGCTTTTCCTCGTTCACTTGCTGTGAAACAAGAAACCCGCATTCGGCAAGCGTTTTTTCAATAGGCAGTAAGTCTCGATCAATGCCGCTCCGCTTTAATGCTTGCAACACAGTTTTTTTCTCTTCCTCTGTCACAACACCGATTGCCCCTGTATAACTATTGTAAAGAATGAGTTCACCACGTTCTGTTTGTGAAATCGCATTAAATCGAGATGGAATCCATTTCATACTTCTCATTGCTCCTACACCCTTTTTATAAAATCATATAAAGACATACACCTTTTGGCTGTTACGTAACAAGCACCCTTTTTGACCACTATAGCTGTCGCTACTGAATTATTGTAAAGAAATAAACAAGTATGAACCCATCGTGGTCTTGAACGTTATATGAACATTTTTCTAAAAAAAATTGACAATGAACAAACGAAATGGAGCGTGTTTACGCTCCATTTCGTTCCAAAAAGACATCGATCTCGCTTGGCTATCCTTTCAGTGACATCGACACCTCGGTTCATTAATGCATCAAAATAATTAATGTTCAACATATGCGAAACGATGAGGAAACAGCATCTTCCATCAGAGAAAGGCAAGAATACCAAAAACGGAGAGATGAACAATTCCCGAACCACAAAATTCCTCGAAAAAAAAGACTCCCTATTATTGCTTATAACTTTCGAGGAGTATCTCTTTATTTTTTGCTAATGTAACACTGTTGATAAACTATATACTAAACAAGGCTGCCCCCTATACCTTGGGGGCAGCCTCCCGTTTTGCTATTCATCTTTGTTATCTTTATCGTTCACATCTTTCTGGTCTTCAATTGGATCTTCTCGGTCTGGGACGTTATCGTTTTCATCATCGCCAGGTCCGTTGTTCGTGTCGTCTCCTGGAGGTACATTCGTGTTGTTGTTGTCATTGAGATTTTTGTCATTGAGATTATTGTTATTGTCGACGTCATCGTTTTGGTTGATATCATCAGCCGGGTTCATATCCGTATCGTTGACGTCTTGATTTTGTGATGGCGGTGGCGGATTTTGGTTGTTATCATTGTCATTGCCCCAATTACAACCAGATGCAAGCATAATCGCGACTAGTGAACCAAATAGCTTCAATAAAAGCCATTTTTTATTCATGTTTCCTTCTCCTTTCCATACATAATAAAGTGACCTATGTAAAAACCGGTCCTTGTTTATGTTGCCCAGAAAGAAGAATTTCATGCAAAAAAACCTCTCTTTCCTTAATTTTGCGGAAAGAGGGCAGACGTCTTCACCTATAATCTCATTATTTGTCTGAAATCCTTGATTTCAGTTTTCTGCTTGAGGAAGCGGAAAGAAAGAGATTCGATCATACATTCATGCCGTTCAAGTTCTTCGTTTCATTCACCGTATCGTTCAACTATATGGTTTATGATTTAATCAAAATAAGCAGCTCAACTATCAATGACATTTTTAAATAGCAGATGAACCGTTTCTTCTAGCCCCTTTTTTCTCTTTTTATCAGGAAACGCACACTTTTGACAAAATTCCCCCTTTCCTCGACAGCAATAAAATGTTCCTTGGAAAGGGGGATTTGGTTAGGCGTCTTTCTTTTCTCCAAGAGCAAACATAATTTCTGTTTCGCAGACAAGTTCCCCATCGACGGTAGCGATACCTTTTCCTTTGCCGATCGGACCTTTAGCGCGGATGATTTCAACTTCGAGACGAAGCTGATCACCCGGTTTCACTTGCTTTTTAAATCGGCAATTGTCAATGCCTGTGAAAAAGGCGAGACGACCGCGGTTTTCTTCTTTTTTCAACATCGCTACTGCACCAACTTGTGCCAATGCTTCGACGATTAACACACCAGGCATCACCGGATATTCCGGAAAATGACCGACGAAAAATTGTTCGTTCGCACTGACGTTTTTAATACCGACCGCACGCTTTCCTTCTTCGATTTCTAAAATACGGTCGACTAATAAAAATGGATAACGGTGTGGAATAATGTCTTGAATTTGTTGAATATCAAGCATATGTAAGCCTCCTTTGTTTTTGTACCTCTCCAATGGAGTAAATATAAAAGGGAGGTGAGAAAAATGGAAGAACGGTTAAAACAGTTCGTGTAAGAAATGCGTGAGTTCCGCTCGGAAGTAAGTGAGAGATTCAGTAACCTTGAAAACGCCTTTCAACAAGTTAATCACCGATTGAGTAACGCCGAAAACTATTTAAGTCAATCATTGGCTTGATCATATTGAAAAATCGTTTAATAAATGTCAAACAACAGCTTGATAACTGTTGAATTTGATTAAAAGAAATAAAAAATGCATTGAAACATCACACAATGTTGAGGATTGACCCTCCAAATATAAGAAAGGACATCAGAACTGTCACAAACGATACAGACAGATATCGATCTTCTGTTTAGAGAAGTAGAAGCCATTAAGGGATAAACGAATAAAATCGCGCAACGACACTTGCTAAGTAACATTTGTTCAGTCAAACATAGACCGTTTCTTTACAATAAGCGATGAATAACAGAAAAAAAGAAGGCATGTACCTTCCTATTCCCTGTTATTGACCTTTTCCATCTTTCTCGACAATATCAACAATCCGCTGCCATGTCGACGGTTTGAATACGTCGAACGGTTTGCCATCGCCAATGACGCCGTAGCCAATCATCGCACCGAGCACAGTGCTTATGATCATGAGAAAAACGACAATAACGAGGCGAAGCCAGATCGGGATTAAGCGGGTACGCTGCCATGTCCAGCGCTGCTTCTTCTGTTCTGTTTGTTTTTCCTCTTGGCGTTCTTCATTCATCCCCACTTCTCCCTCACTACGAGCGAATTCCATTAATTAAGCCGAGCATTTGATCGGAAATTGAAATTGATCGGGCGTTCATTTGATACGAGCGTTGTGTAATCATCATATCAGTTACTTCGGTCGATAACTCAACGTTCGATTGCTCGAGCGCGCCTTGCTCCATACCAATTTGTTGACGTAAATTACCAGTCATATCGACTATTACATCTGCTTCATTGACATTGAGTGCATTTAAGTTCGGAAGAGCGAACAAATTCTCCCCAACGGACTGCAATAATTGCGGACGAAGGATAGTTGTAATACCAAGATCGACTGTTTGAGTGACTCTTCCGTTTGGATCAGTGACAGTCAGCGTTCCTGTGTTAGAAATGGTGATATTTTTAAACCCGTCTTGAATGAAGATGGGTTCATTATTGCTGTTGAGAACAGGATGACCATCGCTTGTGACAAGCATGAGTTCATTCGGATTGTTAGCCGATGGACTCAAATAAAAAGCGCCGTCCCGAGTATAGCGGATCGCCCTCGTTCCATTGTCCTCTTGGACAAGGACGCGGAAAAATTGTCCTTCTTTTGTCAGAGCGACGTCTAAAGACCGCCCCGTTTGCATAATCGGACCTTGCTTGAGAACGAGATTTGTTTCCGCTAGCTTTGCGCCAACACCGAGTCGTACCCCGTCAGGAGTCAAGCGATTTACCTGTTCGCGCGGCAAGTTATTAAACTGCTGCACAAGCAGTTCACCAAAACTTGCTTCACGACGTTTAAATCCGGTAGTATTGCTATTGGCAATATTGTTACTAATCACGTCAAGCTGTTGTTGCAGTTGATTCATTGTATTCGCTGCAGTAATCATTGAACGTAGCACGTAAAATCCCCCTAAGCTCGTCTCCGTTATTTGAGGCGACCGATTTCATTGACAGCCTTGTCCATGCTTTTATCGTACGCTTGTAATATTTTTTGGTTTGCCTCAAAAGCACGGTACGCAGACATCATATCAGTCATAGTGCGAGAAATATCGACGTTCGAGCGTTCGAGAAAACCTTGCTTAATTTGATATGTCGCATTTGGATTGTTAACCGCGCTTGGTAATCTACCATTTTCGCTGCGGAAAAGACCATTTCCTTCTTTCACAACCGTATTGGGATTGGCAGCAAACGCAATATCGAGCCGAGCAATACGATTGTTATTGGCAACAATCGTTCCGTCTGAAGTCACAGTAAAGTCAGCACTTGGCAACTGAATACGCTGTCCATTTTCATCCAATACGTAAAAGCCCTCGTTCGTCGTTAAAAAGCCTTGTGCATCCAATGTAAAGTTACCATTTCTTGTATAGCGAATGTCGCCATTTTCATTTTCGACAACAAAAAAGAGCGCACCTTTTGTTCCTGTTGCCGCATCAACCGGCAGTATGCCGTCAACAAGGGCGAGGTCGGTTGCTTGTCCTGTCTCTTTTATGTCACCCTGCCCAAAATTTGGAATGAGTTCTTGCATATAAACGCCAGTGTTAATGGCTCCAAGCGTTGGTCGCAGTGGAAAAGACCTCGGTTCTTTTGTAGGAATCGTTGTTTGATCTAAACGTGCGAGAAGCATTTCTGGAAACGCCCGCAATGTTGATTGGTCAGCTTTATATCCCGGTGTATTTGCATTGGCCATATTATTCGTTAGCATTTCCACGCGCCGTTGCTCAGAAAGCATGCCAGCGGCAGCTGTATAGAACCCTCGTAACAAGGACCGTCACCCCGCTTGATATTGTACACTTTTTGTCTACTCTCATTATAAGGCAAAAATCGGAAAAATGCGAATAGGTACCATTTCCATACTTACGATGAAGACATAAGCGAGTGGTAAATTTATCACCACTTATCAGAGAAGCGGTTAATTATAGGCGATAGCCAGCAGCCTCCCTGCACACCCTGTGTCCGCTCTAAAATGATCATTGTGATAGAACTTTGTTTAGCGGTATTTGAAGTTAAATGAGGTGGCGATTAGGTACCCGGTCAATATTGTCGAGCATAATCCCTGTTCCAATGGCAACGCAATCCATTGGGTTTTCCGCCACTAATACCGGAACCTTTAACTCTTCGGACAACAGCTGGTCAATGCCGTGCAACAGTGCACCGCCTCCTGTTAAAATAACACCGCGATCGATAATATCTGCAGACAGCTCAGGTGGTGTACGTTCTAATACGCTTTTAGCAGCTTGTACAATCAGAGCGACCGGTTCACGAAGCGCATTCTCAATTTCTCTAGAACGAACGGTAATCGTTCGCGGCAACCCCGTGACAAGATCGCGGCCACGAATATCAATTTCTTCATCACGTGCGCCTGGGAATACAGTTGCGACTTTAATTTTAATTTCTTCAGCAGTACGTTCACCAATAAGCAATTTATATTCGCGCTTAATGTAATTCAAAATTTCCATGTCGAACTTGTCCCCGGCCATTTTAATGGAAGAGGCGGTGACAATATCGCCCATGGACAGAACGGCAACATCTGTCGTGCCACCGCCAATATCGACAACCATATTTCCACTCGGCTGAAAAATATCCATGCCCGCACCGATAGCCGCTACTTTTGGTTCTTCTTCTAAGTATACTTTTTTGCCGCCGCTTTTTTCTGCTGCCTCTTTAATCGCTTTTCGTTCAACGGATGTCGTGTTCGTTGGGCAACAAATTAAAATGCGCGGTTTGGCGAAAAAGCCTTTTAAATCCAGTTTGTTCAAAAAATGTTTTAACATCGCTTCGGTGATGTCAAAATCGGCAATGACACCATCTTTTAGTGGCCGAATGGCAACGATATTCCCAGGAGTACGTCCTACCATTCGTCTTGCTTCTTCGCCGACAGCTAATACTTTGTTCGTATTTTTATCAATCGCAACAACGGACGGCTCATTTAAAACAATACCTTTTCCTTTTACATAAATCAGTACGTTCGCTGTACCGAGGTCGATACCAATATCCCTTGCAAACATATATGTTCCTCCTTGCATTCACCCTGACATTACTCCTAATTGATTATTTTACCATATTAAGAATAGGAGTAGGATACTATTTTTTTGGAAAGATGTGACGCAAGGAAGAGATTTTTTATTGAATCGTTTCTTTTTTATATTTTTTCTTTGTTGCTTCACCTCCACGCAAATGACGAATTGATTTATGATAATCAAGAATTTCTTTAACCTCGCTTGCTAGCTCCGGATTAATTTCGGGGAGCCGCTCGGTTAAATCTTTATGAACGGTACTTTTGGAAACGCCAAATTCTTTCGCGATAACGCGAACGGTTTTCCTCGTCTCCACGATATACTTTCCAATCTTGATAGTACGCTCTTTGATGTAATCGTGCACACCACTCGCCCTCCCTAAGTTGGATGTGAGAAGTGTGAAATGAGACTCGCTTCGTTGATGATAAAAAGCTCTTCCACTTGTTCATTTCGAAAGCATCTCGGACTCCATTCTTGCTGTTACAGACGATCCCCACCTCAAACACTCTCGTTGTTGTTAAGTTTGTAACATTTTATTAGACAAATGGTTCATATATGCCAGAAATATCAAGGAGGACAAGAGATTTTCCATAATTTTTTTGTAACAAGATAAAAAATGGGAACGACTATAGATAGAAAGGAGTGAATCATGATGGGAAAAGGGCGAATCATTGGATGGTTGGGATTGTTTGCTGGTCTAGCCGCAGTAGGGGTGTTTTTTACTTCAAACAGCATGATGAAATCGGAGGCAAAAGATACTCCCCCGCAAAAGCAACCGCAGCATCATCACGGTGGAATTGTCGCAGGCACATTACAACCATCGCTTGTATATGAAAAGAAAAACAATCGATATGTGTTTACGTTTATGGTGAAAAATCAAACGGAACGCGTGCAAAAAATCACATTTACAAGTGGAAAAAAATATGACTACATTTTGTATCGCGATGGGAAAAAGGTCAAGCAGTTCAGCGAAGGAAAAGCGTTTATCCAAATTTACGAAGAGCGCCCATTAAAACAAGGGGAGGAACTTGTCTTTACGGAAACGTTCGAATCATTACCGAAAGGTCACTATACGCTCGAATGGTGGCTTGCCGACCCAAATTGGCCGAATGCAAAGGCCAAAGTGACGTTTACGGTGGAATAAGAAAAGCTGTGGTCATCGCTTTAACGCTGAAAGCAACGTCTGTCCCCGGCAAAGGTACGTACCGCCTCAAGAATGAAGATTAGTTTTCAACAAACATTGCGGGATAAAAAAGCGGAATGTCTTACTGATTCACATAACATTGCATTATTAAGGTTATGAAAACCTGCCTTGATGTAAAAGGCAGGTTCGTTTTTTCGTTCAACCCTTTATGCTTTTTTCACCAAACTACCAAGCAGCAACCATTCCGTCAGTACGGGCTTCTGTACCTCCAGCCAACACTCCTGTATGCGGATCGCGCCAAATAATTTGTCCGCGTCCGAATGCACCTGAATCGAGGGCGACGTGAATGTCGTGTCCTTTTCGGGCTAAGGCCTGAGCGATGTCGTGAGGAAAGTGATGCTCGACGAGAATCTTTTTCCCTTCTATCCATTGCCATCTTGGTGCATCTAACGCCGCTTGCGGGTTTAAATGAAAGTCGATCGTATTCATCACCACTTGCAAATGCCCTTGCGGCTGCATAAAGCCGCCCATGACACCGAATGGTCCTATCGGTTCCTTTCCTTTTGTAAGAAATCCCGGAATAATCGTATGATACGTTTTCTTTCGCGGTGCTAACCGATTATCGTGTGTTTCATTGAGGGAAAAATTATGTCCGCGGTTTTGTAAAGCGATTCCTGTTCCCGGCACGACTAGACCGGAGCCAAAGCCCATGTAGTTGCTTTGAATAAAGGAAACCATATTGCCTTCTCGATCAGCTGTTGCTAAATAAACCGTCCCCCCTTTTGACGGCGTCCCCGGTTCAGGAAATAACGCTTCTTCGCCAATCAGCTTTCGTCTTGACCGGGCAAATTCCTCTGATAATAGCTCATCGACAGAGTGCTTCATGTAACGAGCATCGGTAATGTATGTTTGTCCATCTACAAAGGCCAGTTTCATCGCTTCGATTTGTTGATGGTATGTCTCTATTGTTGGGATATTAGGAATGTCAAATTCCTTCATGATATTCAATGCCATTAACGCAATCAATCCTTGCCCGTTAGGGGGAATCTCCCATACATCGTAACCCCGATAATGAACGGAAATCGGTTTGACCCACTCGACTTCGTATTCGGCTAAATCGTCGAAAGATAAAAAACCATGATATTGTTTTGAATACGCAGCAATTTTTTCTGCTAATTCTCCTCGGTAAAAACTTTCGCCCTCTGTTTTTGCGATGGAACGCAATGTATCAGCATGGTCTTTCGAAGCCCAAACTTCCCCGATTTTCGGCGCTCTCCCTCGAGGAGCAAATGTTTCAAACCAGCTTGCAAATTCGGGCCCCTTCAGATAAGTTTGAAACTCACGAAACGCGTAGTTCCAGTACTTCCCTAATATCGGTGAAATCGGATAACCATTTTCTGCATATTCAACGGCTGGTTTTAATACTTCCGTTAGCGGCAGTCTTCCAAACCTCTTTGACAAAGCGACCCAAGCCGCCGGGGCTCCCGGAACAGTCACAGGGACCCATCCATGTTTTGGCATTTCATTATATCCCCGTTCTTTTACCGCTTCAATCGATATTGCTTTTGGCGAATAGCCGCTTGCATTCAATCCATGAAGTTCCCCGTTCACCCAAACAAGTGCAAATGCATCGCCGCCAATTCCGTTTGAAGTCGGCTCAACAACTGTCAAACATGCTGCGGTGGCAATCGCCGCATCAATGGCATTGCCGCCTTTTTTTAAAATATCCAGCCCTGCTTGAGCTGCTAACGGTTGCGACGTAGCGACCATTCCATTGGCGGCAAACGTCGTCATCCGTTGTGAAGAATATGGGTAGTGCAAATAATCAAGCTGCAGCATCGTCTCCTCTCCTTTTTCTTCTCATCATCCTACTAAACAACATAGTGATTTTTTCCGTTTATGATTGGACATCGCGTATGGAATACCGACATCCTTTTGGCGTACTCACTAGATGACCTAGTTGCTTTTTCGTTTATATACCATTCCTTATTCGACTCACGAAATGTTTTTCCTTTTCTATTTTGAGTATGTATGTTATGAAAAAAATCACCTACCCCTTCTTCATTTACGAGAAGGAGTAGGTGATTCTTTTTGAACTAAAAATTACGCTCTTGCCATTCCAATGGAAGCGTCTGGCGTTTTAGAAGAAGATGGCTCTTGTTCATTTGGTGCTGTTGTTGTATTCTCATCTGTTGATTGATCTTTCGATTGAGTTTCTTCGTCAGATTGTGATTGTTTATCTGTTTGAGATTGTTCATCTGTTGTTTGCTCACTGTTTTGGTCAGTTGCGTTTTGCTCTCCAGCCTTTTGTTCAGTTAAAGCAGTGACCGGTTTATCAAAGTAATCGATTGGGTTTACCGGCTTGCCGTCTTTGCGAATTTCAAAGTGGGCATGAATGCCTGCCTCTTGATTAAATTGGCTTTGTCCCGCTTTGCCGATGACTTGTCCTTGTTTAACGCTATCACCAGATTTAACTTTTAGGTCTGCAAGAGATTGATAAACAGTCGTAACGCCTTTGTCATGCTCAATCTCCACCACATAACCTAAAATCGGGTCCTTTTCTGCCTTTGTCACAGTACCGCTTAAAGAGGCGGTAACATCAAATGTTTTGCCGTCCTTCGTGGCAATGTCGATCCCGCGGTTTGGATGATACGTATTATTATAAAAGACAAGGGCTGCTTCCTGTTCTTCTTTTGATGCGGTGTCATCATAGAATGGTTTTTGAATTTCGACAGTGTTTGGATCAAGGACTGGCATCACAAAATTTTCAACTGCTTCATTAACTGGGACGGCTGGATCATTGTGATGAGATGTTCCCGGAACGTCTTGGCTATATTCATACTCATCTTTTGCCACTTTTCCGTCATTTTTGTTTTGGAACCAAAGTACTCCTGCTAAAATTAACGCAGCACTCGTTAAATAAATGGCTGGAAACACCCAACGCTTTCTGAGCAAACGCTGTAAACTTGGTCTTGTCGGAGAAGTTTGTTTCTTTTCTTCCTCTCTCATTATTCATCACCTCAGCAACCATTTTGAACAGAAAGAGGAAAATATATACATGATCAAACTATTTTTTCATTTATTTTTTGAAAAAAGGGTGATTTTATGCAAAAAAAAGAGGCGGAAATACGCCTCGCTCTACTTTTTCACGGTGAGCTTGTTTAAAAAAGCTGTTGCTGAGGAAATAGTCACGCCTTGATAGTAGTACTTTACAATTTGATCATACGTTTTTCCTTCCTTTGCCATAAAATTCGCTCCGTATTGACTCATACCAACACCGTGTCCATATCCTTTTGTTGTAATAACAATTTCATCCCCTTTACGTACCCATGTAAAATCCGTCGACTTTAAATCTAGTTTTTCACGCACTTCTCTTCCCTTGAACCGCTTTCCATTAATTTCAACAACATCCACACGTTTTCCCGGTGTTCGTGAAATGACAACACCGACGGACCCGTCTTTCGGCAAAGTGACTCCTAATTTTTGTTGAAATTCAGCAACCGACATAACTGTTTGGTTGTAAAATTTCGGCGACTGTTTATCCCACGGACTCGCTACACTTTTTAAGTAAGGGAATTCATTTTCCCAATATGCTTCTGAGTTCTCCGTAAAGCCGTTGCTTGTCGAGAAAAACGAAGCTTCAATAGGAACATTATTATACGTCAAAATCTGTCCACGAGTTGCTTCCACCGCTTCGGTGATTTTTTTTATTTTCCAGTCGTAGTCATTGCCCCAAAGCTGTTTTAACTCTTCATTGCTGTAATAGACTTGATGCATGATTGTATCGGTGACATTGGCTCCTTTTGGCAAACTAATTGGTTGATCATTAAGCATTTGTTTGACAATATAGGTTCTTGCTGTTAGTGCTTGCGCCTTAAGTGCCTCCATTTCAAATTCAGCCGGCATTTCCGCTGCGACGACACCGATCACATACTGCTCAAGCGGAATATGCTCAATACGTTTTTCTTTGCTGCGGTACACTGCTACCTCTACAGCCGGTCCCCTTTCTTGCGTTTTAGCTTTGACCGTCTGCACTGCCTGCTGCTTACGAAGCTCTTCAGCTAGTTTCCCGTCCTCTTTGTCGCTAAACGGAATGACTAATAGAGTCGGGATAAGTAATACAACGAAAAATAAAAAAGAAACTAGTACGATGAGTGGTTTTACACGTTTCATAGTCCGAGCCCCCAATATGAATTTTTCAAGCGCAAGCATAAGGACGAAATCATCCTTTTTCCGGCGATCTTGCAGGCGCGGTCATATGTGCTTGCATAAATAAACGGTCGCCATCAGAGTAATGGCTGCCGTTTCGTTATTACATAGTTATGGGCTTGGACAAGTATATATGACAACTTCTTTTAGTGATCTATCAATAGGATGGAAAGAACAAAAAGAACTTCTCTTTGAGTTCGTACTTCCTACTGAATTCTCGCTGCGACCAGCTCTATCACTTCCCAATACTGCTCGCCCACTTTTTCTGCATGTTTGAAACAGCTTCTCACCTCAATTCGCGTATTTCAAATTCTCTTTCTCTTATTAATCTGCCATATAATAAAAGACCGATTCCTGACGCATTCCGTGATATTATGTAGCTAATGCGCTGGGATATGACTTGCTGTTCTTCCGCTAGTAGACTAATATCTTAGCGTTTCTTCAGTACTTATTCGTTAATATCGTCAGCACATCACTGACTGTTATGCTACTATACATTAATGTCCGTTCTTGTTCTTCTCTTAAACTTTTTCTAATACATTTAACCGAATTTCTACATTGTTCAATCAGCCAAATCTTTCATCTGCACCATAAATAAACCGCTTCAAAGGCTCTTCTATCCATTCAACCTTCTTTCTAACATAAATTGCTTTTTATAACTGTATCACAACTCTTCTTCTCTTGGCGAAAACAAACGGAAAATTAAAAACGACCATTCACTACTGTTTTTTACGTAGTTGACGGTCGTTTTTCTTTGTCTTAGAGGTTGAGATCCTTTACCTTGGCATCCTCGACAGCAATATTGCTTTCTTCATTGATACGCTCGATATCAGCACCAAGAGCAGCTAATTTTTCATGAAAACGAACATAGCCGCGATCAAGATGCTTCAACTCCGTTACACGGGTGTACCCTTCTGCAGCTAATCCTGCTAAAATTAACGCAGCCGCTGCACGCAAATCAGTCGCTGCTACTTCGGCCCCTTGTAGGTTACAAGGTCCGTTAATGATAACAGAGCGCCCTTCAATTTTAATGTCTGCGTTCATACGACGAAATTCTTCGACGTGCATAAAACGGTTTTCAAATACCGTTTCCGTAATCATGCTAGTTCCTTCTGCTTTTAACAATAATGCCATCATTTGTGATTGCATATCAGTTGGAAACCCTGGATGCGGCATCGTTTTGATGTCGACGGCTTTTAATTTTTCTGGGCCGATGACGCGTAAACCGTTCTCTTCCTCAATAATGGTTACACCCATTTCTTCCATTTTCGCAATTAGTGAGCTCAAATGCTCTGGAACAGCACCTTGAACAAGGACGTTTCCTCCTGTAATAGCTGCCGCTACCATGAACGTACCTGCTTCGATGCGATCAGGAATGACAGTATGTGTTGTGCCGCTTAACTTTTCTACCCCTTCAATACGAATTGTTCCTGTTCCGGCACCGCGCACTTTCGCTCCCATTGCGTTTAAAAAGTTGGCCAAATCAACAATTTCTGGCTCCTTAGCACAGTTTTCAATGATAGTTGTTCCTTCTGCCAACACGGCAGCCATCATGATATTTTCTGTTGCTCCCACACTTGGAAAATCTAAGTAAATCTTTGCCCCGCGAAGTTTTCCGTTTACTTCCGCATCAATAAAGCCGTTCCCGACTTTCACGGAAGCGCCCATCGCTTCAAACCCTTTTAAATGTTGGTCAATCGGACGTGAACCAATCGCACAACCGCCTGGCAAGGCCACGCGGGCACGACCATTTCTTGCAAGTAACGGACCCATTACAAGAACAGAAGCACGCATTTTGCGTACATATTCAAACGGGGCTTCTAACTTTAGCTCTCGTGATGCATCTACAGTGATTTTATTTTCGTCTATCATTACTTCTGCGTTTAAATAACGCAGTACCTCACTGATCGTATACACATCGGAGAGAGCAGGTACATCATGAATGACACTTTTTCCTTCACTCGCTAATAAGGTTGCGGCGATGACAGGCAAAACGGCATTCTTCGCTCCTTCGACTTTTACGGTGCCGCTTAACCGGTTTCCGCCACGGACGATGATTTTTTCCAAGGTATTCCCCTCCGCGTCCAATTTCTCTATATTAATATTCAATCGTAATGATTGGGGTTCCAACTACAACCGTAGTCTTTTGGCCCAATCCTTCCTTTCGTAATGCAAGCTGAATATTCATCGGATGTCTGTTGGTCGGAAGAGCGTTCTCCCACTGCCTAGTATATGCAGATACGGAGACAAATGTCTCTTCCCGCAATGCTTCAATTGGTGTGGCTTGAAATTCATGTAGAAGGTGATAAGCTTGTTTTAACAAAACACCTTTCATCTTATCACTGAATTCCCCTTTTACACAAGAGAAAAATGTAGGCTGTTTCGTAAAGAGTTGAAATGTTGTGTTTTTTATGGTTCCGCTCGCTTCTCTTCGAGTTTTTTCGCTCCAATTTAATCCTTTGACCTCATAGAGGATATACGTTTGGGGCTGTTCGTTTGTGACGGTAGTAACAAGTTGAATTTTTTCTTGAATGGAGGAATGTTTATACAACCCTGTTGCTTTACGAATGTCGTGTTCTGTTTCTAACGTCCATCGAAATTGATTATTTTGTTTCTTTAGCTCGTTTAACTTTTTCAAAAAAGCCTGATCATTTTTCACGGTTGGGATATACTCTCTTGTGTAAATGGTCCATTCTTGAATATGCGCACCGTTTTTTTGTAATACATGAGCCATTTTTTCTATTTCTTGCAGCGGCTCTTTCCCTTTAGCCTCGCCGAAGGAGTAGTGACACATCACAATAATGGTCAATAAGATTGCCAATATTATCAGTTCTCTTTTTTTCATCTTCATACCGTTTCACTTCCTCTCCTTATTGTTAGTGTTGCCAGATTGGAAGTGAACATACGCGAAAAAACTCGACAAAATCAGAAAAAAGATGAGGGGTTTTTGCGTTTATTTCGGTTCAACATCATCAGCAAAAAAGGCGAGCCAATTTTTTACTCGCCTCCGAATATAAATGGCAACTGCTTCGACCAAGATAAGTAGTCCAAGAAAAAATTTCCGACTGTTGAACCAATAGCAATCGTCAATAAAATATAGAACAGGCGTGCTTGAAATACACGGTTCGGCTTTAAAATCTTTTCAATATGCACCCCTTGCAGCGTCCACCATGTTAACGCAATAAAAACAAGGTGGGCCATAATGCTTACTAATGCTTGTTGACCAAGGCTTGGCAGCATGATGTATGACACTCCTTTCGACCGATGAAAAAAGAAGGGGGAAGTTTGCCCCTTCTATATATATTGTAACGTTACTGAAGAAAATCGCCAAAATGTTGAAATTGATCTAAAAAGTTATAGGCCAGGCTTGGGATAATCCCAAATAAAATGGTACCAACAGCGCAAACAATAACCACAATGGTTACACCAAGCGGCAACTTGATAGGCTCATGCTCAGCTGTCGGGCGGAAAAAGATTTGGGTAAATAATCCAAAGTAATATACATAGGATACGACTGTTGTGGCAATCATAATAGCAGCGAGTACATAGTGAGCTGGTTCTGTCATGAACGCCCCTAAAAAGATATTTACCTTTCCAATAAAGCCTGCGGTTCCCGGTATACCGGCAAGAGACAGTAAGAAAATGCCCATTGTCATTGCCATGAACGGATTTCGTTTATAAAGCCCCGCAAAATGGCTGATATCTTCTGAACCTGACTGATCTGAAATCACTTGTAAAATCGCAAAGGCACCAAGATTCATGAGCAAATAAGCAACGAAATAAAACCATATTGAGTCCACCATCACCCATGACATCGCTGCAAAGCCGACTAAGACGTAACCGGCATGGGCGATGCTTGAATAAGCGAATAGACGCTTGACATTTCGTTGTTTTAACGCAATCGTATTTCCGATAATCATCGTCGCTCCTGCTAAAAAGGCAATATAATCTTGCATGGATAACAACATTGATGACGGGTCTTTTCCATGCGATGGAGCAGCCGCAAATATTGTAATAAATAGGCGCAAAACAATGACAAATCCAGCTGTTTTGGACACAACGCTTAAAAAAGCCGTAACCGGAGTCGGTGCTCCTTGATACACATCGGGCGCCCACATGTGAAACGGAACAGACGCAAGCTTAAATGACAGTCCAACGAATAAAATGAGAAAAGCCAGCGCAAGCAAATATTGTTGACCACCATCAGTGAGCGTACTTAATTGCACCGCGATCTTTTTTAAGTTCGTCGAACCGGTTAATCCGAATACATAACTCATGCCAAATAACGTCATCGCTGTTGAAATTCCGCCATTAATGACGTATTTCATCGCTGATTCATTTGACAGTCTACATGTTTTCCTTAGCCCTGCCAAGATATAAGAGGACACGGATAAAAGTTCCAAACCTACAAATAACGTTATTAAATCTCCGCTTGATGTCATCATCATCGCGCCAAGTAAGGCTGTTAAAAATAAATAATAAAATTCGCCGCGATACTTTATCCCCTCTTTTGGCTTATAATCAAGCGCCAGCAACAAAACAAGCGCCGCTCCTGCCAATAAAAGGAGCTTAAAGGCTTTTGCAAATGCATCAAGGCGAAACGTATCGTATAAAATGGATGCCGTATTAGCTGGAAGAAGTCCAATAACAGAAACAAACGCAATCGCAACTCCCACGAACGCAAACCATGCAAGCAGCCGACGATCTTTGCCTCTTGGCATGAATAGGTCGATGAGCGAGAGAATGGTCGCCACACCAAGAATGATGAATTCTGGTGTCATCATTCCCCATTTATACTGAACTAAAGTCTCCCACTTCATTTCTCTCACCCTCCTAACCCGTCTAGCATCGTTTCAATCGTTGCTTGCAATGGATGCGCTAAAATATGTGGGTACACACCAATGAAAATAATAAGCCCTAAAAGCACTAGTACAGGAACGATTTCAATCACTTGAATATCGACAACTTCTCCGTAGTCACGCTTTGCTGTGCCGTACGTAATGTTTAATACCGCACGCAATAAATAAACAGCTGTCATAATAATGCCAATTGTACCAATAGCAGCAATGATAGGCGCTACTTTAAATAGACCTAAAAACGCGGTGAACTCACTAATAAATCCAGACATTCCTGGCAACCCGAGCGAAGCCATCGCTCCCGCTAGCAAAAATCCAGCTGTTAGCGGCATCGCTTTTGCCGCTCCCCCTAAATTCCCTAGCATGGTCGTATGAACTCGCTCGTAAAAGATGCTTACAAGCAAGAACAGTAAAGCAGAAATGAATCCGTGTGACACAACTTGGAAAATCGCACCTTGGATTCCGGCTTCATTGAGCGCTCCTAACCCGATTAAGACAATGCCCATATGAGAAATACTTGAGTAGGCAAGTACCATTTTAAAATCATCTTGAATGAACGCTAAAAATGCTCCATACAGCAAATTCACAACACCTAAAATGGCAATGAATAACGCAAAATGTCGAAATTGCTCGGGAAATAGTCCAAGTCCAAAGCGAATGAGACCGAATGCCCCGATTTTCAATAGCACCCCTGAGTGCAACATAACAATCGATGGTGGCGCTTGAACGTGAACACGCAACATCCAACGATGAAGCGGTACAATGGGTAATTTTACCCCAAATGCCACCAGTAGCGCGATAAATAAACCATATTGCAAATCATTAGAAATCGGTGCAATCAGTTGTGCCTTTGCAGCCGGATTATGTAGCATCTCTTTCAATAATGAAATGTTCGATGTGCCGGTCCGAGCAAATAAAATTAAAATGACAATTAATAAAATGGCGGAACCAATTCCGTTATAAATTAAGTAGCTATACGCTGCTTTTTCTTTTTCGAAATATCCCCATTTCCCTATTAAGAAAAACATTGGAATTAAAGTAATCTCAAAGAAAATGAAGAACAACAGTAAGTTTCCAGCAGCAAATACGCCGAGCATGCCGATTTCTAAAAGAAGAAACAGCATGAAATACCCTTTCCATTCTTTTTTAATATGAATGGAGGCTACCGCTGCAAGTGTTGCCAAAAGGGCCGTAAGCACGATCATCACAAGGGCGAACCCGTCAACATTCAGCTCGTAGTCAACAGCAAACGTTGATTCTGTGAGAAACGAAAACTTCCCAAAATGAATCCAATTATGTTTTTCCGCTAACCGGCTAAGGTCATAACCCCGTAAATATTGGACGAAGGCAAATAACGCTAATATGAGCGAAGGCAATGTTGCCAAAAAACCGAGTAATTTAATTGTCTGCTCTTGCGTCTTTGGTACAAATGCTAACAATATAATGCCAAGCAGCGGGGAGAAAATGATCAGCGAAAGAAAGTACGTTCCATTCATTATAAATACCCCCCTGTGAAAGCAAGAATGACGACAAGAATCGTCAAACCGATCAACGTCACCGCTCCATACATTTGTACTTGCCCGTTTTGCAGTCGTGCACCGAATGCTCCGATCGCTTTTGTTATTGCGGCAATGGCAACTGCAATCCCTTCCACCACAAAGCGATCGATGTATTTGCATAATACACTAATGAATTTCGTCACATAGCCGAACGTCATTGCATAAAACTCATCAATATAATATTTGTTGAAAAGTACATTGTATGTGAGCGGAGCTCTTGAGCTGAGCCAATCTCTTGCTAAAGAACGTCTGCCGTACATAAGCCACGCTAATAAGATCCCAAGCAGTGAGACAACCGTCGCCACAACCATAATCCAACTTGGCGCTTCTTCATGAGCGAATCTCCCATCCGTAAGCCAGTCGCCGAGAAATGTGCCAAACCACGGTGTATTGATGTATCCAGAAAAAATGGCCAAAACAGAAAGCACGATCATCGGGAACGTCATAACGGCCGGTGATTCATGAACCTCTTTCGCCTCGTGACGCCCTTCCTCCCCACTAAAGACAAGGAAGAATAAGCGGAACATGTAAAATGCGGTAAAAAACGCTGCCGCAACGGCAATCCAAAATAATACCGAATGCCCATGCGTCCATGCCGCCACCAAGATCTCATCCTTACTAAAAAATCCCGATAGAAGCGGCACGCCGCTAATCGCTAATGTTCCAATAAGAAATAGAGGCGCTGTCAGCGGCATTTTTCGCCAAAGACCGCCCATTTTCTCAATATCTTGCGTCTGAACCGCATGAATGACACTTCCAGCTGCTAAAAACAGCAAAGCTTTAAAAAACGCATGCGTCGTTAAGTGAAATATACCTGCCACATATCCTCCAGAACCAAGAGCAAGCATCATATAGCCAAGCTGGCTTACCGTAGAATATGCTAAGACGCGTTTAATATCCGTTTGTACCAAACCGATAGAAGCAGCAAAAATTGCGGTAAAACCACCTACTATGGCAACCGTCAACATTGCTGTTTCGCTTGCTTCATAAAGCGGAAAGAGCGCGGCAACAAGGTATACACCGGCTGCGACCATCGTAGCAGCGTGAATAAGTGCCGAAACTGGCGTCGGACCTTCCATCGCATCCGGAAGCCATGTATGAAGCGGAAACTGACCAGATTTACCCACCGCTCCGATAAAGATCAAAATCGCTGATAGCGTAATCATGGTTTGTGAAACGTTTCCTGCTTTGACTGCTGCGAAAATATGATCATATTCAAAGCTACCCGCTTGCCAAAATAATAGAATCATTCCGATCAGCAAGCCGACATCGCCGATGCGCGTCATAATAAACGCTTTTTTCGCTGCCGCTTTTGCTTCCTCTTTGTAAAAGTAAAAACCGATTAATAAGAATGAACCGAGACCGACAAGTTCCCAAAATACATATGTTTGCAACAAGTTTGGTGACATGACTAGACCAAGCATTGCAAACGTAAACAGGCCTAAATAGGCATAAAATACTGAAAACCGATCATCCCCGTGCATATATCCTTTTGAATACATATGTACAAGAAAACTGACAAGCGATACAACGACAAGCATGAGCGCATTCAGTGCATTCACTTCAAAACCAGCTGTGATTTTGATGCTGCCAATGGTGAACCATACTTGTTCTGCTTTATACGTCGGTGCATCAAGCCGTTCCAAAAGCACTGCTACAGCACCGATAAACGAAAGAAACGTCATGATAATGCCGACATAAGCACTGGTTTCTTTCATTCTCTTGCCGACAAGAAGTAAAATCAAAAAGGAAAAGAGCGGAAAAAGCGGTATAAGCCAAGCATTTTCCATCATTGTATCACAATCCCCTTTTTATAAAGAGCGATCTCTTTTAGTATTAGTAAGAGAACACCCCTTTTTCATTTTCGATATACCGAACTCGTTTTTATAAAAATCCCCCATATATATGGATAGCTCCTCTATCTGACCATCTCCATTAATGCTTCATCGAATCGATTTCATCGATACGAACTGTTTTTCGATTGCGGTAGAGCGCTATTAAAATGGCTAGTCCTACCGCTGCTTCAGCTGCGGCCACTGTAATCGTAAATAGTGAAAAGATTTGTCCTGTAATGCTCGGATTTCCCCCGTATTTGCTGAAGGCGACTAAATTAATATTGACTGCATTGAGCATTAACTCAATACAGATGAGCACAATGACTGTATTTCGTTTTGTCAGTGCTCCGTATAACCCGATACAAAATAACACTAAAGCCAGCACAAGATAGGCGGATAACGGAACGGAGCTCATCATTTTTGCGCCTCCTCATCTTCTTTTTTCGCTAACACAATCGCCCCGACAAGTGCGACTAATAGAATGACCGACGTAATCTCAAATGGAATGATATATTTCGAGTATAAGGCGACTCCGATTTGTTCCGTATTTTTTTCATGAAGGTGTGTGGCCTGCTCGCCAAAATCCAAACGATAGATGCCGATATAGACAGCAATGCCAAACGCGAACACAGCTAACGCCGTTAAGGCTTTTCGCCAAAATCCCCCTGTTGTTGTTTCCTCTTCGTCTTGATGACGCGTTAACATAATTCCAAATAACATGATGATCGTAATCGCTCCGGAATAAATGAGTACTTGGACGGCAGCGACAAATTCTGCCGATAAGAGAACATAAAGACCGGCGATGCTTACAAATGTAAACACAAGCGCAACAACCATATGCACAACTTTCGTTAAATTGAGCATCATAACTCCACCGGCGATGGCGACAAGCGCGAGCCCTAAAAATGCGAGATATTCTCCGCTCACGGCTTATTCTCCTTTCTCACATTCGTATCATTTTCGTCAAGCCACGCTAAGTCTTTAAATAGAGCATCGCGACTGTATTCTGCCAACTCAAAGTTATTCGTCATTACAATTGCTTCTGTCGGACAGACCTCTGTGCAAAGGTCGCATAAGATGCAAATTTCAAAGTTGATATCATACGTATCAATAATTTTTCCCTTTTTCGTTGGATCAGGGTGTTTTTTTCCTGTCAATTGAATACAGTCCGTCGGGCAAATGTTGGCGCATTGATTACAGACGATACATTTTTCTGGGTAAAACTTTTGAATACCGCGAAATCGTTCAGGAAGTGCAAGTGGCTCGTTCGGGTAATCATAGGTGACTTTTTGCTTCGTTAAATTTTTTAGGGTATACGTTAAACCTTTTGCCAAGCCTATCATGTTATGCTCACCTCATTTCATTAGAAAAATAGACCCTTTATGAGCGCGGTAATAAAAATGTTGGCCAATGCTACTGGAAGTAATATTTTCCAACCAAATTCCATTAACTGATCGGCTCGCAGACGCGGAAACGTAACCCGGAACCAAATTAGCAAAAAAACAACCGCGCTAAATTTTAATGAAAACCAAACAGCACCCGGAATAAAATCAAGGAGCATAACAGGCTGCCAGCCGCCTAAAAACAATATAGTTGTAAGTGCCGCCATTGCGAAGAAATACACGTATTCAGCGAGCATAAAGAATGCCCAACGGAATCCTGAGTACTCGACATGGAATCCAGCGACAAGCTCGGACTCCGCTTCTGGCAAGTCAAACGGTGTTCGGTTTAACTCAGCGACCGAAGCGATGAGAAAGACGAGAAAGCCGATTGGTTGAACAAAAATGTACCAAACGTGCTTTTGAGCTTCAACGATGTCGTTTAAATTTAGGCTGCCAGCTAACAAAATGACACCAAGCACGGACATAACGAGCGGAATTTCATATGAAATCATTTGTGCTGCTGCCCGCATGCCACCGAGCAGTGCATATTTATTGTTCGATGCCCACGCTCCGGTGACAACGCCTACCGTCGTTAATCCGGAAACAGCAATATAGTATAACAAACCGACGCCGATATCAGCAAACTGAAGCTCATCTGTAAACGGCAATGTTGCTAGCACCATAAACGCCGGCGCAAAAGCGATTACGGGTGCTAAAACAAATAATGGTTTGTCTGCTGCTTTAGGAATCGTATCTTCTTTAAGAAGCAATTTTAAGACGTCAGCTACGGTTTGTAATAATCCCCAGCGACCACCGACTTGATTTGGACCATAACGTCCCTGCATAAATCCCATCACTTTTCGTTCCGCTAAAATCCCGTATGTGACAAAGCCGAGCACAATGAGTAAAAGAGCGGTCCCAAGTCCAAAAAAGATAGCTAGGTTCGTCCAACTTGGAGCAGAATGCAATAATTCCTCCATTATCCATCGACCTCCCCGAGCACAATATCAATCGCCCCTAGAATCGCAATTAAGTTAGCAATATTTTCTCCTTTTAATAATTTTGGGAGTATTTGCAAGTTGTAAAACGATGGTCGACGGAATTTGAGACGATACGGTTCTTTTTTTCCATCGCTGGCAATATAACAGCCGATTTCACCACGTGGAGATTCAATACGGACAAACGCTTCTCCCGGCGGTGCTTTAATAATACGCGGCACCTTCGCCATAATTTCCCCTTCTTTCGGGAATTGTTCACACGCCTGTTCAATAATTTTTAGCGACTCCTCAATTTCGGCAAGCCGGCACTCATAACGCGCAAAGCAGTCACCGGTATCGCGTACCGGCACATCGAAATCAAAGCGATCATAAATGGAATACGGCTCGTTTTTCCGCAAATCCCACTTCACACCTGTACAGCGAAGGTTAACGCCGCTTAACGAATAGTTTATGGCCTCTTCTTTTGTATATTTCCCAACACCGATAACGCGCTGACGGAAAATTTCGTTCCCTGTGACAAGCTCATGGTATCCTGCAAGCTGCTTGCGCATATAAGGAACAAACTCTTTCACCTTTTCAATCCAACCGTCCGGCGCGTCCCATTTGACGCCACCGACACGCATATAGTTAAACGTGAGACGTGCTCCTGACAGTTCATTTAGTAGATTAATAATCATTTCCCGCTCGCGAAACGCATACAAAAACGGACTTACTGCACCAATATCCAATAAGTACGTTCCCCACCAAACAAGGTGGCTGGCGATGCGCCCGAGCTCCATGGCAAGGACGCGCAAATACTCTGCTCGTTCCGGAACTTTGATGCCCATCATCGTTTCGACAGCGTGGCAAATGACATAGTTATTCGTCATCGCTGACAAGTAGTCCATCCGGTCTGTATACGGAATGATCTGCGTATATTGCAAGTTTTCCGCAAGTTTTTCCGTGCCGCGGTGAAGATAACCAATGACAGGTGTAGCCTCTTGAATAATTT
Organism: Thermaerobacillus caldiproteolyticus; assembly: GCF_015326725.1. Classification (NCBI taxonomy): domain Bacteria; kingdom Bacillati; phylum Bacillota; class Bacilli; order Caryophanales; family Anoxybacillaceae; genus Thermaerobacillus; species Thermaerobacillus caldiproteolyticus. The sequence continues at coordinate 2,967,271 of NZ_CP064060.1, forward strand.
CCCCATCGATTTTTAATACGAGGCGAAAAACGCCGTGCGTACTTGGATGCTGCGGCCCTACATTAAGAAGCATTTCTTCCGTTCGAAGCATAAGCTACACCTCCACATCATACGGTTCGTAATCTTTTCGGAGCGGATGACCAATCCAATTTTCTCCTAAAAAAATGCGAATTAAATTTGGGTGTCCTCTAAAGCGAATGCCAAGTAAATCATACGCTTCGCATTCCGGCCAGTTCGCTCCTTGCCAAAGCGGCACAAGCGAATCAATTTCTGGATGGTCTCGATCAAGCTTCACTTTTAGGGCAACTGACTGATGATTTTTGTACGAATACAGGTGAACATACAGTTCCATATGCGTTTCAAAATCGGTTCCATGTAACTCCGATAAATAGTCAAACCCAAGCTGTTCATTGTATTTTAAAAACTCTGCGATTTTGTAATATGTATCTTTTTTTGCCACAAGAGTAGGAACATCTTTAGAAAGACGATTAATATAAGCATCTTCTAACACGTCATCGCCGAGATGCTCTTTAATGACTTTCACATATTTATCGAGCAACGGTTGGTTAGGTGATGGCGTTTCCTCCCGTTTTGGCGATTCCGCCCCGCCTGCGTTTGCGGCTTTCGCCTTTGCCGCCGCTGCTGCTTTTGCCTTCGCCGCTGCAATCGCCTTCGCTTTGGCTTTTGCAATTTCATCATCACTTGCAGCTGTACCGCTTCCCTCTTGTTGTTTCGCGAGTGCTTCCGCCTTCGCTTTCGCTGCCGCGGCTGCTTTCGCTTTGGCAGCGGCAATCGCTTTTTGTTTCGCTATGTCATCATCCGTTTCTTCATTTGCCGTTTCTTTTGCTTTTTGTTTCGCAAGAGCGGCGGCTTTTGCTTTCGCTGCTGCGGCCGCTTTTTTCTTTGCGAGCTCTAGGTCATCTTCACTTCCCACTGATGACTCGGTTTGTTCTGCTTCTTTTGCCTTCTGTTTCGCCAGCGCCGCGGCCTTTGCCTTCGCTGCTGCGGCCGCTTTTTTCTTTGCCAGTTCTAGGTCGTCTTCTTGTTCACTGGCCTCTTTTTCAGAATGGGCCGATGTTTCTTCGAGCGTCTGTTCAGTTTGCTCGGCGGCTTTTTTAGCAGCTATGCGTTCACGAGCTAATTGTTTCGCTCGTTCTGCTGCTTCTTTTTTTTGCTGCTGTAAATCTTTTTCATCGCTCATCGACTACAGCACCTTCTTCCCTGTCTTTGCTTCATAACGAATCTTTTCTTTTAACTTATTAATTCCGTAAATCAATGCAGCCGGGTTCGGAGGGCATCCTGGAATATATACATCGACTGGCACAATTTGATCGACACCTTTCACGACCGAGTAGGATTTGATGTATGGCCCTCCCGCTGTTGCACAGGACCCCATCGCAATGACCCATTTCGGTTCTGGCATTTGATCATATAAGCGGCGAACAATCGGGGCCATTTTTTTCGTTACCGTTCCCGATACAATCATAACATCTGATTGACGCGGAGAGGCTCGGAAGAAGGAGCCGAAACGATCTAAATCGTAATGAGAAGAACCAACGCCCATCATTTCAATCGCGCAACAGGCTAACCCAAACGTCAATGGCCATAACGAGTTGCTGCGCGCCCAAGCTTTCAATTGTTCTAATGTTGTCAAAAAGACATTGCGTCGCAGTTCTTCCATTTCTTCTTCCGGTACGTTCAACAATTTTACATCCATTTTAACACCTTCTTTTTCCAAGCATAAACGAGACCAATTACCAACATAAGAACAAAAATGAGCATTTCGACCAGAGCGAATAATCCAAGCCGATCGTAAGCAACTGCCCACGGATATAAAAATACAGTTTCTACATCGAAAATGACGAATAAAAGCGCGAAAATATAGTAGCGAACATTAAATTGAACACGTGAATCATGGAATGGTTCGATTCCGCTTTCGTATGACGTCTGTTTCGCATCACTCGGTACATTCGGTCGTAAAAAACGCCCTGCCGTTAACGCAACAACAGGAAGCAAAATCCCCAAGCATAAAAACACAAAAACGATTAAATAGTTATTTAAGTATACATTGAGCACCCCTATGTCCGCCCCCTTTGCCATCTATTACCTTAAATTTTTTAAAAATATCAAATAATTATGACATGTAATCGATATCATTATAACATTTATATCCAGAAGTGTCGACAGAACGCTATTCCCTTATCTTATAAGGAATATATTGATATTGTTTAACTTTCATGAATAATAAAAGCGGAGACGATCCATTAAATGAGATGAGCAAATGTTCTTGCCTCGGAGAAGTGCTTGTCACTTCAAAACGGACCGGTTGGCACAGAAGGGCCAGCCGCCGAACTAGACAGTTTTCTTTTCGGACAAATAAAAAAGAACGGGAGAAACCATTCTCTCCCGTTCTTTTGGATTTATTTTGTTCCAGCTACATTTAAACGATTGATTGCCCGTTTTAAAGCAAGCTCTGCACGTTTAAAATCGATGTCGTCTTGTTTGCCTTGCAAACGTTGTTCTGCGCGTTCTTTCGCCGCTCTTGCGCGAACGACATCAATATCTTCTGCTTTTTCTGCTGCTTGTGCTAAAACGGTCACTTTATCTGGACGAACTTCAAGGAATCCGCCACTTACAGCAATCAGCTCTGTTTTCCCATCCTTTTTTAAGCGTAATGCCCCGATTTCCAGTGGAGCTACTAACGGAATGTGCCCCGGTAAAATTCCGAGCTCTCCGCTTTTTGCTTTCGTGCTAACCATTTCGACGTCCGCTTCATATACCGGGCCATCAGGAGTAACGACACTGACTTTGATCGTTTTCATCATAAAATCCTCCTAGGTCCCTAAATTAAACTTCTACGCCCATTTGCTTCGCTCTTTCAACGACCTCTTCAATGCGTCCTACTAAGCGGAAAGCATCTTCAGGAATATGGTCGTATTTACCTTCAAGAATTTCTTTGAAGCCGCGAACTGTTTCTTTAACAGGCACGTAAGAACCAGGTTGACCTGTAAATTGCTCCGCAACGTGGAAGTTTTGTGATAAGAAGAATTGGATACGACGAGCGCGCTGAACGACAAGTTTGTCTTCATCAGAAAGCTCATCCATACCAAGAATCGCAATAATATCTTGCAATTCTTTGTAACGCTGTAATGTTTGTTGTACTTTACGTGCAACTTGGTAATGTTCTTCGCCAACAATTTCTGGTGAAAGCGCACGAGATGTGGATGCAAGCGGGTCTACCGCAGGGTAAATCCCCATCTCCGACAATTTACGCTCTAAGTTAGTTGTTGCATCTAAGTGCGCGAATGTTGTCGCTGGCGCTGGGTCTGTATAGTCGTCCGCTGGTACGTAAATCGCTTGAATAGACGTGATAGAACCAACAGCTGTTGAAGTGATACGCTCTTGTAATTGACCCATTTCTGTCGCAAGCGTTGGTTGGTAACCTACCGCAGATGGCATGCGTCCTAATAGCGCAGAAACCTCAGAACCTGCTTGCGTGAAACGGAAAATGTTGTCGATAAAGAGCAACACGTCTTGTCCTTGTTCGTCACGGAAATATTCCGCCATTGTTAAACCTGTTAATGCCACACGCATACGTGCTCCAGGTGGCTCGTTCATTTGTCCGAACACCATTGCCGTTTTGTTAATAACGCCGGAGTCTTTCATTTCATGGTAAAGGTCGTTACCTTCACGAGTGCGTTCACCGACCCCAGCAAATACAGAGATACCGCCGTGCTCTTGAGCAATATTGTTAATCAATTCTTGGATAAGAACTGTTTTACCTACACCTGCACCACCGAAAAGACCGATTTTTCCACCTTTAATGTATGGCGCAAGCAGGTCTACAACTTTAATCCCTGTTTCTAAAATTTCTACCTGCGTAGAAAGTTGCTCAAATTTTGGTGCTGGCTTATGAATTGGATCGCGGCGTACATCCGCTGGAATGTCGCCATCTAAGTCAATCGGTTCGCCTAATACGTTGAATACGCGCCCAAGCGTTACTTCACCTACTGGAACGGAGATTGGCGCACCTGTATCAATGACTTCCATTCCACGAATGAGACCGTCTGTTGATGCCATAGCAATGGTACGAACCGTGTCATCACCAAGGTGAAGGGCTACTTCTAATGTTAAGTCGATATCGATTTCGTTTTCGTTGCGCGCTTTGTGCTGAATTTTAAGGGCGTTGTAAATCGCAGGAAGATGTCCGTTTTCGAACTTTACGTCTACAACTGGACCCATAACTTGAATAACGCGTCCTTTTGCCATCGTTTTCCCTCCTAACTTGCTACTTGCAAAGCTTTTGGGTCATAAAACGCTGATTGTATGTCTGTTCCAAAAGCTTTTTCCGTGTTGAAGTTCCATTTGTCACATTATTGCAACGCATTCGCTCCTGCCACGATTTCTGTAATTTCTTGTGTAATCGCTGCTTGACGAGCGCGGTTGTATGAAAGGGTAAGCGTGCGAATGAGTTCCTTCGCGTTGTCGGTTGCGTTTTTCATTGCTGTCATGCGCGCGGCATGTTCGCTCGCCTTCGCATCCAATAACGCTCCGTAAATTAAGCTTTCTGCATACTGCGGCAAAAGCACTTCTAAAATCTCTTCTTGTGAAGGTTCAAATTCGTACGATGCTGACTTTTTGGTTGTCGCTAAATCGGTGAGCGGCAATAATTTTTTCTCTGCCACATCTTGCTGGATCGCACTCACAAAATGGTTGTAATACATGTACAGTTCATCAAATGTTCCGTCGGCAAACATATTGACAGTTTGGCTGGCAATCGCTTTAATATCAGCAAATGACGGTTGGTCAGGTAGACCGGTAATATTTAAAACGACGGGAATGTTGCGTTTGTTGAAAAAGCTTAAACCAATGCGGCCAATCGCGATGACAGCATACTCATCAGGCGACTGGTGGCGCTGTTGAATCGTTTGATAAACAGCACGAAGAACGTTACTGTTGTATGCCCCGGCTAGACCGCGATCCGATGTAATGACTAAATATCCTGTCTTTTTCACCGGCCGTTTTATTAGCATCGGATGCGTAGCATTAGAGCTTCCGAGCGCGATGTTGGCAACGACTTCTTGAATTTTTTCCATATACGGAACAAACGATTTCGCATTCATTTCAGCACGGTTTAACTTAGAAGCCGAGACCATCTCCATCGCCTTTGTAATTTGACTCGTTTTCTTTGTCGAGTTAATGCGTGTTTTAATGTCACGTAATGATGCCAAAGGTTTTCACCACCTTTTTAGCGCTGATTCTGTTTTCAAATATGAGGAATAGACAAGGAACAGAAGCATCGCGTCCCTTCTGTTCCGTTGCCATTGTTATTCAGAAACGACAAACGTTTTCTTGAAGTCTTCGATCGCTTTATTGAAATCTTCTTCGTTTGGAAGGTCTTTTGTTGTGCGAATATGCTCAAGCAAGTCTTGACGATTTTGATCGAGCCATTGGAAAAATTCTTTCTCAAAGCGACGAATGTCTTCAACTGGAATATCGTCTAAGAATCCACGCGTTAATGCGTAAATGATTGCCACTTGTTTTTCGACCGGAAGCGGCTGGTGTAAATCCTGTTTTAATACTTCTACCGTACGTGCACCGCGTGCAAGTTTCGCTTGTGTCGCTTTATCAAGGTCGGAACCGAACTGTGCGAACGCTTCAAGCTCACGATAAGCCGCTAAGTCAAGGCGAAGCGTACCAGCTACTTTTTTCATCGCTTTGATTTGCGCTGCACCACCGACGCGAGATACGGAAAGACCTGCATTAATCGCTGGGCGCACGCCAGAGAAGAATAAGTCAGATTGCAAGAAAATTTGTCCGTCTGTGATCGAAATGACGTTCGTTGGAATGTATGCAGAAATGTCGCCAGCTTGTGTCTCAACGAATGGCAATGCCGTTAATGAACCAGCACCTTTGGCATCGCTTAATTTTGCCGCACGCTCTAAGAGGCGAGAGTGCAAGTAGAACACATCCCCTGGATACGCTTCACGGCCTGGTGGACGACGTAATAATAGAGACAGCTCACGATAAGCCGCAGCTTGCTTGGATAAGTCATCGTATACGACAAGCACATGTCGCCCTTTGTACATGAAGTATTCGCCCATGGATACGCCTGCATATGGAGCTAGGAATAAAAGCGGAGCTGGTTGGGATGCAGACGCCGTAACGACGATCGTGTAATCTAATGCTCCGTGTTTACGCAATGTCTCAACAACGTTGCGAACGGTCGATTCTTTTTGTCCGATCGCAACATAAATACAAACCATGTTTTGATCTTTTTGGTTGATGATCGTGTCAATCGCAACAGATGTTTTACCCGTTTGGCGGTCCCCAATGATTAACTCACGCTGACCGCGACCAATTGGCACAAGCGCGTCAATCGCTTTAATCCCTGTTTGCAGCGGTTCGTGAACGGATTTACGGTCCATAACGCCAGGAGCTGGACTTTCGATTGGACGCGTTTCTGTCGTTTCGATTGGTCCTAGCCCGTCCACAGGTTGTCCTAATGGGTTCACAACGCGGCCGATTAATGCTTCTCCTACAGGCACTTCCATGATACGACCTGTACGGCGCACTTCATCGCCTTCTTTAATGTCTGTATATGGTCCTAAGATAACGATACCGACGTTATTTTCTTCAAGGTTGAGTGCCATTCCCATGACACCGTTTGCAAACTCAACGAGCTCCCCCGACATGACATTGTCAAGGCCATGAGCGCGCGCGATACCGTCACCAACTTGGATTACTGTACCTACATCGCTCACTTGAATTTCAGACTGATAATTCTCAATTTGCTTTTTTATCAGCGCGCTAATTTCTTCAGCTCTGATGCTCATGCATTTCACCCCTATCTACAAATCTTTAGCCAATAAGTTGACGCTGTAGTCGTTCTAATTTTCCGCTCACGCTTCCGTCATATATGCGGTTACCGATGCGAAGCTTCACACCGCCGATCAAGCTTGGATCAACGACATTATGGATACGGAGCGCCACTTTCCCGACTTTTTTCGCAAATACATCGGAAAGTGCCTGTTTTTCCTCTTCCCGTAACGGACGAACCGAGTACACAGTCGCCTCCGCTACACCGCGCACCTCGTTGGCAAGGGCAATAAATTCGTTTGCCAGCTGTGGGACGATGTCAATGCGATGGCGGTCAAGCAACAGCAGTAACGTATTTTGCAAAGGTGTTGATACCGACGCGAACGTTTCTTGAATGAGTGCCTTTTTCTTTTCCAGTGATATCTTCGGATGATTTAATACGGATAAAAACGCTTCATTGTCCGCAAACACTTGTCGAACGACGCGAATTTCCTCTTCTAACTGATCAAGGAGCTGCTGTTCTTTGGCGATTTGAAAAAGAGCTAACGCATATCGTTTGGCTACAACTTCTTTATTCATCGCCCTTCTCCTACCTCTTGAATGTACTCACTGATCAGCTTCGCTTGATCTTGCTCGCTCAGTTCTTTTTCAATCACTTTTGAGGCAATCAATACGGATAAAGACGCCACTTGCTCACGCAACGCAGCCACCGCTTGCTCTTTTTCGCGCTCGATTTCTTTTTTCGCCGCTTCTTTTAAGCGCTCCGCTTCCGCACGAGCCGCAGCGATAATTTCCTCTTTTTGCTCTTCGCCAAGCTTGCGTGCATTTTCGATTAATTGCTGTGCTTCTTGACGAGATTTTTTCATTAACTCACGTTGCTCTTCAGCAAGTTTTTTTGCTTCTTGATGATGCTTTTCTGCTTGTTCAATTTCATTAGCAATGTGCTCTTCGCGTTGCTTCATGATGCCCATTAGTGGACCGAACGCGTATTTACGGAGCAATGCTAATAAGATTAAAAAGATGAGTAATTGAAAGATAATATCACCGCTGTTAATGCCTGTATGATGTTCGGCAGCGCCTAACACCAACGTGTTCATGCTTATTAACACCGCTTTCACTCCCTTCAACAGCTGTCCTCTAAAACGCCAACCTTATCGCTTATGCGATGAACGTGAAACCCATCACAAGCTTCTCACATAAGGCGTTCACAGACGATCTTCCATCGTTTTTGAAAAGTACATAAAGGAATGGCGAAGGTGATTGTCTACACGAACTTCGCCATTATAAATGAGTTATTTCATTATCTGTTCATGACGATAAATGAGATAACTACGCCAATGATAGGCAACGCTTCGACTAACGCTACCCCGATGAACATTGTTGTTTGAAGTACAGGACGTAATTCTGGTTGACGAGCAATTCCTTCTACTGTACGACCTACGATAAGACCGTTACCAATACCAGCACCAAGTGCCGCTAAACCTACTGCAATCGCAGCTGCAATTAAATTCATTGTGAATATCCTCCTTCTACCTATTTGCATTTTTATATTCAAATTTTTTATGTTTAATGGTCTTGGCTAACTTTATGGGCCATATAAACCATTGTTAACATCGTGAAGATGAATGCTTGGATACAGCCGACAAAAATACTGAATGCTTGCCATACCATCATTGGGATCGCAGCGCCAATAGCACCGAAAACGCCGCCATTGGTAGCAAGCCCTGCTAGTAACCCCAGCAAAATTTCTCCAGCAAAAATATTACCGTATAGACGCAAGCCTAACGTTAAGGTATTAGCAAATTCCTCAACGATTTTTAAAGGGAATAAAAACTTCATTGGTCTAAAGTAGTCAAGGGTATATGCCTTAAATCCTTTCATCTTAATGCCATAGTAGTGGGTTAACCCAACGACCATGACTGCGAGAGTCAGCGTGATCGTGGCATCCGCCGTCGGAGATTTCCACCAAAGCTCCTCCCCTACGCGAACGGAAAACGGTAGACCGAGCATATTTGCCACGAAAATGTACATGATGAGCGTTACACCTAACGTTAAGAAGCGGCCACCCGTTTGCCAATCCATCGTACTATTAATGATCCCTTTCACAAAATCAAAGACCCATTCCAAGAAGTTTTGCATTCCTCGTGGACGAAGCTGAAGAGATCGCGTTGCGGCAATCGCAATGATGAATACGATCAAACTCGTGACCGTCGTCATTAAAACATTGGATAAGTTAAAAGTAAGCCCTAAAAACTCATAAATAGGTGCCTTGTGTTGCAACCGTTCTTCACCTCTCTTTCATACATGATATCCATTTTTTTGAAATTTTTGCAGAAGGAAATCTATTATAATGACAATATAGGATGTCATTAATCCCAGCACAACAGGAACAATGGAAAAATATTGCGGATACTGGATGGCAATGGCGGCTGCAAGAGCAGCAGCTGCTAGACGGGAGAACGTACCAATTGAGCGAACCTTCTTCCCATGAGCAACCGCTCGTCCGAATTTTTCGATTTTCCGGACTAAACTCCATAACATGAACAGGCTAACAACGGTTCCAAGAATAAGACTTAAAAACAACGTTTTATATTCCGTAAATCCCCACCCTAATGTATAAAGGGACAATAAATAAAATATGTATTTTTGCTGTCTTAGGAACATTTGTTGGAATTTTTCCATGTGGCTACTCCTCTGGGAAGTATTGACGGATTAAACGCATCATAGCGTATACCCCAGTTGCTAGTCCGAGCAGCAGACCAACAATGAGAAAAACGGGTTCGGTATGAAGTTTCTCATCAACCCATCTTCCTCCGAAAATCCCTACCAAAATCGAACCGACTAGCTGAGAAACAATGGCAGACATTAACGCCATTGCTTGAAAAGGGTGGCGTTGTTTAGGACGCATAGACATACATCCCTGTATAAAAATTTTTTTATTTCCACTTTATGAAAACCTTATCATTATATCCCCTGTAAGCATACAATAGGCACCGGTCAATGTCAATGTATTTTCAGTGAAAAAGTCAATAATTAGACGAAATTATTAATAATTTGTGACATTTATTAATTTCTTTTTCACTCTATTAGTGTATAATGATATGTTTACTTTTTTCACTATGTATTTTTTACCTTTCAAAATAAAAAGACGAATCACCTCGGTAAAGTGATCCGTCTTTTAGTATTCCCACTATTTTGTTCCAAACAAACGGTCTCCGGCATCTCCAAGTCCCGGAACGATATAGCCGTGGTCGTTTAGTTTTTCGTCTAAAGCCGCAATGTAAATATCTACATCAGGATGAGCTTGTTTGACGGCTTCTACTCCTTCTGGAGCAGCAATTAAACACATGAATTTAATGTTTTTCGCACCTCGTTTTTTCAAGGAAGTGATAGCTTCCACGGCGGAACCGCCTGTAGCTAACATCGGATCAACAACAATAAAATCGCGTTCTTCAACATCCGTTGGTAGTTTCACATAATATTCTACCGGCTTTAACGTTTCTGGGTCACGATATAAGCCGATATGCCCGACTTTCGCAGCCGGAATCAGCTTTAAGATACCGTCTACCATGCCGATACCCGCACGCAAAATCGGAATAACACCGAGCTTTTTCCCTGCGATCACTTTCGATTTCGCCTTGCTAACAGGTGTTTCAATTTCGACTTCCTCAAGCGGAAGATCGCGCGTAATTTCAAACGCCATTAATGTTGCCACTTCTTCGACCAGTTCGCGAAACTCTTTTGTACCTGTGTGCTTGTCACGGATATATGTAAGTTTATGTTGGATGAGTGGATGATCAAACACATACACTTTTCCCATTGAATATCCTCTCCTCTTTTTGCAGTCTACACTTCCCTCAATTCTACCGAAAAAGCTAGACTGATTCAATAAGAAAAGCGTAAGCGCTCTTAATGTTCTTCGGTCACTAGACGGCCTTTACCACCCCGAGGGATGGTTTGACCCCGGGTTGCTTAAAATCTCACTTTTCAAGGGATGCTTTAAGCAATTGTTCTGCTCAAGAAACGAACCAAGATAGATCGTTTTCTTTTAAACGGTATCTATAAAAAGCACCTAGCATGGTCTTATGCCTATGCTAGGTGCTTGCGTTTAAATGTAAAGTGGGAATTTTTCCGTTAAAGCAGCAACGCGTTTTCTTGCTTCTTCTAATTTTTCTTCGTCTTCGTGGTTTTTTAGTGTAAATGCAATGATGCTCGCGATTTCGTCCATTTCTTCAAGGCCGAAGCCTCGGCTTGTAACCGCTGCGGTACCGATGCGAATGCCGCTTGTAACAAACGGGCTTTCTGGATCGTACGGAATCGTATTTTTATTCACGGTAATGCCTACTTCATCGAGCACTTTTTCAGCGGCTTTTCCTGTTAATCCAAACGAACGCAAGTCGATTAATAACAAGTGGTTGTCCGTTCCGCCAGATACAAGAGTAAAGCCTTCTTTGACAAGTGCTTCAGCTAGGCGTTTTGCGTTATTGACAATATTTTGCGCATATGTTTTAAAGCTGTCTTGCAATGCTTCCCCTAGAGCAACCGCTTTTGCAGCGATGACATGCATTAACGGGCCACCTTGAATACCTGGGAAAATCGCCTTATCAATTTGTTTGGCAAATTCTTCTTTGCAAAGAATCATACCGCCGCGCGGACCACGCAACGTTTTATGCGTCGTCGTCGTGACAAAATGTGCATAAGGAACCGGGTTCGGATGAAGACCTGCCGCAACAAGACCTGCGATATGCGCCATGTCCACCATTAAATAAGCGCCCACTTCATCGGCAATTTCGCGGAAACGTTGAAAATCAATAACCCTTGGATACGCACTTGCACCAGCAACAATTAACTTCGGCTTATGTGCACGCGCTTTTTCCAAGACGTCATCATAATTAATAAGATGAGTTTCTGGGTCTACACCATATTCAACGAAGTTATATTGAATGCCGCTAAAGTTAACGGGACTGCCGTGAGTTAAATGCCCGCCATGTGATAAATTCATACCAAGCACGGTATCACCATGTTCAAGAACAGTAAAATAAACGGCCATATTCGCTTGTGCACCGGAATGCGGCTGTACGTTTGCATGCTCGGCACCAAACAATTGCTTCGCCCGTTCACGCGCTAAGTCTTCTACAACATCAACATATTCGCAGCCCCCGTAATAGCGGCGGCCCGGATATCCTTCTGCGTACTTATTTGTTAATACGGAACCTTGTGCTTCCATCACTGCACGGCTAACAAAGTTTTCCGAAGCGATCAGCTCGATTTTACTTTGTTGCCGTTTCAATTCATCTTGAATGGCTTGAAACACTTGCGGATCTTGTTGTGGCAAGTAATTCATCACTAGCTCCCCCTTTTTCGAAATATGACAGTATTCTTTTCTATTTTACCAGCTTTTTATCGGATTGTTCAAAGAAAAAATGAACAAAATCATTATGATTTACATGAATCATTCGGATTTTCCCTCGAATATACAGCTCTTGCGCCGCCGATTAATTTCGGTCTTGTTTTTGCCAATGTGACATGGGCATGTCCGACTTGCTTCAATGACGTGCGTACAGGGACGGCAACATGTTTTAAATGCATGCCGATAAACGTATCACCAATATCAATGCCCGCATCAGCTTTAATAAATTCAACAACGACCGGATCGTTCATATGATTATAAGCGTACTCTGCCATCGCTCCTCCCGCTGAACGTACGGGGACAACCGAAACGATTTCTAAATTTCTCGTCAGAGCCGTTTCTTTCTCGACGACAAGCGCGCGGTTTAAATGCTCGCAACATTGAAAGGCAAGCTGGACACCCGTTTCATCATGCCATCTCTTTAGTTCTGTAAATAACATTTCTGCGACTTCCGTTGTACCGGCTGTACCAATTTTCTCGCCGATGACTTCACTTGTGCTGCAGCCGATGACGAGAATATGCTCTGAAGAAAGAGAGACTTGTTGTTGAAACTCCGCTAAAATCGTTTGCCATTGCTGCTTCCATTGTTGTAAAGGAGAAAGCACCATCGGCATCACTCCCGTTCATAGATGTTCATTTTCATATTGTTGAATTTTATTAACACGATTAGCATGACGACCGCCTTCGAATTCGGTCGTTAGCCATACTTTAGCAATCTCTCGTGCTAAACCTGGTCCGATGACACGCTCTCCCATGGCAAGCACGTTGCTATCGTTATGCTCACGCGTGACTTTGGCGCTATACACGTCATGCACCAGCGCACAACGAATACCTTTCACTTTATTGGCGGCGATGCACATGCCAATACCTGTACCGCAAATTAAAATGCCGCGGTCGACTTCTCCGTTTGCCACTTTTTCAGCAACAGGAATCGCATAATCTGGATAATCAACGGACACACCGCATTCGCAGCCTAAATCAATATATTCAATTCCCATTTCATCCATTAATTTTTTTATTTCCTCGCGAATATTTACCCCACCATGGTCAGATGCAATGGCTACCTTCATGATTTTTTCCTCCTTCGTGATCCTTCGAAAAAAGTCGCCTTTCTTTTCATTTTAGCGATTGAAGGCGACTTTTTCATTATCTTTATCTTTTTTATTATGCACTTTATTCAGACGATCACTACTTCAAAGAAAAACATTCAATCGTGCCTTTTAATTTTTTCGCTTGTTCCGCTAGTTGTTCAGCGAGTTCGTTGACATGATGAATAGCTGCTGTTTGTTCTTGCGTCGCTGCCGTTACCTCAAGAGCTCCTGCCGATGTTTCCTCCGCAATAGCTGCGACTTCCTGTGATTGAATAGACGTTTTTTCAATATGCTTCATCTGTTCTTCCACCAAATCGACAATTTGATGTACAGCATCAGCGACTTCGTGAATGGATTTTGTCATCTCAGTGATCGCGTTGTTCGTATTGGTTCCTTTTGCGGCTTCTTCGTTCGCCGATTTCACTTGTTCGTTAATTTGTGCGACAACATGAATCACTTCTTTTTGAATGTTTTTAATTAAATCGGAAATTCCTTGAACGGCTCTTGCACTTTCATCTGCTAACTTCCGCACTTCTTCCGCCACTACCGCAAAGCCTTTTCCATGCTCACCAGCGCGCGCTGCTTCAATCGAAGCATTTAATGCTAACAAATTTGTTTGCCCGGCAATATCACCGACAAGAGAAATAATGTTCTCTACTTCTTTCGCATGTCGTTCTAAGCGGTGAACGGCGTGTAAGGAAGCCTGATTATTGTGAGCTAGATGTTGGATGCCGGTCACAAGCGAATGAATGACTTCCTTGCTTCTATGTAAGGTGTCAACCATTTCCGTCGCCAATTGCTCCGATTGTTCAGCCTTTTGCTGCACTTGATTAGCGATGCGCAACACATCGTCGACCGATTCCGCTGTTGTTTGCATCGAAACGGCAGAATCGTTTGCTCCTTTTGAAATTTCCTCAATGGTTCTTGCGATATTTTCCGATCGCTCTACAGCAATGCTTGAAGCGTTTGTAATTTCAACGACTTTTTCATTCGTATGAGAAAAGTTTTCTTCGATATTCCGAACCATCGTTCGCAAATTTCTTAACATTTCATTAAAAGCCAAGCCAAGGGAGCGAATTTCATCATCTGATTTCGCAAGCGGAACGTCTTCGTTAATTTGGCCGTTCGCTGCCTTTATCGCGGCTTCCTCTAATCGCTGTAATGGGCGTATAATAAAGCCTGCTGCCACGTAAGCGAGAACTCCTGACCAAAAAATGCCCAACAGCAACGTGATAATCGTAAACACATGTTCACTAACATAGTCGGAAACAAAATCATATAAAAAATAAATGAAAAATGCACTTGTTGAATACGTAATGACTGCTAATATGGTCGTAAACACAACTAGCTTTAACCGTAAGCTAAACCGATATCCCTTTTTCTCCCTCATCATATCGTTTCCCCCTACTCGTTTTGCTGTAACTTGTGAATCAATTGGTCAATGAGCTGTTCCAGCTCGTCTCTCGTTTGACGATAGGTTTCGACAGAACCGCCGAATGGATCAAGAATATCCTCTTCTTGTCCAGAAACAAATTCTTTTAGGGTAAACGTTTTCTCTTTAGCTTCTGGAAACCTGTCGATGACATGATGTTTATGCCCAACGGTCATCGTGAAAATGTACGTTGCCCAGTCGATATCTTCTTGTTTTAAAAACGAGGAACGGTGTGCCATCTGAACTCCTTTTTCTTCTAATACCGTTTTTGCATGACTTGACGCATCGCTTCCTTCCATCGCAAATATTCCCGCCGACTTCACATCGATGTGCGGCAGCTGCTTGCTCTTTAACAACGCTTCCGCCATAGGGCTTCGGCATGTATTCCCTGTACACACAAATAATACACGGATAGACATAAAGCCCCCCCTTGTAATCGTTGAGGATGTATATAGTACCATTATAATAATGTATATAGTACCATTATAATCGAATTACCGCTGGAAATATAGTACAAAAAGAGACAGCCGTACGGCTGTCTCTTAGAACGGAAATAATAATTTTAAACCAAAAGCCAATAATATACTGCCGCCTAACACCTCACTATATACTCCCAGCCATTGCTGAAAATGGCGACCCAGCATTAATCCTCCCCACGTCAACACTGTGCTGAAAAAACCGAACAATAAAATCGTTAGCAATGTTCGCGTCCCATAAATGCCAAGACTAAGTCCGACAGAAAAGCTATCTAAACTGACGCTCAAAGCAAAAAAAATGAGTCCAATTCCAATCGGAGAAACAAGCGGTTCATTTTCATCTTTAAAAGAGGTGACAATCATTTGTACTCCTAACAAAAGCAACAAAGCGCCGCCAATATAAGAAGCAATGCTGCCAAATTGTTGTGATAAAAAGCGGCCGACAACAATTCCTAACAGCGGCATCATAATATGAAATAATCCAATCGTTGCACCTATGTAAAAAATTTGTTTTAAACGCAACCGAAAAAAGCCCATTCCTAACCCGATAGAAAAGGCATCCATGCCTAATGCAAATGCCATCATACATAACGTAATCAGTTCGCCGATGAACATATCCATTCCGTTCCCTCCCCGGACTCGCCTTATTGCTAACATATGTATGTCCGAAAAGGTTTAGAAGGTTTATTTTTCGTGAATCACTTGATGACCCGCTGCTTTTTTCAGACGGTTCATCACCGCTGCTCCTATTCCATTAGTTGGAAATACCTCACTATAAATGATATCAACATCGGTTTCATCAAACTGTCGCAATGTGTCGTAGAGATGGCTGGCCACCGTATGTAAGTCGCTTCGTGACCCGCACGCGAGCACGACATCCGCTTCATACATATATTGACGCTCTTCGGTCGTCAGCACCCCTACCGTTTTCCCGTTTGCGCGTTGTTCATCGACGAGCTTTTGTAAGAAAAATGGCTGCCCTTCGACAAGGATGAGCGGAGATTTTGGCGCGTAGTGCGTATACTTCATCCCCGGCGATTTTGGCGTTTGTCTTTCATCCGTTAACGCATGATCCACTTCCACACAGCCAATCACCCGTTCAAGCTCTTCTTTTGTTACGCCTCCAGGGCGTAAAATCGTTGGCACTTTTGTCGTACAGTCTAACACGGTTGACTCGACACCAATCCCCGTTTCTCCCGCATCGACAATGCCGGCAATTCTCCCTTTCAAATCATCAAATACATGAGCTGCACTTGTCGGGCTTGGACGTCCTGATACGTTGGCACTCGGTGCAGCAAGCGGCAACCCGCTTTTTTCGATTAAGGCAAGGGCTACTGGATGAGCGGGCATGCGCACCGCAATCGTTGGCAACCCTGCTGTCACCTTATCGGAAATGGCATCTCCTTTCTTTTTTACAATTAACGTTAACGGTCCCGGCCAGAAATGCTCCATTAATGTATAGGCGACATCAGGAATGTCAGAAGCGATTTCTTCAAGCTGATCGCGATGAGCGATATGAACAATGAGCGGGTTATCACTCGGACGCCCCTTCGCAAAAAAGATTTTTTTCACCGCTTCCGTCTCCTTCGCATTCGCCCCTAATCCATACACCGTTTCGGTGGGAAAAGCTACCACTTCATTCGCTTGCAATAATTTGGCTGCTTGTGAAATTTGGGGATAATCATTCATCTTGTCCACAACTTTGTCCACAACCCAAATTTTTGTTTCCAATGAATTCACCTCGACTATTTCCAAACCACAATCACGAAATATATGAATTTATCAATGATTTAGTAGAAGGTTATATACAAAGTATAAGAAAGAAGGAAAATAAACACAAGCGTTATCCACAAAATGTGAATAAAATAATTATTTTAGTGGATAACTTTGTGGATACATTGTTGTTTTGTCAATAAATTTGTTTCTTTATCCACAGATTATGACGGTATCAATTTTTCTAGTATTTCCTTAAAGAAAAACTTGACCTCTACCTTTTCCTCTTTGTCTTCCTCAACGAAAGGAGAAGGTGGAGGAGTAGTTACACTTGCTTGTTTCACTTCCTGCTTCTGTTTGTCCTCACGAACCGCTTCACTATTGGAAAAGTCCAGAAAACATAGCGGTGGAAATAATACACACCACCAGTTGGCCCCTTTCCCTGCGCCGAGCGTAATTAAAATCGCTTCATACTGCCCGGCTGGATACACATAGTTTCCATAAATTTTTGTTGGAAAATTCACTTTTCCAAATTGAACACGATATGCTTGATTACTTTTTTCTTCCCGTAAAACGTTAGCGACAATGTTCTCAATATCAGGTAAATGGGATTGAATCACCTGCTTTGCTTCGTCAAACGATGTTAAATCAGCGACCCATTGGTTAATTTCTGCATTGACTGCGTCGCGGACTTTGCGTTTTAGCGCTTGATCTTCCGCTGAATCACTATTCGCTAAAATCCGCAAGCGAATCGCTTGGTCGGGGATAGCAACCGACGCATTTGCTCCAGCTTCCGTCTGCTGCCCGTAAACATTCACAAGTACCCCGATAATAAGCAATAGTATATATAAAACAATGACAATATTTCGTTTTTTCATTTGCTTGCACCGTCCTTTCACTACCTTATTGTGGACAACACAAGCAAATTTTAAACTCTATGAATCTAAAAAAACTTCCAGATTAGTTCTGGAAGTTATTGTTTTATTTCAGCATATACCATCCGATCTTTTCCATTCATATCAAAAACGACTTCAACGATCGCTGTATGAAACGTTTCTCGTAACAATTGAGCCACCGCTTCACCTTGCCCAGCGCCGACTTCAAATGCAACTAAAGCACGGGCCTTTAATACAACCGGCAGTTCCTCCATAAAGCGACGGTAAAAATGAAGGCCGTCTTTGCCACCCACAAGTGCCCGAAGCGGTTCATGGTTTTTCACAACTGGGGAAAGAAAGGCAATGTCACTTTCGGGAATATACGGTGGATTGGAAACGACGACATCCACTTTACGTCCTGCCTGAATAAAAGGTTGTAATAAATCTCCGCAGATAAACTCGACTTCTGCACTGAAGCGACGGGCATTCTCTTTAGCTACTTGTAACGATTCGAGCGAAATATCGATTGTACTGACGCGCAATGCTGGATTTTCAAGAGCTAGCGTAATCGCAATCGCGCCGCTTCCCGTTCCAACATCCACGAGATCGATCGTCTCTCTCTCAGGAAACAACCTTTGAATTCTTGTTAAAACTCCTTCGACTAATTCCTCCGTTTCTGGTCGTGGAATGAGGACCTCTTGATTTACGAGAAAGGAGCGGCCGTAAAACTCTTCAAAACCGATTACATATTGCACAGGCACATGTTCATATACATGTCTTTTGAGATCATCGATGAACGCTTGTTTGACACGATCATCGATTTCGTCCCGCAGCCGTGCAAACAATTGCGCCCGCGTTACTTGCAAATGATGTCGCAATAACAATTCAGCGACACGTTCTTCCTTCCCATGTTCTTTTAAAAAAGAAGAAGCCCAATTTAGGACTTCGTAAATTCGATTATGATTCATTGTTTGCTTGCTCCAATTTTTTTGATTGATCGTCTAAAATGAGCGCATCGATGATTTCATCAAGCTTGCCTTCTAATACTTGGTCGAGCTTTTGAATCGTTAATCCAATGCGATGATCGGTCACGCGGTTTTGTGGAAAATTGTACGTGCGAATGCGCTCCGAACGGTCACCTGTTCCGACCGCTTGCTTGCGCGTCTGATCATATTCAGCGCGCGCTTCTTGTTGGTATTTATCGTAAATACGAGCGCGCAAGACTTTCATCGCCTTTTCTTTATTTTTAATTTGTGATTTTTCGTCTTGGCAAGAAACGACAATGCCCGTTGGAATGTGCGTTAACCGTACGGCTGACATCGTCGTGTTTACGCTTTGCCCGCCCGGTCCGCTTGAAGCGAACGTATCAACACGAATATCTTTTTCGTTAATTTCGACTTCGATTTCTTCCATTTCCGGCAAGCAAGCGACGGTCGCTGTCGATGTATGAATGCGCCCGCCAGATTCTGTTTCCGGAACACGTTGAACGCGGTGCGCTCCATTTTCGAATTTTAACTTTGAGTACGCACCTTTACCGTTAATCATAAAAATAATTTCTTTGTAGCCACCTAAGCCGGTCGGGCTTGCTTCAATCACTTCTGTCTTCCATCCTTGTGACTCCGCGTAACGCGTATACATTCGATATAAATCGCCCGCAAATAAAGCAGCTTCCTCGCCGCCAGCCGCTCCGCGAATTTCCATAATAACGTTTTTATCATCATTCGGGTCTTTCGGAAGAAGAAGAACTTTTAATTTATTGACAAGCTCCTCTTCTCGGCTTTCAAGCTCGCCAATTTCTTCCTTCACCATTTCCCGCATTTCAGGGTCAAGTTTTTCTTCCAGCATCGCTTTTGCATCAGCTAGCTGCTGGTGAACCGATTTGTATTCTCGATAGGTTTGCACTGTTTCTTCTAAATCGGACTGCTCTTTTGAGTAGTCGCGCAATTTTTTCGGGTCGTTAATGACTTCTGGGTCCATGAGTAATTGATTTAGTTTTTCATAACGTTCTTCTACTGCTTGAAGACGTTCAAACACGTTATTCACCTCTGCCTTTGTCCATACACAGTCTAATTTATAATTATACTATAGTTTTGCCAAACGGCAAAGTATCAGAAAAATAATCCTCCTATTAGGAGAAATGTATTTAGCAGTAGAATATATTGTTTCGATTCAAGAGCAAGAGGAGAAAGATTTCCACACCATTTTAATGCCAAGAAAAAATTGCACAACTACTGTTATAAGATCATTTAGGGAAGTTAAACCTTTCACATAAGACGTGCCAATTTTATGAGGAAAATGCCGATTATTTGTACAAATTTAACAAAATTTTGGCACAAAAAATGAAATAGATACGTATTTTACTTTATTTTAGGTTTGGCACACTTTTTGCATTATTGTTTTGTGAAACCAATGAAACGAATTTGAAAGGGGATTGGGAGAATGAAAGCAGCTGTTGTCAATGACTTTAAACAAAAACTTGAGATTAAAGAAGTAGAGAAACCAAAACTAGAGTATGGAGAGGTGCTTGTAAAAATTGAAGCTTGTGGCGTCTGCCATACCGACTTGCATGCCGCGCATGGGGATTGGCCCGTAAAGCCGAAACTTCCGTTGATTCCTGGACATGAAGGGGTAGGAATTGTTGTGGAAGTGGCCGAAGGAGTCAAATCGATAAAAGTAGGAGATCGTGTTGGCATCCCTTGGCTATATTCTGCTTGTGGTGAATGTGAATATTGCTTAAGCGGACAAGAAACACTTTGTCCACATCAATTAAATGGGGGGTATTCCGTAGACGGCGGATATGCTGAATATTGTAAAGCACCAGCTGACTATGTTGCTAGAATTCCAGAAAATTTAGATCCTGTTGAAGTCGCACCTATTCTTTGTGCAGGGGTGACAACATACAAAGCATTAAAAGTTTCGAATGCAAAACCTGGCGAATGGGTAGCTATTTACGGGATTGGCGGTTTAGGACACATAGCGCTTCAATACGCCAAAGCAATGGGGTTGAATGTGGTTGCTGTTGATATAAGTGATGAAAAAATGGAGCTTGCCAGAAAATTAGGCGCTGACATTACGATTAATGGGTTGAAAGAAGATCCGGTAGAAACAATCCAGGAAAAAGTAGGCGGCGTACAAGCAGCGATTAGCGTCGCGGTAACAAGAAAGGCATTTGAACAAGCTTATCAATCAGTAAAACGTGGCGGAACCTTAGTTGTTGTCGGTTTGCCAAATGCTGATTTACCGATTCCGATTTTTAACACAGTCTTAAACGGAGTGACTGTAAAAGGTTCCATCGTAGGTACGAGAAAAGATATGCAAGAAGCTTTAGACTTCGCTGCAAGGGGGAAAGTCCGTCCAATTGTGGAAACGGCTCCATTAGATTCTATTAATGAAGTATTCGAAAAAATGGAAAAGGGGCAAATCAATGGACGGATTGTATTGACAATGAAATAAACAAAATCATTCATTTCACTTTGCAATAAATAGAGAGCGCTTTCATCATCTGCTCCTGTTATTAAAAGCGAAAAATATACTATATTTCCACAAATGAAGGATTGCCACCTCAAATATTTGATAAAATTGAAACTAACCAACAAGAAGGGACTGAATCCCAAAAGTGATTTATACTTTTGGGTCAGCCCCTTTTTCTTTTAATAAATATCTAAGTTTACGGACAGTGATATTTAACCGTTCCGACGCTTCTTTCCTATTCCCTACTGTTTCCTTTAAAGTTTTCATTACAAAAGATCTTCCTATTTGTTTCTCTAAATCTTTGACTAATGACAGCACACGTTCGAGGTCGACTTTCTTGTTCTCTTTCCATAATGAAAGAATATAGCTTGTCCATTCGTTCAGATAACGTTCTAAATCTATGTCATCTCTAGTATTTTTACCAATGGAAAATAATTTCTGTGACGGCAAGGTTCTTTCCGTTTTCAATTTTTCAGGCAAGAAATCAGGAGTGATGATTGTCGTTTCCCCTTCTGCCAATGTCACTGCCCGCTTCACCACATTAAAAAGCTCCCGCACATTTCCCGGCCAATGATATTGTTTCATTTGTAAAATAGTGTCATCCGAAAAAGATAGATGCGAATTCAATTTTTTCAAGAAGTATTCTATAAAAAGCGGCAGATCCTCTATTCGTTCTCTGAGAGGAGGAATCGTTAATTTCACCACGTCTAACCGATACAATAGGTCTTCCCTGAATGTTTTTTCAGCTACCGCTTGGGCAAGGTTGACATGAGAAGCAGCAATGATCCGTGTATTTGTTCTCCGGATCGTCTCGCCTCCTACCCGAATATACTCCCCTGTTTCCAACACCCTCAGCAATTTTACTTGAATAGCAAGAGAGGCTTCGCCAATTTCATCCAAAAACAGTGTCCCTCTGTTGGCTATTTCAAAAATTCCTTTTTTTTCTTTCACAGCCCCTGTAAACGCACCTTTCTCATGGCCAAACAGCTCGCTTTCCAAAAGGGTTTCAGACACTGCACCGCAATTGATTCCGATAAAAGGCTGATCGTAACGCATGCTCGCATGATGGATAAAATGCGCCAACACTTCTTTTCCTGTCCCTGTCTCCCCTTCAATTAGCACATTGACATTTTTTTTCGCAATTTTGTAGGCTAGTTTAATTAAATCATTCATCTCTTTGTTTTTTCCCACAATAAAACCAAGTGTTTCAGCCAGCTTATACATATCATTTTGGGATGATGTTGAACTGTTGTCTAATAACCCTTCTATTAATCTTTCTAATTCATCAATATCGTCAAATGGTTTTTCGATATAATCGCTTGCGCCATATTTAATGGCCTCCACTGCTGTTTTCACCGTGCTATAGCCAGTCATAATAATCGCTTTACAAGATGGCAAGGCTGTTTTTAGTTGTTTTAATAGATCTAAACCATTTGTATCTGGTAATTTTACATCAATCAATGCCAGATCGAATGAGTGTTCTTTGATTAATTTGGCAAAATCTTTTCCATTAAATCCGAGTTTTACGTGATAACCCTTCCCTTCTAATAAATGCAGAAAAAAATTGCCTACTTCCCGTTCATCATCAATCACTAAAATATTTTCCATGATTTCCCCCATCCCCATTTACAGTTATTGCTTTGCCGGAAGTTTTAATATAAACTGGCTTCCCTTTCCAAGTTCGCTCATCACTTCAATCGTCCCACCGTGAGCTTCCGCTATTCCCAAACTTACCGATAATCCAAGTCCAGTCCCCTTTCCTGGCCTCTTTGTTGTAAAAAACGGGTTGAAAATTTCTTGTAAATGTTGGGGGCTTATCCCTTTTCCGTTATCTTTGACAGAAAGAAGAACCCAATGTTTTTCATTTTCTAGGATTGATCTTGTTTCAATCGTTATAACTTTGTTTGGAATATTAGTATCTTCGAGTGCATCTTTTGCATTGATTAAAAGATTTAAAATGATTTGTCCAATTTGTTGAACATTCCCTTCAATGAATTCAATTGAATCATCTAATTTTTTTTGAATCATAATGTTCTGTTTTTTGATTTGGTCTCCTATTAATCCCAACACTTGTTCAACAGCCTCATTTACAGAACAATCCTCAAACATATATTCATCTTGCCGTGAGAAGGTCAATAAATTTTGAATGATGGTTTTGCATCGCTTCCCGCACGAATGGATATCTGACAGAAGCTTATACGAGCGGTCATCTTTTGGAACAGATCTTAACAATAGTTGAGCATTTCCGAGAATAGCAGTTAACGGATTATTCAATTCATGGGCAATTCCCGCTGCCATCTCGCCAATTGCAGCCAGTTTCCCGGATTGCAATAATTGAGCTTCAATCCTGCATTTCTCTGTGATGTCATTGATATAAATAATTGCAGCATACATGTTTTGACTCTCATTAAACACAGGATATGAATGAAGTTCACACACCCTTTGTTGGATGTGAATCTGCCGATGAACAGGTTTTTTGGTTTGAAGATTTTCTATTATGGGACTTTCATTGATGTCCATTGATAACAGTTGATGAACGTTTTCCCTAGCATTTTTCTGCAAATCGAATTGAAAGAATTCTTTCGCCGCATCATTATAGCGTAAAATATTTCCTTGCAGATCAACAACCAATATCATTTCGGAAACGGCCCGAAAAGTCTCCTCCCACTCTTTTTTACTTGTGAGCACCTCATTGTAAAGCCTAGCATTTTCAATACAAACAGCCAATTGATCGCAAAGTTGCTGGAAAAAGGAAAGATCGGCCTCATCATATTGAATGACCTCTTTGCTGCCTATACTTAACACCCCGATGGCTTTTCCCTTGCTAATGAGAGGGATTAACAACACGCTTTGAATTCCCAATACTTCATACACTTTATTTTCAATATAAGAATCTTTTTTTGCCTGTACCTGATAGAAAACCTTTTCGAGTGATTGAACTACCTTCCAATAAAGAGAACGTTCTTTGGACAGAACAAAGCCGATTGGAAAATATAACGAATGAGCCGGATAAACATTGGTTAAAATCAATTTTTCATTTTCATATAAAGATAAGCTGATCCTTTCTAGCGGGAAAATTTCTTTTAATTTATCAAAAATATTTTTTAACATGTCGTCCATTGACATATCGATGTTAAAACTTTTGGTTACATCATTTATAATTTCCAACTGCATATTTTTCTTTTTTAGTTCAACAACCATCTTTTTTAATTCTGTATAATAACTTTTTTTGGAAGATTGAACTCCCGTTAGAAGATTAATCATTTTTTGCCGTTCTTTAATCCCCATCATTACCATGCCTTTCTGAATATTTCTTCAATATCTTCAACCGTTATGTCCCGAGGATTTGTAATCATGCAGGCATCGTGTAAGGCAATCAGGCTCATCTTTCGTATTTCCTCTTTCTCCAAACCAATATCGGACAATCGCTGTGGAGCTCCAATATCCATTGTTAAATTCTTTACGTATTCAATTGCTTTTTTTCCTGCCTCCATGTAAGACATGCCACGAATATCAATACCAAGGAAAAGAGCAATATCGGCAAATTTTTTGGGACTTGCCAGAAGATTATATTCCATTACATATGGAAGCAATATGGAATTCACGTCGCCGTGAAGGATTGGATACTTCCCCCCTACTGCATGTGACATGGCATGTACAGCTCCCAAAATGGCATTGGAAAAAGCAAGGCCGGCTTGCAAACTTGCCATCGCCATATTTGTCTTAGCTTCCTTATTTATTTTTGACGCTACAGAAGGACGTAAATGTTCCGCTACCAAAGAAATGGCATTTTTTGCTTGAACATCGGTTAACGGAGTCGCAGCCAAACTTACATACGCTTCAATTCCATGCGTTAAAACATCTAATCCTGTTGAGGCAGTTAAATGCGCACTTTTTGTTGACAATGTTTCCGGATCTACAATCGCAATATCAGGAATAAGCGATTTTGAAATAATGGTCATCTTTTTTTGTCCTACCGTATCTACAATTACTGAAAATTGCGACACTTCTGAGCCAGACCCGGCTGTTGTTGGAATCATTACTTGCGGGGGAAGGGGATTTTTAATTTTATCAATTCCTTCATAGTCATGAATTCTCCCGCCATTCGTTACAAGAATAGCAATCGCTTTTGCCACATCGATAGGGCTTCCCCCGCCAATTCCAATAATCGAATCACATTCATTTTGGATATACATCTCACATCCCTTTTCCACTTCTCTATCTTTTGGGTTAATGGTTACATCATAAAATGTCGTATATTTTAAACCAACTTGTTTGCAGCTTTTAATGACGACATCTAGCCATCCAGCTTCAATGACACCAGGATCACTTACAATGAATACGTTTGTAGCCCCAAGTCTAAGACAGCTTTCCCCAACTTGGTGAATAGCTCCATTGCCAAAAATGATCTCCGGCATAACAAATTTATGGATATTCATGTTTCCCTCCAACAGAAGTCGTATCGTAACATTTCAAGCGCTTCACTGCTTCAAGTCTGTAGAAAAATCAAGAATCAACAGATATGTTAAATGTAAAAACAAAGATAGATCGTTATAATGTCCAAAATATATTCACGTTGATATCTTTATTCCATAGACAAATTGAAAATTCCTTTTTACACAAACAGACAAAGACAAAAACAAAGCAATTCGTATAATAACTGAATAAAATGGCTTCTAGGCCCTTTCTGTAAACATGGTTCTTTCCTTCCGTATGGATTTGACAGCTATTTTTTGTTTAAAAACATTTTACTCATAAATAAAAAGCACCCTATAAAAAGGGCGCACGTATTACTTT
This sequence comes from Thermaerobacillus caldiproteolyticus, assembly GCF_015326725.1. Taxonomy (NCBI): domain Bacteria; kingdom Bacillati; phylum Bacillota; class Bacilli; order Caryophanales; family Anoxybacillaceae; genus Thermaerobacillus; species Thermaerobacillus caldiproteolyticus. The sequence continues at coordinate 2,993,355 of NZ_CP064060.1, forward strand.
ATATTGACATGAATATCATAAGTAGGGATCGCTTTTGTGAGCAGTTCATATAGTCGGGTTCGATCTTTTTCTCTTTGTCGTGTTGAAACAGAGTCAGGAGCTTGAACACTCACCCACATATCATTGCCATTTATCCAAACAGAACTGGGCTCATAATTTGTATATTTTTCAATTACCTGAACCGCTTTACGAACATCCGCTTGATTATTTTCGCTGCCTTCCGTTAAGCTGATAAAATTTGGGTTTTGATTCGTTTTCTCCGGATCATCAAAATTGTTATATAAGTAACGATCGTAATCTTTTTGCGCTCGATCATGTGTAATGAGTCTTGTTCCATTTTTATCTTCGCTTTGCTGGTGATATTGTGAGTCATTTGGGTTCATCGTACAGGCCGAAAGTAAAATTCCTAAAAGTAACAGCAGTAAGCTTTTCATTACTTGTCGCCTCCCTGCTGTTAGCTTTTCCAGTAATTTAAAAAATATAGATGGAAGGATTCGCCGCTTATCGTGTCAGATGATTATTCACATTGCGATGTATACGCCCGGTCGGTTTATCAGGCACTTCGTGATGGTGACGGCAACGCGGTTCATACGATTCGCTCGCTCCCACTAAAATCACAGGATCATGGTAAGAAGCAGGAGAGCCGTTAATTAATCGCTGTGTGCGGCTTGCTGGAGAACCACATACTGTACAAACTGCTTGCAGCTTCGTAACCGATTCTGCAAGCGCCATTAATGTCGGTACAGGCCCAAACGGTTCACCGCGAAAATCTTGATCCAACCCAGCTACAATGACACGATATCCTCGATCCGCTAACGTTTGGACCACTTCAACAATCTCCTCTGTAAAGAACTGGACTTCGTCAATGGCGATGACATCAGTTTTTTCAGAAATGTGTTCGAAAATTTCACTAGCTGACGCAACAGGGATGGCGATAATCGATGTGCCATTATGCGATACAACGGCTTCTTCGCTATAGCGGTTATCGATCTCTGGCTTAAAGACCTTTACCTCTTGCTTAGCAAACGTAGCGCGACGAACACGACGAATTAACTCTTCCGATTTTCCTGAAAACATGCTGCCACAAATGACTTCGAGCCAGCCTGATTGTTTCATTACATACATAAAACGGCCTCTCCCTTCGTTCTCTTCTATCCCATGTATGTACCTTTGTCATTATTGTTTCATTCATGTTCATGAAAAAAACAGGCAAGTGATCAGACGCCTGCCTGTTTTTCGTGTTTATCAACGGACGTAATTGTAAGCGTACGCGCGAATGAATCGCATCGGCTCCGCTTTTCTTATTTAAGGCCGTATTTTTTGTTGAATTTATCGATACGTCCTGCAGCAGAAGCGAATTTTTGACGTCCTGTATAGAATGGATGGCATTCAGAGCAAATCTCTACGCGCACTTCATCTTTCACAGAACCGCTTTCGAATTCGTTTCCGCAAGCGCATTTTACGATGACTTTTTTGTACTCTGGATGAATTCCTGCTTTCATTATCTTTCATCTCCTTCCGCCCTGAATCATTTCGAAACAGAGTTTATATATGAGTTGTGAGTCATTTCTCACCGTTTGTCAAAACACACATGACAAAATTATACCAAGGGCTGAGGTGTTTTGCAACTGCTTATTCTTTCCGTTTTTCCCCTTTTTACGAAAGTCGTTTTGCCCCTAGTGAATTCACTTCTTTCCATTCTTCATCAAGCAGCTCAAAAAATTCTGCGTTCGTTTTCGTTTGACGAAGTTTATTTAAAAAGCGTTCAACAAAATCAGGCGTATCGGACATCGTTTTTCGAATCGCCCATAGCTTTTCAAGATGTTCTTTCGGAATAAGTAATTCCTCTTTACGCGTACCAGAACGACGGATGTCGATCGCAGGGAAAATGCGGCGTTCCGCTAATGAACGGTCAAGATGCAGCTCCATGTTGCCCGTTCCTTTAAATTCCTCATAAATGACATCATCCATGCGCGATCCTGTATCGACAAGTGCCGTTGCCAAAATGGTTAAGCTGCCACCTTCTTCGATGTTGCGCGCAGCTCCGAAAAATCGCTTCGGACGATGGAATGCAGCTGGGTCAATCCCCCCGGAAAGCGTGCGACCACTTGGCGGAATGACTAAGTTATAAGCGCGCGCAAGACGGGTAATGCTGTCCATTAAAATAACAACATCGCGCTTATGTTCAACAAGGCGCATCGCTCTCTCTAATACAAGCTCTGCCACTTTAATATGATTTTCTGGAACTTCATCGAACGTGGAGCTCACCACATCACCGGCAACGGAACGTTCGATGTCGGTCACTTCCTCAGGACGCTCGTCAATAAGAAGAACAATCAATTCCACTTCAGGATGGTTGGTTGTAATACTATTAGCAATTTCTTTTAATAACATCGTTTTCCCTGCTTTTGGTGGTGCAACAATTAACCCGCGCTGACCGAAGCCGACAGGAGCAATTAAATCGATAATTCTTGTCGATAGCTTGTCAGGCGTTGTTTCTAATTTCATTTGACGATTTGGGTACAGCGGCGTAAGTGCTGGGAAATGAACGCGCTCTTTTGCAATTTCTGGATCTTCTCCATTAACAGCTTCGACATGAAGCAATCCAAAATAACGTTCATTTTCTTTTGGGGGGCGTACTTTTCCGGACACTTTATCGCCATTCCGCAAATCAAAACGACGAATCTGTGACGCAGAAATATAAATGTCTTCAGAACTTGGTGAATAGTTGATTGGGCGTAAAAATCCAAATCCTTCCGATTGAATGATTTCGAGAACGCCTTCCATGAAAAATAATCCATCTTGTTCTGCTCGCGCTTTTAAAATTGCAAAAATAAGCTCTTTTTTTGTTAGTTTACTGTAATAAGAAATTTTATATTGGCGAGCTAGTTCATACAGCTCTTTCAGTTTCATATTTTCTAATACTGAAATTGTTAAGTCCATTTCAACACCACGCTTTTACAATTTTTCATTTCCTCTCCCATGTACGCTTCGAATTGAGTAATGAAATGAATATGGATGGGATGAAAAGAAGATGATGAAGGTTTAAAAAAAGAAGCAGAATAGCAGAGCTTATTTTTATGCACACGCAGCATGACTATTTTACCCTTTTTTCTATTTTTTAATCAATATTTTTTTCATTCATGTAAAAAAATGAGCGAGAGCGATGTTCCGAGATCTCGCGCCTCGCTAATGAGTCCTTTATTTAATAACTAAATTTGGCTTTTTCTTTAAGCTATGGCGTCCATCAATAAAGCGGACCGTTCCAGATTTTGCTCGCATGACGACGGAATGGGTTTCTCCGTAAGAGCCTTTAAACTGGACTCCGCGTAATAATTCCCCGTCTGTTACTCCCGTCGCAGCAAAAATCGCATCATCCCCTTTTACCAAGTCTTCCATACGTAGTATTTTATTGACATCAATCCCCATTTTTTTGCATCGTTCAAGCTCTGCATCGTTTTGCGGAAGCAGCTTCCCTTGAATTTCACCGCCTAGACATTTAAGGGCAACGGCTGCTAAAACTCCTTCTGGCGCCCCACCAGAACCGAATAAAATATCCACGCCTGTATGGTCAAACGCCGTATTAATGGCTGCGGCGACATCACCGTCATTGATGAGCTTAATGCGCGCGCCGGCTTCACGTAATTCCGCAATAATCCGCTCATGACGCGGACGGTTTAACACAATCGCCACAACGTCTTCAATATCTTTATTTTTCGCTTTGGCAACCGCTTTCAAGTTGTCAATAATCGGGGCGTTAATATCAATCATGCCCACCGCTTCTGGGCCAACGGCTATTTTATCCATGTACATATCGGGAGCATGAAGCAGATTGCCATGATCCGCTACAGCAACAACCGCTAAGGCGTTCCATCCGCCGGAAGCGACAATATTGGTGCCTTCCAGCGGATCAACGGCTACATCCACGCGCGGCCCATAACCGTTACCGAGTTTTTCACCAATATATAACATTGGCGCTTCATCCATTTCGCCTTCGCCAATGACAACTGTTCCTTTCATTGGAATCGTATCAAATACATCGCGCATCGCCGATGTGGCGGCTTCGTCCGCCTCGTTCTTTTTGCCGCGTCCCATCCAACGGGCCGCGGCAAGGGCGGCCGCTTCTGTCACACGAACAAGCTCCATTGATAAGCTTCTTTCCATCGTAATTTCTCCCTCTCCCCTTCGTTGCCTATGAATTTTGTACTTGCTCAATCTCCTCATCCGTCATTTTTTCCCGCCAAATGGTTGCGCCTAATCCTGTTAACTTTTCGACAAGATGGCTATAACCTCGATCAATATGTTCTAATCCTGTAATCTCTGTAAGACCTTCTGCCATCAACCCGGCAATGACAAGAGCAGCCCCAGCCCGCAAATCGCTTGCTTTCACTTTTGCTCCTTGCAATTGCACAGGACCTGTCACAATCGCAGAACGCCCTTCTACTTTAATATTGGCGTTCATTCTTCGCAGCTCATCAATATGCTTAAAGCGAGCGCTATAAATTGTATCGGTCACCATGCTCGTCCCTTCTGCTTTCGTTAACAAAGCCGTAAACGGTTGTTGCAAGTCGGTTGGAAAACCGGGATACACGAGCGTTTTCACATCTACCGCTTTCAAATGAGAATGACCCATGACTAAAATTTGATCATCGCTTGTTTCCACATGCACGCCCATTTCTCGCAGTTTTGCTGTGAGCGATTCGACATGTTGTGGAATGACATTATCAATAATCACTTCTTTCCCCATCGCTGCACCTGCAATCATAAACGTACCGGCTTCGATACGGTCGGGAATAATGGAGTGACGGCAGCCAGACAATGTTTCTACTCCATCAATGCGGATGACATCCGTCCCCGCACCTTTAATTTTTGCTCCCATATTGGACAGCAAGGTGGCAACATCAATAATTTCCGGCTCTTTTGCCGCATTTTCAATAATGGTGCGCCCTTTTGCACAAACGGCAGCTAACATAATGTTAATCGTTGCCCCGACGCTCACAACGTCTAAGTAAATGCGAGCACCGCGCAATTCGTCGGCGCGCAAATAAATTGCTCCCTGCTCGTTTGTCACTTTGGCTCCTAATGCTTCAAAACCTTTAATATGCTGGTCGATCGGTCGAGGCCCCAAATGACATCCGCCAGGCAAGCCGATGACGGCCTTTTTGAAACGACCTAACATGGCTCCCATTAAGTAGTACGAAGCACGTAATTTTTTCACCTTTCCGTTCGGGAGAGGCATGGATACCATATTTGTCGGATCAATGGTTGCCTGTTTTCCATCAAAATGAAATGTTCCGCCAATTTCTTCAATCAACTGTCCTAAAATCCGAACATCCGAGATATCTGGCAATCCTTCGATGGTGACCGGTGATTGGGCAAGAATCGTGGCAGGGATTAAAGCTACGGCGCTATTTTTTGCTCCGCTGATTTTCACCGTTCCTTGTAAAGGATCGCCACCGATAATTTTCAGTTTTTCCATTATGGTCTCCCTTCTAGCGAAGATGACTGCTATTTGTGCAAGTGTACAAGGAAACAGTTCGCTACTCACCGATTCACTTTACTTTACATTTTAGACAAAAATCCGCTTTTTTATCGTTTGTTCCAGTCTGCCAGAAACTTCTCAATGCCTTGATCCGTTAACGGATGTTGGAATAATTGCATTAATACTTTGTACGGAACAGTCGCAATATGCGCACCTCTTAAAGCCGCTTCCGTCACATGGAGCGGATGACGGATGGAGGCAGCGATAATCTCTGTATCGATTCCGTGAACATCAAAAATAGTAGCGATCGTGGAAATGAGTTCAAGACCGTTATGACCGATATCGTCTAAACGACCAAGAAACGGGGAAACATACGTTGCTCCGGCACGAGCTGCTAAAAGTGCTTGGTTGGCTGTGAAAATCAACGTAACATTCGTTTTAATCCCTTTCTCACTAAACACTTTAACCGCTTTTAGCCCCTCTGGTGTCATCGGAACTTTAATCGTGATGTTTGGGGCGATTTTCGCAAGCTCTTCCCCTTCTTGAATCATTCCTTCCGCTTCCGTCGAAATCACCTCAGCGCTTACGGAACCGGATACAATTTTGGTAATCTCACGGAGGCGATCATGAAACGAAACGTTTTCTTTCGCCACAAGGCTTGGGTTCGTCGTGACCCCGGCTAAAACTCCTAATTCATTCGCTTTTTTTATTTCTTCTAGATTCGCCGTATCAATAAAAAATTTCATGATGAAAGTCCCCCTGGTCTTTTTGTTTAAGAAAAAGGAAAACGCGCTAACTTGACAACGGCCCGTTGTTTCCGTTATGCGGTTTTCCTTACTTATGCGAACGTTATTCGCTCGCTTTTCCTGAAGAACCAAACTCACGCATTTTACCGATGACCGTTTCTTTGATCGCGTCACGGCCAGGACCAATGATTTTGCGTGGGTCGTACACTTTCTCGTCTTTGGCTAATACTTCTCGAACAACTTTAGTAAACGCTATTTGGTTTTCAGTATTAACGTTAATTTTCGACGTACCTAAAGAAATTGCACGCTGAATTTGTTCCGTTGGAATACCTGTTCCACCATGTAAAACGAGTGGTACACGCGTTAAATCGCGGATGATTTCCATTTCTTTAAATCCTAATTTTGGCTCTCCTTTATAAGGACCGTGAACAGAGCCTAATGCAGGAGCTAAACAGTCGATACCTGTCCGTTTGACAAGCTCCTCGCATTCTTTCGGATCAGCATAAATAATTCCATCTGCGACTACATCGTCTTCTTGACCGCCGACGGTACCTAACTCCGCTTCAACGGACACGCCGCGCGCATGGGCATACTCGACGACTTGAGACGTAATCTGAACGTTTTCTTCAAACGGATGATGGGAAGCATCAATCATGACAGAGGTAAAACCAGCATCAATCGCTGCTTTACATTTTTCAAAGCTGGAACCATGGTCAAGATGGATTGCGACCGGAACGGTAATGTTCATATCTTCGATTAAGCCTTTTACCATGTTCACAACCGTTTTAAAGCCGCCCATGTAACGAGCTGCTCCCTCAGACACACCAAGAATGACTGGAGATTGTTCTTCTTGTGCCGCGGCTAAAATCGCCTGTGTCCATTCAAGGTTGTTAATGTTAAATTGACCGACGGCATATTTTTCCGCCAATGCTTTGTTGAGCATTTCTTTCATTGATACTAAAGGCATTGTAATGTCCTCCTTTTCTAGCTTCGCCTTTCTGAAAAAATCTGATGCTATGCGTAGCATCGCCGTTTGTTGTTTCATATATGTATGAAAGGCGCAATTCTACTTACGTTATAAGCATACCAACTTCCAAAAAAAACAGCAACATTATGAAGCTTGACGAATCATACAAAATTATGAAATTTGACGAATCATGCAAAAAGTTGACGAACACGGGATCATTCTTATACCGATAAATGTTTTTTTACTGCTTCACGCACCTCATCAATATCAAACGGCTTGGCAAAATGCATAATCGCGCCCAATTCTTTCGTTTCTTGAATCATGTCAAGTTCACCGTAAGCGGTCATAATAATGACTTTGATATCTTGATCAATCTCTTTAATGCGCTTCAATATTTCAATTCCATCCATACCAGGAATTTTCATATCAAGTAATACTAAGTCTGGATGATGCTTCCGAACAATCTCCAATGCCTGTACTCCGTTAGCAGCTTGAAAAGTTTCATATCCTTCCTTTTGAAACACTTCGTTTAACAAAATTCGAATCCCGTATTGATCGTCGACAATTAAAATTTTATTACTCATCCCTTCGCACCTCAATTCTTTGTTTTCGTCAAATGTATTAGTTTCACATTTGTCTACTATTTTCCTGCTGCTTTTTGCTCGATTAATGACAAATTACCGTGCAGCGGCTGTTTTATCATATAATAAAGTAACCCGTGGTGCTAGTTGAGTCTTAACGCTCAACTAGCCCAAGAACAACAAGCGAGTAAGTCAGTAAAATACCATCCAGTGCCGTTTCAAATCCAGAAACCGAGTTCGCTCGAATCTCGGTGATCCGATACGAATCGACTAAAATCGAAAACACGGTTTCCACCACTTTACGTTTTCGCTTCATCCACTGTTTCCATGCGTCCGATTGGCGAATTCGCTGATTTTTTCGAACGGGCGTCCAAAAAGCGACTCGGTGCTCTTCGTACAGCTTCTTTTGCAGCTTTTGGCTGATATACCCTTTGTCACCGAGGTTATACGGATGTGGAATTTGCGTCATGACGGTTTCAGCGGCCACCCGGTCGTGACAAGACGCTTCGGTGACAACATATCCCATCGGAAGCCCTTGGTCGGTGACCTGCAGGTGAAGTTTCCACCCATAGAAAGTGATCCTTTTGGAAGCACAATAGCCAATATCGGCAATTCCACGGAATCGTTTGACGCGATGCATTCGAGCTGAATGACACAGCTCGATCGGCAAGCTGTCCACGACCGCATACGCATGGTGTTGCCCACGCTTGGCCAGCTGGTGCCGAATCCACTTGATCGCAAAGCTAAGCGCTCGGCAGCGACGGTTGTACCGAGAACGCTCAGGGAACAAGTCCTTGGGAAACAAATTCCCAATCACAAACCGATGCCAAGCCCGTTCGGAAGTGAAGCCCAACAACTTTCCAAGGACATGGATGGTGATGATGACTTCGTCTTTCTGTTTCAACAAATGACGATTTCGACGTTGAAGAGGAATCTGGATACTCGATAGTTGAGCCGATACAAAAAGCAAAATCGATGCATATTGTTTTTGAAGTTTGACACGATCTGTAGTAAAATGAAAGTGCTCTTGCATGGGGATTCTCCTTTCGAATGGTAGGTCGCACTTTCATTCTACAGGAGATTCGCCAGGCAAGAGCTATTTTTTATGCTTGTTTGATTTTATCTAGCACCACGGGTAATAAAGTATACTTTACTAAATAGAAGAAAGGGGAGTACAATCTTGAAAATCTTTGTAACGCAGTTAACAGGTTATTTGCAAAAAATCGCTGAGAAAGAAGAGATGTCAATCGAAGATGGAGCGCGGTTGCTGGCCCAAGCAATCATCGGGGAAGGGCGCATTTTGCTTCACGGATTCGAAGAAATGGAAGCAGTTGTTGTGGAAGCAACAAAAGGGCAAGAAAAACTGCCAAAAGTGGAACGTTTAATGCAACATGGGCGCATTCGTGACGATATAGATGAGACAGATTGCATTTTGCTTATTACGCGCTTTTCAAACGATGAAAAAGCCATCGAAGTAGCTACACACGTAAAAGAGAAAGGCAGCCAAATAGTAGCGATATCAGCAGTAGTGCATGACGAAGGGGCATCGCTTGCGGATGTGGCTGATGTACATATTGACAGCAAACTCATAAAACCGCTTATTCCAAAAGACGACGGAACACGCTTCGGATTTCCTGCTGTCATTACCGCTTTATTCGCTTACTATTGTCTGTTTTTTACTATTAGTGAAATTCTGGAAGAATATGAAGAGATATAAAAATACAAACAACAGGACTATCTTTTTGCGAAGATAGCCCTGTTGTACACAAATTATTGTTTTAACGACGCTTTGACAAATTCGCGGAACAACGGCTGCGGTCTTGTTGGACGCGACGTAAATTCTGGATGGAATTGCGCCGCGACAAACCACGGATGGTCTTTTAGCTCAATGATTTCGACTAAACGGCCGTCTGGACTTGTACCAGAAAAGACAAAACCGTGTTGTTCCATGACCTGGCGATATTGGTTGTTAAATTCGTAACGATGGCGATGACGTTCATAAATAACTTCGTCTTGATACGCTTCATACGCGAGCGTTCCTTCTAACAATTTGCAAGGATATAGCCCTAAACGAAGCGTTCCGCCTAAATCTTCAACGTCTTTTTGTTCCGGCAATAAATCAATGATTGGGTGCGGTGTGTTCGGATTAATTTCTGCCGAATGAGCGCCCTCTAATCCGACGACATGGCGGGCAAACTCAACAGAAGCGAGCTGCATCCCCAAACAAATTCCAAGGAAAGGAACCTTCTTTTCACGGGCATAGCGAATCGCTTCAATTTTCCCTTCAATGCCACGATCGCCAAAGCCGCCAGGAACAAGAATGCCGTCAACGTCCTTTAATAGCTCTTCTACATTTTCACGGTTCACATGCTCAGAATTCACCCATTTAATTTCTACGTCCGTATCAAAGACATACCCTGCATGACGAAGCGCCTCAACAACCGAAATGTACGCATCTTGCAGCTCAACATATTTACCAACAAGAGCGATTTTTGTTTTGTTAGAAAGATTGCGCACTTTTTCGACGAGTGCTTTCCATTCTGACATATCCGCTTCTTTACAGTTTAATTTTAAATGCTCACAAACAATTTGATCTAATTTTTGCTCCTGAAGCATTAACGGAACCGCGTATAACGTATCTGCATCACGCGCTTCAATAACGGCTTTCGGGTCAATGTCACAGAACAAAGCGATTTTATCTTTCATATCTTGAGACATCGGCATTTCCGTGCGAACAACGATGACGTTTGGTTGAATGCCGAGGCTGCGAAGTTCTTTGACGCTATGTTGTGTCGGTTTTGTTTTCATTTCTCCAGCCGCTTTAATATATGGAACGAGAGTACAATGAATGTACATGACATTTTCACGGCCAATATCGCTTTTAATTTGACGGATTGCTTCTAAAAACGGCAGCGACTCAATATCACCGACTGTACCACCGATTTCAGTGATAACAACATCAGCATTAGTTTCACGACCAGCGCGAAAAACACGCTCTTTAATTTCATTTGTAATGTGAGGAATGACTTGTACCGTACCGCCTAAATAGTCGCCGCGGCGCTCTTTTTTCAAAACAGTAGAATAAATTTTTCCCGTAGTCACGTTGCTATATTTATTTAGATTAATATCGATAAAACGCTCATAATGGCCTAAATCAAGGTCGGTTTCCGCCCCATCGTCAGTGACAAACACTTCTCCATGCTGATATGGACTCATCGTTCCCGGGTCGACGTTAATATATGGGTCAAACTTTTGAATCGTCACATTGAGCCCGCGATTTTTTAACAAACGTCCTAATGATGCCGCTGTGATTCCTTTTCCTAACGATGAAACAACACCGCCGGTTACAAAAATATATTTTGTCATTTCAAGTTCCCCCTTGCCGAAATATATGTAACACTTAAAGTGTGTACAAAATGCAAAAATAAAAAACGCTCCTCTTACATTCACTAGTAAGGGAGCGATATAATTTTTAAATCATCAATTTTTAAAGAGCCCAAATAAGATTCTACATAGTCTGGTCTATAAAGTCAAGGGGAATCATTCTTCCTCTTCTTCTGGCTCGTCAATGTCAAGATCTTCGTCTAACTCTTCGTCTGCTAAATCAAATTCATCTTCGTCGAGAAGCTCATCGTCAAATGTATCCGCTTCATCCAGATCGAATTCATCATCGTCAAGAAGATCGTCGTCAAGATCGACATCTCCTTCATCTTCATAGTCATCGAGATCATCGTAATCAAGGTCTTCGTCATCTATGATTTCATCGTAATCCTCAAACTCATCCAATACTTTCTTCTTCTTCTTCGGTTTGATGGTTGGTACTGTTTCTTCTTCAATTTGATCATATGGATACCAGGAACGTAGACCCCAACGATTTTCTCCGATACAAATAAACCGGCCGTCAATATTTAAATCTGTATAAAATTGCGCGATGCGCTCTCTTACTTCGTCTTCAGATAAGTGTATTAGCGCAGCAATTTCTTGAACAATCTGTTGAAATGGCAATGCTTCCTTTTTTTCTGTCATCACTAAATAAGCAAGTTCGACAAGTGACATTTCTCGTAATTCTTCTGGAGAGTATTGCTGCAAACTCAAATTTGGCACTCCCTTTCTATGTAATAAACTTTTCGTTACCGGTACAATATTATGAATGCGATTAGAATACATACCATTCATTATAAACAATTTCCCTTCGTTTATGCTAGTTCCTTACTTAAAAAATTGCTATTTTTCCAGTGAAAAAGGGAAATCGACAATCGATTTCCCATGTATCATTACATGTTGCGGCGATATTGGCCGCCGACTTCGTATAAAGCGCGCGTGATTTGTCCGAGACTCGCCACTTTAACTGTTTCCATTAATTCTTCGAAAATATTTCCGCCGCTTATGGCTGTGTGTTTTAACCGCTGTAATGCTTCCTCGACTTTATCTTTATTTCGTTCTTGGAATTTTCGTAAGTTGGTAATTTGCAATTCTTTTTCTTCATAGGAAGCTCGCGCAAGCTGAATATTGTTTAATTCTTCTTCGGACGGAGGATTTGGGTTTAAATATGTGTTCACTCCAATAATCGGAAGCTCTCCGCTATGTTTTTTCATTTCATAGTACATCGATTCGTCTTGGATTTTGCCGCGCTGATATTGCATTTCCATCGCGCCTAGCACGCCGCCGCGGTCATTGAGGCGTTCAAATTCTTTTAATACTGCTTCCTCTACTAAGTCGGTGAGCTCTTCAACAATAAATGAGCCTTGCAATGGATTTTCATTTTTCGTTAAACCGTGCTCTTTTGTAATGATTAATTGAATTGCCATCGCACGACGGACCGACTCTTCGGTCGGTGTCGTGATCGCTTCATCATAGGCATTCGTGTGTAATGAGTTGCAGTTATCATGAATTGCCATGAGAGCTTGTAACGTTGTGCGAATATCGTTAAAGTCAATTTCTTGAGCGTGCAGCGAACGGCCGGATGTTTGAATATGGTATTTTAATTTTTGGCTTCGTTCGTTCGCCCCATATTTTTCGCGCATGACAACAGCCCAAATGCGACGGGCGACTCGACCGATGACAGAATATTCCGGATCCAATCCGTTGCTGAAGAAGAATGAAAGATTTGGTGCAAATTCATCAATCTTCATGCCGCGGCTTAAATAATATTCGACATACGTAAAGCCGTTTGCTAATGTAAAGGCAAGTTGGGTAATTGGATTTGCTCCTGCTTCAGCAATATGGTAGCCGGAGATGGAGACAGAATAATAGTTGCGTACGTTATGTTTAATGAAGTATTCTTGAATGTCCCCCATCATCTTTAACGCGAATTCCGTAGAGAAGATGCACGTATTTTGTCCTTGGTCTTCTTTTAAAATATCCGCTTGTACCGTACCGCGAACCGCTTGTAATGTAAAGGTTTTCACTTCTTCGTATTCCGCTTCTGTTAGCGGGCGGCCTAGTTCCTCTTCGCGTTTTTCGACTTGCTGATCGATCGCTGTATTCATAAACATTGCTAAAATAATAGGCGCTGGGCCATTAATCGTCATAGAAACAGATGTGGATGGATGGCATAAATCAAATCCTTTATAAAGCTTTTTCATGTCGTCTAACGTACAAACACTGACGCCGCTCTCGCCGATTTTTCCGAAAATATCCGGACGATAATCAGGATCTTCACCATATAAGGTTACCGAGTCAAAAGCTGTGCTAAGCCGTTTAGCTGGGTCATCTTTACATAAATAGTGGAAGCGGCGATTCGTTCGCTCCGGCGTTCCTTCCCCTGCGAATTGTCGTTTTGGATCTTCGCCTTGTCGCTTAAATGGAAAAACTCCAGCGGTATAAGGGAATGAACCCGGTACGTTTTCTTTATAGACCCACCGTAAAATTTCGCCATAGTCTTTAAACTTCGGCAGCGCCACCTTTGGAATCTCTAATCCAGCCAAGCTTTTTGTCGTTAATTCGGTCACAATTTCTTTACCGCGAATCTTGGTGACAAATTGTTTAGCTGCATATTTAGCTTTCACGTCTTCCCATGAAGCAAGAATCCGTTTTGATTCCGGGGTTAGCTGTTGTTCATAGTGCTGTTTCAATGCTTCGAGAGATGCTAGCACTTCTTCGTTTTGTTCGCGCTCTTTTACTGCCTCGATGGCTCCCTCTACTTGAAACAAGCGGCGAGCGATTTCGACTTGCCGCTCTACGTTTTTATGATAGTTGCGAACCGTTTCGGTAATTTCACGTAAATAGTAACGTCGTTCATTTGGAATAATGACATTGTGCTTTTGGACATCGGTAACTTTCTCAAGAGTAGTCGTCCAATTTGTCCCCGATTTTTTATTAATCAAATCAATCAGAGCAACAAATAGCGTATTCGTTCCCGGATCGTTAAATTGGCTCGCAATTGTGCCGTACACCGGCATTTCCGATAAATCTTTATCGAATAGCTGATGGCTTCGTTGGTATTGTTTTTGCACTTGACGTTTCGCATCTTCCGAGCCTTTGCGCTCAAATTTGTTAATGACAATGAGGTCGGCATAGTCAATCATATCGATTTTTTCAAGCTGCGTCGGCGCACCGAACTCACTTGTCATGACATACATGGAAATGTCACACACTTCTGCAATGGCTGCATCCCCTTGACCGATTCCGCTCGTCTCTATGATGACTAAGTCAAATCCGGACGCCTTGACAACATTAATCGCGTCTTTGATGGCAAGCGACAACTCCGAACGCGAATTTCTCGTCGCCAAGCTGCGCATATAAACACGCGGAGAGTTAATCGAGTTCATGCGAATGCGATCGCCTAACAGCGCACCACCTGTTTTTTGCTTCGTTGGATCAACGGATAGTATCGCTACTTTCTTTTCCGGAATTTCGTTGAGGAAGCGACGGACTAATTCGTCTGTTAACGAGCTTTTTCCAGCTCCTCCCGTACCAGTAATGCCAACGACCGGAACCGGTTTTGTGAGCGCTTTTACTTTCTCAAGGACATTCTCGGCGGTAGCGGCTGCTTCTTTGGAAACGCCAATGCGATTTTCACAAAGGGTAATCAAGCGAGCAATCGCTTGATTATCCCCGTCTGGAAGACGTTCAAGCTCATCGGTAATTTCTTTGACGGTCGGAAAATCGCATTCTTCCATCATGACATTAATCATTCCTTGCAAGCCGAGAACGCGACCGTCTTCCGGTGAAAAAATGCGAGCGATTCCATATTCGTGCAATTCTTTTATTTCCCTAGGAATAATGACACCGCCGCCGCCGCCATAAATGCGGATGTGGGAAGCACCATATTTCTGCAAGAGGTCATACATGTATTTAAAAAATTCAACGTGCCCTCCTTGATAAGAAGAAATAGCGATTCCTTGCACATCTTCTTGAATAGCAGCGTTAACAATTTCTTCGGCCGAACGATTATGACCTAAATGAATCACTTCAGCACCGCTTGCTTGCAAAATGCGGCGCATAATATTAATCGATGCATCATGGCCATCAAACAAACTCGAAGCTGTCACAAAGCGAACATGATGTTTCGGACGGTAAATGTGAACCATTCTCTCTCCCCCTTTTTTTCGTTATGACCGCTTCTCCATAATTCCCCTTAATAATAAATCTGTCTGTAATTCAATGTATTCTTCGAGCGTGTACATTTTCTGCAACGCCCAACGCCGAAACGCCCACATTTGTCCTAAGACAAAAATGTTGTGAGCAAACAGCTGAATTTCTTGCTCTGTTAGCTGAAATACTCCATTGTTCACACATGTTTGTAAAATTTTTTCAAACATCGCAACCATTTGCATTTCTTTGTTTAGCACATACGGCAACGATTCTTTGCTGAGCGACTTTGCTTCTTGATACATGACAAGCACTTCATCTTGCAAGTCATCGATGACTTTGAAATAGCGGGCAATCGCCAATTTGAAACTTTCGATCGTACCGTGATGAGTACCAATGTCTTTTTCCATTCGTTCGTGTACTTCGTCGTAAATACGGTCGCATACTAAATACAGCACGTCTTCTTTTTGGCGAATATACTCGTAAAGCGTTCCAATGCTAAAACCGGATGCCTTCGCGATCTCCCTTGTCGTCGTACGATGAAACCCTTTTTGCTTAAAAAGAGAAATTGCACCTTTAATCATTTGATTGCGTCTTTTTTTCACAAGCCGCTCATCTTTCACTGATGCTAACACTTCGCGCTTTTTCATGTTTATCACCTACAAGAATAGCCTGCCGTTTACTTTGTAAGCATTCGTGAAATGACAAGCCGTTGGATTTCTTGGGTTCCTTCGTAAATTTGCGTAATTTTTGCATCGCGCATAAACCGCTCAACCGGATAGTCTTTCGTGTAGCCGTATCCCCCAAAAATTTGGACAGCATCGACTGTAACTTTCATCGCAGTATCGCCTGCGAATAATTTGGCCATCGCTGAAGCTTTTCCATATGGAAGTCCATTCGTCTCCAACCATGCTGCTTGATAGGTTAATAGACGCGCTGCTTCAATCGCGGTAGCCATATCCGCTAATTTAAAGGCAATCCCTTGTTGTTCGGCAATCGGCTTTCCAAATTGAATCCGCCCCTTCGCATATTCAACCGCCGCATCGAGCGCCCCTTGAGCGATACCGACCGCTTGTGCGGCAATGCCATTCCGTCCGCCATCTAATGTCATCATCGCAATTTTAAATCCTTCTCCTTCTTGGCCGAGAAGGTTTTCTTTCGGAATGCGGCAATCTTCAAAAATTAGTTCCGTTGTCGGTGAAGAACGAATGCCTAATTTTTTCTCTTTTTTACCGATGGAAAAGCCCGGCGTACCTTTCTCGATGATGAACGCACTAATACCTTTATGTCTTTTCTCCGGATCTGTGACGGCGAAAACAACGTAAATTTCCGCTTCACCGCCGTTTGTAATCCATACTTTAGAACCGTTCAGTACGTAGTAGTCTCCGTCCAATACCGCTCTTGTTTTCATCGAAGAGACGTCCGAACCTGCACCCGGCTCCGAAAGACCATAAGCACCAAGTTTTTCTCCTGTAGCAAGGGCGCGCAAATATTTTTGCTTTTGTTCCTCCGTTCCGAATTTATAGATTGGCCAGCTTGCCAGAGAAATGTGTGCCGATAACGTGACACCTGTGGAGGCACAAACTTTTGATAGCTCTTCAACAGCAATGACATACGCTAAATAATCGCTGCCGATACCGCCGTATTCTTCCGGCCACGGAATCCCTGTTAAGCCGAGCTCAGCCATTTTATTAAAAATTTCGCGGTCAAACCGCTCCTCTTCATCGCGCTCCGCTGCGGTTGGAGCTACCTCATTTTTAGCAAATTCGCGAACCATCTTTCGGATCATTTCATGTTCTTCGGTTAATTGAAAGTTCATGTCCCCATCCCCCGATCGTTTTTATAATTGCTTGCTAATGACAATGCGTTGAATTTCGCTTGTTCCTTCGTAAATTTCGCAAATTTTCGCATCGCGGAACAGCCGCTCTACCGGATAATCTTTCGTATATCCGTTACCGCCGAAAATTTGCACCGCTTCAATGGCTGCTTCCATCGCCGTTCTTGACGCGAATAATTTCGCCATCGATGCTTCTTTGCCGCAAGGAAGCCCAGTCGCACGTAAAAATGCGGCTCGATAGACAAGCAGTCTGGCTGCTTCTACCGCTGTAGCCATATCGGCAAGCTTAAACGCAACGCCTTGCTGTTCAGCAATCGGCTTTCCGAATTGAATGCGCTCTTTCGCATAAGCGGCCGCATATTCTAGCGCTGCCTCAGCGATGCCAAGCGACTGAGCAGCGATGCCGATGCGTCCAGCGTCGAGATTCGCCATCGCGATTTTAAACCCCTGTCCTTCTTCGCCTAACAAATTTTCAGCTGGCACTTTTGCATCTTCAAACAAAATTTGTACCGTTCTTGACCCGTGTAGCCCCATTTTCTTCTCATCTTTGCCGACAATAAAGCCCGGTGTATCTTTTTCGACAATGAATGCGGAAATGCCGCGGCTCCCCTCTTCATTCGGATTCGTACGTGCAAACACGATATACGTATCCGCCTCGCCGCCGTTGGTGATAAACACTTTTGAGCCGTTTAACATATAGTAGTCACCTTGGCGAATCGCTTTCGTTTTTAAACTTTTCGCATCTGAGCCAGCGCTCGGTTCTGTTAGACAAAACGCTCCTAAATACTCGCCGCTTGCTAATTTCGGTACATACTTTTTCTTTTGTTCCTCTGTTCCGAAATAAAGAATCGGGTTAGTACCGACGGATGTATGCACCGATAAAATGACGCCG
The DNA here is from genome assembly GCF_015326725.1 of Thermaerobacillus caldiproteolyticus. Lineage (NCBI taxonomy): Bacteria > Bacillati > Bacillota > Bacilli > Caryophanales > Anoxybacillaceae > Thermaerobacillus > Thermaerobacillus caldiproteolyticus. The sequence continues at coordinate 3,011,393 of NZ_CP064060.1, forward strand.
ACCGTTGCACTCACTTTCGAGATTTCGTGAATCGCAATGATATAAGAAATAAAGTCCATCCCGGCTCCGCCGTATTCTTCTGGAATCGTAATCCCCATTAAACCAAGCTCAGCCATTTTACGTAAAATGTCGCGCGGAAACTCCCCTTGTTCCATTCGCTCGACAAATGGGGCGATTTCGCTTTGTGCGAATTCTTTGACCATTTTTCGCATCATTTCTTGTTCTTCAGTAAAATGTAAGTTCATGTACATCCACCCTCTTTGCTGAATGTTAGCCGATTACTCGTACGTGTAAAATCCCCTTCCTGTTTTGCGACCGAGCCAACCAGCTTTCACATATTTTCTTAACAATGGGCATGGACGGTATTTATCATCACCAAATCCTTCATGCAATGTTTCCATAATGTATAGGCATGTATCTAAACCGATAAAATCAGCAAGCGTCAGCGGCCCCATCGGGTGATTCATCCCCAGCTTCATCACTGCGTCAATCGCTTCTTTCGTAGCTACTCCTTCGTATAGTGCGTAAATCGCCTCATTGATCATCGGCATTAAAATTCGGTTGGATACAAAACCCGGAAAATCGTTCACTTCTACCGGCACTTTGTTCAATTTTCGTGTAATATGTTCAATCGTTTCATACACATCATCGGCTGTCGCTAAGCCGCGAATAATTTCCACAAGTTTCATGACCGGAACGGGGTTCATAAAATGCATGCCGATCACTTTTTCCGGTCGTTTCGTTGCTGCGGCAATCTCCGTAATCGGAAGCGAGGAGGTGTTCGTTGCTAAAATGGTATGCGGAGGAGCAAATTCGTCTAGTTGCGCGAAAAGTTTTGTTTTGACCTCCATATTTTCAACAACTGCTTCAATGACTAAATCCACTTCGCTTGCGTTTTGTAAATCTAAAGAAGTGGTAAGCCGCCCTAACACTTGTTCTTTTTCTTCTTCCGTCATTTTTCCTTTTTCGACTTGACGGGTTACATTTCTCGTTATCGTTGCAAATCCACGATTGATATGATCCTGTGTGAGATCATGCAAAATGACATTATATCCCGCCATGGCACATACTTGTGCAATTCCTGACCCCATTTGTCCTGCACCGACAACCATGATTGTTTTTATATCCATCATTTCATCTCCTATCGCCAAATCTTTTTCGAAAATGGAATGCGCTGCTGTCTTGAAGAGCAACAGCGCTTATACGTATGGACTCATTAATCGACTTGCACCATAATCGCATCGCCCTGGCCGCCGCCGCTGCAAATCGCTGCGATACCAATTCCGCCGCCGCGACGTTTTAATTCATGAATGAGCGTAACGATAATGCGCGCACCGCTCGCGCCAATCGGATGACCTAGCGCAACCGCGCCGCCGTTCACATTCACTTTCTCCGGATCAAGCCCGGCGATTTTGATGCTAGCAAGCGCAACGGCAGAGAATGCTTCATTGATTTCAAACAAAGCAATATCATCCACTGTTTTCCCCGTTTTTCGAAGCAATTCGTTAATAACAAGTCCTGGCGTTTTCGGGAAATCTTTCGCTTCAACAGCAATGGAGGTATGCGCAAGAATGGTAGCAAGCGGCTTTCTTCCTTCACGTTCCGCCCTCTCTTCGCTCATTAAGACAAGCGCGGCTGCTCCGTCGTTTACCCCAGGAGCGTTTCCGGCTGTAATTGTGCCAGTTGGGTCAAACACAGGAGCCAATTTCGCTAACTTATCAAGCGATGTATCTCTGCGCGGAGCTTCATCGTGTTCAATAAGAAGCGGGGCACCCTTGCGCTGCGGAATTTCGACTGTCACAATTTCTTCCGCTAATAACCCAGCTTCGATCGCGGCAATCGCGCGCTGATGGCTACGATACGCCCACGCATCTTGCTCTTCTCGAGAAATCTCTAATTCTTTCGCTGTTTCACTTCCATAAATCCCCATATGAACACCGGTAAAACTGCACGTAAGCCCGTCATGCACCATTAAGTCTTTCACGGTGGAATCGCCCATGCGGAACCCCCAACGCGCCTTCGGTAATACGTACGGGGCATTGCTCATCGACTCCATTCCCCCAGCGACAATGACTTCCCCATCGCCAGCGCGGATAATTTGGTCGCCAAGCGTCACGCTGCGCATGCCTGATGCGCATACTTTATTAATCGTCTCTGTTCTTACTTCCCACGGAATATCGGCATAGCGCGCCGCTTGACGGGACGGAAGTTGGCCTTGCCCACCTTGAAGCACCGTTCCTAAAATCACTTGATCGACTTGTTCGCCGCTTACGTTCGCACGTTTCAATGCCTCTTTTATGGCAATGCCTCCTAATTGCGCGGCTGTAAGCGAACTAAGCGAGCCACCGAATTTCCCAAACGGTGTACGAACCCCACTTAAAATGACCGTTTTTCCCATAGTCCTCTCTCCCCTTTGCTTATATGTGTGAACACAGTCAGCTGACAGAGAAAGCGATTACAAAAAAATGCAGACTGAACGCTCGCTCGATGCTGACGGTCAGGAGAAGGAGCACAAATTGGCACACCTTCTCAACCTATTATACTAACTATTTTAAAAAATGAGAATTATCTATTTATTTTTTATGAAGCGATCTCGTTTTGCTCACCGAATACCGCCTTTTCTAACAACTCAGCAATATCGTAAGTAGCAACTTTGTCTTCAACTTCTTTTGCTTTTGTTCCGTCTGTTAACATCGTTAAACAATATGGGCAACCGGAACTAATGACGGTTGGATTGACCGCAAGTGCTTGCTCGGTACGGGCAACGTTAATACGATTCCCTGTCGTTTCTTCCATCCACATTAAACCGCCGCCGGCTCCACAGCACATTCCTGTTTCGCGGTTGCGCTCCATTTCGACAAGCTTGATTCCCGGAATGGCACGTAAAATGTTGCGCGGCTGCTCATACACTTCGTTGTAACGACCGAGATAACAGGAATCATGGAAGGTTACGATTTCATTGACTTCATATTTTGGAACTAGCCGACCTTCTTCCATCAGCTTCGCTAACAGTTCCGTATGATGATATACTTCCGCTTCAAAACCAAAGTCAGGGTATTCGTTTTTAAATGTGTTATAGGCATGCGGGTCAATCGTGACGATTTTTTTCACGCCCGCTTTTTCAAATTCAGCAATGTTATTAGATACTAATTCTTGGAATAAAAACTCGTTTCCTAAACGGCGCGGCGTATCACCAGAGTTTTTCTCTTTATTCCCTAAAATTGCAAATTTCACGCCCGCTTCATTTAACAATCTTGCAAACGCTAAGGCAATTTTTTGACTGCGGTTGTCAAAGGAACCCATTGAGCCAACCCAGAACAAATATTCAAATTCCTCGTTAGCTTTTTGCATTTCTTTCACTGTTGGAATATGCACATCTTCGCGCAACTGGCGCCAGTTTTCTTTCTCTTTTCGGTTGAGTCCCCACGGGTTGCCTTGACGTTCGATATTCGTCATCGCCCGCTGCGCATCCGGGTTCATTTTTCCCTCTGTCAACACAAGATAGCGACGAAGATCGATAATCTTATCGACATGCTCGTTCATAACCGGACATTGATCTTCACAGTTGCGGCATGTCGTACACGCCCAAATTTCTTCTTCGGTAATGACATCGCCTATCAAGCTTGGCATTTCTAATGTCGCCGCTTGTTCTTGCACCCCTTGTGCCGCAAACGCCAACTGGTTTCCTCGTGTATGTTTAAATGCAAACGTCGGCACCCAAGGCGCTTTTGACGTAACAGCCGCTCCTTTTTCTGTTAAATGATCGCGTAATTTTAAAATTAAATCCATCGGAGAGAGCATTTTTCCTGTCCCGGTAGCCGGGCACATGTTTGTACATCGACCGCACTCTACGCAAGCGTATAGATCGATAAGCTGTGTTTGTTTGAAGTCTTCAATTTTGCCAACACCAAATGATTCTTGTGTCTCATCTTCAAAATCAATTTTTTCAAGCTTTGGTTTAGACAAACGGCTGAAAAAGACGTTGACAGGCCCGGCAATTAAGTGAGCGTGCTTCGATTGCGGCACGTACACTAAGAACGTAAGCAAAATGAACAAATGAACCCACCATGCGACATAGAAAAGAACCGCTGCTCCTGTTTCACCAACCCATTGAAAAGTACTGGCGACCAGTGACGCGACAGGCTCGCTCCATGCCGCTTCCTCACCGTGCCAAATTATGCTCATTCCGTTTCCGAATAAAACGGAAAGCATGAGCCCGCCGATAAAAATGAGCACTAATCCCGCTTTGAAATCGCGTTTTAAACGGACAAGCTTTTCAATATAGCGGCGATAAAACGCCCAAAATACCGCGATTAAAATGAGCAATGTGACAATCTCCTGGAAAAACGTAAACCCCGGATAAAGAAAACCTAACGGGAGATGGGCATCTGGAACGAGACCTTTTATAATAAAGTCAATCGCTCCAAATTGCACAAGAATAAATCCATAGAAAAAGACGACGTGAATAATCCCGCTTTTTTTGTCTTTTAACAGCTTTTTCTGACCAAATACATTGACCCAAATTTTGTGAAAACGTTCTTTTACCTTTTCATCAAACTCGACTTTTTTGCCTAGTTTAATATAGGCAATACGCGTTTTTACCAAGTAAGCAAACAAGTAAATAGCGTAAGCGGTTACAAGTAAAAAAGCAAGAAAATTAATCACTAACAACGCACTCAAGATCCAACTCCCCTTTCCCCTTTGTTGACGAATCCCTAGCAAAAATATTTTCAAGAGATTAAATTTTCAGAATTATACCTTGCGTTTATTTTACATAATGAATGAGCATTCAGTCAATAATGTTTTTTACAAGTTATCCTGCTATTTTTTTGCAACAAGGGTACATTAATAAGTAACGAAAAAAACAGGAGGAAACGAAATGGTTGTTTTGCTTCTTGTTATTATTATACTAGCGCTCATCATGCTTGATGAAAAGCTCGGAGAAAAAATGTATCAATCGAAAAGAATGCAAACAAAATACCCGCGACGTCACAGCGATTTTTCTTTTTTTATGAGCGGACCCCACTTATTTTCTGATTACTTTCAAACGATTCGTGAAGCAAACCACCATATACATGTGTTGTTTTATATCGTAAAAACAGATGAGATTAGTCAACAATTTTTCGACCTATTAAAACAAAAGGTGCAGGAAGGAGTTGAAGTACGCCTTCTCGTCGATTGGGTCGGAGGCTTTGAATTGCCAAAGAAAATGATTCGTTCTCTTGAAGAAAGCGGAATTCAATTTGCTTATGCTCATAAACCGACGTTTCCTTTTTTCCTTTACAAATTAAACCGACGTAATCATCGAAAAATTACAGTGATTGATGGACGAATTGGATATATCGGTGGATTTAATATTGGCAAAGAATATATTGACCAAGACCCCGACTTCGGAGAATGGCGAGACTACCATTTAAAAATGACCGGCGAAGGAGTCAATGACTTACAAGCCCAATTTTGTCACGATTGGAAAGAAGCAACGAAAGAACAGATTAAGGGTAAGAAATATTTTCCAACCCTTCCGAAAGGAGCAATTTCCCATCAACTCATCGCTACGAACGGTCATTCATTAGAGCAAAAATTTATTCGTTTCATTCACCAAGCAAAACAAGAAATTATAATTGGCACTCCTTACTTTATTCCGGGCCATGACGTCATGAAAGCATTGCTTGAGGCATTACAACGTGGGGTGAGTGTCACCATTCTCGTACCGCTGAAAGCAGATCATCCTTTTGTAAAAGAAGCGGCTTTTCCGTACTTTTACCGCTTGTTAAAAGAGGGAGCGCATATTTATCAGTTTTATCAAGGATTTTATCACGCTAAAATAATGGTCATTGACGGAGAATGCTGCGATATTGGGACCGCCAATTTTGATAAACGAAGCTTTTTCTTAAACAGTGAAATTCATTGTTATATTTATGATCAGAAGTTTGTACAGCAAGTAAAAAACGCCATTCAGCAAGACCTTGCTCGCTCAGAGCGACTTACTCTCGATTTTTGGCGGCACCGTACGATATGGCAACGAGGAAAAGAATCCATTTCGACGTTGATTTCTGGATGGTTATAAAAATAATGTTGAGGGGCCTCCCTCAACATTATTTATTTCCAAAAATAACTAATCCATTGAAATACTTTCATCCCTAAATAGACACCGATAATGCCAGAAATACCTGCTAGCGCAGGCGGAGCTGGAATAGGCAAGCGAAACAACGTAAATAAAAAACCGACGACCATGCCGGTAATCAATGATAAAATAACTTCTTTCATCATGACTTCCTCCATTTTCATTTTTATTGTCATTATGCCCATGAGAAAGAGGGATGACTCAAAAAGTTAGAGGCCATCCCCTTCTTTTCCCACTCGTTATACATAATATGGGACGAAATCTACATTTTTTCTGGGGCAGATACACCAATTAACGCAAGCGCATTTTGCAGCGTGATTTGTACGGCTTTCATTAACGCTAGGCGCGCGCGGCTTTTCTCTTTGTTTTCTGAATCCAATACTTTTTCTGCATTATAGAAGCTATGCAAAGCGGAAGCTAGTTCAAAAATGTAGTTTGTAATGCGATGCGGCATTCGCTTTAATGCTGCCTCTGCTACCGCTTCTGGAAATTCGCCAAGTTTTTTCAATAGATCGATCTCTTTTTCTGATTGAATATGATCAAGCTGCAATTCGCCTTCGTATGATAATTGTTGCTCTTCGCCTTGACGAAGAATGCTGCAGACGCGCGCATGGGCGTACTGTGCATAGTACACAGGATTTTCGTTCGATTGAGAAACGGCTAAATCCATGTCGAAGTCAAGATGCGTATCGCTAGAGCGCATCGCAAAGAAGTAACGTGTCGCGTCAAGTCCCACTTCCTCCATTAAGTCACGCATCGTCACCGCTTTGCCGGTACGTTTGCTCATTTTCACTTTTTCGCCGTTTTGATACAAACTTACCAATTGAATAATTTCCACTTCAAGCACATTAGGATCATAACCAAGCGCTTCAATCGCCGCTTTCATGCGCGGAATGTACCCATGATGGTCCGCACCCCAAATATTAATCAGCTTCGTAAAACCGCGCTGTAATTTATCTTGGTGATAAGCAATATCTGGGAGCAAGTACGTATAAGAACCATCCTGCTTAATAAGGACGCGGTCTTTGTCGTCACCGAATGTCGTCGAACGGAACCATGTCGCGCCATCTTTTTCATAAATATGACCCCGTTCCCGCAATGTCGCTAACGCTTGATCAATTTTTCCGTTTTGATATAAAGACGTTTCTGAATACCAGACATCAAACGTGACGCGGAAATCAGCTAAATCTTTTTTAATCTTGTCCAATTCATAATTTAGCCCATATTCGCGGAAAAACGCTAAACGCTCTTGTTCATCCATATGAACGTAACGGTCGCCATGCTCATCAGCAAGTTTTTTCCCAATTTCAATAATATCGTCGCCATAATATCCGTCTTCCGGCATCTCTTTATCGAGGCCTAGCGCTTGAAAATAGCGGGCTTCCACCGATTTTGCTAAGTTGTAAATTTGGTTGCCGGCGTCGTTAATATAATACTCACGCGTTACATCAAAGCCGGCCTTCGCTAAAATATTACATAATGAATCGCCAATCGCTGCACCGCGAGCATGGCCTAAATGCAAATTACCCGTTGGGTTCGCGGACACAAACTCGACTTGTACTTTCTCACCTTGTCCGACATTCGTTTCCCCATAAGAGGCTCCGGCTTCAATAATCGTCGGAATTAAATCCGTTAAATAACGGTTGTTCATGTAAAAGTTAATAAAGCCGGGACCAGCAATGTCGATTTTTTCAATCGATGCCTTCGTTTTATCAAAATGATTGATAATCTCCTCAGCAATCGCACGCGGCGCTTTTTTCGCAATGCGCGCCAGCTGCATCGCCATGTTTGTTGAATAGTCCCCGTGCGCTTTCTCCCTCGGTACTTCCAAAATGACGTTCGGCATTTCCTCTTCGTTCGCAAGCCCTGCTTTTAACACCGCATTTCTAATTTCTTCCTTTATTCGTTCCTTCATTTGTTCGACAATGTTCATGACCTATGCCTCCTTAAATGTCATCGTGATCGTATGACGTCCTACTTGTTCACGTTGCAATTCAAGCATGTAAGATAAAAATAAATGCCCTTTTTTCGTTTTTTCGCTATATCGAAATTCGATATTGTCTGTTTTTGTTTTCATTGTCCAAGTACCGATTGGACTTTCGTAATGCCCAACCGTTTCTTCCTTTTTGCGAAACACATGACGCATATGAATCGCACCGGAACGAAGTATTCTCACTTCCTCATCCGTAATTTTGACAACCGTTTTCACTTTGCCTGCTTCTTGTTCTTCCTCAAAGGTTAAATACACAGCATTTTCTTTTACGTAGTATAAACCATTTGTTTCAAACACAACAGTCTCTTTGCGAAACCCATCTCGAATGTCCGTGACTTGCTTGAGATGAATCGGGATTCCGTTTGTTTTTTCCACGATAAACCCTTCCTTATAAACAAACACATTGTAACTTTATTAAGTATAAAGGAATGCTTTTACAATGTTCAAGAGTCTAGGTGCTACTTCATAAATAAAACCCCGCCTCTGACGAGAGACAGGGTTGTCAGCCATTATTTTCGTTTTTGCACCCAACCAAGAATCATTTCGCGAACGAGTTTGCTTGCGGTATTGGCAGTTTGCTCGGAGTGGTCATACACTGGCGCCACCTCTACTAGGTCGGCTCCAACCACTTTAATATCGGATTTCGCGATTTCATGAATCGCTGCCAATAGCTCTTTTGATGTAATACCACCAGCATCGACCGTTCCGGTTCCTGGCGCATGGGCCGGGTCTAATACATCAATGTCAATTGTCACATACACAGGTCGGCCCGCGAGTTTCGGAAGTACCTCTTTCAACGGCTCTAGCACTTCAAATTTGGCGATATACATACCGTTTTCTTTTGCCCATTCAAATTCTTCTTTCATTCCGGAACGAATGCCGAATGAGAAAACGTTTTTCGGCCCGATCAGTTCTGCGGCTTTGCGAATCGGCGTTGAATGAGAAAGCGGTTCTCCTTCGTACTGCTCGCGCAAGTCCGTATGCGCATCCATATGAATAATTGCTAAATCTGGATACTTTTTATACATCGCCTTAATGACTGGCCAAGAGACGAGATGCTCTCCACCAAGACCAAGCGGGAACTTGTCTGCTGCCAAAATTTTGTCAACAAACTCTTCAATCATATCTAAACTGCGCTGCGCATTTCCGAACGGAAGCGGGATATCGCCAGCATCAAAATATTTTACTTCCCCAAGCTCGCGGTCTAAATACGGACTATACTCTTCTAAACCGATAGACACTTCGCGAATGCGCGTTGGGCCGAATCGAGAACCAGGGCGATAGCTTACCGTCCAATCCATCGGCATGCCGTAAATAACGGCTTCGCTTTCTTCAAAATTCGGATGGCTTTTAATAAATACGTTCCCCGAATAAGCTTCATCAAATCGCATAAATGGTCCCCCTTATTTCACTAAATCGGCAACAAATTTTGGAAGAACGAAGCAAGCTTTATGAAGTTCTTTTGTGTAATATTTTGTATCAATATCATGGAATCGTTCGTCGCTCACTTCAAGCGGATCATATTTTTTCGAGCCGATCGTAAACGTCCACATGCCGCTTGGGTATGTTGGAATGTTGGCAATGTAAAGTCGCGTAATCGGGAAAATTTCTCGAACATCGCGTTGTACGCTGCGAATTAAATCCGCTTTAAACCAAGGATTATCGGTTTGCGCTACGAAAATTCCATCTTCTTTTAATGCTTTCGCAATTCCTGCATAGAAGCCTTTTGTAAATAAATTCACCGCTGGACCTACTGGTTCTGTAGAGTCAACCATAATGACATCATACTCGTTTTCACTTTGAGCAATATGCATAAATCCGTCGTCCACTTTCACTTCAACGCGCGGGTCATCCAATTTTCCGGCAATTTCAGGGAGATATTTTTTCGAATACTCAATAACCTTCCCATCAATTTCTACCAATGTTGCTTTTTTGACGCTTGGATGTTTTAACACTTCACGGATAACGCCACCATCGCCACCGCCAACAACAAGGACATTTTCTGGATTTGGGTGAGTAAATAACGGCACGTGAGCGACCATTTCGTGATACACAAACTCATCTTTTTGCGTTGTCATTACCATGCCATCCAAAATAAGCATGTTTCCAAACTCTTCTGTTTCCACCATATCTAATTTTTGGAATTCTGTTTGTTCTGTATGTAAAGTGCGTCTAATTTTCGCCGTAATTCCAAAATGCTCTGTTTGCTTTTCTGTAAACCATAATTCCACTTTGAACACCCTTTCTTTTATAATTCCATTTCCATTAAATGTAACAACACTTATAATATTTTATCTTTCCCTTGCTAAGAAAAAACCAAACATGAAAAAGTATAGAGCAATCTAGCAAAATTTCAAGTAAAAGTTGCTAGAAAAATGTTTAAAATAGGAAAAATCTTTTCATACTAATACAAATAACATCATGAGGTGATGAACGTTGGAAATCATCCCAAGCAGCCGGTTTCGTGGGACATTGAAATACATTCGTGCGTTCGTATTTATTAGCCTCATCCTAGCAATCTTATTCACTGTTGCCATCGGGGGCTTTATCGCGTTTGCCAAGTTCGAAGGAGCTCCTCCCTTAGCAGTGCCGCAAACAACGATTTTCTATGCTGACGACGGCACAAAAATCGGCGAAAGTGATAACGGACAAAAGCGGTATTGGGTAGGGCTTGATGAGATTTCCCCATATGTAATTGAGGCAACGGTTGCCGTCGAAGATAGGAAATTTTTCGAACATCACGGCTTTGATGTGAAACGAATTGCCGCTGCCCTTATTGCAGATATGAAAGCAATGGCCAAAGTACAAGGAGCAAGCACGATTACACAACAGTATGCGCGAAATTTATTTTTAAGCCACGATAAAACATGGACACGGAAATTGCAAGAGGCATTATATACCATTCGACTTGAAACCAATTATAGCAAAAAGGAAATTTTAGAAGGGTACTTAAATACTATTTACTACGGTCATGGAGCATACGGAATTGAAGCCGCTGCTAATTACTATTTTGGTAAAACTGCCAAGCAACTAACATTAAGCGAAGCCAGCATGCTAGCTGGTATTCCAAAAGGGCCGTTTTACTATTCTCCATTCATTAACGAAAAACGGGCAAAAGAACGACAAAAAGCGGTGCTATTATCGATGGTACAAAGCGGTTACATCAGCAAAAAGGAAGCGGAAAAAGCTTATCAAGCTCCGCTCGTTTATTCGCGTCACCATGAAGTCATTAAAAGGCAAATCGCACCGTATTTCCAAGATGTCGTCAAACATGTACTGCGGACAAAATTAGGTCTTGATGAGCGCACAATTGAGATGGGAGGATTGCGCGTCTATACGTCTCTTGACCCAAAAATGCAGGCCATTGCAGAACAGCAAATTCGTGATACGATTGACCCGAACTCGGCGATTCAAGCCGCCCTTGTCGCGATGGATCCGCACACCGGCGAAGTCAAAGCGCTTATTGGCGGAAGGGATTATGAGAAAAGCCCATTCAATCGCGCCGTACAAGCCGAGCGACAACCGGGTTCTACCTTTAAACCATTTCTTTATTATGCGGCTATTAAACACGGATTTACGCCATCCACACAAATGCGGAGCGAATTAACGACCTTTACATTTGATGATGGAAAATCGACGTATACGCCGCATAACTATAATAACTATTACGCAAATGATACAATTACCCTTGCCCAAGCGATCGCGTTATCGGATAACGTCTTTGCCGTAAAAACGCATTTATTTATTGGGGAAGAGCAGCTCGTTCACACCGCAAAAAAACTAGGAATTACAAGTAAATTAAAAGCCGTTCCGTCACTGGCGTTAGGAACGTCACCAGTCAAAGTGATCGACATGGTGAACGCCTACAGCATCCTTGCCAATAACGGAAAAAAAGTCGAACCTGTGTTTATTAAAAAGGTCGTTAATCACAAAGGCGAAATCATCTACGAATACAAAAAAAATAATGAACAAGTGCTTGATCCCGACGCGGCTTACGTAACGACTCAATTAATGACCGGCATGTTTGACCCGAAACTCAATGATTACACAACTGTAACAGGACAAACGATTTTAAAAGAAATTACCCGCCATTACGCCGGAAAATCAGGAACGACAGAAACCGATAGCTGGATGATCGGATATGCGCCGCAACTTGTCGCAGGGGTGTGGACCGGTTACGATCGAGCGGAAACAATTGACAAAGTCGCTGAAAAGCAATATGCCAAAAAAATTTGGGTACAATTTATGGAAAAAAGCCTCCAAGGAAAACCAGCGAAAACATTTAAGCCAACAAAAGGGGTAGTCGGCGTCTATATCAATCCGGATAATGGAAAATTAGCAACAAAAGCATGTCCGGTCAAACGCCTCACCTACTATATTGCTGGAACAGAACCAACAGAGTATTGTACCGATCATTTGCACAAAAAGAAGAAAAAGAAGACACACAAAGAAGAAGAAAATAAAAACTGGTTTGAAAAATGGTTTAACTGGTTTTAAAGAAGCCCCCCAAGCAAAATGCTTGGGGGGCTTCTTGTCCTAGTTTTATTGTGTTATGCATGTAGGTTTAGTTTACTCTTTTTCCAAAAAAAGCTCAAGCCTTTGCCTAAGTACGTTCACAAAATCGTCACATATATAGAAAAATATTCCTAATCAACTAAACCTAATCCATTTTTTAATTCATCACTCGAACGATTCCACATATTGATATCATGCTGTTTTAAAAAGTCAGCTAACACGCGTTTCGATTTCTCGTCCATATGATCAACAATAATGCGACGCTTTAGCGATTTATCAAGACGATTGACATGCTCCGGCAACATTTTATAACCACGGCGAGTTTCACGGTCAACCGTCATTTCGCACGCCGTCACTCCCGCATAATAAGGTCCTTCTTCTTTCCGGTCAACCGTGACCCACACGAGCCAATACGGTTTTCCATTCGGCACTTCCTCACGGTTCGGTGTAAATTTAATCCCTCTTTCTACCGCACTTCGAGCATGCATTGCCCCCATATCGACAAACGCTTCTCCTGCCTCGACATCAATAATGACCGGCGATACGTTCTCAAGGCTTAACGCTCCTGCTCCAAAACCGCCATGACCATCGGTTGGATCATCTTTAATAATGTTAAATCCAATGTTTTTCTTTTTTTGCTCCATAGAGCCCCCTCCTTACATGCATGTTAAAAAATCAACGCGGAGAAAAACGATTGTAATTGCTGAAGAACAAACGGAATTGCGACATTGAAAATCGGGTGAATTGTATATCGATCAAGCGGTGTGAACACAAGAATAAGAAAAATAAGCGCTCCATAGTTCTCCCATTGCGTCATTTTGGCTCGTATATTGCGAGGAGCTAAATCTTCGATAATTCGGTATCCATCTAAAGGTGGAAACGGAAGTAAATTAAAAATAAATAGTAACACGTTTAAGCCAATAAAAATCTGAAAAAACAAATCAAAACCAGCGGCAAACCAATCTGGTATCATCGTCATCACACCAAACCGGATCATGCTGTACCAGACGAGAATCCCCCCTGCCGCCAGCACAAGATTGCTAAGAGGACCAGCAACCGACACGAGAATCCCAGCAAGACGCGGATTCTTAAAATAATATGGATTCACCGGAACCGGCCTCGCCCATCCAAACCCTGCGATAAAAATTAACAATATCCCTAAAATATCTAAATGGGCGAAAGGCGACAGCGTCAACCTCCCTTGATTTTTTGCCGTCGGATCGCCAAACTTATAAGCAACATACGCATGAGCAAATTCGTGAACAGAAAATGCGATCGCTAACGTCATCAACACATAAGGAATTTCACCGATCGAATATGGCAAAAGATTTTCCACGTTCGTTTTTCTCCTTCTTTCTTTATTTATAATGTTTACTATCAGTATACATGATTCCTCACAAAAAGTGGACCGCGGTTATTACGTTCATGGTATAATAATTAAGTGACAATACATAATATGGAAAAGGAGACAAACGACATGCCTTACGTAACCGTAAAAATGCTTGAAGGACGCACGGAAGAACAGAAAAAAGCGCTTGTTGAAAAAGTAACAGAAGCTGTTGCGGAAACAACAGGAGCACCAAAAGAAAAAATCGTTGTCTTTATTGAAGAAATGTCAAAAAACCATTACGCTATCGCCGGAAAACGTCTGAGTGACGAATAATAACCAACAGTTAAGAAGCTACTAGATAGCTTCTTATTTTTTATTGCATTCCTCTAAAAAAACGAATATTATAATATATGTTTTATAAAACGTTCGTTTTTTGGAGGTTCAGATGTTTAAGCTGTCAGAACATAAAACAAGCGCAAAAACAGAAATACTCGCTGGTTTAACGACTTTCTTGACAATGGTATATATTGTCGTTGTGAATCCGGTCGTCTTATCGGATGCCGGTGTCCCGTTTGAACAAGTATTTACCGCAACCATTATCGCTACGATTATCGGAACGCTTTGGATAGCGCTATTCGCGAATTATCCGATTGCCATCGCACCAGGAATGGGACTAAATGCCTATTTCGCTTATTCCGTGGTCGGTTCTCACGGAAATATTTCATACGGGGTCGCTTTCTCAGCTGTCTTTGTCGCTGGAATCATCTTTGTCATTTTATCACTAACGCCATTGCGTCGTAAGCTGATTGAAGCGATTCCAGAAAATTTAAAACATGGCATTACGGCAGGAATTGGTTTGTTTATTGCGTTTATCGGCCTTCGCTTAACAGGCATTATTCAAGCTCACCCACAAAACTTAGTGGCGCTGGGTGATTTACACTCTCCATCAGCGATCTTAACATTCATCGGCTTAGCCGTGACGCTCGTTCTCATGTCGCTTGGCGTCAATGGAGCACTCTTTTTTGGCATGGTCGTCACGGGGATTGTTGCGTATTTGACAGGACAACTCAAATTTGATAAAGGATTTGTTTCGATGCCATCTTTGCCGGAAGGACTCATCATGGCGAATCCCCTAACAGCCATCGGTGACGTTGTGCACCATGGATTATATGCCGTTGTCTTTTCTTTTTTGCTTGTCACGATTTTCGATACGACCGGAACAATGATCGGAGTCGCACAACAGGCAGGACTCATGAAAGGAAATACAATGCCACGCGCCCGTGAAGCACTCTTAGCCGACTCCATTGCCACAACTATTGGAGCCATGTTTGGAACAAGCCCAACCTCAGCCTACATCGAGTCTTCTGCTGGAGTTGCAGCCGGAGGGCGCACAGGCTTAACAGCATTGACGGTGGCCATTTTATTTGCTCTTTCTGCCTTTTTTGGGCCGCTTGTCGGTGCAGTATCAGGCATTCCCGCGATTACCGCGCCAGCCTTAATCATTGTTGGCAGCCTGATGATCGGCAACATCGCGCGCATTCAATGGGACCAATTAGATGAGGCATTCCCGGCATTTCTCATTATCTTAAGCATGCCGCTAACATCGAGCATCGCTACCGGAATCGCCTTAGGCTTTATCTCTTACCCACTTTTAAAAATTACGCGCGGAAAATGGCGTGAAGTCCATCCGCTTGTTTATGTATTTGCCGTCCTATTCTTCTATCAACTTGCATTCTTGCCACATTAAAAAAGAAGTCCGTTACATGCGGACTTCTTTTTGCACTTTATGGCGCAACTTGGCGATATACGCATACGCCTGCTCAATCTCTTCTTCCGTATAGCGCTGCTTGCTTTTTAATGAAAATACTTTTTCTTTCACTTCATCTTTACTTAAACTTTCAAAATAAAGAACAGTCGATACTAATTCCAAAAACCGCGAATTTTGCTCGTTCATATCTTGCAGACACTCTTGTAAATGAGGCATATCAATATCGTAGTGGCTTAAAAACTCCTCACCGGCTTCCGTTAATGTGTAACGATATTGAAAATAGCCGCCCTTTTTCTCTTTCACTTCATTCAAAAAGCCTAAATTGCAAAGCTCCTCAATGCGCCATGTCAATTCTTCCGAATACGGACCGTAAAAATGAAAGTCAAACTTCTCGTAAAAAGGGAACTGTAGTTTTTTCGCGATATAAATCATTTTTTGCAATTTCTTTCGACCGACGATTTCCCCTGCCGCCGCAAACGCCTTCATCACTTTTGCATGCTCTGTTAACACTCCCCGTCATCTCCTAACCCTCTAATATTTCAATAATCTTTTTCTTTGCCGCACGCTTCGTTGATAAATCATAAATGAAATCGTCTGGAAAATACAATTTATGATCCGTTCTCCTTTTTCCGGAAATCGCATCGACAATCGCTGATTCCCTCGACAACTCACGAAGCTCTCCATTTGGCATTAATAAATGAATCGGCAGCCTCTCTCCTTCTTCGCCAGGGCGGTAAAAATCATACGGCAAATCCGACGAGGAATCAACGACTAAATAATATTCCGGGTCAATGCCTGCCCTTTTAAACAGCAATGTCAGCTCCATCAACTTTTTCATCTGCTCATTCGTCGGGCTAAATTCGACGTACTTAAATAAATGCCGATGGACAAAACGACGACATAAATCGCTTAAAATCTCATCTTTTTCGTCTTGCCATTGCTGAAAATAAAACAAGATGACCGCTTCATCGAGTTTTAAATAGTCTTGTAAATTCACATTTCCCGTAAAAAGAGAATAAAAGTGGACAGGTTTCGTTTGAAAATCGTATCCTTCTTCATATAAATGTTTGGCACGATGCAAAATTTTCGTCAAGATGACTTCCGCACTGCGCGTCACTGGATGAAAGTATACTTGCCAGTACATTTGATAGCGGCTCATAATATAATCTTCGACCGCATGCATGCCGCTCCGCTTAATGACGACTTGGTCTTCTCGCGGGCGCATGACGCGTAAAATGCGCTCCATATCAAAGTTGCCGTAACTCACGCCTGTGTAATACGCATCACGAAGCAAATAATCCATTCGATCGGCATCAATTTGGCTCGAAATTAAGCTGACAACAAGCTTATTTCGATATGTTTTCGCAATCACTTCGGCGACCTTTTTCGGAAAATCATCACCCAGCCGTTTTAGAACGGCGTTCACTTCCGTATCGCCTAAAATAATCGCCTGTGTGAAATCTTCGTGGTCGAGATGAAACACTTTTTCAAACGAATGAGAAAATGGACCATGACCTAAATCATGCAACAGTGCCGCACATAAACATAACAGCCGCTCACTATGGTCCCAATGCTCCCGACCGACAAATACATCATCAATAATACGACGAATAATTTCATACACGCCGAGCGAATGGTTAAATCGGCTATGCTCCGCACCATGGAACGTTAAATATGTCGTACCAAGCTGCTTAATGCGGCGCAAGCGCTGAAATTCTTTTGTTCCAATTAAATCCCATATGACTTTGTCACGAACATGTATGTACCGATGAACAGGGTCTTTAAATACTTTTTCTTCACTTAATTGTCCGCCGGGATACGCCATTTTATCCCCTCTTCCATTTCTAACATGAATCTATTATAAGCCGTTTCTATCTACAAAAAAATACTTGATTTTTCTCTTATAGTATTTCCTAAAAATAGAAACAAAAAAATCACCTTTCATCAAAAAATGAAGGCGATTTTTTTAGCGCTTGTTTAATTTTTGGGCAATTTTTTCGATTAATTCGTCCTCATTTGCCGCAGAAATCGGGCGGTTATTCACAAAAGCGAACGCTTTTTTTCGACCGGGACCGCAATACGATTGACAACCAATTTGAATCGTAGCGTCTGGATCAAGTTTCTTAAGCCGCGGCAACAGCGTTTTTAAATTGGTGGCTTGGCAATCATCGCATACGCGAAATTCGTTTGCCATCAATGTTCATCCTTTCTATAAGCTCGACATTTTTACACTAACGTGTATTCTACCGTTTCTCTGCCGTTAATGCAAGTTATTCACACTCGCTAGTTAAGACTCTCATAATTTTTCATTCATAAAAACTAAAAGTCGTATAAAATGTCTTTTTTTTGTCTATGCTACTACTAGCAAACAAGGAAAGCGCAGGCGCTCTCTAAGTGCGGCCAGCAAAGGTTCTTCACCCGCACCCCGAGGGACTAGTTTGACACCGAACTGCTTAAAATATCACGTTTTAAGTCATACTTTGCGTTGCGCAACTTTTGCATCAATGCCGATTCAAAAAGCAAACTGGCTGGTCGCTTGCGCTAGACAGTTCTCCTTTAAAATTTATACTTTCCTATCATACAAAAAAGGGAGTTGAGAGTATGAAACAACGACAAGATGCATGGACAGAAGAAGATGATTTATTATTAGCTGAAACAGTATTGCGCCATGTGCGCGAAGGAAGCACACAGCTGAACGCGTTTGAAGAAGTAGGAGATAAGCTTAATCGGACATCCGCTGCCTGCGGATTTCGCTGGAACGCTGTTGTGCGCAGACAATATGAACAAGCGTTACAACTAGCAAAAAAACAGCGGAAGGAACGACAGCGGCTCCTTGGAAAGCATCAGCCGGTTCGCAAAAAATTGCTGTATACTCCTCCGGTTCCTTCATTAGAGGAGTTAGGAGAAATCGTAGAATTACCAACGTCACCGGCTGCTTCTACCGAATCAACAACGATGACGCTTGACCATGTCATCGCCTTTTTGCAGACATTCAAATCCATTCATACTAACCATGAAGCACTGCAAAAAGAAAATGAGCAATTAAAGAAAGAAAAAGCAGAAATTCTTGCGAAAAATGAAGAACTAGAAAAGAAAATTGCTAAACTAGAAGAAGATTCTTCTTCCATGCAAGAGGAATATGAAACATTAATGCGAATTATGAACAGAGCACGAAAAATTGCATTACAAGAAGAAGAAGAGCGACAAACACTAAAGTTTAAAATGGACAAAAACGGAAATTTAGAAAAAATTGCTGAATAATGGCCCGCCTGCCGCCCCTAAAAAAACGACCGCAAGGGAAAGGCAGGCGGTGTTTTATAGCATCTTTTCATTTCGCTCGATCATTCGTTGCCAATAATATTCGTACAATGATTGCTCCTCGGCTGTCAACGAAGACGAATAAAGCTTGCCACCTAACGATTGAAGCGTCCGCAACAGTGTAAGCATCATCATTTGAATGGTCAATGGCTCCTGCAACAATTCTGACAACGAAGCCATCGTCTCTGGAACAATGCTTGGATACGTAAATTTCGTTTTCTCTCCTTTTAAACCACGCTCATAAAATTGCTGAATCAGTTCCGCCCGTGCCGAGCCGCTGCCGCTTATACATATATATATTTGCACCGCAACTCCACCTCGCACGCGGCGCTGTGAGATTCCTGCAAACTTTTTCCCACCAATGCTTAAATCGTAACTTCCGGGACAATACGAACCAACAATTTCCCTTGCTTCGATGTTCACATTGTAGGCGGAAAACATATATTTAACCAGTTCCCACATTGCATCATAGCCTTGGTGAATGTCAATCGATTTTGTCGTTTCCGGAAAAATAAGCGAGATATTTAAAACTCCCTCATCAAGAACAACCGCAAGTCCTCCGGAATTGCGAACGATGACGCGGTAGCCTTGCTTTTCTAGAAACGAAATCGCTTCCTGCAAATACGGAAGCTTCGTATCTTGAATCCCCAATACGACCGTATCGTGATGAACCCATGTGCGAACGACCGCATCGGATACCCCTTGTCCCACTGTCGTACAAAGTGTATCATCAATCGCAAACGATTGTTTCGCATCAAACATTGGACCAACATGAGATTGGTCAATAATTCGCCATTTTGGCTGTCGTAATAGTTCATGTATCATGATAAATCTCCTCATTGCCATAATCTCTACGAGAGGATTATATCATACAATTCAAAAGAAAAGGGTTCGACTCCTTAGTCAAACCCTTCCTTTTCCTTATAGAGCCTGCGCTGCAGTAATGAGGGCAAGCTTGTACACGTCTTCAGCATTGCAGCCGCGCGATAAATCGTTCACTGGCTTATTAAGCCCTTGTAAAATCGGTCCAACCGCTTCAAAGTTGCCAAGGCGTTGTGCAATTTTATAACCGATATTTCCTGCTTCTAAACTTGGGAAAACAAACACATTCGCATCGCCTTGAATGACAGAGTCCGGCGCTTTCTTTTTCGCGACAGATGGAACAAAAGCAGCATCAAATTGAAACTCTCCATCAAGCGTTAAATCAGGAGCCATTTCTTTCGCTAAGCGAACCGCTTCGACCACTTTCTCCGTTTCCGGCGATTTAGCCGAACCTTTTGTCGAAAAGCTTAACATCGCCACACGCGGCTCAATGTCAAACATTTTCGCTGTGTTGGCGCTTTCTACAGCAATTTCTGCTAAGTCTTGGCTATCTGGTGCAATATTGATCGCACAATCCGCAAACACATATTTTTCATCACCGCGCACCATAATAAACACACCTGACGTTTTGCGGATGCCCGGTTTTGTTTTAATGATTTGTAATGCCGGTCTTACTGTATCCGCTGTGGAATGAGCCGCCCCGCTCACTAATCCGTGTGCTTTGTCCATATACACAAGCATCGTGCCAAAGTAATTCTCATCTAATAAAATTGTGCGTGCCTCTTCTTTTGATACTTTACCTTTACGGCGTTCTACAAACGCGTCCACAAGCTCGTCCATTGCCTCATATTGTTCTGGATCCACGATTTCAACGTTTGGAAGCGTTACGCCGATTTCTGCTGCCTTTTTCTCCACCGCTTCTTTATTGCCAATCACAATCGGATTCAATACATTTTCATTAGCCAAACGGCTCACTGCCGTTAAAATACGTTCATCTAATCCTTCTGGAAAAACAATTTTTAGCTGTTTTCCAACCACTTTTTCCTTCAAGGCAGAAAATAGATCACTCACAAAAGCTCCTCCTCAATATATTAAAATCATCCATTTACTAGGATACTCTTATTATGGGGAAACGCAACCAAGTTAAGCCCTTACAAAAAATAGTCTTTTTATTAAAATAATTCAGTCACATTGTTGATTTTGTGACTTTCGAGCGTTTATTGGACAAACTATGTTATAGTAAAACTATAAAATACTTAGCATAGGAGTGAAAGTAATGAGCGAAGCAGCACAAACGCTCGAAGGTTGGTATTGCCTTCATGATTTTCGTTCGATTGATTGGACCGCGTGGAAAACACTTACAAGCGATGAACGTCAAGCCGCAATCCATGAGTTTTTATCATTAGTAGAAAAGTGGCAAGAGACAGAAGATAAAAAAGAAGGAAGCCATGCTATCTACACCATTGTTGGCCAAAAGGCAGATATCATGTTCATGATTTTACGTCCGACAATGGAAGAACTAAACGAGATCGAAACAGCTCTCAATAAAACAAAATTGGCCGAATACCTTGTGCCAACGTATTCATATGTATCTATCGTTGAATTAAGCAACTACTTGCCTTCTGATGGCAGTGATCCATACGAAAACCCAGAAGTGCGCCGCCGTCTCTTCCCAATTTTGCCGAAAACAAAACATATTTGCTTCTATCCAATGGACAAGCGCCGTCAAGGAAATGATAACTGGTATATGCTCCCAATGGAAGAGCGCCGCAACCTAATGCGCGCTCACGGTATGACAGGACGCAAATACGCTGGAAAAGTCGTACAAATCATTACAGGTTCAGTTGGTTTTGATGATTATGAGTGGGGCGTCACCTTATTCTCTGATGACGCATTACAATTTAAGAAACTCGTCTATGAAATGCGGTTTGATGAGGTAAGCGCTCGTTACGGGGAATTCGGCTCTTTCTTTGTAGGCAATCGTTTATCAACAGAGCAAGTATCATCGTTTTTACACGTATAAATGAAAAGTGGGGATGTCTTAAGGTAGACATCCCCATAATTTTTTTTGGACAATGCTCTTTTTCTTGTCATATGACGCTGTTCTTTTCCATAAATATAAATCAGAAATCGTTCATAAAAATTTGTTTTTCGTGTCACCCATTTTCCGCTTTTACAATAGCCTATTATTGTCGAGAAAAAGACGGGATGAGGTGACACAAAATGGCTGTTGTTGCTTGCAACGACGAGGATGTGAAATTATTAGCGAGACTGATGCGGGCAGAAGCAGAAGGCGATGGAAGATTAGGCATGTTGATGGTAGGGAACGTCGGAGTTAACCGTGTCATTGCGAACTGCCTCGATTTTCAAGGGTTGCGATCGATTCGCCAAATGGTATTCCAAAGTCCCGGCGGCTTTGAAGCTATTCAAAAGGGATATTTTTACCAACGTGCCAGAGACATCGACATTGGATTAGCCCGCCAAGTGATTCGCGGCTGGCGCTATCATCCCGCTACGAACTCACTGTGGTTTTTTAAACCGGCGGGAAATTGCCCGGCACAATGGTTTAACCAATGGAACGCCGGTCGTTATAAATCCCATTGCTTTTACGCGCCATCGCCGAACGAATGTCCAAGAGTTTATTAAATTTTTGATTTAGGAGGTTCCCGTATGACAACAAATCCGTATGAACCAACTTTGAACGTGTCTGAAGACGAACGCCAACAATCTTACCAATACTATCCATATGGTTATACGTATCCGCAAACATACTATCCGACTGCCTATCCATATTATCAACAACCTTTACCGTACCAACAACCAACAACCCCGCCGGCAACCGGTTTTGGGCTACAACCTCCATCCTTTGCAGCACAAACACCAACGACCGCAAGCCAACCAGCGATACCCGGCATGTTGCCAATTGAAGAATCGTACATTGAAAACATTTTGCGCTTGAATAAAGGAAAAATGGCCACGGTTTATATGACGTTCGAAAACAACCGTGAATGGAACGCAAAAGTATTTCGCGGCACCATCGAAGCAGCCGGACGCGACCATTTAATTTTAAGCGATCCGCAAACGGGTATGCGCTACTTATTGCCAATGATTTATCTCGATTACATTACATTTGATGAAGAAATTACCTACCAATATCCATTCGCTGGAGGGACAGCGGGACTTAGCACGTATGCTCCTCGTTAAGAAAAGCGACAAGGCACCTGCCTATGACGATGAGGAAACAAGCTCTATTGAGGAGATCTCATTCGACTCTTTTTACTGAATGCCGAACATCGTGTCTTCCCCCGCAGCGTGGGGCGGAGCGACTCGAGCTGATGATGCCTAAGCTAGAAATTTTATATTTTCGTATCAATAAAAAAACAGGGTTGCCGTATCGCAACCCTATTTTCTTTATAAATATTTTACAGCGGCATATCCGATCAGCAGCCAAGCAATTAAAAAGGCGACGCCTCCAAACGGAGTAATGGCCCCCAGCGGCTTGATCTGCGTGACGCTCAATACATACAGACTTCCAGAGAACAAAATAATCCCGGCAAGCATCATCCAACCCGCAACTGTTAATTGACCAACGTTCGGCCATTTTGCCAATAAAAACGCGACGACAAATAATCCGACCGTATGGAACATTTGATAATGTACACCTGTTTTCCATATTTCCAAATAGCGGTCAGGAATCTTTCCTTCAAGTCCGTGCGCCCCAAACGCACCAAGCGCCACAGCCAAAAACGCATTGATGGCCCCAAGCAATACAAATGCTTTCATCTACTTTCGTCCCCTCGCTTATAAATTCTACCATTATCATAACGCATTCGCGTCCAAAAGAAAAACTCTTCTGCTTAAGAAGGGCGACATTATCGTTGTTTTAAGTACATTTCCAATACTTGCTTAATTGGCTCAGCCGAATCTTCATCTGTTTTAATGTCGTAATGCTCTCCATTGGCACGAGCAGTCACTTCTGAAAATCCTTGATTACGCAAAAAGTCTTCTAAATCAACAATATCTTCGCTTTAATTCAGCAATGTTTTATAACCGACAAAATCGCCGTTAACATATACTTCGCAACGATCATAGGCTAATTTTATCGGGTGATCCTCTTCGAAAAAACCAAAACTAGAAAAAAATCAAAACGTTCTTGCATATCGTCACCTCCACTTATTGAGCGTTATTCCCTCATCATCATAGATTATCGGAGGGGAACGTCTCCAATTTCTAGAAATCGAACAAAGATGGTCCGTTTGCGTCATCACCGATATCGATTCGTTCTTTTTTTATTTCCGATGAAGTCAACTCTGTGAAAGAAGGAGAAGAAGGAACAGAAATAGAAGTTTCGACTTGACTATCCCCTTCTAAAATGAGATCGCAAAGAATACGAACAGCAGCAATATGTTCGCGAAGATGTTGTACATTGTCCGTTGCATGTGCCTTTTGCACCTCTTTGGTCATTTTCGTTAAAATCGCCGTTACCGATATATCCAAAACGTTTTCACTCCCATCTTTCTTTTTCCGCTGATTCAATGGTATCCTATAGACAGTGACATTTCAAATTGAAAGCGTTTTATTGGAGGGGATACGATGAAAAAAACGTGGTGGAAAGAAGCGGTTGTGTATCAAGTATATTGGCGCAGTTTTTATGATTCAGACGGCGATGGCTACGGCGACTTGCAAGGATTAATCGAAAAACTCGATTATATCAAACATCTGGGCATCGACGTCATCTGGCTCAATCCATGTTATGAATCACCGGATAAAGATAACGGCTACGACATTTCCAATTACTATACAATCATGGACAAAGCCGGAACGATGAAAACGTGGGAAACGCTTCTTGACGAAGTACATAAACGCGACATGAAGCTCATTATGGATCTTGTCGTCAATCATACATCCAACAAGCATCCTTGGTTTTTAGAGTCGCGTTCATCAAAAGACAACCCGAAACGCGACTGGTACATTTGGCGCGACAAACCAAACAACTGGCGTTCATATTTTACCCCATCAGCGTGGGAATACGATGAAACGACAGAACAATATTATTTTCACTCGTTCGCCGTCGAACAACCTGATTTGAATTGGAAAAATCCTGAGGTGCGTGAAGAAATTTATAAAATGATGCGATTTTGGCTTGATAAAGGAATTGACGGATTTCGCTTAGACGCGATCGCGTTACTAGCAAAACCAAAAGGATTCCCGGATGCCGCTAACCCGAATGATATCCGCTATTTAACCAACAACCCTGGCCTTCACGACTATTTGCGCGAAATGAACGAACGAGTATTCAAACATTACGACATTTTTACCGTCGGTGAAGTCGCATTCGCGTCGCCAGAAGAAGGGCTAAAATATGTCGCCGAAGACCGCCATGAACTGCATACACTATTCCATTTTGAAGTATGTGACGAAATGCCAAGCTGGGAACCGCTCCGCTTTAAACAAATTCAAAAACGTTGGTATGAAGCATTATGGGGAAAAGGCTGGAATTCGCAATTTTTAAACAATCATGACCATACACGACAGGTGACGCGCTACGGCAATGACAAAGAGTACCGCCTCGAATCCGCTAAGTTGCTCGGAACAATGCTGCATACATTACCGGGAACGCCATATATTTATCAAGGGGAAGAAATCGGCATGACCGGTGTTCGTTTTTCGTCGATTGACGACTATAACGATATCGCCATGAAAAATAAATACGAAGAAGAAGTCGCGAAAGGACGTGATCCACAAGAAGTGCTCGAAAGCTTGCAGCCATTGAGTCGCGACAACTCACGGACACCGATGCAATGGGACGACAGCCGACACGCTGGGTTTACAACAGGCACACCGTGGATCAAAGTTAATCCAAACTATAAGGATATTAACGTCAAGCAAGCGCTCGAAGATCCAAATTCCGTCTACCATTATTACAGAAAACTCATTCAATTACGAAAAGAGAATCCGGTCATGGTATACGGAACTTTCCGCGATTATACGGAAACAGAGCCGTATATTTATGCTTACACACGCGAACTCGATAGCGAACGCTGGCTCATCGTCTTAAATCATTGTGACCACGCCAATGACTATGAACTTCCTGCACCGCTAGCATCTTACAAACGTGAATTATTGCTCGGCAATTACGAAGATATACAAGAACATGGTGCGGTGCTACACATGCGCCCGCACGAAGCCCGCATTTACAAACTAGTATAACGATGAGACAAGGCTGGCTACTTCACTAGGACAGCCTTGTCCATACACATATGCTTAACTTTTATGTAGCAAACACCGCTTCAGCTTTCCTCATATATTTTCAATTTGCCAATCAATCGGACCGCGACCGACTTTTGTTAGAAATTCATTCGTTTTCGAAAACGGCCGGCTTCCGAAAAAACCGCGTGCCGCGGAAAACGGGCTTGGATGAGGCGCTTCGATAATGTAGTGATGCTTATTTGTAATCAGCTCTTTTTTCGCTTGCGCATGCCGTCCCCATAAAATAAAGACAACCGGTTCTTGTTTTTCGTTCACGAGTTCAATGACGCGGTCAGTGAAAAATTCCCATCCTTTTCCTTTATGGGAATTTGCCTCGCCTCGTCGCACGGTTAACACCGTATTTAACAATAACACGCCCTGCTTTGCCCATTTAACTAAATAACCGTTATTCGGAATATAGCAACCTACATCATCATGCAGCTCTTTAAAAATATTGAGCAGCGACGGCGGCAAAGGAACACCCGGTTTGACGGAAAAGCTTAAGCCGTGCGCCTGATTTGGACCATGATACGGGTCTTGCCCTAAAATAACGACTTTCACTTGTTCATATGGCGTATAATGAAGCGCATTAAAGATGTCATACATATCAGGATAAATTGTTCTTGTTCGATATTCTTCTTTTAAAAATTCTCTTAATTTTAAATAATACGGCTTCTGAAACTCCTCTTCTAATAAAGGTGCCCAATCATTTTTTAAAATAGCCATATACAAAACCCCTATTTTGTAGATTGACATTCATCATTAATGTACCACAAGAACACCTCCTATAAACAAATAAAACGGTGCAGAAAAAACACTTTCTGCACCGTTTCTTATTAAAATTGAATTTTCTCTTCTAAGAAGTTTTTCAATTCTGCGATTGGGACGCGCGTCTGTTCCATCGTGTCGCGATCGCGCACCGTGACCATGCCGTCTTCTTCAGAATCAAAGTCATACGTAATACAAAATGGAGTGCCGATTTCATCTTGACGGCGATAGCGTTTGCCGATCGAACCAGACTCATCATAATCAACCATAAAATGTTTCGCTAAATCCTCAAAAATTTTGCGCGCTCCGTCCGAGAGCTTTTTCGATAACGGGAACACAGCTGCTTTATAAGGCGCAAGCGCTGGATGTAAGCGCATGACCGTACGCGTCGTACCATCCTCGAGCTGCTCTTCCTCGTACGAATCAATCATGAACGCAAGCGTGACGCGGTCTGCCCCAAGCGACGGCTCAATGCAGTAAGGAATGTAACGTTCATTCGTTTCTTGGTCAATATAATGGAAATCCTCTCCTGAATGCTCCATATGTTGTTTTAAATCATAGTCCGTACGAGAGGCAATGCCCCATAGCTCTCCCCATCCAAACGGGAATTTATACTCGATATCTGTTGTCGCGTTGCTGTAGTGCGACAATTCTTCTTTCGAGTGGTCGCGAAGACGGATGCTGTCGCGTTTCATTCCTAAGGTCAACAGCCATTGTTCACAAAATTGTTTCCAGTAATCAAACCATTTTAACTCCTCACCAGGTTTGCAGAAAAACTCCAACTCCATTTGTTCGAATTCACGCGTACGGAACGTAAAGTTACCCGGCGTAATTTCATTGCGGAAGCTTTTGCCAATTTGTGCAATACCGAATGGGAGCTTCTTCCGCATTGTACGTTGGACGTTTTTGAAGTTGACAAAAATTCCTTGTGCCGTTTCCGGGCGAAGATAAATTTCATTTGCACTTGATTCCGTTACGCCTTGGAACGTTTTAAACATTAAATTAAATTGACGAATATTCGTGAAATCTTGACTGCCGCATTCCGGACAAACTATGTTGTGCTCTTTAATGAGCTCTTCCATTTTTTCAAACGGAAGGCCGTCAACAATCATTTCAATGCCTTTCGCTTCTAACGCGTTTTCAATTAATTTGTCGGCGCGATGACGAGCCTTACAGCTTTTACAGTCGATCATCGGGTCATTGAAATTCCCTAAGTGACCAGACGCCTCCCACGTTTTCGGATTCATTAAAATCGCCGCGTCTAAACCAACATTATAAGGAGATTCTTGAACGAATTTTTTCCACCAAGCCCGCTTAATGTTATTTTTTAATTCCGTCCCTAACGGACCGTAATCCCATGTGTTCGCTAAACCACCATAAATTTCCGACCCCGGAAAAATAAAGCCCCGATGCTTCGCATGAGCAACGATTTGCTCCATTGTCACTGTCATCATGTTTCCTCCTCACTCATTTTTTTGAAAAACAAAAACGCTCTCGCCACTAGGCCTTGCGCCTAGGGACGAGAGCGTAACTCCCGCGGTTCCACCCTAGTTGATGTGAAAAAACACTTTTTCACATCCACTTTTCCATGAAAAGCAACTCCGGACTGCCGTTTCATTGACCGTCTTCACCAGGCTTCCACCATCCCCGGCTCGCTGCTAGAAGAGAGGGATCAACTACTATCCATCCATCATCGTCACAGTATATTCGTGTTTTGCTATTTATAATAGCAAAACAGAAAAACACTCGTCAATGCCAACAGTAACTTTCTTACAAAAAAACTGTGTTAAAGTATCTGTTGATTTTTGGTGTCCACGACTGAGCAAAAGTAGCTTGGCAGGTACATCTATTTACCTGCTATTGTACTTTGATTGGTCGAAAGTCACGCGAATGCGCGGCAGGTAAGCGGGAATCTTGACCTTCGGACAGTTAAAAAAGATGGCAAATCACCAAATGTTGTTCAGCGCCCCCTGCAAAAACAACGATCTATTGCTTCGCTAACGAACATAATCGAGAAATCACTGGTTTTCCGTCCCAGATGATTTGGCTTCCCGCTTTTCGCTTCGCCACTTCCGGCTCTTGAAGAAGCAGCCAAAAGTTTTTCGTCGGCAATGGCCCAAGCCCGTGTTTTTCACTTAATCGGTTCAAATACATTTGCCGCTTGTCGCTCATTTGTCGCGACAAATGATCCCCCTCCTGCGAAAAAGCATACAATACGCTCGCCGCAGCGACTCGCTTGATGCGAAACGTCTCTGACACGCGCAAAAAAAAGTCCCAATCCCAGTAATTGTGCACATGAGGATCAAAATAGCCAAGCGATACATGAATGTCTTTTCGATACAAACTCCCAGATGGAACATACGTCGAAAATTTTCGCATCGCTGCTTTATCATACTCGTATGCAAATAAAAACCGATCCGTCGGTACGCGTTGCCCGTTGTCGACTTTGTAATGAAAAATTTCTACGTCGGAGTAAACAAAGTCTACATCCGTAATTTCCGACACCATTCGTTCCATATGACAAGGCAACAATAAATCGTCATCATCGCAAAGCATGACGAGCTCGCCTTTTGCTGCCTTCACCCCAATATTTCTTGCCTCGACATGTCCGATATTCTTTTCCAAGTGGATGACATTCACTTGTAATTCAGGATACAACGCCACAACCTGTTCAACACGCGCACCGCCATCATTGACAATCACCACTTCAAAATGGCGATATATTTGCCTGCTTAGCGATTCCAGCAACTCCGCAAGCGGATATGACCGATTGTATGTAGGAACGACAACGGAAACAAACGGATTCAAGTCAACATCACCGCCTCTATCCCATCAATTTTCTTTGCCCAAATGCCCGCATCATCTTAGAAAATCCCTCTTCTACAGCTCCTGATGCAAGCATAACGCCAACAACAATAAAGAAAAAGCCGAACCACTGTACAACATGAATGGTTTCTCCTAAAAATAAAGAAGAGGCAACTAGCGAAACAAATGGTGATAAGTTAATAAAGATGGCTGATTCGGCTGCACCAAGACTGTGGATCGCTCGATTATATATCATTTGGCCTAATCCGGTCGCCAATATCGCCGAGGCTAAAAAAATGAACCAAGTTGTTATTTTCCCTTCTTTTAATCGCAATAAACCGTCCGGCTCGATAAACAAGCTCGCTAAAAATAAAACCACCGACCCAAACAACAGCATCCATCCTGTCAACAATCTCGCATCAATGGTTGCCGCTAATTTTTTAATGAAAATAAAGCTGACTGCCTGTGCCAATACCGCCAGGAAAATAAGCATGTCTCCTAGAGAAACAGCGCCGATTTTCGCAGAGCTATGAGTGACGATAAAAATCACCCCTGCAAAGCCAAAGATAATACCGATAAATTTGGCGGCCCGAAACCGGTCACGCAAAAAAATGAGGGCCAACAGCGCCGTCAACAATGGAGACATCCCTAAAATAATTCCGGCATTAGAAGCAGTTGTTTTTGTTAATCCAGTCGCTAAACAATAATGATGGGCAACGACATTCAATAACCCTGTCACAAACATCATTAACATTTCTTTAGCGGCCACTTTTCTCCATTGTCCCGCAATGCCCAAAACTAAAAATACCGTAAGAGAAGCGATAAAAATACGAAATGCCGTAATCGTAATCGGCGCAAACGTATAAACCAGTATTTTCACGGCGACAACGTTTGCCCCCCAAAATACCATTACCATAACTAAAGAGAAATACGTAGACAATTTAGACATATGATACAACCTCTTTCACAAAAATAAAAGAGAAGAAGCAATAATACTAAAATTATAGCTCCTTCCCTTATTTGTCAATCAATTATACCAATTCCTGATGTTTCGTTTCTTTTCCTAACGCCCATACAGCAAACGCTCCGATAAAGATGGCGATACAGAAAATCGCAAAAATTGTGGTCATCGCTGTTTTTTGCGCGACGAGATAGCCGACAAGCAGCGGACCAAGAATACCGCCGATTCTCCCAAACGAAGCGGCCATGCCTGCCCCTGTGCCGCGAATAGATGTTGGATATTGTTCCGGGGTATAAGCGTACAATGCGCCCCATGCACCAAGGTTAAAAAACGACAGCAAAACGCCGGATATCATTAATAACGCGAGCGACTCTGCATTTCCAAAAAAGTACGCGCTTACTGCTGTGCCGATTAAATACACCACAAGAACAAATTTTCGACCAGCCCGTTCAATGAGCCATGCCGCGCTAAAATAACCTGGTAATTGCGCAAGCGTCATAATCAACACATACTCGAAACTTTTAATTAAGCTAAACCCTTTCATCACCATGACACTCGGCAGCCATAAAAACATTCCATAGTACGAGAACACGACACAAAACCAAAGCACCCAAAGCATAAGCGTTTCTTTTCGATACGGCGACGACCATACTTTCACGATATTGTTCCATACCGTCTCCTCTTTTTTCGCGCTCATAAATCTCGGCGAATCAGGCAAGTTCCAACGTAAGTAAAGCGCATACAACGCCGGAAGCGCCGCTAATATTAGTGCCATCTGCCAGCCGTATTTCGGAATCACAAAATACGAAATAAGTGCCGCTAGTAACCAGCCGCCAGCCCAGAAACTTTCCAACAAAACAACTACCTTGCCGCGCTCCTTTGCCGGCACGCTTTCTGACACAAGTGTAGACGCTACCGGCAATTCGCCGCCTAGCCCCATTCCGACCAAAAATCGCAAAATGAGAAACACCGTTAATGTCGTCGTAAATGCTGATAATCCGCTGCCAACAGAGAACAACAAAAGCGTAACAATAAAAACATTTTTTCTTCCAATTCGGTCCGCCAGAAGTCCAAACAACAGTGCCCCTACTGCCATACCAATCGAATTGACACTGCCAATCCAGCCCATTTGTTCAACCGTCAAATTCCAATCTTTTTGTAATGCCGCTATAATAAACGACAACATTCCTACATCCATCGCATCGAACAACCAGCCAAGCCCAGCAATGCCTAATAGCCTTCGGTGCGAAACTTCCTGTTGACTCATGACAACCCCTCCTTTTACAGATGTAAAGCCACTACCTTACATCATTATATTGGCTGCTCTCTGATTATTCAAATAAAAAACAAAGGAGTCTTGACCCCTTTGTTTTATTTTGAAAATACCTCTTGAATTGTATACTCTAATAACTCTTTCATCGTCTCAAACGCCAAAGGTACGTTTAACCGCTCTGTCCATTGATGCGCATCACGCCCAACCGGTCCGACATTCAACACAGGCACATTCAATTTCTTAAGAGCTTCAAGCGGCAAGTCATATCCGCGCTTCCACATCGGCATATTTGCCGTGAGCGCTCGCAAGGAAGAGAATGGTTGCTGCAAGCCGACATAGCTTAGATCAGAAATTCCACCGAAATAATGCTGTTGAACAATTTTTACCCCATGTTTCTCGGAAGCGTGCTGTTGCAAACGCTCAACCACATGTTTCACAAGCGGATCATCACTCGAGTTGACAGCTGGGTAATACGGAGGCGCATAAAATAACACGATCATCGGCGCTAAGTCCTTACAAAGAATCGCTAATCGATCAACGAATTGAGTAGTCCGCTCCCGTTCGTCTTTCTTCTTTTTGTTCGTCAATATCGTCTGTTCTAACTGTTCGACTGCCTCAAGTCCGACCATTTCGACCGCCCTATGTCTTAACTCCGCAAATGTCAACACGTTCACAGAAAGCGCCCTCGGTGTCGACTTTTCCAGTTGCGCAAAGCGAGTAGCTTGATGGTGATACCGTTCCTCTATCCTCCTTGCTGTGCGTTTCGCGAGTTCGACTAAAGCCCCCGTCACTTCATCCATTGATTTTTGCTGCAAAAACAAATTAAATAACGTAACAGCACGGTGCGGAATTTGAACAGAGTAGTCCTCTTTTAAATCCATTTGCAGCAAGTTTGTCGGCGGCGGGCTGATTTCCTCACCAAACACCTCGCAGAAATCGGTGTTTAACTCAAATTCATTTGTAATTTGCGAAGCCATAAAGTTTGCATTTAGCCCCGCGAGCGGTTCTCCGACATGGGTTTCCTTTCCGTAACAATAAAAGCCTGGCAGCACTTTGCCGATGGAGCCGGTATAGATGTAATTCGTTTGATCTCCCGGATAACGCGTAAACATCGGTTCGGAGTTCAACACTAATTTATACGCCAAACCATATTTCTCCGCCATTTCCAATAACGCCGGCACTGCCGCTCTCATTCCCATCGAGTTCACTTCTTCATCAGGCACGGTCAAAAGCAACAAATTGCCGCTAAATTTACCTGCACATGCCTGTTCAATAAGCGACATATGAAGCGCAAGTCCACTCTTCATATCCATGACACCGCGGCCAAATATCCATTCCCCTTCCTGCAAATCCGCTTGTACTTCTGATGGAAGACGCTCTTGATGTTTATAAAAAAGCTTGGTTAACTCCTCTGGAGAGAACGCCACATCCTTCCACGCCCCGTAATCTTGCACATCAACAACGTCAAAATGACTCACGAGAATAATGGTATCGCGAATATATTCGTTCCTTTTTACAAGCGCTGTTACAAAATAACGACCATCACCGGTCGAATGTAATTGAACTAGCTCATTATTTTCCCGGAAATAATCAAGCTCACTTAATTGCGCCGCCACATATTGCGCAAGTAACACCTCTGCCTTCGACCCGCTTATACTTGGGTATTTCACTAATTTGCCAAGCAGCTGTTTCAATTGTTGCGTCGTTTGCCATTTCATCCGCTTCCCCTCTTTTCACACTTTTCATAATATCCTTACTATTTATTGTAACTATGATCATCTACAAATTGAAGCAAGAAAAAACAGTAATAATAGTAAGGCTCTCACATTTTTTGTTACAATTAAAAAAGCAAATGATCGATTGTTTATTTCCACAAACGCCATTTAGGAAGTGAGGAGAACGATGTGACGTATCAGGATGATCCGTTCAAAGCGAATTTTGATAGCCTTGAAGAGTTTGCCGATCGAATTAGTGATTTATTACAATGCCCGATTACAATCGAAGATGCCAATCATAGACTCATTGCCTACAGCGCGCACGATGACTATACCGATCCGGCACGCACCGCCACGATCATTAGCCGCCGCGTCCCAGAAAAAGTAATTAATAACCTATGGAAAAAAGGGGTCATCCCCGCATTATTAAGCAGCATGGAACCTGTTCGTGTCGAAACGATTTCGGAAGTTGGCCTCGGCAACCGCGTTGCGGTATCCATTTGGAAAAATAATGAAGTCATCGGATTTATTTGGGCGTTAGAGGCAGACCGAACGTTGTCAAAAGACGATATGGAATTGTTGAAAAAAGCGGCCAAAGCAGCGAAAAATAAAGTATTGCAGCTGTATATGCGCAAAAATAAAAGAGAAGAGCGGGTGCAAGAATTTTTTTGGAAGCTATTGACCGGTCATATTACCGCCAATGAAGAAATTAAGGAAAATTTTGCGATGATGCAAATTCCAACTGCTCCGCTATTTTCCGTACTCATCTTTCGTTTCGCCAGCGATATCACAAACGACATTGAAAAACAAATTTCGTACATTTTACAAACGACACAGCAAATTCACGTGCTCCTTTACACAGTCGACCGTCACGATTTTATTTTACTGGCCGCTCCTAAATCGACCTTACAGCCATTGCATGAACTCAATCAATTTATCATATCGTTTGGGACGAAGATGAAAGAACGCTTTCACGTCAACAGTATCAAAAGCAGCTTTGGTGGTATTTACGAAACGTATGAACATATCGAAAAAAGCTATAAAGAAGCGCTAACCGTATTAGCGATAAAAGAAAAATTTCCGGAACAAACTTCCACCATTTATAGTTATCAACAATTAGGCATTTACCAATTTTTTGACTTACTTTTAGAGAAAAAACGCCAAGGTGAATTTATCAATTCCTCTCTCTTGAAATTACAAGCGTATGACGAAAAGCATCATACGAATCTCGTGGAAACATTTGAAGTCTTTTTTGACCACGACAGCAACGTGAACGAAACAGCAAAAGCGTTGAATATTCACGCTAATACCCTTTCTTATCGTCTCAAACGCATCGCAGAAATTGGGGAAATCAACTTACACGATATCAATCAAAAAGTAAAACTTTACATTGATATTAAACTTGCTAAATACGAAGCGCTGCATTAATTTTGTGGAAATCCACAAAATGAGGCCGCTTCTTTTTTTCTTCTAAACAAAGAAAAAACGAGTGAAACCGTTTATACTGCAAGTAAGGACATATACAAGGGAGGAACTCAACCAATGATTATTGGTGTACCAAAGGAAATCAAAAATAACGAAAATCGTGTAGCGATCACTCCTGCAGGCGTAATGTCTTTCGTTCATGCAGGTCATCAAGTTATTATTGAAAAAGATGCTGGTGTTGGAAGCGGTTTCACAAATGAAGATTACACAAGCGCTGGAGCGCAAATCATCGACAACGCCGCAGACGTATGGGCACAAGCAGATATGGTCATGAAAGTAAAAGAGCCATTACCAAGCGAATACGACTATTTCCGTCCGGGATTAATTTTATTCACTTACTTACACCTTGCGGCGGAACCAGAGTTGACTCGCGCGTTAAAAGAGAAAGGCGTCATTGCCATCGCTTATGAAACAGTACAAGTCGGCCGCACTCTTCCACTTCTTACGCCAATGAGCGAAGTAGCGGGAAGAATGGCAGCACAAATCGGTGCACAATTCCTTGAAAAACCAAAAGGCGGAAAAGGCATTCTCCTCGGCGGTGTTCCAGGAGTAAGCCGCGGAAAAGTAACAATTATCGGCGGCGGTGTCGTTGGAACAAACGCAGCGAAAGTCGCAATCGGTTTAGGGGCAGATGTAACGATCATCGACTTGAGTGCTGACCGTCTTCGTGAATTAGACGATATTTTCGGTAACCAAATTACGACATTAATGTCTAACCCAATGAACATCGCTCAAGCGGTAGCAGAGTCTGATCTTGTCATCGGCGCTGTCTTAATCCCAGGAGCAAAAGCACCAAAACTTGTAACAGAAGATATGGTCAAAGCAATGAAACCAGGTTCTGTCATCGTTGACGTCGCTATCGACCAAGGCGGAATCGTCGAAACAAGCGATCATGTCACGACTCACGACAACCCAACTTACGTCAAACATGGCGTCGTTCACTATGCTGTGGCGAACATGCCTGGAGCTGTACCAAGAACATCGACAATCGCGTTAACAAACGTAACGATTCCATATGCGCTACAAATCGCTAACAAAGGCGTTCATCAAGCAATCGCTGACAATCCGGCATTAAAACTCGGCGCAAACGTGGTCAACGGCGAAATCACATACGAAGCCGTCGCTCGCGATCTCGGCTACGAATACGTTCCAGTCGAACAGGCGTTAGAAAAACAGTTGACTACTCATTAATCCTGTCGCGCTGGTGCTGCGTACTCTCGCAGTGCCAGCTTTTTTATATTGGTAAAATGGTAAAGTCGTGTAAAATAATGAATAGGACTTATTACTGATATAATTAGGGGGAATCCATGATGACCATGTACAAAGCATTAACGATCGCCGGCTCTGACAGCAGCGGTGGCGCAGGAATTCAGGCAGATTTAAAAACGTTTCAAGAACGCGGCGTATACGGAATGACCGCATTAACGACAATTGTCGCGATGGACCCGCATAACAACTGGTTCCATCAAGTGTTTCCAATTGATCTGGCAACCATTGAAGCGCAACTTGAAACGATTATTGTCGGCGTTGGCATCCATGCGATGAAAACAGGCATGCTTCCAACGACCGATATTATCGAACTAGCCGCGAAAACAATCGAAAAACATAACTTGACGAATGTCGTTGTCGATCCTGTCATGGTATGTAAAGGAGCGGATGAGGCTCTACACCCAGAAAATACGGTGTGCTATCGCGAAGTGCTCGTACCGAAAGCCACTGTTGTGACACCAAACTTATTTGAAGCTGCGCAATTGAGCGGACAAGCACCGATTCGAAGCATCGACGAAATGAAAGAAGCGGCAGCGAAAATTCATGAACTTGGCGCCAAATATGTCCTTGTCAAAGGCGGCAGCAAAATCCCTCATGAAAAAGCTGTCGACGTCTTATATGATGGCGAAACTTTTGAGCTGCTTGAATCTGACCGCATTGATACAACATACACTCACGGTGCAGGCTGTACGTACTCCGCTGCGATTACAGCGGAACTTGCAAAAGGGAAACCTGTCAAAGAAGCGATCGCTACAGCCAAAACGTTCATTACTGAAGCGATCCGCCATTCATTCCCGCTCAACCAATACGTCGGGCCAACGAACCATGCCGCTTACCGTTTGTATAAGGAACAATAAGGCAGAATGATACATTCTGCCTTATTGTTTTTGATTGAAAATGATTTTATTTATGAGAGGAATTTTTTAACTGAAAGCGAAAATCCTAAAAAGATAGAATTTTTCAGACTATCTCCAATAGTAGTGCAGTAATGATTATTATTTTTCCGTTTCATTCTCTGGTAAAAACGCAAAAAGAGAGAAATCAATCCTTAACGGGAATTGAGCCTTTAGAGAAAAACGCTCCCGTTAATCATGCTGGAGCTAATTTTTTAACGGCACAATGACCGGCGCCGATTTTGCCGCTGTAAAACTTTGATATCCATTATTTTTCTAAACAATAACAAACCAAAAGCGCGACGAATAGTTAATTTTATGATAATATACGTTCTACATAAATAACTTGAAAAAGGAAGTGTGAAACCATTGCGTGTGTCAGCCGTTCAATATCACCTTCATACGATTCATTCTTACCAAGAGTTTGTTGACCAAGTTACCCATTACGTGAAAACAGCACAAGAGTTCGAGGCCGAATTTGTCCTTTTTCCTGAATTTATAACAACTCAATTGTTATCCATTCCAACGAAAAAGAACCAAGCACCGACAATCGACGACTTGCCGAATTATACGGAACCATATTACGAGCTATTTACCTCGCTAGCGAAGCAAACCGGCATGTACCTCATCGGTGGAACGCATGTCATTCGCAAAGATGGAAAACTATACAACGTCGCTCATTTGTTTACACCTGACGGACTCATTCACCAACAAGCAAAGCTGCATATTACGCCAACAGAAGTTAAAGAATGGGGAATTACGCCAGGGGAAAGCATCAATGTGTTTGAAACAGAAAAAGGAACAATCGCTTTACTCACATGTTATGATATTGAATTTCCTGAAGTAGTCAGAATCGTACGCGCCAAAGGAGCTGACGTCATCTTCTGCCCATCTTGTACCGACGATCGCCATGGCTTCCATCGCGTACGGTATTGCTGTCATGCCCGTGCCGTCGAAAATCAAGTGTATGTTGTCACGACAGGCACCGTCGGTTCGCTACCAACTGTTGATTTTATGCGCGCCAACTTCGGTCAAGCCGCGGTCATTACTCCGAACGACATCCCATTTCCGCCACGCGGCATTTTAGTCGAAGGAGAAATCAACGACGACATGATCGTCACAGCCGACTTAGACTTGTCCCTCTTATATAAAGTGAGGGAAAAAGGCTCTGTTACGACATGGCGCGACCGCCGTACCGACTTGTATCCGGATTGGAAATAAAAGATTGTAGAATAACATCCCTAATTTATATAAATTCCAGCTTGTCAACTTTGCCGGCAAGCTGGAAGGAATAACATTTATTCCTCTTTTCATACATCTAAATAAATAAATAATAACCATTGTATGAAGGTATATAAGGGTTGTTATATTAATAAATTTAATACTCTTAAGATATTTCGATTAAGAAAACAATGGGAACGCTAGTAAAGGCTGAAAAAGAGGTCTCTCTAGACATATTTCTATTCAATCAACATTTGATGATGAATGATTAAGACTAAATAGATGGTTTATACAATAGAAATGTGGAAAACGAATGACTTTAGTGGCATGCTTTAAACCTCTAATCAGGCCAGCAGCCAAACGCTCATCTCAGAAGCTCCTGTCACGGCAAACCCTAAAGTCCTTCTCCCGAGCATATAACTCCGAAAGATTCGACATACACTTATATGTCCAATAATCAATAAACAACATCCCCATCATATAAATAGCCACAGAAACAAATACCAAGAGATTCTCCCCACCCTTTGTTGTCTTGTTATTTTTCAAAATTGATATCATAACGAAAGAATATTATTTATGCAATAGTAATTATATTTTTCCAACTATTATAAAACATGATGCTTAATAGGCAATAACATTAAACGCCAATTAATTTAATATAATTAATAACCCTCTTGCCTCAATTACGTTATTTTATAAAAATGTATTATTTGTTATTTTTCGAATATTATATACATATATAAATAATAGCTCTAAATAAATATATAATAGAGGATTTATATGCATATATCAATTATTACAAAATATTCAAATAATTATTTTTATAAATACTATTGCATAAAATAAAAAATACTGATAGTATGTAATCGTCCATGAACAAAGGGTATAACAAAGGGGGATTATAATGATAAAAAAAGGTGTCATTGTTGCTGTTTTTTTCTCTTTATTTATGGCATTAGCTGGATGCGGAAAATCAGCGGAACCAACTTCCTCAGCAGGGGATGCGAAGAAAAAAGTTATTGTTGGAACAGATGCTTCATTCGCTCCGTTTGAGTATATGGATAAAGGAAAAATCGTTGGTTTTGACGTTGATTTATTAGATGCAGTCATGAAAGAAGCTGGATTAGACTACGACTTAAAAAATATCGGCTGGGATCCTTTATTCGCAGCAGTGCAGCAAGGGAAAGAAGTAAATTTAGCAATTTCTGGTATTACAATCAACGATGATCGAAAACAAACGTATGATTTCTCCGTTCCTTACTTTGAATCTACTCATATGATTCTTGTGAAAGAAGACAGCCCTATCAAAAACGCGCTTGACTTAAAAGGAAAAGTCGTTGGCGTGCAAAACGGAACAACCGGACAAGCTGCTGTTGAAAAATTGCTTGGTAAAGAAAATAAAAATATTAAAAAATTCGAAAACACGGTTGTCGCCATTATGGACCTTTTAAACGGGGGCGTAGAAGCAGTTGTCACAGACAACGCGGTAGCGAACGAATATGTAAAAAACAATCCTGATAAAAAATTAAAAACCATTGAAGACCCAACGAACTTTGAATCTGAATTTTATGGGCTCATGTTCCCAAAAGGAAGCGAATTAAAACCGAAAATTGACGAAGCAATTAAAAAAGTGATCGACAGCAGCAAATACGCAGAAATTTACAAGAAATGGTTTGGTCATGAACCAAACATAGATAACTTAACCAAACAGCAATAACATACATGTGAAAAATTGCGTAACTATCAATCGCTAGTTACGCAATTTTTATAAGAAAGGTGAGGAGAATGGACTTTCGTTTTGACATTATAAAAGAATACGCCCCATTTTTCCTGCAAGGCGTTTTATTAACGATCGGTTTATCTATCACTGCCATTATTGCGGGCTCTATTCTCGGGCTTGCGATCGGGCTTGGCAAAATGTCAACAAAGCGGTTCGTCCGCCTGCCGTTTGAATGGTATATTAACTTTTTCCGAGGAACCCCTCTATTGGTACAAATGTTACTCGTTCACCTCGGGTTAATGCCTCTTCTATTTAGCCAACCGAGTGCAACTGTTTCACTGGCTGTATCTTTATCATTAAACTCTGCCGCTTATGTTGCGGAAATTTTCCGCGCAGGGATTCAATCGATTGATAAAGGGCAAATGGAAGCGGCCCGTTCGCTTGGAATGACCCACATTCAAGCAATGCGCTATGTCATTTTACCACAAGCGTTAAAGCGGATGATTCCGCCATTTACAAACGAATTTATCGTATTAATTAAAGATTCTTCTCTCGGTGCGGTCATTGCTGCTCCCGAGCTTATGTATTGGGGAAAAGCAGCACAAGGACAATATTATCGCGTTTGGGAACCGTATTTAACAGTCGCATTCATTTATTTACTTCTTACCCTTTCCCTCAGTAAACTACTACACTATTTGGAAAGGAAGTATTCGAACCAATGATTAAAGTTACGAATTTAAAAAAATCATTCGGCGATTTGCAAGTGTTAAAAGGAATTGATGCCCATATTCAGGAACGAGAAATGGTTGTTATTATCGGGCCATCCGGCTCAGGGAAATCAACATTTTTACGCTGCTTAAACCTTCTTGAAGATTTCGATGATGGAGACATTATTATCGATGGATTTCATTTAAAAGACAAAAATACCGACATTAATAAAGTACGTGAAGAAGTAGGAATGGTATTTCAGCGCTTTAACTTATTTCCACACATGACTGTACTGGATAACATTACATTAGCTCCCGTAAAAGTACGAAAGTGGCCGATCGAAAAAGCAAAAGAAAAAGCCATGGAGCTGCTAAAAAAGGTTGGTCTTCAAGATAAAGCCAACGTCTACCCTGACTCGCTATCCGGCGGACAAGCACAACGTGTCGCCATCGCCCGAGCACTGGCAATGGAACCGAAAGTGATGCTGTTTGACGAACCGACTTCGGCCTTGGACCCAGAAATGGTCGGCGAAGTGCTAGCCGTCATGAAACAACTGGCGAACGAAGGAATGACAATGGTCGTTGTAACACATGAAATGGGCTTTGCTCGCGAAGTCGGTGACCGTGTCATTTTTATGGACGGCGGCTACATCGTTGAAGAAGGGACACCAAGTGAAATTTTCGACAATCCAAAACACGAACGGACAAAATCGTTTCTGTCAAAAGTATTGTAAAGAAAAAGCCCTTTTTATAGAAAAGGGCTTTTTCACTCTTAATTTGTTAATCTGTAAGTGACAGATGACGACAACTGTTTCAATTCCTCTCCTAAAAACTTCGCCACTTCAAGCATACCGAACTTCCCGGCGCGTGCTTCGGCTTCCGAGTTATAGTTCGTATTGGTGTTCACGTCATAAGTAAAAATGTCACCGTTTCGATCGCGAATAAACTCAATGCCAGCAATATGAATATCATTCGCGCGCAAAAACTGCTCATATTTTTCAATGATCGGGTCTGAAAAATCGTCGATAATTTCAAATTTTGGACGAGCCGCTGTTTCTCCAACCGGACAAAATAAATCGCCAATTTGGCACGCATCGGCTGGGCAAAGTTCAAACCCTTCTGATGTATCTACTCTTACGGCATAGATAAATTTCCCGCCGACAAACTCACAGCGAGTAATAAACGGCTCAGGAGCTTGGATGTATTCCTGAACGAGCGTAATTCCATCAACGGAATCTTCAAATGCAGTGCTTTCTACATATTGTTGTAACGCCTCAACCGAGTGGAACAATTGCACCCCAAGTCCTCTTCCAGCACGGTTGTGCTTTGTAATAAATGAAGCAGAACCAAGTTGTTTTGCTGCTTCAATAATTTGTTTCTTGCCAACAGCGGCAATCGTCTTCGGCGTTCGAATCCCATGAACATTCAACGCCATATATTGATTTACTTTACTTACCTCTAACCGCAACGCCCGGCTTCCGTTCAGCACTCTGCGCCCATGTCGTTCAAGCCAAGAAAGCACAGCTTCCGTCAGTTCAGGTGCAAAACGGTGATCCCGCGTATGCGAAGAAGCGCTCATTCGGCTATAAAATACTCCCTCTGGCGGTATAACTGATAAATCAACAATTCCTTCATCTAAAAACCATTCTTCATAAGGCAAATCTAATTCTTCCAATCGTCTCGTTAAATGAATTGTCCATTCGCGGTTTTCATGGATAATATAAATCTTACTCATCTTATTTTCCTCCTTTGATTGCCGATAATTGTCTCCGTTCCTCTACTAAAGGCATCACTTGCTTTGCGAACCGCTCCATCTCCTCTAGCTGCGGAGAGAATTGTAAAAGCAATAAATCAACTCCCGCTTCTTCATAAGCTAAAATGCGCTCGGCAATTTGTTCTGGCGTTCCGACGAAATTCGGGCGCAACCCGCGGTTAGATACAGAATAATCTTGTAGTTTCACTTGCAATTCAAGCTGCGATTTGCTGACAAAATCG
Organism: Thermaerobacillus caldiproteolyticus; assembly: GCF_015326725.1. NCBI lineage: Bacteria > Bacillati > Bacillota > Bacilli > Caryophanales > Anoxybacillaceae > Thermaerobacillus > Thermaerobacillus caldiproteolyticus. Next base: position 3,054,324 of record NZ_CP064060.1, read on the forward strand.
TTGTATCCCGCATAACCGCTTGATTGTTTCACATCAGTAATGCGCTCTAATTCGGCGAGAGCCTCCTCTTCGCTGTCGCGGCAAATGACGAATGCAGCCATTCCAAATGACCGGAACGGCGCTTTTCCTGCATCCGCACGTCTCTTTTTCATATCGGCAATCTTTTTTGCAATTTCCTCCACTGTCCCTCCATGCATAACATATGCGTCACAATGCTCAACAATCGCCTGCTTGCCTCGCTCACTTTCACCGCCGGCATACAAAATGGGATATGGTTTTTGAACCGGCTTTGGCGCCAAATGAGCATTTTGCACCTCATAAAATTTCCCGCGGAAATGGAATACCTCTTCTGTCCACATCCCTTTTAACACTTGAACAAACTCTTCTGTACGATCATAACGCTCATCATGCGCCGTAAAAATGCCCCCATATTGGCGTGCTTCTTCTTCCCACCAAGCAGACACAACGTTTAGCGTAAATCGTCCATTGCTAATATGATCAATATTCGCCGCCATTTTCGCCGTCACTGCCGGATTATGAAATCCCGGTCGTACTGCTGTCATAATTTCAATTTTTTCCGTTACCGCTGCTAATGCCGCAGCCGTTGACCATGCTTCGAGTGAATCATGTTCAGGACCTTTAATATCATTTAAGTATAACTCGGCAATCAACGTCGTACTATAACCCCATGTTTCCGCTGCTTGAATGACTTTTTTCGCATATTCAAATGTCGCTGGCATTTGCTCATTTTCGACGTTTCGCAACCATCCGCCGAAAATAGGCATCCAAAAACCGTATCTCATTTTACTCTCCCCCTCTACTACTCTATAAAAATAAAAACTTCTTCGATAAGAAGAAGTTTGTTCATCGCTTCATCTTATCTTTCAGAACAAACGGTTCTGCTGGAATTAGCACCTTTCTGACCAATGTCAGCGGTTGCTGGGCTTCATAGGGCCATTCCCTCTGCCTCTCTTGATAAGACTTTCCCTATTAAATTACAGTAATCCTACCACAAAACTATGTTTTAAGTCAATATATTTAAAGCTGGCTTTCCTAAAATGGAAAACCAGCTTTATTATTACACTACAAACCACATTACCCAAATTGAACCAATCACAATAACAATCGCGATAAAAAAGGCATATGCCATGTTAATCGTTTGGATTTTCCCGCTATCACTTTCTGTCATATGCATAAACATAAACAACTGCAAACTCGCTTGCAACATTGCCAGTATCACAATAATGCCAATAATCAATTTCGTCGCTAATCCCGATGACAATACGACCCATAATGCCGCGAACGTTAACACAAGGGATAAAACGAATCCAATAACATGTTTCCAAGGAAATGTTTCATGGTGATCGTTCGTTGCCATCTTATATCACCATCCCTGTCAAGTAAACTAGCGTAAAGATGAAAATCCATACAACGTCAAGGAAATGCCAATACAAACTAACAATGAACACTTTTCGCGCTGTTCGCGGCGTAAAACCACGTTGGAGAAGTTGAATAATAATTAAAATCATCCAACCAATTCCAAGACTCACGTGCGCCCCGTGCGTACCGACAAGCACGAAAAAGCTCGAAAGAAATGCGCTCGTCTGAATCGTCGCGCCTTCATGGACGTAATCAATAAACTCTCTAATTTCAAACGTAATAAACCCTGCTCCTAAAAGAAGGGTGATAATCAGCCACGTCAGCAATCCTTTTAAACGGTTGCGGCGCATTTCATGAATTGCAAGCCCACAAGTGAAGCTGCTCGTTAACAGAAGAAGAGTTTCAATCATTACTTCTTTTACTTTAAACAGCTCCATAGCTGTTGGACCGTGGCCTGTGCGTTGAAATAATACGAGATAAGTGGCAAACAGGGTCGCAAAGAGCGCGACCTCTGCGCCAAGGAAAATCCAGAATCCTAAAATATTCAGGCGGCTTTCCTCTGTCCGATATTCTAACGGCATTTTTTCATCATAATGATGAGCAACTTCTGCCATTGTTACGCCCCCTTCCGTGCCAAACGCTCGGTGCGTTTAATCTCATCCACACTAATGTAGTAACCATCATCATCATCAAACGAGCGAAGAATTAAACCAAGTATAATAAATATCGTCGCAATAATCGCCATTGTATACCATTCAAACACAAGGCCGAATCCCGCAAAGAAAAAGGCAATCGAAATGAGGAACGGTCGACCAGAATTGCTTGGCATATGAATCGGTTTCAATTTCTCTTCGTCGATTTCTAGACCTTTTCCTGTTTTTTTCATGACCCAATATGCATCTAAATCAGTGACTTCTGGAATAATCGCAAAGTTATAATGTGCAACTGGTGAAGATGTCGCCCATTCGAGCGTACGACCATCCCATGGGTCCCCTGTCATGTCGCGCTCGCCGTAACGCGCGCTGTAATAAATGTTATAGCATAACACAATAAAGCCAATGCCCATTAAAGCGGCGCCCACTGTCGCGACAACGTTAAGCGGAGTCCAACCAAGTCCCGCAGAATAGGTATACATGCGTCGCGTCATTCCCATTAATCCTAAGAAATACATTGGGAAGAAGCAGATATTAAAGCCGATCATAAATAGCCAGAACGTCCATTTTCCTAAACGCTCGTTTAAAATATGACCGAACATTTTCGGATACCAGTAATGAAGTCCGGCAAAACAAGCGAACACCGTACCTGCAATTAATACATAATGGAAATGGGCAATTAAGAAATAACTGTTATGATATTGATAATCCGCCGCCGCCATCGCCAGCATCACCCCAGTGACTCCACCGATGACGAAGTTCGGAATAAACGCCAATGACCAAAGCATGGCTGTTGTAAAGCGAATTTTCCCTTTCCGAAGCGTAAATAGCCAGTTGAAAATTTTTACGCCTGTCGGAATCGCAATCGCCATCGTTGTAATCGAGAAGAACGAGTTCACCGCAGCTCCTGCGCCCATCGTAAAGAAGTGGTGCACCCATACAAGAAAGCTTAAAAAGGCGATTCCTACAATCGAAAATACCATTGCTTTATAACCAAACAGACGTTTGCGCGCAAACGTACTAACAACTTCAGAGAAAATCCCGAATGCTGGTAAAACGACGATATATACTTCAGGGTGACCCCAAATCCAGAACAAGTTCGCCCAAAGCATTGACATACCGCCATTTGCCATTGTAAAGAATTGCGTATCAAATAAACGGTCAAATGTCATAAGTGCTAACGCAACCGTGAACACCGGGAACGCAAAAATGATAATGACACATGTAATTAAAATCGTCCATGTAAACATTGGCATGCGCATTAACGTCATTCCTGGCGCACGCATTTTTAAAATGGTGACTAAGAAGTTAATCCCTGTCATTAATGTACCAATACCGGAAATTTGCAAGGCAACCGCGTAATAGTTGTTCCCTACCCCCGGACTAAACTCTTTGCTGGCAAGCGGGAAGTAAGATGTCCATCCGGCATCCGGAGAACCACCAATAACGAATGCAATATTGAACAACATCGCACCAACGAAAAATAACCAGAAACTTAACGCATTTAAATAAGGATAAGCAACATCTCGTGCACCAATTTGTAGCGGCACGACAATATTCATTAACCCAATAATAAACGGCATCGCCATGAATATAATCATGATCGTACCATGGGTTGTGAAAATTTCGTTATAATGCTGAGAATCGAGAAATTTCATATTTGGCACTGTTAGTTGCGCGCGCATTAATAACGCATCGACACCGCCGCGGAATAACATCAATACCGCGGAAATAATATACATAACACCAATCTTTTTATGATCAACAGTTGTTAACCATTCATTCCAAAGCCATTTCCATTTTTTAAAATACGTAAGCACGAAAACAATTCCAATCGCTGTCAGTACAATCGAGACATCAGCGGCATAAATAAGCGGCTCGCCTGTTACGAAAAATTCGCTCCACTTCATGCGCACATTCCTCCTTCCACACGCTGCTTATAATGGATAGCAATCGACTGAAAACCATTAATGCCTATGACCATGATGTTCTTTCTCTTTTTCATGGCCCATACTCATATGATGACTATTTTGTTTCGCATACGTCTTCTTCAAGGCTCATACTCATATGATCATGACTATTTTGTTCCGCATGATCAATCCATTCAAGATGAGTATTGGAAAACGTCATTCGACCGACAAGTCCAGGCTTTAAAATATTCGCATATTTTCCCTTATTTAACTTTGGTGCCGTCCGTTGTACCTCTTTTACCCATTTTTCAAAGTCATCTTTTGTTTGTGCAACGACTTCAAATTCCATATGCGTAAAGCCTTTACCAGAGAAGTTCGCACTTCGCCCCATATACGAGCCAGGATGATCAGCTTGAAGAATCAACTCTGTTTCCATGCTATCCATCGCATACTTTTGTCCACCTAGCTCCGGTACCCAAAATGAGTTCATTGGACCGACCGATGTTAACTTAAATTTTACTGGAACATCTTCTGGAATATTGACATAGTTCACTGTTTCGATGTTTTGTTCTGGGTAACTAAAAATCCATTTCCAGTTTGCCGCCGTCACATGGATTGTTAGCGGCTTTACATCCTTTTGAGTTGGCTTTTCAAGCGCAAACGTTGTTTTCACCGTTGGAATCGCCAGCGCCGTAACAATTAAAATCGGAATAGCCGTCCACACGATTTCCAATAACGTGTTTCCTTCCTCTTCAGGCGGCTCATAATCAGCATTTTCTGGCTTTTCGCGATAACGGATAAGAACAATCGTAAATAACACAAAAACAACAATAATAATGAAAGCCATAAAACCACATGACCAAACAATTAACTCATATTGACTTTTGGCAACAGGACCTTTTGGATGTAAAACAACCATGTTTTCGCTGCATCCACTTAGAAACAATAGTAACGATAATGGAAGCAATGAAAACCATTTCCACACCTTATTTTTCACTTGCTGCATAGGTGCGCTTCCTCCTTCATGCTCATTTACGAAGTAACATTAACACACGAATCCAAACCATTATTATATTTTCTAACATATCAAAAGTAAAAATGTTTGGAATCAGCTTGAGAAAAAGTTCACAATTCGGAAAAACATTTGTCACAATATGTTCACGAATTGTTCATGAAATGTTCATTTGTATGTATAAAACATACAATCATACCAAGAAACAACTCAAATAAAAAAATTGACCTTCTCATCGCAACATGAGAAGATCAATAGGATCGTCCAAGACGTTCTTCCATCATTTTTCGAATGCGCGGCTGAAGCGTTTGCCACATCCATTTTTCATAAAGCTCTTTTTTCTCAGCGAATGTTAAATAATACGTTTCACCTGCTTGCTTGCGCGCCCGCTCGGTGACATCGTACAACGTAAGAGCCGCCGCAACCGATATATTAAAACTTTGCACAAAGCCGTACATCGGAATGATAAAGGTTCCATCCGACAAATGAACCGCCTCTTCCGAAACACCGCGGTGCTCATTCCCAAATAAGAGTGCGGTAGGTCGCGACAGATCGATGTCGTGAAGCGGAACCGTTCCTTCTCCTAGATAACTCGCTAACACTTGATATCCATTCGCTTGCAACTCCTTAATAGCAGTCGCAATATCCCGCTTTTGATGAAGCGTCAGCCACTTGTCGGCATGTCGCGTCACAAACGGATTCGGCTGAAACGGCGCCTGCCCTGTGACGACATACACATCTTGCAATCCAAACGCCTCCGCCGTGCGCAATACCGCTGCTTGATTGTGCGGATCATCTACCGCCTCTGTTAACACGGTAATATAACGAGTGCGTTGATTCAACACATCATACATCCGTTTCAAACGCTCTGGAACAATCATTTCCCAAATTGGGCGATTTTCTTCCGTTAATAGTCCTTCGTGCTGCAACTGTTCAATGAACGTTTTTGCCTCTTGTTCGTTCATTGCAACCTCCTTCGTTCCATCATATTTGCCTAGAGCGAATTCCATTGTACAAAATTTCAGGAGGGTGGGCAAATGACTCACTTCTGGTGATATCCAAGCAAAAAAGAGAGAACTTCCTTCTTTTCTTTGGAGTCCTTCAATCATTACATCCAATCCCTCTCACGTACGTGCTCGTCGACAAGTACATCTTTTCTGAGGACGAACATGAGGGTTTCAACGGTTTGAATAACGTAGCCGAGATGGGGCGATTTGTGCAGCACTTGGAAAGCATTTTGCTCAACGACCAAAGTCCGTGATGCCCTTGAATGAATTCAAAAATTGCTCGGCAACAACGGCGTAAATACGACGCATTCAAGAAGACCCTATACTTCTTGCTTTAATGTTTCAATCCTAATCACTCAGCAAAACCGTACTATTTTTCATAGTCAATAGCAATTACCAAGTGCATAACCAATGCTTCCCTGCTTTACACAGAAATGATGTCATCCTATGCATGCTGCCATATATTTTTTATTAGCAAATGTAAAAATTATTGTAATATAGTCTCAATTGAAAAAATTTACCTAACTAAATTTATTTACAAACATATTTATTTTGTATATATTAAAATTAAGTTTTTGGAATGTAAGCGCTTTACAAATATATCAAAATGATTTATTTATTTTCTAAAATTAAAATAGTCTTGATGGGAGGAAACCATATGCCAAACTCTACTCCTGGCAAAGAACTACATCGAGGATTAGAAGAAAGACATATTACCCTTATGTCCCTCGGTGCAGCGATTGGAGTTGGATTATTTCTTGGCTCTGCGTCTGCTATTAAACTAGCAGGGCCAGCGATTTTAATAGCATATGCAGTTGGCGGTCTTATCATGTTCTTTATTATGCGTGCTTTAGGTGAAATGGCAATCGAAAATCCCGTTGCTGGCTCATTTAGCCGCTATGCGCGGGATTATTTAGGCCCTCTTGCTGGTTATTTAACTGGTTGGAATTATTGGTTTTTATGGGTTGTTACTTGTATGGCGGAAATTACAGCGGTTGGGGTTTACATGCAATATTGGTTCCCGGATACTCCGCAATGGATTTGGGCATTAGCAGCTCTCGTCATCATGACAACGGTGAATTTTCTTGCCGTAAAAGCATATGGAGAGTTAGAATTCTGGTTCGCACTTATTAAAATTGTCACGATTGTGTTTATGATTCTAGTTGGTCTTGGTATGATCATCTTTGGTTTTGGCAACGGAGGTGTAGCGACCGGAATCAGCAATCTTTGGAAACATGGCGGCTTTTTCGCACATGGAATCACCGGTGTGTTAATGTCTCTACAAATGGTGATGTTTGCTTATTTAGGAATTGAAATGATTGGTGTTACAGCTGGAGAGGTAAAAAACCCTAAAAAATCGTTGACTCGTGCCATTGACTCAGTATTCTGGCGCATTTTGATTTTCTATGTCGGCGCCTTGTTCGTTATTATGTCTATTTATCCTTGGAATGAAATTGGACAAAAGGGAAGCCCGTTTGTATTAACATTTGAAAAAATCGGCATACCATCCGCTGCGGGAATTATTAACTTCGTTGTCTTAACCGCCGCTTTGTCTTCCTGCAATAGCGGAATTTTCAGTACGGGTCGCATGTTATTTAACTTGGCCCAGCAAGGTGAAGCACCACAACGATGCTCCCAATTAACCAAAGGCGGCATACCTGGTATAGCTGTATTAATTTCCGCAGCAGCATTATTAATCGGCGTTTGCTTAAACTACATTGTTCCTGACGAAGTATTCGCATGGGTGACTAGCATTGCTACATTTGGAGCAGTATGGACGTGGGCGATCATTTTGTTGTCACAACTTCGCTTCCGTAAGCGCTTAAGTGCTGAAAAACAAAAACAACTAACATATAAAATGCCGCTCTTCCCTTACAGCTCCTATATAGCACTTGCGTTTTTAATCGGCGTCATCGGCCTCATGGCATACTTTCCTGATACAAGAATCGCACTCATTGTCGGACCAGCTTGGTATGCCATTTTAATCGCCTTCTACTATGGCAAAGGATTGCATAAAAAAAATAAAACTAGCGCTTCCGAGCAAAAACAAGTGAGCTAACGAAACAAACCATCCCCCTTTCACTACACGTCAAAGGGGGATGTTATTTTACTAGTGAATGTTTAAAGGCATAAATGACCGCTTGCGTCCGATCTTGTACTCCAAGTTTGCTTAATATATTGCTCACATGGACTTTGACTGTTTTTAACGCTATAAATAGTTCATCAGCAATCTCTTGGTTCGTTTTTCCTTGTGCCATTAAAAGCAAAATCTCCATTTCCCGGTTCGTTAACTCTTCATGGGGAAGGCGCGTCTGTTTTTGGCGCATTTTTACCATCATTTTGTTCGTGACTTCTGGCTCTAATACAGATTGTCCATAAAAGGTGGCGCGAATAGCATCAGCGATTTCGTGCGCTTTCGATGTTTTTAACATATAACTTGTCGCACCCGCTTCGAGTGCTGGATACACTTTTTCATCGTCAAGAAAGCTTGTGACAATGATAATTTTTGCTTCGGGCCATTGTGCGATAATCTGCTTTGTAGCCTCAATCCCATCCATCTCCGGCATCACTAAATCCATTAAAATAATATCAGGGCGCAACTGTAAAGCTAGTTCCACCGCTTTTTTTCCGTTATCCGCTTCTCCAACGACTTCAATGTCTTGTTGCGAAGATAAAAATGCTGAAACACCGATTCGCACCATTTCATGATCATCCGCAAATAATACTCGAATCATTCTATGTCACCCCCTACTACTGGCACTCTCACTTCTAATCGCGTTCCTTGATTCGGCACGCTCACAATTTGTAACGTGCCGCCGATTTCCACGGCCCGTTCATGCATGTTTTGTAAGCCGTACGACCCTGTTTTCGTTTCTTCGACGTTAAAACCAATTCCATCATCGGATACGCGCAAAATGACAAGATTGTCCCTCTGAATTAACAGTACTTCCAATGTCGTTGCTTTCGCATGACGAAGCGTATTGGATACCGATTCTTGCAAAATACGAAATAGATGGTCTTCCACTCCTTTATCCAGTGGGATCGGTTCCACTTTCCATTGTATTTTCATTGGAACTTTTTGTTGTAATTCCATTAAAAGCTCTTGAATGCCTTCTTGGAGCGACTTTCCTTTTAATGCAACCGGACGAAGGTGAAGTAAAAGGGCCCGCATTTCGAGTTGTGATTGATGAATCATTTCCTCTACTAATTGGAATTGCTTGGCTTCTCTCTCATTTGAAAACGTCTTTGCCTCATTTATCGCCGAGATGAGCATAGAAGCAGCAAACAATTGCTGGCTAACTGAATCATGAAGCTCTCGCGCTAATCGGTGACGCTCTTGCGAGACAAGCTCTTGAATGCGTTTTTCCTGATCTTCCGCTTTTTCATTGGCAAGTCGTTGAGACAATTTGACCTGTTCCGCCATATGCTTTTGAATCTTTTCAATGCGCATCATCATTGCCTCTAACTCTTTTAACCGTAGCGTCTCCTTCCTTTCAATTGGCTGTCCTTGTTCAAGCTGACGCAATGCATCGGTTAACGCCCGCCATTGTTTTTGCCAAAAAAGACCGGAAACGATACCAAACGTCGCTCCAATGATGAGACTCATCCCAAACAAAAAAACGATAAACGGGACATCCATCATTTCTCGTTCCCATAATAAAGACCAGTGCGGCAATGGATATGTCATAAAAACAGCCGCTATCGCGACAATACACAAAAGAAGCGAAAAGCCCATTCCTATCAAAATCTGTCTCTTCAACATATTCATATACGTTTCACCTCTAAAGCTCCCGCGATCATCGAGGTGAGGATTTTGACTTTTCGCTCTGCCTTATCATACCCCGCTGTTTGGAAATGCAATGTCTCGTTGAATAACTTTGTCTCACTGCGTTGAAACACAGAAAGTGAACCAATGATAACAGAATGATGAATACTAACTTCTACTTCATAAGGTACGAGAATTTGGATATTTCCAATTAAATGCCGAATGACAACAACAGCTTCTCCTTTAGGGAGAACAGTATAACTTAAATCAATGATCGTATCACCAATCCCCACTTGAATGTCGATATCATTCCATTCATATACATGTTCTGGCGTTTTTTGACTACCAAAAAAAGTATTTTGCAACAACGGTGTTCGCTGGAAAAGAGCTTCTTCTGTTTGGCTGCTTTGTTCTTGAATAATCGGTTGAATCCGTATAGGAGTTCGCTTTGATTGGGCAAACTGAATAACTATATATACAAAAAACAGAAACAAAAACAATCGAAACGTTACCATATGAAATAAGCAAATCACAAAACTAATGAGTCCAAACCAAAAAAGGGCGGTTCCCGACATCTTTGGCATCCGTTTTCGTCCTATATACATACATCCAACCGTTATCATCAGGAAGAAAATAGCTCCTCCATGAAACAATAGCAATTCGGCTAGAAAGAGTGTAATGGCGATGAGGATCGCCCAGCTAACCCAATCTGTTCTTTGATTACGAAGCATAACATTTCCTCCCTCCTCCGATTGGATGATTTTTTCCTCTAGAAGAAAAAAGGCGCAAAGATCTACGCCCTTTTAGAATACCACGTTTTCATTATAAATTTGAATCGGTTCCTTGTTTTTTCAATTCTCTCTCTAATTGAGCAATGCGTGCATCAATGGTGCTTGAATAATAATCAGCTTTCACTTTCTGCTCGAGACGTTCAAGATATTGTTCAATTTCAATGAACCGAGAATACGGTTTTCCGTAGTGCTCTGCTTCTAATACTCGGTTCATTCGATGATGAGCACGTGCGGCATTCTCCCGTCCCATAAGCTCCATTCGTCTAATTTGCATATCCTTTAACTTATGTTTCATTTCTTCATATTTTCGCTCTAATTCTTCAAGCTGATGAATCGTCTGCTGAAGCGACTCCTTTAGGTGCAATGCGCGTTCTTCATATTTAGCTTGCTCATGAGCGACAAATTGATACAATTCACTTTCTCCTGCCTGTGAAGCAATTTGCGCTTGATTTTTCCGCTTTTCTGCGAGCTCTTTTGCATGATGATACTCACGCGTCAATTCTTCTTTTAATAAGTAATGGCGTTCCAGAAGATGACGCGTCTTTTCTACTTCTCGTTCACATTGCCGCAAATATTCATTTAATAACGCAATAGGATTTTGCTGTTCTTTTTTGTCAAGCATCTCATGTAAATCAGCCATAATAACATTTTTAATACGAGTAAATAAATGAGTCATGTCCGTTTTCCTCCCTTTTAATAGTTCCGTTTTAACTCTGCCCATTGTTTTTCAAAATTGATAAATGGATCATCCACTGGTTCCATGATTGGTTTATGTTTGTTCCACTTTTTGTACACGATATACAACACATAGGCTGCAGCGACACCAATGATAGCCGGTACGTTGGAAGCAGCAGCGGAAAGCGCAATGAGCCCAAGCACCGCCCAAAATACTTTTTTTACGACTGTTTTCGCTTGCACGAATTTTTTAAAGGCATAATACATAATCACGAGGCTAATCGCTAAACCGACGATGGAGCCAAGATTAGCGACAAGCACGATCGCGGCCACTCCGCCTGCAACCAGTAAGGCGCACTTTTTCATCTCTTTTTCCTCCTTTCTTATTTCCAATATTACCAACGAAATGATCCTTCTATAATGAGCCTGAGCTTTATTTTTCTCTAAGACTTGAGACGTAATAGAAAAAGCAGAGGAGTGTATGTATTGAAAAATAAAATCATAGTAACTATCTAGGGATTATCCTTTTTATTTATTTGCTCAATATTTCACAAATCATTCAATAATACGTTCTTCCACTCTTAAGCAAATATAGTATTCTATATTCAGAAGCTGTTATATAAAATTTCACGGCTCTGTTATAGTCTTATGGGAGGGGATATTATGAAACAAACTGTCGTGAAAGAAATTTCATTAGAACCATGGAGAGGATTTAAAGGAACAAAATGGAAGAAGGGGATTGATGTTCGCGATTTCATTTTAAGCAACGTTACTGTTTACTATGGGGATGAATCTTTTCTCGAAGGGCCTACTGAAGCTACGAAAAAATTATGGGAACAAGTGATGGAGTTATCGAAACAAGAGCGCGAAAAAGGCGGCGTTCTTGATATGGATACCGAAATCGTTTCAACGATTACTTCCCATGATCCTGGTTATTTAAACAAAGACCTAGAAAAAATTGTTGGATTTCAAACGGACAAACCGTTTAAACGCTCACTAATGCCATTTGGCGGTATCCGCATGGCAGAGCAATCATGTGAAGCATACGGCTATAAAGTAAGCGATGAAATTAAAAAGATTTTCACTGAATATCGCAAAACACATAACCAAGGTGTATTTGACGCATATACCGATGAAATGAGAGCGGCACGCAAAGCCGGCATTATTACAGGTCTTCCTGATGCATATGGACGCGGCCGCATTATCGGCGACTATCGCCGCGTTGCTTTATACGGTGTTGACCGATTAATTGAAGAAAAACAAAAAGATTTGAAAAATACAGGCGCACGAACAATGACAGAAGACATCATTCGCCTTCGCGAAGAAATTTCCGAACAAATTCGTGCCTTAAAAGAATTAAAACAAATGGCACTCAGCTACGGTTACGACATTTCTCAACCAGCACGCAATGCACATGAAGCATTTCAATGGCTCTATTTTGCTTACTTAGCAGCGATTAAAGAACAAAACGGCGCTGCAATGAGCTTAGGACGCGTTTCCACTTTCTTAGATATTTATATCGAACGCGACTTACAAGAAGGCCAGCTCACAGAAAAAGAAGCCCAAGAACTCGTTGACCATTTCGTTATGAAATTGCGTCTTGTTAAATTTGCAAGAACACCTGATTATAATGAATTGTTTAGCGGCGACCCAACGTGGGTAACAGAGTCCATTGGCGGTATAGCGATTGATGGTCGTCCGTTAGTCACGAAAAACTCATTCCGCTTCCTTCATACATTAGATAACTTAGGCCCTGCGCCAGAACCAAACTTAACGGTGCTTTGGTCAAAACAATTGCCAGAAAAATTCAAAGAATATTGCGCAAAAATGTCAATTAAAACAAGCTCGATTCAATACGAAAATGACGACTTAATGCGCCCTGAATTTGGCGATGATTACGGAATTGCTTGCTGCGTATCGGCGATGAGAATCGGTAAACAAATGCAATTTTTCGGTGCGCGTGCAAACCTTGCGAAAGCGTTATTATACGCGATTAACGGCGGTGTCGATGAAAAATTAAAAATCCAAATCGGGCCAGAATTTGCGCCAATTACATCTGAATATTTAGATTATGATGAAGTTATGCGCAAGTTTGACCATGTTTTAGAATGGCTCGCTGAGCTTTATATTAATACGTTAAATATTATTCATTATATGCATGACAAATATTGCTACGAACGCATTGAAATGGCGCTCCATGATACGAATATTTTACGAACAATGGCAACAGGTATCGCTGGTTTATCCGTTGTTGCGGACTCGTTAAGCGCCATTAAATACGCAAAAGTAAAAACGATTCGCGATGAGAATGGTCTTGCTGTCGACTTTGAAATTGAAGGCGACTTCCCGAAATACGGAAATAACGATGATCGTGTCGATCAAATCGCAGTCGATTTAGTTGAGCGTTTTATGACGAAATTGAAAAAACATAAAACATATCGCGATTCGAAACATACAACGTCTATTTTAACGATCACCTCAAACGTAGTATATGGTAAGAAAACGGGGAATACCCCTGATGGCCGCCGCGCTGGTGAGCCATTTGCTCCAGGAGCGAACCCGTTACATGGCCGCGACACAAAAGGGGCGTTAGCTTCCTTAAGCTCTGTTGCTAAATTGCCATACGAATATGCGTTAGACGGAATTTCGAATACGTTCTCGATCGTACCAAAAGCGTTAGGAAAAGATGAACAAACTCGAGTTCGTAACCTTGTTGCGATTTTAGACGGTTATGCAGAAAAAGGTGGTCACCATCTCAACATTAACGTCTTTAACCGCGAGACATTATTAGATGCAATGGAACATCCGGAAAAATATCCGCAATTGACGATTCGTGTTTCCGGATATGCAGTTAACTTCATTAAATTAACACGCGAACAACAAATTGATGTCATTAACCGTACATTCCACGAAAGTATGTAAGAAAAAAAATCCCCCCTCACGGCGTACTCTCTTCGTGAGGGGGGAGCTTCTATAAGGAAGGGGAGCATCATCCGATGAAAGGGTTTATTCACTCGATTGAATCATGTGGTACCGTAGACGGTCCTGGTCTTCGCTACGTCGTGTTTACACAAGGGTGTGTGTTACGTTGCCAATATTGTCATAATGCCGATACGTGGGAAATTGGCAAAGGAAAAGAAATGACGGTAGAGGAAATTATCACAGATTTAAAAACATATCTCCCGTTTATCGAAGCTTCAGGCGGTGGGATTACTGTCAGCGGTGGCGAACCGCTCTTACAAATGGATTTTTTAATTGAGCTATTTAAAGAGTGCAAAAAAATCGGTATTCATACAACCATTGACTCATCTGGAGGCTGTTACACAACAGAAAATGCATTTCAACAGAAACTGAACGAATTGCTTTTGTATACCGACTTAATTTTACTCGATTTAAAACATATTGATGAAAAAAAACACCGCAAATTAACCGGGAAAACGAATCAACATATTTTGCAATTCGCGCAATTGTTATCCGAGAAAAACGTTCCTATCTGGATTCGTCACGTTCTTGTTCCAACGGTTACAGATGATCCAGAGGACTTACACCGTCTCGCCGCATTTATTCGCACACTCAACAACGTAGAGAAAATCGAAATCCTTCCTTATCATAAATTGGGGGTATACAAATGGAAGACCCTTGGACTTGCTTACCCTCTTGAGGGTATTGAACCTCCTTCGGAAGAAAGCATTCAAATGGCACAACAAATCTTACATGGAAATGAACCTTCCGTGCCTCTTACGTAACGTAAGAGGTCTTTTCATTGCAATTCTACTTCATGCATCAGCCGATTGGTGGGAAAGTTGACAAAAAAAGAAAAAATCCCTGCTTAGCCGCCATAGACATATTCACCTGCAGAAGTGTTTGTGAATCAAAGTATCCATGAGTAATTTTCTACTCCCAATCTATTGATGAAATAATAGGACTCGCAGTTATTTGCACAGAAAACTCACATGGCGGTCGTTCCTCTCGCCACCATCTAATGAAAAATGCGATATTGTAATTACAATAATTTAGCTTCTATTTTTCATACAAAAAGCTTATGAATAAGGGACCCGCTCCCTTGATTCATAAGCCTTTCTCAGAGGAGAAGCTGAGGGATCTATTACACTCCTTTAAACGCTTGGCGATAAATTTCTACTAAATCGCTGACAAGCGGGAGCTTCGGATTAGCGGTTGTACATTGATCTTCAAAGGCAAGCTCTGCTAATTTTTCGACTTTGCTTTCAAATTCTTGTTTGCTGACACCACATGCTTCAATGCTCATTGGAATCTCTAGTTCTCTTGCTAGCTTAATAATCGCTTGAACGAGGCTTTCTACCCCTTCTTCGGTTGTCCGAGCTGGCAAGCCTAGCATTCTTGCAATTTCTGCATAACGTTGATCTGCAACGAAATATTCGTATTTAGGGAATGCTACGAATTTTTTCGGTTTTGTTGCATTATAGCGAATGACGTGCGGCATTAAAATGGTGTTAGCCCGTCCGTGAGCGATATGGAATTCCGCACCAAGTTTATGAGCTAAACTATGATTAATGCCTAAGAACGCATTCGCGAATGCCATACCCGCAATCGTTGATGCATTATGCATTTTTTCACGGGCAACTTCGTCATTTCCGTTTTTATAAGCTCTTGGTAAATATTCAAAAACAAGTTGGATCGCCTTCATTGCAAGACCGTCTGTATAGTCGTTTGCCATATTAGATACATATGCTTCGATCGCATGAGTTAGTACGTCCATCCCTGTATCGGCTGTTACATGTTTTGGCAATGTCATGACAAATTGCGGGTCGACAATCGCCACATCTGGTGTTAATTCATAGTCTGCCAATGGATATTTAATGTTATTTTCTTTATCGGTAATAACCGCAAATGATGTAACTTCTGAACCCGTTCCTGATGTTGTTGGAATCGCCACAAATTGCGCTTTTTGGCCTAGCTTTGGATATTTAAAAACACGTTTCCGAATATCTAAGAATTTTTGTTTCAATCCATTGAAGTCTGTTTCTGGATGTTCATAGAACAGCCACATCGCTTTCGCTGCGTCCATCGCTGAACCGCCGCCGAGCGCAATAATCACATCTGGCTCGAAGCTTCTCATCATATCGGCACCTTTCATCACCGTCGTGATGGATGGGTCGGGCTCTACTTCCGAGAAAATTTCGCAATGAACGTAATCTGGGCGTTTTCGTAAATAATATAACACTTTATCTACGTATCCCAGTTTCACCATACCTTGGTCTGTAACAATAAACGCTTTTGAGATATTCGGCATTTTCGCCAAATATTGCGTAGCATTTTTCTCAAAATAAATTTTTGGTGGTACTTTAAACCATTGCATATTGACAGTCCTTTTCGCCATTTTCTTAATATTAATGAGGTGAATCGTTCCTACGTTCGTTGATACAGAGTTTCCGCCAAATGTACCACAGCCGAGTGTTAGCGATGGAATATATGCATTATAAATATCACCAATCGCTCCTTGTGAAGATGGAGCATTGACAATAATTCGGCCTGCTTTCATTCTCTTGCCAAATTCTGTGATTACATCTTCATTATCAGAATGAATCACAGCTGAGTGACCTAATCCCCCAAACTCTAGCATTTCTTCACAACGCTTAAAACCTTCTTCTGTGCTATTTACTGTATAACAAGCTAACACAGGGCTTAGCTTCTCGCGAGAAAGTGGATACTGCGGACCGACTCCTTTTAATTCGGCAACAAGAATTTTCGTGTCTTTCGGTACGTCGACACCAGCCATTTTTGCAATTTCATATGCCGGTTTCCCAACGATATCAGGGTTGACAGCGCACGTATTTTCATTGATCACGAGTTTTTCTACTTTTTTCTTTTCTTCTTCATTTAAGAAATAACAATGGTTTTCGATCATTTCTTTTTTGACTTTGTCGTAAATCACTTTATCAATGATTACAGCTTGCTCAGAAGCACAAATCATGCCATTATCAAATGTTTTTGATAAAATTAAATCGTTGACCGCTCGTTTCACATTCGCCGTTTTTTCAATATAACAAGGGACGTTACCAGGACCAACACCTAAAGCTGGTTTTCCTGAGCTATAAGCAGCCCTCACCATACCTGCGCCACCAGTTGCTAAAATGAGAGAAACACCTGGATGATGCATGAGTTGTTGTGTTGCTTCTAATGAAGGTGTTTCGATCCATTGGATACAGTGTTCTGGAGCGCCTGCCTTAATCGCTGCTTCACGTAAAACCCTTGCTGCTTCACTACTGCATTTTTGCGCAGATGGATGGAAAGCAAAAATGATTGGGTTACGTGTTTTAATCGAAATAAGTGCTTTAAACATCGTCGTTGATGTCGGGTTTGTTACTGGTGTTACCCCTGCAATTACACCAACCGGTTCTGCAATTTCCACAATTCCTTCATGCGGATTTTCACGAATAATACCGACCGTTTTATCGTACTTAATATTGTGGTATATATATTCGGTTGCGAAAATATTTTTAATGATTTTATCTTCATATACACCACGTTTTGTTTCTTCGACTGCAAGTTTTGCTAATGACATATGCTGATCGAGTCCAGCCAACGCCATTTCTTTAACGATTTTATCAATCGTTTCTTGGTCGTAATCTCTAAATCTTTCTAGTGCCTTTTGAGCATTCGCGACAAGCTGGTCGATCATTTTGGTCACTTCACTTTTTTTGTCTAACACTTTTTCTTCAACAGCCATGTTGACGACCTCCTATTAATTTGTGAAGAATTTCACAAACAAAAAGAAAAATTTTAGATGAGAATCATCTCATCCAGCACACTTTCATTATAAACGGTCGACTGGGATTTCGGTTTGTCAAATTTGTGAAATATTGAACAATCTTTTTTTTTGTAAAAAACGAGCTATCGTCCAAGATAGCTCGTTACTGCTACTCGCAAACAGGATTGCGAGGAATTTTAGTAAATGAAATATCATGATACATTCGTGTATTTCTTTTAATAATAACGACGTAATTAACTGTCCATATATAAGAAGGGATGTCATTCCCCTCTTCAAACATCATCGCTTCAAACGAGTCGCCAATCGTTTCTTCAAAGCTCTCCAGTGTATAAGTTGCTACATCAGTTGAAAAATCTCTCCACTCGCAAACAATCATGTTCTCACTCCTAATGTTACCATGTTTGCTCTTATTGTAATACGTTTTTTCAAACAGTTGTTTGTTATATATTGAACAAATTGTGAATCCTACTGTTATTGTACAATATAAAGAAAAATCATTTCTTCGTTATATAAGCTTGCCTTGGGTGATTTGGCTGATTAGGATATTTTAATTGTATTTTCCCTTCGTCTAACAACTTCGCTAAATAGTTGTTTCGCAAACCATCAGGCGTTCTTGCTAACAATGTGGCTAATTCTTTTAACATTAACGGTTTTTTGGCACAAAGCTGTAAAATGATTTGTTCCATTACACTTGGATGAAGACGTTTTTTCTTTCGTGCTAACTCCGCTATATTCCATAATTCTTCATGAATCTGTCCAGACTCAACGAACGAAGCCATCTCAGAAGATCGATCGTTTTTGTTATTTACGGAGTTCGATGGATTATTTATGGAGTTAGAATCTTTATTTACTGAGTTCATCATATCACTTATGAAATCCGGATCTTTATTTACGGACTTAATGTCATTATTTACGGAGTCGACACCTTTGTTTACGGAGTTTTTATGGTTATTAACGGAGTGTCGATTTTTGTTTACGGAGTATAAATCCTTATTTACGGAGTTTACTACTTGCTCAAACATCGGTTCATTCATATCGTCATTTTCATGCTGTTGCATATCATCAACATGAACTGTTTCATATGATGCAGCCGTTTCATCTGGAAAAAGATACTTCGATGATTGAATCGTTAATGTTAAAATCGTGCGCTCTGGATTTGTATGTTGCAAAAACTCCGGCTGCTTCCATTGATGTTGTTTCCACGTAATTTCAATATGCTTTAACCCCGAACCA
This sequence comes from Thermaerobacillus caldiproteolyticus, assembly GCF_015326725.1. Classification (NCBI taxonomy): domain Bacteria; kingdom Bacillati; phylum Bacillota; class Bacilli; order Caryophanales; family Anoxybacillaceae; genus Thermaerobacillus; species Thermaerobacillus caldiproteolyticus. Next base: position 3,073,502 of record NZ_CP064060.1, read on the forward strand.
GCCCGTTTACAAAGTCCAATTAAAATAAACATTTTAAATAGATTCGGATTGCGGAGATTGCTCATTCCACCCGAAAAAGCGTGATCAATTGGAATCCGAAATAATCCTGGGTTTGAAAATCGAAAGACATCCTGCTCTTTTTCAATGACAATGCCACCTTCGCCCGAGTAATCAGCGTGAACTAATGCATTGATGAGCGCTTCATGCAAAGCAGGGGACAATGTAGAATCTACGTTGGTGAAGTGTGCCATCACTTTAAAATAAAAATCATACACATTTCCTGACCATGTTCCATCTTGAGACGTAAATCGCTTTGTCCAAACACTGGTTACTATATCGCTCGAACTTTCCCGATACTCCAAAAAATATTGCGGTAAAACTTCTGTAATAATCCGCTCTTCGCTAAACATTAATAAACCTGCCAATGTGACTCCTTCTTTACTGCTGTTCCGCAGTTTTCCCCATGCGCCAATTTTGTATAAAAATTCTTTTGTCTCGAGTCCATTCCATGGATGATTTGGCTTTACAGCTGCAAATTTTTCACGGTAACTTTTTACAGATTCAAAATTTAATTCATTTAATCCGTAATGTTCCAGAATGAGACTATCGTGCAGTACGGATGAATGGTCATCTGAATGTATTGTATATTTATTCACTTCCAATCTCCCTCTTAAATTATTTTATAAAAATATTTCTGTTTACACCGCTTTCCTATAATTCTTATTTTATCATCTTTCCTCTTTAGTGAGTGTGATTACCAAAAAAAGAAAAAGACAGATTCTATTGTACACCTATCATTTTACATATTCATTTATTTCCAAAAGATTTTAAATGGTGTTTTTCGCTTCTTCCCATCTCGAGTAAAGAAGGACTAAGGCGAACTCAAACCAACGAACAGCCGTTAACATCCGCACTTCTTACTAGATTTCCTTCTATCATCACTTCACACATGTTGTTCATCCGATTTCCGCTCTAATCTGTTTAAGACGTTTTTCTGTCACAATTTCTATATTAATATAATTTAAAAGTATGAAAGTCTCCATGTTCCCTCTACTCTCATTGCTGCTCATTCCCTTACCAACCGTTTTAACTGTCTCATTTCTTTGCTAATCAGAAAAACAGGGATAATTTTTTTATTTTAAGGAAATTTATGTATATAAGGAAAATCATCATAAGGAGGAATATCCAATGAATTCTCTTCCTACATCGCTTGAACCGTATTGGCGGACGTCCGTTTCTATTCCGTCGTTTTCAAAGCTAACAGATGATATTAACGTCGATGTTGCCATTATCGGCGGAGGTATTTCCGGAATTACGACTGCTTATTTGCTTGTGAACGAGGGCTTAAAAGTCGCGCTTATCGAAGCTGATCGTCTTGTAAATGGAACAACCGGACATACAACCGCGAAAATTACAGCGCAGCACGACCTCATCTATGACGAATTGATTAATCATCTCGGTGTAGAAAAAGCAAAACTGTACTACGAAGCTTGCATGGACGCTCTACAGTTTATCAAAAGTACTGTGAAAGAAAAGGGTATAGATTGCGACTTTGTGGAACAAGAGGCATACATATACACAAATTCTTCGTCATCGCTCAATAAGCTTATCAATGAATGGAAAGCATACGAAAAACTTGGCATTGACGGAGCATTTATCGAAACGATTCCGCTTTCCATTCCGGTCAAAGCCGCTGTCATGATGAAAAACCAAGCTCAATTTCATCCGCTAAAATACTTACTAAAACTCGTTGATATCATTGTCCAAAACGGTGGAAAGATTTACGAGCAAACTCCCGCTGCAGATATAGAACAAGGAGAAACATTAACCGTTGTCACTCGAGATAAAAAGCGGATCACGTGTGAACATGTGGTCATTTGCTCTCATTTTCCGTTTTACGATGGCGGTTTTTATTTTTCAAGAATGTATGCAGAACGGTCGTATGTGCTAGCCGTACAGATTGCTGAAGAGTATCCTGGTGGCATGTATTTAAGCGCCGATAACCCGAAACGCTCGATTCGTTATGCCACAATGGGCGACGAAAAACTGATCTTGATCGGGGGAGAAAATCATAAAACGGGACAAGGTGTTCCCACAATTCAACATTATGAGGCGCTTCAATCGTTTGCCTCGCAGTTGTTTACAGTGTCAGCCTTTCCTTACCGCTGGTCGGCGCAAGATTTAACGACATTAGACAAAGTTCCATATATCGGAAACATGACAGCGAATACGCCAAATATTTATGTCGCGACAGGGTACCGCAAATGGGGAATGACAAACGGAACCGTCGCTGGATTGTTGCTGAAAGATTTAATTATGGGACGGGACAACCGCTATCGCGACCTATACACACCATCAAGGTTTTATGCTGATCCTAGCATAAAACACTTTATCACACAAAACCTTGATGTCGCCAAACACCTTGTTGAAGGAAAAGTCGAAGTCGCAATTCGAACACCAGAGGACTTGGCGAACGGGGAAGGGGCCGTTGTTGTCGTCAACGGCAGACGAGCAGGAGCCTATAAAGACGAGAACGGGACATTGTCCATTGTTGACACGACATGTACCCATATGGGGTGCGAACTAGAGTGGAATAGCGGCGACCGCACATGGGACTGTCCTTGTCACGGGTCTCGTTTCTCCGTCCACGGTGACGTCATCGAAGGCCCGGCCCAACAGCCACTAATAAAAATCAATGATGACAAACCTTGACAAAGAGCTGCCAATGAGGCGGCTCTTTCCTTATTTCCTTCCGAAAAACTGATTAACATACTTTTTACCGGAACTTCCGGTACATATTTGTTCTATTTTCCCTATCAAATCGCGTTAATATGTCTGTGAAAGGGCTTACAACCAGAAAGGGGGAAAATTATGAAACTCTTAGCGATTACTTCTTGTCCCAACGGAATTGCACATACGTATATGGCTGCTGAGAAACTAGCGAAAGCCGCTGAAAAAATGGGACATGAGATGAAAGTAGAAACACAAGGCTCCATTGGTGTCGAGAACGAATTAACCGTAGAAGACATTCAAACAGCAGACGGAATTATTATTGCCGCAGATAAACAAGTGGACAAAAGCCGTTTTTATGGAAAACGAGTGTTAGAAGCGTCCGTAACCGACGGCATTCGCAAACCGGAAGAACTCATTGCTAAATTCGAACGTAATGAAGTCCCTATATATGGAAAATCGGAGCCTGATAAGCTGAAAACGATCGAAGAAGTCAAAGAAGAAAGAACACAAAAACAGAATCCAATTTACCGCAATTTGATGAACGGAGTCTCTTATATGATTCCATTTGTCGTCATCGGTGGATTGTTAATCGCTCTTTCTCTCGCTATTGGTGGGGAACCAACAGAAAAAGGTCTCGTCATTCCGAAAGGCTCCGTTTGGAATCACATTCTTAACGTCGGGACAGCTAGTTTTACATTCATGGTCCCAATTTTAGCTGGGTTTATTGCTATGAGTATCGCTGATCGCCCTGGACTTGCCCCGGGTATGATTGGCGGTTATATTGCCGCAAACGGAAGTTTTTACGGCAGTGAAGCAGGAGCTGGATTTATCGGAGGAATTATTGCTGGATTTTTAGCTGGTTACATTGCAAAATGGATTAAAAGCATCCGTGTTCCTAAAGTGATTCAACCGATTATGCCTATACTCGTCATTCCATTATGTTCTTCCATCTTAGTGGCAGCAATTTTTATCTTCATCCTTGGACAACCGATTGCTGGAATGATGGAAGGACTTACATCATGGCTAAACAGCATGCAAGGTGCAAGTAAAATCGTATTAGCGATAATTCTCGGAGCGATGATCTCATTCGATATGGGTGGTCCTGTCAACAAAGTCGCCTTCTTATTCGGTTCAGCAATGATCGCAGAAGGAAATGCTCATATTATGGGGGCGATCGCTGCCGCCATTTGTATCCCGCCGCTTGGACTAGGATTAGCGACTTTATTAAACAAAACAAAATTTACCGCAGAAGAACGGGAAGCCGGAAAAGCGGCGCTGGCAATGGGGCTAGTCGGTATTACAGAAGGAGCAATTCCGTTTGCCGCACGAGACCCACTCCGCGTCATTCCAAGCATTATGATCGGCTCAATGGTAGGGGCGGTAATCGCCATGTTAAGCGGAGTAACAGACCATGTCCCACATGGTGGTCCAATTGTCGCCGTATTCCAAGCTGTTGATAACGTCCCAATGTTTTTTGTATCGATCATCATTGGAATGATTGTTACAGCTTTAGTAGTGAATGTGATTAAAAAGCCGGTTGAATCTGCAGAGTAACATTATATTTGTATAAGAATCTTTGCAACCAGCAACGATTCTGCCTTTTTTGTCCAATGCAAAAGAAAGAGGTGACAGTGATGCTTTCTCGCCATAAACAACTATTAAAACATTTGTTAACTACCAATGCCTATACATCTGTCACTTCATTGGCGAATGAATTGGTATGTTCTGAAAAGACGATCCGAAATGATTTAAAAGCGCTTGATGAATTTCTATTACAAAAATATCCCCATATCGTGATTGAACGAAAACCAAGTATAGGGGTCATCGTGAAAGGGGACGAAAAGGAAAAACAGAAACTTTTTCGCGACCTTTCGCTTTTGGATGAAAAAGACGTATCTCAAGACTATCGAAAGCTCCAATTGATCAAAGCGCTACTGACAGCAGATAAACCAGTAACAATGCAGCAACTAGCAAATCAATTTTATGTCAGTAAATCGGCAATTAGCTACGATTTAGAAGAAATAGAAGATTGGTTACAATCTTTTGGACTTACATTAATTCGTAAACCACACCTAGGTTTAAAAGTAGAAGGAACAGAAAAAGCGTGGCGCTCCGCCTTATCACAGCTCGTAGAGTTGCTCGTTGACCATTCCTACTACATTCTCGATGCAAAACAGCTAAAAATGATTGAAGATGTTTTACAACCATATGAATTAGCTCTCATTGAAAAAGAAATTCGTCAAATGGACGAATCTCTTGATTTTCGGCTAACCGATCAATCAGTTGTCAGTCTAACTGTGCACATTGCAATCGCGGTCAAGCGAATTAAAAAAGGGCATAGTATTCGCATGGACGAAAGCCAATTACAAGAGCTACAGACAAAAACAGAATACCTGCTCGCGGAACAGCTTGCGAAACGGATTGAACAATGGTTAGCCGTTAAAATCCCGAAAGAAGAAATTGGATACATTACTCTTCATTTTCTAGGCGCAAGAGTACGGTATGACCAAATCCACATAAAAGAAGGGATTGAGCATTTATTAAAAAAAGTAGACAGAGAATCGTTAGAAATCGTCAGAGAACTAATTAAGGAAATCTCATTACACACCAACGAACGATTGTGCGACGATAAAGAATTATTAGTGGGACTCACTATTCATTTTCATTCGACACTAAACAGATTGAGAAACGGTTTATCGGTGAAAAACCCGATGCTTAAAGAAATCAAACGAATGTATTGCTATCCATTCGAACTCGTTCTATCTTTGATCACTAAGGTTGAACAAAAAGCAAACGTTATCATTCCGGAAGACGAAGTAGCTTACATTGTCCTACATGTTCAAGCTGCCCTAGAACGGCTGCAACACAAAAAAGAAAAAACGCGAGTGGTCATTGTTTGTGCTACCGGTTCCGGGACATCACAATTGATTGAAGCAAAAATTTCCGCTTCATTTCCAGAGCTAGAGATTGTCGAAGTAACTTCGATTGCCAAACTGAACGAAGTCATCGCAGCAAAAGAACCCGACTTGTTACTTAGTACCGTTCCGCTAGACTATACGCCTGTTCCTGTTATGACGGTGAGTCCGCTATTGCCAAAACACGAACTAGAAATGCTCAAACAATTTATTTATCGCGTTTCTCATTTCGCAGAAGAAACACATCGTTACGAAACATTACAACAATTCATCGATCCAAACTTAATTTTTCTTGATGTCTCTTTCACAGACCGATTAGAAATCATTGAATATGTGGCGAACGAGCTTTACAAACACGGCTATGTAGAAGAACCATACGGAGAAAGTGCAAAAGAGCGAGAAACACTCTCTTCCACGTATATTGGCGGGGGGATTGCGATTCCGCATGGGCAAGTGCAATGGATTAAGCAATCTGTTATAGCAATTGCTCGACTATCCTCCGCTATTGATTGGGATGGAGAAAAAGTGAAATTCGTTTTTATGATCGCTCATAACTTTCACGATAACGAAACAATAAAGAAATTGTTTCAAGAATTATCCGATTTATCAGAAGACGAAGAGACGCTAAAACAATTAGCCCTTTCTACAACCATTGACGAATTTTACGAATCAGTAAACAAAAAAACAAGGGGGCTCGTTTAGCTCTCGAAGCCAAACGTTCTTCTCCTGCAGAAACACTTGTCACCGTGAAAACACGAGTTTAACAAAAAAACTCTGGACTCTGAAGCAAAACAAATTTTCTTTACACATTTAGAAGGAGTGAGAAACATGAATTTAACAGAACTTGTAACAACCAATTTAATCCAATTACAATTAGAAGGAAAAACAAAAGACGAAATCATGGAAGAAATGGCCGAAATGATTGATCGCAGCGGAGCTTTACACGATAAAGAGAAATATAAACAGTCATTGTACAAACGAGAAATGGAAGGAAGCACAGGCATCGGCTTCGGAATTGCGATTCCCCATGGCAAAAGCGATGCTGTGAAAAAAACATGTGTGGCCTTCGGAGTGAAAAAAAGCGGAGTTGACTGGGATAGCCTAGACGGCGAAAAAGCCCAACTTATCTTCATGATTGCTGTACCAGAAAAACATGCAGGAGATGAGCATTTAAAAATTCTCCAACTTCTATCTCGCAAATTAATGGATGACGAATTTCGTGAACACCTTTTACATGCCACAACGAAAGAAGAAGTGATGCAATTGTTTGATCAAGTATAAAATCAGAGAAATTTTTTGTATAATCAAAATATAGAAATTATATATATTTTCATAAAAAGGTGTGAAAACACATGCAAATAGAGCCGATTTTTTTCACTCCCATTTTCCAAGAAAGAATCTGGGGAGGAACAAAGTTAGCGCAACAGTTTGGCTACGACATTCCTTCCGAGCGGACAGGGGAATGTTGGGCAGTATCCGCTCATCCGAACGGACAAACATTTGTCAAAAATGGACCATTTGAAGGGATGCCGCTCGGACAGCTATGGGACGAGCACCGTGACTTGTTCGGTCATTTCCCTTCCGAGCACTTTCCGTTGCTTACGAAAATTTTAGATGCCAATGCCGATTTATCCGTTCAAGTTCATCCAGATGATACATATGCACGCGAACACGAAAACGGCGAACTAGGAAAAACAGAATGCTGGTATATTATCGACTGCAAAAAAGACGCAGAGCTCGTGTATGGCCACAATGCCAAAACGAAAACAGAACTAAAAGAAATGATGGATAACGGACAATGGGACAAGCTGCTTCGCAAAGTGAAAATCAAACCTGGGGACTTTTTCTATGTCCCAAGCGGAACGATTCATGCCCTTTGCGAAGGAACCCTTGTGTTAGAAACGCAACAAAGTTCGGATACGACGTATCGTGTATACGATTACGACCGCGTCGACGAAAAAGGAAACAAGCGGGAACTCCATTTAGAAAAGGCGCTGGACGTTATTACCGTCCCACATACCGATGCATACTCCCAGCCACACGTCGTCAAATACGATGGTACAACGATTACGACGTTTATTGAAAGCGACTATTTCACCGTGCAAAAATGGAATATCGAGGGAACAGCCACATTCAAGCAAAGCAAACCTTTTCTCATCGTCAGCGTTCTTCACGGAGAAGGAGAGCTGATTTCAGAAGGCCAATCGTATTCGTTAACGAAAGGAGACCATTTCATTCTTCCTTACCAATTTGGATATTTTTCGATCAAAGGAACATTAGAAATTATTTCCTCATCACCATCGCAACACCCATAACAAAGAAGCTGTCTCGTTTCGTGAGGCAGCTTCTTTGGCATTTACGAAGATATTGATCGGTTTTCATTCACTGCTACCTCATGTGATGACCGATATTCTTTTTCTAAAAACTCTATTGTTCACTTACAATAAAGTTGTTTAATTTTAATACTCTAAACACGCATAACACCATTCGATTCCGAACGGTGTTCAAAAAATAGTTATTTCATTTTAGATAACTTGAATTGTTTTAAGAAGCAGTAACAAAAAAAGTTGTTTCACAAATTTTCTGTTATTCAACTATCGCTCCCGATTGTTGAAGTTTGCTTCAGAATGTATCGGTCCTTATGGAAGTATGAAAAGCCTTGAAAGCAACCAGCTAGGAGTTATCCGGAGGCATTTGGTCCACTGAAACGGAATAAGACGGTACAACGTGTGCAGCTGCTGCACTTGCGCTCCGGCTTATGTCAAGTTACTCAACCTTTAATCTGTAACGGCATGGACCTCTTTCTTCTCCATATCCCGCTGAATTCGACTATCGCCGACAAAAGAAGCGGTCAGGACGCTGAGGGCGATAATGCCCAATCCGACAATGAAGACGAAGCTGAAGGAATCAGTCCAAGCGTGCTTCACGTAACCGACGATCTGTCTGGTCAGCTTCTCCGGCACTTCAGCACGTCCGGAGCAATCATCATACCGAACAGACTGTCGGTGTTCTCCGCAAGCTTTGCCAATACCGGGTGGACAGCCTGGTTGGAAGCGACATCCGGATCTGAGAGCACCTGCTGCATATTGTCACTGATGCTGTGGTTCATTACCACGTTAAACAGCGTGACTCCGATGGTACCCCCGATGGATCGGAAGAAGGCAGCGGCCGAGGTTACGGTACCGAGCTGGCTTTTCGGGAAGGCTTCCTGAACCACAATAGCCAAGGTTGGCATGACGAGACCCATGCCGCTTCCGAGAATGATCATATAAAGGTAAGTAATAAACGAGGAAGTGTCCACACCCATGGTGCTCATCAGATAAAATCCCAGCGAAGTGATCAGCATCCCCGTAACAAGCACATTCTGGTACCGGGTGCGCAGAAGGATCTGGGAATCGATTATGCTTGCAGCGATCAAGGAGATCATCATAGGGGTCGTCAGCCAGCTTTCGTCAGCGATACGCCCAAGATGGCCTGTATGAACATCGGAACGAACATAATTGCGCCGAACATGCCCAAACCCAGCACGTTTGAAACAGCGAATACGCGGTTTTGAAACAGCTTGAGATCGAGAATCGGTTCTTTGGCCCAACGTCCCCCCCAACCGAACAGAATGAACAAAACAGTGGATGCACCGAAAATACTGTAGCTGGCAGCAGAATCCCATGCAAATTTTTCTCCGCTGAAAGTCAGCCTAAATAGCAGCAAAACCAGTGCCGGAACGAATACGGCAATACCCAAGTAGTCAATGGGAGCATCGGTGGTGCCTGCCGCTTTTTCCCTCTTCAATCCAACAAAAATCAGAATGCCTGACAACAAGCCAAAAGGTACGTTAATTAAGAAAATCCAGTGCCAGCTGACGTGATCCACAAGGAAGCCACCGATAAACGGTCTAACGATGGAACTTAGGGCAAACAAGCCTCCGAATGCGCCCTGCCATTTGACCCGTTTCCCCGCCGAGAAGATATCCCCTATGATCGTCTGGGACAAAGACATGATCATGCTGCCTCCCAGGCCTTGCAGGACGCGGTATAGCACCAGTTGCTCCATGGCGGTGGCAGTAGCGCACAGCCCCGAGCCCAATACGAAGATCAGAATACCCAATAAGTATAAAATCCTTCTGTCAAACATGTCGGACAGCTTACCGGCGATCGGTACCACCGTGGTAGATGTAATAAGATAAGCCGTCGTTGCCCATGAGAAAATCGAAAATCCGTTCAACTCGCCGACGATAGTCGGCATGGCAGTTCCCACGGCGGTTTGCTCCAGAGCACTGAAAAACATCCCGAGTATAAGTCCCAGAAGGACTAGCTTTCTTTTGACTCCTAATTGCTCTTTCTACTTTAATCCCTCCGTTTAAGTTTCTGATAGAATGGTCAGTTAATTTTGGATTATTCAATTTAATAATGCAAAACCCCATTTCTATTTTTAATTACAGTGATAATTTAAGACTCCACACCAGTCCCTTGTTAACTCTGGATCAGAAGTAAACTCCCTGGCTCAACGTTGCGCAAAAAGGGGCTCGGTTCGCCTACACTGTAAAGCTGCAAGTGATGCATAGCCCGGGTGCAGGCGGTGTAGAACAATCTGCGCAGACTCTCATCGCCATATACTTGCGCCGATGCGTTATAAATGATGACGGCGTCAAATTCGATGCCCTTGGCCAAATACGCCGGTATGACGACAACACCTTGTTCATATTCGGTAGATCCGCTCTTCACGAGCTTAATTTCTTCGACGTCGCTCAGTGCTTCGTATGCGGCGGTGCTTTCCGCAGCAGATTTGCATATAATCGCGATCGTATTATACCCCCGGTTCCGCAAGTCCTTGATTTTGGAAGCAATGCAGCGGTGCAGTTCGGCATGATTGGAAACTCTCGTCAGCACAGGCCTATCGCCGTCGCGCTCAAAAGCGATAATCCGTTCGCCGCCAGGCACGAGTCCGCGCGTAAATTCGACGATCTGTCTTGTGGATCTGTAGCTGCGGGTCAAGGTTATCACATCGGTTTCGTCCGGTCCGTATAAGCTGGTAAGTGTTTGAAAATCGGCCGTTTCACTGGCATGGGCAAAGATCGCCTGGTTAAAGTCGCCGAGCACGGTCATCCTTGCCGAGGGAAACAAACATTTCAAATACTCGAATTGAAACGGAGAATAATCTTGCGCTTCGTCTACAAGCACGTGTTTGATCGAGATGTTCCTCTGAAAGCCTTGAATCAGATCTTTCAAAAATAAAAACGGAGTTGTATCTTCGTAAAACAGTTTGCCTTCGTCTAGCATTTTCACCGTCAATCGGCAAATATCCTCCCACTCCTCGGGTGTTTCCCCCTCCATCCACAGTTTGATCCGTGTTGGATCGGCGAAAAGTTGCTTGTATATTCCCTTAAAGTCGATGAAACGAAGCGTCCGGATCCGTTTGCGCAACGGCTTCAATTTTTTGCGGACGATCAATTCGCCAAGCGCTTCGATCTCGATCTCATAATTGTCTAACGATTCTCCTTTAAAGCGGCGTTTTTTCCGTAAATGGGTGTAAGCCTTATGGTAATCCTCGTTGCTAAGCAGCTCGATTTCTTCCCGCACCCATAGCTTGGTCCGCTCAAGTTTCTCGGCTGCATCGATTTGCTTGTTTAGCCAATCCACCAACTTTTCAAGTCTGTTGTGAAAGCGGAGTGAGGTGTCGCTGCTGTAAAACCTTTCCGCGATTTGTTTGGCGGTGACGATCGGTTTTCCTCTAAATAGAATATCTTTGAATAGCATGCCGGAGGATTCCAGCGACTTCCAGTATGTTTTGATCGACTCGAAAAAACGGGTTGATGCCTTGAATCGGATGCTCGCAGTCCTAGTCCGGTATGAAGGGTCATCCGCTGCAGTCAACACATATTCCAATTGCTCGTAAGGACCCTCTACTTGAAATTCGTTGCTCAGCCGATAATCCAAGTATTCCTGGAATGTGACCTGTTGCATATTCTCTTCGCCGAGTTCGGGCAACACATTGGATACGTAGCTGTTAAACATCGAATTAGGTGAAAATAAAATGATTTGATCGGCTTTCAGCCGATCCCGATACTTGTAGAGCAAGTAAGCGATCCGCTGCAGGGCGGCCGATGTCTTGCCGCTGCCAGCAGGGCCTTGCACAATGAGCAGCCGCCCGCGATCGTGCCGGATGATCCGGTTTTGTTCCCGTTGAATGGTGGCCACGATGTTGTGCATATGTTTGTCTGTGACTCTGCCAAGCACCTGTTGTAAAATCTCGTCTCCAATGGTGAGACTGGTATCGAACATCGATTTGATAACACCGCCGCGGATGATATATTGCCACTTTTTCTCCAGCATGCCACGGATTACGCCTCCGGGCGTAGCATATTCGGCCGGACCGGGCGGGTAATCGTAGTAGATACTCGAGACCGGCGCCCGCCAGTCGTAGATAAGGATGTTCTCTCCGCTTGTATCCGTGAGCGTGGAGATGCCGATATAGATTCGTTCAGCAGCGGAAGTTCCTTCTTCAGTGAAATCGATTCGGCCGAAATAAGGCACCTCCTGCATGCGGCGCAGCACAGACAACCTCTTGAAGGCTTGTCTGTGGGTGCTTTGGCTGACAGACAGGTTCTGAGCCTGTTGTCTCAAGCTGATGATCGTCTCAAGAAAATCGTCGAAAGTATCTATATTAACCTTGACGTCATCCCAAAAGTGTTTGCGGATATCAATCACTTCTTTCCGACGCCGCAAGGTTTCGTCTTCCAGCATGCCGATTTGCTCCGCAATTGTCTCCATTATGCTGTCCAATCGTTCTTGCTCCTGCCGAAGTTCTGTCATTTCAATCACTCCTTTAAAAAAATGAAAAATGGGGGTTGACTGAAGGGGATTTATGATGCATAATTATAATGGGATATTATATTATAATTAACAAATAAAATGTGTTTCTATACTAATTTATCATAGTTTCTCTATTTTATCAATGTATTTAACACTACCGCCGCTATGATGGATCGTACTTGTTGCAATTTTAAAGGTAGAAAAACCCTATTTAACAAGACAAATGACTCACAAAAAATGATATCCAAATATACGATCATTTAAAGTAAGGTTAGATAAATCTTATTGAGAAATCCTTCAGAGAACATATCAAGCATAATACAGTTATTCACGAGTTTCATTTCATCTAGAGCCTCATTCTGTAACTTTATTACCATTTTCATTAACTCTCCACCTTTTGTATTTTTTATCTGTCATGTTCGAGTATATTAAGTGTATATCCCCTTTCATTAAAGATCTTCTCCATTTCTTTTAAGTCTTTATTTTTAAAAGGATTTGCCGATATCTTGTAAGCTTATTAACAAAATTTTTTAAGGCTTTTTTCTAGTTCTTTCATTCCTGCCAAATATCCAAATTAACTACCAAGTGTTATTCAATTAAATGGCCCTTTAATGGAATAATGTAGCTGGAGTTTTAAACAACATTTTTGTAAATTAAACGACTTTATTTGTAATTAAACAACTTTATTATCACTTACTTATCATCTATGTCAGTAATACCTGCTTTCACTGGATCAAATACAGGAATCTTTCCCGGCTTTTTTCTTCTCCTCTTAATCTTTTATAATACTTTCAAAGCCGGATTTCTTAAAAAAGGGATCGCAATCATATTCAGCCATGCTATGCAATATCTCTAAGCATTCAAGTAAGTTTTGCTGTTTTGACGCTACCATCGAAAACAAACAACCACGAGTATCACATATTGAAACTAAGACGAAATGGAATGAAGCCAAGCGAGCGATTCGCTTGACACAGCCAAAAAATAATGGCCACTGCAATAATCACTAACCCGATTCCTATGATCGTTGGATTGATCCCAAACGCATTTTTAATTCCTGCCGCAATACTGTTGGCTTGTACTCCCGGAAGAAGCATACCAGTGGCCGATACGGTCCCAACAGCGAATCATACCGCATACCATTTGATTTTCAATATAATGGGCAGGACCTCCACAGAATTGGCCATCTTGCTTAATTTTGTATACTTGTGCAAGAGCTGCTTCGACAAACGCCAACACCGCTCCTAAAAAGGCGATGAGTCACATCCAAAACACGGCTGTTGCCACTCCAGCGATGTTGCCGGTCCCGACCCGTCCCGATAAAGCGAGCGATAACACTTGAAACAAAGAAATTCCCTCTTCAGAGTTACACCCGTCAAACATTTGCTTCATCATATCTTTCAAATGCCTGACTTGTAAAAAGCGGGTCATTAACAAATAAAAAAGGCCTCTCCTTCCGAGAAGCCTTTTATCTCATCCCCATTCCGATTTTGCACATTGCTGCAATTTGACGAGCTGTTTTTGTGAGATAAGGTTCAGCGTTTTCCAATGCTTTTGTAAGCGGAATAATTCCCGGCACCATGCTATAAAGGGCATCGATTCCGTGCTGTAACACAATATCGCTATCGTCTGATAACGAACCAGCAATACCAATAACGGGAATACCGTATTGTTTCGCCGCTTTTGCCACACCGACGGGCGTTTTCCCATAAATGGTCTGACTATCAATACGCCCTTCCCCTGTAATGACGAGCGAAGCGCCTTTTACACGTTCATGAAATTGAACAGCCGCAAGAACAATCTCTACTCCCCGTTTTAACTCCGCGTTAAGAAACGCAAGTAATCCGGCACCAAGCCCACCTGCTGCACCTGCGCCGGGAACATGGCGAACTTGTTTTCCTAACGTCTGTTCAATCATATCGGCATAGTGGCTTAAATTTTCATCAAGCTGTCGGACCATTTCCGGCGTTGCCCCTTTTTGTGGTCCAAATACTGCTGATGCTCCTTGTGGTCCCGTTAATGGGTTGTCGACATCACAAGCAACGTCAATTTTTACTTTTTTGAGTCTCGAATCGAGCTGTGAAAGGTCAATCGTGACAAGCTGCGATAAATTTCCACCGCCGGGAGCAATCTCTTGTCCAGCCCGGTTCAGAAGCCGGCCGCCCAGCGCTTGGATCATTCCTGCCCCGCCATCATTTGTCGCACTTCCGCCGATTCCAATGATAATATGCTCCACGCCCATATCCAGAGCTGCTCGAATTAATTCCCCTGTTCCCCTCGTTGTCGTGAGAAGCGGGTTTCGCTTTTCGTTCGGAACAAGATGTAATCCTGAAGCAGCTGCCATTTCGATTACCGCAGTTTTCCCTCCACCAAGCACGCCAAGAAAGGCATTCACTGGCTCTCCTAACGGTCCTGTAACCCGTTTTTCGATGACCGTACCTCCCGTCGCGTCAACCAATGACTGAACCGTCCCTTCTCCTCCATCAGCCATCGGTATTTTCACATACTCCGCTTCTGGAAATACATCCCGAAATCCCTTTTCTATCGCATTTGCTACTTGTGACGCAGACAAACTTTCTTTGAACGAATCAGGCGCAATGACAATTTTCATCGTTCCATCTCCATTTCTCTATGATCCAAAAAACTGAAATACTCCAAAAATTAATGTCGATATAACAGTTAACGTCATCCCTACAAGCGATTCATATGGAATGAGTTTGAGACGTTCTTTGATTTCCATATGAACACTCCCAGCTGTAGCATGGAAAAAGCTTCCGTGAGGCAAATGATCCAACACCGTAGCACCAGCATGAACCATTGCTGCTCCGGCTAGCGCGGAAACACCTAAACCAATGATCGTTGCTCCAAACACGCTGCTGGCAACCGCCGTTCCTGCTGTTGTTGAAGCGGTAGCCCCGGACATGAAGATACCTGAAATCGGCGCTAATAAATACGCCGGCAATCCCGAATGAGCTAATCCGCCAATGATCGCATTTTTCAGCGATGAGTTCGCAATAACCCCTGCTAACGTTCCCGTTCCTAACAACATAATGGCGACGCCGGACATTTTCGATAAGCCAGAAACAGCATAGTCATTGATATTCTTTGCTTGTTTCATCGCAATCGCACCCACAATTCCACCGACAGGAAGTGCAATCATTGGATCGATGGCAATATCAAATGCCGGACGCAATGCCAACAGTACAATCGTTACAATTGGAGCTACGATCGCAGCTAAAAATGTTGGCAATTCCTTATGTTCATTGCCTGTAGCTTTCCTCGTATTCGCAACTGGTGCTCCTTTATGAACGAGTTGCTTCGCTAGAAGATAGGTTACAACAATTCCGAAAAGAGCCGGGATAATCCCAGCTGCCATCAACGAGGTTAATGAGACATGGAATGCGTCCGAGGCAGCGATTGTATTCGGATTAGGCGACATGATGTTCCCTGCTTTCCCTCCACCAATCATCGCCAAAAGAATCGCTGATTTCGATAATTTTGTCCGGCTGGCAATCGCTAACGCAATTGGTGCAACTGTAATGACCGCGACATCAATAAACACTCCGACCGCTGTTAAAATCATCGTTGCGACAGCCAATGCAAGTAGCGCTCGTGTTTCTCCGAGCTTCCGTACAATCGTTTCTGCAATCGACGCAGCTGCTCCAGAGTCAATCAGTACCCCCGCTAGCACCCCTGCAGCTAAAATGCGCAGCACAGCAGGGATCATTTCTTTGGCTCCTTCCATCATGATATTGACAGTATTTGTTACATCTATCCCACCTACGATTCCACCAATGAAAGCACCTGCAATCATCCCGTAAGCAGGTGAAACTCTTCGTAAAATGAGTATGATCGCAATAACTAATGCGACGATCGCTCCTAAAGCGCTTACTTGAATATCCACGATCCAAGCCCCCCCTTTGCTTATTTTTATCGTAAGCGCTATCCATAATAATTTCATTGTGAAACAAAACGAATTTATGAAGCGATCGTTCCACTATTTATTGTGCAAATGCACAAATTACTAACGAAGCTGATGAACAATAAGCGCTGTATATAGCTGAAGCAAATCCTTGATATTGTGAGGGTCTTTTCCAGTGATTTTCTGAATTTTTTCGAACCGATAACGCAGCGTATTGCGATGAACAAATAGTTTGCTGGCCGTCTTATTCAGTTCTCCCTTTTCTTGAATATAAACATGTAACGTCTCCTGCAATTCACCGGTTTCATCGTGTTCAAGAAGCCGCTCATAAAATTCAAACGCGCTTCCCGCAAGAGGTAACTGCCCCATTTCCGATAATAAAATTTCAAACTCAACCTCTTTATAATGATATACGTAACGTTCTGGATCCATTTTCCTCCCCACCGTTACGGCTTGTTTGGCCAGTTCATATGATTGTTTAATCGCTGGGATTTTTGAACAGCACGGACCAATCCCTGCTTTTCCGTTCGTCACTTTTTGTAAAATTCTTTCCATTTTACCGATGATGTCACCAATATCTCTTTCTTCATTGACAATAGATTTAAGCACAACGATTTCCGAGGAGTATGTGAAGGCAGCCAAATCCTCTGTTGCTAATTCATATGTAAGCGTTCGAAGCAACTGTTGGTTCACATACTGAATCTGTTCATGAGGGATTTCCACCACGATGACGAGCCGAGGAAGGGACAGATTGACACCAAACGTCTTCGCCCGCTCAAGGAATGATGATTCATCTACATAGTCGTCATAAATAAGTTGATTGACTAGATCTTCTTTTAACCGCTGCTTCCATTGAACTTGTTCTAAAAAGAATGATTGTTGCAATACCATCTCAGCAGCCATTTTTACTAGTTCCGCGTATTCCCGAATATCATTTGGATCACCTGTAATTCCAATAACGCCTACTGTTTCCCCTAAAAAATGAATCGGCAAGTTTACTCCCATTTTGACACCTTTCAACTGATTCACACTTTGCTCATCAATTTCAATCGTCCGGTTTTCCTTTAATGCTAATAAGGCTCCATCGTGAGTATGGCCGATCCTACTTCGATCTCCAGAACCAATAATTACGCCATTACGATCCATCACATTAATATTTTTTCCTAAAATTTTCATCGTGCGATCAACGATTTCTTGAGCTAATTTTGGGGTAAACCATTGCAACTTCATTCCCTCCCTCATTTTCATTTATGCTGAAAGCTACTATGCTACCAAAACATTAAATGAATCCTAACTATCCTCTTACGGAAAATCGCACTCATCATATGGAAATATATATTTTTTGTTCGTTTTATCATTGTTCTCATTATATACTGAAAATTTTCACATTAATTACATCCTCTTAATAGTCCCTTAAAATTTTTATTTTATCATGATGATTGTAAAAACAAGTCAAAGGAGTGTCAAAAATGAGCCAAAAAAAGCATCGGATCATAGGATTAACGTTAGGTGTGGCGCTAACTGTTTCTGGAGCTGTCACAACATTTGCTTTTTTCAACAATGACACGCCGAATCAATCTTCTCCTATTCAGGGAAAAGCCAAAAATGTAATTGTGTTTGTCGGGGACGGAATGGGAGCAGCCCATCGTGACGCCATTCGGCTGGCGGCCAAAGGACTTAATGGAAAGTTGGAAATGGATGACATGCCTTATGCCGGAATCGTCCATACAAATTCAGCGGATCCAAAATCGTTTGTCACCGATTCAGCCGCCGCCGCTACTGCGATTGCTACAGGAGTAAAATCGTATAATGGGGCCATCGGTGTCGATCTGAACGGAAAACCTGTTAAAACCGTCTTAGAACAAGCGAAAGAGGCGGGAAAAGCAACGGGGATTGTCACAACGAGTCAAGTAACCGATGCTACTCCTGCCGCGTTTGCATCTCATGTGGCAAACCGCTCATCACAAAGTGATATTGCCAAACAATATCTAGAAAACAGTAAAGTCGATGTGATTTTAGGGGGTGGGGAAGATTATTGGTATCCAACTGAAAATCCGGGAAAATACCCTGACTATCCCGCTGAAGATCCAACAGAAGCGAGCAAAGGAACAAACGGCAACCTCGTCGACAAAGCCAAACAATTAGGCTATACGTATGTCAGCAATGCTGATGAATTGAAACGGGCAAAATCTAACAAACTCCTTGGCTTGTTTGCCAATGAAGAAATGTTTCAGCAACGTCCAGAAGGAGAAGGAGACATCTACGACCCGGTGGTATCACTGCCTGACATGACCAAAAAAGCGATCGACATTTTGTCCAAAAACAAAAAAGGATTTTTCCTTCTAGTTGAAGAGGAAGCGATCGATGAAATGAGCCATGAAAACAATGCCGCCTTAACTATTAAAGCCGGTCAACAATTTGACCAAGCGGTAGCTGTAGGGAAAGCCTATGCGAAGCAACATCCTGATACACTTGTCATCGTCCTAGCTGACCATGATTGTGGTGGACTTACGGTTGAAACCGTGAACGACTCTGATGAATCCGGTGATGGAAAAACAACCTCATCTGAGGACGGTCCATTTCCTATCGCCCATTCCGATCAGAACTTTGTCCTAGATTGGACAACATCCGGCCATACAGGTACTGATGTGCCTTTAACAGCCATGGGCCCAGGAGCTGAGAAATTAACAGGAATCTATGAAAATACACATATACACGATGTCATCCTTCGAGCGATGCGTATCAAATGACAGGATCGTAACAGATCATTGTCATCGCTAACGAACACCATGCTTATCATTGGTGGATGCAAAGCGCATCTCCCTCTTTATTTTTAACTAGATTTAATACAAAGTAATGCTTCATACAAACGCTTAAATGTTGAATACTAATTAAAACAGAGGCTTGTCAATCTACAACAAGCCTCTGTTTCATATTTAATTACTCACTTCAAACTTTTGTTTTCTCACTATTTGTGGTACGGTTCACCGCGTTTTACTAAGTAGTACCGTCGGTAGTTGAACAAAAAAGATATCTGTTTAATATCTCTTCGATTTAATTCGGCCTCTATTATAATATCTCTAACCAGTTCCTTCTTCTGTTCGTTTATCGCTTTCAACAATTCTCTCCGTTCCTCCCCTAGTCATTCGTCTATTCGTTACATCTTCAGGTTATAAGAGAAAATACTTTTCTTCGCCGCTACGCGAAAATGATATATTCCTGCCTCTCTAATTAAAAATCGGACTTTTAATAGATACCGTCTGACATACACATGTCAAAGTCATCATAAAATCCAATATGAATACTCACTGTATGATCTAAGAAAAAGGAGCGTGTTTCATGGATAATCGAACCCGAAATCAACCTGCGTATGGAAATGTGCCGCAGCCTATAAGAGATGATGGTGCTGGTGCGACCGATTTCGGTCCGCGGGACGTCATGCGAGACCTTGAAAACCCCGATATGCTCGTTCCGCCGGCCACCGACGCCGGAACGATCCCCAACTTGAAATTCTCTTTCTCCGACACCAATATGCAGTTAAATCACGGCGGCTGGTCACGGGAAGTGACGGTTAGACAGCTTCCGGTCGCGACAACACTTGCGGGTGTGAATATGCGCCTGACGCCGGGCGGTGTACGTGAGTTGCATTGGCATAAGCAAGCGGAATGGGCCTTCATGATTTTGGGCCGGGCACGCATCACCGCGATCGATCAGAACGGGCGGAACTTTATAGCCGATGTCGGCAAGGGAGATCTGTGGTACTTTCCCCCTGGCATTCCACACTCGATTCAAGGGTTGGAGGAAGGCTGCGAGTTTCTGCTCGTCTTCGACGACGGCAACTTCTCCGACCTCGACACCTTCTCCATCTCCGATTGGTTCGCGCACACACCTAAAGACGTGCTGGCGGCAAATTTCGGCGTACCGGAAAGCGCCTTTGCCCACATCCCGACGAAACAGCGATACATTTTCCAATCAAAGGTGCCCGGTTCTCTGGAAAGTCAAAAGATACCGGATCCTTACGGTACTGTTCCAAAGAACTTCACACACCGGCTGCTTGCACAGGAGCCGATCGTAACTCCGGGCGGGACGGTGCGCATAGTCGATTCCACTAACTTCCCCATTTCGACTACAGTTGCGGCGGCGTTGGTAGAAGTCAAGCCAGGTGGAATGAGGGAAATGCATTGGCACCCGAATAACGACGAGTGGCAGTATTACCTCACGGGCACGGCGCGTATGACTGTGTTTGCGGCGAATGGCAAGGCCCGAACTTTCAATTTCCGGGCTGGTGATGTAGGATACGTACCGTTCGCCTTCGGGCACTATATCCAAAACACTGGTGACCAAAGTCTGTGGTTTCTGGAGATATTCAAGAGTGACCGTTTCGCCGACGTGTCGCTGAACCAGTGGATGGCGCTGACTCCTCGGGAGCTGGTAGAGAGCAACTTGCATGTAGGACCAGAACTGATGAACGCGCTGCGGAAGGAAAAATGGCCGGTCGTCAAATACGCTGGTATTCGACGGCAAGTAGAAAAACACCTAAACAGCTGATAATTACTTTGTGCTCTCGCTCGGTCTATTTACTGTTCCCTACAAACATGTCATTACTTATGGTAAAAGTATATATTTCTATTAAAATATTAGACCACTTCATTTGATGGAAGTGGTCTTCGTTACGTTAAATTACGTTCAAAAACGATTTACTTGTATTTTTCTAATTCTGCTCTTAAATCTCTGATTAATATATCTATCTCAACAATAGATGTATCTTTATTAGGAAATTATAAAAGCCTTAATTTTGTCCTCTTTCATTCCTTCAAGCTACTCTTCTATAAACTCATATAAATCAATACTCTCTGATAAAAATGCTTTTCATTTAATTCATCTATACAATCATTTACTTTTATATTCCATATAAATGTTACAAAAAGAGATGATCATAAATGATTGTAAATACCAGTAAATTTGATAACAAAGAGTCAGGAGCCCTTTCAACTGGATGTTAAGGATAAGTTTAAAACCGTGACTTTTTTGGTCACGGTTTCTACTCTTTTACTATTTCTATCAGTTTTTTAGTTCAGCAGGATTAAACCCTTTTACCGCTTGATCTGCTACGACAGTTACAGGCACTACTATAAACCCAAACTTTTCCACTTACTTGTTGCACTCATTGCATCCCTGTGCGGAATAGACGATTACTTGTTTGTTCATTGGGTTAGCGCCTCCTTGATAGACTCCCGGGTGATCTTCCAGTGGGAAGCATTCCAGCGTACTTTTCCATCCTCCAAAAGAAAAATTTGCGGAGATTCATGCTTAATTCCAAATTCCTCTGCAATTTTGTTGGAAACGAGACGATCTTCAATCACCAGGAATACAGCAGCAGGAGTATCCGTTTCCTTCACGAATGCTTGAAATTCCTCATAGGCTTTAGCACTGATCGGACAACTGGTGCTGTGTTTAAAAAGCGGTTGTTGGCCCGATTGTTGAACAAATTGATGCAAGTCTTCTATAGTATGGAGTTGTTTGATGGACATGATTTTTTACCCGCCTTAATTATTTAGACCTCTTTTAGCGTGTGCAGAAAAGCCTCAATTTTGTCACGGTCAAACACATGAAAAGCTCGATCCTCCAACACGATAAGTAGACAAAAGGAGTGGAGCCTTAGGTGCCACTCCTTTTGTCTTGATTTTGATTACGCAACCAGGAACGGCCATTTATGTTAAGATTCCCACTCATCGATTCGATATTATGCAAAAAACTCATTTACTTATGATATGGCTGAGCAAGAAAATTGTAGAGAAACAGAAGGATACTAATTTTAAGGGTAATATTAAATTATTTATATACTCTTTGATTTTTGTTCTAATAGAATAGAATTATTCCCCTTTTTTAATTTTTGTTACAGGAGAAGGTAATTCGTATGATCATCCAGTTCATTCGTCTACGGTAATGTAAGGTGCAGACCATTTTTTTACCCCATCCGATTTTTTAAATGGTATGGGTTTATTTGGCTGCGCCTTTTTTCATTCACCGACTACGAATGAATTGGGGTGTTTTTTATGTCCAAAAGCAGTAAAAAGATGATAAATGCCAAACTTATGTAAGAATTTGAAGGAATTTGATCTTCGGGACATTGAACATGTGCATTATAGTGTAACTTTGGATCATACACTTATCGAACACTTGGTTCAGATGCCCCCTTATCTTGGAGAGCAACAGAGGAACGTCTACAAAAGATTCTAAAAATGGATTCAGCTGAAATAACCATTGATTTAACCATTTTGTTTGGAAAAAAACAAAAATGAATGATTTTCGAATAATAGTTGAACAACGGAAAGACAGCCTAAAGTTTCATGTATTAGGCTGTCTTTGTTTATCCTCTCTTGGTATATTCCATGCCTCTAATCTGTCAATAAAAGAGCTATGGATCACGATCACCATCTTATGCTTTAATCCACTATTTATATACGATCTAAATGAGGCTTAGTTTTAGCTTTGGATCTTTCTAAAGATTTTTATATGGATTAAATTATAAAATGTTATATCTTTCACCGTTCTCTGCAATGTGCCATCGGTATACAACCGATACACATATAAACTATGGAAGACTATATGATTTGTTAAAAGTTCTGCAAGTAGTAGTAAGGTTCCGTAATTTTTCGGTAAAAGCTTATTTTATAACTAGGATATCGTGCACTGATCAGTACAAGATATCCAATTTATGCCCGGCGCATATATACACGGACGGTGATAGGCGCAAAGATCGCCACGATGGCCGCAGCCCCGATGAGAGAGACGGCGAAATCCCAGCCAATAGTTCCATCATTGATCAGATCACGGACAGCAGTAATAATATGCGAGATCGGATTGATCTTCGCAAACCATTGGAGCCAATCGGGCATCGTCTTGACTGGCACAAAAGCATTCGAAAGAAACGTAAGCGGAAACAGCACAAGCATCGAGATTCCTTGTACGCTTGAAGCCGTACGCGCAATCACGCCAAAAAAGGCGAAGATCCAGCTGATTGCCCAAGAACACACAATCACGAAAACCGCGGCGATGACGACGTAACCCAGTCCTCCTTCTGGACGATAGCCCATGATATACCCCATAACAAAGGTGAGCACTGTCGCAATGGTATATCGGATGGTGTCTGCCAACAGAGCTCCCGCCAACGGAGCAATGCGTGCAATAGGCAGCGACTTAAAGCGGTCGAACACGCCCTTATCCATATCCTCGCGCAGTTGGACTCCGGTAACAATGGATGTCCCGATGACAGTCTGCACGAGGATGCCAGGAATGATGATCGGCAAATAGTTATGTACATTTCCCGAGATGGCTCCGCCAAAGATGTAGGTAAACATCAAGGTGAAGATAATTGGCTGAAGCGTGACATCGAATAATTGCTCGGGTGTGCGCCGAATCTTCAGCAAACCTCGGTAGGCCATCGTCAACGAGTTGCGCACCGCCTGGCCAAAGCTTGTGTTGTTTTTTAATTGGCGATTAACAGCTAGCTGCTTAGAAGTGCTTTTCATACTCTTACCTCCCCCATTTCATCGGATGTCTCTGATGTGTCCTCCTTCACACTATGGCCAGTAATGGTTAAAAAGACCTCGTCAAGAGTCGGCTTCTGAACACTCAATTCAGCCAAGTGGATTCCTGCCTCGCGAAGAGCGATAAGCAGATCAGTAACTCGATCGGCGTCCGCCATCGGTGCAGTAATCTTCCCCGTTTCCAGCGACACATTTGACCGGACCTTGAGCACCCGTTCAACGGTCTGGCGGGCATTTTCGATATCTTTTGTATTTTGGATTTTCAATTGTAGCGACGAACTGCCAACTGACGCTTTCAGCTCATCCGCGGTTCCCTCGGCAACGACCCGGCCGCGATCAATCACCGCGATTCGATCAGCTAGTTCGTCAGCCTCCTGTAAATACTGGGTTGTTAACAGTACGGTTGAGCCCTGCTTTACCAATCGCCGGATGGTATCCCACATTTGATTGCGCGTGCGCGGATCCAGTCCTGTAGTCGGCTCGTCTAAGAAGATGAGCGGCGGCTGTGCAATAAGGCTTGCCGCTAGATCCAGCCGGCGCCGCATGCCGCCGGAGAAATTTTTCAGCGGGCGCTTCGCCGCTTCTGTCAAACCAAATTCCTCCAACAACTCCGCAGCTTTACGCCGTGCCTCTGTGCGGCTCAGCCCTAGCAGCCGAGAAAAGATGACTAGATTCTCGATCGCGCTGAGTGACTCGTCAACCGATGCATACTGGCCAGTCACACCAATCAACTGACGCACGATCTGCGGCTCCTTCACCACATCGTAACCAAAGATGTATGCCGAACCTGCGTCCGGTCGCAATAAGGTCGCTAGCATTCTGACTGTAGTGGTCTTGCCTGCCCCGTTCGGCCCAAGCACGCCGTAGATCGACCAGCGCGCACATTCAAATTTACGCCATCAACCGCACGTTTGTCGCCAAAAGTTTTAACAAGTCCGTGCGCTTCAATAGCCCAATCGCCATTGTTTGGCACTGTTCGGTATATATGTCCCATTTCAATTCCTCCTCTACAACTGAGTACATGGTGATGGTAACACCTCTTTATGAACTGAATATGAACAATGAATGACCATGATTGACATCATTCAAATGCTAGGAGTCTGTCCGACGAAAGTAAAAATGTGAATATTTTTAAGCCATTTGCAAGTTGTCTTTATTTTCTTGATAACCCCCAAATCAATATTCCGCCATCTTCTCACGCATAATAAGCTTCAATAAGCAGTCCCTTTTTGTCTACATTACCCCATTATTTTATTGTTTTTTATCTATAGCGCGCGCTTAGGGATACCTTTTATAAAATTTTTAAAGCAAAAATATATTTTCAATGATATAGAATTGGTACATCAAATGAATGCATTTTGTTAAAAATGAATCATCTTTGATCTATAAAGAAACTTATTATGCATAAATGAATTTATAGGTCGTCAAGTCATTTTATTGATACTTATGAAAACGTCTGGGAATATGAACTCTATGTCAAAAATGAAGATACTATTGATTATCGTATTCATAATGGAAGGGGTGGTAGATAATAAACTTTCGTGGACTGAACTCACTGATACAGGTGTTTCTTTAAACAATTATATTTTCATCTCTGGTTAAAAATTTGCTTTGAGTATAAACAGGAAACCCTTATTGGTTTCCTGCTTCTTCTTTTAAAAGGATCTATGAAACGCACGTATGTTGAGTGTGAAATCACTTTTTCCAATGAATAAACACACCAATAATTATAACCAAAAACCTCATTTACTTATGGTACGGTTCACCTCTATTAATCCGAAACGCCCGATAAATTTGTTCAAGGAGAATGAGGCGCATGAGCTGATGGGGGAACGTCATCTTGGAAAATGATAAGGCTTCATCGGCACGTTGCATGACTTTTTTGCTTAAACCGAGCGAACCACCAATGATAAAGGCGATTTTGCTTTTGCCATAGGTGGCGAGCTTGTCCAAGCTTTCTGCCAATTCCTCAGACGATTTCATCTTTCCTTCAATAGCTAAAGCAATCACATACGTATCATCCGAAATCTTCGCTAAAATGCGTTCGCCTTCTCTTTCTTTGACTTGTTCCATTTCCTGATTGCTTAAATTCTCCGGCGCTTTTTCGTCTGGCACTTCAATCATTTCGATTTTTGCATAGCCTGACAGCCGTTTTATGTATTCCTCGATTCCTTGTTTTAAATATTTTTCTTTTAGCTTACCAACAGAAATAACGGTAATATTCACAGTTCATCCCCACTTTACAAACAAACTATCCACAAGATTTATCCACATATACACAACACATATCCACATATAGTGTAAAAACATTAGTTCCCCACTATATATACGGCCTTCTTTGGACAAAAATCGCATGTTTTAGATTGGTTATCCACAGTCATATGTGTAATTTCCGGCGCTTGCTCCATTTTATCCACATACATATCAATTGCTAAATCAATATGATCTTCACAACAGGCAAACATAACATGTCCCTCCTTATCCACTTGTGGAAAAAAGAAAACAGGAGCGTGATTTTCGCTCCTTGTTGATAACTTATTCACAAACCATTCTCGTTACATCATCTAAAAGGATTCTTTCGTTAATTTCATAGTGACTGTTCGTTTCTCTCCATCACGATAGAATGTAACGGTCATTTTATCACCAATTGATTTTTTTGTATACAAGTATTTTCTCAATTCAAGGACATTGCGAATCTTTTTACCATCTAACGCAACGATGACATCAAATTGTTTTAATCCCGCTTGTGCCGCTGGAGACATTGGCACAACTTGAATAACCGCAACCCCTTCTGTCACATCTTTTGGCAAGTGCAATGTTGCCTGTAAATGATAAGATGAGATATCACTTAATGAACGGAGCTCTACTCCCATATAAGGACGACGTACTTGACCATACTTTTCTAAATCGGAAATAATCGGTAGAGCCGAATTAATCGGAATCGCAAAGCCAATTCCTTCTACTGCTTCTTGAGCAATTTTCATCGAGTTAATACCGATGACTTGACCTTCAATATTAACAAGAGCGCCACCACTATTTCCTGGGTTGATCGCTGCGTCTGTCTGTAATACTTCGGCATTCCAGTCTGGTAACCCATCTTGGTCTAAATCAACCTCAACTGTCCGATTCGTTCCTGAGATAATTCCTTGTGTAACAGAACCAGCAAATTGAAGTCCAAGCGGGTTTCCAATCGCAATGACTGGTTCCCCTGGCTTAACCGTGTCAGAATTTCCGAATTCCGCTACTTTTTTCACATGCTTTGCATCAATTTCAAGCACTGCTAAATCGGTTAACAGATCGCTTCCTAATAACTTTGCAGGCACCCTTGTTCCATCTTTTAGGCTTACTTCTAATTGACTTGCATTTTCAACAACGTGATGATTCGTAACAATGAATGCTTTACCATTTGCTTTTTTATAAATAACACCGGAACCTGTTCCCGCTTCCTCGTCGCCTTGCGACCAAAAGTTGGCCTCTTGAATGTTGACGACACCAACAACGGCATCCGATACTTTATCAATCGCTTTTGTCACTTGGGACGAAACATTGACAGCCACATTTTGCTGTACAGCCGGCTGCTTTGTCGTTCCTGCTTCCTCTTTTCCCGCCTGTTCACTCTCTTTTGGCGTAATATCATAAGGAAGCACATTCCATTTTGAAAGTGCTGGAATTGAAATCATTATTAATAATGCACCTAAAATGGCACCGACTAGCGCTGATAAAAACCAACCACCGCGATTTCCTTTTTGCTTTTGTCGATATTGTTCATAATGATCATCGTAATACCCCATACTCACCAATCCTTTCGACAAAGAGGGTTCGGTAAAAGGTAGTGTGTGTATCTATCCCCCATTATACTTCGTGACGATGGAAAAAATCCATTGTAAACACATTAACTTATCTTTCCCAAAATGTTGGCTACACATACACGAGGTCTGTTGGAATTTTCGGATCAGTGTCATATAAATGAAATTGCTCTCCAACGGCGAATCCCTTGCTGGTTAATGTCTGTCCGACTGTCATTCGCGCTAATTCCTTCATATTGTTATCTTGACTTAAGTGTGCTAAATAGATTCGTTTTGTCCGATCGCCAATGACATCGGCTAGAGCAAGGGCCGCATCTTCGTTAGATACATGACCTACATCACTTAAAATGCGGCGCTTAATATTCCAAGGATAATGCCCCATTCGTAACATATCTACATCATGATTGCTTTCAAACACGAACACATCCGCATTGTTAATAATTCCTTTCATGCGGTCGCTTACGTATCCAGTGTCTGTGATCAAGACAAGCTTTTTGCCGCCGCAGTGAAACACATAAAACATCGGCTCTGCAGCGTCATGGGACACGCCAAATGATTCAACATCCAAACTTCCAAACGAACGCACAGTTCCTAATGGAAATACAAATTTTTGCTCGGTCGGAATGTCACCAATCAAACCTTCCATCGCTTTCCACGTTTTTTCATTTGCATAAATGGGAAGCTTGTATTTCCTCGCGATGACACCTAGTCCTTTAATATGATCACTATGTTCATGGGTCACTAAAATGGCCGTCACCTGCTGCAGCTTACGATCAATTTGTTGAAACAACTGTTCCATCTGCTTGCCACTCAATCCTGCATCGACAAGCAATCGATGTTCATCTGTTTCGATGTAAAAAGCATTTCCGGTACTTCCACTTGCTAGGACGCTAAACTGCATATTCATTTTTCTCACTCCAACATTTTCCCTTCATCGCTAATAATCTGTCCTTCAAACGCATTAATAAAATAATCTTCTTTTCCGTTCACTACAATATGCCATGTTGGTGTTAACACTTGTGAAGCCGTAAATTGAACAAGCGCATAGTAACCAAGTTCAATGGACGTAACATGGTCTCCCGGTTTCAAATAGTCTTTTTTATATAACGTTTCAATGGCTTTAATGGCTGGAATGATTTCTTGCTTTTTCTCATATTTCTCTAAATCATCTAATAGAGTTTGTTCATAGGAAACAACTTCATTTTTTTCATTTAGATGAAGCAACAACATGCTACTTACATTTTTATAAATAACTTTGCCATTATACTTTTGAAAACAAATAATGGTATTCGATTTTTCATCAAACGCCCAAAACGTATAATCTTTACCATTAAGAATATGGCGCTGTAAGAACTCGCTCAAACGATACGGATCTCTAAAATTAGAAAGAGATATAGGATGAATAAACGTTGCCTGCAAAATCGTTTGATTGCTTACAGTGACTTTTTGATTGAATAATTTGCTAATTTCCTGACGGGTAAACGTTTTACTCTTTCCGCTTACATATGTCGCTTTTGTAATTTCTTTGGGCAGCTCCACGTAGGTAATGCCATTTGCTTCTAACTGCTCCTCAATCGTTGTTTCTAAAATGACATCTAATTGACTGTTGCTTCGTTTTTCCATAAACTGATAACCCAAAAAGAAATCGAGGATGAGGAACGTAATAATAAAAATCGTTTTTGTTTTACTCCAATCCATTCACGTTCCCTCCTCTTTCTTTGTTTAACTCTTCCATCGGAACTTCCCGCCATGTTCCTCCATACAAATAAAACCAAGCCGGTTTCAAAATAATAACCTTTTCCCTCTCCGGATCTTTCACAAGCTCATATCCTACTGTAATCCAATTCACTAATTCTTTTTTGAATCCTTTTATTTTCTGTAGCTTTTCAATCACTTCATGACCAGATAACAGTTTCATAGGCACACTTACACGGTCTGGAATTTCCAGACGAAATAACGGACGCTGGTACTTAATCGGTTCATTATCGCCCCACGTTTGAACAATTTCAGACATTCCATAATCGTTAAACACAGGATAGTTATTCATACTCAAACGAAAAATAACTTTCCGTTCTTCATGATCCCATTCAGCAAAGTGGTACATGTCCGTCCAACCGCCATGCTCGTTGACAAAATCAATGCTTCGTTGGATCAAATTGCTATCTTCCTCACTCGTCCTGTTCATTGTATTTTGGGCAGCAGGATTGACATATAACAACAACCGCTGTAAAAAGTCCACATCCATCAGCCGTGAACCATCTGTATATTCTTCGCCAAACGTGAGCAAATCTTTTTTCACAAAGCTCGGATCGCTAAATAACGCTTCCTTAAACTTATCAGGATCAAGTTCATCTGTGTAATATTGTAACCGACTCAGCGTAACTTCTTTTTCAGGAAGGAAGATGGACTTTGTCTCACTGATGTTGTAAGCAAAATAGCGTGGATACTTGTCTGCTTTTTCATCATATAAACGTTCGATTTCCGCGAATGAAACATTGCTGGCTACAGCTTTATATACTCTTCGATTGTTCGTTGAAACAAAGTACACAGAAATATCTTCTTGTTTCTCAACAGGGATGATGATTCGGTCAAAGCTAACTCTTTTAATTCCTTTATCTTCAATTTGAAAAATTGCACGATAAATATCAATCGGAATATCATCTGGATAAACGATTTCAATTTTCCCTCTTCCATGTAAAAACGATAAGAAATTCCCCTTCGGAATGGTCGTTGAAATATTTTCGAAATCATCGAATGTCCATTTTTTCATTTCTTTTAATAACGCGTTGATTTCTTCTTCTTCAATCATTCCATAGTGGGCATTATTTTTATGGATGAATATTTGTGAAGGCTGAACAATCATCGCCGTATCGACTTGCGTATTGCTGACTGATATGTGCTGGATATACTCATCATTTTGCATTACATCATATTTGGGGTGGTATGTCCATAGTCCCCATGTCAACACAATGCTTGTCAACACTAAAAAAGTTAATATAATCGTTTTAATTGTTTCATACTTCATACCAGTCATCCTCTTGAATCCGTTCAAACGGTAAAGTAAAGAAAATCGTTGTGCCCTTATGCTCCTTACTTTCTGCCCAAATTTTCCCTCCGTGGGCAACGACCACTTCTTTAGCGATCGCCAATCCCAGCCCTGTGCCGCCAAGTTTACGTGACCGTGCTTTATCGACACGATAAAATCGGTCAAATACTTTTGCTAAATCTGCTTTCGGGATACCAACTCCTTCATCACTGACGCTAACTAAAATTTCATCGCTCAGCTCTTTGACGCGAAACGTAATGTTACCGCCTCGAGGAGAATATTTTAACGCGTTGGAAATAATGTTATCGAGCACTTGGGTGATTTTATCTTCATCGATTTCAATAAAAATCGCTTCATCAGGAATTTTCCGCACAAACGTAATATTTTCATTTTTCGTTAATTCGAAACGGTCAATTACCTTATGAAAATATCGTGAAAAATTCACCCATGACTTATTCAGCTTATAGTCCTTGCTGTCGAGTTTGGAGAGCTGAAGTAAATCATTGACTAATCGAATCATTCGCTCCGTTTCCATCTGCGTGACTTCAATAAACCGTGGGGCAATCTCTTCATCCCTCCAAGCTCCTTCTGCTAACGCTTCTAAATAACTTTTCATTGTTGTTAAAGGCGTCCGCAGCTCATGAGAAACATTGGCGACGAACTCTCGCCGTTCTTGGTCGATTTTTTCTTGCTCCGTAATATCATGCAGCACAACGATTAATCCGTTGACAAATCCAGTTTCTTTTTGAATAACGGATAAAGAAGCACGCAAGATATATAATTCGTCATCCGTACTAAAGTCTAAAATTAACGAATCGGGCTCTTCTAGTAACGTCTCAAATGTGTATTGGTCGCCGAGGCCTAATACATCAATAATTGAGCTTGAAAGAACTGTTTCACGTGAAACATTCAAAATATTCAATGCGGCATCGTTAATTAAAATAATTCTCCCGCGGCGGTCAGTCGCAATCACTCCATCGGTCATATGCGTTAACACGGAGGCTAACTTTCGGCGCTCTCCTTCCGTTGTTGCTTGGGCTTCCTGTAATTTTTTTGTCAAATTGTTAAATGTCATGGCCAATTGGCCAATCTCATCATAACCATACACCTTTACTTTTCGAGAAAAGTTCCCTTTCGACATCGCAAGGGCTTGCTTTCGCATATCCGAAATTGGGCGGGTAATCGTCCGCGATAGAAAGATGCCCAATATTGCAGTAATAGCTAGCGCGATCCCCGTTCCTGTCGCTAGAATCATATTAATTTGTCTCATTTGTGAAAATACATTTTCCATCGAAGCGATGACATAAATAACACCTTTAATTTCGCCGCCCGGCTTAATCGGTGTCGAGGAAATGTACATGCGATGCCCTGTTTTTCGATCAATGAACATTCGATCAACCATTTCTCCTGTAACGAGTGCTCGTTTCACAAAAATCTCTGTTGTCCTTTTGCCAACGATGTTTTGCATATAAGGGTTCGATGTGCCAAGCACCTTACTTTTATCATCAATGATCCGTACTTCGGAAATGTCTTGGGAGACAAAATCATGTAGAAGGGAGCGAATATCTTCCTCTAACGTCGGGCTTTTCGAATCTCTCTCTTTACTCATTGCCTGTTCCACGTTATAGGCAAGCAGCGTCACTCGCTCATTTAGAGAGTTTTTAAAGTTTTGCACAAGCTCTGTCTCTAGCTTTCTCACAAAATATACGCCAATGATTTGCATCGCAACAAGAATGAGAAGCACGTAAATCAAAACAAATTTAAAATGAATCGAACGAAATGGACCTACTTTTTTCATTGGTTTCCTTTACTCCTGTTCTGGGTTGCGCAAATAATAACCGACTCCTCGCCGCGTGACAATCCATGCTGGATGAGACGGATTATCCTCAATTTTTTCTCGTAAGCGGCGCACGGTTACATCGACGGTACGAACATCTCCGTAATAATCATATCCCCACACGGTTTGCAATAAATGCTCCCTTGTCATTACTTGCCCAATATGTTTAGCAAGGTAATGAAGCAATTCAAATTCCCGATGTGTCAATTCGATCGTTTCTCCTCGTTTTGACACAATATACGCATCAGGACGAATAACAAGTGAACCAACAGTGATCTCGTTCATGTCATTGTTCTCTTCCGACGTATTAGCACTTTGAGAATGGCGACGTAAATTCGCTCTCACGCGTGCTAATAATTCCCTTGTACTAAACGGTTTTGTTACATAGTCATCCGCCCCTAATTCCAATCCAAGTACTTTATCAATCTCTGAATCTTTCGCCGTTAACATAATAATCGGCATATCATACTTTTTCCGCACTTCGCGGCATACTTCCATCCCATCTTTTTGTGGGAGCATAATATCTAATAAAATCAGATCGGGCGTCACTTCTTCTACTTTTTGAAGTGCCTCGACTCCGTCATATGCGCAAACTACTTCATATCCTTCTTTTTGTAAATTAAATTGCAAAATATCTGCAATCGGTTTTTCATCGTCAACAACAAGAATTCGTTTTTCCATCATTGTTCACATCCTTTCTTTATCGATGGAATCGAAAAATACGTATACTATTAATTTATCACGTTATACGATTGAATTCACTTATTACCCATTGCCAATTCAAAAAGAAAAGCATAGACACATTGTATCTATGCTTGTTATAAGAAGATTATGCATATACGCTGCGGACAACATTCGTTTGCGAGCGGTCCGGACCAACGGAGAAAATCGATAACGGGATACCTGTTAATTGCGAAATTCGTTCGATATAATGACGGGCATTGGCTGGCAGCTCATCGAGGCTTTTAACTCCTGTAATATCCTCCGTCCAACCCGGAAGCTCTTCGTATACAGGCTCACATTCCGCTAATACTTTCAAGCTTGCTGGGAATTCTTCAATAATTTGTCCCTTATAGCGATAGGCCACACAAATTTTTAACGTTTCAATCCCCGTTAACACGTCAATGGAGTTTAACGATAAATCAGTAATGCCGCTCACACGGCGAGCATGGCGAACAACAACGCTATCGAACCAACCAACGCGGCGCGGACGCCCTGTTGTCGTACCATATTCACGCCCTACTTCACGAATGCGGTCGCCAATTTCATTGTGCAGTTCCGTCGGAAATGGTCCATCGCCAACACGGGTTGTATACGCTTTAGCTACGCCAACGACATGTTTAATTTTCGTTGGTCCAACACCTGAACCGATAGTGACACCGCCAGCAACCGGATTGGATGAAGTGACGAACGGATACGTCCCTTGGTCAATATCTAACATAACACCTTGTGCACCTTCAAATAATACGCGGCGTCCTTCGTCGAGAGCGTTGTTTAAAACAACCGATGTATCGCAGACGTATTGAGCAATTTGTTGTCCATACTCATAATATTCATCTAAAATGTCCTCTAGTTGAAACCCTTCAACGCCATATACTTTTTCAAAAAGAACGTTTTTCTCCTGCAAATTGCGGGCTAACTTTTCTTCAAACACTTCGCGATCGAGCAAATCAGCGATACGAATGCCGACGCGAGCCGCTTTGTCCATATACGCTGGACCAATTCCTTTTTTCGTCGTGCCGATTTTATTTGCTCCTTTTCGCTCTTCTTCCACTTCATCAAGTTTCAGATGGTATGGCAAAATGACATGCGCGCGATTGCTAATTCGTAAGTTATCTGTTGAAATGCCGTGATTATGTAAATATTGTAATTCCGCAACAAGCGCTTTCGGATCAACAACCATTCCATTTCCGATCACACATATTTTATCTTTATAAAAAATTCCAGATGGAATCAGATGTAGTTTGTATTTCTCTCCGTTAAAAACAATCGTATGTCCTGCGTTGTTCCCACCTTGATATCTTGCAATGACTTCTGCATTTTCAGATAAGAAATCAGTAATTTTTCCTTTCCCTTCATCGCCCCACTGCGTGCCGACAACGACGACCGAAGACATGGCGAGCACCTCCACTTTTCTCGATATAAACATAGTAAGTGTAGCAGTTTTACGAATGAAAGTCAATAAAACACGAACATTTATCAATTATTTTTATTATTTCATTCGTATTCAACCTATAAGAAAAGCGCAGGTGACCCAAATTCTCCTAAAAACTGCCGACACCCTGTGGACCAACGGCGAAATGCCGCCATTCTAGTTTCTGCGATGGACAAATGTTCTTTGCCCGCTAGAAGCTAGAAGCTCTTGCACTTCGAAAGCGGAGTTTATTTAACCCCTGAACTGCTTAAAGCATCTCTTTTCTAATCATGCTTCTCGCAAGTTTTACATGGATACCTATTCAAGAAACAAATGAGTTGAGCACTGAAACTAGACACTTTTCGTTTCCCATTTATAAAAAAGAGGACGCTCCTTATCAAAATAGCGCCCCTTTGTTAACATTATGCTCCTGGCGGAATATGGGCATCGTCAAAGCGACGCTCCAGATTCACAAATTTGTTATACTCTTTAATAAATGCTAATTGCACCGTACCAACCGGGCCATTCCGTTGTTTCGCAATAATAATTTCTATAATGTTTTTGTTCTCTGATTCTTTATCATAATAATCATCGCGATATAAAAATGCCACAATGTCAGCGTCTTGTTCAATACTTCCTGATTCACGAATGTCGGACATCATCGGCCGCTTGTCTTGGCGTTGTTCTACGCTGCGTGAAAGCTGTGATAAAGCGATGACAGGCACTTCCAATTCACGAGCTAACGCCTTTAATGAACGCGAAATTTCCGATACTTCCTGTTGCCGATTTTCTCGATTTCTTCCACTACCTTGAATGAGCTGTAAATAATCAATTAATACCATTCCCAGTCCGCTTTCTTGTTTCAGGCGGCGACATTTTGCCCGAATATCGCTGACTCGAATACTAGGCGTATCGTCAATATAAATGCCAGCATTCGATAAACTCCCCATCGCCATCGTTAATTTTCCCCAATCTTCCGGTGTTAGTTTACCAGTCCGCAAGTTTTGCGCATTAATATTTCCTTCTGCGCATAACATCCGCATAACTAATTGTTGGGCGCTCATCTCTAAACTAAAAATGGCGACATTTTCGTTTGTTTTCGTAGCAACATTTTGCGCGATATTCAATGCAAACGCCGTTTTCCCTACGGAAGGACGAGCAGCGACGATAATAAGATCGCTTCGTTGAAATCCAGCCGTCATTCGATCAAGCTCTGTAAAACCGGTCGGAATCCCTGTAATTTCTCCTTTCCGATTATGAAGCATTTCAATATTATCATAGGCCTGCACAAGCACATCTTTAATGTTTTGGAACGTACCGGAATGCTTCCGTTGCGATACTTCCATAATTTTCTTTTCTGCTTCATTCAATAAAACATCAACTTCGTCTTCTCGTGTATAGCCATCTTGAGCAATCGATGTGGCAGTGCGGATTAGGCGGCGCAGAATCGACTTTTCTTCAACAATGCGAGCATAATACTCGACATTCGCTGCGGTCGGAACCGCATCAGCAAGCTCGCTTAAATATGAGACGCCGCCTACTTCTTCCAATATTTGCGCATCTGCTAATTCTGCTGTTACTGTAACTAAATCAACCGGCTCTCCTTTATCGGCTACCTTTAGCATCGCATGGAAAATCTTTTGGTGGGAAGCACGGTAAAAATCTTCAGGAATTAAAATTTCCGAAGCTAATGTTAAAGCGGAAGGGTCAAGGAACACAGCGCCTAACACCGCTTGTTCGGCCTCAATGCTTTGCGGAGGAATGCGCTCAGCAAATACATCGTTCATCTCTTTTCACCACCTTTTTCTGTTTTTCGATCCAATTGAAACACAATAACCATAAGAAAAATGTGATTATATGGGAAGGAATGACTTCCTCATAAAATCACATTTTTATGCGTTCACTTTTGTTCACTTACATGCACTTTTAACGTTGCAGTTACTTCTGGATGAAGTTTTACCGGTACGTTTGTATACCCTAATGCGCGAATTGCATCATCTAACTCGATTTTACGCTTATCGACTTTAATTTGATATTGGCTTTGAAGCGCTTCGGCTATTTGTTTGCTTGTGACTGAACCGAATAAGCGGCCTCCTTCACCAGCTTTTGCAAATATTTGTACCGTTAATTGTTCCAATTGTTCCTTTAGTTGCTTTGCTTTTTCAAGTTCTTCCTCTGCTTGGCGTTTTTCTTTATTTTTCTGTGCCTCAAGCGCTTTTAAATTAGCTGGTGTTGCCTCAATGGCAAGACCTTGTTTGAAAAGAAAGTTTTGCGCATATCCATCAGCTACGTTTTTAATTTCACCTTTTTTTCCTTTTCCTTTTACGTCTTTTAGAAAGATAACTTTCATCACTTTTTACCCCCTTCTAAGTATTCATCAATGGCTGTTCGTAAACGCTGTTCTGCTTCTTCAATGGTCACATCAGATAATTGCACGGCAGCGTTTGTCAAATGCCCACCGCCACCTAAACTTTCCATAATTACTTGAACGTTAATATCTCCTAATGAGCGAGCACTAATGCCAATCTTATGATCAATCCGCTTTGAAATCACAAATGAAGCGACAACCCCGCTTAGTGATAATAACGTATCCGCTGCTTGAGCAATGAGAACTTGATCATACATTTCATTTGGATCGCCTTTAGCGATCGCAATTCCTCTTGCGTCAATTGACGCATTTTCAATCATTTTTGCCCGCTTCACATAGTTTGTTATATTCTCTTTCAATAATTTTTGTACTAAAACGGTATCTGCTCCTTGTGCGCGTAAGTAGGAAGCAGCATCAAACGTGCGCGAGCCGGTGCGCAACGTAAAACTTTTCGTATCGACAACAATCCCAGCAAGCAATGCTGTTGCTTCTAACATCGTTAACCTCGTACGTTTCGGTTGGTATTCTAACAATTCCGTAACGAGTTCCGAAGTAGAAGAGGCGTAAGGTTCCATATAGACAAGAATCGGATCATCGATAAATTCCTCACCACGGCGATGGTGATCAATAACAACAATATGATCTGTTCGGAATAATAATTTTTCTTCCACGACTAATGACGGGCGATGGGTATCTACCACAATTAACAACGTATCGTCTGTGACAAGCTCAAGCCCCTGCTCCGGTTTAATAAATCGTGCCCAAAGCTCTGGATGTTTTTTTATTTCCTCAATCAGGCGGTGGGCACCGGCATCAATGCGCGTCGTATCAATAACAATAAACCCTTCTTTTTGGTTAAGCTGAGCCACTTTTAAAATACCTATTGCTGCTCCCAGAGCATCCATATCCGGGTATTTATGGCCCATAATGAGCACTTTATCGCTTTCGACAATCAATTCCTTTAACGCATGGGAAATGACACGTGCCCGTACCCGTGTACGTTTCTCCATCGGGTTTGTTTTTCCACCATAAAATTTTACTTTTCCGTTGGCTTGTTTAATCGCGACTTGGTCGCCGCCACGACCTAATGCTAAATCCAAACTCGACTGCGCCAGAGCCCCTAGTTCAGGCAATGAAGAGGCACCCGCACCGATTCCGATACTTAATGTAAGCTGAATATTATTCTTCATTGTCTGCTCACGAACCTCATCTAAAATCGAAAACTTGCTTTTTTCAAGCTGTTGTAATATCTGTTCATTTAATACGGCAATAAAACGATCCGATGAGGTTCTTTTTAAAAAGAGACCGTAATCGTGTGCCCATTTGTTTAGGATGGAAGTCACATGGCTGTTCATTTGGCTTTTTGCCTGGTCGTCCATCCCTTGAGTAACTTCATCATAGTTATCAAGAAAAATAATTCCTAATACAATTCGTTCGGCTTCATACTGCTTTTCGATTTCCACTTGTTCAGTTATATCAAAAAAGTAAAGAAGCCTTTCTTCCCTTCTTACGATCACTTTAAACTTTCGATCACGAATATCGACCATTTCCTCATCAACGTCTTGTTTCATCAGTGAAACGAGTTGATCTGCGATATCATACAATGACTGCCCTACAAGCGTCTCCATTCCAAAGCAAGAAGCTAAAAAGGAGTTCGCCCATTCAATCGTATAATCATCATTGATAAGCATAATTCCAATGGGCATCTCCATCAATGCTTCCTCTCCTACCTTCCTTACTCGGTAAGAGAGCGTAGAAATATACTCCTCTACCTCTTCCTGTAATTCCCGCTGTGAGCGCATAACATAATAAAGCACAAAGCCGAGGAGCAAAAAGCCAGCTATCCCTAAAATCCATTGAAAATAAAATATGATAGCAACCAAAATAAACGTTAAAACGATTAACGAATACAAGGGATAGCGATATGCTTTCTTTTCATAAAAATGAGACATTCATGTCAGCTCCTACATCATAAATAATCCGAACACATCCATTACAAGATGCGTTTCCGTAATTCAAATCCTAAATCAATTATACCTAATATCGCAATAAGATAAAGTAGAAAAGGGAGAAATAAACAAAGCACCGTTCCCCAGACGATCATCCCTTTTGGAATGTTCTTTCGGTCGCCAACATAATAAAGAAAAGAAAGGCCTTGAACGACAAACAACAACTGCAGCAAATAGTATAAATTTAGAACAACAATGTAGACAAATGTTCCTTTTTCCAATGGGAGAAACGTCACTATTAAAATCAGTAAATAATACCATAATAAGCTTTTCGGTAAACTGAAATTGCGAAACGGTGGCCAAGTCCCCACAGAAAGTTTTAATCGTTTTAAAATTGGAACAGAAACAATCATTGTCACATAGGCTAGCAGAAACGCACCTAGTACAAATAACGTAGGAGTTACATATTTGATAAGTTCCAATCCTTGTTCAAAACGTTCTTGCAATTCCTTTGGCGGTTGCTGCCCCATTCCGCGCATCATTTGTATGGCTGTGTGGAAAGATTCATTTAGCAATGAAAGCGCTTGTTTAATAATATCCATTTCAAAAAATTGAATGGAAATGATGTAGTCGATCACCATATTGAATAAAAATGTCATCGTTCCTGCCACTAAAACAACATAACGATTTTTCTG
Organism: Thermaerobacillus caldiproteolyticus; assembly: GCF_015326725.1. Taxonomy (NCBI): domain Bacteria; kingdom Bacillati; phylum Bacillota; class Bacilli; order Caryophanales; family Anoxybacillaceae; genus Thermaerobacillus; species Thermaerobacillus caldiproteolyticus. The sequence continues at coordinate 3,113,263 of NZ_CP064060.1, forward strand.
TTTTGCCAGTAGCGCACCTATGACGATGCCAGCTGTCCCAAACATAAGAACGCCGGGAAGGGAAAGTAGTGAACCAACAACCGAGGAAACAACAAGCGATGCAACAAGCAATAGCAACGCTTGTTGATAACCGTGCTTGATGGTAAAAATAATAAACGGAATCGATAAAAATAATGTTGTCACCGCTCCTAATAATGGTACATACAATGAAACTAAAAATAAAACAGTAAACAGAGCCAGCTGGATGGCAGCCTCCGTTAACGCATATGTATTTCTCAACTTTTCGCCCTCCTTACCTCACTATATTACCCTAATTCACAGAAATGATAAAACCATCACACAGCATAAAAAAAGCAGTAAGGTTTCCCCCTTACTGCTTCTTCTTTTTATTCACCTGCTACATATGGCAATAATGCCATTTGACGAGCGCGCTTAATCGCAACAGTTAACTTACGTTGATATTTTGCACTTGTACCAGTCACACGACGAGGTAAAATTTTACCGCGCTCAGAGATGAATTTTTTGAGTGTATCAACGTCTTTGTAGTCGATATGAGTAATTCCGTTCGCTGTGAAGTAGCACACTTTACGACGTTTTGCACGTCCACCTTTACGTCCTGCCATTATTGATCCTCCTTCCTCATCCTGATTTCATATATTCATTAAAACGGTAAGTCGTCATCGGAAATATCAATAGGTTGTCCATCATTGGCAAATGGATCTTCATCGATGCGACTAAAGCCATGATCGTTTGTGTTACGCGGGTTCTGATTTTGTCCAAATGGAAATGGCTCTCCATAGTAGCCACCTGCTGTTGCACCACGTTGCTCCATGCTACCTTTAGGTTCAAGAAATTGAACGCTATCAGCAACCACTTCAGTCACGTACACACGTTTTCCATCTTGGCCCTCATAACTTCTCGTTTGTAAGCGACCGTCCACTCCAGCTAAACTTCCTTTTTTCAAGAAGTTGGCTACATTTTCCGCGGGACGACGCCAGACGACACAGTTAATAAAATCCGCTTCACGCTCACCTTGTTGGTTCGTAAACGGACGATTGACAGCAAGCGTAAACGTGGCAACAGCTACTCCATTTGGAGTATAGCGTAATTCTGGGTCTCTTGTAAGTCTCCCTACAAGAATTACGCGGTTAATCATCAGAACCACTCCTTAATACTTAATAACGGAAATTATTCTTCCTCTTTCACAACGATGTGACGAATAATGTCTTCGCTGATTTTCGCTAAACGGTCGAACTCTTGTACCGCTTTTGGTTCAGACACTACGTTCACAATCATGTAGTAACCGTCGCGGAAATCTTTGATTTCATATGCTAGGCGACGTTTACCCCATTCTTTGACGTTTGCAATTTCCGCACCGTTTTCTGTTAAAATAGTATTGAAGCGCTCTACAACTGCTTTTCTCGCTTCATCATCTAAATTTGGGCGGATAATATACATGATTTCGTATTTTCTTTTCATGCTAGTCACCTCCTTTTGGTCTAAACGGCCCTATAAAAGGGCAAGGAGCAATAAAATATTACTCACATTTTTTGATTATATCACGGTTAAAAAATAGAAGCAATATTAAACATTAAAGCGGAAATAGATAATATCGCCATCTTGTACTTCGTAGTCTTTTCCTTCCAATCGCACTTTTCCTGCTTCGCGTGCCGCTGCCATCGACCCTGCTGCGACTAAATCATCATAGGAAACCGTTTCAGCACGAATAAATCCACGCTCAAAATCAGAATGGATGATTCCGGCGCATTGCGGTGCCTTCATTCCTTTTCGGAACGTCCACGCCCGCACTTCTTGTTCCCCAGCAGTAAAGAACGTCGCAAGCCCCAATAAACTATACGCAGCGCGAATAAGTTGATCTAACCCCGATTGCTCAATGCCGAGCTCCTGTAAAAATAATTCTTTTTCTTCGTCATCCAATTGAGCGATTTCTTCTTCCACTTTCGCACAAACAACAATGACCTCCGCATGGTCATTTCTCGCGAATTCACGCACTTGTTGTACGAATGGATTATCGTCCGGATTCGCTACATCTTCTTCGCCCACATTGGCAACATATAACATCGGTTTAATCGTCAGTAAATGAAGCTGTTTTACGACTTTCATTTCTTCTTCTGTAAACGATAAGGTGCGCGCCGCTTTTCCTGCTTCAAATGTTTCTTTCAATCGAGCAAGAATCTCATATTCAAACATGGCATCTTTATCTTTTTGCTTGGCCATTTTTCCAACGCGATCAATGCGCTTATCTACCGTTTCAAGATCGGCTAAAATGAGCTCTAAATTAATCGTTTCAATATCGGCAAGCGGATCGACTTTTCCAGCGACATGGGTAATGTTTTCATCGGCAAAACAACGAACGACTTGGCAAATCGCATCAACTTGGCGAATGTGAGATAAAAACTTATTTCCTAATCCTTCGCCTTTGCTTGCACCTTTCACAATTCCAGCGATATCGGTAAATTCAAACACGGTTGGTACCGTTCTTTTTGGCTTGACTAACCCCGTTAATGTTTTCAACCGTTCATCAGGTACTTCGACAATTCCAACGTTCGGTTCAATCGTACAGAAAGGATAGTTAGCGGATTCTGCGCCCGCTTTTGTAATAGCATTAAATAGCGTCGATTTTCCGACGTTTGGTAAACCAACAATTCCTGCTGTTAATCCCATTTTTTCCACTCCTCTTAACCGTCAACATCTTTCCTCATTATAGATAGTTGAAAAGAAAATGACAAGCGCATTCATGCGCTGTCACTGTGATTCGCTGATTTTTTCAATATTGACTAAACAATCGTATAACGTACTCCCTTGACCGTTGTCTGACTCACGATCAGATGTCAGGACATTCACGCTACCGCCAAATTTTTGCCATTGTCCTTCGTCAACATTAATTGTTTTCGGATGCGCCTTGATAAGAATTTTCACTTTTCCAATAAGTTCGCCGCGATCGTTAAACACTCTTGCCATATCTCCTTCGGCTAACCCTTTTTCTTCGGCAATATCTTTTGACACTTCAATTTTCACAGACTGCATCGGCTCAATTAAATGATAATGTTGCGAATGATTGGAGCGAAGCGGATGAATCGTTAATAACTGATACGGATACTTTTCCGCTAATGTCGGGTTGGCAAATGCCGATTCTGCTGGATACATAATCTGCAATGTTCCGTTCATGCCTTTTTGTTCCGCTAAGGCTGAGGTAAATTCATATTTTCCGCTCGGTGTTTGAAATTGATAGTCACTCCATGGTACCGGTTGGACGGGAAGAAGCATATGCTTTTCTTTTTTTAATCTCTCTAACGTAATTCCGTACCGTTCTAATGATCGTAACCCCATTTTCAAAAACTCTTCCCTTGTAAAAGCAAAGTCGTCACCAAATCCGAGACGGTTCGCTAATTGTGTCCAAATCCAAAGATCGGATTTCGCTTCACCCGGCGGTTCGACAAGCGCTGGACCGTAATTGACATACGCATGATACATCGAGGAATAATAAATATCTTCTTCTTCAAACACCGTTGTCGTTGGTAAAACGTAATCGGCTAATTCCGCTGTGTCCGTCATAAATTGATCAAATACAACAACCGTTTCTACTGACTGGAACGCTTTTTTCACAAGATGAGTATTCGGCACTTGCGTAAGCGGATTTCCGCATGTAACAATAATCATTTTAATTTCCGGGTTTTTTGCCTGTAAAATTCCTTCCGCCTGCTTCATCATCGTAAACGTACGAGAGGCAGTTTTTCGCTCCGGTAATGTCAATGCTTTGATGTTAAAACTTTGACTGACTTGGAGATTGCCAAAATTAGCACCGCCTCCAGGAATGCCGATATTTCCGCTGATTGCAACGAGCGCATCAATCAATCGAATCGTATTTCCGCCATTGGCATAACGCTGCATTCCCAGCCCTAAATATGTCATCGTTGGGCGGTTGCCATATATGACAGCTAATTCGGTCATGACACTGCGATCCACTTCGGTAATTCGTTCAATCTCATCAATGGTAATACTTTCTAGCAGCGTTACCACATCGTCAAACCCGACTGTATGTTGTTCAATAAATGCGCGATCTTCAAGGCCAAGGCGTAATATCTCTTTCATAATTCCTATAGCCAAAAAACCGTCCATTCCCGGTTTGACAGACACATATAAGTCAGCCATTTGCGCTGTTTGATGAAAGAGAGGATCAATCACAATGACTTTTGTTCCGCGTTTTTTGACTGCTAGGAGATGTTGAAATAAATGCATGTTCGTCCGTGCAACGTTTCGTCCCCATACGACGACTTGTTTGCTGTTATAAATATCTTCCGGGGCATGGCTATACGAGCTGCCGAAATCCCACGTTTGTGCCTCAATTCCGGCCCCCCAACAAAGACTTCCCGCTAATTCCGTCACGCCTCCATAACAATGGAAGAAGCGTTGATCTAAATTTTTTAACAACCCGTTATTCGCATAATCGTGGCTATGAAGCACAGCCGTTGTTCCGTATATGTTCTTGATCTCTTTCATCTTTTCAGCAATTTCATCTAATGCTTGCTCCCAAGAAATGCGCACAAACTGGCCATTTACTTTTTTAAGAGGGTGAAGCAGACGCTCTTTGGAATTCGTGCGCGCTTCTAACATACGACCGCGCCCGCAAATTTTCCCTTGCGTAATCGGATGAGTTTCGTCGCCTTCAACCTTCATTACTTTCCCATCTTTTACTGTTACTTTGAGTCCGCATGTATCCCAGCAATTTAACGGGCAAGATGAAATGTGTATCTCTTCCATTTCCCCACTTCTCTCCCTTTCTTACAGAAATAGCATGAGGGAACTACTCCTCATGCTTCACTAATACTTTTTTTAGTTTTCTTACGAACTCTTTTCTAGGAATTAAAACACTATGTGCACAACCTTCACATTTAATACGAATGTCCGCTCCCATACGAATAATTTTCCAGCGATTTGTTCCGCAAGGATGTGGCTTTTTCATCTCAACAATATCATGTAACCCAAACTCTTTTTCCATTTGCTCACCCCTATCACTGTTTTATTTAGGCATTTTCTTTCGCATTTTTCGGCATCGATTCTCCTTCGTCTTGACGATTATACAGGACGAGTCGTGGAAATGGGATTTCAATACCATGTTCATCTAATCGAAGTTTAATTTCCTTGCGCAATGCGCGCGCAACAAACCAATGACGCATCGGCCTTGTTTCACACGTAACGCGCATAACAATTTCTGAATTTGCAAAGTTTTGAATGCCTAATAGTTCAGGAGGAGCTACCATATCTTCATACTTCTCCGGCAACTCGGAAAGTAGCTCGCGAATGACTTGTTCCGCTTTTTCAATGTCTTCTTCGTAGGCGATGCTAACATCCACAACAGCAACGCTATTGTTTAGAGAGAAGTTGGTGACTTGGTTAATGCTCCCATTTGGCAAAATATGAACTTCACCTGTCCAACTTTTAATTTTTGTGACCCTTAATCCAATCGCCTCTACATACCCTTCAAAGTTGCCGATTCGGACATAGTCGCCAACAGAAAATTGGTCCTCAAAAATAATAAAAAACCCTGTAATGACATCCTTTACCAAACTTTGTGCACCAAAACCAACAGCGAGTCCGACAATTCCCGCTCCGGCAAGAATTGCTTTTACTTCAACGCCGAACGTATCTAGCACCATAATCAAAGCAATGAAATACAGCACATACGTAATGACGTTGTCTAACAACCTTAACAACGTTGCTTCTCTTCGTTCTGAAATGCGAATGGGCGCTTTTTGTCGTACTTTAAAAATATTATGAACAGCTACTTTTAAAATTTTTGAAAAGATGGAACATAACAATATAATGGTAATAATTTTTACAGTTCCTATACCTATATTGGTCCACAACTCTTCATTGGTAAAAAAAGAAGCTATTCCCTCATAAAACTTTTCAATTTTGCTCACTTTGATTGACACCTCTTACGATTGTATATCCCCTGCTGTAATCAATTATTTATTGTATCAAGATTTTCAACAGATTTGTAGTAATAACTCTAACAAGAAACGAGAAAGGAAATGTATATAATGTGCTTTTTTTCCGTATACTGTTAATACTTAATCGGAGCTAGGAGTGAACATTTATGAATATACCGTCTATTTCTTTTCACTCAAAAGACGGAAATAAACGAATTTTTCATGATGAACAAGGTGCCTCTACTTTAGTTGCCATACAGCTCATTTCCTTACTTCCTTCTCCGCTGTCCCAGCCGATCGCTATTGTCTGTATCGGAACCGATCGTTCTACCGGAGATTCACTTGGACCACTTGTTGGCACGATGTTAAAGGAAAAAAATGTTTCTCATTTCTATGTGTACGGTACATTGGAAGAGCCTATTCATGCGATGAACTTAGAGGAAAAAATTTCTGCCATTCGTTCGATTCATGAGAACGTATTTATCATTGCTGTTGACGCGTGTTTAGGCCGATTAAAAAGTGTTGGCGCTATTACAATTGCAGAAGGACCCGTCAAACCGGGAGCCGGGGTCAATAAACAACTCCCACCCGTGGGTGATCTCCATATTACCGGAGTCGTGAATGTGAGCGGCTTTATGGAGTTTTTTGTATTGCAAAATACTCGTCTTCATTTAGTGATGAATATGGCTAGAACGATTGCCAATGGCATTTATGAAGTAGACAAACAACTAAAGCGGAAAGATTATTTATCTCACTTTATGATGAACCAAGACTACTATCCACGATTTTAACCTACTTTCCCCTGTTTCCGCTTAGAGGCGGAGGACTTACCAACATAAAAACAACAATCCCCTCTTTGTTACTGGAACAAGAAGGGATTGTTTATTTATAAAAAGAAATACGCAAGCGATACAAGCAAAGCGGTGACAAGAATACTAGGAAGTAAATTGGCGACACGAATGCTTGTAATGCCTAATATATTTAACCCAATTGCAATAATTAAAATACCACCAGTTGCGGTGGATTCAGAAATAAACGACTCTAGCAATCCTTTTGGAACCCACCGCTCAATCTGCGTAGCTAGTAAGGCAATCGCTCCTTCATACAACATAACAGGAATGGCAGAAAAAATAACCCCGACACCAAGGGTTGTCGTCAAAATTATACTTGTGAAGCCGTCAATGATCGATTTAGTATATAAAACGCGATGGTCACCGCGCAAACCGCTATCTAACGCACCGACAATGGCCATCGCCCCGATCACAAACAAGAGCGTGGCGGTGACAAATCCTTTAGCGATATTTCCTTGTTGATGTGTCCCTACTTTTTTCTCCAGCCAATCGCCTAAGCGATTTAATTTTTCATCAAGTCTCCATATTTCACCTAACGCTCCACCAAGAACAAGACTACAAATGACAATTAAAAATTGCTCGCCTTTTAATCCCATTTGAATTCCAAGCAATGTCACCGCCAGGCCAATTCCACTCATCACCGTCGATTTTACTTGCTCAGGAATACGATGAAATAGCTTTCCTAGCAATGAGCCAAACGTAATGCAAATCCCATTGACGACTGTTCCCAGCAGTACCAACTTTATTGTCCTCCTACCACAATCAATATGTACGACGAAAAAAATAAACCATCAAAAATAGATGGATCTCTTTATTCATCAAGTTGCACATTCAATAACTCTAGTATTCTTTCTAAATCTTCAGTAGAAAAAAATTCAATTTCAATTTTTCCTTTTTTACGATTTTGTTTAATTGTTACATTTGTCCCAAGTTTTTCCCTTAATAATGATTCGCTTTGTTTCACAAATACGCTTTTTTCTACTTTTTTTCTTTTCGATGTTTCACGTGAAACATTTTGATTGGTTTCTTGAACGAGCTTTTCAAGCTGGCGAACATTTAACTGTTCGCGAATGACTTTATCGACAATCGCTTTCATTTTATCTTTATTCTTTAATCCTACTAATGCTCGTCCATGCCCCATTGATAAAACGCCATCGGTTATGAGCTGCTGAATGTCTGTTGGTAGTGAAAGTAACCGGAGATGGTTGGCGATATGAGGACGGCTTTTTCCAACGCGGTTGGCTACTTCTTCTTGCGTTAGTTTGAGCTTCTGTATCAATGTTTGATACGCCGTTGCTTCTTCAATCGGGGTTAAATCTTCACGCTGTAAATTTTCTAGTAGCGCAAACTCCATCATTTGCTGTTCAGTTAAATCACGAACGACAACAGGAACCGTTTTTAAATTCGCTTCTTTCGCGGCACGATATCGTCGCTCTCCAACGACAATTTCATACCCTTTAATGCTTTTTCGTACAATAAGCGGTTGCAAAATCCCATGTTGTAAAATCGACTGCTTTAACTCTTCAATCGCTTCCAGCCGAAATGTTTTGCGCGGTTGATAAGGATTGGGACGTAATTCTTTAATGTTGATTTCTTGAATCGAGTCCCCCTCCTTCACTTCTAAATTGGCAAATAACGCATTAATCCCTTTTCCAAGACCTTTAGCCACGCTCTAGCACCTCCTTTGCCAACTCTAAATATACTTCCGCTCCTCGCGATTTTACATCGTAAAGAATAATCGGTTTTCCATGGCTTGGAGCTTCACTTAAACGAACGTTTCTCGGAATGATCGTCTCATACACTTTTTCACGAAAATATTTTTTAACCTCTTGGATGACTTGGATACCTAAATTGGTTCGGGCGTCTAACATCGTCAAGACGACGCCTTCGAGTCTTAAATTGCCATTTAAATGCTTTTGTACAAGGCGAATCGTATTTAATAGTTGGCTTAATCCTTCAAGTGCATAATATTCGCATTGTACAGGAATTAACACGGAATCCGCTGCGGTTAACGCATTGAGCGTCAATAATCCTAGTGAAGGAGGACAATCAATGATGATGAAATCGTACTGCCCTTTCAAAGGATCAAGCGCGTTTTTCAAGCGAATCTCTCGTGAGATGACAGACACAAGCTCAATTTCTGCTCCAGCTAGTTGAATGGTGGCCGGAATCATATATAAATTTTCAATATTTGTCGGTCTTATGACATCTTTCGCTTTCATATTTTCAACAAGAACATTGTAAATACATTCATCGACATCCCCTTTTTCAATCCCAATGCCACTTGTCGCATTGCCTTGTGGATCAATATCAACAAGCAATACTTTTTTTCCTATATGTGCTAGACAAGCGGCTAAATTGACTGCTGTTGTCGTCTTTCCCACTCCGCCTTTTTGATTTGCAATCGCAATCACTTTGCCCACGATGACACCTACCCTTATCTCTTACTCATATCCTCTATTTTATCACGAAACGAAAGAGATGGACGCGTTTTCTGCTTTTAATTTCAAATCAATGAAAAAACCTCATCAAATAAAGTTTGATGAGGTGAAACAGAACTATTTATTTTTTCGGAATACGAATGGTAATTTGATAATAGTCCTCAAACTCTTCTTCCTCGGAATCAATCGCCACTCCACTATCGGCGACCATTGTCAGCGATTGGCGAATCGTGTTTACAGCAATTCTCATATCTTTGCTAAATGCTTTCCGTTTTGGCTTTGGCTTTGGATTGGCAGCTTCGAGCAGTTTCAAAACACGGTCTTCTGTTTGTTTGACATTTAATTGTTTCTCAATAATTTCTTTTAAAAGCTTTAATTGCTTTTCTTTATCTTTTAACACAATTAAAGCTCGCGCATGACGTTCGGTAATGGTTCTTTGTAACAACGCTTCTTGAATCTCTTTAGGCAACTTTAATAGCCGCAATTTATTCGCAATGGTGGATTGTCCTTTTCCTAAACGCTGAGCTAGAGCTTCTTGCGTTAAGTTATGTAGCTCTAATAATTTCGCATACGCCATAGCTTCTTCAATCGGCGTTAACTCTTCGCGTTGTAAGTTTTCAATTAAAGCGACAGAAGCGGTTTCTTTATCATTTAAGTTTTTGATGATAGCTGGAATTTCTGTCCACCCAAGTTTTTGGACAGCGCGCCAACGCCGCTCTCCTGCGATGATTTCGAACTTCCCATCCTCGCATTCACGAACAACAATTGGCTGAATAATACCATGTGTGCGAATCGTTAAAGCAAGTTCTTCAATTTTTTCTTCGTCAAAAATCGTGCGCGGCTGAAAACGATTAGGCACAATTTGTGATACCGGAATTTTTTTGACTTCTTCACTTTCTGTTTTTTCTATGATTTCTTCTTGTTCCTTTTCCCCGAAATGAAAGAAGCGCGAGAAAGGATGTTTCATTCCCCTACACCACCTTTAAAAACTCTCCCCTAAATTGTAAGAAAACTATTCAATCGGAAGCTTGTTTGGTATTCCCGGTTTCCGAGGATATTTGTTTGGTGTTTTTCGCTTTTTGTTAATAAAGATAATCGTACGCTCACTTTGCTCAATCGGCAATGCAAACTGCTCAATTGCAGTAATTTCCCCACCTAGTACTTGAATAGCTGTTTTGCCCTGTTCTAATTCTTCTTGAGCGGCTGCTGCTTTCATTGCAATAAACGTCCCATCTAACTTTACTAATGGAAGACAAAGCTCGCTCAGCACCGACATTCGTGCAACCGCACGAGCGATCACGACATCGAACGATTCGCGGATTCCCTCTTTTCTTCCGAACGTTTCCGCACGATCATGATAAAACGCTACGTCTTCTAACCCAAGTTCAGCCGCTAAATGATGTAAAAATGTGATGCGCTTTTGCAAAGAATCGACAATTGATAGCTTCAAATGTGGAAAGCAAATTTTTAATGGAACGCTTGGAAAGCCAGCCCCTGCTCCAACATCACAAATCGACGTCACCTGAGAAAAATCATAGTAAAATGCCGGAGAAAGAGAGTCAAAGAAGTGTTTTAAATAGACGCTAGGCTTGTCCGTAATCGCCGTTAAATTCATTTTTTTGTTCCATTCTATCAATAGCTCATAATACTGCTCAAATTGCTGTAATGCTCGAGGAGAAAGGGAAATTCCATTCTCCTCAAGCATCGCTTGAAACTGTTTTGTATCCATACGCCAATCCTTTCACTATATATTTATTATTCATTCGACACTCGCGCAATTCTTCCTTGTTCTAAATACACTAATAATATCGAAATATCGGCAGGATTTACTCCAGAAATGCGCGAAGCTTGGGCTACCGACAGCGGACGCACTTGCTTTAATTTTTGGCGAGCCTCTGTCGCAAGACCATGAATTGCGTCGTAATCAATATCTTCTGGAATTTTTTTGTTTTCCATTTTCTTTAATCGCTCGACTTGTTGTAGCGATTTTTCAATATATCCTTCATACTTAATTTGAATTTCGACTTGCTCCACAACTTCGGCTGGAATTTCTTCGTCAGCTGGTGCAAGCATTCGAATATGTTCATACGTCATCTCTGGGCGTTTTAATAAATCAGCAGCACGAATTCCATCTTTTAACTCGCTTCCCCCAGCGCTGCGAATGACTTCTTGCACTTCAGCAGTCGGTTTAATAATATGCGCAGCAAGACGCTTTTTCTCTTTTTCAATGGCTGCTTTTTTCGCCAAAAATTTTTGATAGCGCTCTTCGGAAATGAGACCGATTTTGTATCCGATTTCTGTAAGACGTAAATCGGCATTGTCATGTCGAAGCAACAGACGATATTCGGCGCGGGACGTTAACAATCGGTATGGTTCATTCGTTCCTTTCGTAACAAGATCATCGATCAACACACCGATATAAGCATCGGAGCGACTTAAAATGAGTTCGTCTTTTCCTAATGCTTTTCTTGCTGCGTTAATACCGGCGATAATTCCTTGTCCTGCCGCCTCTTCATAACCGGAAGTGCCGTTAATTTGTCCGGCTGTATATAAGTTTTTGACAAGTTTTGTTTCGAGAGTTGGCCATAGTTGGGTTGGAACGATTGCATCATACTCAATCGCATATCCTGCTCTCATTAGTTGAGCTTTTTCAAGTCCCGGAATCGTCGCCAATATTTGTCGCTGAATATGTTCCGGCAAGCTCGTTGATAATCCTTGTACATACACTTCTTCCGTATTTCGACCTTCCGGCTCTAAAAAGATTTGATGACGCGGTTTATCATGAAAACGAACGATTTTGTCTTCAATAGATGGGCAATAACGCGGCCCCGTACCTTTAATCATTCCCGAATACATAGGTGATAAGTGCAAATTCTCATCAATAATGCGATGTGTTTCTTCAGTCGTATACGTAAGCCAGCATGGAAGCTGGTCCGTAATATATTCGGTCGTTTCATACGAGAACGCCCGTGGAACATCATCACCCGGTTGAATTTCTGTTTTGCTGTAGTCAATGGAATGACTATTGACACGAGGCGGTGTTCCTGTTTTGAAACGGACTAGTTCAAATCCAAGTTCTTCTAAATGCTCCGATAACTTAATAGACGGCTGTTGATTGTTCGGACCGCTTGAATATTTAATGTCTCCAATAATAATTTCACCGCGTAAAAACGTACCTGTCGTAATGACGACTGTTTTCGCATAATAATGAGCTCCTGTATGAGTGATAACGCCTTTGCATACGCCATCTTCGACAATTAAGCGCTCCACTTTCCCCTGGAGTAATGTAAGGTTTTCTTGATTTTCGAGCGTCTTTTTCATTTCATGCTGATACAAAAATTTATCCGCTTGAGCCCGCAGCGCCCTTACAGCTGGCCCTTTTCCCGTGTTGAGCATTCTCATTTGAATGTAAGTTTTATCAATATTTTTGGCCATTTCGCCACCTAACGCATCAATTTCCCGGACGACAATCCCCTTTGCCGGACCACCGATGGACGGGTTGCAAGGCATAAATGCAATCATATCAAGATTTAAAGTAATCATTAATGTTTTTGCTCCGATACGTGCTGCCGCTAATCCTGCTTCACATCCGGCATGACCAGCGCCAACGACAATCACATCATAGGAACCACCATGATATTCCATTGAAACGATCCTCCTTTTCTAACCGCTTATTTTCCTAAACAAAATTGTGAAAACAGCTGATCAATTAAGCTTTCGTGGACGGTATCACCGATAATTTCCCCTAGCAATTCCCATGCTCTTGTTAAATCAATTTGCACAAGATCTATCGGCACCCCTGCTTCAATCCCCGAAATTGCATCTTCGATCGCCTTTTTCGCTTGATGCAGCAAAGCAATATGGCGAGAATTCGAAACGTATGTTAAATCATTCGCTTCTACTCTCCCAGTGAAAAATAATGCGGCAATCGCCTCTTCTAAATCTTCAATACCTTTTTCTTTTAGCAGAGATGTCGTAACAATCGGGCGTCCATTCGCTAGCTCCTTGACACGTTCCATATTGATTTTTTGCGGCAAATCAGTTTTATTGACAATGACAATGACATCCATATCCTTTACGATTTCAAAAAGCTGTTCATCCTCTTTTGTCAACTCTTCGTTGAAATTTAAAACGAGTAAAATTAAATCTGCCTCTTTTAATACTTGGCGCGAACGTTCAACACCGATACGTTCGACAATATCCTCCGTTTCCCGAATACCCGCTGTATCAATTAATTTTAACGGAACACCGCGGACGTTCACATATTCTTCGATCACGTCCCTCGTTGTTCCCGGAATATCGGTAACAATCGCTTTATTTTCATGAACAAGACTATTTAAAAGCGACGACTTTCCAACATTGGGACGACCAATAATAACCGTCGCTAGCCCTTCGCGTAAAATTTTCCCTTGTTGTGCGGTCTGCAATAGACGCTCAATTTGTCCGCGAACATATTGTGCTTTTTCCATGAGAAGTTGATGTGTCATCTCTTCAACATCATCGTACTCCGGATAATCAATGTTGACTTCTACATGAGCAAGCGTTTCTAAAATCGTCTGCCGCAGTTCGCGAATCATTTTTGATAGTCGTCCTTCCATTTGCTGTAACGCCACATTCATTGCCCGATCCGTTTTGGCACGAATTAAATCAATGACCGCTTCTGCTTGGGACAAATCGATCCGCCCGTTTAAAAACGCGCGCTTTGTAAATTCTCCTGGCTCGGCCAACCGCGCTCCGTTGGTAAGGATAAGCTGCAAAACGCGATTGACAGACACCAATCCACCGTGGCAATTAATTTCTACAACGTCTTCTCTCGTAAACGTTTTTGGCGCACGCATCACCGTTACCATTACTTCTTCGACCGTCTGACCATTCGCAGGGTCAATAATATGCCCATAATGAATTGTATGGGATGGGACATCTTTGAGTTTCTTTCCACCCACTCCTTTAAAAATCCGATCAGCAATGGAGATTGCTTCCTCTCCACTTAACCGAACGATCGCGATCGCTCCCTCTCCCATAGGTGTAGAAATTGCCGCAATCGTATCAAACTCCATCTTTTTCTCACCTCTCTTTAGCCAAAACGTGCTATCTATATTGTAAACAAAAGAATATGCGTCAATAACAAACCTATCCACAACTTTCTAAGTAATCATTTCAATTTTAACTTATCCACATGTGAATAACAACATAAAGCAACGATTTATCTACAACCTAGTAACGCCGATTACATCTCATTTCTTCAAAAGGATTAATTTTACATTTATGTTTATTTTTTCTATTATAATATTAACCAATAATGTTAGAAGCCGCATCGTCTTCATAAACGAACAGAAAAAAGAGGCCGTCCCATGTGCTATGAGATAGCCCCTTTTTCTTTTCACATCTTAATATAGCACAGCCATATATCGAAAGCCGTAAGCGTCATTTCACGGGAGCTACAACTATATATCGATGTGGTTCTGTTCCGACAGAAAACGTTGTCACTTTTCTATTATCGGAAAGCACTGCGTGAATAATTTTTCGTTCATAAGCTGGAAGCGGCTCTAGTTTCACTTCTTGTCCTGTTTTTATCGCTTTTTCCGCTAACTTATGCGCCAGTTGAACGAGCGCTTCCTTTCGTCTTTCCCGATAATTTTCGGCATCAACAATAATAGGAACATAATGTTCGGCATAACGATTGACAACAAGCTGAGTTAATAACTGTAAAGAATTTAAGGTTTGACCATGCTTTCCAATCAACAAACCTATCTTTTCTCCAGATATTATCAATCGAATCTCTTTTTCGCTTTCTATTCTCTCTACTGACGCTTCAACACCCATTTTTTGAATAATATTTTTCAAAAATGTTTCTGCCTCTTCAATCGGATTTACCAAAACCTTTACCTTCACAACAGCCGGCTTATTAAATAGTCCTAAAAAGCCTTTTTTCCCCTCATCTAGCACGGTCACTTCTGCGCGATCTTTCGAAATCCCTAACTGATTTAACGCTAACTGAACGGCCTCGTCAACAGTGGCAGCGGTCGCGGTTACTTCTTTCACTTTTTCTTTCCTCCTGAATGAGTAGACTTTAAATCAGGACCTTTAATAAAATATGTCTGAACGATCGAGAAAATATTTCCGACTACCCAATAAAGCGATAAAGCGGCAGGAAAATTAATTCCAACAATGATAATCATGATTGGCATCATCCAAAGCATCATCGCCATTTGTGGATTTTGTTGTTCCGTTCCTGCCATCATCATTTTTTGTTGAATAAATGTAGCAACCCCAGCTACGACTGGCAAGATAAAATACGGGTCTTTGTCCCCTAAGTCAAACCATAAAAAATTATGGTTCGCAATTTCTCTTGTTCGCATAATGGCATGGTAAAAACCAATTAAAATCGGGGTTTGGATTAAAATCGGGAAGCAGCCAGCTAATGGATTTACACCATGCTTCTGAAACAACAACATCGTCTCTTGCTGTAATTTTTGTTGTGTTTGCATATCTTTCGAGCTGTACTTTTCCCTTAACTTTTGCAATTCCGGCTGCAATGCCTGCATCGCTTTTGCATTTCTCGTCTGCTGAATCATCAATGGTAAAATGAGTAAACGAATCAAAATCGTTACAATGATAATAGATAATCCATAATTAGAATCGAACAGTTTTGCCACGTACGTGATAAGCCATGAGAGCGGATAAACGATATAGTGATTCCAAAATCCCTTGCTCTCCGGCGTAATTGGCTGATTAACTTGCGAACATCCCGATATAAGTGCTAGCAAGGCAACTAGCGCGATCATTAACCAAATTCGCCTTTTCACCATTTTTTCCTCCTAACATATTCCAAAATGAATCCGTTATTTTCCCATATGTAATTTTATCATCATTCAATAGAAAATGGTTGTTTAAATATTTTGTTTTAATGCCCCTATCTTTCTCAATACGTGAAGCAAACTTTTTTTCACTTCCGCATAGTTCATTTCAGATGTAGGCATTCTGGCGATGATTACATAATCCTTTCCTTCTGTAATCTGGTCTTTCATTTCTAAGAAGAATTGTCTTATATATCTCTTTATTCGATTTCTTACGACCGCTTTTCCCAACTTTTTGCTGACTGACAATCCAATGCGAAAATAAGGTTGATCAGGCCGATCAAGCATATAAACAACGAATTGTCGGTTTGCCATCGATACTCCGTGCTCGAATACT
This sequence comes from Thermaerobacillus caldiproteolyticus, assembly GCF_015326725.1. Taxonomy (NCBI): domain Bacteria; kingdom Bacillati; phylum Bacillota; class Bacilli; order Caryophanales; family Anoxybacillaceae; genus Thermaerobacillus; species Thermaerobacillus caldiproteolyticus. Next base: position 3,129,703 of record NZ_CP064060.1, read on the forward strand.
TGTTGAAACTCCTCATTTTTCTTTATCCGATATTTCTTTTTCATCCCAAGGCGTAACACTCCACATTCTTCTTAGAATTAAGCACTTAGAAAAAAGACCACTGAAGTTTCAGTGGCCTATGCAGATAATACTTTTCTTCCTTTACGGCGACGGCGCGCAAGAACTTTGCGTCCATTCTTTGTGCTCATACGTGCACGGAACCCGTGAACTTTGCTGCGCTTCCGCTTATTAGGTTGATATGTCCGTTTCATTATATGACACCTCCCTGAGGAATAACTGTTACAGGCAGTCTTTCTAATTATAGTGAACAATCTAGCAAAATGTCAACCGTTCCAGGAGTGTCTTTATGCCGGTATAACTGTGGATAATTTTCAAGACACGTTTTTACATATTCACAGCATTTATCGACATGTTTTTCACATGTTTTTCACTATGTGGATAATTGTTTTTCACACATTATGGCTATTGTGGATAATTTTAAAAAGCCATTGCAACATACCGATTTATCTGTTATTATATTGTTGTTTTTACTCTGGATAATTGTGTGCATAAACTACTTTATCCACAGAATGTGAATAAAATGTGGATATATTTTTTAACATATGTATAAAAGTTTATCCACACCTCGTGGATTTTGTCGAAATGTCTCTTTTTTTCCTTATTATATGTTATTTCCACAAATGAATTTTTATAAACATTCATTCAAGTGTATAAATGTTATACAAAACTTAAACATCCTCTTAAAAGGAGGGCCAATGGGTGGAAAATATCACTGATTTATGGAATAAGGCGCTCGCGGAAATTGAAAAAAAAATTAGCAAACCTAGCTTTGAGACATGGTTAAAATCAACAAAAGCGCATTCATTAAAGGGCGACACGCTTGTCATTATCGCGCCAAACGAATTTGCTAGAGACTGGCTAGATTCCCGTTATGCGCACTTAATTTCCGAAACTATCTATGACATTACCGGGGAAGAATTAAACATTAAGTTTATCATCCCACACAATCAAAACGAGGAAGATTTACACGTACAATCTACTTCTAAAAAGCAGCGGAAAGCCGAAGAAGAACAAACAGACTTCCCGCAAAACATGCTCAATCCGAAGTACACGTTCGACACGTTTGTCATTGGATCAGGAAATCGGTTTGCCCATGCTGCTTCTTTAGCGGTGGCCGAAGCACCAGCAAAAGCTTATAACCCTCTTTTTATCTATGGCGGTGTCGGATTAGGAAAAACTCATTTAATGCATGCCATCGGTCATTATGTTATCGAGCATAATCCGTCTGCGAAAGTTGTCTATTTATCTTCTGAAAAATTTACAAACGAGTTTATCAACGCCATTCGCGACAATCGTGCAGATGATTTCCGCAATAAATATCGCAATGTTGATGTCCTATTAATCGATGATATTCAATTTTTAGCTGGAAAAGAACAAACACAAGAAGAATTTTTCCATACATTCAACACGCTACATGAGGAAAGCAAACAAATCGTCATTTCAAGCGACAGACCTCCAAAGGAAATTCCAACCCTTGAAGATCGCCTCCGCTCACGCTTTGAATGGGGACTCATTACAGACATCACTCCCCCTGATTTAGAGACGAGAATTGCAATCCTTCGTAAAAAAGCGAAAGCGGAAGGGTTTGACATCCCAAATGAGGTCATGCTATATATCGCCAACCAAATTGACTCCAATATTCGTGAACTAGAAGGAGCCCTTATTCGTGTTGTTGCTTATTCCTCATTGATTAACAAAGAGATTAATGCCGATTTAGCTGCCGAAGCATTAAAAGATATTATTCCAAGCGCCAAGCCAAAAGTCATTACGATTCAAGATATTCAACGAGTGGTCGGACAACACTTTAATATCAAACTAGAGGACTTTAAAGCGAAAAAGAGAACGAAATCCGTAGCTTTCCCTCGACAAATTGCGATGTACCTTTCGCGGGAGCTTACGGATTACTCTCTGCCGAAAATTGGCGAAGAGTTTGGAGGACGTGACCATACAACCGTCATTCACGCCCATGAAAAAATCTCGACGCTGTTGCAAACGGATGTCCAACTTCAAAAACATATAAAAGAAATCCAAGAAAAATTAAAGCAGTAATCGCGAATAATGTGAATAACAAAGAATAGATTACACACAGTCTATCCACATGTGGACAGGCTGTGTTTCATTTGTTTTTCTCACTTGTCCACATATCAACAAGCACTATTACTATTACTACTATCTCTTTTATTATTATAAAAAAATATATTTCCTAACTTCAGGAGGGTCTCAATTATGAAAATCGTCATTGAGCGAGACGCGTTAGTCCAAAGCGTGCAAGACGTGATGAAAGCTGTTTCTTCACGAACAACGATTCCTATTTTGACCGGGATAAAAATTGTAGCTACTCAACAAGGAGTGACGTTAACGGGAAGTGATTCCGATATTTCAATTGAGTCATTTATCCCAGCAGAAGAGGAAGAAAAAATTATTGTTGACGTGGTACAACCTGGAAGCGTTGTTTTGCAAGCTCGTTTCTTTTCAGAAATTGTAAAAAAATTGCCGCAACCTACCGTAGAAATCGAGGTGCAATCTCAATTTCTTACTTTTATTCGTTCCGGAAAGGCAGAGTTTAGTTTAAACGGGCTCGATCCCGAAGAATATCCACGTCTCCCGCAAATCGAGGAAGAAAACGTTTTTAAATTACCAACAGATTTACTTAAAAATATGATTCGTCAAACGGTGTTTGCAGTTTCCACCTCAGAAACTAGACCAATCTTAACAGGTGTAAACTGGCGGGTTGAAAATGGAGAGTTAATCTGTACTGCAACAGATAGTCACCGACTAGCGTTACGAAAAGCAAAAATTGAGACGGAGAGCGAACAGTCCTATAATGTGGTCATCCCTGGAAAAAGCTTAAATGAGTTAAGCAAAATTTTAGACGACAGTAACGAATTGGTGGACATTGTCATTACGGCAAATCAAGTTCTTTTTAAAACCAAACATTTATTATTTTTCTCACGACTTCTTGATGGCAATTATCCAGATACATCACGTCTTATCCCTACAGACAGCAAAACAGATGTGGTTGTTAATACAAAAGAATTTTTGCAGGTAATTGACCGCGCTTCTTTATTAGCGAGAGAGGGGAGAAACAACGTCGTCAAATTAACTACATTACAAGACGGAATGATTGAAATTTCTTCGATCTCTCCTGAAATCGGAAAAGTGACGGAAGAGATTCAAAGTGAATCAATTGAAGGAGAGGAATTAAAAATTTCATTTAGTGCAAAATATATGATAGATGCGTTAAAAGCATTAGATGGTACAGAGATCAAGATTAGTTTTACTGGAGCAATGCGTCCATTTTTACTTCGACCATTGCACGATGATTCGATGCTTCAACTTATTTTACCAGTACGCACGTATTAGTTTGAAAACAGGCTGCTAGGGGAAGCAATTCTAGCAGCTTTCTTTTCTATCGACCAGTTTTTTAGTAAAATAAAAAAATGGACAGTTTTTCGGAAAGTGAGCGGTGAATCTATGACAAAAAGTGTCGAAATTACAACAGAAATAATTACTCTTGGTCAATTTTTAAAGCTTATTCAAGCCATTGAGACAGGCGGTATGGCAAAATGGTTTTTGCAGACAAATGAAGTGACCGTTAACGGAGAAAGAGAAGATCGCCGCGGTCGAAAATTAAAGAACGGAGACATAGTAAACATTGCTGGATTTGGTACGTTTGTTGTAACGACAGTAGAGTAGGTGAAGTCCCTTTGTTTTTAACACATTTATCATTGAAAAATTACCGAAACTACAAACAAGAAGACATTGAGTTCACCAACAATATCAATGTGATTCTAGGAGAGAATGCTCAAGGGAAAACGAATATGATGGAGGCCATTTATGTCTTGGCAATGGCGAAGTCCCATCGTACAACAAACGACAAAGAGTTGATTCGCTGGGACGAGGAATATGCTAAAATAGAAGGGAGAGCCATAAAGCGAAATGGTCCTCTGTCATTAGAATTAATTATTTCGAAAAAAGGGAAAAAGGCAAAAAGCAACCATATTGAACAACAAAAATTAAGTCAATATATCGGCCAAATCAATGTCGTTATGTTTGCCCCCGAAGATTTACATTTAGTAAAAGGGAGTCCACAAGTAAGACGACGGTTTATCGATATGGAAATTGGACAAGTTTCCCCTGTTTACATGCACGATTTAAGCCAATACCAAAAAATACTGCAACAGCGAAACCATTATTTGAAATTGCTACAGACAAAACAGCAGCACGACGAAACGGTACTAGATATATTAACGCAACAGCTCATTGAACTAGCAGCAAAAATCACATTAAAGCGGCACGAATTTTTACAGCTGTTACAAAAGTGGGCGGAGCCAATTCATTACGAAATTAGTCGGGGACTGGAAAAGCTGCAAATCAAATATCATCCTTCTGTTAATGTATCAGAAAAGATGGAATTGTCGAGAATAATAGAAGCATATAGTGAGAAGTTTGTTACAATCAAGGAGAAAGAAATTGATCGGGGAATGACGCTCGCTGGTCCGCACCGAGACGATATATCATTTGACGTAAACGAAAAAGATGTGCAAACGTTCGGTTCCCAAGGTCAGCAGCGGACGACAGCTTTATCTATTAAGTTAGCCGAAATTGAATTAATTTTTTCAGAAATCGGCGACTACCCCATCCTTTTACTTGATGATGTACTTTCCGAGCTTGATGATTTTCGACAAACTCATCTACTCGATGCAATTCGTCAAAAGGTTCAAACGTTTGTTACAACAACAAGCATTGATGGAATTGAGCATGATGTAATCAAAGAAGCAACGATTTATAAAGTGAGTTCTGGTCATATTTCTAATCGTTAAGCTTCTTGACTGTTTCTTAAAGGAAAGCGTAGGTGATGAACATGACGATGGAGCAAAAAGTCGAACATACGTATGATGCAAGCCAAATTCAAGTGCTAGAAGGGCTCGAAGCTGTTCGTAAACGGCCGGGAATGTATATCGGGTCAACTGGCTCAAAAGGCTTACATCATTTAGTATGGGAGATTGTTGATAATAGTATTGACGAAGCATTAGCTGGATATTGTACAGAAATCCATGTAACTATTGAGAAAGATAACAGCATTACGGTCGTTGATAACGGTCGCGGTATTCCGGTTGGGATTCAAGAAAAGATGGGGCGGCCAGCCGTCGAAGTCATCATGACCGTCCTTCATGCAGGTGGAAAATTTGGTGGCGGCGGTTATAAAGTATCGGGAGGGCTTCACGGTGTCGGTGCCTCTGTCGTGAATGCATTGTCGCAAGAATTAGAAGTATTTGTTTATCGGGAAGGGAAAATCCATTATCAGAAATATAAAAGAGGTGTTCCTTGCGCCGATTTACAAGTCATTGGCGAAACGGATCGAACAGGTACTACCGTCCATTTCAAACCTGATCCAGAAATTTTTACCGAAACAACAGAGTATGACTATGAGACACTAGCCAATCGTTTACGCGAACTTGCGTTTTTAAACCGCGGTATTAAAATCACGTTGGAGGATAAGCGAGTTGAAAACCGCAAAAACGAATATCATTACGAAGGCGGAATTAAATCGTATGTTCAACATTTAAATCGGACGCGAGAAGTGCTTCATGAAGAGCCGATTTATATTTCTGGTGAGCGGGATGGCATTTATGTCGAAATCGCCCTTCAATATAATGACAGTTACAGCAGCAATATCTACTCTTTCGCGAATAATATTCATACGTATGAGGGCGGAACACACGAATCCGGTTTTAAAACGGCATTAACGCGCATTATCAACGATTATGCGCGCAAATATCATATTTTTAAAGAAAATGATGCGAATTTAACTGGTGAAGATGTTCGTGAAGGGTTAACAGCCATTATTTCTGTCAAACACCCATCTCCTCAATTCGAAGGACAAACAAAAACAAAGCTCGGAAATAGTGATGCAAGAGCGGTAACGGATTCGATTTTCTCGGAACAGTTTGAAACGTTTTTACTCGAAAATCCAACCGTTGCAAAAAAAATCGTGGAAAAAGGCATGATGGCTGCCCGTGCCCGTCTAGCTGCGAAAAAAGCACGGGAACTCACAAGAAGAAAGAGCGCTCTTGAAATTTCTAATTTACCGGGAAAATTAGCGGATTGCTCTTCAAAAGATCCTTCTATCAGTGAATTGTATGTTGTCGAAGGAGATTCGGCAGGCGGGTCTGCAAAACAAGGAAGAGACCGTCATTTCCAAGCAATTTTACCGTTGCGCGGGAAAATTATTAACGTAGAAAAAGCACGGTTAGATAAAATTTTATCAAACAACGAAGTTCGTGCTATTATTACTGCTTTAGGTACAGGAATCGGAGAAGATTTTGATATCACAAAAGCGCGCTATCACAAAATCATTATCATGACCGATGCTGATGTTGACGGGGCACATATTCGGACATTGTTATTGACATTTTTTTACCGTTATATGCGTGAAATCATTGAGCGCGGGTACGTATATATCGCCCAGCCTCCTCTTTACAAAATCCAACAAGGAAAACGAGTCGAATATGCCTATAATGACCGTCAATTAGAAAAAATTCTTGATGAATTGCCGGAAAATCCGAAACCAACGATTCAGCGTTACAAAGGTCTCGGGGAAATGAACCCAGAACAATTATGGGAAACCACGATGAACCCGGAAACACGGACATTGCTTCAAGTAAGTTTACAAGATGCGATTGAAGCAGATGAAACGTTTGAAATTTTAATGGGAGATAAAGTCGAGCCGCGAAGACAGTTTATTGAAGAAAACGCAAGATATGTGAAGAATTTGGATATTTAAGGATAGATGTTCATATCTATCCTTCTTGCTTATGTATTGGAGAGTGCTAACCAACCACCCTCCCCCCATTCTCGAAATAAATAAACAAGGGAGGTTTTATAAAATGTCAGAACAATACCATTCACGAATTCGAGAAGTGAATATTAGTCAAGAAATGCGCTCGTCATTCCTTGATTATGCGATGAGCGTCATTGTATCGCGTGCCTTACCTGATGTGCGCGATGGGTTGAAACCTGTTCACCGCCGTATTTTGTACGCGATGCACGATCTCGGTATGACAGCGGACAAGCCTTATAAAAAATCAGCGCGCATTGTCGGTGAAGTCATCGGGAAATACCATCCGCACGGTGACGCTGCTGTATATGATACAATGGTTCGAATGGCACAAGATTTTAACTATCGTTATATGCTTGTCGATGGACACGGGAACTTCGGATCGATTGACGGTGACGCGGCAGCTGCGATGCGCTATACGGAAGCGAGAATGTCTAAAATCGCTATGGAGCTGTTGCGCGACATTAACAAAGACACGATTGATTATCAAGATAACTACGATGGTTCGGAAAAAGAACCAGCCGTTTTGCCATCACGATTTCCAAACTTGCTTGTGAACGGTTCGTCAGGTATCGCTGTCGGAATGGCGACGAATATTCCGCCACACCAACTTGGAGAAGTGATCGATGCGATTTTGGCTTTGAGCAAAGATCCCGACATGACTGTTGCTGAGTTGATGGAGTTTATACCAGGTCCAGATTTTCCAACGGCTGGACAAATCATCGGACGAAGTGGGATTCGGAAAGCATATGAAACAGGGCGCGGCTCCATTACTTTGCGCGCCAAAGTGGAGATCGAGCAAAAGGCAAACGGAAAAGAGACGATTATTGTCCGTGAACTTCCTTATCAAGTCAACAAAGCGAAATTGATTGAACGGATTGCTGAACTTGTCCGAGAAAAGAAAATTGATGGCATTACCGACTTGCGCGACGAATCTGACCGTAGCGGCATGAGAATCGTCATTGAAGTTCGCAAAGACGCGAATGCCAAAGTGATCTTAAACAATCTATACAAACAAACGGCGCTGCAAACAAGCTTTGGCATTAATATGCTTGCGCTTGTCGATGGTGAGCCAAAAGTTTTAAATTTAAAACAATGCTTGAACTATTACTTAGATCACCAAAAAATCGTTATTCGGCGCCGTACGGCATATGAATTGAAAAAAGCAGAAGCGCGCGCGCATATTTTAGAGGGGTTGCGCATTGCCCTTGACCATCTAGATGAAGTGATCAACTTAATCCGCAATTCTCAAACGACTGAAATCGCAAAAGAAGGGCTTATGCAACAATTTTCACTTACTGAAAGACAAGCTCAAGCGATTTTAGATATGCGTCTGCAACGGCTAACAGGATTAGAACGGGAGAAGATCGAGCAAGAATATCAAGATTTAGTTCGTCTCATTGCCGAATTAAAAGCGATTTTAGCTGATGAAGAAAAAGTGCTACAAATTATTCGCGATGAATTAACGGAGATTAAAGAGAGATTTAATGATGAACGGAGAACAGAAATCGTAAGCGGAGGCATAGAGGAATTTGATGATGAAGATTTAATCCCGCGCGAGAACATTGTCGTCACCCTAACACATAAGGGATATATTAAACGTTTACCTGTATCCACTTATAAAAGTCAAAAACGCGGTGGCAGAGGCATTCAAGGGATGAATACAAGCGAAGATGATTTTGTTGAACATCTTCTCATCACCTCTACTCATAATACAATTTTATTTTTCACAAATAAGGGAAAAGTATACCGTGCAAAAGGGTATGAAATTCCTGAATTTGGGCGAACGGCAAAAGGAATCCCGATCATTAACTTACTAGAAATTGATAAAGATGAATGGATTAATACCATTATTACAATTGATGAATTTGACGACAATTCCTTCTTGTTCTTTACAACAAAAGAGGGAATTGCAAAACGTTCTCCTTTATCTTCTTTTGCGCATATCCGTAACAATGGTTTAATTGCTATTAGTTTGCGCGAGGGAGATGAGTTAATTTCCGTAAAGCTGACTGACGGCTCTAAACATATTGTTGTTGGTACAAAAAATGGAATGCTCATTCGTTTCCCGGAGGATGACGTACGCACAATGGGACGAAGCGCGACAGGAGTTAAAGCAATTACCCTTGAAGACGATGATGAAGTCGTTGGAATGGAAATTTTAGAAGAGAATTGTGATGTTTTAGTGGTAACAAAGAATGGTTACGGCAAGCGTACTCCAGCTTCAGAATATCGCATCCAAAGCCGTGGTGGAAAAGGATTAAAAACATGTAATATTACTGAGAAAAATGGAACTGTTGTTGCCGTCAAAACGGTAACTGGTGAAGAAGACCTTATGCTTATTACAACAAGTGGGATTTTAATTCGTATTGCTGTAAGCGACATTTCGCGAATGGGAAGAAATACGCAAGGTGTTAAGCTCATTCGTTTATCGGGCGACAATGAGCATGAATACGTGGCTACAGTCGCTAAAGTCCCGAAAGAAGAAAAAGAAAATGAGGAAGATGAAGAAAGTTAAGCAGACTTGCTGACTCCAAGGCTCTTGGAGTCAGCTTTTTTCTTACACACTTTAAAAAGTCTCTCCCCTCTATTGTTTAAATACAAATTAGTCATAATGAACTACAACTATAGTACCTTTTAATGGTAGTATAGGAAATAAGAAAGTGTAGCTTTGACATGGGGGTGGAGAACGATGATACGCGTAAAAATCAATCAATTACAAGAAGGATGCATCCTAGCTGAAGAGATAATAGGCAAGACAAAAAAAACGATTGTGCCAAAAAATACAGTATTAAATGCGAATTTGTTACAAGTTCTAGAAAAATTTTTAATTGAAGACGTATATGTCGAGTCTGTGTTAGCGAACGGCGATATATTTAAACCCAACGAAATCATTGAACAACGTCATCATAGTAGTAATGAAAAGAAAGAAGAGATCGTACCACTTTACTTAAAAGCTGTTCAGCAATATAAAAAAGTATTTCAAACTTGGCAATCAGGCTCTCCTGTCGATATCGGAAAAATAAGAGCCATTATCATTCCATTGTTAGATAAATTAATTGACAATAGAAGTGAGCTACTGACATTATATCGTTATACAACAAAAGAAGAATACTTGTATCATCATGCCATTAGTGTTGGGGTATTGTCAGGTTTTTTAGCGAAACACTTACATTATAGCAAGGGAGATTGTTATCAAATTGCCCTTGCAGGAATTTTATGCGACTGTGGAATGGCGAAAATCAGCGAAAAAATCCTTATGAAAAAATCAGCTCTTACTGCTGAGGAATATAAAGAGATAAAGCAGCATACCGTTTTTGGTTACAAAATGATACAAAAAATTCCGTCGCTGAAAGAAGGAGTAAAACTGGCTGTTTTACAACATCATGAAAGAAAT
>NZ_CP064060.1:3145000-3160000 GCF_015326725.1 Thermaerobacillus caldiproteolyticus
TTATCTCCCCCAAGAGTCCACATCGACGGGGAGGTTTGGCACCTCGATGTCGGCTCATCGCATCCTGGGGCTGTAGTCGGTCCCAAGGGTTGGGCTGTTCGCCCATTAAAGCGGTACGCGAGCTGGGTTCAGAACGTCGTGAGACAGTTCGGTCCCTATCCGTCGCGGGCGTAGGAAATTTGAGAGGAGCTGTCCTTAGTACGAGAGGACCGGGATGGACGCACCGCTGGTGTACCAGTTGTCCCGCCAGGGGCACCGCTGGGTAGCTATGTGCGGAAGGGATAAGCGCTGAAAGCATCTAAGCGTGAAGCCCCCCTCAAGATGAGATTTCCCATCGCGTCAAGCGAGTAAGATCCCTCGAAGATGACGAGGTTGATAGGTCCGAGGTGGAAGCGTGGCGACACGTGGAGCTGACGGATACTAATCGATCGAGGACTTAACCAAGAAAAAGGTGAAGCCGAGCGTTCGCTTCTTTGCATGGATATCGGTTATCTAGTTTTGAGAGAACAAAAAAGTTCTTGACAGAACCGATAGGTTCGTTATAATCATATTTGTCCAATTCGATATCTTGCCTAGTGACAATGGCGGAGAGGTCACACCCGTTCCCATCCCGAACACGGAAGTTAAGCTCTCCAGCGCCGATGGTAGTTGGGGCCAGCGCCCCTGCGAGAGTAGGTCGTCGCTAGGCTTAATAAAAAGAGATACCCATTTCAAGCATGGGTGTCTCTTTTTATTTTACATCATAATGCAAAGGTATATTTTTTAGAGTTAGTCGGGTCATTTTTTGAGTATTGTAGTGCTTATGTAGAAAAGTGAATGTTAAAATTTCTAAATATATACTCATAAAGTAATAAAGGCACTTTTTCTGCTGTGACTGATAAAAATTTCATAATAAAAGGATATGCATCGCTTGAATACGAATGCAGGAACTCCCCCCACCATTCCGTCTCGTATCGGGAAATCATGCTTAAATTATACAATAATAAGTAATGGGACATGATTTCAGGAAGTTTAAATATTTCCCCTCGATCAGTTGGTAAACGGTATGTTCCGTCATCTAAATTAAACATAAGCGGTTCATACCCTAATGGCCTGAATTGATATTGGCTAGTCACCTGGATATGGTTTCCTTCTGTTTGTATAGAATCTCTTTGCAACCAGTCCCATTCTTTTGTTATGTAATCTATAAAGCGATCTAAGGTCATATGGTAATCATCTAAAATTTCTATTGGAATAAAAATAGTTTGCTCCAAAGGATTATACGAGACTTGCCGTGATAATGTTTGGCTATAATATGTTTCGAACAACTCGTGCAGCTCGCTGATTCGTTGAAGTAACACACGCATTTGAAATTTTTCACCTGTTATTTGTTTCACATGAAACATTTTTTCAGAAAAATGAGTAAACAACCCATATTTTTGTACTTTTACCTCATCATCCAAAAATTCGTATCCTTGTTTTTTTCTTTTTCTTGTTGAAACACCATGTGCTAAAACAGAAGTTGATTCAGGGTAGTCTGCGTCGGCGATCAGAAGACAAGCTTTCAAAAGCTGTGTCATCCCGTAAAACAAAAGAACAGGTTTAATGGCGACAGGGGCATATTGAGCTGTTACGTAAAAATTTTTTCCGTGCTCTAGATAATAAAGAAAAGGATAACAGTTCGTATAGCTTTTCTGTTTCGCATCTTTTCTCTCTTTTTGTATATAGCATTTATAAAGAAATTTTTGGGCTGCATTGGCGGAGTGAAATAATATAAATTGATCCCAAATGTTTTTATAGCTAGACATTTGATCCCCCCTATTGAATTAGTAATGTTGAAATTAATTGAAAAATCGAACATTTAATCTATTCCTTGACAGTAGTTTAACCAGTTGTTAAGCTACTAATAATATTTCCGGATAAGGGGGAAAAAACATGTGGGAATCTAAATTTGCCAAAGAAGGATTAACATTTGACGATGTTCTTCTTATTCCTGCAAAATCGGAAGTGTTGCCTCGCGATGTTGATGTAACCACACAGTTAAGCGAGACATTACAATTGAATATCCCAATTATTAGTGCGGGAATGGATACCGTTACAGAAGCGGAAATGGCCATTGCAATGGCACGACAAGGTGGATTGGGAATTATCCACAAAAATATGTCTATTGAGCAGCAGGCAGAACAAGTTGATAAAGTCAAACGTTCAGAACGAGGAGTCATTACCGATCCTTTTTTCTTAACTCCAGAACATCAAGTATACGATGCTGAACACTTAATGGGAAAATATCGAATTTCTGGTGTTCCAATTGTCAATAATGAGGTAGAACAAAAGTTAGTTGGAATTATTACAAACCGTGATTTGCGATTTATTCAAGATTATTCGACAAAAATATCTGATGTGATGACGAAAGAAAATTTAATTACTGCTCCAGTAGGTACAACGTTAGAAGAAGCAGAAAAGATTTTGCAAAAGTACAAAGTAGAGAAGTTGCCACTTATTGATGAAAACGGTGTTTTAAAGGGATTAATTACGATTAAAGATATTGAAAAAGTTATCGAGTTTCCGAATTCTGCGAAAGATGCACAAGGCCGTTTACTAGTTGGGGCAGCTGTCGGCGTAACAGCTGATACGATGATTCGCGTGAAAAAACTTGTAGAAGCAAATGTAGACGTTATTGTTGTTGATACGGCTCATGGGCATTCAAAAGGTGTCCTTGAAACGGTTCGCAAAATTCGTGAGCAATATCCAAAACTCAATATTATTGCTGGAAATGTCGCGACAGCGGAGGCGACACGCGACCTGATTGAGGCGGGAGCTAACATTATCAAAGTCGGAATTGGACCTGGTTCCATCTGTACGACGCGTGTTGTTGCAGGTGTCGGAGTACCGCAAATTACCGCGATTTATGACTGTGCAACAGAGGCGCGCAAATACGGCGTCCCAATTATTGCAGACGGCGGCATTAAATATTCTGGAGATATCGTTAAAGCATTAGCGGCAGGAGCTCATGCTGTTATGTTAGGAAGCCTTTTAGCTGGCGTATCAGAAAGTCCAGGAGAAACAGAAATTTATCAAGGAAGACGGTTTAAAGTATATCGCGGTATGGGTTCTGTGGCGGCGATGGAAAAAGGAAGTAAAGACCGCTACTTCCAAGAGGACAACAAAAAATTCGTTCCTGAAGGAATTGAGGGACGCGTTCCGTATAAAGGGCCGCTTGCCGATACAATTTACCAACTTGTTGGTGGTTTACGATCAGGTATGGGATATTGCGGCACGAAAAACTTAGAAGAATTGCGTGAAAAAACACAATTTATCCGTATGACAGGTGCTGGGTTACGTGAAAGCCATCCACATGATGTACAAATTACGAAAGAAGCACCAAACTATTCAATTTCTTAATTCTTATAGCGGTATGTTTCATATCATGCAGGGAAAGATTCATTAATAACTAGAGGCTCACGGTGTTATATGTCTATTTACCTAACTTGGGCGGAGGAAGGTTCCTCCGTCTATTTTTTTGTACAAGAGTGTGTTACAATAACGTTTGTGTGAGGAGGGAAGAACAGTGAAATGTCTAGGATGCAAAAGCATGATTGTTAGCTTTTTAGTAGTTTTTTTATTTGCAAGTATATTCCCATTTGGCAAAGCGAGCGCGGCCCAAGACCCGTTGAACATTGAAGCAGACGCGGCCATTCTTGTTGATGCAAAAACAGGAAGAATTTTATACCAAAAAAATATTGATACGGTTCTTGGAATTGCTAGTATGACAAAAATGATGACAGAATATCTGTTATTAGAAGCGATTAAGGAAAAACGAGTAAAATGGGATCAACAATATACACCAAGCGATTACGTGTATAGACTTTCCCAAGACCGCGATTTATCGAATGTCCCTTTAAGAAAAGATGGGAAATATACTGTTCATGAGCTTTATGAAGCGATGGCGATCTATTCAGCGAATGCAGCGACTGTTGCCATTGCCGAAATTGTCGCTGGTTCAGAAGAAAATTTTGTGAAAATGATGAATGAAAAAGCGAAAAAACTAGGTCTTAAAGGCTATAAATTTGTGAATGCAACAGGATTAAGCAACAAAGATTTACAAGGATTCCATCCAGGTGGAACAAATGAGCATGAGGAAAATGTGATGTCTGCCCGTGCTGTTGCTACATTAGCTTATCATTTATTGAAAGAATACCCACAAGTGTTAGAGACAGCAAGCATTTCGAAAAAAACATTTCGAGAAGGAACAGACGATCAAATTAAAATGGAAAACTGGAACTGGATGTTACCAGGGCTAGTTTATTCGTATGAGGGTGTAGATGGCCTCAAAACGGGTTATACCGATTTTGCTGGCTACTGCTTTACAGGAACAGCGGAGAGAAATGGCGTTCGTTTTATTACAGTAGTAATGAATGCAAAAAGCGGTGGAAAATCAACCATTGAGGCACGATTCGAACAAACGAGAAAGTTGCTTGATTATGGGTTCAGCAATTACTCGTTAAAAGAAATTTATCCGGCGGGTTACAAGCTGAAAGGAAAGTCTACATTGCCTGTTGTAAAAGGAAAAGAAAAGTCCGTAGTCATTGCAACGAAAAAGCCGCTTTCTCTTGTAGTGAAGAATGGGGAAGAAAAAAATTATCAACCCGTGTATGTGATTGATAAAAAGAAATTAACTAGCGATGGAGAATTGACAGCACCAGTTAAAAAAGGTGAAAAAGTTGGATATATGACTATAAAATATGCTGGCGAAAATAATTACGGTTATTTAAGTCCGGAAATGGAAAACAATGCTAAAGTTGATTTAGTTACTACGAAAAGCGTGGAAAAAGCAAACTGGTTTGTACTTACGATGAGAGGAATCGGTGGACTATTCGGTGATGTTTGGACAAGTGTTGTGAAAATGGTAAAAGGTTGGTTCTAAAAAGCTCCTTTTTAAAAGGGAGCTTTTTCTATTGTGATTTTTTAAAAAATTGAGGTAAAATAAAAAAATGTAATCAAGATTCTTTATTGTGAATTTCGGTATTTTCCAGTACAATTATCACAATATGACTACATAACGTAACTAGGAGGAATTACAAGTGGCAATTACAGGGACAGAACGTGTAAAGCGCGGTATGGCAGAAATGCAAAAAGGCGGCGTCATCATGGATGTTGTGAATGCGGAGCAAGCAAAAATTGCAGAAGCGGCTGGAGCAGTGGCGGTAATGGCTTTAGAGCGTGTACCAGCTGACATTCGTGCTGCTGGCGGTGTTGCTCGCATGGCTGATCCGACCGTTATTGAAGAAGTAATGAAAGCTGTATCTATTCCAGTAATGGCGAAAGCACGTATCGGTCATTATGTCGAAGCTCGTGTTCTTGAAGCATTAGGTGTTGACTATATTGACGAAAGTGAAGTACTAACTCCTGCGGATGAAGAATTCCATATTGATAAGCGGCAATTTACTGTTCCATTTGTTTGTGGATGCCGCGACTTAGGTGAGGCTGCACGTCGCATTGCTGAAGGTGCGTCCATGCTTCGAACAAAAGGAGAACCGGGCACAGGAAATATTGTGGAAGCGGTGCGTCATATGCGAAAAGTGAACGCCCAAGTACGTAAAGTAGTCAGCATGAGTGAAGATGAACTAATGACAGAAGCAAAAAATTTAGGGGCTCCATTTGAAGTATTGTTAGAAATTAAACGATTAGGTCGTCTTCCTGTCGTCAACTTTGCCGCAGGTGGCGTCGCGACTCCTGCTGACGCAGCGTTAATGATGCATTTAGGCGCAGACGGTGTATTTGTTGGTTCTGGTATTTTTAAGTCCGAGAATCCGGAAAAATATGCACGAGCGATCGTAGAAGCAACCACGCATTATGAAGATTATGAATTAATTGCCCATCTTTCTAAAGGATTAGGGGGAGCGATGCGAGGCATTGATATTTCATCATTGTTACCAGAACAACGTATGCAAGAGCGTGGCTGGTAATTAAAGGGGTAGACATTATGGTGAAAATCGGAGTTTTAGGCTTGCAAGGTGCGGTTCGAGAACATGTAAGATCTATTGAAGCGTGCGGTGCAGAAGCGATTGTGATTAAAAAAGTAGAGCAATTAGAGGATATTGATGGCCTTATCATTCCAGGTGGCGAAAGCACAACAATGCGCCGCTTGATGGACAAGTACGGATTTATCGAGCTGCTAAAAGAGTTTGCATCCAAAGGAAAGCCGATGTTTGGTACTTGTGCTGGCTTGATCATTTTAGCCAAGCGAATTGTTGGTTATGAGGAGTCACACCTTGGTTTAATGGATATCACGGTAGAACGCAATTCATTTGGCCGCCAACGGGAAAGCTTCGAGGCGGAGCTTTCGATTGCCGGAATTGCAGATAACTTTGTTGGAGTATTTATTCGTGCTCCACATATTGTCGAAGTCGGCGAGGATGTAGAAATTTTGGCAAAACACGAAGACCGTATCGTCGCAGCAAGACAGGGACAGTTTTTAGGATGTTCCTTCCATCCGGAATTAACTGACGATCATCGCATTACTCAATACTTTATTAATATGGTGAAGGAAGCAAAGGCATAAAAGGGTTGAAAGTTGTTAAAACTTATAGTACATTGTTTTTACAAAAGACCGATTCTGAAAATTGGATAGCGCTAAAACGATGAAAGGAACTAGTAGCAAGACCGTTTCTCTTCAGAGAGTCGGTGGGTGGTGCAAACCGATGGGAAACACTTGTGAATCCATCCTTGAGTAAAATGCCGAACGCGTAAGAGCAAGTAAGCATTTTCGGCTTCAAGCCGTTATCCGTTTGAGCGGAAGACGTTTTGTCTTCAAGTAGGGTGGCAACGCGGGGTACTCTCGTCCCTTTTTAAGGGGACGAGAGTTTTTATTTGAAAAAAAGAAAAGGGAGGAAGGAAAAATGTTAGACATAAAATTTTTACGCGCCAATTTTCAAGAAGTAAAAGAGAAACTTAAACATCGCGGGGAAGATTTAACTGACTTTACGCGTTTTGAAGAATTAGACAGCAAGCGTCGCCAATTAATTGCGAAAGCAGAAGAATTAAAAAATAAGCGTAATGAAGTGTCACAACAAATTGCTGTTTTAAAGCGTGAGAAAAAAGATGCCGACCATCTTATTGCTGAAATGCGCGAAGTCGGGGATCGTATTAAAGTGTTAGATGATGAACTTCGTCAAGTAGAAGAAGAGTTACAAACGCTATTGTTATCTATTCCAAATATTCCACATGAGTCAGTACCGGTTGGTGAATCCGAAGAGGATAACGTGGAAATCCGAAAATGGGGAGAGCCCCGTCAATTTTCGTTTGAACCGAAGCCGCATTGGGAAATTGCTGATCAACTCGGAATTTTAGACTTTGAGCGTGCAGCAAAAGTAACGGGAAGCAGATTTGTCTTTTATAAAGGGTTGGGGGCCCGTTTAGAGCGCGCATTGATTAACTTTATGATTGATCTACACGTAGAGGAGCATGGCTATCAAGAAGTATTGCCTCCGTATCTTGTCAATCGTGCCAGCATGACAGGAACAGGACAGTTACCAAAGTTTGAAGAAGACGCGTTTCGTATTGAAAGCGAAGATTACTTTTTAATTCCAACTGCGGAAGTTCCTGTGACGAACTTGCATCGAGATGAAATTTTGTCAGCGGAAGATTTACCGATTAATTATGTTGCTTATAGCGCATGTTTCCGCTCTGAAGCTGGCTCTGCTGGCCGCGATACAAGGGGGCTCATTCGCCAGCATCAATTTAATAAAGTAGAGCTTGTGAAATTTGTAAAACCGGAAGATTCATATGAAGAGTTGGAAAAATTAACAAGTCATGCAGAAAGAGTATTACAATTGCTTGGATTGCCTTACCGCGTCATGAGCATGTGTACAGGGGATTTAGGATTTACGGCAGCGAAAAAATACGATATTGAAGTATGGCTTCCAAGCTATGGAACGTACCGTGAAATTTCTTCTTGTAGCAATTTTGAGGCGTTTCAAGCTCGCCGCGCGAACATTCGCTTCCGCCGTGATCCGAAAGCAAAACCAGAACATGTTCATACTCTTAATGGTTCGGGTTTAGCGATTGGGAGAACGGTCGCAGCGATTTTAGAAAACTATCAACAAGAAGATGGAACAGTTATTATTCCTGAAGTATTGCGCCCTTACATGGGAAATAAAGAAGTTATTCAATAACGCTTAGCTCTTATTATTCCAAAACATCTCTCGCTTTTAAGTTGAAATGAAGATTAACGACTTCGGGATGTGAAGATTCTTGCATAAGCCTCCACTAAATGGGGGAGCACTTCATCGAGTGGGCAATGTTTTATGCCCGCTCTCCTCTAAAAAGTATTGACTTAGGGAAGAGAAAGTGTTATATTAAGTGATGTCGATGAGAAGGAGGAGTACCCAAGTCTGGCTGAAGGGGTCGGTCTTGAAAACCGAGAGGCGTCGAAAGGCGCGCGGGGGTTCGAATCCCTCCTCCTCCGCCATCAAATAGTTGGAAATACCACCGCGCATAAATGGAGATTGTTCACCGAAACGATTCGTTACATTTTGTAACGAATTTTTGTTTTTTATGATAATGAGAAACCGCCTAATAATAGGCGGCTATTTTTTTAAGCGGCGATATTGGTTTAACATATAGGCAATTTTTTTGACAATCGGCTCAATAGACCGTTCGTCTTCGAGAATATCATAATCGTTAATGTTAATCCGAAGGATAGGGCACGCATTAAATTCATTAATCCATTGTTCATAGCGGTCGTACATTTCCTTCCAATATTCAATCGGTGTTTGTTGTTCCATTGGGCGCCCGCGTTCGCGAATGCGTTTTAAAATTTCTTCAAAGCTTCCTTCTAAATAAATCAGTAAATCTGGATGAGGAAAATACGGTGTCATTACCATCGCTTCAAATAAACTTGTATATGTTTCATAATCGACTTTTGTCATCGTTCCTTTTTCAAAGTGCATCTTCGCAAAAATTCCTGTATCTTCGTAAATGGAACGGTCTTGGACAAATCCGCCTCCATATTCAAAGATTCTTTTTTGCTCCTTGAATCGTTCCGCAAGAAAATAAATTTGCAGGTGGAAACTCCAACGCTCAAAATCAGCATAAAACTTGTCTAAATATGGATTTGTATCTACTTTTTCAAAAGAGGTACGAAAATTCAGTGCTTTCGCGAGCACTTTTGTCATTGTTGATTTTCCAACTCCAACGGTTCCTGCGATCGTAATTACAGCATCGCTTGGAATATTGTACTTTTCACGTAAATTCATTGCCATTGGCTCCTTTTCAACACATTTTTAATTTGTTCAAATATGTAAAGTAAATCCGATTTTCGCTGAACAAAATCAAGCTCGTCCCCATTAAATCGAAGAATCGGAATATGCGGATTTGATTTTTCAAATAGTTCGATCGTTTGTTCATAAGCGACAGATAATTGTTCTAAATAGACCGGGTCAATATTCTTTTCAAATTCCCTCCCTCTCATTTTAATTCGTGTTAATAATGTATCAAGACTTGCATGTAAATAAATCATCATATTTGGTTGAGGCATGTCTTCTGTAAGAATGTCGTATATTTTTAAGTATTTTTTATATTCATGATCCTTTAATGTTCTTTCTGCAAAAATTAAGTTTTTTATGATATGATAGTCAGCGACAACCGGTTTTTGTTTTTGAATGAAATCGCGGTTAATATCTTCTAGCTGCTTATAACGATTGCAGAGGAAAAACATTTCTGTTTGAAAGCTCCATTCCTCAATATTTTCATAAAATTTCCCGAGAAATGGATTTTCATCGACAATTTCTTTTAATAAATGATAGCCAAACTGTTCAGCAATCGCTTTTGCTAGCGAGGTTTTTCCGACCCCAATCGGTCCCTCCACCGCGATAAACGGTACAATCCCCATAATATGATCCCTCCTTTGTCATTCAAAGTCCGTTTAGACAGACAAACTCTATTTTAGCATAGACGATGAGAAAGTAGAGAGAATTTATAAAAAGAAACAGCACTTGGATAAATAATCCAAGTGCCGGTTACCTTTTTGCGACATTAAAATTGTCCGTAATCAAAAGCCAATTTTGTGGGAAGTCTAACCCCAATTTCCAGTAGCTGATTCCTCTTAAACCAAGTTCTTTTACTAAATTGAACTTTGCTTGAATTGAACGGGCGTCTTCAAACCATACTGTATGTTCTTTGCCATTTTCGTCTCGATAATTAAAATGAGGGGCTTGTGCACGGGTATCATATTCGATGGGGACATTGTAACGGGAAGCAAGACGAATGGCTTGTTGTGGGCTAACGGCTAGCGCGTATGGACCACCCGGTACATATGGAAGAGTCCAGTTATAACCGTATAGATTTTGTCCCATCATAATTTTTGAAGCTGGCATTTCCGTAATCGCGTATTCTAGCACTTGGCGAACGGGTCCGATTGGAGAAACAGGCATCGGAGGACCGCCGCTATATCCCCATTCATAAGTCATAATAACAACAAAATCAACGATTTGGCCATGAGCACGGTAATCATGAGCCTCATACCAGCGTCCTTTTTGCGTGGCACTGGTTTTTGGGGCTAGGGCGGTGGACATCAGCCATCCTTCTCGCTCAAACCGTTGTTTCGCTTTTCGTAAAAAAGAATTATAGGCTTCCCGATCAGCCGGACGCAAATATTCCATATCAAAGTGAATATCGCGGAATCCGTATTTTCTTGCCGTAGTGATAATATTTTCAAGCAGACGATTTTGTAATTCCTCATTATTTAAGATAACGGCTCCTAATTCATCGCTAAATTGGTCATTTTCTAGGTTGGTCACGACCATCATTAAAGTGACACGGTTGGCACGAGCAATGGAAGGGAAATTATTTAAAAGAGGTTCTTTTAATGTTCCATCCCGCTGAATTTGGAAGCTGAAAGGTGCTAAATAGGTTAAATATGGAGCAGCTTGACTGGCGCTTGTTTCAAGTGCAGGACTGACGGAGGTCCCACGCGGCTCGACATACCCATTAAATTCTGCATTTCGTTTTGATGCTGGAGGAATGTATAAACGCTGACCAATTTGTAGAGGACGATTGAGAGGAATACCGTTTACTTCGGCGAGCCGTTGTACCGGAATTGAGAATTTACGAGAGATGGACCATAAACTATCGCCGCGTTGTACCCAGTAAAAACGACCAACAATAGGGATGACGATTGCTTGACCAATAACGAGGTTATTTGGATTGGGAAGTTCATTTGCTCTAATAATTTCTTCGGGATTGGTGTTATACGCCTGAGCAATTCCTGTTAACGTTTGTCCGCGTTGTACGACATGAATTTGCATACGCTCCCTCCTAGTTGCGTCTTCGTTCCTCTTATTTTATGATGAATTAAAAAAGGAAATGACGTTTATTTTTATAAGGAGCTTTACGATGATGAATGACGAGTACTATATGCGTCTAGCGATTGAGGAAGCGAAAAAAGCTGAGCAAATCGGAGAAGTACCGATCGGAGCTGTGATCGTCAAAGATGGTGAAGTCATTGCCCGTGCTCATAACTTGCGGGAAACAGAGCAGCGTGCGATTGCCCATGCAGAAATTTTGGCCATTGATGAAGCATGCAAGCGATTAGGTTCATGGCGCTTAGAAGAAACGACATTATACGTGACGCTAGAGCCTTGTGCGATGTGTGCAGGAGCAATTGTGCTTTCGCGAGTAAAAAAAGTCGTATTTGGAGCAAGTGATCCAAAGGGCGGATGTGCTGGAACACTGATGAATCTATTGCAAGAAGACCGATTTAATCATCAAACAGAGGTTGTCAGCGGCGTACTGAAAGAAGAATGCGGACAAATGTTAAGTGAATTTTTTCAGAAGCTAAGAACGAAAAAGAAGCAACAAAAACAGAAACATGAAAATATTAGGGAAAATCCCAATTAAATTACATCATACAATCGTTGCATTTTTATTAGAAAATCGATATACTTATAGTTGCCGTGCTAAGCGGGGAGGTAGCGGTGCCCTGTACTCGCAATCCGCTCTAGCGAGGCCGAATTCCTTCTTGAGGTTAGTATGCTGTAAGGTCTGTCTCAAGTAAGTGGTGTTGACGTCTGGGTCCTACGCAATGGGATTCCGTGAACCCTGTCAGGTCCGGAAGGAAGCAGCAGTAAGCGGATACTCCCATGTGCCGTGGGGGAGCCTGGGCCGAGCTAACTGCTTGAGCAACGCTTGGGGCAGCTAATCGACGGAAGGTGCACGGCAAATATATATAAAATAAGCAAAAACTCACTCAAGGCGAGTGAGTTTTTTTATTTTTATTTCCTATTTTGAAAAACAACAAAGACATTATATAATAAATAAGATGAGAGAAAAGAGGAGGGCAATTTCGTGACATATCAGGCTTTATATCGTGTTTTTCGACCGCAACGCTTTGCGGATCTTGTCGGTCAAGAACACGTAACGAAAACATTACAAAGTGCCCTGCTTCAAAATAAAATATCCCATGCGTATCTTTTTTCTGGTCCGCGTGGAACAGGAAAAACAAGCGCTGCGAAAATCTTAGCGAAAGCAGTCAATTGTGAAAATGCGCCAACGATGGAACCGTGTAACGAATGTCCAGCTTGTATTGGAATTACAAATGGATCCATTCCGGATGTTCTAGAAATTGACGCTGCTTCAAATAACGGAGTCGATGAAATTAGAGATATTCGTGACAAAGTAAAATTTGCACCGACCTCTGTTCGCTATAAAGTATATATCATTGATGAAGTGCATATGCTTTCGATTGGCGCTTTTAACGCGTTGCTGAAAACGTTAGAAGAGCCGCCTAAACATGTTATTTTTATTTTAGCGACAACAGAGCCGCATAAAATTCCACCTACGATTATTTCTCGTTGTCAGCGCTTCGATTTTCGCAGAATTCAGCCTCATTCGATCGTTTCAAGATTAAGACAAGTGGTTGATCAGCAAAACATAAAGGCTTCAGACGAAGCGCTATTCGCCATTGCTCGTGCTGCCGATGGTGGAATGCGCGATGCTTTGAGCCTGCTTGATCAAGCGATTTCGTTCAGCGAAGAGGAAGTATTGCTTGAAGATGTACTGGCGATGACAGGAGCCGTGTCTCCTTTTACGTTAGCTGGTCTTGTTCAAGCGATATATGAAAAAAACATAGCAAAAGTCCTACAGTCATTAGAAGAATTCATGAACCAAGGGAAAGACCCTAATCGTCTCATTGAAGATTTAATTTTTTATTACCGGGATCTTTTGCTATATAAAACAGCTCCTCATTTAGAAGGCATCATTAAAGGAATGGGCATGGATCATGAGTTTCAACAGCTTGCTCAATCCATTCCATTACCAACCATTTATGAAACGATTGAAATATTGAACAAAAGTCAACTAGAGATGAAATGGACGAATCATCCTCGCATTTTTTTAGAGGTGGCTTTAGTAAAACTTTGCCATCAAGAAGATCGACACACGTTCTCGATGTCTGAAGAAATTCAATCGCTCATAAAGAAAGTAGAAAATCTAGAGGCAGAGTTATCTCGTTTGAAAGAGCAAGGGATTTCTGTTACAGCGAAAGAGGGTTCGTCCGTACAGGCGAAAAAGCCAGCAAAGTCAACGAGAACGAGTGGCTACAAAGTTCCAGTAGGCCGTATTCATGAAATATTAAAGCAGGCGACTCATCAAGATCTATCGCTTATTAAAGGCCATTGGGGAGAAATGTTAGATATTTTAAAAAAGCAAAATAAAGTATCACATGCAGCATTATTGCAAGAAAGTGAACCGGTGGCAGCAAGTCCGAATGCTTTTGTGTTGAAGTTTAAGTATGAAATTCATTGTAAAATGGCAGCTGATAATACCAATCATGTAAAAGATAATGTAGAGTCAATTTTATTTGACCTAACAAACAAACGTTTTGAAATGGTAGCTGTTCCTGATGAAGAATGGGGAAAAATAAGAGAAGAATTTATTCGCGAAAAAGGGACACAGCGTGAAAAAGAGGAAGATCCTCTTATTGCTGAGGCAAAGCGGTTGTTTGGCGAAGCATTAATTGAAATTAAAGAGTAAATGATTTAAGGAGGAAATGAACATGATGCGTGGAATGGGAAATATGCAAAAAATGATGAAACAAATGCAAAAAATGCAAAAAGAAATGCAAAAAGCACAAGAAGAATTAGCGGAAAAAACAGTGGAAGGCACTGCTGGTGGCGGGATGGTTACAGTCATTGCTAACGGTCACAAACAAATTCTTGAAGTAAAAATTAAAGAGGAAGTTGTCGACCCAGAAGATATCGAAATGCTACAAGATTTAATTTTAGCAGCAACAAATGATGCTTTAAAGAAAGCGGATGAACTCACAGCTGAAACAATGGGACAATTTACAAAAGGATTGAACATCCCTGGCTTATTCTAGGAGGATTTTTCATGCATTATCCGGAGCCAATATCGAAACTTATTGATAGCTTTATGAAATTGCCTGGAATTGGGCCAAAGACAGCCGTTCGCTTGGCTTTTTTTGTCCTGAACATGAAAGAAGATACAGTGCTAGATTTTGCGAAGGCATTAGTTAATGCGAAAAGAAACTTAACATATTGCACGATATGCGGGCATATTACCGATAAAGATCCTTGTTATATTTGTGAAGATGAAAGACGAGACAAAACAACAATATGTGTAGTCCAAGACCCGAAAGATGTAATCGCCATGGAGAAGATGAAGGAATACAATGGGCTTTATCATGTGCTGCACGGCGCTATTTCTCCAATGGACGGCATCGGTCCTGAAGATATAAAAATTCCTGAACTATTAAAAAGACTTCAAGATGAAACGGTACAAGAAGTGATTTTAGCAACAAACCCTAATATTGAGGGTGAAGCAACAGCAATGTATATATCACGCTTATTGAAGCCGACGGGTATTAAGATTACAAGAATTGCTCACGGTTTGCCGGTTGGTGGGGATTTGGAATATGCAGACGAAGTAACGCTTTCGAAGGCGCTCGAAGGTCGTCGTGAGCTATAACGTGAGGTGAGTCGCATGTTTTGGCGGCGCAAAGGC
>NZ_CP064060.1:3165000-3220000 GCF_015326725.1 Thermaerobacillus caldiproteolyticus
GTCGCCTCCCAAAGAGTAACGGAGGCGCCCAAAGGTTCCCTCAGAATGGTTGGAAATCATTCGTAGAGTGCAAAGGCAGAAGGGAGCTTGACTGCGAGACCTACAAGTCGAGCAGGGACGAAAGTCGGGCTTAGTGATCCGGTGGTTCCGCATGGAAGGGCCATCGCTCAACGGATAAAAGCTACCCCGGGGATAACAGGCTTATCTCCCCCAAGAGTCCACATCGACGGGGAGGTTTGGCACCTCGATGTCGGCTCATCGCATCCTGGGGCTGTAGTCGGTCCCAAGGGTTGGGCTGTTCGCCCATTAAAGCGGTACGCGAGCTGGGTTCAGAACGTCGTGAGACAGTTCGGTCCCTATCCGTCGCGGGCGTAGGAAATTTGAGAGGAGCTGTCCTTAGTACGAGAGGACCGGGATGGACGCACCGCTGGTGTACCAGTTGTCCCGCCAGGGGCACCGCTGGGTAGCTATGTGCGGAAGGGATAAGCGCTGAAAGCATCTAAGCGTGAAGCCCCCCTCAAGATGAGATTTCCCATCGCGTCAAGCGAGTAAGATCCCTCGAAGATGACGAGGTTGATAGGTCCGAGGTGGAAGCGTGGCGACACGTGGAGCTGACGGATACTAATCGATCGAGGACTTAACCAAGAAAAAGGTGAAGCCGAGCGTTCGCTTCTTTGCATGGATATCGGTTATCTAGTTTTGAGAGAACAAAAAAGTTCTTGACAGAACCGATAGGTTCGTTATAATCATATTTGTCCAATTCGATATCTTGCCTAGTGACAATGGCGGAGAGGTCACACCCGTTCCCATCCCGAACACGGAAGTTAAGCTCTCCAGCGCCGATGGTAGTTGGGGCCAGCGCCCCTGCGAGAGTAGGTCGTCGCTAGGCAATAGTGAGAGGTAAAAGGACCGATTAAGTGATTCACTTAATCGGTCCTTTTTTCTTTAGGCAAACAAACTACTAGCAGTCTAGTCTTGTCATTTTGTGTTTAAATTTGCTCTCTACGTTCTATTCCATCTCATCGTTTTTTATCTCATGTTCAACTCAATCTGCTATTTTCCTATTTTTTTATGATTATAAATAAATTTGAAAATTTGTAAAAGATATTAACAACTTGTTTGACATTCCTACTTCAAACCAGATATTTTTTAAAAAAAACTTGCAAAAATAGGACTTCTCCTGCGACAAGTGAAATAAACATGAAATGAAGGACAATCATTTGAGAAGGAGGGAAGATATGATCGTATTTCGGAACGTCAATAAATACTACGGTACTTTTCATGTGTTGAAAGATATTAACCTTGAAGTGAATAAGGGAGAAGTCGTGGTTATTATCGGTCCTTCTGGTTCAGGGAAGAGTACAATGTTACGGTGTATTAATCGTCTTGAAGCCATTACAAGTGGCGAATTGCTTGTTAATGGTGTAAAAGTCCATGATAAACATACGAATGTTAATGAATTGCGAAGAAATATCGGTATGGTCTTTCAACACTTTAATCTGTATCCTCATAAAACCGTTTTGCAAAATATTACGCTAGCTCCGATTAAAGTTCTTGGACAGTCGAAAGAAGAGGCGGAAAAAACAGCAATCTACTATTTAGAAAAGGTAGGAATTCCTGATAAAGCTCATGCGTACCCTTCACAACTATCGGGCGGACAGCAACAAAGAGTGGCTATTGCAAGAGGATTGGCAATGAAACCGAGCATTATGTTATTTGATGAACCTACTTCAGCTCTTGATCCTGAAATGATCGGTGAAGTGTTAGATGTCATGAAATCTCTAGCGAGAGAAGGAATGACGATGGTCGTAGTGACACATGAAATGGGATTTGCTCGCGAAGTGGCAAATCGAATCGTTTTCATGGATGAAGGGAGAATTATTGAAGAAGGAGAGCCGACGCAGTTTTTTGCTAATCCGAAGGAAGAAAGAACGAGAGAATTTTTAGGAAAAGTGTTAAATCATTAACCAAAGTAAGGGGGATGTCAAGTGAAAAAACTTATCAAATGGGTATGCATTAGTTTTCTTTTTTGTTTAGCCGTTGCCTTTGTAGGCGGGTGTAGTAAGTCGACAGATGAAAATACCAATGTGAATGCATTAGAAAAAATAAAAAAACGCGGAAAATTAATTGTCGGTGTAAAAAATGATACGTACTTATTCGGCTATAAAGATCCGAAAACAGGGAAAGTAGAAGGATTTGATATCGATATTGCGAAGGCGTTAGCCAAAGATATTCTTGGAGATGAGAATAAAGTAGAGTTTAAAGAAGTAACGTCTAAAACTCGCATTCCAATGCTGAAAAACGGGGAAATTGACGCGATTATTGCTACGATGACGATTACCGAAGAACGGAAGAAAGAAGTAGATTTCTCGGATGTATACTTTGATGCTGGACAATCATTGCTGGTGAAAAAAGGAAGTACGATTAAAAGCGTAAAGGACTTAAAAAAGGGAACAAAAGTGTTGGCGGTCAAAGGGGCCACGTCTGTAGATAATATCAAAAAAGTGGCTCCGGAAGTGGAAGTGTTAGAATTTGAAAACTACGCTGAAGCATTCACCGCTTTGAAGTCTGGAAAAGGCGATGCACTTACGACGGATAATGCGATTTTGTACGGGATGGCCGCACAAGATCAAAATTATGAAGTAGTTGGAGGGACATTTACGGAGGAGCCATATGGAATTGCTGTAAAAAAAGGAGAAAAAGAATTTGTTCAGCGCATTAATGAATTTTTGAAAAAATTAAAGGATAGCGGAGAATATGACAAGATTAAAAATAAATGGATTAAAGAATAGATGAGCGTTAGGGATGGGCGAATAGCCCATCCTTATATGTAAAGTAAGGGGGAAGTATATGCTTGATTTTTCCATTTTGACCGATTATTTTGACCTTTATTTACAGGGATTGTTGAATACGATCAAGATTAGTTTAATAGGGCTTGGGGGAAGCTTTGTTTTAGGAACCATCATTGCTGTGATGAGAATTGCTCCTGTACGAATAGTCAACTGGATCGGAGCTTGTTATGTTGAATTTATTCGGAATATTCCGCTTATATTAATTGCTTTCTTTTTTTATAACGGTTTAAGTGCTTTTCATATTAATTTAAGCGGATTCACTGCCGGAACGATTGGGTTGTCCATTTATACAGCTGCGTTTATAGCGGAAGCAATAAGGGCCGGCATTCAATCAGTCGACAGAGGGCAAATGGAGGCGGCTCGTTCGTCAGGGCTTACGTATATCCAAGCAATGAAATATGTCATTTTGCCGCAAGCGATTAAAATTGTCATTCCGCCCGTTGGTAACCAGTTTTTAAACCTTGTGAAGAACTCGTCCATTTTAGGTGTTTTTGCAGGCTTTGACCTTATGTATTTTGGTGATATGATTCATGAAAAAACGTATGTCACCTTTGATACATACATCTTCGTTGGAGCCTTTTATTTACTTTTAACGATACCATTAAGCTCTTTTGTTAGATATCTTGAACGGAGATTAGCAAGAGGTTACTGAAAGGGGGATTTGCATGGATTTTTCCGGCGCTTATTCTGCAGATCATCTCATTTATTTAGGAAAAGGTTTTATCGTGACGCTAGAAGTTGCCTTTATATCTATCATATTCAGTTTTATTATCGGAAGCCTTGTTGGTACATTGCGGTATGCCGACATTCCCGTACTATCAAAAATAATGGCTGTCGGTGTGGAAACGATTCGTAATTTACCACTTTTACTCATTATTTTTTTCACCTATTTTGCCTTGCCAGAAGTAGGGATCCAATTAAGCATATCGCTCGCTGCCATCGCTGCATTGACGGTGTTTGAGTCAGCGATGATTTCGGAAATTGTTCGGAGCGGCTTATCTTCCATTCCAAAGGGACAAATTGAGGCAGCAAGAGCCTCAGGATTGACTTATATACAGACCCTATGGCATATTATTTTGCCGCAAGGTTTGAAAAGAATGATTCCCCCGCTAGTGAGCCAGTTCATTTCTTTGTTAAAAGATACATCGTTAGCAATTGTTATTTCTCTTCCGGAATTGTTGCATAATGCGAAAGTCATTTACAACGGAAATGTCAATTACGTAACGCCGATTTTGTTGCTGACGGCTCTAATGTATTTCGTGGTGAACTACATGTTGTCTTTACTTTCCCTTGCACTTGAACGTCGACTTGACAGAGATGGTAAAATAAAAATAGCCTCATAGTCTATAAAAAGCAAGCATAGCTCTTGCTTTTATTTTTTTGACCAAAATGAATATAAAATCATTGCGTGATTTATTGATTTTCTACAACAAATTAGCGAAAAACACATATCTTGTAAGTATAGAAACTTATAAAAAAGGGAAGGATGAAGGGTGGGAGGTGGAGAAGGTGTCGTCGACAGCCAATCATTCTGTGGGGGAAATATGCATTGTTTGCGAACAGCGAAAAGAAAAAGGGATTCGCATTTATACACAGTTTCTTTGCTTAGACTGTGAAAAAGAAATCATTCAAACAGAAACAGATGATCCGAAATATCGTTTTTATCTACAACAATTAAAAAAAATCACAAATCGAGAAATATATTCATAGGTCCTATTAATGGGGCCTGTTTTATTTTAATATATTTATTGAAGAAGAAAAAAGGAATGTGATCAAACGTGAGTGATAATCAGCAAAAAACACCTTTATATACCGCTTTAAAGCGACATACTGCAGCAAATCCTTTATCTTTTCATGTTCCTGGCCATAAGTATGGAGCCGTATTTCCAAAAGCGGCACGGGGGGACTTTGAGCGTTTATTACAAATTGATGTGACCGAGTTGAGAGGACTAGATGATTTGCACCACCCGGAATCCGTCATTGCCGAAGCACAGAGGTTGACGGCTGAATTTTATGGGGTGGATGAAACATTTTTTTTAGTCAACGGCTCAACGGTTGGTAATTTGGCGATGATTTTTGCGACATGTGAAGAAGAGAAAAAGGTGATTGTTCAGCGGAATTGTCATAAATCCATCATTCATGCTCTTCAGTTAGTGGGGGCGACTCCTATTTTTCTTCCACCGGAATTTGATCAAGATGTTTGTGTTGCTTCTTACGTTGCATATGAAACGGTAAAAGAGGTCATTGAACTTCATCAAGATGCGAAAGCGTTAATTTTGACGAACCCCAACTATTACGGTATGGCGATCGATATGACCGAAATCGTAAACATAGCCCATTCTTATGAAATTCCTGTGCTCGTTGATGAGGCGCACGGGGCCCATTTTATACTAGGCAGCCCGTTTCCGAAAACGGCTATCGCGTGCGGGGCAGATGTCGTCGTTCAATCGGCTCATAAAACGTTGCCGGCGATGACGATGGGTTCGTATTTACATGTCAATAGTTCATTCGTTGATAAAGAAAAACTGAAATATTTTTTACAAGTATTTCAGTCGAGCAGCCCTTCTTATCCCATTATGGCGTCGCTGGATGTAGCAAGAAGTTATTTAGCTAGTCTATCGCAGGACGATATTAATGAAATTGTCCAGCAAATTCGTTTGTTTAAAGAGTTGTTGAAGGAAATAGAAGGGGTAACCGTCGCAGAATCAACGGATCCATTGGTTACGACCGACTTATTGAAAATTACAGTGCAAACAAGAAGTTCCTTATCCGGTTATGAGCTGCAAGGACGATTAGAGAACGAAGGAATCTTTACCGAATTGGCGGATCCGTTGAATGTTTTATTTGTGTATCCGCTTGGATTGCTAGAGAATGTGCATGAGGTTGTAAGGAAAATAAAAAATGCATTCCAAGGTTTACGTCATCATGAACGAGAGTTTCGTCCATTTTCATTTCCAACGACTTCTTCTATCTCCTATAAGCATTTACGAAATGTAGCTAAAAAAGTGATCGATTTAGAAAAAGCGGAAGGGTTTGTGGCAGCAGAAACAATCATTCCGTATCCCCCAGGTGTTCCTTTACTGCTTATGGGAGAAGTCATTCATAAGGAACATATCGAGCGTCTTATTGAATTGCAACAACATCGTTCCCATTTTCAAGGTGGAAAATTTTTATCTTCGTATCAAATTGAGGTATTTGAACGATAAAAGTTTTGTATGAGAAAGGATGACAACGATGCCAGGACATTTTTTTTCATTTGAAGGACCAGAAGGAGCAGGAAAAACAACAGTTATAACAAAGCTGACAGCATTTTTAAAAGAAAAAGGGTTCGATGTTGTCTCGACAAGGGAACCAGGGGGGATTGAGATCGCTGAGGAAATTCGCGCGATCATTTTAAATCCGCTACATACGAAAATGGATGGGCGCACTGAGGCACTGCTTTATGCGGCCGCAAGAAGACAGCATCTTGTGGAGAAGATTATTCCGGCTCTAGAAAGCGGAAAAATCGTGTTATGTGACCGCTTTATTGATAGCTCCCTAGCTTATCAAGGATTTGCGAGAGGATTAGGGGTCGATGAAGTATTAAGCATTAATCAATTTGCGATTGACAAGTATTTTCCTTCGCTTACGGTGTATTTTGATTTAGACCCTCAGATTGGTTTAGAACGAATTGAGAAAAATCAATCGAGAGAGATCAATCGTCTTGATATGGAAAGTTTGTCGTTTCACAATAAAGTACGACAAGGATATTTGCAGTTGGCGGAACGATTTTCCGACCGGATTGTTACAATTGATGCTTCGAAGTCGATAGACGAAGTGTTTGACATGACAGTAACGATCGTGATGGAAAAAATTTCAAGAAGATAAAAGCGGTTCTTTCATGAAACAGAACATGATGAAATCATCAAGACATGTTAGAATAACAATAAAAAGATAAGAGAGTGATGAACGTGGCTGTTGTATGGGAACAGCTTGAACAATATCAGCCTACAGTTATGAAAATGCTCGCCAAAAGCATTGAAAAAGGACGGGTGGCTCACGCATATTTGTTTGAAGGGCAACGGGGAACGGGAAAAAAAGAAGTAAGCCTCTTATTTGCGAAAAGTTTATTTTGTCTGAATCGAAAAGGATACCAACCTTGTCATGAATGTAGAAATTGTCGAAGAATCGATTCCGGAAACCATCCAGATGTTCATGTTATTGAGCCGGATGGGCAGTCGATTAAAAAAGGGCAAATCGAAGCACTGCAAGAGGAATTTTCAAAAACGGGTGTCGAATCCAATCAAAAGCTCTACATTGTTGAGCACGCTGATAAAATGACGACCAATGCAGCCAATAGTTTATTGAAGTTTTTGGAGGAGCCGCACCCGGGAACGACTGCTATTTTATTGACGGAACAATATCACCGCATGTTATCAACGATTATTTCTCGATGTCAAGTGTTATCGTTTCAACCATTACCACCGACAGTCCTCGCTACGTATTTACAAGAACAACAAATTCCACCTCACCTCGCCTTTCTTGCCGCCCATGTCACGAACAATCGGGAGGAAGCGCTCGAACTAAGTCGAGATGATTGGTTTGCGCAAGCGCGAAAAATAGTGTTACAATTATATGAAGCGCTCAACAAGAGCGATTTACGAGCTCTTTTTATCATACAACAACAGTGGATTCCGCACTTTCAAGAGAAACAGCAAGCGGATTTAGGATTGGATTTATTATTGTATATATATAAGGATATGATGTATATCCAATTAGGCGAGCCAGAAAAAGTGATTTACCGTGACCGGATGAACGATTTACAGCAATGGGCAATGGCCTGTTCACAAAAAAGGATCATTGAAAATATGTCGATCATTTTGCAGGCGAAAGCGCGTTTAAATACAAATATGAATGTGCATTTGTTAATGGAGCAACTTATCCTCAATTTAAAGGAGGGAAGGGCATTTGTATAATGTAGTCGGTGTTCGTTTTAAAAAAGCCGGGAAAATTTATTATTTTGATCCAGGGGAATTAACGATTCCAAACGGAGAATTTGTCATCGTGGAAACCGTTCGCGGTATTGAGTTTGGCAAGGTTGTTATTAGTAACAAACAAGTGGGCGAGAACGATATTGTGCTACCTTTAAAGAAAGTGATTCGCATTGCTGATGCGAAAGATAAGCTTGTTGTCGAAGAAAATAAAAAAGCGGCACAAGAGGCGTATCACATTTGTTTGAAAAAAGTAGAAGAGCACGGTCTTGAGATGAAACTTGTGGACGTGGAATATACATTTGATCGCAATAAAGTCATTTTTTATTTTACAGCCGACGGACGAGTCGATTTTCGCGAGCTTGTCAAGGATTTGGCTGCGATTTTCCGTACGCGTATTGAATTGCGGCAAATCGGAGTGCGGGATGAAGCGAAAATGCTTGGGGGAATCGGGCCATGCGGAAGAATGCTTTGTTGCTCTACTTTTTTAGGAGATTTTGACCCTGTGTCCATCAAAATGGCCAAAGACCAAAATTTATCATTGAATCCGACGAAAATTTCCGGTCTTTGTGGCCGGTTAATGTGTTGCTTAAAGTATGAAAATGATGAATACGAAACAGCGAAGGAACAACTTCCTGATTTAGGAGAGTACATTGAAACTCCTCACGGTCTTGGAAAGGTGATCGGGTTAAATATTTTAGAAAGAGTGCTACAAGTGGAGTTACCGGAGCATGAGCGAGTGGTAGAATATACAATCGATGAATTAATCAAAGAAGGAGCCTTATCGATTCAAGCCACAGATTAATGAGGTGGATTTACGTGGATAAGAAAGAGATATTTCAATCGGTAACAAGTATGGAAGAACAAATTAGCCATTTGTACCGTCAACTTGTTGAACTGAAAGAACATCTTGCTCAACTGCTTGAGGAGAACCAACGTTTACACATGGAAAATGAACATTTGCGCCAGCGACTTGAGCAAATAACTGAGGAAACAATGGTGATAGAAAGAAAAGGAAAATCCAACAAACATAAGCAGGAAAGAAAGTTAATTGATATCGGCGAAGGATATGATAACTTAGCGCGGCTCTATCAGGAAGGGTTTCATATTTGCAACGTTCATTATGGAAGTGTTCGAGAAGGAGATTGTCTGTTTTGCTTATCTTTTTTAAATAAAAAATAAGGAAGCGATAAAGCCTTTCCAAATAAGGAGAGGCTCTTTTCTTGAAGATGGTGAAAGAGGGTATGGCAAGTGATTGAGCTATATGATGATGAAAGACTGGATTATCTTTTAAATGAAGACATGAGGATTATTCAAAGCCCGTCTGTTTTTGCGTTTTCTTTAGACGCTGTGTTGTTGGCGAAATTTGCGTATATGCCGATTCAAAAAGGGCAAATTGTTGATTTATGTACGGGCAATGGTGTCATTCCTCTATTATTAAGTAAAAGAACGAAAGGGAAAATTATTGGTGTTGAAATTCAAGAACGCCTTTATGACATGGCGAGGCGAAGCGTCCAATATAATCAATTAGAAGAGCAAATTGAAATTATTCATGGGGATATTAAGGATATGCCGCGTCAACTAGGGTATAGCAAGTATGATGTAGTGACGTGCAATCCTCCATATTTTCCGACCATTAGTGCTGATGAGATGAATAAAAATCGGCACTTTGCGATTGCCCGTCACGAAATTTACTGCACATTAGAGGATGTCATTAAAGTAAGCAGCCAATTGTTGAAACAAGGAGGAAAAGCGGCATTTGTTCATCGGCCAGGGCGCTTGTTAGATATTGTGACGTTAATGAGACAATATCGGTTAGAGCCGAAACGATTGCGCTTTGTTTATCCGAAAATGGCGAAAGAGGCGAATACGATTTTAATTGAAGGTATCAAAGATGGAAGTCCTGATTTAAAAATTTTACCGCCTCTTATTGTATATAATGATCATAATGAGTACACAGATGAAGTGAAGCAAATCTTGTATGGAACTTCATCGTAAAGGAGTAAAGAAGAGATATGCTTTGGCAACAAAAAAGTTTTGTAAAGGATGAAGGCGGGATTTTGTATATTGTCCCTACACCGATTGGCAACCTTGAGGATATGACGTTTCGAGCGTTGCGTGTGTTAAAAGAAGTAGATGTCATTGCCGCAGAAGACACAAGACAAACGAAAAAATTGCTGAACCACTTTGACATTTCCACACCCGTGATTAGCTATCACGAGCACAATAAATACACCAGCGGTAAAAAGATTGTCGAATGGTTGCGGGAAGGAAAAACGGTTGCTTTAGTAAGTGACGCCGGAACACCGGGGATTTCTGATCCTGGGTATGATCTTGTTTTAGCGGCCATCGAAGAAAAATGCACCGTCGTTCCGTTGCCGGGAGCGAATGCTGCCGTAACAGCGTTGGTCGCGTCAGGATTACCGACGAATCATTTTTATTTTTTCGGGTTTCTTGAACGGGGAAAAAAAGAAAAGAAAAAGCAGCTAGAAGCATTAAAGAATATTCAGGATACGATCATTTTTTATGAAGCCCCGCATCGATTAGAGGAAACCGTAACCATGATGTATGACGTGTTTGGTGAACGTACCATTGTGTTATGCCGCGAGCTGACGAAGCGATTTGAAGAGTTTATTCGCGGCACGATGAGCGAAGTCGTTGATTGGGTCAAAAGCAACGATATTCGTGGCGAATTTTGTATTATTGTTGAAGGAGCAAAAGAAACAGGAGTCGTGAAGGATGAATGGTGGCAGTCGCTTTCTATTATCGAACATGTCGATTACTATATTCACGAGAAGAAGTTCAGTTCGAAAGAAGCGGTCAAACAGGTGGCAAAAGATCGTAATATGCCGAAACGGGAAGTATATCAAGAGTATCATCAATAAAAAAGTTTCTCTAGAAAAAATCTAGAGAAACTTTTTTTTATTTTGTCATTTGTAAATGTTCTTGGATTTCTTTAAGAAGAATTTCAGCACCTTCGCGGCTTAAAATGATTTTGCCACCAGCAAGCTTGAAGTTGTCATCAGAAACTTCGCCAGTAACAACACATGTCATGTTTGGTTTATATTTTTTCAAGACGATGCGTTCATCGTCAACGTAGATTTCTAACGCATCCTTTTCAGCAATATCTAATGTACGACGCAATTCAATCGGAATTACGACACGGCCTAATTCATCCACTTTACGCACAATACCTGTAGATTTCATTGAATGCTCTCCTCTCTATTAAATAGTTTTCTATTTTGTTAGGATTTTATTCGTCAATATTCGACAAATTTCCTACAGCATAATCATATCAATGTTTCCATTATGAGTCAATCCTTTTATATGTAAAATTAAAAAAAAATGTATATTATTTTTCTACAAAATGCAGGTCTTTGTAAGAATAGAGATAAAAAAGAAAAAATGTTTATTTCTATAATAGTAATTCGACAATTTTCTGCTTTATATGACCTTTCCAGAAGATTGTATTGACAGAAATGAAAATTTTTATGTATATTTTGCTGAGATAGGAGAAATAGATGTTTTTGTAGAATGTAAAAAATCGTGTAAAATATAAAGTAGTTGATCGCTCTCGTCCTTTGGGCGAGGGCTTTTCTTCTAACAGGTAAGGAGGTATTAAGGATGGAGAAGAAAACGTTTTATCTTACCACCCCAATCTATTATCCGAATGGAAAGTTACATATTGGCCATGCGTATACAACCGTAGCGGGTGACGCAATGGCTCGCTACAAGCGTCTTCGCGGTTATGATGTCATGTATTTAACAGGTACGGACGAACACGGACAAAAAATTCAACGGAAGGCCGAGGAAAAAGGAGTTACTCCTCAGGAGTATGTTGATGAAATTGTAGCAGGGATTCAAGAGTTATGGAAAAAGCTTGATATTTCCTATAACGATTTTATTCGCACGACGGAAACACGTCATAAGGAAGTTGTTGAGAAAATTTTTGCTCGTCTTGTTGAGCAAGGAGATATTTATTTGGACGAGTATGAAGGATGGTATTGTACGCCATGTGAATCGTTTTATACAGAACGGCAGCTTGTCGAAGGCAATTGTCCAGATTGCGGGGGGCCAGTAGAAAAAGTAAAAGAAGAATCGTATTTCTTTAAAATGAGCAAATATGTTGATCGCTTGCTTCAATATTATGAAGAAAATCCAGAGTTCATCCAACCGGAGTCGCGAAAAAATGAGATGATTAATAACTTTATTAAGCCGGGGCTTGAGGACTTGGCTGTTTCACGTACAACGTTTGATTGGGGCATTAAAGTTCCAGGAGATCCAAAACATGTGATTTATGTATGGATTGATGCGTTAACTAACTATATTACGGCATTAGGCTACGGAACAGAGAACGATGAGAAGTTTTTAAAATATTGGCCAGCAGATGTACATTTGGTTGGAAAAGAAATCGTGCGTTTCCATACTATTTATTGGCCGATTATATTGATGGCGCTAGATTTGCCGCTCCCGAAAAAAGTGTTTGCGCACGGTTGGCTTTTGATGAAAGATGGAAAAATGTCTAAGTCAAAAGGAAATGTTGTAGATCCTGTCACTTTAATCGATCGATATGGATTAGATGCGTTGCGCTATTATTTACTTCGCGAAGTGCCATTTGGCTCAGACGGAGTATTCACGCCAGAAGGATTTGTCGAACGCATTAATTATGACTTAGCGAATGATTTAGGTAACTTATTAAACCGTACCGTTGCGATGATTGAAAAATATTTTGATGGCGTTGTTCCGCCGTATCGTGGCGCAAAGACGGAATTCGACAATGCTCTTGTCGAAATGTCGAAAGAAACGGTGAAACAGTATGAAGAAGCTATGGAGAAAATGGAATTTTCTATCGCTTTGACAGTTGTATGGCAGTTAATTAGTCGCACGAACAAATATATCGATGAAACGCAACCTTGGGTGCTAGCAAAAGATGAGGCGAACAAGGAAAAATTAGCTTCTGTTATGGCTCATTTAGCTGAGTCGCTTCGTCATATTGCGATTTTGCTACAGCCGTTTTTAACTCGTACGCCGGAGAAAATTTTTGCCCAACTCGGTATTACTGAAGAAGAATTAAAACAATGGGACAGTTTATATCAGTTCGGTCTCCTAAAAGAAGGCACAAAGGTAGCGAAAGGGGAACCGCTCTTCCCTCGTTTAGAAATAGAAGAGGAAGTAGCGTATATTAAGGCTCAAATGAAAGGTGATCAATCAACTAAAGAAAAGCCAAAAGAAACCGCACCAGAGATTACCATTGATGATTTTCTGAAAGTCGATTTACGAGTGGCCCAAGTGTTACACGCAGAACAGGTGAAAAACTCCGATAAACTTCTGAAACTACAACTCGATCTTGGCTATGAGAAACGACAAGTTGTTTCAGGAATTGCTCAATTTTATCAACCAGAGGAGCTTATTGGGAAAAAAGTGATTTGTGTGACGAATTTAAAACCAGTCAAATTGCGTGGGGAACTATCTCAGGGCATGATTTTAGCTGGAGAAGAAAATGGGGTACTTTCTTTAGCTACGGTTGATGAAACCCTTCCAAATGGAGCAAAAATAAAATAATCATTTGTTCAAAGAGGTGGAGCGTTGGAATTGGACGCATGACACCTCTTTGTTGTCATTTTGTAATATAAATGTTAACAAGATGTGATATATGTAATCGCTTTGTATGATACACTTAACATCAGGTTAGAAAAGGGGTTATTCTCATGTTGTTTGATACGCATGCACACTTAAACGCCATTCAATATAGCGAAGATTTAGAAGATGTCATTCGTCGCGCTACAGATGAAGGCGTTTCTCATATTGTTGTTGTCGGGTTTGATCGACCTACGATTTCACGAGCGATCGA
This sequence comes from Thermaerobacillus caldiproteolyticus, assembly GCF_015326725.1. Taxonomy (NCBI): domain Bacteria; kingdom Bacillati; phylum Bacillota; class Bacilli; order Caryophanales; family Anoxybacillaceae; genus Thermaerobacillus; species Thermaerobacillus caldiproteolyticus. The sequence goes on from NZ_CP064060.1 coordinate 3,178,674, forward strand.
ACTGGCAGAACAATATGATTTTATTTATGCCGCGGTCGGTTGGCATCCAGTTGATGCCATTGATATGACCGAAGACGATTTAAAAATGATTGAGGAGCTAACCGCCCATCCAAAAGTTGTGGCATTGGGAGAAATGGGACTCGATTACTACTGGGATAAATCTCCAAAAGAAGTACAAAAGGAAGTTTTTCGTAAGCAAATCGATCTAGCAAAAAAAGTAAAATTACCTATTATTATACACAATCGTGAAGCGACAGCAGATGTTTTACAGATTCTACAAGAGGAACAAGCTGCAGAAGTGGGCGGAATTATGCATTGTTTTACAGGAAGTCTCGAAGTAGCGAAACAATGTATTGATATGAACTTTTATATTTCCTTCGGCGGTCCTGTTACGTTCAAAAATGCGAAAAAACCAAAGGAAGTAGCAAAAGAGATCCCGCTAGAGCATTTATTAATCGAGACAGATTGCCCGTATTTGACGCCCCATCCGTTTCGTGGAAAACGAAACGAACCGAGCTATGTCAAGTATGTGGCAGAAGCAATTGCAGAGCTAAAAGGAATTTCATTTGAGGAAGTAGCAGAGAAAACAGCGGATAACGCGAAAAAATTGTTCGGCATCAATCGCTAATAAAATTTGTCACTTTGTCGGGAGACTTGTCTAAAAAAAAGTAAATAGAAAACAGTTCTACAAATTTAGAGCAAAGCATAGAATAGACATGTCGACAAGTCTTCCTTCCCTTTTAACGTAATTTTTTGCATAATAGAGTGTGTTTACGCGTACATGTTAAAGGGAGAGGGGAAATTATTGGCGAAAGAAGGAGGCGTTTTGCACCGTGTTAGCCAACGTAAAACAGTTGTTTTCTGGTTCATTAAAGAGGAATTTAACCGTCACAGCTAGTAGTTTAATAGCTTTTTCTGCAACAACGGGATTTGCAGGATACCAAATCACGAAAGAGGATGTGACGCTGACTGCTAATGGAAAAAAGCAGGAGCTTCGCACGCATGCGAAAACAGTAAAGGAAGTATTGAAAGAACAGCACATTCAACCTCGTCCCGAGGATTATGTATATCCTTCGATGGACACCCCGGTAACGGATGATTTGAACATTGTATGGGAAGCAAGTAGGCAGGTCACGCTAACAGTGAACGGAAAACAAAAAGAAATATGGACGACTGCAAAAACGGTAAAAGATTTATTGGCTGCCCAAAATATTACTGTAAAACAGCAAGATAAAGTATCCCCTTCACTTGATGCGAAGATTAGAAAAGGGATGCAGGTGATGTTTGAAAAAGCGTTCCCGGTTAAACTGAACGTCGGTGGTAAACAACAACAAGTGTGGGCAACTTCGACTACGGTCGCTGACTTTTTAAAGCAGCATAAAATTCAATTGGGTGAGCTTGATCGTGTAGAACCATCGCTGCACGAAAAAGTGAAAGAAAATATGATCGTGAAGGTCATTAAAGTTCAAAAAGTCACCGATGTAGTGGAAGAACCAGTGAATTTTGCAGTCGTCACTCGAAAAGACGCAAAGCTACCTAGAGGAGAACAACGAATTATTAGTCCTGGAGAAAAGGGACTCGTATCAAAACAATACGAAGTTGTTTTGGAAAATGGTAAAGAAGTGTCAAGAAAACTAATCAAAACAGAGACAATCAAACAAAGTAAAGATCGCATTGTGGCAATTGGAACAAAAGCACCTCAATACCGCTCTACTCATGTCGTATCACGCGGCAATCAAGAAGTAGCGCGAGAACTTTACGTTACAGCTACTGCTTATACGGCTTATTGTGAAGGTTGTTCAGGAAGAACACGAACTGGCATTAACTTACGTGCTAATCCTCATATGAAAGTCATTGCGGTTGATCCGCGTATTATTCCACTTGGTTCAAAAGTGTATGTGGAAGGATATGGGTATGCGATTGCTGCCGATACAGGATCGGCAATTAACGGTTATAAAATCGATGTATTTTTCCCAGAAAAATCGACTGCTTTTCGCTGGGGAGTAAAGCGTGTTAAAGTAAGAGTCCTTCAATAACTAACACAAAAGATGCAGAGGGTTTTTTGCCCTCTGTTTTTTCGTTATAATGGAGGGAGATTTTCTATTCATATTAGACGAGACAATAGGAAAAAAAGTTTCAAATTTTTTGCGATGATTACAAATTTTTTTCAGATTAAAAATGGTTTCATCACTGATTATTTTACAAGAAAGGAGGAAGCGCAGGGAATAGGAAAAATGGCTTATTCCTGATGTATTAAATGGGAAATTCTGCGCGTAAATGGTGAAAATTAAAGAGATTATTGTTGTCGAAGGAAGAGACGATACGGTTGCTATTCAGCGCGCCGTTGAAGCAGATACGATTGAGACGAATGGTTCAGCCATTAATGAAGAAACGTTAGAACGCATTAAATTGGCGAAAGAAAAAAGGGGTGTTATTATCTTTACCGATCCGGACTTTCCGGGAGAAAAAATTCGGAAAACGATTGCTGAACATGTTCCCGGTTGTAAACATGCCTTTTTGCCAAAAGAAGAAGCTCGTTCAAAAAAAGGAAGGGGCGTTGGAGTGGAATATGCATCTGTTGCAGCGATTCGTCAAGCGTTACAACATGTATATGAGGAAACGTTGGAATTAAAAGAAGAAATTACATTTGACGATTTAGTGACAGCTGGTTTAATCGGTGGTGCTTTAGCAAAAGCGCGCCGACAACGTCTAGGACAGTTGTTAAAAATAGGGTATACAAACGGCAAACAGCTTCATAAGCGGCTACAGATGTTTCAAATTTCGAAAGAAGCATTTTGCACTGCCTTAGAGCAAGTACTTCAGGAGGAAAAGCAACATGAATAAAGATATTGCGACACCGATGCGTACTCGTGAGATTTTACACAAGTATGGCTTTTCTTTTAAGAAAAGTCTCGGACAAAATTTTCTAATCGACACAAATATTTTGCGGCGAATTGTCGACTTTGCCGAGCTTTCAAGTGAAACGGGCGTCATCGAAATCGGACCGGGAATCGGGGCGTTAACGGAGCAACTTGCCCGCCGTGCGAAAAAAGTTGTTGCTTTTGAAATTGACCAGCGGTTGCTGCCGATTTTGGAGGATACATTATCTTCGTATTCGAATGTACACATTATTCACCAAGATGTGTTAAAGGCGGATATTCAGCATGTGATTGATAACGAATTAATTGGAATAAGAGACATTATGGTTGTTGCGAATTTGCCTTATTATGTGACGACTCCAATTATTATGAAGCTGCTTACGGACCGTCTGCCAATTCGCGGTATGGTTGTTATGCTGCAAAAAGAAGTTGCTGATCGCATTTCTGCCCAGCCGGGAACAAAAGATTACGGTTCGCTGTCGATTGCGATTCAATATTATACAAAAGCCGAAACGGTCATGACCGTTCCGAGAACTGTGTTTATTCCGCAGCCAAATGTCGATTCTGCTGTGATCCGACTCACAAAACGAGAAAAACCGCTCGTGAACGTGGAAAATGAGTTATTTTTCTTTCAAGTTGTTCGCGCGAGCTTTGGGCAACGTCGCAAAACGATTTTAAACAATTTGATGAGCAACTTGCCAAACGGAAAATCCCTAAAAAAAGAGATTGAAACTGTGTTGGCAGAACTTCATATTGATCCGCGCCGTCGCGGGGAAACGCTCTCGATTGATGAATTTGCCTCGCTTAGTAATCAATTGTGGACCATATTTGCACAAAAGGCCTAATTGCGGGCCTTTTTTTGTAGCTACGAGAAAAGCAAAAACGAATCACCTCCTTCCTCCGCTATGCATATGTTACTTAGTAAACGACTGCATAGTTTTGGAGTGAATCGTCATGGATATTAAAGTCGGGGATATTGTCGCAAGAAAGTCGTATGGATGCGATTTGTTATTTCGTGTGATTGATGTGAAGGAAAAAAATGAGGAAAAAGAAGCCATCCTGCATGGTGAAGATGTCAGATTAATCGCAGATGCTCCATTCAGCGATTTAGTGGCGATTGATGAACGAGAACAACAGGCGAGAAGAAAAAAAGAAAAAGAGCTCATTGAACAATCCTATAAATTATTTCGTCAAGATTATCACGTCATGAAGCAAAAAATGGAGTATCGAGCAACGGGAGGATATAAAACAGAAAAAGATTTTTTTCAAGTTCCAGGGCGCGTCCTTCATTTGGATGGTGACCCTTTATATTTGCGCAAATGCTTAGATTTATACGAGCGAATTGGTGTTCCGGTGTATGGGATTTATTGCGAAGAAAAAGATATGCCGGAAAAAGTAGGCGGACTTATTGAACAAATTCGTCCGGATATTTTAGTAATTACAGGTCATGATTCATATTCTAAATCGAAAGGGAAAGTGACTGATCTGAAGGCGTACCGCCATTCGAAATATTTTGTTCAGACAGTGAAGGAAGCACGCAGAAAAGTCCCTCATCTGGATCAACTTGTTATTTTTGCGGGGGCATGTCAATCGCATTTTGAATCACTGATTCGCGCTGGTGCCAATTTTGCCAGTTCGCCGGCTCGTGTAAATATTCACGCTCTTGATCCCGTTTATATCGTTTCAAGAATTAGTTTTACCCCGTTTATTGAAACTGTCAATGTATGGGATGTATTGCGAAACACACTTACCGGTGAAAAAGGGCTTGGTGGAGTAGAAACAAAAGGGGTATTGCGTACAGGAATGCCTTTTCGTTTAGTCGATGAGCTTGATTGATAAAAAAGGCCGCCATAGCGAAACATAGAGGGCGGTCTTTTAATCTCTATCCATCACACATGCTGCAATAAAATTGATGTTATACATAATTTTCATGTCATTAGTGCATAATATACATGGAAATGAGAAAAATGTAGAAAAATACGCATTGACATATATGAAAAAGTATTGATATAATTTTTATTTTTGACTTCATGGTTATCGTTTGGTATAATTATAACAGTGAGGTGGATAGCGAATGGCGAAAACTTTATCCGATATTAAAAAGGCGTTGGACTCTAATGTCGGCAAACGTTTGACATTAAGAGCAAACGGTGGACGAAGAAAAACGATTGAACGATGTGGAATTTTGGCGGAAACATATCCATCTGTGTTTGTGATTGAGCTTGATCAAGAGGAAAATGCTTTTGAACGGGTATCCTATAGTTATGCAGATGTGCTTACTGAGACGGTAAAATTAACGTTTTTAGATGATGATCATATGGCAGTGGGTGGGCAGTAGACGTTTGTTTGCTGCTTTTTATTTTGGCATTAGTAGCTTTTAACGTTTTTTCTAACATGAGGAGAACATAAAGAAACGCCTTTATTTTAATAATAAAACTGTCGCGGTTTCTGAAAGGGGTTGCTGACGCTGGGTCGACGCCGAGGAATTATGTCGCAACGCTTTAAAGAGGAGCTTGCGAAAGAGTTGGGTTTTTATGATGTCGTTCAAAAAGAAGGTTGGGGCGCAATTCGCGCAAGAGATGCGGGAAATATGGTAAAGTTAGCGATCGAAATGGCCGAACGGCATTTAGCTGAAAAGACGAAGTAACTAACAAAAAAGACAGCCGCGACAGCCGAAGCGATACCGCTTCGGTTTTTCTTACGTATGTGTCGAAATATCGCGCAATGACTCATTAGTTTTATGGTAAAATGTTCGTATAAGTTTGAAGTCGTTAAAGTAGGTGGAAAGTTTGAGATTATTAGTAAAAGCTCCGGCAAAAATCAATTTATCCCTAGATGTGTTACATAAGCGACCGGATGGATATCATGAAGTCAAGATGGTCATGACAACAATTGACCTTGCTGATTGGATTGAACTCATGCCGTTGCCGTCCGATACGATAAAAATTGTGTCGCATAACCGGTTTGTTCCCGACGACCACCGTAACCTTGCTTATCAAGCAGCGAACTTATTAAAGGAGACGTTCGGTATTCGAGAGGGAGTAGCGATATCAATTACAAAAACGATTCCCGTCGCGGCCGGTTTAGCGGGAGGAAGTAGCGATGCAGCTGCAACGTTACGCGGCTTAAATAAACTTTGGAAGTTAGGGCTTACTCTCGATGAGTTGGCGGCACTAGGGGCAAAAATTGGTTCTGACGTATCGTTTTGTGTATATGGAGGAACGGCGCTTGCGACAGGAAGAGGAGAAAAAATCGAATCGATTCCATCGCCACCGCCATGTTGGGTGATTTTAGCAAAGCCGACGATCGGAGTTTCGACGGCTGAAGTGTACCGGAATTTAAATGTTAATGCCATTCGACATCCTGATGTTGACGGCATGGTGCAAGCTATTCATAATCAAGATTATGAACGCATTTGTTCGCTCGTTGGCAATGTATTAGAAGAAGTAACGATGAAGATGTATCCAGAAGTTGCGCATATTAAAGAGCAGATGAAGCGATTTGGAGCAGATGCAGTATTGATGAGCGGTAGCGGACCGACTGTGTTTGGATTAGTCCAACATGATTCACGTCTACACCGAATTTATAACGGTTTGCGAGGGTTTTGCGACCAAGTATTTGCGGTTCGCTTATTAGGTGAACGGAATTCGCTTGATTAAACACGTACATTAATGTTATATTTACATTAAAATATTCGGTTTTTTGGGAGGTCCATTTATGAAATTAAGGCGCAGTAGCCGCTTAGTCGATATGACACATTATCTCCTGGAACATCCGCATCAGTTGGTGCCGCTTACTTTTTTTGCAGAGCGTTATCAATCTGCGAAATCATCAATTAGCGAGGACTTAGCGATTATTAAGCAAACATTTGAACAGCGAGGAATCGGAACATTAAAAACACTTTCAGGAGCGGCTGGCGGTGTGCAATATATTCCAAAAATGTCTGCTGAGGAAGCAAAAATGACCGTGGATTATTTATGTGAACAGCTTGCCAATCCAGAACGGTTATTACCCGGTGGATATTTATATATGACAGATATTCTTGGGGATCCTCGTATTATAAACAAAATTGGTCGATTATATGCATCCCTTTTTGCTGAGCGAGACATTGATGTCGTCATGACCATTGCGACAAAAGGTATTCCGCTCGCTTATGCTGTCGCCCACTTTCTTAATGTTCCCGTTGTCATCGTACGCCATGATAATAAAGTGACGGAGGGCTCTATGGTCAGCATTAACTACGTTTCTGGTTCTTCGAAACGCATTCAAACAATGGTGTTGGCCAAACGGAGTTTAGCTGAGGGAACGAACGTGCTGATTGTTGATGATTTTATGAAAGCTGGTGGAACGATTAACGGAATGATTAGCTTACTCAATGAATTTAATGCACAGCTCGCTGGCATCGGTGTCCTTGTTGAATCCGAGGAAACGAGTGAACGGCTTGTTGATGAATATATTTCCTTAGTAAAGCTGTCTTCTGTTAATATAAAAGAAAAACAAATTACTGTCCGAGAAGGAAATTACATCAGCTTTATGGAATAATCGGTTGGAATTATGAAAGGAGAGAGAAAATAATGAGAAAAGTTGAAACAAAAAAAGCCCCGCAAGCTATCGGTCCTTATTCACAGGGGATCATTGTAAATAATATGTTTTATAGCTCAGGGCAAATTGCGCTTACACCTGAAGGAGAAATGGTTCAAGGTGATGTTAAAGAGCAAACTCACCAAGTGTTTAAAAACTTACAGGCAGTTCTTGAAGCAGCTGGGGCTTCACTCGAAACAGTAGTAAAAACAACAGTTTTTTTGAAAAATATGGATGATTTTGCTGCAGTGAACGAAGTATATGGGCAATATTTTCGTGAACATAAGCCGGCACGTTCTTGCGTCGAGGTGGCAAGATTGCCGAAAGATGCGCTCGTTGAAATTGAAGTAGTTGCTTTAGTGAAGTAAGTACATCACTGCTTCCCACCGTTCCCTATTATTTTCCTTCGTTTGGGATGAGATTTTGTCAATCATTTGACAGAAACAGGTCTTTTTAGCCATTTTTTATAAAAAAATTTAGACAAAAAAGAAGGAAATGTGGAAGAAATGTGGAATAAAATTAACCAAGTTCTTATATAGGGAAAAGGTGGTGAGCAGGATGGAAGTAACTGACGTAAGATTACGCCGCGTGAATACCGAAGGACGTATGAGAGCGATTGCCTCCATTACGTTGGACAACGAGTTTGTTGTTCATGATATCCGCGTAATCGACGGCAATAATGGCTTGTTTGTCGCTATGCCAAGCAAGCGTACTCCTGACGGGGAATTTCGTGACATTGCACATCCGATTAATTCTACAACCCGCGGGAAAATCCAGGAGGCAGTATTAGCTGAGTATCACCGTCTAGGTGAGCTTGAGGAAGAGTTTGAAGAAGCTGGTGCTTCATAAATATAAGGAGTCTGTCCCTCATCGGACAGGCTCTTTCACTTTGTAAAGATATCGTATTTTCTGGAGCAGTTCTCTTGTTTCAAATCAGTTCTATTCAAAAATGGACGCATTTAGACATTTATATCTTGTGTTGGGTAAGAGATAGACATTTAAAAGCAATTTGTTCAGACCTTCTGTGTCAAGCACGTTTATGTGTGCAGAACATTTGACTTCGAGAGCGATTTGCGCCACCCCCGCATTTCTTACTGTCTGCTTGGCTTGCAATGCCTAATGAAAAATCACTTTTCACCGTCGAAATGCAATCATTTCTCTCTGGAAGAACACTTTTCTTCATTTTTCTCCGCTTTTTTTGTTTTTTTTGGTAAAATAGAATGTTTCCTTGAAATACATAGTTAATTGAGATATATTCAATATGGATAAAAAGGTATTGGAGGCCTTGTTTATGGTTAAACGATATGCGGTAATATTGGCAGCCGGACAGGGGACACGGATGAAATCGAAACAATATAAAGTTTTACACCCTGTTTGCGGTAAGCCAATGGTTCAGCATGTAGTCGACCAAGTATTACAGCTTGGTCTTGAAAAACTTGTCACTGTTGTTGGTTTTGGTGCGGAACAAGTAAAAGCACAAATTGGTGATAAAAGCGAATTTGCTTTTCAGCAAGAGCAGCTAGGAACGGCTCATGCAGTTATGCAAGCATCCCATTATTTACAAGACGAGGATGGGGTGACGCTTGTTGTTTGTGGAGATACTCCATTGATTACAGCTGAGACAATGAAAGCGCTGTTAGAACATCATCTTGCCACAAATGCTAAGGCGACGATTTTAACAGCAGTTACGGAAGATCCTAATGGATATGGTCGTATTATTCGTAATCGTGATGGACATGTTGAAAAAATTGTCGAACATAAAGATGCAACAGAGGAAGAGCGGGCTATCAAGGAAATTAATACAGGAACGTATTGCTTTGATAATAAGTCTTTATTTGAGGCGCTTAGAAACGTATCGAACAATAATGTTCAAGGTGAATATTATCTTACAGATGTCATTGAAATTTTAAAAACAAAAGGAGAAATCGTTTCTGCCTACCAAGCTCATTCATTCGAGGAAACAATCGGAGTGAATGACCGCATTGCTCTTTCCCGAGCAGAAAAAATCATGCGTGAGCGAATTAATCGTAAACATATGATCAATGGCGTGACCATTATTGATCCGGAACATACGTATATATCGCTAGAAGCAGAAATCGGGCGCGATACCGTTATTTATCCCGGCACGATCATTGAAGGAAAAACGGTGATTGGTGAAGACTGTATCATCGGTCCTCATTCGGAAATTAAAAATTGTTCTGTTGGAAATGGTACAACGATTCGTCATTCTGTTGCTCATGATAGTGAAATTGGAAATGATGTAACCATTGGACCGTTTGCTCATATTCGCCCGTCATCGAAAATTAGCGATGAAGTTCGGATTGGAAACTTTGTTGAAATTAAAAAATCTACCTTTGGAAAAGGCAGCAAGGCATCTCATTTAAGTTATATCGGTGACGCAGAGGTAGGAGCGAATGTAAATCTTGGCTGTGGCTCGATTACGGTAAACTATGATGGTAAAAATAAATATATGACCAAAATCGAAGATGGTGCGTTTATCGGATGTAATGCGAACTTAATTGCTCCTGTTACAATTGGAAAAGGTGCTTATGTCGCCGCCGGTTCTACGATCACAGATGATGTTCCAGGAAATGCGTTATCCATTGCCCGTGCTCGTCAAGTGAATAAAGAAAACTACGTCGAGCGTCTTCATGTAAAGAAAAATTCTTAATTCTTAATGGAGGGTAATCATGTCTCAATATCTTGATGGTAACTTAAAGTTATTTGCGTTAAATTCGAATATGAAATTGGCGGAAGAAATTGCCCAAGTCATCGGTGTAGAATTAGGAAAATGCTCTGTATCACGCTTTAGCGATGGAGAAATTCAAATTAACATTGAAGAGAGCATTCGCGGCGGCGATGTATTCGTGATTCAGTCCACAAGTGCTCCGGTGAATGAACATTTAATGGAGCTTCTCATTATGATTGATGCGCTAAAACGCGCTTCCGCTAAAACGATTAATATCGTGATGCCATATTACGGTTATGCTCGTCAGGATCGGAAGGCGCGCTCTCGCGAACCGATTACGGCAAAATTAGTCGCGAATCTTTTAGAAACAGCGGGTGCTTCCCGCGTCATTACCCTTGATTTGCATGCTCCACAAATTCAAGGCTTTTTCGATATTCCAATCGACCATTTAATGGGCGTTCCAATTTTAGCGGATTATTTTAGAAGCAAAAATCTTAACGATATTGTGATTGTGTCTCCGGATCATGGTGGGGTGACGCGTGCGCGAAGACTAGCGGATCGCTTAAAGGCGCCGATTGCTATTATCGATAAACGTCGACCAAAACCAAATGTAGCGGAAGTCATGAATATCGTTGGACAAGTTGAGGGGAAAACTGCTATTCTAATTGATGACATTATCGATACAGCCGGAACAATTACACTGGCTGCCAACGCGTTAATCGAAAATGGAGCCACCGAGGTGTATGCATGTTGTACGCACCCAGTATTATCAGGCCCGGCTATCGAACGCATCGAAAATTCCAAAATCAAAGAACTTGTCGTTACGAATTCTATTGCCCTTCCAGCGGAAAAGAAAATTGATAAAATTGTAGAATTATCAGTTGCGCCGCTTATTGGTGAGGCGATTATTCGCGTTCATGAAATGCAGTCTATTAGCGCTCTATTTGATTAATGGGGCCACATGTTTAAATCTTCTTGTTTTAGGATAAAGTAATTCATAGATTCTAAAACAGGAGGGTGATGATTCATGGCTGTATTAGAAGCAAAAGAACGCACAAAGAAAACACATTCTGCAATTCGAAATATTCGATTGCAAGGAAATATTCCAGGTGTATTATACGGAAAAAACGTTAAAAATAAAGCGATTTTTGTGAATGCTGCTGATTTTATCAAAACCATTCGCGAAGTGGGACGAAATGGTCTTGTCACGATGACGGTAAACGGTGAAAACCATTCGGTACTCCTTCGCGACATTCAAAAAGATCCGATTCGTAACGAAATTATTCACGTTGACTTTCAAGCGGTAGACATGTCTACAGAAGTCGATATTGACGTCAATGTTCATCTCGTGGGAGAAGCAGCTGGTGTCAAAGATGGTGGCGTGTTGCAACAAACATTACACCAATTATCGATCCGAGCGCTACCGGCTAATATCCCTTCTTCCATCGATATTGACATTTCTCATTTACAAGTAGGCGAAACGATTACAGTAGGCGATATTGATACAAACGGCAAGTATGAAATCAATCATGAACCTACTGAAGTCATTGCAACGATTTTACCACCGCAGCAAGAAGAAGAAATTCATAGCGGCGAACAGCAAGAGTCTGGACAACCTGAATCCGAAGAAGGAAGAGAAACAACTCCAGAGTCATAATTATAGACGTAACCATATTTGGTTACGTCTTTTGTAGTATGTATAACGACAAAGGGAGGGGACCAAGCATTGAAATTATTTGTCGGCCTAGGAAACCCGGGCAAGGAATATGAACAAACGCGGCATAATGTTGGATTTATGGTCATTGATGAATTAATGAGACGGTGGAATCTTTCACTCAATCAAGCGAAATTTAACGGAATATTTGCATCTCACATTGTCTCTGGAGAAAAAGTGATATTGTGTAAACCTTTAACATATATGAATTTATCAGGGGAATGTATTCGCCCGCTAATGGATTATTATAAGATTAATATTGAAGATTTAGTTGTTATCTATGATGATTTAGATCTTCCTGTAGGAAAAATCCGTTTGCGGACAAAAGGAAGTGCCGGTGGACATAATGGAATAAAATCGCTCATTCATCATTTAGGAACGCAACAATTTAAGCGGATTCGTATCGGTATTGGCCGTCCTGAGCATGGACAAAAAGTAACCGATTATGTATTAGGTCGATTTACTGCAGAGGAATCTAGTGAAATTCAAGAAGCAATTAAGCGTTCGGCGACCGCTTGTGAAAAAGCGGTAAATGCTCCATTTTTGCAGGTAATGAACGAGTTTAACGCATGAATATTTTCCTCCTAAATGGTACACAATGAATGTGTGGATACGACCATTAGGAGGTTACTTACATGGCATTGCATTACTATTGCCGACATTGCGGAGTAAAAGTAGGCACGATTGATAGAGTTTCCATATATAGCGAACAGTTAGGATTCCATCACCTTACAGAGGAAGAACGTTTAGACATGATTTCGTATCTTCCGAACGGGGATATCAATGTCAAAACAATTTGTGAAGATTGTCAAGAGGCGCTTGAACGGAATCCAGAACTTCATCAATATGAGAAATTTATACAATAGCAAGCTTTGGGAAGACCAAAGCATTTTTGTATTTATTGCTATGAGAGGAGGGGGATAGAGGTGCTATCCTTGCATCGTTATTTTGTTGAAAATCAAGATATTCAGTCGATTATCAAAGGTGTGGAAGCAGGACTCAAAGAGCAGCTAGTCGCAGGACTATCGGGGTCAGCCCGGTCTGTGTTCTTGTCATCGCTTTATAAAGCAACAGCCAGACCATTATTAATCGTTACTCATAATTTGTTTCAAGCGCAAAAAATATATGATGATCTTATTCAATTATTAAGTACAGAAGAAGTGTTTCTTTATCCGGTCAATGAAATGATCGCTGCAGAGATGGCGATTGCTAGTCCTGAGTTAAAAGCGCAACGTCTAGAGGTGATGAACTATTGGACGGAACAGCAAAAGGGAATTGTCATCTCTCCTATTGCTGGGTTGCGACGTTTATTGCCACCGAAATCGCTATGGAAAGACAATATACTAACCATTGAAGTCAATAGTGACATCGATGTTGACCATTATAAAAAGCGCTTAGTACAAATGGGATATAAGCGTGTTTCAATGGTGTCGACTCCAGGGGAATTCAGCATTCGCGGAGGCATCCTTGACATTTATCCGCTTACAGCGGAATTCCCTTATCGAATTGAATTATTTGATACGGAAGTAGAGTCAATTCGTACGTTTACAATCGATGATCAGCGTTCTCGTGAAGAGGTACAAAAAATAACCATTGGTCCTGCTGACGAAATCATTGTATATGGTGATTCACTGAAGCGGGGAATTGAGAGAATTGAAGCGGGATTATCGGAAAGTTTAAAGACATTAAAAGATGAGAAAGCAAAGCAATTGCTACTTGAACATATTTCATTTGAACTGGAACAGTTAAAACAAGGGCAAGAAATTGAGCAACAATATAAATATTCAGCCCTCTTTTATGATGAACCTGCTAGTTTGCTAGACTATATGCCGGACAACGGTCTACTATTGTTAGATGAGATGAGCAGATTACAAGAAATGACAGAAAGTTTAGATAAAGAAGAGGCAGAATGGTACACAAGTTTGCTGGCGGAAGGAAAAATTATTCATGGTGTGCCGATTTCCCATTCTTTATCTGAATTATTGCAAAAACAAAAAGCACCTCGTATTTATTTATCGCTGTTTTTACGTCATGTTCCGCATACGCATCCGCAAAATATCGTCAATATTTCTTGTAAACAGATGCAAAACTTCCATGGCCAAATGTCTTTACTAAAATCGGAAGTAGAACGATGGAAAAGGGCAAAATATGCCGTTGCCTTTTTGGCTCCGGATGCGGAACGAATGAAAAAATTACAATCCACTTTAGAGGATTACGAAATCGATGTAGTTCCGCTAGGCGATCATGCGATGTTAATGCACGGAAAATGTCAGATAGTTTTAGGAGATTTGAATACGGGTTTTGAACTTCCAATGCAAAAATTGGCCGTCATTACTGAGGAAGAATTATTTAAAAAGCGTGTAAAAAAACCGATTCGTCGGCAAAAACTATCCAACGCAGAACGAATTAAAAGCTATTCCGAACTGCAAGTCGGCGATTATGTAGTGCACGTCAATCACGGAATCGGAAAATATTTAGGAATTGAAACATTAGAAATCAATGGAATTCATAAAGACTATATTCATATTCAATACCAAGGTAGCGATACTTTGTATGTGCCCGTAGATCAAATTGACCAAGTGCAAAAATATGTTGGCTCTGAAGGGAAAGAGCCAAAAATTTATAAACTTGGCGGCACCGAATGGAAAAAGGTGAAAAAGAAGGTCGAATCGTCTGTTCAAGATATTGCGGAAGATTTAATCAAACTTTATGCCGAGCGCGAGGCGAGTAAAGGCTATGCATTTTCACCGGATACGGAAATGCAACGTGAATTTGAGGCAGCATTTCCGTACCAAGAAACCGAAGACCAGCTTCGCTCTATCGAAGAAATTAAACGTGACATGGAAAGTGAAAGACCGATGGATCGTCTTCTTTGCGGTGATGTTGGATACGGAAAAACAGAAGTTGCACTTCGGGCTGCGTTCAAAGCGATTATGGACGGAAAACAAGTAGCGCTTCTTGTACCGACGACGATTTTAGCACAGCAACATTATGAAACGGTTCGAGAACGTTTTCAAGGCTATCCAATTAAGGTTGAGGTGCTTAATCGTTTCCGCACGAAGAAGCAACAAGCAGAAACGATTAAAGGGTTAAAAGACGGAACAATTGATATGGTCATCGGTACCCATCGCTTGTTATCAAAAGATGTGACGTTTAAGGATTTAGGGTTGCTTATTATTGATGAAGAACAGCGTTTCGGTGTCAGCCATAAGGAAAAAATTAAGCAGTTGAAAACAAATATAGACGTATTAACACTGACGGCAACGCCGATTCCACGAACATTGCATATGTCTATGATTGGAGTGCGTGATTTATCGATTATTGAAACACCGCCGGAAAATCGCTTTCCTGTTCAGACATATGTGATGGAATACACTCCTGAACTCGTGCGCGAAGCAATTGAACGGGAGCTGGCACGGGATGGACAAGTATTTTTCCTTTATAATCGCATTGAAGATATTGATGTAAAAGCAGAAGAAATTTCTATGCTTGTACCGGATGCGCGTGTCACATACGCTCATGGAAGAATGTCAGAAAACGAATTGGAATCGGTAATGCTTGCGTTTTTAGAAGGACAATATGATGTGTTGGTGACGACAACGATCATTGAAACGGGTGTTGATATTCCAAATGTAAATACATTAATTGTGCATGATGCTGACCGCATGGGACTTTCTCAATTGTATCAGTTAAGAGGGCGTGTCGGGCGTTCAAATCGAGTAGCCTATGCTTATTTTACGTACCGTAAAGATAAAGTATTAAACGAAGTCGCAGAGAAACGATTACAAGCGATTAAAGAATTTACAGAGCTTGGCTCCGGATTTAAAATTGCCATGCGCGACTTGTCAATTCGCGGTGCTGGAAACTTGTTGGGAGCGGAACAACACGGATTTATTGATTCCGTCGGTTTTGATTTGTATTCGCAAATGCTCAAAGAAGCGATTGAGAAACGAAAAGGAATTAAACAAGAAGAAAAACCGTTGGATGTGGAAATCGACTTGGAAGTCGATGCCTATATTCCAGATACGTATGTTTCGGATGGATTGCAAAAGATTGATATGTACAAACGCTTTAAAGCCATTGAAACTATCGAAGACCTCGAAGAACTTCGCGATGAAATGATTGATCGGTTTGGTGAATATCCGGATGAGGTCGATTATTTATTCCAAATTGCTGAGATTAAAGTGTATAGCAAACAAAGCGGTATTGAGCTTATTAAACAGCATAAACAACAAATTGATTTATTATTTAATGAAAAAGCTTCTAAAGAAGTACAAATTCAGCGGCTATCGAAAATCGGAGACCGGTACGGCCGCGTGTTTGGCTTTGGCATGGAAGGACCGAAATTAAAAATCGTTCTTTATATCAAAGGTCTTAAACCGCAAGAGTGGCTCATGATTTTATATGAGACAGTCAAAGAACTTACGCATATCAATGCTGAAAAATCGATCACGGCTTAATTCAAAAACGGTGTTTATATTTGAAGAAGATGGGCGATCATGAATGATGGGGAATTTTATCTAAAATTGAAAAAAACACTTTCATCACGTATAGAACTTGGATTGTGAAGGATACTAATCACAGCAATGGTGAATTCTTCATTGAAGCATTCACCGATGTATTCTTCAATCCTTAGATGAAAGTGAGGGCATCTGTAGATGAAAGCAACTGGTATTGTTCGTCGAATTGATGATTTAGGAAGGGTTGTTATTCCGAAAGAAATTCGAAGAACGTTGCGTATCCGTGAAGGAGACCCACTCGAAATATTTGTTGACCGTGACGGAGAAGTCATTTTAAAGAAGTATTCACCAATTAGTGAGCTGGGTGATTTTGCAAAAGAATATGCAGAGGCATTATTTGATAGCTTAGGTCAACCAGTGTTAATTTGCGATCGGGATGTGTTTATTGCGGTCGCCGGTGTTTCCAAAAAAGAATTCCTCAATAAAAGCGTTAGTTCGTTAGTGGAAAAAGTAATGGAAGAACGTCACTCTGTGCTTCAGACTGAGGAAGGCGAAGTTGAACTTGTTGAAGGACATACGGAAAAACTGAGATCTTATACGATTGGTCCAATTGTTGCCAATGGGGATCCGATTGGTGCAGTCGTGATTTTATCAAAAGAGAAAGTGCTTGGTGAAGTGGAGCAAAAAGCGGTCGAGACGGCTGCTGGCTTTTTAGCGCGACAAATGGAACAATAAGAAAAGCAGAAGAGGTTCAGTTTTGCCTAAATACTGTCCACGTCCTGTGGGCAAACGGAGAAATGTCACTCTCCTAGTTCCCTAGAAGCCAAATGTTCTTCGTACTCAGAGGTGCTTGCCGCCTTGGGGGAGAAGGTTATTTGGCAGAAGAGAGCTAGACATCGATTAGAAATTTATACGTTCTTTATCCTGTGACGAAAGGTAGCTGCTATGCTACCTTTTTCTTTTGCGCTATAATAGCAAAGGCTAGCATTATCATGGCAGGTGAAGCACAATGGCTTTAGACACAGAATCACCGGAAAGGAAAATATGGAAAGGAACGATGGTATTAACGGTAGCGGCCCTCATTACGAAAATATTAAGCGCCTTTTACCGTATACCGTATCAAAATATTGTTGGAGATCTTGGCTTTTATATTTATCAACAAGTGTATCCCATTTACGCCATTGCCGTTTCGTTAGCGACTTATGGCTATCCGGTTGTCATCTCAAAACTTGTGGCGGAACGGATTGCGGAAAAAGATGAAAAAGGGGTTACATATATTTTACGATTATCGCTGTATGTTTTACTGTTCGTTGGACTTAGCTGCTTTAGCTTATTATATATGGGGGCAGGACGCATTGCTAAGTGGATGGGAGATAGTGAGCTTGTTCCTCTTATTCGGCTCATTTCTTTTTCGTTTCTGCTCCTTCCATTTATCTCTGTATTGCGAGGTTATTTCCAAGGAAACAATCGGATGACTCCGACCGCTGTATCTCAAGTCGGCGAACAATCTGTACGTGTATTGACCATAGTATTGTTATCTTACGTATTATTCAGAAGTGGTGAAACGGCTTATGAAGCGAGTGCTGGAGCGCTTTTTGGTTCATTGGCAGGAGGATTCACGGCACTTCTATTGCTGATGGCTTATTGGATGAGAAGAGATCGTAGAGGGAATATGTATATCATAAAGGGGAACGCAGATGCGAAAACGATTATATGTTATCTGTTTCTCCAAGGTGTGACAATTTGTATAACAAACATGGTCTTAACCCTCATTCAGCTTGTGGATGCGTTCTCTTTATTGTCATTGCTGATGGAAAAGGGTGTAGAAGACAGCCATGCAGCTAAATTATTAAAAGGAATTTATGATCGTGGACAGCCGCTTATCCAGCTTGGAACGGTGATTGCAACTTCCTTTTCATTGACGCTTGTCCCCCTTATTTCTGGTGCAAAAAAGCGAGGGGATGAGGTTTTCATTCGTGAAAAAATAGATTTATCCATTCGGGTTGCGTTCTCTATCGGGATGGGCGCAGCATTAGGGCTTGTATGTCTCATTCGCCCGACAAATGTAATGCTGTTTGAAAATGACCGTGGTTCCTTGCCGCTTGCAATTTTATCCGCTTCCATTTTGTTTACGACAATGTCTTTGACCTTAGCTTCCTTATTGCAAGGGATTGGTGAAGAATGGATAGCTGTAGCGGGGGGAGCAATAGCAGTCGTTACGAAATGGCTATGCAATATATGGCTTGTGCAAGTGTTTGGAACAGTCGGGGCTGCATTAGCGACTTTATTGTCGTATGCAGTGATGGCATTATTTTTGTATTTTAAGTTACAAAAAAAGATGAACACTCATTTCATAAAAAAACAATATATGTACCCGGTCGTCAACGCTGCTTTGGCAATGGTGGCTGTATTACAGTTATACATATGGGTAACTAGCCGATTTGGTGACAGCCGCTTATTTGCTGCCAGTCAAGCGTTATTCGGAGTGATGCTCGGGGGTTTTGTTTATATTATAATGTTGTTAAAAGGAAATCTTTTCTCAAAACAGGAACTATCTTTACTTCCTTTCGGAGACAAGTTACGTTTATTTCTTCAGAAAAACAGGTGATCAATGATGAATACGATTTTTGTTTTCGGTTTAGGTGCTGGTGATATCGAACAATTACCGCTTGGGATTTATCGTAAATTAAAAAACGCTTCACCACTTTTTTTACGAACGAAGGAGCATCCAGTTGTCGATACTCTAAAAGCAGAGGGAATTTCTTTTACTACATTTGACGATATTTATGAAAAACATGAGCGGTTTGACGATGTATATAAGGAAATTGCTGACATTTTAGTGGGAGAAGCACAGATGCACGATGTGTTTTATGCCGTTCCCGGTCATCCGCTTGTTGCCGAAAAAACCGTACAGCTTTTATTAGAAGCAGAGCGGGGACAAAAATGCCGCATTGTGATCGAAGGTGGTCAAAGCTTTTTAGACGCTATGTTCACCGCTTTGCAAATCGACCCGATTGAAGGATTTCAGCTGATTGATGCGACCTCGTTTCGTGAAGATGAATGGCAACCTACTCAGCATGTTGTTTTTTGCCAAGTATATGATTCGTTTATTGCTTCCAACGTAAAACTTGCGCTCATGGAGCAACTGCCTCACGATTATAAAGTGTATGTCGTCACAGCGGCGGGCAGCAGCGAAGAAAAGGTGAACGAAATTCCTTTATATGAGCTAGACCGTGTTGCTGCGCTAAATAATTTAACAAGCGTATATGTCCCGCCGGTGAAAGACGAAGCGATATTGTATCATCGATTTGAAACGTTGCGGCGCGTTATTGCAACATTGAGAGGCCCGAACGGTTGTCCATGGGATCGGAAACAAACTCACGAATCGCTCAAAAAATATTTACTTGAAGAAACATACGAGCTGTTCGATGCGATTGATGAAAACGATGATGATCATATGATTGAAGAGCTGGGCGATGTGCTTTTACAAGTGATGCTTCATGCTCAAATCGGGGAAGACGAAGGCATGTTTTCAATTGATGATGTCATTCGCGGCATTACCGAAAAAATGATTCGCCGTCATCCTCATGTCTTCGGAGATGTAACGGTCGAAAATGCGGATGAGGTTGTGCAAAATTGGCAACAGATTAAAGCGAAAGAAAAGCAATCTCGTCCGGCTTCGCTGCTCGATGAAGTAACAAAAAGTTTACCGAATTTATTAAAAGCATATGAATTTCAAACAAAGGCAGCAAAGGTCGGCTTTGATTGGGATGATGTAAAGCCAATGTGGGAAAAGGTCGAAGAGGAAATAGCGGAATTTAAACAGGAAGTTTCCAAAGCAGAACAACATAGCGAAAAACTTATCCATGAATTTGGTGATCTATTGTTTGCCCTTGTGAATATTGCGCGCTATTACAAAATTAATCCGGAAGAAGCATTACAAGCAACCAACAGGAAATTTTACCAACGTTTTTCCTACATTGAAGAACAAGTGAAAAAGAGCGGTCTGAATATCGAATCACTGTCGCTAGAACAGCTTGATCGATGGTGGGAAGAAGCAAAAGAAAAAGGATTGTAAGGAGAGGTGCACATGCGTTTAGATAAATTTTTAAAAGTATCACGCCTTATCAAGCGCCGTACGCTGGCGAAAGAAGTAGCAGAGCAAGGACGTATTACCATTAACGGTACCATCGCAAAAGCAAGTTCCAATGTAAAAGTCGGCGATGAACTGACCATTCAGTTTGGACAAAAAAAGGTGACAGTGAAAATTACTGATTTAAAAGAAACGACAAGGAAAGAAGAAGCGACAAATCTTTATGAAGTAATTAAAGAAGAACGAATAGAAACAGAGTCTTTAGAACGTTAGTTGCTGTTGTTCGCATGTTCTAAAAGTCCCCTTGCATTCATACATATGGTACAAACAAGAGAGGGATAAGCCCTCTGATTTGATTTTAACGTGAATGCGGGGGATGAATATGAGCCAACATTATGACTTTCCAAACAATAATAAAGGTCCGAGCCAAGAACATGATGTCATTATGCGTGGAAGAAAGCTTCTCGATATTACAGGAGTTAAACAAGTGGAGAGCTTTGATAGTGAAGAATTTTTATTGGAAACAGTGATGGGGTTTTTATCGATCCGCGGTCAAAATTTGCAGATGAAAAATTTAGACGTGGATAAGGGAGTCGTTTCTATTAAAGGGAGAATTTTTGATCTTGTCTACTTGGATGACCATCATCAGGAGAAAGCTAAAGGGTTCTTTAGCAAGTTGTTCAAATGAGTTTAACAACTCAGCTGGCCACCATGCTCGCGATGATTGGAATGGGGAGCTGGATTGGCGCAGCGCTTGACACGTACAGTCGCTTTTTACAGCGGCCAAAGCGGGCCCATTGGGTTGTATTTATGAATGATATTCTGTTTTGGGGCGTCCACGGTCTCATTATTTTCTACGTTTTGTTGCTCGTTAATGAAGGAGAGCTGCGATTTTATATTTTTTTAGCGATTTTATGCGGTTATGCTGCTTATCAAAGCTTGTTTCGCCGCATTTATTTGAAAATGCTTGAATGGACCATTCGCTTTGTTACCGCGTTATATCGTTTTTTTGTAAGGACATGCTATTATGTCATTGTTCGGCCGATTCAATGGCTTTTTCAAGCGCTACTTGCCATGGCACTGCTTTTATGGAAATTGTTCCTTCTTATCTTGAACTTGCTGTATCGCTGTATAAAGCTATTATTAGCTCCAATTCGTTGGATTGGCTATCTCATTTGGAAAGCAGTTCCGAACAAATGGAGATGGCGGATCGAGGATTTTTTCGACAATCTGGCAGGAGTTATGAAAAAAGCAAAGAATATAATAATGGCATGGATCTCTAAATTCCGGAAATAAGAGTGGAGGTTTATAGCGGTGAGTGTTTTACAGAAAAACAATGTAACGAAGCTTCAGTCCCAGTATGCTTTAGAGCAAGAAGAAAAAGAAAAAAGAGCCTCAAGAAGACGACCTATCGTCATGATTCGTTTTATGCTCGTTAGTATGATTTTAGTGGCGCTGTCGTCCGTATTTTTATATGCTCTCCACTCTCAATCCGCTGACATTGAAGCGAAAATCGAAGACAAAAAGAAGCTAGAACAGCAATTAGGCAAATTAGAAAAACAGCAAAAGCGATTAGAGGAAGAAATTAAAAGGTTACATGATGACGATTATATTGCCGAGTTAGCACGAAAAAAATACTTTCTTTCTAAAGAAGGAGAAATTATTTTTACCGTTCCAGAAAAATAATCGATGCTTGCTAGTGACATGGGCGTTGAGCTTATTGACACTTGTTTTTGGCATTCGTTATAATAAAGAAAATGATTTTTAAGATTTTTTAAGGAGGAGCACTTTTTTTATGTCAATTGAAGTAGGCAGCAAGTTACAAGGCAAGGTAACGGGGATTACGAAATTCGGAGCGTTTGTGGAGCTGCCAGAAGGCGTAACAGGATTAGTTCATATTAGTGAAGTAGCTGATAACTATGTAAAAGATATCAACGATCACTTAAAGGTTGGAGATGTCGTTGATGTCAAGGTCATTAATGTGGAAAGAGACGGAAAAATCGGCTTATCCATAAAAAAAGCGAAAGAATCACAGCCTTCACAGCGCCCGCGCAATAAAGCAAACGATCGTGCCGCAAAAGAGAGCTTTGAACAAAAAATTAGCCGTTTTTTAAAGGAAAGTGAAGATCGTTTAGCCTCTCTCAAACGTCACACGGAATCGAAGCGAGGAGGTCGTGGTGCACGACGCGGTTAACTTGCTGCTGAACGGATGATGGTCATAAGCAGGATAGTGAATAAAGGAATGATAAGCATCCATATACATGGATGCTTTTTCTGTGGATGAAGGTTGTTAGATGCTTTCGTTGCAGAACATGGTCGGTTCCGTTGAACAACTCAAATATCCTTAGGATAATTTATGTATAGAATGTGCTAATTAAGCAAAAAAAGATATTGACAAACATGAAAGATGCAATTATTATTATAAATGTCGTTGCGTGGCGGCGTAGCTCAGCTGGCTAGAGCGTACGGTTCATACCCGTGAGGTCGGGGGTTCGATTCCCTCCGCCGCTATAAAAACAATTATGGCCCGTTGGTCAAGTGGTTAAGACACCGCCCTTTCACGGCGGTAACACGGGTTCGAATCCCGTACGGGTCACTGAAACGAAAGGGATGTTTCCTTCTGGAAACATCCCTTTCGTCTTTTTTGTATGAAAATGTCCCTCTCCAGTTATCATCTACAGAGAAACGCTTCTGTCAATGTTGTCTCTCATATATATCTCCTTTTTCGTTGTTTATAACAAATTTAGGTATGGATAATGACATGTTAGCAAGAAATACGTCGAAGGGTTTTTTTATACCACTTTCCTTTTTTGACATTTTTTTGACAATTAAGAAGATATAATAGAGTCAAGAGAAAAGCAAAGGAGTGGTCGGAATGGAAAGAATCGAAAGAAGTTGGATAAACCAAATTTCAGAGGTGTCTTTAAACCAGACGCAAGCTGTCTTTTCACGTTGGATTCGTCATTTGAAATTACGAATTGGACATTTATTTATTCATAAAGGATTTCTTTTACTAGTAATCGGTTTTTTACTTGGACGAGCGTTAATTTTATCGAAATTGACTCCTTTTGCGTTACCGTTCTTTGCCGCTGTTTATACGATGCGTCGTGATAAAGCTGGATTAGCATTTGTAGCGTTAATGGCGGGTTCGCTTACCTTATCATTTGAAACAACATTATTTGTGTTTACTGCGATGTTTAGTTTTCTCGTTTTTTATGGACTCGTTAAAAAGTTTTTTAGTGATTCCCTAAAAATGATACCTTTTGTTGTATTTTGTCTATCGGCTTCTACAAAATTAGTCATTACATACTTTTTATTAGAAAACAAAACGATGTACGAAGCAGTAATGGCTTTTGTTGAGGCAGGTCTCGGCTTTGTGTTGACGCTCATTTTCATTCAGAGTATTCCCTTGCTAACGGTTCGCAAACATAAGCAAGCATTGCGGGCAGAAGAAGTTATTTCGCTGATTATTTTACTTGCTTCGATGTTGACTGGAATGATTGGTTGGTCATTTTACGGCTTATCACTAGAACATATTATGTCTCGTTATCTCGTATTATTACTCGCTTTTGTGGCCGGAACTACAATTGGTTCGACAGTAGGAGTCGTTACAGGGCTTATTTTAAGTTTGGCAAATGTTGAAAATCTATACGAAATGAGTTTATTAGCGTTTGCTGGCCTTTTGGGAGGATTGCTAAAAGAAGGAAGAAAAATCGGTGTGGCTTTTGGGCTGTTCATTGCTACATTGCTGATCGGCCTATATGGAAATGGAAAAGCGGATATTGTGCCGACGGTCATGGAATCTTGTCTGGCAATTGTGTTATTTTGGTGCACTCCAAGTTCATTAACGAAAAAAATTTCTAAATATATTCCAGGAACAGTAGAATATGCAAATGAACAACAGCAATATGTTCGGAAAATTCGCGACGTCACCGCACAGCGGGTTGCTCAGTTTTCTCATGTGTTTCAAGCATTGGCGAATAGCTTTTCCACGTATGGATTTTCTTCAGAGGAATATGATGAGAAAGAAATTGACTACTTTTTAAGTGGTGTAACAGAAAAAACGTGTCAAACTTGCTTTAAAAAAGAACAATGTTGGTCCTATCATTTTGATACAACGTATGGATATATGAAACGAATTATGTTAGAGGCGGATAATGGAGATTTAGTAAGCAATCATAAGTTGTTACGCGAATGGGATCGGCATTGCGTGAAAGCAAATAAAGTGGTCGAAATGATCGAAAAAGAGGTCGCCCTCTATCAGGCAAACAAAAAACTACGAAAACAAGTGAATGAAAGTAGAAAGCTAGTCGCTGAACAACTGATAGGTGTTTCCCAAGTCATGGAAGATTTTGCGACAGAAATTCAGCGGGAGCGGGAAAATCATTATTTGCAGGAAGAACAAATTTTTCATGCGTTACAAGAGTTTGGAATTGAAGTTGGATATGTCGATATTTACAGTCTAGAAAAAGGCAATATCGATATTGAAATGAGCATCCCGTATTGCGAAGGCCATGGTGAGTGCGAAAAGTTAATTGCTCCAATGCTTTCGGATATTTTAGGAGAAACGATTGTTGTGAAAAGGGAGGAGTGTGCTGTATATCCAAATGATTATTGCCGTGTTGCCTTTGGTTCTACAAAAACTTTTACGGTGGACACAGGCGTAGCTTATGCTGCTAAAGGCGGTGGGCTTGTTTCCGGAGATAGTTATTCGATGATTGAGTTAGCGACAGGAAAATATGCGATTGCCATTAGCGATGGGATGGGAAATGGCGAGAGGGCACATAGCGAAAGCAATGAAACGCTGCAGCTATTGCAAAAAATTTTGCAAACTGGCATTGATGAATCGATTGCTATTAAGTCTATCAATTCCATTCTTTCTTTGCGAACGACCGACGAGATTTTTTCTACGCTCGATTTAGCGATGATAGATTTGCAAGATGCTTCGACGAAGTTTTTGAAAATTGGATCGACTCCAAGTTTTGTAAAGCGCGGGGATAAAGTGATTAAAATTGAGGCAAGTAATTTACCGATGGGAATTTTGAAAGAATTCGAATTTGAAATTGTGACGGAACAGTTAAAAGCGGGAGACTTACTAATTATGATGAGCGACGGTGTGTTTGAGGGGCCTTCTCATGTAGAAAACCATGAATTATGGATGAAGCGAAAAATCAAAGAATTACAGACGAATGATCCACAAGAAGTAGCCGATTTAATTATGGAAGAAGTCATTCGGACTCGCTCTGGAAGAATTGAAGATGACATGACAGTCGTCGTCGCAAAAATCAAACATAATACCCCAAAATGGGCAACGATTCCTGCTTATATGTATGCGAAAAAGGCACAATAAAAGTATAAAATTCTTCCATTCCGGCGATGATGGTAATACATCAAGTTGAGGAGGGGAATGGAAGGTGCGTAAAGGAGCATTACGCCAAATTTTATTGATTACAGATGGTTGTTCAAATCATGGTGAAGATCCAATTGCGATGGCTGCTTTAGCAAGGGAACAAGGGATTACAGTCAATGTCATCGGTGTACTTGACCAAGATACCATTGATGAAAACGGGTTGCGCGAAATTGAAGGGATTGCGATGTCGGGAGGTGGAGTAAGTCAGGTTGTCTACGCGAAACAACTATCGCAAACAGTACAGATGGTCACAAGAAAGGCAATGACCCAAACATTGCAAGGTGTTGTAAACCGGGAATTAAAGCAAATTTTAGGTTCGGATGTATCATTAGAAGATTTACCGCCGGAAAAACGTGGCGAAGTGATGGAAGTGGTGGACGAGCTTGGAGAGACGGTCGAACTGGAAGTTTTAATATTGATAGATACAAGCGGAAGTATGAAAACAAAACTGCCGACGGTAAAGGAGGCTCTATTTGATTTATCACTTAGTTTAAATGCTCGTATCGGCGATAATCGCTTTGCTGTGTTTGTATTTCCGGGGAAACATAGCGATGTCGAAAAAGTACTTGACTGGACACCAAAGCTGGAAGCGCTATCTACCATTTTTCCTAAGCTTACTTCAGGCGGACTTACTCCAACCGGTCCAGCGCTGCGCGAAGCAATGACATATTTTAACCAAAAGCGTTCCCTAAGGAGATTGATATCTGGTGATGAATCATACTTTGAAGAATCATCTATGTAACCTTCGAGCAGGAACGGTTATTACGGGAAAATGGCATAAGCATGGTTATAAAATTATCAAACGACTTGGTAAAGGAGCGAACGGGGTTGTTTATTTAGCGGAGAGTACCAAAGAACTTGTAGCGTTAAAACTAAGTGATAATAGTACAGCCATTACATCAGAAGTGAACGTATTACGACGGTTTTCCAAGGTCCAGGGAGTTGCCCTTGGGCCTTCTTTGCTAGATGTAGACGATTGGCGTGATCCTTATACTAATCAAGTTATTCCTTTTTATGTTATGGAATATATAAAAGGTGACGAGTTTTTTACGTTTATCCGAAAGAGAGGAAAAGAATGGATTGTCATTCTTGTTTTACAACTTTTATCTGCATTAGAAAAACTTCATAAAGAAGGGTGGGTGTTTGGGGATTTAAAACCGGAAAATTTATTAGTAGCAGGACCGGCACCAACGATTCGTCTTCTCGATGTGGGGGGGACTACTTTACAAGGTAGGGCAATTAAGGAATTTACAGAGTTTTACGACCGAGGCTATTGGGGACTAGGTTCGCGCAAAGCAGAGCCTTCTTATGATTTGTTTGCGGTGGCTATGATTATGATTCACGCCTGTTATCCGACGCGGTTTGAAAAGAAAGGAGATGGTCGCCGGCAGTTAATGAGTATGATTCAGGCAGATGCCACGCTTCGGAAATATCAGTCTATATTAATCAAAGCGATTAATGGGGAATATAAGCAAGTAGCAGAGATGAAGCGTGATTTGATTGCTGCCATTCATCATGATTCCTACATGCCTCGTCAAAAGACAAACGAACGGACAAGAACGGCAGGACGGCATAAAAAAAGAAAGAAACGAAGTGGCTTAGTAGAAACGACAATGATTGTTATGGCTCTGCTATTTATTTATGTATTGTATATATACGGGAAAGTGCTTCAATAAGAGACATTCTTTTTTGAGAAAATGTTTCATTAATGATACATTAAGAGTATAGAAAATGAATAAAGAGGTTTTTATTGTATGCTTGAGAAAGTTCACTCATTTATAAAAAAGCATCAATTGCTTACGCCGAATTCAACGGTTGTCGTTGGGGTGTCAGGTGGTCCTGATTCGCTTGCTTTACTTCATTTTTTTTGTACGATTCAACATGACTGGAACTTAACTGTCATCGCTGCTCATGTTGACCATATGTTTCGTGGCAAAGAGTCGGCAGAAGATATGAATTTTGTGAAACATGTTTGCGAGAAATTCGGTATTATATGTGAGACGAAACAAATCAATGTACCCTCCTTCCAACGCCAATGGAAGATCAGCGCCCAAGAAGCAGCACGGGAATGCCGCTATCGCTTTTTTAAAGAAGTAATGGAAAAGCATTCCGCTACCTATTTAGCGTTAGCACATCATGGGGATGATCAAATCGAAACGATTTTAATGAGGCTTGTTCGTGGAAGTAACGGTAGAGGGTATGCCGGCATTCCTGCGAAGCGCCCTTTCTATTTTGGGCAGATCATTCGCCCTTTTTTAGCTGTCAGCCGCGATGACATCGAAGAGTATTGCCGAGAACACGCCCTTAAACCGCGCTATGATGCAAGCAATGAAAAAGATAGTTACACCCGAAATCGGTTTCGCCGTTACGTGGTTCCGTTTTTAAAAAAAGAAAATCCGCATGTTCATGAGCGGTTTCAACATTATAGTGAAATGGTTGCAGAAGATGAAACGTTTTTAGAGGAATTAACGAGCGAAGCGATGAATAAGGTAATGGAAAAACAGCATGGAGCGGTCATATTGCACATTAAGCCGTTTCAGACGTTGCCCAAGCCTTTACAAAGAAGAGGGATTCAACTAATATTGAACTATCTTTATAACGGAGTTCCATCTTCTTTATCTTCGATACATATTAACCATGTATTGGCGCTTTTGCACAATAACCACCCTTCTGGTAGGTTGGATTTTCCCAACGGTTTAAAAGTCATTCGCTCGTATCAAAGTTGCGTTTTTACCTTTCACGAACAGGAATCTTATACGTATACATTTGAGCTCGATGTTCCTTCCGTGCTGCATCTTCCAAATGGATATGCAATCATTAGTGAATTTTGGGAACACTATCCGCGAGAGCAAAAAGGGAATGACACATTTATTGTTGACCCTGAAGCGATTACGTTTCCTTTGCGAGTTCGAACAAGACGCGCCGGTGACCGGATGACATTAAAAGGGACAAAAGGGACAAAGAAAATTAAGGAAATTTTCATAGAAGAAAAAATCCCTTTGCACGAGAGAGAAAGTTGGCCGATTGTTGAAGATGGACAAGGAAACATTTTATGGCTTCCAAAGCTAAAAAAATCTGCTTTTGAAGCAACTGATGTTACAAAAACGCACTATCTTGTATTACACTATAAAGAGCAATGAACATCTAGGAGGAAAAGAAAATGGGGATGAACCAAGATATTCAAAAAGTTTTAATTACAGAAGAGCAAATACAGGAAAAAGTGAAAGAATTAGGGGAATTGTTGACAAAAGAATATGAAGGGCGCTTTCCGCTCGCTGTCGGTGTATTAAAAGGAGCTATGCCGTTTATGGCGGATTTATTGAAAAACATCGATACATATTTAGAAATGGATTTTATGGATGTATCTAGTTATGGGAATGCAACTGTATCATCTGGAGAAGTAAAAATTTTAAAAGACTTAAATACTTCTGTTGAAGGACGCGATATTTTAATTATCGAGGACATTATTGACAGTGGTTTAACGTTAAGTTATTTAGTTGACTTATTCCGCTATCGAAAGGCAAAATCAATTAAAATTGTCACGCTTTTAGATAAGCCTTCAGGGCGTAAAGCAAATATTGAAGCAGACTATGTAGGATTTATTGTTCCAGATGAATTTGTTGTCGGTTATGGATTAGACTATTGTGAAAAATACCGCAACCTTCCTTATATCGGTGTATTGAAACCGGAAGTATATAGCAAGTAAGTCTTTATCGTAGCCGGCTAATTTGTTGTATTGACATGATTTTCTATGATACTATTGACTATAGTGTGTTTGATATGGGAGGAGGCAAGAAATGAATCGGATCTTCCGTAATACGATATTTTATTTATTGATTTTTCTTGTTGTCATTGGTGTTGTCAGCTTCTTTAACGGAAGTAACCAACGGACGGAGCCGATGACGTATGACGCCTTTATTACGCACCTGGAAAATGGTGATGTCAAATCGTTTTCGATGAAGCCCGAGCGCGGTGTGTATGAAATAAGGGGGCAATTAAAAACCTACGATGAAGGTCAATACTTTTCGACTTACGTCATGAATAGTGATACGGTGCTGAATCGTATCGATGCCGCAGCAAAGCGGACTAGAGTAGAAGTCATGCCGGCAGACGAAACGAGCGGTTGGGTGACATTCTTCACCTCGATCATTCCGTTTGTCATTATTTTCATTCTGTTTTTCTTCTTGCTGAACCAAGCGCAAGGCGGCGGTAGTCGGGTGATGAATTTCGGGAAAAGCCGTGCGAAACTATATAGTGAAGACAAGAAAAAGGTCCGTTTTCGAGATGTTGCTGGAGCGGATGAAGAGAAGCAAGAGCTTGTCGAAATCGTTGAGTTTTTAAAGGATCCAAGAAAGTTCGTGGAGCTTGGTGCCCGCATTCCAAAAGGAGTGCTTCTCGTTGGCCCGCCGGGAACCGGGAAAACATTATTAGCGCGCGCTGTTGCTGGTGAAGCTGGTGTACCATTTTTCTCCATAAGTGGTTCTGATTTCGTGGAGATGTTCGTCGGTGTCGGTGCTTCACGTGTGCGTGACTTATTTGAAACAGCGAAAAAGAACGCGCCATGCATTATTTTTATCGACGAAATTGATGCAGTTGGTCGTCAACGCGGTGCAGGTCTTGGCGGCGGACATGACGAGCGTGAACAGACGCTTAACCAGTTGCTTGTTGAGATGGATGGATTTAGCGGTAACGAAGGAATTATTATCATTGCGGCAACGAACCGTCCGGATATTTTGGACCCAGCTTTATTGCGTCCGGGTCGTTTTGACCGTCAAATTACAGTGGATCGTCCGGATGTGAAAGGCCGTGAAGCAGTGTTAAGAGTGCATGCTCGCAATAAGCCGTTGGATGAATCAGTGGACTTGAAGACGATTGCAATGCGCACACCGGGGTTCTCTGGTGCCGATTTAGAAAACTTGCTGAACGAGGCAGCACTTGTAGCAGCCCGACAAAACAAAAAGAAAATTGATATGAGCGACATCGACGAAGCGACAGACCGTGTCATTGCTGGACCGGCGAAAAAAAGTCGCGTCATCTCTGAAAAAGAGCGAAACATTGTCGCTTACCATGAGGCAGGCCATACGGTCATTGGTATGGTATTAGCCGATGCTGAGATGGTTCATAAAGTTACGATTGTTCCGCGTGGTCAAGCTGGTGGTTATGCTGTCATGTTGCCGAAGGAAGATCGTTATTTTATGACAAAACCAGAATTATTAGATAGAATCACTGGCTTATTAGGCGGTAGAGTCGCTGAAGAAATTGTCTTTAACGAGGTAAGCACAGGAGCGCACAACGACTTCCAACGTGCAACGAACATTGCTCGTCGAATGGTCACTGAGTTTGGAATGAGTGATAAGTTAGGGCCAATGCAGTTTGGCCAATCTCATGGGCAAGTGTTTTTAGGTCGTGACTTGCATAATGAACAAAATTATAGTGACCAAATCGCTTATGAAATCGACCTTGAAATTCAAAGAATCATTAAAGAATGTTACGAAAAAGCGAAGAAAATTTTAACGGAAAACCGTGATAAGCTGGAATTGATTGCAAAAACATTGCTTGAAGTGGAAACATTGGATGCTGAACAAATTAAACATTTGTTTGAGCATGGAACGCTTCCGAATCGCAATGAGAATCAAAACGATGATGTCAAAGTGAACATTCATACGAAGAAGGAAGAATAAGATGTCTCTTTTTACAGGGACATCTTTTTTTACCGTAAGAACAAGGAGTTATGATATGATGAAAAAAGTAAGAACTTGTGAAAAGTGGGGATGAAGCGATGATTTTTGTGTTAGATGTTGGCAATACAAATACGGTTCTCGGGGTGTATGACGGAGAGGAATTAAAACATCATTGGCGCATCGAAACAAGCCGTGGAAAAACAGAAGATGAATACGGCATGACGATTAAGGCACTACTGAATCATGTCGGTCTCGATTTTTCTGATATTGACGGTATTATTATTTCTTCTGTTGTGCCACCGATTATGTTTGCCCTTGAACGGATGTGTTTCAAATATTTCCATATAAAACCTTTAATCGTTGGTCCTGGTATTAAAACAGGATTAAATATTAAATATGATAACCCAAGGGAAGTAGGGGCAGACCGAATTGTTAATGCGGTAGCCGGCATTCATTTGTATGGAAGTCCGCTGATTATTGTCGATTTTGGTACGGCAACGACGTATTGTTATATCAATGAACATAAACAATATATGGGGGGAGCGATTGCGCCCGGAATTACCATTTCTACGGAGGCGCTTTACTCTCGGGCAGCGAAATTACCTCGCATTGAAATCGCCCGTCCGGATGACATTATTGGTAAAAATACCGTAAGCGCGATGCAAGCGGGGATTTTATATGGATATGTTGGACAAGTGGAAGGAATCGTATCACGAATGAAAGAAAAAAGTGCTCTTCCACCTAAAGTCATTGCAACAGGCGGGCTCGCTTCTCTGATTGCGAATGAATCGAACGTCATTGATATTGTTGATCCATTTTTAACTCTAAAAGGACTGCAACTTTTATACGAGAAAAACGTCGATAAAAAATAACGAAAGGTTGAGTTTTATGTCAGACTACTTAGTAAAGGCATTAGCATATGATGGACAAGTAAGGGCGTATGCGGTACGTACCACAGAAACGGTGAGCGAGGCGCAACGACGTCATCAGACATGGCCTACCGCCTCGGCTGCGCTTGGGCGCGCTATGACAGCAGGAGTTATGATGGGAGCAATGCTAAAAGGGGATAGTAAATTAACGATTAAAATTGAAGGTGGCGGACCCGTTGGTACAATTCTCGTAGACAGTAATGCAAAAGGAGAAGTACGCGGATATGTGACGAATCCCCATGTTCATTTTGACTTAAACCAATACGGCAAATTAGATGTGGCACGAGCCGTAGGAACAAACGGAACGTTAACCGTGGTCAAAGATTTAGGACTGCGAGACTTCTTTACTGGACAAGTACCGATTGTTTCTGGAGAATTAGGAGAAGATTTTACCTACTATTTTGCGTCTTCCGAGCAAATTCCTTCATCTGTTGGCGTAGGTGTCTTAGTCAATCCAGATAACACGATATTAGCAGCTGGAGGGTTTATTCTTCAGCTAATGCCTGGTACAAACGAGAAAACGATCGAGGAGATCGAACAGCGACTTCAATCCATTCCACCTGTTTCGAGAATGATTGAAAAAGGATTAACGCCAGAAGAAGTGTTAGAAGAGGTATTAGGAAAAGGAAATGTTAACATTCTTGAAACGCTTCCTGTTGCGTTCGTATGCAGATGTTCGAGGGAGCGGATTGCCGATGCTATTATGAGCTTAGGGCCTGAAGAAATTCAAGAAATTATAGATGAAGAAGGTCATGCGGAAGCATCCTGTCATTTTTGTAATGAAACTTATCATTTTACAAAAGAGGAGTTAGAAGAGCTAAAACATCTTGCCCAAACTTCATCCCAAACTTCATCTGAATAAAAAGTTAAAAAATTTAAATGATTGACAATTGAGACAATAGCTGATACATTTGAAACAAATTCGATAAAATTAATCGGGATTAGGGGTGAAGAAAAATGGCTCGTGCAGTAAACTCCATTACAGAATTAATCGGTGACACTCCAGCGGTGAAATTAAATCGCATCGTTGACGAAGACAGTGCAGACGTGTATGTGAAATTGGAATTTATGAACCCTGGAAGCAGCGTGAAAGACCGTATTGCCTTAGCGATGATCGAAGCGGCAGAAAAAGAAGGAAAATTAAAACCTGGTGACACGATTATCGAACCAACAAGCGGAAACACAGGAATCGGCTTAGCGATGGTCGCAGCTGCAAAAGGATATAAGGCGATTCTTGTCATGCCAGATACAATGAGCTTAGAACGTCGTAATTTATTGCGTGCTTACGGGGCAGAGCTAGTGTTAACACCAGGAAGTGAAGGAATGCGTGGAGCGATTCGCAAGGCGGAAGAGCTAGCGAGTGAACATGGTTATTTTATGCCACAACAATTTAAAAACGAAGCAAATCCAGAAATCCATCGTTTAACGACAGGAAAAGAAATCGTTGAACAAATGGGCGACCAATTGGATGCGTTTGTTGCAGGAATCGGTACTGGCGGAACGATTACAGGGGCTGGCCAAGTGCTTCGCGAAGCATATCCAAACATTAAAATTTACGCGGTGGAACCGGCAGATTCCCCAGTATTGTCAGGAGGAAAACCAGGGCCTCATAAAATTCAAGGCATCGGCGCAGGATTTGTGCCAGACATTTTAGATACAAACATTTATGATGAAGTGATTGCCGTAACAACAGAAGAAGCGTTTGCAGCAGCTCGACGTGCCGCTCGTGAAGAAGGGATACTTGGCGGTATTTCATCAGGTGCTGCAATTCATGCGGCATTAAAAGTGGCGAAAGAACTTGGAAAAGGGAAAAAAGTATTGGCGATTATTCCAAGTAATGGTGAACGTTATTTAAGCACGGCATTGTACCAATTTGAAGAATAAGAAATCATTCAAAACATTTTTTCGACAGGGACAAGTCCCTGTCGAAATTTTTTTCATAATGATATGTGCTGCAATTCATTGTACAATAAACGTATCGAATGTAAGGAGGGAGTTGGAACGACCGTTTATGCAAGCACGAAAAATCCTGAAGCGAAAGATCCCTTATAAACAACGAGATTGGTTTCAACAATATAAAACGTTAGCGAAAAACGAACCATATCATGTTTTGTTAGAAAGCGGCCGGGCGGGACGCTATAGCATTATCGGATTATATCCAGCTGGAACTATACAAGGAAAGGGAACAGAGCTAGTTGTTCGGTATAAAGGGCAAGAAGAGCGGTGGCACGGTAATCCATTGTTGTTAATGAAGCAATGGTTTGTGCAAGCAGGAACCGTTTCTTTTAGTGAGGGACCGCAATTCCAGGGGGGAGCGATTGGATACGTTAGTTATGACTGTGCTCGTTATATTGAACGCCTTCCTTCCAAAGCGAAAGATGATCTTCAGCTTCCTGAGTTATATTTTCTTATTTTTGATGATGTATTTGTTTACGATCATGATGAACAAACATTATATCTCATTACAAATTATATAGAAGGGGAGCAGCAAGAGGCTGAGCAAAGACTTGCTCAATATGAGGCATTATGGTTAAAAGAGCGTGCGGAAGTAGAGCTGATGCCGTTTGTACCAACAGCGGAAAAAGAAACTGTCTCAATGACAGAAGTGGAATTTATGGAAGCAGTCGAAAAAGTACGGCAATATATTGCTCAAGGTGACGTATTTCAAGTCAATTTATCTGTCCGTCAATCGAAGCCGCTTTTAACGTATCCGTTTCATATTTATGAACAGCTGCGTTTGCTTAATCCTTCTCCGTACATGGCGTACCTTCACTTTCCAGAGTTTCAAATTGTCAGCGGTTCGCCGGAGCTGCTTGTGAAGAAAAAGGGGAGTAAAGTTAGTACAAGACCTATTGCTGGAACGCGTTCACGCGGGAAAACAAAAGGGGAAGATGAACAAATTGCAGCAAAGCTACTAGCAAATGAAAAAGAGAGAGCTGAGCATGTGATGCTCGTTGATTTAGAACGTAATGATTTAGGAAGAGTATGTCAATATGGTACAGTAAAAGTAGACGAATGGATGACGATTGAAGCGTATTCTCATGTCATGCACATTGTTTCCCACGTATCAGGACAGTTGCAGGATGGAAAAGATGCGTTTGACGTCATTCAAGCGGTCTTTCCAGGAGGAACGATTACGGGAGCACCAAAAGTGCGGACGATGGAAATTATTGAGGAGCTCGAACCAGTACGGCGCAGTGTATACACAGGTTCCATTGGCTGGATAGGCTTTAATGGGGATATGGAACTGAATATTGCAATTCGAACGATGATCGCAAAAGACGGGATGGCTCACGTACAAGCAGGAGCAGGCATTGTCATTGACTCACGTCCTGAATATGAGTATCAAGAATGTTTGAAAAAAGCGGCAGCGCTTTGGAAAGCAAAAGAGTTGAGCGAAGCAGAGCAACCATTTTTGAGCATGAGGTGAGAAAGATGATTTTTATGATTGATAATTACGATTCATTTACGTACAACTTAGTTCAATATTTAGGGGCATTAGGGGAAGAATTAATTGTAAAGCGAAATGATGAAATTACGATCGAAGAGATCGAGAAACTGAACCCTGATTTTCTAATGATTTCGCCTGGTCCGTGCAGCCCGGATGAAGCGGGAATAAGTATGAGCGCCATCGAACATTTTGCCGGGAAAATTCCGATTTTCGGCGTGTGTTTAGGCCATCAGTCAATCGCGCAAGTATTTGGTGGAGAGGTTGTTCGAGCAGAACGGTTAATGCATGGGAAAACATCACAAATCTTTCATGACGGAAAGACGATTTTTACGAATGTTCCTAATCCATTTACGGCGACGCGTTATCATTCGCTGATTGTCAAAAAAGAAACGCTACCAAGTTGTTTTGACATCTCGGCATGGACGGAAGAAGGCGAGATTATGGCGATTCGTCATAAAACATTGCCGATTGAAGGGGTACAATTTCACCCAGAATCGATTATGACAAGCCATGGCATGCAGCTATTAAAAAACTTTATTGAAACATATAAAAGGGTTCGATAATCGATGTATTTATATGTAAATGGTGATATTGTTCATAAGGACGAAGCGAGCATTTCACCGTTTGATCATGGCTTTATGTACGGGCTTGGTGTGTTTGAGACGTTTCGCACGTATGATGGACATCCGTTTCTTTTAGACGATCATCTTGCGCGACTCCATGACAGCTTACGGGAAATGAATATTGCCTTAACCCTTCATCGGAATGAGGTTACCCAAATTATTTATCAGCTGCTGGAGGCGAATCAATTAAAAAATGCCTATGTTCGCTTAAATGTGTCAGCAGGTGTAGGTGACATCGGCTTGCAGACAGGCGAATATAACCAGCCAACTGTTATTGTCTATATGAAGCCGCTTATGTTGTCTTCTTCCATTGAAAAGGTATGTAGAATTCTAAAAACAAGAAGAAATAGCCCTGAGGGAAAAGAACGGTTAAAATCTCATCATTATCTTAACAATGTATTAGGTAAATGGGAAATTGGGAACGACCCTAAATTGGAAGGCATTTTCCTGAACGAAAAAGGGTTCATTGCTGAAGGAATTGTTTCTAACATCTTTTGGGTTAAAAATAGAACGGTGTATACCCCAGCTGTTGGTACAGGAATTTTGAATGGTGTGACAAGACAATTTGTGATCGCTATGCTTACAGCGTTGCAAATTGATTGTCAAGAAGGATTCTACTCTCTTGATGAGTTAAAAGAGGCAGACGAAGTATTTGTAACGAATTCGATTCAAGAAATTGTTCCTGTTGGCCAAGTAGATGACTGTTTTTATCTTGGAGCTAGCGGTCCATTGACTAAGTTACTGAAAAAGCATTATGAACGTTTTACCTCTTTTCTATGGACAAGACACGAACTAACGGAAAGGATCGACATGAAATGATGATAGAAACGAACTTAACATCTTTTGTCATTCGTTGTGGCTCTTATGAATTAGATTTACAACGTAAAACTATGGTGATGGGAATTTTAAACGTAACACCGGATTCTTTTTCTGATGGCGGTCGATTTAACGCTATAGATCAAGCGGTCGAGCATGCGAAAAAACTAGTCGCTGATGGAGCGGATATCATTGATATCGGGGGAGAATCGACACGACCTGGTGCCGAAAAAGTATCATTAGAAGAAGAGTTGAGACGAGTCATTCCTGTCATTAAAGCGGTAGCCGAAGAAGTCGATGTTCCGATTTCTATTGATACGTATAAGGCGGAAGTCGCTAGACAAGCGATTGAAGCGGGAGCACATATTATTAACGATGTATGGGGAGCGAAAGCGGATAAGAAAATGGCAGAAGTCGCTGCTCATTATGATGTTCCCATTATTTTAATGCACAATCGGCATGACCTTCAGTATGAATATTTAATTTCCGATATGATCGCGGATTTATTTGAAAGTGTGAAACTCGTGAAAAATGCCGGGGTAAAGGATGAAAATATCATTCTAGACCCGGGCATTGGCTTTGCAAAAACATTTGAACATAATTTGGAAGTGATGAGACATTTAGACGAATTTACAAAGCTAGGTTACCCTGTGTTGTTAGGAACATCGCGGAAATCGTTTATTGGTCACGTTCTTGATCTACCTGTAGACGAGCGTGTAGAAGGAACAGGGGCAACAATTTGTCTTGGAATTGCAAAAGGAGTTCATATTGTTCGTGTTCATGATGTGTTACCGATAGCGCGAATGGCTAAGATGATGGATGCCATGCTTGGAAAAGGGGGCGATCGTCATCGATAAAATTTATGTCAATCGGATGGAGTTTTATGGGTACCATGGGGCACTCCCTGAAGAGCATGTGCTTGGGCAACGTTTTTTCGTTGATCTCATTGTCGAAACAGATTTACAAAAGGCAGGGAACAGTGATCGCCTAGACGACACTGTCAATTACGCCAAGCTGTATGAAATTTGTAAGGAAGTTGTTGAAGAGAGACAGTTTGCCCTCATTGAGGCGGTTGCAGAAAACATCGCTCATAATATTTTATCCTCTTTTCCAACCATTGATCGTTGTACAGTGAAAGTAATCAAACCTAACCCGCCTATTAAGGGGCACTATGAATCTGTAGCGGTAGAGATTGTAAGGAGTCGATAAATGGAAAGTTATGCATATATTGCCCTTGGCTCTAATGTAGGAAACCGTCTTTACTATTTGCGGGAAGCTGTAAGAAAGCTGGATGAACATGAACAAATTTCTGTTATCGACACGTCATCCATTTATGAAACAGACCCGGTTGGTTATGTGGAGCAAGATAAATTTTTAAATATGGTTATTAAAATTCAAACCACCCTTTCACCATTTGCTTTGCTAGAAGTGACGCGAAAAATTGAACAGGAACTTGGTAGAAAAAGGGGAATTCGTTGGGGACCACGTACGTTAGACCTTGACATTTTATTATATAATCGTGAAAATATTGAAACAGAGCAACTTACCATTCCACATCCACGAATGGTAGAGCGAGCATTCGTATTAGTTCCGTTATTTGAACTTGATGCTCATATACGTATTCCGAACGTAAAGCAGCATATAGCATTAATCATAGATGAATTACCAGATAGAGAAGGGGTCCGCATATGGAAGCAGAAAAGTGGGGAAGACGTATTCGCGCTTTTCGAAAACTAAAAGGATATACACAAGAAAGTTTAGCAAAAGATCTAGGAGTCTCTGTATCCGTTTTAGGTGAAATTGAGCGCGGGAATCGTTTGCCAACGGAGCAATTTTTAGACAAGGTGGCGAAGCTATTAAATATAACGGTAGATGAGCTTGCTCCACCGAAGACCGATTCCGATCATTGAAAAAGGAGGTAGAGAGATGCTGAAAATTGGTGATATTGAAATAAAAAATCCCGTTGTGCTTGCCCCGATGGCAGGTGTATGTAACTCTGCGTTTCGTCTAACCGTGAAAGAGTTTGGTGCGGGACTTGTTTGTGCGGAGATGGTCAGCGATAAAGGAATTTTGTTTAATAATGAAAAGACACTAGGAATGTTGTACATTGATGAGCGCGAAAAGCCATTAAGCCTACAGATTTTTGGCGGAGAGAAGGAAACGCTAGTAGAAGCAGCTAAATTCGTTGATAAAAATACCAATGCGGATATTATTGATATTAATATGGGTTGTCCTGTTCCAAAAATCACAAAATGTGATGCAGGTGCAAAATGGTTATTAGACCCGAGCAAAATTTATGATGTGGTCGCTGCGATCGTCGATGCAGTAGAAAAGCCTGTAACAGTAAAAATGCGAATCGGCTGGGATGAGAACCATATTTACGCAGTCGAAAACGCTCAAGCGGTGGAGCGGGCTGGTGGCAAGGCGGTTGCTGTTCATGGGAGAACGAGAGTGCAAATGTATGAAGGAAAAGCGGATTGGAATATCATTAAGCAGGTAAAAGAAGCGGTCAACATCCCTGTCATTGGAAATGGTGATGTACAAACACCTCAAGATGCGAAGAGAATGTTAGAGGAAACGGGCGTAGACGGTGTTATGATCGGTAGAGCTGCTCTCGGAAACCCATGGATGATTTATCGTACTGTTCGTTATTTGGAAACAGGAGAGCTTATCCCGGAGCCTTCTGTAAGAGAAAAGATCGAAGTATGTATTTTACATTTAGACCGTTTAATTGCTTTGAAAAACGAGCATATTGCCATAAAAGAAATGCGCAAACACGCTGCTTGGTATTTAAAAGGTATTCGCGGAAATGCAAAAATTCGCAATGAGATTAACGAATGTAACACACGAGAAGAACTTGTTACCCTGTTAATGAACTTTGTAGAAGAAGTCGAAAACAAACAACAAAGCAATGCACAGGCTGTGTAAATAAGGAAAATAAATGTATGTATTATTTACTGCCAGCCTTGGCTGGCAGTATTTTTCATAAAACTTTAATAATGGAGTGAATGATATGAGTCATGAAGAATTAAATGACCAATTGCGAGTTCGTCGAGAAAAATTACATAAATTAAGAGAAAAAGGAATCGATCCATTTGGAAAGCGTTTTGAACGTACGAATAAAGCGCAAGAACTTTTTGACTTATACGGAGATTTGTCAAAAGAAGAATTAGAAGAGAAACAAATCAAAGTAGCAATTGCTGGGCGCATTATGACAAAGCGCGGAAAGGGAAAAGCAGGATTTGCTCATATTCAAGATGTAACAGGGCAAATTCAAATCTATGTCCGTAAAGATGATGTTGGTGAAGAACAATACGAGCTGTTTGACACTTCTGATTTAGGAGATATTGTTGGCGTTCACGGTACAGTGTTTAAAACAAAAGTCGGCGAGTTATCTATTAAAGTTTCATCTTATGAACTTTTAACGAAGTCATTACGCCCTCTTCCTGAGAAATACCATGGTTTAAAAGATATCGAGCAACGGTATCGACAACGCTACCTTGATTTAATCATGAATCCAGAAAGTAAAAACACATTTATTACACGCAGTTTAATTATTCAATCGATGCGCCGTTATTTAGATAGCCATGGTTATTTAGAGGTAGAGACACCAATGATGCATTCGATTGCCGGCGGGGCCGCTGCTCGTCCGTTTATTACTCATCATAACGCGTTAGATATTCCGTTATATATGCGTATTGCCATTGAATTACACTTAAAACGCCTCATTGTTGGTGGATTGGAAAAGGTGTATGAAATTGGCCGTGTCTTCCGTAATGAAGGAATCTCAACGCGGCATAATCCTGAATTTACAATGCTTGAGTTATATGAAGCATATGCGGACTATAAAGATATTATGAGCTTAACGGAAAATATGATTGCGCATATCGCTCAAGAAGTGCTAGGAACAACGAAAATCCAATACGGTGAACATACGGTCGACTTAACACCTCAATGGAAACGACTTCACATGGTTGATGCAATTAAAGAATACGTAGGGG
>NZ_CP064060.1:3230000-3287500 GCF_015326725.1 Thermaerobacillus caldiproteolyticus
TATAGGGGCTGACACCTGCCCGGTGCTGGAAGGTTAAGGGGAGCGCTTAGCTTACGCGAAGGTGCGAACCGAAGCCCCAGTAAACGGCGGCCGTAACTATAACGGTCCTAAGGTAGCGAAATTCCTTGTCGGGTAAGTTCCGACCCGCACGAAAGGTGTAACGACTTGGGCACTGTCTCAACGAGAGACCCGGTGAAATTATAGTACCTGTGAAGATGCAGGTTACCCGCGACAGGACGGAAAGACCCCGTGGAGCTTTACTGCAGCCTGATATTGAATTTTGGTATCGCTTGTACAGGATAGGTGGGAGCCTGAGAAGCCGGAGCGCCAGCTTCGGTGGAGGCGACGGTGGGATACCACCCTGGCGGTATTGAAATTCTAACCCGCACC
Organism: Thermaerobacillus caldiproteolyticus; assembly: GCF_015326725.1. Lineage (NCBI taxonomy): Bacteria > Bacillati > Bacillota > Bacilli > Caryophanales > Anoxybacillaceae > Thermaerobacillus > Thermaerobacillus caldiproteolyticus. Next base: position 3,230,391 of record NZ_CP064060.1, read on the forward strand.
CCTGATCGGGGTGGGAGACAGTGTCAGGTGGGCAGTTTGACTGGGGCGGTCGCCTCCCAAAGAGTAACGGAGGCGCCCAAAGGTTCCCTCAGAATGGTTGGAAATCATTCGTAGAGTGCAAAGGCAGAAGGGAGCTTGACTGCGAGACCTACAAGTCGAGCAGGGACGAAAGTCGGGCTTAGTGATCCGGTGGTTCCGCATGGAAGGGCCATCGCTCAACGGATAAAAGCTACCCCGGGGATAACAGGCTTATCTCCCCCAAGAGTCCACATCGACGGGGAGGTTTGGCACCTCGATGTCGGCTCATCGCATCCTGGGGCTGTAGTCGGTCCCAAGGGTTGGGCTGTTCGCCCATTAAAGCGGTACGCGAGCTGGGTTCAGAACGTCGTGAGACAGTTCGGTCCCTATCCGTCGCGGGCGTAGGAAATTTGAGAGGAGCTGTCCTTAGTACGAGAGGACCGGGATGGACGCACCGCTGGTGTACCAGTTGTCCCGCCAGGGGCACCGCTGGGTAGCTATGTGCGGAAGGGATAAGCGCTGAAAGCATCTAAGCGTGAAGCCCCCCTCAAGATGAGATTTCCCATCGCGTCAAGCGAGTAAGATCCCTCGAAGATGACGAGGTTGATAGGTCCGAGGTGGAAGCGTGGCGACACGTGGAGCTGACGGATACTAATCGATCGAGGACTTAACCAAGAAAAAGGTGAAGCCGAGCGTTCGCTTCTTTGCATGGATATCGGTTATCTAGTTTTGAGAGAACAAAAAAGTTCTTGACAGAACCGATAGGTTCGTTATAATCATATTTGTCCAATTCGATATCTTGCCTAGTGACAATGGCGGAGAGGTCACACCCGTTCCCATCCCGAACACGGAAGTTAAGCTCTCCAGCGCCGATGGTAGTTGGGGCCAGCGCCCCTGCGAGAGTAGGTCGTCGCTAGGCTTTATTTTATTAGGGAAGCATGTCCTGTTTATAAAATTTGTGGGACATGCTTTTTTGTTTGTAATTTGTTTTATTGTTGTGCTCAATTAAATAAGAGCATTATATTTTGTTTATGGGCTAATTACAGTAACCAATTTTTATGTATGTTGGATAATTTATTAATGAGCTGTAGCAGATGCTTAAAACCAACTTGTCGTTATAAAATGTAGATAAGTTTTGACTGATCGAGAACATAGACTTTTGCATGAAGCAGCATCCTTTTTTTCGCCTGGCTTATTGTTCGTAAATGTCTTGGCGAAAAAGATTCTGTGTGTTAGGTGATAAGATATGTTACTGTTCATTCTAGAAAAGAATTCTGTTTGTTTGAGATTGTTCCTTATGTAAGAAAATTTGTAAATATCCAGAGGATTTTAAAAAATATTAGAGAATTAGCCTATTTATTGGCGTGTTTTTGTTTCATTTTTTTCAAAAACGGCAATCATATTATTGGCATTAATTTGTTACTTTCTTGCATTTTTCTTCAATTCGCTATATAGTAAAGGTAAGGTCAAATATAGTCAAAGTCAACTGCGTATGCAAGGAGGAGGTAGAGTGCGAAATATCTCTGATATCATTGAACAATATTTAAAACAAGTACTAAATATGAGTGATAAAGAAATTGTAGAAATTAAGCGAAGTGAAATTGCCGATAAATTTCAATGTGTTCCTTCACAGATTAACTATGTCATCAATACACGTTTTACATTAGAACGAGGATATATTGTTGAGAGCAAGCGTGGCGGTGGCGGATACATTCGAATTATGAAAGTAAAAACAAAAAGTGAGGCGCAATTAATTGATCAGCTGTTGGAGCTCATCCAACATCGGATTAGCCAATCCAATGCTGAAGATATTATTCGTCGTTTAGTGGAGGAAAAAGTAATTTCAGAGCGTGAAGCGAACATTATGCTCAGTGTTATGGATCGTTCGGTACTGTATATTGATTTACCGCAGCGCGATGAGTTAAGAGCCCGAATGTTAAAAGCGATGTTAATATCATTGAAATATAAATAGGGGAGAGGTGAAAACATTGATATGTCAAGAGTGTAAACAAAGACCGGCAACGATGCATTTTACCAAAATTATCAATGGCGAAAAGACAGAATTTCACCTTTGTGAGCACTGTGCCCAAGAGCGTGGGGAAATGTTTATGTTTCCTGACAATACAGGCTTCTCTATTAATAACTTGTTAGCCGGTTTACTTAATCTCCAATCTCCGATAACAGAAGCGAAGCCGAGCGCGTTTCAAAGCCCTAACATTTTACAATGTGAGCGCTGTAATATGACGTATGAACAATTTACAAAAATAGGAAGATTTGGTTGTTCCCATTGTTATTATACATTCTCACGCCAGTTACAACCAATACTGAGACGGCTTCATAGCGGCAACACTACGCATGCTGGAAAGATCCCAAGACGCACTGGTGGTACGATTCATATTCGAAAACAACTTAATCAATTAAAGCAAAAACTCCAAGAGCTAATAGTTAAGGAGGAGTTTGAAAAAGCGGCCGAAGTTCGTGACCAGATTCGCGTTCTTGAGTCTCAGCTAAGTGAACGTGGAGAGGGGGATCTGTAATCTTATGTCGCTTGAGAAATTTTTGAATACAGCGGTCAGCTCTTGGATGAGTCAAGAAGGACCTGATTCCGATATTGTGCTAAGCAGCCGAATTCGATTAGCAAGAAACATCGCTGATTTTCGATTTCCGACTGTTTTTAACCCTACAGAAGCACAGCAAATTGTCGAGTTGTTTGAAAATACTTTTTCAAATCAATTGTATCATTCAATTGGACGATTTGAACTTTTAAAAATGAATGAACTTCAGCCAATTGAAAAAAGGGTATTGGTAGAAAAACATTTAATTAGTCCCCATTTAGCAGAAGATTCGCCATTTGGAGCATGCTTGCTTTCTGAAAACGAAGAAGTAAGCATTATGATTAATGAAGAAGACCATATTCGTATTCAATGTTTATTTCCTGGATTTCAATTAACGGAAGCGTTACAAGTAGCTAATGGGCTTGATGATTGGATTGAAGCGCATGTCAATTATGCATTTGATGAAAAAAGAGGTTATTTAACAAGTTGTCCTACAAACGTAGGTACAGGGTTGCGTGCCTCTGTGATGATGCATCTTCCTGCTCTCATTTTAACACAACAAATGAATCGGATTATTCCAGCGATTAACCAGCTTGGGTTAGTCGTACGAGGAACGTATGGAGAAGGCAGTGAAGCATTGGGGAATATTTTTCAAATATCTAACCAAATCACATTAGGAAAATCAGAAGAGGATATTGTTGAAGATTTAAAAAGTGTTGTTCAACAGTTAATTGCCCAGGAAAGAATGGCAAGAGAGGCATTAGTCAAAACTTTAAACATACAATTAGAAGACAGAGTCTTCCGTTCTTACGGGATATTAGCGAATAGTCGGGTCATTGAGTCTAAAGAAGCCGCACAATGTTTGTCTGATGTACGCTTAGGAATCGATTTAGGATATATTAAAAACATTTCGCGCAACATTTTAAATGAGCTCATGATTCTAACACAGCCGGGCTGTTTGCAACAATATGCAGGGGGAGCGTTAAGACCAGAGGAACGGGATGTTCTTAGAGCAACATTAATTCGTGAACGTTTAAAAATGGAAGAGAAAAAAGCAATGGAGGATGATGAATGATGATGTTCGGCAGATTTACGGAACGGGCGCAAAAAGTGTTAGCTTTAGCACAGGAAGAAGCCGTACGCCTTGGGCATAATAATATTGGGACGGAGCATATTTTATTAGGATTGATTCGTGAAGGAGAAGGTATTGCCGCGAAAGCGTTAACGGCTTTAGGATTAGGTCCTGATAAAATTCAAAAAGAGGTGGAAGCGCTAATTGGTCGTGGGCATGAATCCTCCCAAACGATTCATTATACGCCGCGTGCCAAAAAAGTCATCGAGCTTTCCATGGATGAAGCAAGAAAACTAGGGCATTCTTATGTAGGGACAGAACATATTTTGCTTGGATTAATTCGTGAGGGAGAAGGTGTCGCTGCGCGCGTTCTTAACAATTTAGGAGTAAGTCTCAATAAGGCTCGTCAACAAGTTCTTCAGCTGCTTGGAAGCAACGAGTCCGTTTCCGGTCATCAAGGTGGAGCCGCTTCCCATGTGAGTACGCCAACATTGGATAGTCTTGCGCGCGATTTAACAGCAATCGCTCGGGAAGGTAGCTTGGATCCGGTCATTGGTAGAAGCAAAGAAATTCAACGTGTCATTGAAGTATTAAGCCGACGCACGAAAAATAATCCTGTTTTAATCGGGGAGCCCGGCGTTGGAAAAACAGCGATTGCAGAAGGATTAGCGCAACAAATCGTAAACAATGAAGTACCGGAAACACTTCGCGATAAGAGAGTGATGACGCTCGATATGGGAACAGTGGTTGCCGGTACAAAATATCGCGGTGAATTTGAAGATCGTTTAAAAAAAGTGATGGATGAAATTCGACAAGCTGGAAATATTATTTTGTTTATTGACGAGCTTCACACCTTGATTGGTGCAGGTGGCGCAGAAGGAGCAATTGATGCTTCCAACATTTTAAAACCGTCTCTAGCTCGCGGAGAATTACAATGTATCGGGGCAACAACATTAGATGAATATCGCAAATATATCGAAAAAGACGCTGCGTTAGAACGCCGTTTCCAACCGATTTATGTCGATGAGCCAACGGTAGAAGAATCAATCCAAATTTTAAAAGGATTGCGTGACCGTTATGAAGCGCATCATCGCGTGTCGATTTCCGATGAGGCTATTGTTCAAGCGGTGAAATTATCGGATCGTTACATTACAGATCGTTTCCTCCCAGATAAAGCGATTGACTTAATTGATGAGGCTTGCTCAAAGGTGCGCCTTCGCTCATTTACCACTCCGCCAAACTTAAAGGAGCTTGAACAAAAATTAGAGGAAGTTCGCAAAGAAAAAGATGCCGCTGTTCAAAGCCAAGAATTCGAAAAAGCCGCTTCATTGCGCGATACTGAGCAACGTTTGCGCGAGCAGCTTGAAGAAACGAAACGAGCGTGGAAAGAAAAACAAGGTCAAGAAAATTCAGAAGTAACGGTTGAAGATATCGCGATGGTTGTATCAAGCTGGACAGGAATCCCAGTGGCAAAATTAGCACAAACGGAAACAGAACGGTTATTGAAGTTAGAGGAGATTTTACATTCGCGTGTCATCGGTCAAGAAGAAGCAGTGAAAGCAGTAGCGAAGGCGGTGCGTCGCGCTCGTGCGGGATTAAAAGATCCGAAGCGCCCAATTGGTTCGTTTATTTTCTTGGGCCCAACAGGTGTAGGAAAAACAGAGCTGGCAAGAGCGTTAGCAGAAGCAATGTTTGGTGATGAAGATGCTTTAATTCGGATTGACATGTCTGAATATATGGAGAAACACTCAACGTCTCGTCTTGTTGGTTCACCTCCTGGATACGTAGGATACGAAGAAGGTGGTCAGTTAACGGAAAAAGTGCGCCGTAAACCATATTCGGTCGTTTTGTTAGATGAGATGGAAAAAGCCCATCCGGATGTATTTAATATTCTTTTACAAGTATTAGAAGATGGTCGCCTAACGGATTCTAAAGGCAGAACGGTTGATTTTCGCAATACCATTGTGATTATGACGTCAAATGTTGGTGCCGATGCGCTAAAACGAAATAAATATGTCGGCTTTAATGTTCAAGACGAAACCCAAAAATACAAAGACATGAAAGAAAAAGTCATGGACGAGTTGAAAAAAGCGTTCCGTCCAGAATTTTTAAACCGTATTGATGAGATTATTGTGTTCCATTCATTAGAAAAACAACATTTAACCCAAATCGTGAAGCTAATGGCAGAACAGCTTATCAAACGCTTAAAAGAACAAGACATTGATTTAGAATTGACTCAAGCAGCGATCGAAAAAATTGCTGAACAAGGATATGATCCTGAATACGGTGCACGTCCATTGCGCCGGGCGCTGCAAAAGCATATTGAAGATCGCCTATCTGAAGAGTTGCTAAAAGGAACGATCGGAAAAGGGCAGAAGGTTGTTGTCGATGTAAAAGACGGACAGTTTGTTATTTTATCTGGGCAGACAGTTTAATAACCTCTGAGGTATGCGGCAACCCGTTGGCGCATACCTTTTCTTTTATGGTAATTTTTGGTTAGGAAAGGAAATAAGATAAATGGGAAAGAAAAAAACAAAGTTTGTTTGTCAAGAATGCGGGTACGAGTCGGTCAAATGGATGGGAAGATGCCCGGGATGTTATACATGGAATTCTATGGTAGAGGAAGTAGAGCGAGCAAAACCAACAACGAGGGGAGTGTTCGTTCATTCGTCTCCCGATACAATTTCTAAGCCGGTACCGATTACCACAGTGACGACAACACAAGAGCCGCGCATACAAACAGATCTGTCTGAATTGAACCGCGTGTTAGGCGGGGGCATTGTCAGAGGCTCTCTTGTCTTAATTGGCGGTGATCCAGGGATCGGAAAATCAACGCTTCTTTTGCAAGTTTCGGCACAACTCGCGATGAAACAAAATAAAGTGTTATATATATCTGGTGAAGAATCGGTCAAACAAACGAAATTACGGGCAGATCGCCTTCATGTTTCATCTAATGAATTGTATGTGTTAGCAGAGACGGATTTAGAATATATTGCGGAGGCGATTGAGGTAATCAATCCTGCCTTTGTCGTTATTGATTCAATTCAAACGGTGTATCGTTCGGAAATTACGTCAGCTCCCGGAAGTGTGTCCCAAGTGCGCGAATGCACAGCAGAGCTAATGAAAATCGCGAAGACAAAAGGGATTGCCATTTTTATCGTCGGTCATGTGACAAAAGAGGGGGCAATTGCCGGACCGAGAATTTTAGAGCATATGGTTGATACCGTGCTTTATTTTGAAGGGGAACGTCATCATACGTACCGCATTTTACGAGCGGTAAAAAACCGCTTTGGTTCCACCAATGAAATTGGCATTTTTGAGATGAGAGAAACCGGTTTATTGGAAGTGGAGAATCCGTCCGAAGTATTTTTAGAGGAGCGTTCACGAGGAGCGGCAGGGTCGACAGTTGTTGCCTCTATGGAAGGAACCCGGCCTGTGTTAGTAGAAATTCAAGCATTAATTTCACCGACGAGTTTTGGAAATCCGCGGAGAATGGCGACGGGAATAGACCATAACCGCGTCTCTTTGTTAATGGCAGTACTTGAAAAACGCGTCGGGCTACTTCTCCAAAACCAAGATGCTTACTTAAAAGTGGCAGGCGGCGTCAAATTGGATGAACCGGCGATTGATTTAGCGATTGCTGTAAGCATTGCCTCCAGTTTTCGTGATCAGCCTACGAATCCTTATGATGTTATTATCGGTGAAGTCGGCTTAACAGGGGAGGTCCGCCGCGTTTCCCGCATTGAACAACGCGTACAGGAAGCAGTAAAATTAGGATTTCATCGTATTATTATTCCAAAAAACAATGTAGGCGGATGGAATGTACCAGCAGGAGTAGAAATCATCGGCGTGTCTCACGTTGCCGAAGCGCTTGAATACACATTAGGAAGCAAGTAAGTGATAGAAAGGTTACAAATGTGTATCAAATGTTTAAAAAAGATTAAAAACTGTCGTTATAATTGGTTTCAAACAATGGAAACTGTTTATAATGTAGTAGAGGAGGTGAAGAAATGGTAAAACGAATTGTTCAATTGTTTTTTCTCGTTATTGGAGGAACGTTAGGGGTTATTTTTCTGCCGAACTTATTTCAATTATTGAAGCTCGATGACATTGCCATTTTAAATAGCCCGTACATGTTGGCTATTGTAGGGGCGCTTATTTTCTTTATCATCACTTTTTGGTTAGTTGATTATGTAGTAGAGCTTATTCGCTGGGTTGAAGAATCGCTGGTGAAAGCACCTGTCACCGATATTTTATTTGGAAGCTTAGGGCTCATTTTCGGATTAATTGTCGCGTTTTTAGTTGTAATGCCGCTTAAAGCGTTTCAATTTCAAGTCGTTAATACGGTGTTGCCCGTGTTTTTAACCATTTTGCTTGGCTATTTAGGGTTTCAAGTTGGATTTAAGAAGCGACACGAATTAATGAATTTATTTTCCCTTTCTAATCGCATGTCTAAGAAAAAAGGAACAGAGGAAGAAAGTGAAAACCAAAAAAATCGTTCCTTAAAAATTCTTGATACAAGTGTTATTATTGATGGACGGATTGCTGATATTTGCCAAACAGGATTTTTAGAAGGGACGATCGTCATTCCGCGGTTTGTATTAGAAGAATTGCAGCATATTGCCGATTCGTCCGATGTGCTAAAAAGAAACCGTGGTCGTCGTGGTCTTGATATTTTAAATCGCATTCAAAAGGAATTGGACATGAAAGTCGAAATTTATGAAGGCGATTTTGACGATATTCAAGAAGTCGATAGCAAATTAGTCAAACTTGCAAAATTAACATCAGGAGTTGTCGTCACTAACGATTTTAATTTAAATAAAGTGTGTGAGTTGCAAAATGTGCGCGTACTCAATATTAATGATTTAGCAAATGCAGTCAAGCCAATCGTTCTTCCTGGGGAAGAACTGAATGTTCAAGTGATTAAAGATGGGAAAGAACATAATCAAGGAGTAGCCTACTTGGACGATGGTACGATGATCGTTGTGGAAGATGGAAAAGAGTATATTGGAAAACGGGTTGACGTATTGGTCACAAGCGTGTTACAAACATCAGCAGGAAGAATGATTTTTGCGAAGCTAAAGCTTTTGCAAAAGGCGTTATAGGGGAGCAGTTAGGAGAATCGGTTATGGAATATCAGGTAGTGATTCCTGCGGCAGGGCAAGGAAAACGGATGAAGGCTGGGATGAACAAACAATTTATCGAGCTTCATCATCAGCCTATCATTGTGCATACATTAAAAGTATTTGAGCAAGACGATTGGTGTCAAGGAATTATTGTTGTCATTAATGAGGCAGAGAGAGAGCAATTTCATACTCTGTTCGAGCAATTTCCAATCAAAAAAGTGGTTTCTATGGTAAGCGGCGGCGCAGAACGGCAACATAGCGTGTATAATGGATTAAAAGCGGTCAAAAACAGCGAGATTGTACTTATTCATGATGGTGCGCGCCCGTTTATCACGATGGAAAAAATACATGAGCTTGTGAAAGAAGCTGAGGAGCATGGTGCCGCAATTCTCGCCGTGCCCATGAAAGACACTGTAAAAAGAGCTTTCGATGGATTTGTTGCTGAGACAGTGGAACGCTCTAGCTTGTGGGCTGTACAAACTCCACAAGCTTTTCGTATTTCCCTTGTTCTAGAAGCCCACGAGCAAGCAAGAAAAGACGGATACGTAGGAACAGATGATGCGAGTCTCGTTGAGCGCATGGGTAAGAAAGTTAAAATTATTGAAGGGGACTATCGCAACATTAAACTAACGACCCCCGATGATTTATTGTTTGCTGAAGCCATTTTATCAAATTGGCCAAGCTGCTAAAGAAGAGGAGTGAATATATGTTTCGGATTGGTCAAGGATTCGATGTTCATCAGTTAGTAGAGGGGCGCCCTCTCATCATTGGAGGTATTCACATTCCTTATGAAAAAGGGTTGCTCGGACATTCTGATGCGGATGTGTTATTACATGCGATTGCCGATGCTTGTTTAGGAGCGATTGGCGCAGGAGATATTGGAACGCATTTTCCTGACACTGATGAACAGTATAAGGATGCTGATTCCGCTTTGCTTTTGCAGCATGTATGGAAGTTAGTGAAGCAAGAAGGATATGAACTTGTGAATATCGACTGTACGATCATCGCACAAAAGCCGAAAATGGCTCCGCATATTGAGAAAATGAAAGAAAGAATTGCTCAACTGCTAGAAGGAGAGTTGTCTCAAGTCAACGTAAAAGCGACGACAACAGAAAAGCTGGGTTTCACTGGTCGCGAAGAAGGAATTGCCGCTCAAGCGGTCGTTTTATTACAGAAGAAATAATCTGTTTTGAACTTTGTACTGATATAATGTTAAAATAACGGTACATAGTTTGATTATTGGAGGGTCATTGACAATGTCACAAGAAGTCAGAGTACGATATGCGCCGAGTCCAACAGGCCATTTACATATTGGTGGAGCTAGAACGGCTCTATTCAATTATTTATTTGCTCGTCATCACAACGGGAAATTTATTGTTCGAATCGAGGATACCGATATCGAGCGGAACGTAGAAGGCGGAGAACAGTCCCAGCTCGAGAATTTAAAATGGTTGGGAATTGAGTATGACGAGTCGATTGACAAAGACGGCGGGTACGGCCCTTACCGGCAAACAGAGCGCCTCGATATATATCGTCAATACGTGAACGAACTATTAGAGAAAGGATATGCGTATAAATGTTTCTGCACGCCTGAAGAATTAGAGCAAGAGCGTGAAGCGCAAAAAGCAGCAGGGATTGCGGCTCCACAATATAGCGGAAAGTGCCGCCATTTAACCCCAGAGCAAGTGGCGCAGTTCGAAGCGGAAGGAAAACCGTATACGGTTCGCATTAAAGTGCCGGAAGGAAAAGTGTACGAGTTTGAAGATATGGTGCGCGGGAAAGTGTCATTTGAATCAAAAGATATCGGCGATTGGGTTATTGTCAAAGCCAATGGCATTCCAACATATAATTTTGCCGTTGTCATTGATGACCATTTAATGAAAATTACCCATGTATTCCGTGGTGAAGAGCATTTATCGAATACACCAAAGCAGCTCATGATTTATGAATACTTCGGTTGGGAAGCGCCAACGTACGCGCATTTAACGTTAATCGTAAACGAAAATCGTAAGAAATTATCTAAACGCGATGAGTCAATCATCCAATTTGTTTCACAATATAAAGAGCTCGGTTACTTGCCGGAAGCGATGTTTAATTTCTTTGCACTGTTAGGCTGGTCACCAGAAGGGGAAGAAGAAATTTTTACGAAAGAAGAGCTAATCCGTATATTTGATGTATCACGCTTATCGAAATCTCCTTCGATGTTTGATAAGCAAAAGTTGACATGGATGAATAACCAATATATCAAAAAGCTTGATTTAGACCGATTGGTAGAGCTATCTCTTCCTCACTTAATTAAAGCGGGACGTTTGCCGGAACAGATGAGCGAACAGCAGCGAGAATGGGCTCGTAACTTGATCGCTTTATATCAGGAGCAAATGAGCTATGGAGCCGAAATTGTGGAACTATCCGAGCTGTTCTTTAAGGAAGAGATTGAGTATAATGAGGAAGCAAAAGAAGTATTAGCAGAGGAACAAGTTCCAGAAGTGCTCAAGGCATTTTTAGAAGAAATTAAGCAGTTAGAGCCGTTTACAGTCGATGGCATTAAGGCAGCGATTAAGTCGGTGCAAAAAGCAACGGGACAAAAAGGGAAAAAATTATTTATGCCGATTCGGGTCGCAACAACGGGACAAACCCATGGTCCTGAACTTCCTCTCGCTATCCAACTATTAGGAAAAGAAAAAGTTGTGAGCCGTTTAGAAAAAGCGATTCGTTAACCATTTTGTTTATTTGATAATATACTAAAAAAAGTAAATAGCACGTAAAGCGTTGACGAGGAGAAGTAAAAAACATTGGCATTACAGAGAGAATCACCTTGGCTGGAAGTGATTCATGTTCGATGTTTTTGAAATGCCCCTCGGAGCCTCCTTTCGAACCAGAGACGTTCTGTAGTAGAATGGAGCGGATGTCCTTCCGTTATCAGATTCGAGTGAGCTAAACAAATCGTTTAGCTAAACAGAGTGGAACCGCGCTATTTGAGCGTCTCTGTGTGATCAACACAGAGACGCTCTTTTAGTATGTTTCTAATTCATGTTGTTAACATGGAGGGAGGATTATGTTTAAAACATTAAAAGAAGATATTGAAGTAATTTTTGAGCAAGATCCAGCAGCAAGAAGTTATTTAGAGGTCATTCTTACGTATTCAGGGCTTCATGCGATTTGGGCTCATCGCATTGCCCATGCGTTGTATAAACGGAAATTTTACTTTATTGCGAGACTGATCTCGCAAATTAGCCGTTTTTTCACAGGCATTGAAATTCACCCCGGTGCGAAAATTGGTCGGCGCTTTTTTATCGACCATGGCATGGGTGTCGTGATAGGGGAAACATGTGAAATTGGTGATAACGTGACGGTTTATCAAGGAGTCACATTAGGCGGGACAGGGAAAGAGAAGGGCAAGCGGCATCCAACGATTAAAGACAACTGTTTGATTTCGGCAGGAGCAAAAGTATTGGGTTCCATTACGATTGGAGAGAATTCAAAAATAGGGGCGGGATCTGTAGTATTAAAAGATGTGCCACCAAACTCGACAGTAGTGGGGATCCCAGGACGGGTGGTCGTACGTAACGGGGTCAAAGTGAAAAAAGATTTAAATCATACCGATTTACCAGACCCAGTTGCTGATCGGTTAAAAGAGCTAGAGGCAGAAATTGAAAAATTACGAAACGAAATCAGAGCTTTAAAGGAAGGGAAGGTTCAAGATGAGCAGCATTCGGCTTTATAATACGATGACGAGGAAAAAGGAAGTGTTTGAACCGATAGAACCTAACAAAGTTAAAATGTATGTATGCGGTCCGACTGTCTATAACTACATTCATATTGGAAACGCCCGGGCCGCTATCGTGTTCGATACCATTCGTCGCTATTTAGAGTTTCGCGGTTACGATGTTCAATATGTTTCTAATTTTACTGACGTCGATGATAAATTAATTAAAGCAGCAAGAGAGTTAGGAGAGGATGTTCCGACTATTGCGGAGCGGTTTATCCGAGCGTATTTCGAAGACGTATCCGCGTTAGGATGCAAAAAGGCGGACGCTCATCCGCGTGTGACAGAAAATATTGATATCATCATTGAATTCATTGAAAATTTGATTGAAAAAGGCTATGCATACGAAGTAGACGGCGATGTGTATTACAAAACGCGAAAGTTTGCTGAGTACGGAAAACTTTCTCATCAATCGATCGATGAGTTGCGGGCAGGAGCGCGTATCGAGGTCGGGGAAAAGAAACACGATCCACTTGATTTTGCCTTATGGAAAGCCGCGAAAGAAGGGGAAATTTCTTGGGATAGCCCGTGGGGAAAAGGAAGACCGGGTTGGCATATTGAATGTTCAGCCATGGCGCGCAAATATTTAGGTGACACGATTGATATTCATGCAGGAGGGCAAGACTTAACGTTCCCACACCATGAAAATGAAATTGCCCAATCGGAAGCATTAACAGGAAAACCGTTTGCGAAATATTGGCTGCATAATGGTTATCTTAATATTAATAACGAAAAAATGTCAAAATCACTTGGCAACTTTGTGCTCGTTCATGACATTATTAAGCAAATTGATCCACAAGTATTACGGTTTTTTATGCTCTCTGTCCATTATCGTCATCCAATTAATTACAGCGAGGAATTGTTGGAAAGTACGAAAAATGGTTTAGAACGATTAAAAACATCCTATTTCAACTTAAAACATCGTCTTGCAAGCAGCAGCAATTTAACAAATGATAATGATCAGTGGCTTCAAAAAATTCAACAATTGCGCGAGGCTTTCATTCGAGAAATGGACGATGATTTTAATACAGCTAATGCGATTGCAGTATTATTTGAGTTATCTAAACAAGCGAATTTATATTTGCTTGAGAAGAATACCTCCGAAAAAGTGATTCATGCCTTTTTACATGAGTTTGAGCAGTTGCTGGATGTATTAGGAATTACATTGCAGGAAGAAGCTCTGCTAGATGAGGAAATTGAAGAATTAATTCAAAAGCGGAACGAAGCGCGAAAAAATCGCAACTTTGCCTTAGCTGACCAAATTCGTGACGAATTAAAAGCCAAAAATATTATTTTAGAAGATACTCCACAAGGAACGAGATGGAAAAGAGGATAAGAGCCAAATGAATCTTTTACAGGCCATTAAAGATGTAAAACAATTAAACGGATTAGCTCTTGCTTATATCGGTGATGCCGTTTATGAGCTGTATGTCCGGCATCGCCTCCTTTCCAAAGGAAACGTAAAACCAAATGAGTTACATAAACAGGCAATCCGATACGTGTCGGCTAAAGCGCAAGCAAAAATTATGTTAGCATTATTAGAACAAGAGGTATTAACAGAAGATGAACAGGCGGTTATGCGCCGCGGTCGAAATGCCAAGTCCGCTACCGTTCCGAAAAATACCGATGTACAAACGTATCGATATAGCACAGCTTTTGAAGCGCTCATTGGCTATCATTTTTTAGGAAATAACAAAAATCGAATGGAAGAACTCATTCGTTATTCTTTCGACATTATCGAAAGCGAGGAAAGGAAGTTGTAAAGATGGATTTTATTATTGGGAAAAATCCTGTGATCGAAGCGCTAAAGTCAGAGCGAGAAATCAATAAAATTTGGATTGCAGAAGGAGTGCACCGAAGCACAATTCAACCCATTATTCAATTAGCAAAGCAAAACGGCGTGCTCGTGCAATATGTCCCAAAAAAGAAACTTGACCAAATGGTAGAAGGAAGTCACCAAGGGATTGTTGCCCAAGTTGCTGCGTATCGTTATTACGAGATGGATGATTTGTTTCAACGTGCTGCCGAAAAAAACGAGCCGCCTTTCTTTTTAATCTTAGATGAGTTAGAAGATCCGCATAATTTAGGTTCGATTATGAGAACAGCAGATGCTGTAGGGGCGCATGGGATTATTATTCCAAAACGCCGTTCGGTTGGTTTGACAGCCACCGTTGCCAAAGCCTCGACAGGTGCGATTGAATATATTCCAGTGGCGCGAGTGACAAATTTGGCACGAACGATTGACGAGTTAAAGGAGCGCGGCGTTTGGATTGTTGGAACAGATGCAAAAGCAAACGATGATTATCGGTCGTTGGATGGAACGATGCCGCTAGCGCTTGTCATTGGTAGTGAGGGAAAAGGGATTGGAAGATTAATTTTAGAAAAATGCGATTTTTTATTTCGCCTTCCGATGAGAGGACATGTTACATCTTTAAATGCATCTGTAGCTGCTAGCTTGCTAATGTATGAGGTGTATCGCAAACGTTATCCTTTAGGAGAATAAATGATATGGATATCCTCATTGTTGATGGATATAACATCATTGGTGCTTGGCCAGAGCTGCGCAAACTTAAAGAGGAGGATGATCTTGCGTCAGCGAGGGATTTGTTAATTTCCAAAATGGCTGAGTACCAAGGATTTACCGGTTATAAAGTCATTATTGTTTTTGATGCACACCTCGTACAAGGAATCGAGAAAAAATATAAAAATTATCAAGTAGAGGTCATTTTTACAAGAGAAAACGAGACGGCGGACGAGCGGATTGAAAAACTAGCGAAAAGTTTAATCAATGTTCGTACAAAAGTGTATGTTGCTACATCTGATTATACGGAGCAATGGGCTATTTTTGGACAGGGTGCATTGCGAAAATCAGCGAGAGAGCTCCTTATAGAAATGGAGACCATTGAGAAAAATATTTCAAAAAAAGTGAAAATAATTCAAGAAAAAAAGCCGCTATCAAAAATTCCTTTAACCGACGAAGTTGCGAGAATTTTTGAAAAATGGAGAAGAGGCGAAAAATGAGCGGTTGACGCTGTAAAAATTTGTACTGTATAATAATTCTAGCGATTTGTGCGGTCGGGGGGATCGGCGTGGGCGAAGGCTTCAAAGGAAAAGCGGAGAAGTACGAACGTTTTGAGGACGAGGAATTAGTTGAGCTTGTTCATCAGGGGGATGGCGATGCGTTAGATTTTCTCATTCATAAATACCAAAATTTTGTACGTGCCAAAGCGCGTTCGTATTTTTTAGTAGGAGCGGATCGGGAAGATATTATCCAAGAGGGGATGATTGGTTTATATAAAGCGATTCGTGACTTTAAAGAGGACAAGCTTACCTCTTTTAAGGCGTTTGCTGAGCTATGTATTACAAGACAAATGATTACCGCTATTAAAACAGCGACAAGGCAAAAACACATCCCTCTCAACTCCTATGTCTCCCTTGATAAACCAATCTATGATGATGAATCAGATCGAACGTTAATGGATGTCATTTCTGGAACAAAGGTGATGGATCCCGAAGAATTAATTATTAATCGTGAAGAAGTGGATGATATTGAAGTAAAAATGGCCGAGCTGTTAAGTGATTTAGAACGCAAAGTGCTCGTTTTATATTTAGACGGTCGTTCTTATCAGGAAATTTCTGAAGAGCTTAACCGTCACGTCAAATCAATTGATAATGCGCTTCAGCGAGTGAAACGAAAACTAGAAAAATATTTAGAGTGTCGAGAAATTAGTTTATAAAATTTGTTTTGCGTTTCCAAAGACGATGGAAAACGCTTCTCATAATAGTCATTGACACAGGAAATACGTGTATGTTAAATTTTTAAAGACGTATGTAGAACGGTGGGACGTATATGCGCAAAAAAGTCATATTAGCATGCAGCAAGTGTAATAGCCGTAATTATTCAACGATGAAAAATACGGGAAATCTCCAAGAACGCCTTGAGATGAATAAATTTTGCAAAGTTTGTAACATGCATACCCTCCACCGTGAAACAAAATAAATCTTTGCACCCTGATACGATAATAAGAAATCGTAAAGGCAGCTTTTAAGTTGTTGGAGGTTACTGATCATGCAGCGAATAACAAAATTTTTTAGCGAAGTTGTGCGTGAGATGAAGAAAGTCAGTTGGCCAAAGCGTAAGGAACTGATTAATTATACGATTACAGTGTTAGCAACTGTGGCGTTTATGTCGGTATTTTTTGCGGTGGTTGATTTGGGAATTTCTTCATTAATTCGTTTTGTGTTTGAATAAGTCTCGATTTCATATGGTATAATGAAAAATAATCATAGACACTAGAAAGCCCGGAAACGGGTTTTTGTTTTGTTTATAAAAGGAAATCGTTTTGGGGAGGGAAAGGACATTTAAGTCCCAATCAATGGAAAAAAACTGGTATGTCATTCATACGTATTCAGGCTATGAAAATAAAGTGAAAGCGAACTTAGAAAAAAGAGTAGAGTCAATGGGGATGCAAGATAAAATTTTCCGTGTTGTTGTTCCTGAGGAAGAAGAGACGGACACAAAAAACGGGAAGCAAAAGGTGACAAAACGGAAAGTATTTCCAGGATATGTGTTAGTTGAGATGGTTATGACAGATGATTCTTGGTATGTTGTGCGTAACACGCCAGGAGTTACAGGATTTGTTGGCTCAAGTGGAGCGGGTTCAAAACCAACGCCGCTGCTTGAAGAAGAAGTGAACGCTATTTTAAAACGGATGGGAGTTCCGTTATCACAACTTGATGTTGATTACGAATTAAAAGAAACGGTACAAGTAAAGGAAGGACCTTTTGCGAACTTTACAGGTACGATTGAAGAGATCGATGTAGACAAGCAGAAAGTAAAAGTGCTTGTCAACATGTTCGGACGTGAGACACCAGTAGAGCTGGACTTTTCACAAATTCAAAAAATATAATATGAAACAACTTGCATTCAAACAAGAAAAGTGATAATATTTTAAAGTCGGTATGTCTCACAGACAGAGACAAATATCGTAAAAATAACGGTTTGTTTAAAAAGCGATGAACTTATGCGTGATGTATAAGGGAGCTATGTATATCTTTCGATAGGACATGATCTCTCAAGGTGTGAATTGAGAGGAAATAGGGTGAAGGGTTACATCCTTATGACAGAATAATGTTTCATAGCATTATTCGTAACCTAATGAGTGGGAGGGGCAACCCCTAATACCACATCACGGACTTAAGGAGGTGTGTCTCGTGGCTAAAAAAGTAATTAAAGTCGTGAAATTACAAATCCCTGCAGGTAAAGCGAACCCGGCACCACCAGTTGGTCCAGCCTTAGGTCAAGCTGGTGTAAATATTATGGGATTCTGTAAAGAGTTCAACGCTCGTACAGCTGACCAAGCAGGTTTGATTATTCCTGTTGAAATTACGGTGTATGAAGACCGTTCATTTACATTTATTACGAAAACTCCGCCTGCTGCTGTATTGTTGAAGAAAGCAGCTGGTATTGAGTCTGGTTCTGGTGAACCAAACCGTAATAAAGTAGCGACAATCAAACGCGACAAAGTGCGTGAGATTGCTGAGACAAAAATGCCAGACTTAAACGCGGCGAGCATTGAAGCTGCTATGCGCATGGTTGAAGGTACAGCCCGCAGCATGGGTATTGTTATCGAAGACTAATGTGTATGAAGAGCTGGCTGTGGAAGGTTGCGACTACAAGGGTTTATCCTTTTCGCAACCTTTATTCGTGGGAGGTCATTCCGCTAAAACCACAATGAGGAGGAAATTTACATGGCGAAAAGAGGAAAAAAATATTTAGAAGCGGCAAAGCTTGTTGACCGCTCTAAAGCGTATTCTGTAACTGAAGCAATCGAGCTTGTAAAGAAAACAAATGTTGCTAAATTTGATGCGACTGTTGAAGTTGCGTTCCGTTTAGGGGTAGATCCGAAAAAAGCAGATCAACAAATCCGCGGTGCTGTTGTGTTGCCACACGGAACGGGTAAAGTTCAACGTGTGCTCGTATTCGCTAAAGGTGAAAAAGCGAAAGAAGCAGAAGCTGCGGGTGCGGATTATGTAGGCGATACAGATTATATCAACAAAATCCAACAAGGTTGGTTTGATTTTGATGTCATCGTAGCAACTCCTGATATGATGGGCGAAGTTGGTAAATTAGGACGCATCCTAGGTCCTAAAGGATTAATGCCAAACCCTAAAACAGGTACCGTTACATTTGACGTAGAGAAAGCAGTAAAAGAAATTAAAGCTGGTAAAGTGGAATACCGTGTTGACAAAGCAGGTAACATTCATGTTCCAATCGGTAAAGTTTCTTTTGACAATGACAAGTTAGTAGATAACTTCACAACCATTTACGAAACGATTTTAAAAGTGAAGCCAGCTGCAGCGAAAGGTACTTACGTGAAAAACGTAACGGTTACTTCAACTATGGGACCTGGCATTAAAGTGGATCCTTCTACATTTGTTGTAGCACGATAAATCAGGGTTGACTTTTCAAATCCTGTTTAGTATGATAGATTTTGTCTGAAAAGAGAATATCATTTGTACCGTAGACAGTAGGTGCTCGAATGAGCTTAATTTCCTACCGAGGTGTTTGAACGTATAGAAAAGTGTATCGTCATACACTTTATAGTACCTCCATGTCTACGTAGGCATGGAGGTTTTTTGTGATGCGGTATAAGTGGTGTTTCATTTTAACTTCTACAGGAGGTGTAAAAATGAGCAGCGCAATCGAACTCAAAAAACAGACTGTCGCGGAAATTGCTGAAAAACTCCGCGCGAGCAAATCAACGGTTATCGTAGACTACCGCGGTCTTAGCGTTGCTGAAGTCACGGAGCTTCGTAAACAACTTCGCGAAGCGGGCGTTGAGTTTAAAGTGTATAAAAATACGCTAACACGTCGCGCAGCTGCTGAAGTTGGATTAGAAGGATTAAACGAAGTTCTTACTGGACCAAACGCGATTGCGTTCAGTAACGAAGATGTAGTAGCGCCTGCAAAAATTTTATATGAATTCGCAAAGAAAAATGAAGCACTAGAAATTAAAGCAGGTGTCATCGAAGGCAACATTGCAACAGTAGAAGACGTAAAAGCACTTGCATCCCTTCCTTCTCGCGAAGGCTTGCTTTCTATGTTGCTTAGCGTTCTTCAAGCACCTATCCGCAACTTTGCTCTTGTTGCAAAAGCTGTTGCAGATAAAAAAGAAGAACAAGGTGCTTAATCCCATTTTTCTATATGGAATCGAATAAAAATCATGATTAAGGAGGAACATGACCATGACGAAAGAACAAATTATTGAAGCGGTTAAAAATATGACTGTTTTAGAGTTAAACGAATTAGTAAAAGCAATTGAAGAAGAGTTCGGTGTAACTGCTGCTGCTCCTGTAGTAGTTGCTGGTGGTGCTGCTGCTGGTGGCGACGCTGCTGCTGAGAAAACAGAATTCGATGTTATTCTTGCTGATGGCGGCGCACAAAAAATCAAAGTTATCAAAGTTGTTCGTGAAATCACTGGCCTTGGCTTAAAAGAAGCAAAAGATTTAGTTGACAACACTCCAAAACCAGTTAAAGAAGGCGTTTCTAAAGAAGAAGCTGAAGAAATCAAAGCGAAACTTGAAGAAGCTGGCGCTAGTGTAGAAATTAAGTAATTATGTCTAGATGTTAAAAAGCTCGCTCATAGTAGCGGGCTTTTTTATTGGACAGAAATGGGTATGATGAATAATATAGAAAACGTAATGAAAAGGTGATGTCATTTGAGTGAACATTATTATTCGAAAACTCCATCTTCTTCGAGTAATCCACAAACATGGAAATTTACGTTAAGGGGGAACGAATTTACTTTTACAACCGATAGTGGTGTGTTTTCAAAACGAGAAGTGGATTTTGGTTCGCGTTTATTAATTGAGGCATTTGAAAATCCGGAAGTCGAAGGGGATTTCTTGGATGTGGGATGTGGTTACGGTCCGATTGGTTTAGCGATCGCAAAATCTTTTTCGGAACGCCGTGTAGAAATGATTGATATTAACGAACGAGCTGTTGAGTTAGCTAATCAAAATAAGCAAATCAATCACATTGACAATGCGTTCGTCTACCAAAGTGATTTGTTTGACCAAGTGGGAGATAAAATGTTTGCAGCAATTTTGACGAACCCGCCGATTCGTGCTGGAAAAAATGTGGTTTATTCCATTTTCGAACAAAGTATGGCTCATCTCCAT
Organism: Thermaerobacillus caldiproteolyticus; assembly: GCF_015326725.1. Lineage (NCBI taxonomy): Bacteria > Bacillati > Bacillota > Bacilli > Caryophanales > Anoxybacillaceae > Thermaerobacillus > Thermaerobacillus caldiproteolyticus. Next base: position 3,251,112 of record NZ_CP064060.1, read on the forward strand.
CCTCAAGGAGAACTGTGGGTTGTTATTCAGAAAAAACAAGGTGCCCCTTCAGCGCTTGAAAAATTACAATCTTTATTTCCTGATGTAGAAGTGGTCAAAAAGAAAAAAGGATATTATATCATAAAGGCGAAAAAACGTTGACAGCTTTTTTTGTTTATGATACCATTATAAAATGCCAAATGTGTAGCCTCAATCGGATATCAAATATGTAATAGGTATAATTTTACCCTTAATGGGAAAAATTATAAAATCAATAAATAGGTGAAAATGTGGTTTTCTTCATAGAAACCATTTTTCTTTTGTCTGATAGTAAGGCAAACATGTTGAGGGTTACCTTCGATTTTATTAATGCTTGAATTTGAGGGGTGAATCAGTTGACAGGTCAACTAGTTCAATATGGACGACACCGCCAACGAAGAAGTTACGCGCGTATTAGTGAAGTATTAGAATTGCCAAATCTTATCGAAATTCAAACTTCCTCTTATCAATGGTTTCTTGATGAAGGTTTGCGGGAAATGTTTAAAGAAATTTCCCCAATTGAAGATTTTGCCGGAAACCTTTCCCTTGAATTTGTTGATTATAGCTTAGGCGAACCAAAGTATTCTGTTGAAGAAGCAAAAGAACGGGATGTTACATATGCTGCACCACTCCGTGTTAAAGTTCGCTTGATTAATAAGGAAACAGGTGAAGTGAAAGAGCAGGATGTCTTTATGGGAGACTTCCCTCTTATGACAGAAACAGGGACGTTCATCATCAACGGTGCTGAACGTGTTATTGTTTCCCAGCTTGTTCGCTCACCAAGTGTATATTATAGCGGTAAAGTCGATAAAAACGGAAAACGAGGTTTTTCCGCGACAGTCATTCCAAACCGCGGTGCATGGCTTGAATACGAAACCGACGCAAAAGATGTTGTGTATGTACGCATTGACCGAACTCGTAAACTACCTGTAACTGTACTGCTCCGTGCTCTTGGGTTTGGATCTGATCAAGAAATTATCGATTTAATCGGTGATAATGAGTATCTTCGCAATACCCTTGAAAAAGATAATACGGAAAGCACGGAAAAAGCGTTGATTGAAATTTATGAGCGCTTACGCCCAGGTGAACCACCAACGGTTGAAAACGCAAAAAGTCTATTAATTTCTCGCTTCTTTGATCCAAAACGTTATGACTTAGCGAGTGTAGGACGCTATAAAATCAATAAAAAACTTCATATTAAGAATCGACTCTTTAACCAACGTCTGGCTGAAACACTTGTGGACCCAGAAACAGGCGAGATTATTGCTGAAAAAGGTACGATCATCGACCGCAGAACATTGGATCGAATCTTGCCGCAATTAGAAAATGGAGTTGGTTTTCGCGTCTACAAGCCTTCCGGTGGCGTTGTAGATGAAGAGTTTACGTTGCAATCAATTAAAATTTATTCGCCGGATGATCCAGATGGCGAACAAATTATCAATGTGATTGGTAACGGCTATATTGCGGAGGATGTAAAGCACATTACGCCGGGGGATATTATTGCTTCCATTAGCTATTTCTTTAACTTGCTACATGGGGTAGGAGATACAGATGACATTGACCATTTAGGAAATCGTCGTCTCCGCTCTGTTGGTGAGCTATTGCAAAACCAATTTAGAATTGGATTATCACGAATGGAACGCGTTGTGCGTGAGCGTATGTCGATTCAAGACACAAATACGATTACACCGCAACAACTGATCAACATTCGTCCTGTGATTGCGGCGATTAAAGAGTTTTTCGGCAGCTCGCAACTTTCACAGTTCATGGATCAAACGAACCCGCTTGCGGAATTAACACATAAACGTCGTCTTTCTGCACTAGGACCAGGTGGTTTAACTCGCGAACGTGCTGGCTTTGAAGTGCGTGATGTTCACTATTCTCACTATGGCCGCATGTGTCCGATTGAAACACCAGAGGGTCCGAACATCGGGTTAATTAACTCGCTTTCTACGTATGCGAAAGTGAATAAATTCGGGTTCATCGAAACGCCATACCGTCGTGTTGACCCTGAAACAGGAAAAGTGACAAATCGCATTGACTACTTAACAGCCGACGAAGAAGATAACTATGTGGTTGCCCAAGCAAATGCGCGCATTGCTGAAGATGGAACGTTTTTAGATGAAGATATTGTTGCGCGTTTCCGCGGTGAGAACATCGTTGTCAAACGCGATCGTGTGGACTACATGGACGTATCACCAAAACAAGTTGTATCAGCAGCGACAGCCTGCATTCCATTCTTAGAAAATGACGACTCTAACCGCGCATTGATGGGGGCGAACATGCAGCGTCAAGCGGTGCCGCTTTTAGAGCCAGAAGCACCGATCGTTGGTACAGGAATGGAGTATGTATCAGCGAAGGATTCCGGAGCTGCTGTTATTTGCAAACATAGAGGAATCGTAGAAAGAGTCGAGGCGAAAGAAATTTGGGTTCGTCGCCTAATTGAAGTCGATGGTCAAGAAGTCAAAGGCGATCTTGATAAATACCGCCTTTTGAAATTCGTTCGCTCTAACCAAGGAACATGTTACAACCAACGTCCGATTGTGAAAAAAGGCGATATCGTAGAAAAAGGCGAAATTCTTGCAGACGGTCCATCCATGGAAAAAGGAGAACTTGCACTTGGCCGTAACGTGCTTGTTGCCTTCATGACATGGGATGGATATAACTACGAAGACGCTATTATTATGAGCGAACGGCTTGTTAAAGAAGATGTGTATACATCCATTCATATTGAAGAATATGAATCTGAATCTCGCGATACAAAACTTGGGCCAGAGGAAATTACACGCGATATTCCGAACGTCGGTGAAGATGCGTTACGCAACTTGGATGAACGCGGTATCGTTCGCATTGGTGCAGAAGTGAAAGACGGTGATTTGCTTGTCGGTAAAGTTACGCCAAAAGGGGTAACGGAACTGACTGCAGAGGAACGTCTACTCCATGCTATTTTCGGCGAAAAAGCTCGTGAAGTACGCGATACATCGCTTCGTGTACCACATGGTGGCGGCGGTATCGTATTGGATGTTAAAGTCTTCAATCGAGAAGACGGAGATGAACTCCCACCGGGTGTAAACCAGCTTGTGCGTGTTTACATCGTTCAAAAACGGAAAATCTCTGAAGGAGATAAAATGGCTGGGCGCCATGGTAATAAAGGGGTTATCTCAAGAATTTTACCAGAGGAAGATATGCCGTTCTTGCCTGATGGTACACCGATCGATATCATGTTAAACCCATTAGGGGTACCTTCACGTATGAACATCGGACAGGTGCTTGAATTACATCTCGGTATGGCAGCGAAAAAGCTTGGTCTTCATGTCGCGTCTCCTGTATTTGACGGTGCTCGCGAAGAAGATGTATGGGCGATTTTAGAAGAAGCGGGAATGGCTCGTGACGGGAAAACCGTTCTTTACGATGGAAGAACAGGCGAACCGTTTGATAACCGCGTATCTGTTGGGATTATGTATATGATTAAACTTGCTCATATGGTCGACGATAAGCTTCATGCTCGTTCGACAGGACCATACTCACTTGTTACGCAACAACCGCTTGGTGGTAAGGCGCAATTTGGTGGGCAGCGCTTCGGTGAGATGGAAGTTTGGGCGTTGGAAGCTTATGGTGCTGCTTATACGTTACAAGAAATCCTTACTGTTAAATCAGATGATGTCGTCGGTCGTGTGAAAACATATGAAGCCATCGTCAAAGGCGAAAATGTTCCGGAACCAGGCGTTCCAGAATCATTCAAAGTATTAATTAAAGAATTGCAAAGTTTAGGAATGGATGTAACGATTCTTTCTAGCGATGAGAAAGAAATTAACATGGAAAACTTTGATGAGGATGATGACGTCCAACCAGCTGATTCAGTGACGGTAGGGATGGACACAGCTGAAAAGACAGAAGAAAAAGATGTTGTAACAAAAGAGTAAGCTATTTTCACTATCGCCGATCGTCTGTTCCGCAGCCCCCTGATTATGACAAGGGTTCAATCCTCTGTTTGCGGTGGGCTGTGGAACAAAAATAAACGTGCTAACTTCAATCGTGTAACGGTTTTAAAAGCAATAAGGGTAAAACCTAGAGACGAAGAGGGAGGTAGGCCCCTTGCTAGATGTAAATAATTTTGAGTATATGAAAATCGGACTTGCTTCACCAGAAAAAATTCGTTCTTGGTCGTACGGTGAAGTAAAAAAACCAGAGACAATTAACTATCGTACATTAAAGCCAGAAAAAGACGGATTGTTCTGTGAGCGCATTTTCGGTCCAACGAAAGACTGGGAATGTCATTGTGGTAAATATAAGCGCGTACGTTATAAAGGTGTTGTTTGTGACCGTTGCGGTGTTGAAGTAACCCGCGCTAAAGTTCGTCGCGAACGCATGGGACATATTGAACTAGCTGCTCCTGTTTCACATATCTGGTATTTCAAAGGAATCCCAAGCCGTATGGGACTTGTTTTAGACATGTCTCCACGCGCTTTGGAAGAAGTGATTTATTTTGCTTCCTATGTAGTAACTGACCCAGGCGATACGCCGCTTGAGAAAAAACAACTTCTTTCTGAAAAGGAATATCGCGCGTATCGTGAAAAATACGGTCAATCATTTCAAGCGTCCATGGGAGCAGAAGCGATTAAAAAACTTCTTCAAGATATTGATCTTGAAAAAGAAGTCGAAGCATTAAAAGAAGAATTAAAAACTGCTCAAGGCCAAAGACGTACTCGGGCGATTAAACGTCTTGAAGTGTTAGAGGCGTTCCGCAACTCTGGGAACGATCCGGCATGGATGGTTTTAGACGTACTTCCGGTCATTCCGCCTGAATTACGTCCAATGGTTCAATTAGATGGCGGTCGTTTCGCGACATCTGACCTAAATGATTTATATCGTCGCGTCATTAACCGCAACAATCGATTGAAACGTCTTTTAGATCTTGGTGCACCAAGCATTATTGTGCAAAACGAGAAACGCATGCTTCAAGAAGCGGTTGATGCGTTAATCGACAACGGTCGCCGCGGTCGTCCAGTGACAGGTCCGGGTAATCGGCCACTAAAATCTTTATCCCATATGTTGAAAGGTAAGCAAGGACGCTTCCGTCAAAACTTGCTCGGTAAACGTGTTGACTATTCTGGTCGTTCCGTTATTGTGGTAGGGCCGAACTTAAAAATGTATCAATGCGGCTTACCGAAAGAAATGGCGCTTGAATTGTTTAAGCCATTCGTTATGAAAGAATTGGTTGAAAGAGGATTAGCGCACAACATAAAAAGTGCAAAACGGAAAATTGAGCGTGTACATCCGGAAGTATGGGACGTGTTAGAATCTGTAATTAAAGAACACCCGGTACTTTTAAACCGCGCCCCAACGTTGCACAGACTCGGTATTCAAGCGTTTGAGCCTACGCTTGTCGAAGGCCGTGCGATTCGTTTGCATCCGCTCGTATGTACAGCGTATAACGCTGACTTCGACGGTGACCAAATGGCGGTACACGTTCCGTTATCTGCAGAAGCACAAGCGGAAGCTCGCTTACTCATGCTTGCAGCGCAAAATATTTTGAATCCGAAAGACGGAAAACCGGTTGTTACTCCTTCGCAAGACATGGTATTAGGAAACTACTACCTAACAATGGAACGCGAAGGTGCCATCGGTGAAGGAATGGTATTTAAAGATACGGACGAAGCGTTATTGGCGTACCATAACGGCTATGTACATCTTCACAGCCGCATCGCCATTCATGCAGGTTCATTGAAAAACGAAACGTTCACAGAAGAACAAAATAATAAATTATTAATTACGACCGTCGGTAAATTAATTTTCAACGAGATTTTACCGAAGTCGTTCCCTTACATTAACGAGCCTACAAAAGAAAACCTAGAGGAACGTACTCCTGATAAGTACTTCCTTGATAAAGGTGTAAATGTAAAAGAGGAAATTCGCAAACGCGAGCTTGTTCCTCCATTTAAGAAAAAAATTCTTGGAAACATCATTGCGGAAGTATTTAAGCGTTTCAAAATCACGGAAACATCAAAAATGTTGGACCGCATGAAGGATCTTGGTTTCCAATACTCAACGAAAGCGGGTATTACCATCGGCGTTGCCGATATCGTCGTATTGCCGGAAAAACAAGAAATTTTACAAGAAGCACAAGCGAAAGTCGATACGGTCTTAAAGCAGTTTAGACGCGGGTTAATTACTGATGAAGAACGTTATGAGCGCGTTATTTCCATTTGGAGTGCAGCGAAAGATAAAATTCAAAGCAAGCTAATGGAATCATTGGATAAGCGAAATCCAATCTTTATGATGAGCGACTCTGGTGCTCGCGGTAACGCGTCAAACTTTACGCAGCTTGCGGGTATGCGCGGTCTCATGGCCAATCCAGCAGGTCGAATTATCGAGTTGCCAATTAAATCTTCGTTCCGCGAAGGTTTAACGGTATTAGAGTACTTTATCTCTACGCACGGTGCGCGTAAAGGTCTGGCGGATACGGCACTTAAAACAGCAGACTCTGGTTATCTCACAAGACGGCTTGTTGACGTTGCTCAAGATGTTATCGTTAGAGAAGATGATTGCGGTACAGACCGCGGTATGCTTGTAAGAGCGTTAACAGATGGAACAGAAGTCATTGTTAAACTAGAAGAGCGTATTGTCGGTCGTTACGCAAGAAAAACGGTGAAACATCCAGAAACGGGCGAAGTCATCGTTCGAGAAAATGAGATGATTACAGAAGATATCGCCAATGAGATTATTAAAGCGGGAATTGACGAAGTGTGGATTCGTTCCGCATTCACATGCAATACAAGACACGGCGTATGTAAAAAATGCTACGGTCGCAACTTAGCGACTGGTGTAGAAGTAGAGGTCGGAGAAGCGGTCGGTATCATCGCTGCCCAATCGATCGGTGAGCCAGGTACGCAGTTAACGATGCGTACATTCCATACCGGTGGGGTAGCCGGAGACGACATTACTCAAGGTTTGCCGCGTGTTCAAGAGCTATTTGAAGCACGCAATCCAAAAGGTCAAGCGGTTATTTCAGAAATTGACGGCGTCGTTGTTTCTATTAATGAAACACGCGATCGCCAACAGGAAATCGTTGTAAAAGGAGAAGTGGAAACACGCACATATACCGCTCCATACAACGCAAGATTGAAAGTCCAAGAAGGTCAGCAAGTTGAGCGTGGCCAAGAGCTAACAGAAGGTTCGATTGACCCGAAAGAACTTCTCAAAGTCAAAGACATTACTGCTGTCCAAGAATACTTATTGCGTGAAGTACAAAAAGTATACCGGATGCAAGGGGTAGAAATTAGTGACAAACATATCGAAGTAATGGTTCGTCAAATGCTTCGAAAAGTTCGTGTCATTGATGCAGGGGACACAGATGTGCTTCCGGGTACACTTCTCGATGTGCATCAATTTACCGATGCAAACGCAAAAGTATTGCTTGAAGGAAAGAGACCAGCTACCGCTCGACCTGTGCTGCTTGGTATTACAAAAGCATCGCTTGAGACAGACTCGTTCTTATCCGCTGCGTCTTTCCAAGAAACAACACGCGTACTTACAGACGCAGCAATTAAAGGAAAACGTGATGAGCTGCTAGGTCTTAAAGAAAATGTTATTATCGGTAAGCTTGTTCCTGCTGGAACAGGAATGGCTCGTTACCGAAAAATTAAGCCTGTAGTCAAGAAAAAGGCCGACGAGGATGTAGTAACATCAAATAAATAATTTACGAGTTACCGACAAGAGAAGCTCTTGTCGGTAACAAATTATTTTTATAAATAGAGTTGACAATGCCTTGAGAAAATGTTAATGTAATAAAGGTGTTCCAAAAAACCTGGTACTTTGGAGGATATTTTATATGTCTTATGAAAAAGTATTGCAGGCTAAACAGTTCGTAGTAGGAACAAAACAAACAGTGAGAGCTCTGAAAGAAGGAAAAGCGCAGGAAGTTATTCTTGCTGAGGATGCTGATTCTGCCATAATTAATAAAATTATGGAGGCAGCAAAAGAAGCGAATGTTCCTGTAACAAAAGTAGATTCGATGAAAAAACTTGGAAAAGCATGCAAAATCCAAGTAGGAGCTGCTGCTGTTGCAATTATTCGTTAAAACTGTTTTTGTGGGATTTTACTACAAAAACTTTGTTTTTGCATAAATAATGAGCCGCCTGGATGTGTGGGCTTGAACTTATGTGTGAAGGGAGGAAATTTATCATGCCTACAATTAACCAGTTAGTACGCAAAGGTCGTACGAGAAAAGTTGTGAAATCTAAATCCCCTGCACTAAACAAAGGGTACAACAGCTTCAAAAAAGTACAAACAAACGTTGCTTCTCCACAAAAACGTGGTGTTTGCACACGTGTGGGTACGATGACACCAAAGAAGCCAAACTCAGCGCTTCGTAAATATGCACGTGTACGCTTATCAAACGGTATCGAGGTAACAGCTTACATCCCTGGTATCGGTCATAACTTACAAGAACACAGCGTCGTATTGATTCGCGGTGGACGTGTAAAAGACTTGCCAGGTGTGCGTTACCATATCGTTCGTGGTGCGCTAGACACGGCTGGTGTAGCAAACCGTATGCAAGGTCGCTCCAAATACGGTGCGAAAAAACCAAAAGCAGCGAAAAAATAATGAGAACAAAAGAAAAATAGGATTTTTTCTTGAAAGGAGGAAAAACTATGCCACGTAAAGGTCCGGTTGCTAAAAGAGATGTGCTACCAGATCCGATTTACAATTCTAAACTAGTAACACGCCTCATCAACAAAATTATGATCGATGGCAAAAAAGGAAAGGCACAAAAAATTCTTTACACTGCATTTGATATTATTCGTGAACGTACTGGCAAAGATCCAATGGAAGTGTTTGAACAAGCACTAAAAAATGTGATGCCAGTTCTTGAAGTACGCGCTCGTCGTGTTGGTGGTGCTAACTATCAAGTTCCAGTTGAAGTGCGTCCAGAACGTCGTACAACTCTAGGGCTTCGTTGGTTAGTGAACTATGCGCGCCTTCGTGGTGAAAAAACAATGGAAGAGCGCTTAGCAAATGAAATTTTAGATGCTGCTAACAATACAGGTGCAGCTGTTAAGAAACGCGAAGATACGCATAAAATGGCAGAGGCAAACAAAGCATTTGCTCATTATCGTTGGTAATCATTATGGTTGTGTAATCCATTTTTTGTATAATAGGAAATAGGTGAAGTCGACGTGAGGTGAACCCTCTCGTGCACTCACCTATATTCCTATATTTACAAAGATTTTTTCAAACACGATACTTACTTAAGGAAGGAGAAAAAACCACCATGGCAAGAGAGTTCTCCTTGGAAAAAACTCGCAATATTGGTATCATGGCTCACATTGATGCCGGTAAAACAACAACAACAGAGCGCATTCTTTTCTACACTGGTCGCGTTCATAAAATCGGTGAAGTGCATGAAGGCGCGGCGACAATGGACTGGATGGAACAAGAGCAAGAACGTGGAATTACGATCACGTCTGCGGCAACAACAGCACAATGGAAAGGTCACCGCATTAACATCATCGATACTCCAGGACACGTAGACTTCACTGTAGAAGTTGAGCGTTCTTTACGCGTACTTGACGGTGCAGTTGCTGTACTCGATGCACAGTCTGGGGTAGAACCACAAACAGAAACAGTATGGCGCCAAGCGACTACGTACGGAGTTCCACGTATTGTATTCGTTAACAAAATGGACAAGATTGGCGCAGATTTCTTGTATTCTGTAAAAACATTGCATGAACGCTTGCAAGCAAATGCACATCCAGTTCAATTGCCAATTGGTGCAGAAGATCAATTTTCTGGCATCATTGACCTTGTTGAAATGTGTGCATATCACTACCACGATGAGCTAGGAAAAAACATTGAGCGTATTGAAATTCCTGAAGACTATCGTGACATGGCTGAAGAATATCGCGGAAAGCTTATCGAAGCAGTAGCAGAGCTTGATGAAGAGCTTATGATGAAATATTTAGAAGGGGAAGAAATTACAGTAGAAGAGCTAAAAGCTGCAATTCGAAAAGCAACTGTTAGCGTTGAATTTTTCCCTGTATTTTGCGGCTCTGCGTTCAAAAACAAAGGTGTTCAGTTAATGCTTGATGGTGTTGTCGACTACTTACCTTCTCCAGTGGATATTCCACCAATTAAAGGTATTGTTCCAGATACGGAAGAAGAAGTAGTTCGTGAATCTCGTGACGATGCACCATTCGCGGCATTAGCGTTCAAAATTATGACTGACCCTTATGTTGGTAAGCTTACATTCTTCCGCGTTTACTCTGGTACATTAGATTCTGGCTCATATGTAATGAACTCGACAAAACGCAAACGCGAACGTATCGGTCGTATCCTACAAATGCATGCGAACCATCGCGAAGAAATCTCAACCGTATATGCAGGTGATATCGCTGCAGCTGTAGGTTTAAAAGATACAACAACTGGTGATACTCTATGTGATGAAAAGCACCTTGTTGTGTTAGAGTCTATGCAATTCCCAGAGCCAGTTATTCAGATCGCAATTGAACCGAAATCAAAAGCTGACCAAGATAAAATGAGTACAGCTTTACAAAAACTGCAAGAAGAAGACCCGACATTCCGTGCATGGACAGATCAAGAAACGGGTCAAACGATCATTGCAGGTATGGGTGAGCTTCACCTTGATATCATTGTTGACCGTATGCGTCGCGAGTTCAAAGTTGAAGCAAACGTTGGTGCTCCACAAGTAGCATATCGCGAAACATTCCGTAAGTCTGCACAAGTAGAAGGTAAATTTGTGCGTCAATCTGGTGGTCGCGGTCAATACGGTCATGTTTGGATCGAATTCACTCCAAACGAAGAAGGAAAAGGTTTCGAGTTTGAAAATGCGATTGTCGGTGGGGTTGTTCCGAAAGAGTACATCCCGGCAATTCAAGCAGGTCTTGAAGACGCAATGCAAAATGGCGTTCTTGCTGGCTATCCAGTGGTTGATATTAAAGCTAAATTATTCGATGGTTCTTACCACGATGTAGACTCAAGTGAAATGGCATTCAAAATCGCTGCCTCTCTTGCATTGAAAAATGCAGCAGCAAAATGTGATCCTGTGTTGCTTGAGCCAATTATGAAAGTAGAAGTTGTTATCCCTGAAGAATACCTTGGAGACATTATGGGTGACATCACTTCCCGTCGTGGACGTGTAGAAGGCATGGAAGCTCGCGGTAATGCACAAGTTGTACATGCAATGGTTCCGCTTGCTGAAATGTTCGGATACGCAACTTCATTACGTTCAAATACTCAAGGACGCGGAACATTCTCCATGGTATTTGACCACTATGAAGAAGTTCCTAAGAGCATTGCTGAAGAAATCATCAAAAAAAATAAAGGTGAATAATTGATTTCTAGGCATAGTTCAAGTATAAATACTTATGTAAGACTTGGGAGTAAATATGCTATGTATTTGCTCCCAGGCATTCTATACTTATAAATTTTTAAAATTACACTTAATTAATAAGGAGGATATTTCTAATGGCTAAAGCGAAATTCGAACGCACTAAACCACACGTTAACATTGGTACAATCGGCCACGTTGACCATGGTAAAACAACTTTAACAGCTGCGATTACGACAGTTCTTGCAAAACAAGGTAAAGCAGAAGCTCGTGCGTACGACCAAATCGACGCTGCTCCAGAAGAGCGTGAACGCGGTATTACAATCTCAACTGCACACGTTGAGTACGAAACTGACAACCGTCACTATGCACACGTTGACTGCCCAGGTCACGCTGACTACGTGAAAAACATGATCACTGGTGCAGCACAAATGGACGGTGCAATCCTTGTAGTATCTGCTGCTGACGGTCCAATGCCACAAACTCGTGAGCACATTCTTTTATCTCGTCAAGTAGGTGTACCATACATCGTAGTATTCTTAAACAAATGCGATATGGTAGACGATGAAGAATTATTAGAACTTGTTGAAATGGAAGTACGTGATTTATTATCTGAATACGAGTTCCCTGGAGATGAAGTTCCAGTTATCAAAGGTTCTGCATTAAAAGCTCTTGAAGGCGACCCTGAATGGGAAGCAAAAATCGTTGAGCTTATGAATGCTGTTGATGAATACATCCCAACTCCACAACGTGAAACTGACAAACCATTCATGATGCCAGTTGAGGACGTATTCTCAATCACTGGTCGTGGTACAGTTGCAACTGGTCGTGTTGAGCGCGGTATCTTAAAAGTTGGTGACGCTGTAGAAATCATCGGTCTTTCTGATGAACCAAAAGCTACAACAGTTACTGGTGTGGAAATGTTCCGTAAGCTTCTTGACCAAGCTGAAGCTGGTGACAACATCGGTGCGCTTCTTCGCGGTGTATCTCGTGACGAAGTACAGCGTGGTCAAGTACTTGCAAAACCAGGAACAATCACTCCGCATACAAAATTCAAAGCGCAAGTTTACGTATTATCTAAAGAAGAAGGTGGACGTCATACTCCATTCTTCACTAACTACCGTCCACAATTCTACTTCCGTACAACTGACGTAACAGGTATCATCACTCTTCCAGAAGGCGTAGAGATGGTAATGCCTGGCGACAACGTTGAAATGACAGTAGAATTAATCGCGCCAATCGCGATTGAAGAAGGTACAAAATTCTCTATCCGTGAAGGCGGCCGTACAGTAGGCGCTGGTTCTGTATCTTCTATCATTGAGTAATTAATAGCTAAACCTAAAACAGGCTTGTCTAAGACAAGCCTGTTTTTTAGTATTATGAAGTAAAATTCAAACAATTCCACAATGAATTGAAATAGCATATACCAGCATGTATAATAAAAGAAGTGTGTAAGTAAACAAGATTTTACTTGCAATTGGGCACTGATATCTGTATAATATCTAATGTTGGTCTTTGACTGCGATGAAGTGGAAGGTTGCTGATACACCCGGCCGCTTTGCCATGGCGAGTGTCAGGAAATTTCCACGGAGAATGTCTATTTTTAAAATAGGCGAAGAAGGAGGGAAAATAATGGCAAAAGAAAAAATTCGTATCCGTTTAAAAGCTTACGATCATCGAATCCTTGATCAATCTGCTGAAAAAATCGTAGAAACAGCAAAACGTTCTGGTGCAAAGGTATCTGGACCGATCCCGTTACCAACCGAAAGAACGGTTTATACGATTTTACGCGCTGTTCACAAGTATAAAGATTCTCGTGAGCAATTTGAAATGCGTACACATAAACGTTTGATCGATATCGTAAACCCTACTCCACAAACGGTAGATTCATTAATGCGCCTTGACTTACCGTCTGGTGTTGATATTGAAATTAAGCTTTAATTTAGTTTAATAGGAGGTGTGACGAATGACCAAAGGAATCTTAGGTAGAAAAATTGGTATGACGCAAGTATTCGCGGAAAATGGCGATTTAATTCCTGTAACAGTAATTGAAGCGACTCCAAACGTCGTTTTACAAAAGAAAACTATTGAAAACGACGGCTATGAGGCGATTCAATTAGGTTTTGAAGACAAACGTGAAAAATTAGCCAATAAACCAGAAAAAGGACATGTAGCGAAAGCGAATACTGCACCTAAGCGCTTCATCCGTGAAATCCGCGGGGCAAACGTTGCGGAATACGAAGTTGGTCAGGAAGTCAAAGTTGACATTTTCGCTGAAGGCGATGTTGTAGACGTAACAGGTATTTCAAAAGGTAAAGGATTCCAAGGTGCGATTAAACGCCATGGACAATCTCGTGGACCTATGTCACACGGTTCTCGTTATCATCGTCGTCCTGGTTCAATGGGTCCGATTGCGCCAAACCGCGTATTCAAATCTAAAGAACTACCAGGTCGCATGGGTGGCGAACGTGTAACGGTTCAAAACTTAACGGTTGTAAAAGTTGATCCAGAGCGCAATTTAATTCTTGTTAAAGGAAACGTACCTGGTCCGAAAAAAGGATTAGTTGTTATTAAAAGTGCGGTTAAAGCAAAAGTGAAATAATTTCTTTAAGAAAGGAGGAACTATCCAATGCCAAAAGTAGCATTGTATAACCAAAACGGAGCAACTGTTGGAGAAATCGAATTAAACGATTCTGTATTTGGTATTGAACCAAATAAACACGTATTATTCGAAGCAGTTATTATGCAACGCGCTTCTTTGCGTCAAGGGACGCATAAAACAAAAAATCGTGCTGAAGTAAGCGGCGGTGGCCGTAAACCATGGCGTCAAAAAGGTACTGGACGCGCTCGTCAAGGTTCGATTCGTGCTCCTCAATGGCGCGGTGGTGGTACAGTATTTGGTCCGGTTCCACGCAGCTACAGCTATAAATTACCGAAAAAAGTTCGTCGTTTAGCTATTAAATCGGCGTTATCTTCTAAAGTTCTTGAGAACAACATTGTTGTATTAGATAATTTAACGCTTGAAGCGCCAAAGACAAAAGAAATGGTGAAAATTTTAAACAACCTTTCTGTTGACCGTAAAGCACTCATTGTAACAGCTGATGTGAACGAAAATGTTACACTATCTGCGCGTAACATTCCGGGAGTAACAGTTGTTACGGCAAATGGAATTAACGTTCTTGATGTCTTAAACCACGACAAGCTTGTCATTACTAAAGCTGCCGTGGAAAAAGTAGAGGAGGTGCTTGCATAATGAAAGATCCTCGCGATATTATTAAGCGCCCCGTTATCACTGAAAACTCAATGAATTTAACAGCTCAAAAAAAATATACGTTTGAAGTTGACGTAAAAGCGAACAAAACGGAAGTAAAAGACGCAATTGAAGCGATCTTTGGCGTAAAAGTGGAAAAAGTCAACATCATGAACTATAAAGGAAAATTCAAACGTGTAGGTCGTTATAGCGGTTTTACGAATCGCCGTCGTAAAGCGATTGTAACGCTAACGCCAGACAGCAAAGACATTGAACTATTTGAAGCATAAGCTTAAAGTTTAAAAGTGAAGGAGGGAAACCGACATGGCGATTAAAAAATATAAGCCAACATCAAATGGTCGTCGTGGTATGACAGTTCTTGATTTCTCGGAAATCACAACGGATCAGCCAGAGAAATCATTGCTTGCGCCTTTAAAGAAAAAAGCTGGTCGCAACAACCAAGGTAAAATCACTGTACGTCACCAAGGTGGCGGTCATAAACGTCAATATCGTATTATCGATTTTAAACGCGACAAGGATGGCATTCCAGGACGCGTTGCTACAATCGAATATGATCCAAACCGTTCAGCTAACATTGCGTTAATTCACTACTTAGACGGTGAAAAACGTTATATCATCGCTCCGAAGAACTTAGAAGTCGGCATGGAAATCATGTCTGGTCCAAATGCGGATATTAAAGTAGGTAACGCATTACCGCTTGAAAACATTCCTGTTGGTACATTAGTACACAACATCGAATTAAAACCAGGGAAAGGTGGACAATTAGTTCGTTCCGCTGGTACATCTGCTCAAGTGCTTGGTAAAGAAGGAAAATACGTACTTGTTCGCTTAGCTTCGGGCGAAGTTCGTATGATTTTAGGAGCTTGCCGCGCAACTGTTGGTCAAGTAGGAAACGAGCAACATGAGCTTGTGAATATCGGAAAAGCAGGACGTGCTCGTTGGTTAGGTATTCGTCCAACTGTCCGCGGTTCTGTTATGAACCCTGTTGATCACCCACACGGTGGTGGTGAAGGTAAAGCACCAATCGGACGTAAATCACCAATGACTCCATGGGGTAAACCAACACTTGGCTTCAAAACACGCAAAAAGAAAAACAAATCGGATAAATTTATCGTACGTCGTCGTAAAAAATAACGGGGTTGAACTACGGTTCTTAAGAACCGTAGAACAATCACGAAGGGAGGTTCATTTATGGGTCGCAGCTTAAAAAAAGGTCCGTTCTGTGATGATCATTTAATGAAAAAAATCGAAAAATTAAATGAAACAGGGCAAAAACAAGTTATTAAAACATGGTCTCGTCGTTCAACCATTTTTCCACAATTTGTTGGTCATACCATTGCAGTATACGATGGACGTAAACATGTGCCTGTATACATTACAGAAGACATGGTAGGACACAAGCTCGGTGAATTCGCGCCAACTCGTACATTTAAAGGTCATGCTGGCGACGATAAGAAAACAAAACGTTAATGAGAGGAGGCTTACTTATGCAAGCTAAAGCTGTTGCGAGAACAGTCCGTATTGCTCCTCGTAAAGCTCGTTTAGTGATCGATTTAATTCGAGGAAAGCAAGTAGGTGAAGCGGTAGCAATTCTTCGCCACACTCCAAAAGCTGCTTCTCCAATTATTGAGAAAGTATTGAAGTCTGCGGTTGCAAACGCAGAACATAACTACGATATGGATGTAAACAAATTAGTGATTACAGAAGCATATGTAGATGAAGGCCCAACGTTAAAACGTTTCCGTCCTCGCGCGATGGGTCGTGCTAGCGCGATTAACAAACGCACAAGTCATATTACAATCGTTGTTTCAGAAAAGAAGGAGGGATAATCAGTGGGTCAAAAGGTGAATCCAGTCGGTCTTCGCATCGGCATTATCCGCGATTGGGAATCAAGATGGTACGCGGATAAAGACTATGCAGACCTTTTACATGAAGATATTAAAATTCGTGAGTATATTACGAAACGCTTAGTTGATGCAGCGGTATCTCGAGTCGAAATTGAGCGCGCAGCAAACCGCGTAAATATTACGATTCATACTGCGAAACCTGGTATGGTCATCGGTAAAGGCGGTACAGAAGTAGAAGCGCTTCGTAAAGCTTTAACTCAATTAACTGGAAAACGCGTTCATATCAACATCCTTGAAATCAAAAAAGCAGACTTGGATGCGAAGCTAGTAGCAGAAAACATTGCACGCCAAATCGAAAACCGCGTTTCATTCCGTCGTGCGCAAAAACAAGCAATTCAACGCGCAATGCGTGCTGGTGCAAAAGGAATTAAAACAATGGTATCTGGTCGCTTAGGTGGTGCAGATATCGCTCGTTCTGAACATTATAGTGAAGGAACAGTTCCACTCCACACTCTTCGCGCTGACATCGATTATGCAACAGCAGAAGCTGATACAACTTACGGAAAAATCGGTGTGAAAGTATGGATTTATCGTGGAGAGGTCCTTCCTACTAAAAAGAAAACTGAGGAAGGAGGAAAATAATCATGTTAATGCCAAAACGCGTAAAATATCGTCGTGAACATCGCGGACGCATGAAAGGTCGTGCAAAAGGTGGCACGGAAGTTCATTTTGGTGAATTCGGTTTACAAGCATTAGAATCTGCTTGGATTACAAACCGTCAAATCGAAGCTGCTCGTCGTGCGATGACTCGTTATATGAGACGTGGCGGTAAAGTTTGGATTAAAATTTTCCCTTCTAAACCTTATACTGCAAAACCTTTAGAAGTGCGCATGGGTTCCGGTAAAGGTGCTCCTGAAGGTTGGGTAGCAGTTGTGAAACCTGGTAAAGTAATGTTTGAAGTAGCGGGCGTTTCTGAAGAAGTAGCACGTGAAGCATTGCGTCTTGCTTCTCACAAACTTCCAATCAAATGCAAGTTCGTAAAACGTGAAGAAATTGGTGGTGAATCAAATGAAAGCTAAAGAAATCCGTGAACTTACCACTGCCGAAATTGAACAAAAAATTAAATCGTTGAAAGAAGAATTATTTAACCTTCGCTTTCAATTGGCGACTGGCCAATTAGAAAATACGGCGCGCATTCGTGAAGTGCGCAAAGATATCGCTCGCATGAAAACGATTATTCGCGAAAGAGAGATCGCTGCTAATAAATAAATGCTTGAGAGGAGGTTCGCGAAATGAGTGAACGCAATCAACGCAAAGTATACGTTGGCCGTGTCGTATCTGACAAAATGGACAAAACGATTACGGTTCTTGTAGAAACGTATAAAAAACATCCGCTTTACGGAAAGCGTGTAAAATACTCCAAAAAATACAAAGCTCATGACGAAAACAACGTAGCAAAAGTTGGCGATATCGTAAAAATCATGGAAACTCGTCCGCTTTCTGCAACAAAACGTTTCCGTCTTGTCGAAGTGGTAGAAAAAGCAGTTATTATTTAATAATGGTTCGGATCGGCTAACAAATCCGAAGGGAGGTTTCGTACATGATTCAACAAGAATCTCGTTTGAAAGTTGCTGATAACTCAGGTGCACGCGAAGTGCTTGTCATTAAAGTGCTAGGTGGTTCTGGTCGCCGTTATGCAAACATCGGTGACGTTGTTGTGGCGACAGTTAAGGAAGCAACACCAGGTGGCGTTGTTAAAAAAGGCCAAGTAGTAAAAGCGGTCGTTGTTCGTACAAAACGTGGGGTTCGTCGCCCAGACGGTTCTTACATCCGCTTTGACGAAAATGCTTGCGTCATCATCCGTGATGATAAAAGCCCACGCGGTACGCGTATTTTCGGGCCTGTTGCACGCGAGTTGCGCGACAACAACTTTATGAAAATCGTATCTTTAGCTCCAGAAGTAATTTAATTAAGAGAGAAAGCCTTTCAAGGAGGTGCGAACTACGATGCATGTAAAAAAAGGTGACAAAGTCCAAGTAATCTCCGGAAAAGACAAAGGGAAACAAGGCGTTGTTCTTGCGGCGTTTCCTAAGAAAAACCGAGTGCTTGTAGAAGGCGTAAACATTGTGAAAAAACACGCAAAACCATCTCAAGCGAATCCTCAAGGCGGTATCATTAGCAAAGAGGCACCAATTCACGTATCAAACGTTATGCCTTTAGACCCAAAAACAGGAACACCTACTCGTGTAGGATATAAAATCGTAGATGGTAAAAAAGTACGTTACGCGAAAAAATCCGGTGAAATTTTAGATAAATAATCGTAATGTAAGAAAGGAGGTACTTACATGAACCGCCTAAAAGAAAAATATCTAAAAGAAGTTACTCCTGCTCTTATGAGCAAGTTTAACTATAAATCTGTAATGCAAGTTCCAAAAATCGAAAAAATCGTCATCAACATGGGTGTTGGTGATGCAGTACAAAACCCGAAAGCATTAGACAACGCGGTAGAAGAATTAGCATTAATTTCTGGTCAAAAACCAGTTGTTACTCGTGCGAAAAAATCAATCGCTGGCTTCCGTCTTCGTGAAGGGATGCCAATCGGAGCAAAAGTTACATTACGCGGAGAGCGCATGTACGAATTCCTAGATAAATTAATCTCTGTATCGCTTCCACGCGTTCGTGACTTCCGTGGCGTATCTAAAAAATCATTTGACGGTCGCGGTAACTATACATTAGGGATTAAAGAACAATTAATTTTCCCTGAAATCGACTACGATAAAGTAAACAAAGTTCGTGGTATGGATATCGTTATTGTCACAACAGCGAAAACGGACGAAGAAGCTCGTGAATTATTAACATTACTCGGTATGCCATTTCAAAAATAATGATCCCAATCGCAAAAAGAGGGAGGCGAAAACGTGGCTAAAAAATCAATGATCGCGAAACAAAAACGCACGCCAAAGTTTAAAGTGCAAGCGTACACTCGCTGTGAGCGTTGCGGACGTCCACACTCTGTGTATCGCAAATTTAAACTTTGCCGTATTTGTTTCCGTGAATTAGCATACAAAGGTCAAATTCCTGGTGTGAAAAAAGCAAGTTGGTAATTAACCCGTGAATTGGGAAGGAGGTAAAACATAATGGTGATGACAGATCCAATTGCAGATATGCTTACTCGCATTCGTAATGCGAACATGGTACGTCACGAAAAATTAGAAGTTCCTGCTTCTAAAATTAAAAGAGAAATCGCGGAAATTTTAAAACGCGAAGGATTCATTCGTGATGTAGAATACATTGAAGACAACAAACAAGGTATCCTCCGTATTTTCTTAAAATACGGTCCAAATAACGAACGTGTTATTACTGGTTTAAAACGCATCAGCAAACCTGGTTTGCGTGTTTATGCGAAAGCTCATGAAGTACCTCGCGTATTGAACGGTTTAGGTATCGCGATTCTTTCTACGTCTCAAGGCGTTTTAACAGATAAAGAAGCACGTCAAAAAGGAACTGGCGGCGAAGTTTTAGCATACATTTGGTAATTAGTCTTGTTAAGAATGGAGGTGTCATGTATGTCACGTGTTGGTAAAAAGCCAGTTGAAATCCCAGCCGGTGTAACGGTTACAGTAAACGGCAACACTGTTACGGTGAAAGGACCGAAAGGCGAATTGACTCGCACTTTCCATCCTGATATGACAATCAAATTAGAGGATAATGTGATTACGGTTTCTCGTCCAAGCGACGAAAAAGAACACCGTGCTCTTCACGGTACGACTCGCAGCTTGCTAGCGAACATGATTGAAGGAGTTTCGAAAGGGTACGAGAAAGCTCTTGAGTTAGTCGGTGTCGGTTACCGTGCTTCTAAACAAGGGAAAAAGCTTGTACTTAGCGTTGGATACTCTCATCCAGTAGAAATCGAACCAGAAGAAGGACTAGAAATTGAAGTTCCTTCACAAACAAAAATCGTTGTAAAAGGTGCGGACAAACAACGCGTTGGTGAACTAGCAGCTAACATTCGTGCGGTTCGTGCTCCAGAGCCTTACAAAGGAAAAGGAATTCGTTACGAAGGTGAAGTTGTACGTCGCAAAGAAGGTAAAACAGGTAAATAATGCTGCTTAGCGAAATGAAAGGAGTGACATAAATGATCACGAAGCTTGATAAAAACGCAGTTCGTAAAAAAAGACATGCGCGTGTTCGTAGAAAAGTATTCGGAACTGCTGAACGTCCGCGTTTAAATGTGTTCCGTTCTAACAAACACATTTACGCACAAATTATTGATGACGTAAAAGCAGTAACGATTGTGAGTGCTTCCACATTAGATAAAGAATTCGACCTAGAATCAACTGGAAATATTGAAGCAGCTCAAAAAGTAGGCGAATTAGTAGCTAAACGTGCGTTAGAAAAAGGAATTAAAAGCGTAGTGTTTGACCGCGGTGGATATTTATATCATGGACGTGTAAAAGCACTTGCTGACGCTGCTCGTGAAGCTGGTTTAGAATTCTAATTATAAAGGAGGGACAGAGATGCGTCGCATTGATCCAAACAAACTTGAACTTGAAGAACGCGTGGTAGCCGTTAACCGCGTAGCAAAAGTAGTAAAAGGTGGACGCCGCTTCCGTTTCGCTGCTTTAGTTGTTGTCGGTGACAAAAACGGACATGTTGGCTTTGGAACAGGAAAAGCGCAAGAGGTTCCAGATGCGATTCGTAAAGCAATTGAAGATGCTAAGAAAAACTTAATTACTGTGCCAATCGTTGGTACTACAATTCCTCATGAAGTGATCGGTCACTTTGGTGCAGGAGAAATCATCTTAAAACCAGCTTCTGAAGGTACAGGGGTTATTGCTGGTGGTCCTGCACGTGCAGTATTAGAACTAGCAGGTATTAGCGATATTTTATCAAAATCTATCGGCTCTAACACACCAATCAACATGGTGCGTGCAACAATTGATGGTTTAAAACAATTAAAACGTGCAGAAGATGTAGCGAAATTGCGCGGCAAAACAGTTGAGGAACTGTTAGGATAAGGAGGGAAATACAATGGCGAAAAAATTAGCGATTACCCTCACTCGTAGCGTAATTGGTCGTCCTGAGGACCAACGTGTAACAGTTAGAACATTAGGATTACGCAAATTACATCAAACGGTTGTTCATAACGACAATCCAGCTATTCGTGGCATGATCAATAAAGTGTCTCATCTTGTAAAAGTACAAGAATTAGAACAATAATGTATATTGTATATAAGGAGGTGCCTCGCGATGAAACTTCATGAATTACAACCAGCACTAGGTTCCCGCAAAGAACGCAATCGTGTGGGCCGTGGTATCGGTTCTGGTAACGGTAAAACGTCTGGTAGAGGTCATAAAGGTCAAAACGCTCGTTCAGGTGGCGGTGTACGACTTGGTTTTGAAGGCGGTCAAACTCCTTTATTCCGTCGTCTTCCAAAACGTGGTTTTACGAATATCAATCGTAAAGAATACGCGATCGTAAACCTTGATGCGCTTAACCGTTTTGAAGATGGCACAGAAGTAACACCTGAACTTTTACTTGAAACGGGCGTTGTCAGCAAGTTAAAAGATGGTGTGAAAATCTTAGGTAACGGTCAAATTGAGAAAAAATTAACAGTAAAAGCACATAAATTCTCCTCTGCTGCGAAAGAAGCAATTGAAGCTGCTGGCGGTAAAACTGAGGTGATTTAATGTTTCGGACAATCTCCAACTTTATGCGCGTGGGTGATATAAGAAAAAAAATCATTTTTACTCTCCTCATGCTTATTGTTTTTCGCATTGGAACGTTTATTCCAGTACCGAATGTTAACGTCGATGTATTAAAAGTCCAAGATCAAATGAATGTCTTCGGCGTTCTCAATACATTCGGAGGAGGGGCTTTGAAAAACTTCTCCATTTTTGCAATGGGGATTATGCCTTATATTACAGCATCCATCATCGTACAGCTGTTACAGATGGATGTTGTTCCTAAATTTACGGAATGGTCCAAACAAGGAGAAGTTGGACGGCGTAAATTAGCTCAGTTTACCCGCTACTTTACGGTTGTGCTAGGTTTTATCGAAGCACTTGGAATGTCTTACGGATTTAATAATCTTGCAGGTGGATTATTAATTAAAAATCCTGGGATATCAACCTATCTGTTAATTGCGACGGTATTAACTGCGGGTACATCGTTTTTAATGTGGTTAGGAGAGCAAATCACAGCTAAGGGTGTTGGAAACGGAATATCGATCATCATTTTTGCTGGGATTGTTTCCGGTATTCCAACGACCATTAATCAAATTTATGCACAGCAATTCGAGAACGCTGGTGACGAGCTGTTTTTACGAATCGTTACGGTTCTTCTGATTGCGTTAGCGGTTATTGCGGTCATTGTTGGAGTCATTTATGTCCAACAAGCATTGCGGAAAATTCCGATTCAATATGCCAAACGGTTAGAGGGACGTAGCCCAGTCGGTGGTCATTCCACCCACTTGCCGTTAAAAGTGAATCCAGCAGGGGTTATTCCTGTTATTTTTGCTGTTTCGTTTATTTTTACTCCACTAACGATTGCGTCGTTTTTCGGCTCGAATGATGTAACTTTGTGGATTCGAAAAATATTTGATTATACACACCCAGTTGGTATGATTATATACGTGGTGTTAATTATTGCGTTTACGTACTTCTATGCTTTTGTTCAAGTGAATCCAGAACAAATGGCGGACAACTTAAAAAAGCAAGGTGGTTATATTCCAGGCATACGTCCAGGAAAGAACACCCAAGAGTATGTAACGAAAGTTCTTTATCGGCTTACATTCGTCGGTTCATTATTCTTAGCCGCAATCGCCATTCTTCCTATTTTCTTTGTCAAGTTTGCTAATTTGCCGTCTTCCGCTCGAATTGGTGGAACAAGCTTGCTAATTGTTATCGGTGTTGCGCTTGAGACAATGAAACAGCTTGAGAGTCAACTAGTAAAACGCCATTATAAAGGCTTTATTAAGTAAGAGGTTTGGGGAAGTGATTCCCTCTACCTCGCATAGAGCTGAGGGGGAACGATCATGAACTTAGTCTTAATGGGGTTGCCGGGTGCCGGAAAAGGTACTCAAGCAGAGAAAATCGTCGAGAAATATGGAATACCTCATATTTCGACTGGTGACATGTTCCGCGCGGCGATAAAAGAAGGTACGCCATTAGGGTTGGAAGCCAAGGCATACATGGACCGTGGGGATCTTGTTCCAGATGAGGTAACGATCGGCATTGTTCGTGAACGCTTAAGCAAAGACGATTGCCAAAAAGGATTTTTGCTTGATGGGTTTCCACGAACAGTTGCTCAAGCGGAGGCACTTGAAACGCTTCTTGCCGAGTTAAATCGCTCTATCGACTATGTCATTCATATTCAAGTTGACAAAGACATTCTAATGGAGCGTTTAACGGGAAGACGCATTTGCAAAAGCTGCGGTGCGACATATCATCTCTTGTTCAATCCGCCTGCCCAACCGGGTGTTTGCGATAAATGCGGTGGCGAATTGTATCAACGTGCCGACGACAATGAAGAAACGGTAGCAAACCGCCTTGAAGTCAATCTGAAGCAAACGCAGCCATTGATCGACTTTTACGAGGAAAAAGGCTATTTGCGCCACATTAACGGACAACAGGACATTGAGAAAGTGTTTGCCGATATTTGTGAACTGCTTGGGGGCTTACAATAATGATTATTTGTAAAACTCCGCGTGAAATTGAAATCATGCGGGAGGCAGGAAGAATTGTTGCTCTCACTCATCAAGAGCTAGTGAAACATATTCAGCCAGGGATTACGACAAAGGAATTAGATCGCATCGCGGAAACGGTCATTCGACAACATGGAGCTATCCCCTCATTTAAAGGGTATAACGGTTTCCCTGGAAGCATTTGTGCCTCAGTGAATGAGGAGCTTGTTCACGGCATACCCGGTGACCGAGTATTAAAGGAAGGCGACATTATTAGCATTGATATTGGCGCCCAGTACAATGGGTATCATGCTGATTCAGCATGGACATATCCCGTTGGGGAGATTGCGGAAGAAACCAAAAAGCTTCTTGAAGTAACAGAGCAATCATTATATAAGGGATTGCAGGAAGCAAAACCAGGTGCCCGTTTATCAAATATTTCCCACGCGATTCAAACATATGTCGAATCGCATCACTTTTCCATCGTTCGGGAGTATGTCGGGCACGGAATTGGTCAAAACTTACATGAAGACCCGCAAATTCCACATTATGGTCCACCAAATAAAGGACCACGGTTAAAACCGGGAATGGTGCTATGCATCGAACCAATGGTCAATGCCGGAAGCCGTTATGTAAGGACGCTTGAAGATGATTGGACCGTTGTAACAGTGGATGGAAAAATGTGCGCTCATTTTGAGCATACGATCGCCATTACGGAGACCGGCTATGAAATTTTAACTACCCTCTAAATCAATTTGAAGGTGAGACCGTTGTCGGGGAAATGCTCACCGTGCCAAATTGGGCAAATTGTGTTAATCACACATGGTCGTGAAGCAGGACAATATGCTGTCATTGTTGGAGTAGTTGATGAACGGTTTGTTCTACTTGCAGACGGAAGTAGACGTACATTTGATGTTCCAAAGCGAAAAAATGTACAGCACATTCAGTTGCTTGATTACATTTCTTCGGAAGTACGAAACAGCATTATTGAAACTGGTCGTGTGACAAACGGCAAATTACGTTATGCATTAACGAAATTTGCCAATCAATATGTTACTGATTCGAAGAAGGGAGAGCCGATCCATGGCGAAGGACGATGTAATTGAAGTGGAAGGTACAGTTGTTGAAACATTACCGAATGCAATGTTTCGAGTTGAGCTAGAAAACGGACATACGGTTTTAGCGCATGTTTCTGGTAAAATTCGTATGCACTTCATTCGCATTTTACCTGGAGACAAAGTTACGGTAGAATTATCTCCGTACGATTTAACGCGTGGTAGAATTACGTATCGCTATAAATAATGAGCACTCCGCATGAATAAGGAGGTAAAAGAACATGAAAGTGAGACCATCTGTGAAACCAATCTGCGAAAAATGCAAAGTTATTCGTAGAAGAGGAAAAGTCATGGTTATTTGTGAAAATCCAAAACATAAACAAAAACAAGGGTAATTTTTAAGGAGGTGTATATAATATGGCACGTATTGCAGGTGTAGATATTCCTCGTGATAAACGTGTAGTTATTTCTTTAACATATATTTACGGTATCGGTAAACCAACTGCACAAAAGATCTTAGCAGAAGCAGGTGTGTCTGAAGATACTCGCGTTCGTGACTTAACAGAAGAAGAATTAGGAAAAATCCGTGAAATCGTAGACCGTCTTAAAGTAGAAGGAGATCTTCGTCGAGAAGTATCATTAAACATTAAACGTTTAATGGAAATTGGTTGCTATCGCGGTCTTCGTCATCGTCGTGGTTTACCAGTTCGTGGTCAAAATACGAAAAACAATGCTCGCACACGTAAAGGCCCACGTCGTACGGTAGCGAACAAGAAAAAATAATTGAGTAAAGGAGGTAATTCAACGAATGGCACGTAAAACAAATACACGTAAACGCCGTGTGAAAAAAAATATTGAATCTGGTATTGCTCACATTCGCTCTACATTTAACAACACGATCGTCACAATTACCGATGTTCATGGAAATGCGATTGCTTGGTCAAGCGCAGGGGCATTAGGCTTTAAAGGTTCTCGTAAATCTACTCCATTTGCAGCACAAATGGCTGCAGAAGCAGCTGCGAAAGCTTCTATGGAACATGGTATGAAAACTGTTGAAGTGAACGTAAAAGGTCCTGGTGCTGGTCGTGAGGCTGCAATTCGTGCACTTCAAGCGGCTGGATTAGAAATTACAGCGATTAAAGACGTTACTCCTGTTCCGCATAACGGATGCCGTCCGCCAAAACGTCGCCGTGTGTAATTTCTCTGTATAGAATTTGTATCCTTGTCAATAATGGGATATGATATAGCAGAGAAATTTTACTCAGCTACTGCGCACATTCGGGAACTTATTCATGGGGGAATTTCGATTAGGCGTGTATCGTTTGGTCGGGGTTTCGACGTTTTGAAGGAGGGTATATATCATGATTGAAATCGAAAAACCAAAAATCGAGACGGTTGAAATCAGCGAAGATGCCAAATATGGCAAATTCGTCGTTGAACCACTTGAGCGTGGATATGGTACAACTTTGGGTAACTCCTTACGTCGTATCCTATTATCCTCACTCCCTGGTGCCGCTGTGACATCTATTCAAATAGATGGTGTGCTGCATGAGTTCTCAACAATTGAAGGCGTCGTAGAAGATGTGACAGCAATTATTTTAAACATAAAAAAGCTTGCGTTAAAAATTTACTCTGACGAAGAAAAGACGCTTGAAATTGATGTACAGGGTGAAGGAGTTGTCACGGCTGCTGATATTACTCACGACAGCGATGTAGAAATCTTAAATCCGGACCTGCACATTGCCACGCTAGCGGAAGGTGGCCGCTTGCGCATGCGAATGACAGCAAAGCGTGGACGTGGGTATACTCCAGCTGATGCAAATAAACGCGAGGATCAGCCAATAGGTGTTATCCCTATCGATTCAATTTATACACCTGTCTCACGCGTTGCTTATCAAGTTGAAAATACGCGTGTTGGTCAAGTAACGAATTATGATAAGTTAACGATTGATGTATGGACAGACGGAAGCATCGGACCAAAAGAAGCTATTGCCCTTGGTGCGAAAATTTTGACCGAGCACTTGAATATTTTTGTTGGTCTTACGGATGAAGCGCAAAATGCAGAAATCATGGTTGAAAAAGAAGAAGACCAAAAAGAAAAAGTGCTTGAAATGACGATTGAAGAGCTTGATCTTTCTGTCCGTTCGTATAACTGTTTAAAACGCGCCGGTATTAATACCGTTCAAGAGCTTGCACAAAAAACAGAAGAAGATATGATGAAAGTGCGTAACCTTGGAAGAAAGTCTTTAGAAGAAGTCAAAGCAAAACTGGAGGAACTAGGATTAGGGTTACGTAAGGATGACTAGTTAACATTGGCTTAACTAGGCATTTTCATGTTACAAGTCATTCAAAAAGGAGGGACATCTCATGTCATACAGAAAATTAGGACGTACAAGCGCTCAGCGCAAAGCGTTACTTCGTGACTTAGCGACGGATTTAATTATTAACGAGCGTGTCGAAACAACAGAAGCTCGTGCGAAAGAATTGCGCTCAGTAGTAGAAAAAATGATTACTCTTGGCAAACGCGGCGATTTACATGCTCGTCGTCAAGCAGCTGCGTTTATCCGCAAAGAAGTAGCCAATACAGAAACAGGTCAAGATGCCATCCAAAAATTATTCAGCGATATCGCGCCACGTTACCAAGATCGTCAAGGTGGTTACACTCGTATTATGAAACTTGGTCCACGTCGTGGTGATGGCGCTCCAATGGTAATCATTGAACTAGTTTAATAACGATTCGGTGAATTAACAAGGGCGGGACAGTTTATTTTGAACTGGATCTATGCCCTTTTTTTATTTTCCTTTTTCTTTTGTTATAGTAGAGTAGAGATAGAGTGGAAGAGAGGAGAGAAGTCGAGTCACATGATTCTATCGGTAGAAAAGCTATCTTTTAAATATCCGAATCAGTCTCATTACGCGATTCAGAATGTGACGTTTCAAGTAAAAAAAGGTGAATGGGTCGCCATTGTTGGACATAATGGGTCTGGTAAATCAACGATTGCCAAGCTACTTATTGGTCTGCTTAAACCGGAAAATGGAATTATCAAACTGTTTAACACTGTACTCAATGAAGAAACGATTTGGGATATTCGTAAGCGAGTCGGGATGGTATTTCAAAACCCGGATAACCAATTTGTCGGTACAACGGTCGAAGATGATGTAGCGTTTGGCTTAGAAAATAACGGAGTACCCCGCGAAGACATGATCAAACGGGTAAGGGAAGCTGTTCAGCAAGTAAACATGGAAGAATTTTTGCAGCATGAGCCTCATCATCTTTCTGGCGGACAGAAACAACGTGTCGCTATTGCTGGAATTATTGCGCTACAACCGGATTTAATCATTTTGGATGAAGCGACATCGATGTTAGATCCAAAAGGAAAGCAAGAAGTATTGGAAACGGTTCGACATTTAAACAAAAAACAGCATATTACTGTTTTATCGATTACTCATGACCTTGAAGAAGTCGCCAAAGCGGATCGAGTCATTGTCATGAACAAAGGGGAAATTATGGCAGAAGGAACACCAAAACAAATTTTTTCGCTAGGGGTAAAGTTAGAACGAGTCGGGCTGGACTTGCCATTTGCTGTAAAAGTAAGTAACCAGTTAAAACAACATGGCCTTCCTTTATCTTCGAACTATTTTACGGTAGAGGAGTTGGTAGACGAGTTATGGACATTATATTCCAGCAAGTAGAACATGTTTATCATGCCAACTCACCATTTGCGCGCAGGGCATTATACGATGTCAATATAACAATAGAAAGCGGTTCGTATGTTGCAATTATCGGTCATACCGGCTCCGGGAAATCTACATTATTGCAGCATTTAAACGGTTTGTTACAACCAACAAATGGAAAGGTCATTGTAGGCGAGCAAGCGATTACAAGTGGAAAACGACAAAAACAGTTAAAACCGTTACGCAAAAAAGTCGGGATTGTATTCCAATTTCCTGAACATCAGTTATTCGAAGAAACAGTGGAAAAAGATATTTGTTTTGGCCCTATGAACTTTGGTGTTCCAGAAGAAGAGGCGAAACAAAAAGCAAGAGAACTTCTTTCGTTAGTAGGGCTTCCGGAAGAAGTGTTAACAAAATCGCCTTTTGATTTAAGCGGTGGGCAAATGCGCCGCGTGGCCATCGCTGGAGTCCTTGCCATGGAGCCAGAGGTGATCGTATTAGATGAACCAACAGCCGGCTTAGACCCTAGAGGTCGCACAGAAATTATGGAAATGTTTTATCGCCTTCATCACGAGAAGAAACTCACAACCATTTTAGTGACACATCACATGGAAGATGCAGCAAAATACGCTGACCATATGATTGTGATGCATAAAGGAACAGTTTGGAAAACAGGAACACCCCAACAAATCTTCCATGACCCAGACGCTTTATTACAAATTGGACTTGATGTGCCGGAAACAGTATTGTTCAAACAGAAACTGGAAAAGAAACTTGGGGTAGAAATTCCTTCACCATGTTTAACGATTGAGCAAGTGATTGAAGGAGTCGAAAAATTATTTTCTAGGGTGAATGGCCATGATCAATAGTATGATTATCGGAAAATATGTACCTGGCGATTCCATTATTCACCGTATGGATCCACGCGCAAAGTTGCTGTTAGTGTTTATCTACGTGTTTATTGTTTTTTTAGCGAACAATAGTGTAACATATACCGTTTTAACGATGTTTACACTTGTTCTTCTCTTTTTATCGCGAATCCCGATTGCTTTTATTTTAAGGGGCCTGAAACCAATTCTTTGGATTGTGCTAGTGACATTTTTGCTGCATATGTTCATGACAAAAGAAGGGGATTTGCTTTATCAATGGGGCCGGCTTGCTATTTATGAGGGCGGTATCAAGCAAGGAATTTTTATTTCTCTTCGTTTTTTATTATTCATCATGATAACCACATTGTTAACGTTGACGACAACGCCGATTGAGGTAACGGATGGAGTTGAAAGTCTTCTGGCGCCATTAAAAAAACTTCATGTTCCTGTTCATGAACTTGCGTTAATGATGTCAATTTCGCTTCGATTTATTCCGACGTTATTAGAAGAAACAGAAAAAATTATGAAAGCTCAAGCGGCGCGTGGAGTCGATTTTTCCGGAGGCTCTTTTTCCGAAAGAGTAAAAGCCATTGTTTCTTTGCTCGTTCCTTTATTTATTAATTCGTTCAAGCGTGCCGAGGAGTTAGCGACTGCCATGGAAGCACGGGGCTACCGCGGCGGGGAAGGAAGGACGAAATTTCGTCAGCTCACATGGAAGCCTTTGGATACATTCTGTTTGATAGCTGTCTTTGTATTAGCGATGATCTTGTTCGTATTACGTTCATAGTGAGGAATCGGCGATGAAAAGAATAAAATGTATTATTTCTTATGACGGTACGCATTTTGCTGGCTACCAAGTTCAACCAAATAAACGGACGGTACAAGGCGAATTGGAACAAACGTTAGCAAAGATGCATAAAGGCGAGATGGTTCGTGTAGTGGCTTCTGGAAGAACGGATGCAGGTGTTCATGCATACGGACAGGTCATTCATTTTGATTCTTCTTTGCTTCTTCCAGCTGAACGTTGGCAAAAAGCATTAAATGCTCTATTGCCTGATGATATTGTCGTAAGAGACGTGCAGGAAGTGGATTTTTCTTTTCACGCTCGCTTTAGTGCGACCGCAAAAGAGTATCGCTATAAAATACGAACGGCCGAAGAGCAAGATGTGTTTTCGCGATACTATTGTTATCACTATCCATATGCATTGGACATAGAAGCGATCAAGCATGCACTGAACGCGGTGAAAGGAACTCACGATTTTACAAGTTTTTGTTCAGCGAAGACAGAAATTGAAGATCGAGTGCGGACTATTTATGAAGCGGAAGCCATTTCATCTCATAACGGTCTCGAATTTCGCTTTGTCGGCAATGGTTTTCTGTATAATATGGTACGAATTCTTGTCGGGACGATACTGGAGATTGGGCAAGGAAAAAGAGAGGCAGATTGTATTCCTTCGATTTTACAAGGAAAAGATCGCCGCCTTGCAGGAAAAACAGCTCCCCCTCATGGCTTATATTTATGGAATGTCTACTATGACAACTAATCCTGGTGTAACATTTTCTTGACATTAGTATCCTAAAGAGATATTATATCATATGGTATGTATTTTAACCCCACGATTAGCCCCGGAATTAATCGTGTTGAAATAAATATAAAAACGTAGCTCATTTTTTTATTTTAGGAGGGAAAATCATGCGTACAACTTACATGGCGAAGCCAAAGGAAGTAGAACGTAAATGGTACGTTGTTGACGCTGAAGGCAAAACGCTAGGTCGTCTTGCAAGTGAAGTAGCAGCAATTTTACGCGGCAAACATAAACCAACTTTTACACCACATGTAGACACTGGTGATCATGTCATTATCATCAATGCAGAGAAAATCGAGTTAACGGGTAAAAAGTTAACAGACAAATTGTATTATCGTCACAGTTTGCATCCAGGCGGATTAAAAGTAAGAACAGCACTTGAAATGCGTACGAACTATCCTGAAAAAATGCTTGAATTAGCGGTTCGTGGTATGCTTCCAAAAGGTCGTCTTGGCCGTCAAATGTTCAAAAAATTACATGTTTACAGAGGCAGCGAACATCCACATCAAGCACAAAAACCAGAAGTTTACGAACTTCGCGGATAATCGATTAAGGAGGGTATTATTTTGGCACAGGTACAATATTATGGCACAGGCCGTCGCAAAA
Source organism: Thermaerobacillus caldiproteolyticus (assembly GCF_015326725.1). Classification (NCBI taxonomy): domain Bacteria; kingdom Bacillati; phylum Bacillota; class Bacilli; order Caryophanales; family Anoxybacillaceae; genus Thermaerobacillus; species Thermaerobacillus caldiproteolyticus. The sequence goes on from NZ_CP064060.1 coordinate 3,283,074, forward strand.
GTTCTGTTGCGCGTGTACGCTTAGTTCCTGGTGATGGACGCATTATCATCAATAATCGCGACATTCAAGATTATATTCCATCTCAAGCATTAATCGAAGTTGTAAAACAACCATTAGTATTGACAGAAACATTAGGTAGCTATGACGTATTAGTAAACGTAAAAGGTGGCGGTTTCTCTGGTCAAGCGGGTGCAATTCGTCACGGTATTGCACGTGCGCTATTAGAAGTTGATCCAGAATATCGTCAAACGTTGAAACGTGCGGGCTTATTAACTCGCGATGCTCGTATGAAAGAGCGTAAGAAATACGGTCTTAAAGGCGCTCGTCGCGCACCTCAATTCTCAAAACGCTAATGTTAATAATATGTTTAGCAAAATCCCAGCCAATTCGGCTGGGATTTTTTTCTGTTTTCATCATTTCTTTTTCACGCATGTTTGGGATAAATCGTTAGAAACTACATCTCAAAGGAGCGTGAAAGCAAATGAATGTGATTACGTCTTTTAAGGAAAAGAAAAGGGAAAAGCAAATCACATATGAGCGAAAAATGCTTCGGGAATTATCCCTTGAGAAGCTCAAAAAGCATGTTCATGAATGCTTTGACTCTTTTTATCGAACATATCGCGTTTTTCCTTCTGTCATTGAAGATGGATGTGTTGATATAGCTATTGAGGCATACTTACTGGGAGCGAGTTACAGCCGCTTTGGTTATTACGGTGAACCGATGGAAATGGTGAGACGACGTTCAGAGCGTGAAGAAAAATACTTAATCGATACCTTGTTTGACTTTTTATGTTTTTGGGGAAATATTGATGATGTATTCGTAGGTGAATCGTTATATTATATGTGCGAACATTATATTTCCCACTGGTGGATCGAAGGATTTGAAAAAGGAAAAAAGCGGCGCCGCTTGAAACTTCATTAATGAGTTCTATTTTCTCCTCTTGTCCCATATAAGATAAATAAGGGGGAAACGCAGGAGGAGAAACGATGAAAGTAAAACTATGGGGTGCAGTTATTGGTTTCGTTATGCTCATCATTTTTTTGCAGTATATCTTTACAGATACAAGTTCAACGAAATCATGGAATCTTCCTCTTTCCGGACGGATTATCGTTTTGGACCCCGGGCACGGGGGACCTGACGGTGGAGCCGTAGGGGGAGAAGTGATCGAGAAAGACATTGCTTTACATGTCGCGAAAAAGTTACGTGACTATTTACAGCAACAAGGGGCGCTTGTATTATTGACACGCGAAGATGATAGCGACTTAGCTGATAAAGATACAAGAGGGTATAGCCGTAGAAAAGTGGAAGATTTACGAAAGCGAGTAAAATTTATTAACGAATCTGAAGCAGATTTATTTATTAGCATTCATCTGAATGCCATCCCTTCTCCTCGTTGGCGCGGAGCACAAACTTTTTACTACGGTTCATTGATAGAAAATGAACGGCTTGCCAAATTTATTCAAGCAGAGCTTCGTCGCAATTTAGAAAACACGGATCGTTCTGCCAAAGTCATTAATACGGTTTATTTATTAAAATATGCGAAAAAACCGGGGGCCCTTGTTGAAGTAGGGTTTTTGTCCAACCCGGAAGAACGCGAACTTTTAGCTTCAGACCAGTATCAAACGAAACTTGCCGCCTCCATATATAATGGAGTGTTGCGATACTTTTCAAACGAAAAAAATCCTCCTAACTAGGGAGGATTTTCTATTTCTATAGCGGTGGAAGCATAAAGTTCACGATTCCTCCAAATGTATGTTATAGTAAAAATATGAAAACGAATACATAAGGATTGGTGATGAGCGATGTTAACGGAAAGTGATGTAAGAGGATTGTTAGAAAACATACAAGACCCGTTTTTACATAAAACGTTTAAAGAAACAAACGCGATTCAAGAAATCAAAATTAAGGAAGACAAAGGACATGTGAGTGTCAAAATTGCTTTAGCGAAAACAGGGACAGCAGAGCAGTTGCAAGTGCAAACGACAGTTGTACAGGTATTAAAAAATGCAGGAGCTGTGTCAGTAGGATTACGATTTACTCAACTTTCCGATGAGGAAATCGCCAAGCATCGTGACTCTCAAAAACAAACGACCTATATCGCGATTGCAAGCGGTAAAGGAGGAGTAGGAAAATCAACTGTTTCCGTTAACCTAGCTGTTTCTCTTGCCCGTCTTGGAAAAAAAGTGGGGCTTATCGATGCGGATATTTACGGATTTAGCATTCCTGATATGATGGGGATTGTCGAGAGACCTGTTGTGCGGGGAGAAAAAATTATCCCTGTAGAACGGTTCGGGGTTAAAGTCATTTCAATGGGATTTTTTGTGGAAGACAATGCCCCTGTCATTTGGCGTGGCCCGATGTTAGGAAAAATGTTAAACAGCTTTTTCCAAGAAGTCGAATGGGGAGAATTGGATTATTTACTGTTAGATTTACCACCGGGAACAGGAGATGTCGCATTGGATGTTCATTCGCTGCTTCCGAGCTGTAAAGAAATTATTGTTACAACGCCTCATCCGACAGCAGCATTTGTTGCCGCGAGGGCAGGGGCGATGGCCCTTCGGACGGAACATCAAATTATTGGTGTCATCGAAAACATGTCCTATTTTGAAAGCAGACGAACAGGTGAAAAAGAATACGTCTTCGGCAAAGGAGGCGGTGAGAAGCTTGCAAAAGAACTGCAAACAGAGCTATTAGGGCAGTTGCCGCTCCAGCAGCCTGATTGGAATGATGACGATTTTGCTCCGTCTGTATATGCGGAAGACCATCCAATCGGTAAAATTTATATGAACATTGCGCGTAAAATTATTGAAAGATCGTAACGCATATAAAAGCAAAAGGAGCGTCTCTTTTCATGAGAGGGCTCCTTCTTAAAAAGATAAGAAAGTATCAATGTGAAACGAACACTGTCAGCATCAGCGACCAACCAGTTTGCTTCTTGAATCGGCATTGGTGCAATAGTTACACAAAGCATGACTTGAAAAATGATGCTTGAGAGCTCGGCGCCAAACCAGTTCCCTTCTCGATGGTAAGCCGGCTGCCCAGCGGGTGAAGAACATTTGTCCGTCACGGGAGCCAAGATGGCAAAATTGGCGCTTGCTCTTTTCTGAGAAATCTTTCATTTGTTAAACGGAGAGGGAGAAGTTCATTGGTTACCAGCCTTGCTCTGGTGGCTTTTTCTTTGCAAAGCGGTCAGGGCAAGCGAGTTGTCATCGCTTTTTTAACTGCCTCCTTGTCCTTGTTGTCCACTTTCTTCCCCTTCTCCTCCTTCTTCATTTCCTTCTTGCTTTTTTGTTCCTTGCTGCATATCTTCAGCAGCTTTTACTAAGATATCTTGAATTTTCGCTTTAAATAAAGGACTGTTAAATGTTTCAGTAATGAGTTGTTGAAGATGACCACGAAATTCTTTACTTTTCAAAACGGTAAGCATAGCTTTTTCCATTTCTGGATTTTGCAGAACATCTATCATCATCCCTTGATATTCTGGGTCTTTCATTAAAGATTTAATGGTTTTTTCTTGTTCTGTTTTTAAACTTTTTGCAAAGCTTTCTACAAACTTTGGATCTTGAAACGCTTTTTCCCAAAATTCGGTCCCTTGCTTGGACACTAAAATTTGTTCGAGAGTGTCTTTCACTACTGCTTGATCGAGAATAAGTTGCTGTTTGATTTTTTCATCTTTTAAAACCTCTTGAATAGCCTTTTTTCCTTCATCTGTTTTTAAAATATCAACCACCATTTTTTTCGTCTGATCGTAATCAGGCGGAGGTGAGCTGATCTCTTGGGGAGCACAAGAACTAAGGATAAGGAAATAGCTCAATAAGAGGAGCAATGTTCCTTTTTTCATGTGTAAATTAAGCTCCTTTCTGCAAAGGTCCTTATCCTTAATATGAATTTTCGACAAAAAAATATGCATTCCGCTTATGAATAGCTGGCTTTTTGAGAAAGTGATTGATACAATTTTAAAGGAACGATTAGAAATAATGATGGAGGATGGAGCTGTGAACAGCCGTAAGTGGGTTCGCTTATTTTTAACAACATTAGCAATTGGTGGAATCACTACAGCGATTATAGGATTCACTCTTAAATGGAGTAAGTATCAAAAGCTGTTTATTGAATTACAAATAGGGGAAATTTTTGCTGTATTAATTTGGTTTATTGGTGTTGGTTTTATTTTTAGCATCATTAGCCAGATGGGGTTTTTCTCTTACTTAACCATTCATCGATTTGGATTAGGGGTATTTCGATCTGCTTCCCTTTGGAATTCTGTGCAAATTGTTCTTATCTCCTTTGTACTTTTTGATTTGGTGTATTTTCGCTATCAGGCGTTTGCTACGAAGGGAGAGTCGATTGTTAGCTACATGTTAGTTGCCTTGTTTATTTTGTTATTCGGTCTCGTGGTAGCGTACGTCAAAAGCAAACAAACCAATAA
>NZ_CP064060.1:3292500-3405000 GCF_015326725.1 Thermaerobacillus caldiproteolyticus
AATTCCTTGTCGGGTAAGTTCCGACCCGCACGAAAGGTGTAACGACTTGGGCACTGTCTCAACGAGAGACCCGGTGAAATTATAGTACCTGTGAAGATGCAGGTTACCCGCGACAGGACGGAAAGACCCCGTGGAGCTTTACTGCAGCCTGATATTGAATTTTGGTATCGCTTGTACAGGATAGGTGGGAGCCTGAGAAGCCGGAGCGCCAGCTTCGGTGGAGGCGACGGTGGGATACCACCCTGGCGGTATTGAAATTCTAACCCGCACCCCTGATCGGGGTGGGAGACAGTGTCAGGTGGGCAGTTTGACTGGGGCGGTCGCCTCCCAAAGAGTAACGGAGGCGCCCAAAGGTTCCCTCAGAATGGTTGGAAATCATTCGTAGAGTGCAAAGGCAGAAGGGAGCTTGACTGCGAGACCTACAAGTCGAGCAGGGACGAAAGTCGGGCTTAGTGATCCGGTGGTTCCGCATGGAAGGGCCATCGCTCAACGGATAAAAGCTACCCCGGGGATAACAGGCTTATCTCCCCCAAGAGTCCACATCGACGGGGAGGTTTGGCACCTCGATGTCGGCTCATCGCATCCTGGGGCTGTAGTCGGTCCCAAGGGTTGGGCTGTTCGCCCATTAAAGCGGTACGCGAGCTGGGTTCAGAACGTCGTGAGACAGTTCGGTCCCTATCCGTCGCGGGCGTAGGAAATTTGAGAGGAGCTGTCCTTAGTACGAGAGGACCGGGATGGACGCACCGCTGGTGTACCAGTTGTCCCGCCAGGGGCACCGCTGGGTAGCTATGTGCGGAAGGGATAAGCGCTGAAAGCATCTAAGCGTGAAGCCCCCCTCAAGATGAGATTTCCCATCGCGTCAAGCGAGTAAGATCCCTCGAAGATGACGAGGTTGATAGGTCCGAGGTGGAAGCGTGGCGACACGTGGAGCTGACGGATACTAATCGATCGAGGACTTAACCAAGAAAAAGGTGAAGCCGAGCGTTCGCTTCTTTGCATGGATATCGGTTATCTAGTTTTGAGAGAACAAAAAAGTTCTTGACAGAACCGATAGGTTCGTTATAATCATATTTGTCCAATTCGATATCTTGCCTAGTGACAATGGCGGAGAGGTCACACCCGTTCCCATCCCGAACACGGAAGTTAAGCTCTCCAGCGCCGATGGTAGTTGGGGCCAGCGCCCCTGCGAGAGTAGGTCGTCGCTAGGCAGATCTAATCGTTCCGCAGTAGCTCAGTGGTAGAGCAATCGGCTGTTAACCGATTGGTCGCAGGTTCGAATCCTGCCTGCGGAGCCATGCTTCCATAGCTCAGTTGGTAGAGCACTTCCATGGTAAGGAAGAGGTCACCGGTTCAAGCCCGGTTGGAAGCTTGTGTTTGTCTCTTTCTTTTGGCCCGTTGGTCAAGTGGTTAAGACACCGCCCTTTCACGGCGGTAACACGGGTTCGAATCCCGTACGGGTCATCTTTTATTTTTTGGAGGATTAGCTCAGCTGGGAGAGCACTTGCCTTACAAGCAAGGGGTCGGCGGTTCGATCCCGTCATCCTCCACCATACATATGAAGCCGGCTTAGCTCAATTGGTAGAGCAACTGACTTGTAATCAGTAGGTTGCGGGTTCAAGTCCTGCAGCCGGCACCATTCCCTATATATTAATACGGAGGGGTAGCGAAGTGGCCAAACGCGGCGGACTGTAAATCCGCTCCCAGTGGGTTCGGCGGTTCGAATCCGTCCCCCTCCACCATTGCTTTTTCATCCTTAAGCTGTGGGAACAACCTCATATACATACTTGTTATACCAATGTCGGATTATTTCGTGAATTTCCTTCAGAAATTCTCAAATTAATCCTTCGGTGTTGATTCACGAAGTATATTCAAAGAAGTATTTCATGAAGTTATATCAATGGGCTATAGCCAAGCGGTAAGGCAACGGACTTTGACTCCGTGATGCGCTGGTTCGAATCCAGCTAGCCCAGCCATTTTCATCATGAGCCATTAGCTCAGCAGGTAGAGCATCTGACTTTTAATCAGAGGGTCGGAGGTTCGAGTCCTCCATGGCTCATTTTTGTGCGGAAGTAGTTCAGTGGTAGAACACCACCTTGCCAAGGTGGGGGTCGCGGGTTCGAGTCCCGTCTTCCGCTTTGTTTGGCTTTTATCATGTTGGGGCCTTAGCTCAGCTGGGAGAGCGCCTGCTTTGCACGCAGGAGGTCATCGGTTCGATCCCGATAGGCTCCATCAGAAAAACTCCTTAAATCTTGAAGATTTAAGGAGTTTTTTTATTTTTGTCTTTATTGAATAAATATTCAAAAAAATGTTAAGTTGAGTCAATGTTCTATTATTCGATACAATATATGTAATACATGGGGAAGGGGAGACAGCATGAAAAAAATATCAATTATCGGTGTTCCGATGGATTTAGGGCAAACGCGGCGCGGTGTAGATATGGGACCAAGTGCGATTCGCTATGCAGGAGTCATTGAGCGGTTAGAGAATCTTAATTATGAAATTGAAGATTTAGGTGATATTTCCATTGGTAAAGCCGAGCGAATTGATGATGAAGGAGTACGGCTGAATTTACGAAATTTGAAAGCGGTTGCAGAAACAAATGAAAAACTTGCTCAAACAGTAGATGAGGTAGTTCAAAGGGGACATTTTCCTCTTGTACTAGGAGGCGACCATAGTATTGCGATCGGGACATTAGCTGGTGTAGCAAAACATTACAAAAACTTGGGTGTTATTTGGTACGATGCTCACGGGGATTTAAATACGGCAGAAACGTCTCCGTCTGGCAACATTCATGGTATGCCGTTAGCCGCAAGCCTTGGATTAGGTCATCCGGCTCTCACCAATATCGGGGGCTACAGCCCGAAAGTCAAGCCAGAAAACATTGTTTTAATTGGGGCGCGTTCGTTGGATGAAGGAGAAAAGCGATTAATTCATGAAAAGGGTATCAAGGTTTATACAATGCATGAAGTTGATCGTCTTGGTATGACTAAAGTAATGGAAGAAACGATTGCCTATTTAAAAGAACGTACCGATGGTGTTCATTTATCATTAGATTTAGATGGTCTTGATCCGCACGATGCTCCAGGGGTGGGGACGCCTGTCATTGGAGGACTCACTTATCGAGAAAGTCATTTAGCAATGGAAATGCTTGCGGAAGCCAAATTGATTACTTCGGCAGAATTTGTTGAAGTAAATCCGATTTTAGACGAACGAAACAAAACAGCCTCTGTTGCTGTTGCGCTAATGGGTTCGCTTTTTGGAGAAAAATTAGTATAATAAAAAAGACAGCAGACTAACAAAGGTCTGCTGTTTTTATTGGAATATACCAGCAATTTGATGATTTTTTAGGTAAAATTTAGGTGAATATGCTAAAATAAACATGCATTGTTTGGTGAAACTTTTTTTCTTGAAAATCGTAATACAATAATAGCCGCAGCGAGCGGGGGTATCATGTTATATGGAAACATTTATAAAGAAGCGAATTAAGGCCATTAAAAAAGGAGATCAAAATGCGTACGCTGAAATTGTCGAGCTCTATAAAGATAAGGTATATCGATTGTGTTATCGAATGTTAGGGAATCGGCATGAAGCGGAAGACGCAGCACAAGAAGCCTTTGTTCGTGCTTATATTAATATTCATACGTACAATACTAATATGAAATTTTCTTCGTGGCTTTATCGAATTGCCACTAATTTATCCATTGATAAAATACGTAAAAAGAAGCCTTCTGTTTATTTAGATGAGGAAGTTAGCGGAACAGAAGGATTAACGGTGTATTCTCAACTTCCATCAACGGAAGCCTCTCCTGAGGAAACATTAGAAAGTCTGGAATTACAGGAAACCGTGCAAAAGGCAATCGAAAAATTACCAGAGAAGTACCGAAGTGTGATTGTGTTAAAATATATTGAGGACTTATCCTTACAGGAAATTAGTGAAATTCTTGATATTCCAATTGGGACGGTAAAGACGAGAATTCACCGAGGAAGAGAAGCGTTAAGAAAACATTTGGGCCATCTATGAGAGGGGTGAAGAAAATGGAGTGTCCGAATCACATTATTAAATTAATGCACGATTACTTAGATGACGATATTACTCCTGATGATGAAAGAGAGCTGCGAGAACACTTACAGCAATGTTCAGCGTGTGCTCATCATTTTAATAGCTTAAAGAGAACGATTGCGTTTATTCAGCATGCTTCTCATATCACTCCCTCTTCGAATTTTACTGCGAATGTCATGGCAAGATTGCCGAAGGAAAAGAAAATGGTCCGATTAGGAAGATGGTTGAAAAATCATCCGTTTGTTACAGCGGCCTCATTATTTTTGGCTTTAATGGTTGGAAGTCTTTTCACAACATGGAACGGCGAGCAGCAATTTTCTGTTTCCACTCGAGAAAATGTTATTATTCAAGATCGAACGGTGATTGTTCCAAAAGGGAAAGTGGTTGAAGGTGATATTGTTGTACGTAATGGTTCGATTAAAATAGAAGGAAAGGTTAACGGCGATGTCACAGTTATTCATGGTGAAAAATATTTGGCGTCTGCTGGACAAGTAACAGGAGAAATTGAAGAAATTAATCAAGTATTTGACTGGATTTGGTATAATATTAAAGAATCAGTAAAAGATGTGATGAAAGCATTTGAATAAAAGGCCATCTCTTTGATGGCTTTTTTACATATGTGATATAATAGAAGAGTTGTGTAAATAAAATATACAGGAATTCGAATTATAAAGGAAGTGTGAGAATGCCTTTTGGAGAGCTCCCGATTTTAAGCTATTTAGGCAAAATCGTTGATATCTTGCTTGTTTGGTACGTAATTTATAAATTAATTATGGTGATTCGTGGGACAAAAGCGGTTCAGCTTTTAAAAGGAATCATTCTCATTATACTTGTGCGAATTGTAAGTAATTTCTTGGGTCTTAGCACGTTACAATGGCTCATGGATCAAGCATTAACGTGGGGATTTTTAGCGATCATTATTATTTTCCAGCCAGAATTACGGCGTGCGCTAGAACAGCTAGGACGGGGAAAGCTATTTTCAAGAAGCAGTGGGTCTGAGGACGAAGAACAAATAAAAATGGTGGAAGCCATCATTAAAGCAACCGAATATATGGCAAAACGGAGAATCGGTGCTCTCATATCCGTAGAACGGGAAACAGGGATGGGAGACTATATTGAGACAGGAATTCTTCTTAATGCTCAAATTTCATCCGAATTGTTAATCAATATTTTTATTCCAAATACTCCTTTGCATGATGGTGCGGTCATTATTCAGAAAAACCATGTAGCTGCCGCAGGCTGTTATTTACCGCTATCAGAAAGCCCATTTATTTCAAAAGAGCTAGGAACGCGTCACCGTGCCGCATTAGGGATTAGCGAGGTAACTGATAGCGTGACGGTCGTTGTATCAGAGGAAACGGGTGCTGTATCAGTGACAAAAAACGGGGAGCTGCATCGAGACTTAACTCCAGAGCAGTTTCGTGAGCTGCTCACAAAGGAGTTAACACCGGCAACGAAGACCGCTTCCTCATCCCGCTGGCAATGGAGGGGGAAGAAGCATGGATAAATTAATGAACAACCATTGGTTTATGAAAATTTTTTCGTTGCTACTGGCGATTATGCTCTATATGTCAGTAAACATTGAAGAAAAGGAAACGAAATCAGGTGCTATTACACGTAATTCCGTAGGTCAAACAGATATTGAGACAATCACCAATGTTCCTGTCGTGACTTATTATGATGAAGAGAACTTAGTCGTATCAGGCATCCCTAAAACCGTCAATGTTACGTTAGAAGGGCCAGCTAGCATTTTGAAGCCAACCGCTTTACAGCGTGATTTTGAAATCTATGTGGACTTAACCAACTTAGAGTTAGGCACCCATACAGTTCCGATCAAATATAAAAACATCTCAGACAAACTCAATGTAAAAATCCAGCCTGCGACGGCGACAGTGACGATTCATGAAAAGGTTTCAAAAGATTTTCCGGTTGATGTTGATTTTATCCATCAAAACAAAGTAGCGACCGGTTATTCGGTAGAACAACCAATTGTAAAACCAAATATGGTGACGATTACAGGAGCAAAAGAACTTGTTGATCGAGTAGCACTAGTGAAAGCAAGAGTGAATCTTGAGGGAGCTAAAGAAACGATTGAACAAGAATCCAAAGTAACTGTTTATGATAATGAGGGAAGGGTACTGAATTTAGAAGTTGATCCTTCTGTTGTAGAAGTAACGGTACCTGTCACAAGCCCTAGCAAATCGGTTCCATTAAAAATTAATCGGATAGGAATTTTGAAAAAAGGATTAAGCATCGTCAAAATTGAAACAGTCCCAAATCAGGTAACAATTTTTGGACCAAAAGAAAAAATTGATCGTATTGAATTTATTGATGGCATTACGATTAACCTAGGAGAAATTACAAAAGATACAACGTTAGAAATGAAAGTCCCGCTACCGGAAGGGGTTAAAAGTGTTGATCCTTCCAAAGTCAAAATTAACATTCAAGTTCAAGAGGAACAAACGAAGACGTTTAAAGCACTACCTATTCACGTATTAGGATTAAGTGACCAGTATACGGTTGAATTTTTAGAACCGGAAGAGCAAAACATGGATGTTCAACTATCCGGAGCTCCTAGTATATTAAATAGCATTCAAGCGGATGATTTAGAGTTATATATCAATGTCAATGAACTAGGGGTCGGCGAGCATGAAGTGCCGGTCGAGGTCAATGGTCCACAAAACATTACATGGAATTTACCAAAAAATAAAGTGAAGATAAAAATTAGCCAAAAGATAATCAATGAGTAAGGAGAGATAGGCATAATGGGTAAATATTTTGGTACTGATGGTGTGCGTGGAGTGGCTAATAGTGAACTGACACCGGAGCTAGCGTTCAAAATTGGTCGCTGCGGTGGTTATGTATTAACGAAAGATAAAGAACGTCCAAAAGTGTTAATTGGCCGAGATACACGCATTTCAGGACATATGCTTGAAGGAGCGCTTGTCGCTGGATTGCTTTCCATTGGGGCAGAGGTCATGCGTCTTGGTGTCATTTCGACACCGGGAGTTGCTTACTTGACGAAAGCGTTAGGGGCTCAAGCGGGAATTATGATTTCCGCTTCCCATAACCCTGTCCAAGATAATGGGATCAAATTCTTTGGCCCAGACGGATTCAAACTTTCTGATGAACAGGAACAAGAAATCGAAGAGCTAATAGATAGTACAGAAGATACATTGCCAAGACCAACTGGAAAGGATTTAGGACAAGTCAACGATTATTTTGAAGGTGGCCAAAAATACTTACAATATTTAAAGCAAACGATCGAAGAAGATTTTTCAGGATTACGAATTGCGCTTGATTGTGCGCATGGAGCTACTTCTTCGTTGGCGACCCATCTATTTGCCGACTTAGAAGCTGATGTATTGACAATGGGAGCTTCACCAAACGGAATCAATATTAATGAAGGGGTCGGTTCGACGCATCCTGAGGCACTAGCCGCATTTGTCAAAGAGAAAGGGGCAGATGTCGGGCTTGCGTTCGATGGAGATGGTGACCGTTTGATTGCTGTGGATGAACATGGAAACATTGTTGATGGTGACCAGATTATGTATATTTGCGCGAAATATTTAAAAGAGATGGGTCGACTAAAACACCAAACAGTTGTTTCAACGGTTATGAGCAATCTTGGATTTTATAAAGCACTGGAGGCACAAGGAATCAAAAGCGTGCAAACTGCAGTCGGCGACCGCTATGTCGTAGAGGAAATGAAGAAAAATGGTTATAACCTAGGGGGAGAGCAGTCTGGACATATCATCTTCCTCGACTATAATACAACAGGAGATGGGCTATTAACTGCTCTTCAACTTGTCAATATTATAAAAATCACAAAAAAACCACTTTCTGAACTGGCTAGTGAAATGCCAAAATATCCGCAGCTTCTAGTCAATGTGAAAGTAGCGGATAAGCACAAGGTCATGGAAAATGAGAATGTAAAAGCAGTCATTCAAGCGGTCGAAACGGAGATGAACGGGAACGGTCGCATTCTTGTTCGTCCGTCTGGAACGGAACCACTCGTACGTGTTATGGCAGAGGCACCAACGGAAGAAGCATGCCGAAACTATGTAGAACGCATTGCTACTGTGATTCGAGAAGAAATGGGTATAGAATAATTGTTATTTGTCACAGACATTCTATGCATAAATGGAACCTTCTATTCCATTTATGCATATTTTATTTTATAAAGTCATATTAGAGTTGACGTGTCTTAGCGAATTACTGTAATATAACTTTGTTGTGTGTTGTGATTCAAGATAGAAAGGTGGGTAGAAGAAGTAATTGATTTGTAAAGCGCCTGGACTAAGCTTTGGTCGGAAAAAAGCTTAGTTGACGAGGAGGAGGTTTATCGATCGTTCGGCGGATGCCTCCCGGTTGTCGCGATTACAGCCGTAAGTCCTTTCTAAAAACAAAGAGGCGACTCTTTGGACAAAGGGAAGGACGTAATCGCAAAGAGAATCGCAAAAGGGGAGTCTGTCGAAACAAAGGATCAGCCCCCTCAAATGAATCGATTAGAATGAATGTGATGGATTGTTATGATTCGAGTTCGAGGGGGCTAGACCCTTGTCTGACAGCCTCCCTAAAAAAAGGGAGGAATACTTTTTATGTGTGGAATTGTCGGATATATTGGACAACAAGATGCAAAAGAAATTTTATTGCGCGGACTTGAAAAATTAGAATATCGTGGTTATGATTCAGCTGGTATTGCGGTGTTAAATAAAGAAGGAGTCCATGTGTTTAAAGAAAAAGGCCGCATTGCCGATTTACGACAAATTGTCGATCTAAGTGTAGAAGCTCCACTTGGTATCGGCCATACACGCTGGGCGACACATGGTGCGCCAAGCCGAGTCAATGCGCATCCACACCAAAGTGCCTCAGGTCGTTTTACATTAGTGCATAATGGTGTCATTGAAAACTATGCGATCTTAAAACGTGACTACTTGCAAGATGTTGAACTAAAAAGTGACACTGATACGGAAGTGATCGTACAGCTTGTTGAGAAATTTGTGAACAGCGGCTTGAACGTAGAAGAGGCATTTCGTAAAACATTAACACTTTTAAAAGGTTCTTACGCCATTGCGCTCATTGATGCTGAAGATAGAGATGTCATTTATGTGGCGAAAAATAAGAGCCCGCTGTTAGTGGGAATCGGTAACGGTTTTAACGTCGTTGCTAGTGATGCGATGGCGATGTTGCAAGTGACCAATCAATATGTCGAGTTAATGGATAAAGAAATGGTCATTGTCACAAGAGAGACTATTACAATTAAGAAGTTGGACGGCGAAATTGTCGAACGCTCTCCATATACAGCCGAACTAGACGCAAGCGACATTGAAAAAGGAACATACCCGCATTACATGTTAAAGGAAATTGACGAACAACCGCTTGTGATGCGTCGCATTATTCAAAAATACCAAGACGAAAATGGTCATTTAACGATTGATCCTGAAATTATTAACGCTGTGACTGATGCAGACCGTCTCTACATTATCGCCTGCGGTACAAGCTACCATGCTGGATTAGTCGGTAAACAATTGATTGAAAAATGGGCGAAAATCCCTGTCGAAGTGCATGTTGCTAGCGAATTTTCATATAATATGCCGTTGCTGTCAGAACGTCCATTATTTATTTATATCTCACAAAGCGGCGAAACAGCAGACAGCCGTGCCGTGCTTGTTCAAACAAAAGAGCTTGGTTATAAAGCGGTCACAATTACGAACGTGCCTGGTTCAACGCTATCACGTGAAGCGGATTATACGTTATTGCTTCATGCAGGTCCGGAAATCGCTGTGGCTTCAACAAAAGCGTATACGGCACAAATCGCGGTGCTTGCTATTTTAGCTACCGTTACAGCGAAAGCAAAGGGCATTGAGCTTGATTTTGACCTTGTGAAAGAGTTAGGAATCATCGCAAACGTCATGGAAATGCTTTGCGATGCGAAGGAAGAAATGGAAAAAATTGCACGTGAATATTTGGCGACAACGCGCAACTGTTTCTTCATCGGTCGTGCTGTTGATTTCTACGTTTGCCTAGAAGGCGCGTTGAAATTAAAAGAGATTTCTTACATTCAAGCGGAAGGATTTGCCGGCGGTGAATTAAAGCATGGTACCATCGCGTTAATCGAAAATGGTACACCGATAATCGCTTTGGCAACGCAAGAGCACGTTAACTTAAGTATTCGCGGTAATGTGAAAGAAGTGGTTGCCCGCGGTGCGAACCCTTGCATTATCTCGATGAGAGGCTTAGAAACAGAAGAAGACCGTTACGTCATTCCAGCGGTTCATCCAATGTTAACGCCGCTTGTTTCCGTTGTGCCATTGCAGCTTATCGCTTACTACGCTGCATTACACCGCGGCTGCGACGTTGACAAACCACGCAACTTGGCAAAGAGCGTGACGGTTGAATAAAAGGTAAAAACACATGTCCCGTTTTTGTTGAATGACAAAAAAGCCGGGAACTGAAAGCCTGTTGGTCAATCCAGCAGGCTTTTGTTTTTTATGTTGAGTAATAAAAAAGTTGTTTAATTTTCATTATCAAGACCTAAATCATAAAAATCCCTAAAAACAAAGGAGTACAGTTTTAAGGTAACTTTCGAATGAATTATGGCTAATTGTAATTTATGATAAATTTCTCTTGAAATTTCGAAATATTCACAGATAATCTATGTTATTATTTAATTAGATTGTCGTAGTGGAAGGTGCATTCTATATTTATCGCAAATTATTTGTAGTTTATAAGCGAATTAAGTTATTTAAAAAGATGGTATGAAGTTGGAATTTTATACCATTATTTTCTATTTTTCTTTATAATATAAAATAGAAGAAAAATATTTCGATATTAGTAGAGAAAAGGGTAGAAATGTGTATCCTTAAAAAATAACGGAAGGTGAATTTTGTGATTTTATTAGACACGATAGCTTATAATACGTTCTTAGATATAGTTAGAGGTAGAAATCCAAGAAAGATTAAAGATTTGAATGAAGAAAAATTCAAAAATTTTATTATGGATTATGAAGGAGAAAAATTTATACATAGTGCTACTTTATTTGAAATCTATATGAAGGATCTAAAAAGCTCAGATTTCAATAATTTTAATAAGTTTGTGGATGATTTCAATGCTCTAAAAAAGTATAATATTAAAATTTTGAACGAAAGTACATGGAATTTTGATTGGCAATCCTTAGCTACTGCATGTGAAAATGATGAGCCTTATGATATGGGCGTGTATATTGAAAGTAAAGTAGAGTATGAAGTTACAAGTATAAGCAGATATTTTATGTATATTTTGTTGATTGTATGCGATAAATTATTTGATACATATGGTGATGAAGTAGGGATAGAATTATTTAATTCCACTATGGCCTTTAATCGTACTTTAATAGATAGTAAATTAAAAGAATATTTATTGGATTATTATCTTACAGATCAAAAAAAAGAAATTTCTTCTAAAAAGTTTGACGTTTTATTAGGCTATATCATAGATAAACTTGAAAATATAATTAAAAATAGATTAACTATAAAAAATATGTTTGAAAGACCTGAAAACTTCTTATCTAAACAATACTATGATTATGAAAAAATTGACCAGCTTAGTCTAAGTGGGGTACAAAAAGCTAAAGAAATTTTAAAAGGCATAAAGGGTAAGGAACTTAATAAATTAATTAGTAATAAAATAGATGAATTTGAAGCTCAAGTCATTCGTGAAGGCAGACGTTTTCTTACACCTAATGAAAAAATTTATTTTAATTCAGTTCTTTTACCTAAAGCTTTACAACAAGGGTATAAGGTTACGAAAAATGATTTTACTGATTGCTGTATATTTTCAGCGTTCGACTGTATAGAAAAAGGCGATAAGGGTGTTGTTATTACTTTTGATGGGGTGTTAAGGAACCTAATGAAAGAAAAGGGTATATATTATGATGAGGGGATATATAAACAAATATTTAATTAACTCTATTAATTTTATAGTTATTCACTAACTGATAATTTTAAGAATTTAAGGAATTTTGATAAGGGGGGATGTTTAATTTACAAAATATTGTTTAAAACTCTAGCAATATTGTTCCACTAAAGGGCCAGATGGTTGAGGAAAAGGAAGAGTAAAAATACTAATTAAAGATTGTTTGTGAAGTATTATACTTAAACGAGCAGGATAGTTAAAGAAGATATATTTATAGGGGGCCTGACGTCAAACGTCAATTATACGATGATACATCTTTTGGAAGAAAGAACCCTGATTTCCTTAAGCTAAGCAGGAATCGAGAGCCTTTTTATGTACGTAACGGACGAAGCGAATGAACAGCATGAGATTTACCGACTGTAAAGCTGTACTCGCCTAAAAAATTAATATGCTCTCAGCCAAGAGGAGAGATATGCAGGAGCAAATCTTCAGCATTCGAACCCCCGCAAAAAAAAACAGCTGCTGATTCGGGCCAGAGGGATTGGTATCAGCCAAAAAACCTTCCGTGAATTTTTAGTCGTGGTTTTATCAGAGGAACGGGACGAACGTATACGAAGTCTACCGGAATGAGTTTATATTTGGCTCAGCAATTATCGAACAAGCTCATTTATTAGCTGCACGTCCGAGGTCAACGTATATACCCAATTTATCATTCATTTTCCGAAGGATGATGATCCGTATTTATTTTTACAGCAAAAAAACGCAATGACTAGTTCATTGCGTTTTTTTGGTTCACAATTTTATAGTAAACACTGGTAGAGGATGAATAAAACAGAAAATAGATGACAAAATACACGATCAGGACCCCTGAAATAATCGAAGTGATTTGTGGGTAATCTTTAACCTCCTCCATCGCTGGATAACTCAAGAAAAACCAGCTGTGAAGCATGCCGAGGAGGAGCGCAGGCAAGAACACAAACAATAATTTTTTGCGAATGACCCACTTCATTTCACTGTCATCGACTCCAATCTTTCGTAAAATCGAATATTGTCTTTGTTCTTCCGTCGCTTCTCGTAATTGCTTGAAGTAGATGATGCTTCCTAAGGCGAATACTGCGATGACCGCAAGAAAAGCAGCTGAAAATAGCAGCAAGGATGAACTTTCAATATCAATCGTATAAAGATCAACAAACGCAGCGTAGTACGCTTCTGGCGTTTTTGAAACAATGGCATGAACTTTTCGCGATAAAGCAGCAGAATCTTTGGCATCTTCGATTTGATAGATTTCGAACGAGACAAGGGCTTTCTCCTGCTTTAGTCTTGCGAATGCTTCATCGGAAATGATCAATACGGAAGGTTTCTTACTAGCCTCACCGTTTGAGTCTGTAGCCATACTTAGTAAAGCATAGTCCTTTTTTTCAACTAGATTGAATGTCGTTTCTTCCTTAAGGTTTACTGTAAATTTTGGCTGTTTGCTTTCTGTAAACTTGATTGGTTTATATGTTCCTTGTGAAAGGACAACTGCTTCTTGATTCTGCAAATTTACTTGTTGATCATCGCCGCGCAGGCTGACGATGTCATTAAATTGTGACTCAGGGAACAGAAGGAGTTGCTCTGTAAAATTATCTGCGCCGTCAAAGGCGATTTTCCTGTCTGTAACTGGTTTTGCAGACAGCCCCTCGATTCTCTTATGATAGATAATCGGATGATCTTTCTCAATGATTTGTTCAATTTGCTTCTGTGTTTTTTCATCCTGCGATGTAAACGCAATATCGTTCGGAAATTCTTTCCTTGCCGAATCAAATTGAACAGAATAGTTAATCGAAACGAAGCCTACTAAAAAAATGATTACCGCACTGAATAATGAAATGAAGGTGAGGTTCAAGGTATTTCCACGAATCGAAAAACGCAGAGAGGAAATCCATAGCACCTTGTTGCCCTCATGATATTTTTTCCCTTGGCTAATCTTCTCCAGTACCCAGCCGAAAAATTGACGGAAAAATAAGTATGTCCCACCGATGATTCCGACTGTCAAGGCAATCGCGCTCGCCATGGTGTATTCTTTCCAGTAAACCGAATCTCCCTCCCGACTAATGAGAAAGTAGGCTATTCCTAACAACAGGATGGATAATAACGCAAGCCATGTGGAAAACTTAAGCGGTTTTTCCATTTTGGCTTTTGCATGAAATAATTCTACCAATTGGACCCGGCGTACACTCAGGTAGCTTTGCACACTAATAATGCCTATTAGTAATACGAATAAAAGAATGGTCAATCCCACTGCCTCGATCGGGAAGGCAAAAGAAATCACATCATCGTATTGCATCAGATTCATCAACAGCATGCCAAAGAATTTAGATAGCAACCCGCCGGCCAAAATCCCACTGACGAGTGAAATCGCGCTCAAGAATAATGTCTCAAGAAAGACCATCAAGGCAATTTGCCGTTCACTCATTCCGTAAAGCAAATACATCCCAAATTCTTTTTTTCGCTGTTTCATAAAAAACGAATTAGCATAAAGGATGAAGAAAATAATGAACAGGAATACCACAACAGACACGACGGATACGCCGATTTGGAAATTCTCTTTATTTTCAATGGCTGCTAAAATATCGTCGTTGAACATTAAGGATGAAAACGTAAAGTGAATGATGACCCCAATGAGCATGGAAATGAAATAGATCGAATACAGACGAAAACTTCGTTTAATGTTGCGCCATGATAAATCGAGCAAACTCATCGTCGGTCGCCTCCTATGGTACCTTGAATCGTCAGGATTCGGTTAAAGAATTCCTTTTCCGTTTGTTCTCCTTTAAACATTTCATTGACGATTTTTCCGTCACGGAGAAAAATCACGCGCTGGCAGTAGCTCGCTGCATACGGATCGTGGGTAATCATCAGAACGGTTGTCTTAAAGGTTTTATTGAGCAATTGAATTTGTTCTAGTAGTTGGGTAGCAGATCGGGAATCAAGTGCACCCGTCGGCTCATCGGCAAACACAATCGCAGGATTGGTAATGAGCGCCCGCGCTGCAGCCGTGCGCTGCTTTTGGCCACCGGAAATTTCAGACGGATAATGATGTAAAATCGATTCAATATTTAACACTTCAATCAATTTTGCTAATCGCTGCTCCATTTCTGCGACAGGTGTTTTTTGTAACGAGAGCGGCAGCAGGATATTTTCTTTCACCGTCAAGGTATCCAGTAAGTTGTAATCTTGAAAAATAAATCCCATTCGTTTTTGACGGAATTCTCGTAAGTCTTTCTTTTTCATATCTAACAGCGATTTTCCCTCGATCCAAACATCCCCGCCATCAAAGGTGTCAATCGTTGAGAGGGTGTTCATTAATGTCGTTTTCCCAGAGCCAGAAGGCCCCATAATCGCGGTGAATTCCCCTTGTTCAATTGTCAAGTTAATATTTTTTAAGACTTGTGTTTTTCCGTAAGATTTCGATAAGTTCTTTGTTTGTATAATTTTAGCCATTGTTTTGTCCTCCTTCACCACTATACTTATACCGACTCATTTGCCCGCCAACCATGACAGGTGCTAGTGCTATTTTCTTCGGCTGTTAATTGCTTTTTGCTGTTCTGTATCCTTTTAAGAACATATTCATTCATATCGTTTTCCCTCCCTAAATCATGCTTTTACAACATGTCCAAAAGAATGATAGTTATCATCAACCATCCGTTTGAATCTAAAGAATTCAAGACTATGCATCCTTGAACTTCTTTTTTCATTTTGAACACTTTTTACTATAAGGAGAAAAACATAAGAAAGGCTTAAGATAAATCTTAAGAAAATCTTAAGTTTTAAGTCGATATCCCATTCCCGAAATCGTTTCAATATACTCTTCATTCGGATTCACTCTCGAACAAATTGGCTTTTGTGAATAAATTCTTGGGGGAGAACATGGATCTGAACATGGTTGGAATTTCATGCTCATGGGACTTAAGGAATTAGTTGAAACAGGAAAAATTAGCTATAAAGGATAATAATCGTTTGAGCAATCAAAAGTGGTTACAGCGCCTTCAAATATGGACAACGGGCGAGTGTGTTACGTTCGTTATTCCAGAAAAGGGCGCTTTTCTTGAGCAAAGAAAAGATCTTTTTTCTTGTATATCAAGGGTTCCCACGGTTCGATAATTTGTTATTGTCTGCGATTGTTGAATAATTTGCGTATAAAAAAGACTCTCCTGGAGCATAATAGATCTAAATTAATTGATTTATAACATGGGAGAGTGAAAGATTAATATTATTATCAGGATCTTAAGAAAAGTATCAATTAGATAAAAAAATTGAGGGATATTCACCTCTTACATTAAAAACATATTGTTTTCAAAATACTCTCTTGTTACGATTTTTCGGTGATATTAAGATCGGTGAACTTACTACAGAGAAATGAAAAGGGTACCTAATATAGGCTGGAGAACACTTAAAGCGTCTAGTTTAGTACACAGGGTTCGTTGCATTAAATCACTATTCAAATGGACATATACATATAATGAAGGCTTTATTCCTAAAAACCCTGCTGCAAAATTAAAAGAACCGAATTTAGGAAAAAGAATTCCAAAATTCCTTTCAGAACTAGAGATTGAGCATCTCAGGGAAGCTTGTCATACCTCCATTGAAAATGCGTTATTTGAATTTTTGTATTCTACTGGCTGCCGTATTGGGAAAGCCGTAAAATTAAATCGTGATGATATTAATTTCTCAACAAATTCAGTTATTGTACATGGGAAAGGTGATAGTGAAGGTGAATAAGATGAATGATTCAGTAAATATTTTAGTAATTGAAGATGATGAAGATATTAATCGACTACTTTGTAATATTATCAGCAAAAACGGTTATACTCCTAAGCCCGCTTACTCTGGGACTGAGGCGATCATTTATTTAGAAAGTCAAAAATGGGATTTGGTCCTGCTTGATTTAATGCTTCCTGGTTTGTCTGGCGAAGAAATTCTAAGGAAAGTAACGAAAGAGAGTAATGTTCCTGTCATTATTATTTCTGCAAAGCTGGAAACACAAACAAAAATCGATGCTTTGAGGGCTGGGGCGGATGACTATATTACGAAACCTTTCGATATTGAAGAGGTTTCTGCCAGAATCGATTCTTGCTTAAGAAGATATCGACGTATGGCGGATATGCCAACAACCAATCAGATTCGCCATAAAGATCTTGTAATGGATACAGATGCAAAAAAAGTGTTTGTGAATGGGAAAGAGCTAAAATTAACAGCGCGTGAATATGAGATATTGTTTCTATTGATGTCCTCCTCCAAGAAGGTATTCACAAAAGCTAATTTGTTCGAGAGTGTTTGGAAAGAGGAATTCTACGGGGACGATAATACGATTAATGTTCATATGAGTAATTTAAGAAGGAAGCTCTCGAAAGCGAATCCGAATGAAGAGTATATCGAAACGATTTGGGGGATGGGATACCGACTTAAAACTTAAGGTTTTCTTAAGGTTTTTCTTAAGCTTTTCTTATGTTTTCCTTCTTATAGTAAAAGGGTGTTCAAATGAAAAAGAAGTTCAAGGATGCATAGCCTTGTTTAGGGAGGGAAAACGATATGAATGAATATGTTCTTAGAACTAACAATTTATCTAAGAAATATCATAATAAAATGGCTCTTAATAAAGTGAATTTATCGATAAAAAAGGGATCCATTTATGGTTTGATTGGGCAAAATGGGGCTGGAAAATCAACGTTAATTCGCCTCATAACTGGTCTTGCCTATCCGACAACTGGGACGATTGAGTTATTTGGAAAGAGCAATGAACGAGAGTTGGTCGAAGTAAGAAAACGAATCGGGACAATCATTGAGGGTCCTGCTTTATATCCGCATATGACGGCTTCTGAAAATTTAGAAGTACATCGGCTTTTAAAAGGGATACCTGGGAAGGAATGTATTGAAAAAACACTTGCTCTAGTAGGTTTACAGGATACAGGGAAAAAGAAAGTCAAGAATTTTTCTTTAGGGATGAAGCAGCGTCTTGGACTTGCCATCGCTTTATTGGGAGATCCTGAATTTTTGATTCTTGATGAGCCCATCAATGGATTAGATCCAATGGGAGTAGTCGAAATACGAGGATTATTAAAGAAGCTTAATCAAGAGTATGGAATTACGATCTTAATTTCAAGCCATATTTTAAGCGAACTTCATTTATTAGCAACCCATTATGGAATCATTCATAATGGGGAATTGTTAGAGCAGTTATCGGCAAAAGAACTAAATGAAAAATGCCAGCAATACTTGCATATTAAAGTAGATAATCCAAACAAAGCGGCAACCGTTATAGAAAGGCATTTTGCCACGCAAGATTTTGAAGTAATGCCAGACGGATCGATTAAGTTGTTTGCATATGTAGATTTACCAGGGGAAGTTTCAAAAGCCCTAACAAATGAGGGATTGGTTATCGAACAATTTATGCCAATGGGAGAAGATTTAGAAACCTACTTTACCAATCGCATCGGAGGTGTACAGCATGGGTAACCTTATGAAAACAGAATGGTATAAATTAAGAAAAGATCGATCTTTTTGGGTACTAACATTGTTCTTAATTGCTTTCGCTGTTCTGTATCCTCTTGATCAAATGCGATTATTTGAAGGAGTTTCTAACTTACCTAGTGGAAATGACTTCTATCGGGGTTACGTTCTTTCAATCAACGATCAAATAGTAAGGCTTTTTCCAGCTGTTTTAGCGGGTTTCTTTATTGCAAGTGAATATTCGATGGGAACGATGAAAAATATCGCTTCTTCTGGCAATAGTAGAATACGAATTTATTTTGCTAAGTTGACTGTGTTTTCGATTGGATCCATCATAATTTTATTAATATTACCGATTTTAATGACGGGCGCTAGTGCTATTTATTCGGGTTTCAATATCATGCCTGAATGGACGTTTTTTTTCCAAACTATTGGATTAATTACGCTTTATGCAGCAGCCTTCGCCTCAATTATGGCGCTCTTTTCGGTCATTTTTACTGACAGTGGAAAGGCTATAGCATTTCTACTTTTGTTCTTTGGACTTATCGGGAGCTTGTTAGAGTTTTTAAGTGCTAAAGTTTCGTTTTTGGAACCTATCATTACTCATTCTATATTTATGTCACATGAATCAATATTAACCATTGATCAGATAGGTCATTGGAACGGTGATGATGTGTTAACTTTTATCGTTGTTCCAATCTTGACATTCCTAGTATTCGGGATTTTAGGAAGTTTCATTTTTAGAAAAAAGGAAATTAAGTAAGAGAGTGGGCGGGTGATGTATATGATTTATGTAACGATAGTATCTATTACGGTTTTATTATATGTTCTCACCCGTCTATATTTTTTAAAAAAGGAAATCAAAAGAGCAACTCGACAACTCAATGCATTAAACAAAAATAGTACAGAAAAGAAAATAGATATTCGCTATTTTGATAGAGATTTTGAGAAGCTGGCAGAGGAAATTAATAACCAAATTGATTTAACAAAGAAAGCAAAAGCAGAAAAGCGCATGACTGAAAATGAGTTAAAACAGGCGATATCATACATCTCACATGATATTCGCACCCCTATGACCTCGATATTGGGGTATATTCAATTGTTAGAATCAGATGAAATAACTCCAGAGATGAGAAAAGAATATACCCGTATCATTAAAAATGGTGCAATGAGATTAAAGGTTTTACTTGATGATTTTTTCGAACTCTCGATTATCGAACAAGCAGATTATCCAGTAAAAATGGAAATGATTAAATTAAATCATTTGATATTAGAGGTACTATTAGGATTTTACGAGGAATTTAATAAAAGAAATCTAGAGCCAACTATCAATATTCCAGATCATGATATCATCATTATGGCCGATCTATCTGCCGTTAAACGAGTCATAGAAAATTTAGTAGTAAATGCGATTAGACATTCAAGCGGAAATGTAACGATCCAGCTTGAAAAATTGAACACATCCGTTCAACTGACAATTAGTAACTCGGTTCACCAGTTAAGTGAACAAGATTTAGATCATATGTTTGACCGTTTTTATAAAGCAGACCAAACAAGGACTGGAAAAGGTACAGGCCTAGGTTTACCGATTGCGAAAAGTTTAATGGAAAAAATGAACGGGAGCCTTACTGCTGAGTTAAAGGAAAACCAATTATTTATGAAGTGTGAATGGAAATATTAATCGCGAATGAAACCAAACCATACTCTAGAGTTCTGGTCTGGATATCATATCCATACGATATAAATTCAGTTTGAAATTCCGACATGTTTAACCAATGCCTATTCTTGTCTATACTGCTCCTAAACAGATGAATCAAAGGAGCGGATG
This sequence comes from Thermaerobacillus caldiproteolyticus, assembly GCF_015326725.1. Taxonomy (NCBI): domain Bacteria; kingdom Bacillati; phylum Bacillota; class Bacilli; order Caryophanales; family Anoxybacillaceae; genus Thermaerobacillus; species Thermaerobacillus caldiproteolyticus. Next base: position 3,312,774 of record NZ_CP064060.1, read on the forward strand.
AATGATGAAGAAAAAAGGATTACAAATTACGAACAATCATGGTTGGACCATCGAACGTCTTCAAGAACAGGAACGCAGAATGAAAAATGCGAACATGGCGAAACGAATGGCGGTGATTCGTCTGATTATGCAAGGCTATTTGGGAATCCAAGTCGCTGAGCTGTTGAACATCCATCGTGAAACCGTTTCGATTTACGTTCAAAAGTTTAATCAAGGTGGCATGGATGCGCTATTAGAACGCCATTATGCTCCCGGTAGAAAGCCGTATCTGTCTCCAGACGAAGAACGCGAATTAAGAAAGATGTTGGAAGAAAGCACCCCTGCCAATGAAGGATATGGCATCGAAACCAGCTGGAATACACGAATCATTCAACATGTGTTAGAAGAGAAATTTTCTGTCACCATGTCTCGCGGTGGGATTTGTGATATGCTCCATCGATGGGGATTTCGCTATACACACCCTACGTATACCCTCAAACGGGCGAATCCTCAAAAACAAAAAGAGTTTCAACAAGAAATGGAACTCATAAAAAAAACTTGTCCGACAACACAGTCATAATCTATGAAGATGAAAGTCATATTCGCGACTACCAAGCTCTTCGTACCACATGGAGTGTCAAAGGGCGTCAAAAACAAATCCCTACGTATGGACACCACGCGACGGTTAGCTTATTAGGCGGTGTGAATATCGAAACGGGTGAATTTCTCTGTATGGAAACGGACCAATGTAATGCACAGGCTTTTCTGCAGTTTCTCCAATACACATTGGACCAGTATCCAGATCAACATGTCGTGATGGTCTTGGATAACGCAAAAATTCATCATGCCAAAGTTCTTCAGCCTTTTTTACAGGAGCGTGAAGAACAGTTAACTTTTGTATTCTTACCCCCTTATTCGCCGAATTTAAATTTAGTTGAACGAATTTGGGGTTGGCTGAAAGAGAGTGTCATTGCCAATCGGTTTCATCCCAATCGAAAAGAGTTGCGAGAATCGATTGTTTCGTTCTTAGAGTACCTTTCTGAATTTCCAGAAAGAGTGCTCCAGCGCATCGGACAGGTGGTTATGTCGGAAAATTAATCTGAATCTATAGAGTTCCACAAAATCTAAAAATAGCTAAGGGAAACGAATACTTATTAGAGGTCGATTTTTGATAACCCATTGATTAATTATTTTATAAATCAGTTGATGATTTTTTGGCAGAAGTATAATGCTTCTGTTTTTTATTTTTTTATATTTCATAAAAAATTGCTCTAACTTATGATTGAATCAAATTCTTCAATATGTGAAGGATCTAAGCAAATTTGCATAATCGAAATAGAAGAATCTTATGTTTTGGTTTTATTGTAGATATTGATGCTCATACGTCTTTTCCTAAGAAAGAGCTTGACACTACATTAGATATAGTAATTAAACAAATACTATTTGTTACATATGGAAAGGTTTGCTTCAAAAATGTGGGCGAGAATCTAAAATTGAATCAATTTCAGAGCAGTTGTGTGTGACACCAACTAAAGTTAAAAAGCTCTAATGTAATGTTAAAATTAGTCACGATGCTTATAAAAAACATTACGATGTTCTGAAATTCGTTTAGATCCTGTTTTTACAGGGGCTTTTTTATTAAACTAAAGGACAGGTTAGTGAATGAAGGTTATTGAAAAATTATGTCGAACTAATGTAATACTTAAACATTTTAGTACATAACGAGTGTGGGTAAGGATGGTAAGAATGTTCGCTGACAGGTGCAAGAGTTAAAGATTCCACTGCTGTTGTTTGCACTGTTTTGTTGAGTCACTAACTGGCAGTTTATTGAAAATGGCACTATTTTAAATGACTTCGCTTGATGCCCAAATCCATTTTAGATTATAAGGGTGATTAAAAGTTTGAGATTTTCAAATATTGTACTATGATAAATTTAATTCCATTATTTGAGTTGAGCAATGGTATAGAGAGCAGTGTCCCTTGTTCTTACACAATTTACCTAAGGAGTGGTAGAGATGGCACGTGTTTTATTTATTAATGGTGGATCAGAAGGACATATCAATCCGACTATTGGAGTTGTGCAAGAGCTTATTTCGCGTGGAGAAGAGGTCGTGTACTTTACGATTGAAGCGTTTAGAGAGCGAATTGAGAAGACGGGAGCTACTGTACGAACATTTGACGGTCAAAAATTTTTAAAAGCCTTTCTTTCGGGTGGAAGAAATTATTTACTTGAAAGAATCAACGGTCTTTTACGTACGGCAGATATCGTCATACCTAGCGTTCTTGAACAGATCAAAGGGGAGCATTTTGATTACATCATCCACGACTCCATGTTTGGTTGTGGACGTTTACTTGCCCAAATCCTTAAGCTTCCCGCAATCAATTCTTGTACTTCTTTTGCGCAGACAAAAGCATCATTCGATAAAATGCTGGAGCAGCTTTCTAAAGAAATTCCTACAGAAATAGTTAAACCTATAGACGATGAATTTCAACACCTGACGGCCAAGGTGAAGGAAAAATATGGTGTAGAGATCCATTCTCCTTACGAAGTTTTTTGTAATCCTGCACCACTTACCATCGTTTATACAACTAGGGAGTTTCAACCTTTTGGAGAAACATTCGACCAAACTTACAAATTTGTAGGTCCATCCATCTCTTCACGATTAATGGAAGAAAACTTCGATCTTACTGCAATAAAGGGGAAAAGCCCGATTTACATTTCACTGGGTACGGTCTTTAACCAAGCAATTGATTTCTATAAGCTTTGTTTTAAGGCATTTGGGAACACTGATCATACTGTTGTCATGTCTATTGGGAAACAAAATCAAATATCTGATTTGGGGGAGATTCCTAAAAACTTCATTGTAAAAAATTATGTTCCGCAAACTGAGGTGCTGAAATACAGTAAATTATTTATTACACATGGTGGAATGAACAGTACCAATGAAGGTCTCTATTATGGGGTTCCGCTAATTGTAATTCCACAAAGCGCGGATCAGCCGATAATTGCCGGGCAAGTTGCCAATATCGGAGCCGGTATTAAATTACAAATGCAAAGCTTGACTGCAAATCAACTACGTGAAGCTGCAGATCATGTGTTAAATCACCCATCTTTCCATCAGACTGTTGCAAATATTAGGGAATCCTTTCAAAAATCGGGTGGGTATCACCAAGCTGTTGATGAGATTTTCGAATTTAAAAGTCAGTATGGTATCTAAATAAAGAAATTTCACGGCTGCCATTATTGTTGACTTTTTCTTAGTGGTACAGCAACTTCTTTTAAAAGCTGGATTGTGAAATTTATACTTAAATTAACAGATGCTTTAGTTCATAAGAACTTATAAAAATGAATAAACTTTTTCATAAAGAAGTTACTCGCTCCATTAAATAGGAAACATGTTTTGATCATCTTTTTTCAAAGCATGCCTTATTTTTTATATTAAGGTTGAACCTCTCGGGTAATATCTCCGCGAGAGGTTGTTTTTAATTTTCGGATTTGTTCAAAAGAAAAGCGCATTTTATAGTCACTCGATCCATATTTTGCAGGGTGATGCAGTAAAGGTGGGAACTGCAATGAAAGTTAATCCAAAAGAATTTTTGATGAATGATTTACGTTATATTATAAGGCCTGCAATAGAAAAGGATGCAAAAATATTGTCTGCAATAAGATTGCAAATAGATGGTGAAACGGAAAATCTAGATAGGGAAAAGGGCGAGGCGTACATAGACGAATTAGGTTTTAAACAATTAGAACGTGTTGCAAAACGCATAGTGAATGCATAAATGTACACAAAAAATCCACCCGTCTTGGAAATCATATACAGTGACCTAAAAAACACATTTCCAAGGGGTGGACACTATCATGATTTCCAATTTTGTTATCGAACATGCAATGAATAGCGAAATGGATCCTCTTTTACGAGCTTTATTTCAATACATCGACCAACTTTCTTTACCAGAAACACCTTATGTGACAGGACGACCACCGATTCCGAAAAAATCATTGTTAAAATGTTTCTTTTTAAAAACCTATTTTTCCATTGATTCTTTACGTCAGTTAGTTGACACACTGAATCGCTTTGGCTACTTCCGGCGTATTTGTGGACTTAAAGAGGTTCCACATCTTTCTACGTTTTCACGTGCAGGTAAGTGGTTTCGAGAACAAGGATTTTCCGCTTTTAATGCTCAACTTCTCAAAGATTTAGGCGTTCGATATCCAAAAATCGTCATGATCGACAGTACAGCGCTCCGAAGCAGTCTTTATGATTCTCAAGCGAGATGGGGAATCTCCACTCGGTATAACTGGTTTAAAGGTTATAAATTACATCTTTGTACAACGGCAGAGGGAGTCATTTTATCCCATGTCTTCACGACTGCGAATCGAAATGATGCAGCCGTTGCGCTTGAATTATTTCCATCTTTAAAGGAATGGGAGATTGAGTTTGCCCTTGGAGATGCTGCCTATGACAGTGAAAAAGTCCGTCAAATGGCGGAACAAACAGGGATCTTTTTCGTTTCACCGATTAATCCTCGAAATGGTGATGAACGAAAAGATGCCTACGGCCGGGTGATTCCTTCGTTTTTGAAAACAGAATTCGGAAAGTGGTTGTTTCGTTTCCGTAACTCGATTGAGCAGACATTCAATCAATTAAAGAATGATGGACTAGAACAGCCACGTTGGTATGGGTTTAATCGCTATTTACTGCATGTACAATTATGCATTCTTATGCACAATTTTGAGTTTTTACTCTAGTTTTGCAACACCATCCAATTAATAAAAGATGATGCAGAAAGTAGCAACTTATTTTTAGTTGCGGAAGTTGATAAGAGGATAGTAGGTTTTTCTAGATGTGAAAGAAACAAATTAAAAAGATTTTCTCATAAAGCCGAATTTGGTGTTTGTGTATTAAAAGAATATTGGGGATATGGAATAGGAAAAAATCTTCTAAAAGAATCGATTCATTGGGCTGACTCAAATGGAATTAAAAAAATAAACTTAAGTGTACTCGAAACCAATGACAAAGCTATAAAGCTATATAAAAAATATGGGTTTGAAGTAGAGGGGATTTTAAAAAAGGACAGAGTTCTATCAGACGGTAATTACTATAATACCATTTTAATGGGAAGGTTTAATGAATAGTAGTTAGAGGGCGATAAAATTTTAAAATGTATTGAACTAAACCAGCAAATAGAAGCCCAGTTTTATTCCATTAAAGGGCGCGATTGTTGAGAAACATAAGAAAAAATAATCAAACTTTTTTATAAAAACTAATCTTGAATCTGCTGGAGAAGAATCCATTTTGATCAATCTTTTTTCAAAATGGATTCTTTTTATTTATCGTAAAATGTGAGCTTACGAAGTGTTTTTGCTCATACTTTATTTTAAAGCTACAATTACTCGACCTCTTTGGGATAGCCTATTTTTATACTGATGCAAAAAACCCATGAATTGCGTTTAATGGAACAGACAAGAATATTTGAAAAAATTATGAAATGTCCTTAATAATCGTGAAAAAAATCCGATATATATAGATGAAATAAATTGACATTTCTAAAAAAAGGAGGGTGTTTGAAATGAAAAAAATTATTGTTTCGTTGCTTGTTGTGTTTTTATTACCATTAATTGGAATATTCAGTTCTGCTAATGCTTCTGAAAACACGGACATGTCAAAGGTAACATTTAATGGTTCGCTAGAAAAAAAGAACCAAAAAAAGGATTATAAAAATCCGGAAGGGAATATTAAAGTATTAGAAAATAAAACTCGGCCGGTGTTAAAAAAGAATCTCGCAGCAGCTAAAAGCAATAACAGTGTATCATCGAATGCAGCTATACAAGCATTGAATGATTCTCCAAACAATGCAGCAGGTATTGAAATCGGTAATATTTATACAGACTATATAACAAAAGATGGACAACAAAAATGGTATCACTTTACTAATGAAACTTCCGGAAAATTGACGGTTATTTTGCAAACAGTTCAGTCGTCTTCTGTTGATTATGACTTACATCTTTTTAAACTAAATGAAGATACAATGACCTTAGACGAAGTAGCTAATTCGACTTATAATGCAGGATTAAATGAGCAACTGAGTCTAATAGGTGAAGAAGGTACCTATTACATGGTAGTCAACTCTGTTTCTGGTTCCGATCCAGATTCACCTTTTGCCTTTTTGGTGGAACGTTCTTCATCATACGATCAATATGAACCGGACGATAATATTTATCAGGCTTCAGCCTACATGAATAATATCTATCAAAACAAAACGATAGATAATAGCTATGATATGGACTGGGTAATACTTCAGGTTGATACAGAGAAAACGCTTACCGTGAATTTAAATAATCCAACATCTATAGATTACCAACTTGATATTTTTGACCTCTCATTAAATCCTTTAGCTGGCCTTGAAGATAATACTAATTATTCAATAGTTTTTCCCGCCGGAACTTATTTATTAAGAGTACAATCGAGATCTTGGGATTTTGACCCCAATCAAGAATATACGCTAGATATTCGAGAAAAGGCAGGAAAAGCAACATCTGTTGTAGTTTCAAATATTGATACGAATGATAATGTAGAAGGTTATATAAATTATGGTTATGGTTATAAGTGGAGAATACAAAATTTTATGAATATTGAAGGTCAACTTTTGGATGAAAATGGATTATCCGTGCCATATGCAAATGTTGAGGCAAGAATAACTACAGCATTAAATAATGAAGTTTATTATGCATCAAGTACTACTGATCGTAATGGTTATTTCACTATTTCATTTACATCTATACCACCAGCAGTAGGTAATTTTAGTTATGCTAACTATGCGAGCTACCACTATTTTGATATAATACCACTTGTTTTTCTATCTAATGGGCAAATCTTAAATTCAAACGAAGACTCGTTATACCATTTTGCTTATTCAATATATAGGCCACACTAAATAGGAGCATTCCTGTTAGAAGCTTTTTTGGGAACTTGAATAAAAAAGCCCTCTTGGTATGATTCGGGAGTGTCAATCTGATGAATTGCCCCCCTAATTTGAATACCAAGGAGGGTTATCATGGATTCTATCTCAAACAAGAAGATTAATTAAGTCACCGATCAAACGCTGATTGTTGGCATGGATATTGCGAAAAAAGCATTATGCTTGCTTTGTGGATGAGCGAGGGGGGGGAAAGTCGTTTCCCGTTCCACAATCCAGAGAAGGATTTGAACAGTTATACCAGTGTGTCATGAAAGCGATGGAGGAATTCGGAAAAACCGAAGTGATCGTTGGCATCGAGCCAACAGGATACTATTGGCTGAACCTCGCCTATTTCCTTGAAGAAAAGGGGATTCCTCTTGTGATGACGAACCCGATGCACGTGAAGCGCCCCAAAGAGCTGGACGACAACCTTCTAACTAAGCATGACGTCAAAGATGCGCTCGTCATTGCCCGGTTAGTAACAGATGATTCAGCTACCCACGTATTCTCAAAGGGATGGAGGCTGAGCTGTGTGCAAGGGCGACGTTTCGATCGAAACTCGTGAAAGAGCAGAAGGCGGTTCAGAATCAAATGATTCGCTGGCTCGATCGGTATTTCCGGAATTTACGCAAGTCTTTCCGTCTTTCGGAAAAATGGTGCTCGCTGTGTTGGAACAGACGCCGTTTCCATCGGATCTGGCAGGGAAAGAGATTGAAGAAGTGCTGGCCCTTTATCGGCAAAGCGAGGGATTACAATCCCCTCAAAAGCCGAAAGCGAAGAAGCTCATGGAACTAGCCCAACACTCCATTGGCGTAACGGAAGGACAACGGCTGGCCCGTATCGAAATTGCCACGCTTGTCCGCTGATATCGCCAACTGGAAGAAGAAATCGAGGCACTGACAGAACAACTGATTGAACTTGCGCAAACATCTGTGGAATACGAATGGCTCAAAACGGTTCCGGGTTTGGGGGATGCGACCATCGTGGAACTGCTATCAGAGATCGGGAGTTTCTTGCATTATCAGGCTCCGCGGCAACTCGTCAAATTAGCGGGCCTGACACTGCGGAAACATCCTCCGGCCAACACAAAGGGCAGAAACGGATCTCGAAGCGTGGAAGGAGGCAATTGCGCTCTCCTCTTCCGTACCATGATGTCGATGATACGTCATAACGAAGCGTTTTGCCAGCTTATTACACGATACGACCTGATAAACCCATTGCGCAAGAAGCAATCCATTGTGGTGTTATGTGGGAAATTACTGAAAGGTACTGCACGCGGTGTGTACGAAGCACCAAGCGTTCGATGCGAAGCGAATGATGCGGGACATCTTTGGTCTCGAAACGCCAGCTTGATGCCTGCATGCCTTGCGATTCCCTAGACAATAAGGATGACACGGAGAAGCTGTCACGATATTCAACGTTCGACTTTAGGCCCCTAAAAGAGCTTGCCGGCCTCTATCTGATGACTAGACCGAACGAAGGGATATAGACACACTGATGCCAAGAAACATGGAACGGTCCGTCATCATAAGTGATGCAGAGATCCAAGGTGCATCCCATACGCTTCCTCCCCACTACAACTAAATTTAATTAGTAGTGGTCGCGAAGCGTACCCATTCAATGTAATATATATATATTTAGGAAATAATGTTAGAAACTGTGTCGAAAACATTTTTTTGACACCCCTAAAACGGCTACAACCATTGATATATCAACGTTTATAGAGGGAGTGATGAAATCTTGAACAATTCCGTTAGTTTCAATTATCATACTTTAAATTTTAAAAATGTTCAGCGTATCCCATTGAATCAAACAGCACTATCGGTCAAGATCAAGAATGCATCAAGTATAACGTTGGATAAACTGACACTTTCTGATGTCATCGGTAATGTAACAACATCTAATCAAAGGATAAAAGTTACTGAAGTGAAGGGTGAGGAACAGCAAAACTCCGATTACGACCAGTATTTCTCATCATTTTTTGAAAATCTAGAAGGGGTATCTGAAGAAGAAAAAAATCAACTATCTGGATTAGTAAAAGCAGCATTAAAATATAATGGAGATTACTTTTCAAGTTGGACAAGTGATAAGGCCAGCATGTATTATCTACAGACTCAAGAAAAGTTGAATCTTATAGCTGATAACGTCGCGAGTGGTTCTATAAAGGATCAACTGAAGGCGATAACAAAACAGTACACGAGTGATAAATTAAAACAGATTGTGAATGCATCATTGGAAACCTATCAAATTATTTATGATCGGTTTAAGGGAAAAGGCGGCCCGTACAGTGAAATAGCCAATCAAATGAAAAATGCCATAGAAGAAATACAAAATGGCAATCACGCGGATCAAGTCTCACAACAACAATTAAGCCAGTTATTTTCCGGTTTAAACACAAATTCCTCTTTTCAAATCGGATATGAAAAAATTATGAGGGGATATAAAGAAATTGAGAAAGGTAAACTAGGAAAATACTGGAATAAATTCTCCGAGGCAGATGTGGACAAGACTATTAACATGCTAAGAGAGGATTGGAATGATTTTGTCAGTCAATTTCAGACGTTTGAACCGTATAGGGTTTCAATTGATTCACAATCTAGGATTGATATGAAAATATAATGGGGGTTGGAGAGTCAGTTAGCGTAATAAAACAGATCGAAAGGGAGTTTTGGTTTTAAAAAAACCGAATACTCCCTTTTTTTCGTGTTAATTTCAGGATCAAGTCCAAATGATTGTGTAAATTCCTCTTTGATAGAAAACATGGACCTGATGACTTGGCGCATGGTAGGTAAATCCGGCAAGTCTCCCTACTGGTCGTCTTCCCGGAAAATGATCCAAGGGGCTTTCCCGGCAGATCCTCGCTTCGCTCCGGCATTACATGTCCTCCTTAACATAGCGAAGAGGTTATCCTACTCTTTTCATCGCCGAAGCTTCTTGATTTATCGACCGGGTTCCTTGCTCTTTCGTTTTTTGCCACTGCCAATATTCGGACATATCCAAGTATTTATGTCCCGACATCCATTTTTCGTCGATTTCGATCAACACAGCACCAACGAGGCGATACACCGATTCCCAATTTGGAAAGATGCGGATTGTCCGTTCTCTACGGCCAATGTCTTTGTTCAGCCGTTCCACCCCATTGGTCGTGCGCAAGTGACGCCGATAACGGTCCGGATCGCCCAATATAGTGTGGCGTCTTCGAGGATTTGCAAGGCTTTTGGCGCCCATCTATCCATTTGGCCAGCACTTTGTTTCAATAACAGTCGGGTCGTTTGCTTATTGGGTGCATGAAGAACTTCGTGGATCTCCTCAAGCAAGGCATCCTCCATATACTTTGGTGCGGCATCGAGGATATTGTGAATAAAGTGCGTTTGGCATCGCTTGCCATGTCGTTCCTTGGAAATGCTTCTCCATGGCCTGTACCAGCCCGCCGTGTTGATCCGAGATGATCAAGTCCGATGTTTCAGTCATTCGAAAAATTCGCTCTTTATGAATCCTATAGCTTTCTTGATAATTATCAACGTATAACCAAAAGATTACTTCAAAACTTACTAATCAAGGTAAGAGACATGCATTTTAAACAAGTCGCTTACGAAACCGGATTAGGGCATTCTACTGTCATTCGATTATTTGATCAGCACTATTCTTATACGAATCAATCCCTTCCAACAATTTTAGCGATTGATGAATTTAAAGGGACAACAGAAAGAGGAAAATATCAATGTGTCGTTGGGGATCCAAGTCGTCAAAAAGTATATGACATCATCGAAAATCGGACGCTATCCAAACTAAGAGAATATGAAAACTTAATGGACTTCCTATATTGATTTATAAACCAATAGTTATATACCGTGAAGAATTGAAAAAAGTTTACCTTGGCGCATTTTTAGGCCGTTGCACTTTTTAATGCAACAGTCCAAAAAATGCGTTTTATTTTTTTACCTCCTTCCCAAGTACGCTCCTTCCTTTGCCTCACCCCATTATAGGCGCGTAAAGGGTCTTGCTCTCTTCGGACGGCTTGGGGAAGCCAAGTCGGTTAATGTAGATTATATGACTAGTTATAAGAGAGAAATGAACTTCCCATTCAGATCTTCGGAATAGGTGTTGAAAGTGTGGCCTCTTTTTTCGTTACTGGTGCCATCCCGCCCATTATGTTTCTAGTTTGTTTTACGCTAGGAGGCAGGCGATAAGCTATCTGATCTTGGACGTCTTGCATCATTCGTTTCCCATCAAACACCTGTTGCTTCGTACCAATCGTAAACAACACTTTCAACAGTTTGCCGCATGACACCACGATCGACTGCTTCTTTGCGAAGCGGATTCACCGCCTAGGTCGTATAGTACTCATGCAACGTACGAAACGCTTCATTGTGTCAGATCAGGGGCATTATCGCCCGGAACAGCAGGGCGCACAGCCGTTTTCGTCCTCGTTTTGGGGCTCCGTTTTTGTCCTTTGTGCTGGCCGGAGGTTTTTCCCTGAGCATCATGCCCACTAATTTGATCAATTGACGCTAGTTGCGATAAGAAGGCAAAGCTTCCAATCTTGGAACTTATTTATTAAACGAAAGCAACCGATTGATGAATAAATAAATTCAATTATTTATGATAGTAATTTGTTTGTTGACTGTTAAAATTTATCTTTTTGTATCCGATATAAAAAATAAATAATAGCAATATTTTGAGAAAGTTGCTATTACATTGATAAAATTTAATATTTGTAGCTTTAGTTGTATTATCTTATCAAGACGTAAATCGTAAAAAGTCATAATCATCCATTCATTGATCATCCTCTTTTCAACATTCCTGCCATTTCAGTACGTGAATATCCAGAGTAATATATAGTTAAATTGCTTGAATTTTTAGCTCAAAGGAATAGTAAAACTATGATGATATAATTTTGGTTCCATAAAACATACCTCCGAAGTAGACATAATGTGATTCTAACATAACCATTAGGGTTATCTTTATTTTTGCGTCTACTTTAGAGGTATTATATCATCTTTGATATTGCCCTTTTTACAAACACTACAAAACAAATGATTTCATACGATAAGCACTACCTGGATGATCTTCTGGTAATAATCTGCTGCCATGATTAAATAGCTTTTCTCTTAACGTTCCTTGTTTGTATTCAGTCTTATATAAGCCTCTTTTTTGAAGTATAGGAACAACCAATTCAATAAAATCCTCTAGGCTAGAAGGTGTAACAAGATGATTAAGATTAAATCCATCCACACCTGAAGCTTCAAATCGATATTGAATGGCATCTGCTACTTCTTCTGGATTTCCTACAATGATAGACTCCCGATCTAATTGTTCAAGTTTTTTAAGTGCTTCACCTATCGAAAGTTTTTTAGATGCATCTTTCGTAAGAGAAGCTGCCTTATAATGACCGTGCTCTGTATTTTTAAATTCAAAAGGATCATTTAAATCCTTTTTTTCGTATTCTGCTAGATCGTAGCCACTTGCTCCACCAAATTGAGCTTTTGAAGCATCTGGACTCCACAAATGATTTAATTCTGTAAATTTTTGTTCTGCTTCTTCCGTTGTCTTTCCAACAATAACCGTTAAAAAAGCAAATACTTTGATATTATCTGGGTTACGGCCATACTTTTCAGCACGTCTTTTTATGTCATTTGTATAGTATTTAATTCTTTCTGGTGTAGGGCCACCAACAAAAACACACTCAGCATGCTTAGCTGCGAATTCTCTGCCTCTTTCTGAAGTACCTGCTTGATAGATTACCGGTGTACGTTGTGGAGATGGTTCACAAAGATGCGGGCCTTCGACGGAAAAAAACTTTCCTGAATGATTTATTTCATGTACTTTGTCTGGATCAATTAATGTACCACTCTGTTTATCTTCAATGAATGCATTCTCTTCCCAGCTACCTTCCCAAAGTTTATATGTAACTTCTAGGAATTCGTCTGCAATATCGTAACGTTGGTCATGCTTGATCATTTCTTGAAGACCAAAATTTTTCGCGGCATTTGGTAAATAAGAAGTGACAACATTCCAAGCAATTCTTCCTTTCGTCAAATGGTCAAGAGTAGAAAAACGTCTTGCGGTACTAAAGGGATGTTCGTAAGTAGTACTAACTGTTAAAGCAAAGGACAAATGTTTCGTAACACTTGCCATAATAGGAATAACGAACGCCGCATCATTCACTGGAAACTGAAGGCCGTCACGTATAGAAGGAGCTTTACTTTGACGATATGTATCATATACTCCTAGTACATCCGCAAAAAAGACCGCATCAAACTTACCACGTTCCAAAAGCTTTGCCATCTTAATCCAATAATCGATATCTTTATATCCTCTTTGTCTCTTGCTTTCAGGATGTTTCCATAATCCATGTGAATTATGCATAGCACTTGCCATTTCAAACGCATTTAAAATAATTTGTTTTGCCACACTCTCTTCCTCCCATTTTGTTAAAAATTATGGAATAAAGAACTGTTTTTGCATTTATTTAAACCAATCAGGCCATACATAACCTTTATATTCTTCATCCTCTTTAATTAATTTTTTAAATTCCTTTGATTTATAAGCTGCAATGATATCTTTTACAAACTTAGCGTTTTTATCCTTTTTTCGTACTGTAACCCCATTTAAATAGTAAGAAGGCGTCTTTTCTAATGCGACTGCATCTTTCAATTTTAATCCAGATGAGATAGCAAAATTCCCATTGATAAAAGAGTAATCAACATCCCCAAGAGCTCGTGGAAGCTGTGCTGGTTCTAAAGGTTTTAGAACAATTTTTTTATTATATTTTTGAATATCCTTTTCTGATACTTTTGTCGGATCAATTCCTTTTTTTAGTTGAATCAATCCAAGTTGTTCAAGCATAGCAAGAGCTCGTGCCTGATTTACCGGCTCATTAGATAAAGCTATTGTCGTTCCATCCTTGATCTCGTCTAATGATTTATGTTTTTTGGAGTATACTCCGATAGGCGCGGTTGGGACTTTAATAACTTCATAAAGCTCCATATGTCGGGTTTTTGCAAAGTTCTTCATATAAATTTCATTTTGAAATACATTTGCGTCTATTGCACCTTGGTCTAAAGAGATATTAGGTTGAACATAATCGTTGAATTCAACTATTTCCACTTTATATCCTTTTTTCTCGAGATAAGGCTTTATAGCTTGCTTTATTTGATCACTATACGGTCCAGCAGTTGCTCCAAGTTTAATTGTCTTAGTCACTGAACTATTTGCTTTTTGAGTCAAGCTTGAGCATCCTGACAATATAAGAAATACTAGCGCAATAAACAAAAATGGTATTTTATATGCTTTCATTGCTCTTCCCCCTAAATGTGTAGTGCAAAATGGAAAATCTTGTTTTACATAAATGTCTTACTAAAAACAATAGATTTAATTGAAATTTTGTAATGCTTGTTTTGCGAGTAAAGAAATAACGGTATCATCCATTGGCGGATTATGGATTCCAGCTCTAACATCTCTATAGTATCGTTGCAGTGGGTTAGATTTTTGTAGACTTCTAGCTCCTACGATTCTCATCGCTAAATCAACGACTTTATTGGCACTGTTTACGGCAATATGTTTAGCTGCCGCTAATTCTCCACTCATTTCCATGCGTTTTTCTGGGTATGTATCCCACCGATGTGCGACAAAATAAAGAGTATGTCTTGCTTTTAATAGCTCTAAATCCATCTCGCCAATTTTTCTTTGAACCTCTGGAACATCTTTGATTGGGCTAGACAGACTATTCGGTTGATATTCAGAAGCAAAGGAAATGGCATAATTTCTAGCTGCAATCGCAATCCCAAGAAAGCATGCTGGAACATGAAGCAACCATGCCCTCCCTATATTGCCTTTCGATGATTCCAATTGATCCAATTCCACCAGTGAATCTTCTGGTAATTCCACTTGATCCAGTACAAGATCATCACTCCGCGTGCCTCGCATTCCAATCATATCCCAATTTTCTTCGACTTTAACCCCATTAAGGCGATGGTCAACTAAAAAAGATCCGACTTTCCCCGATTCTTGAATGGTGGCTGTAACTAATGAATAATCAAGAGCTATTGCCATAGATGAAAAGGATTTCCTTCCTGTAATCACCCATTTGCCATTTCTTTTGATCGCTACCGTTTCAGGTTTTCCGCCTCTTGTAGGACTTCCCGTTCCATTCTCTGTTGCCAATCGATTAATTAGCACTTTATTTTGTACAATTTCATGACACAGCCACTTAAATTTTTCGCTATCCCATGTTTGTCTTTCCCTTAGATCATAAATAACGCCAAGATGCCAACCGATGCATAAAGCTGTGGAAGCATCTCCCTGACTTAATCGCTCTTGCATAAGAAGAAATTCATACAGTGAAATTTCTTCTCCACCATATTGCTTAGGAACAGTAAGTGATTGGTAATTACAATCTTTTAGCTTTTGAAAATTTTCAAATGGAAACCTTCCTTCTTTGTCTATATTGTCAGCTTTTTCGTAAAATCGTTCAGCAAGCTCTGATGCTTGATGTAAAAGAAATTCTTGGCGTTCATTTTGTACAAATTTTCTTGATAACTCATCAGATAAATAAGAGGGGTAAGTTTTTTTACTTACAATGCTCAAAATGATTTCTCCTTTCTGGTATTTTTTATAGGCGTATCAAAGAATTTTTTGTAAAACATCTACATGCATTCAAGAATCTACTCTTTTTATCATTTTGTCCTCCTATCCTTATAATTTAATTTTATAAATTCTATATGAATACTAGGATTAAAGGCGCTGTTATCTCATATAGATTTAAAAAATGAGCAAATAGATAACCCTCTTCCGATGAAGAGGGTAACTTTATAGCGCTGACCTCTCATCTTTCAAGTCATCATATCAGATGACTTGTAGGATTTAGCACCTTGTCAAGCAATTTTGCTTGAAGGTTGCCGGGCTTCTTTGGGCCTAGTCCCTCCACCACTCTCGATAAGAGAAAATTAACTTAATATTCAGAGTTTTATCTAACAGTATATAGATGAATAAATATTATGTCAATGTTTTTTTATTTTATTTACTTTTTGGTCAGTTGATTGTTTGTTTGATTCTTTCTTCCGGATAATCTTCCTGAATGTCAATTAACTATTGAAGCTCTATAGCTCCCAATCAAGTTTGTTGATTTCATTGCAAAATAGCTGTTCTTCAGAAGACAAAATCAGTTTTTATGATGAAGTATCAAACATAAAGTAGTCCATAGTATTTTATAGGGGTGGTTAGAATGAGATTATATATTGATTCTGCAAATACAAAACAAATTCACGTTTATGTGAATATTTTCCGACTTCGGGTGTTACTACTAATGCTTCAATTATAGCCAAAGAAAATCAAACTTATTTAGATTTGTTAAAAGAAATTCGAACTATTTTAGGTAATGAAAAAGAACTGTTTGTTCAAGCTCTTGGCGATAAGGCTGAAGAAGTAGTGGCTGAGGCAGAATATATAATTGAACAAATTACTGGAAAAGTTATCATTAAAATTCCGGTTACTGATGAAGGTATTAAAACAACTAAAATATTAAAGGAAAAAGATCGATACATTAACGACAACGGTTTATACATCTTTTCAAGCTTATATTGCGGCTAGTGCAGGTGCATCTTTTCACTCCGTTTTCCTATGTTCGCATTTTTCATTCTGCGTTTCTAGCGGTGATCCAACTGTGGTTGTTCGTCATTTGTCATCCTTTTTTCTTCATGATTCATCCGCTCCTTGATTTACTTGTGTAGAGCAGTATAGACAAGGATCAGTGTCGGTTAAACATGTCGGAATTTCAAACTGAATTTATATAGAACTACCGATTTACTTTTTTTAAAAAAATTATATAATATCTATTAAGTTACGAAATGAAAAAAAGTTCTGTCAATTAAAAGAGAAATCCGTACCGACCAAAATACTAGCTAGTACTTGTATATGTATAAGTCGAGAGAATTCTTGGGAGTGATGTGAGAGTTCATTCAAGTAAATCGGGGTGATTGAAGCTTTATACTTATAAGAATGGCTACCATAAAGTTACCGTGAGATAATGGTAGAGTAGATTTTTACCATTATTTAAATCAAAGATGAGTTTCTTTATATTTTCATCGATTATTTCATTACGTATTCTGAGAAAAAGTGTAGAAATCTTGCAAAAAGCGGAACATTTCGGTTGACGCTAAATTCTTTGCCACGAAGATGGATTGGTATAGATCGGAGCTAACTGTGTTTATCGTCTAGTAGTTGAGTATTTAGAAAAGCAAAGGAGAGAGAGCAGATGAGCAAACGTGATAATCATGAAGAGTTGAACCTTGAAGGACTCCGAAACGAAACCTTGGTCGTACATGCTGATGATTGGGTAACCAATGATGGGGCAGTGGCTCCGCCGATTTATTACACAGCTACGTTTCGTGCCCATAATTCCAGTGAATTCGCAGAAATGGCGGGAACCCCTCGTCATCCGCGGTATTACACGCGTTATGGTAATCCAGTGCATGAGCGTGTAAAGAAAATTATGGCTGAGCTTGAAGGAACAGAAACCGCATTGGTCACTGGCTCTGGGATGGGAGCAATTGCTACGACCATTCTAGCTCTAGTCAGTGCAGGAGATCATGTGATTGCACAGACGCGGCACTATATGAGTACTGCTAAGATCATGGATGAGATGCTACCGCGATTTGGTGTTGAAGTGACTATCGTCGAACAGGCGGACATCAATGCCTTTGCTGAAGCGATACGTCCTAACACAAAGCTCATCATGGTGGAGACACCAGCTAATCCGACTTTGGTGTTGACGGATTTGGCTGCTGTGGTGGAGTTGGCGCGCCCGCATGGAATTATCGTCGTAGCCGATAACACGTTCGCATCGCCGATCAATCAGCGTCCTCACGATCTGGGAGTTGATGTAGTTATTCACAGCGCAACAAAATATTTGGGTGGACACCATGATTTGACAGCTGGTGTCATCTGCACCAGCGAGGAATTAGCTGAGCGTATTTGGCACACGCATATTTCAATTGGTTCGGTTCTCTCTCCAATGGATGCGTGGCTATTATTGCGTGGTCTGCGCACGCTTCCGATGCGGATTGAACGCATCAATGCCAATGCCTTAGCCTTAGCTGAGTTTTTGGAAAAGCAGCCACAGGTTGAGCGGGTGTATTATCCCGGTCTTCCTAGTCATCCACAACACGAGTTGGCAAAACGTCAGATGCGAGGTTTCGGAGCAGTAATTGCCTTTGCCATTAAAGGTGGATATGAAGAAACTCAGCGGTTCGTTTCTGCATTGAAACTGCCTCCTAACGCGGTGAGCCTGGGAGGAATCGATTCCCTTGTGGTACATACAGCCGCAATGTGGGAAGGAGTGATGACCGAGGAGCAGATGCGGACAGCTGGAATTCCGTCCAATTTCGTGAGATTCTCGGTCGGCATCGAGCATATCGATGACCTGAAAGCGGATGTGTTGCAGGCTCTTCAGGTAGTTTAACGCCGCATTAATTATCAGTGAAAATGTCCCTAAGCAAATCAGATTTATCATCAATACTATTGAACATCTTCGAAGATGCAGAGGAACATCTAGTAGATTATTAAAGAGATAATGATGATGTTGCAAAACTAGAATGAAAGCTCAAAATTATGCATAATTGCACATGGAATCAATAGCGATGAAACCGATACGCGTGGCTGTTCTAAGTCATCATTCTTTAACCAGTGAAATCATTTACTCACACGTGAAACCATAGAAAAGTGCGGAGCTTTGTTGACTCCATAAATACGACATTGAGTATGTTGACCAACTGACGCAAGAGCTCAATGGAAAATAGCAAACATTTCAACAGCGATTTTTTCGAAATAGGCGGACGACCTGTCACATAAAGTGCTTTTGGTAAAGAAAGTCGAGTGATATACTGAAATAAAGCCTGTAAAAGAGGATCCATTTTTCTAGACATTGTATGTTCAATGACAAAATTGGAATCATGATAGTGTTTACCCCTTGGGATTGTATTTTTTGGCTAGTGTATATGGTTGCCAAGGGGGATTTTTTATGCCCTATTATGCATTCATTATTCGTTTGGCAACAGGTTCAATGTGTAGAAGCCCATAATAAAGGTTTTTATTGGAATCAAAGCGAGAAGGAAAATCGGGAAAAAGTTGAATGAGCGGAAAAAGAGTTTGTTTTTCTTCCCTTTTTCTCTTTTTTCAGCCAGCAAGACTCTATACGCAAATAGAAAAATCAACGAATTTTATTGTGTTTTAAATGTTGGAAAAAAGCATAAGAGCAAGCGAGAAAATCGTTTGATGAAGATAGATCAGGAGATGAAATGGCCCTGCAACGTTATAAGAGTTTCATGTTGACAAAATACTAGAGTTTGCGGTATTATTATCTCGAATTAAAGATAATTTAATCCGAGATATTTTTGTAAGGATGCACTAACGAAAAATTGTTTGGTTCTTATGTGTGCTTATTAAACATAATAATTATAGAAACAAAGGATGAAACTGAGTCTGCTGTTTTCATTAAGAAGGATCAAGCCATCAAACATAAAGGTATAATTCGAGGCATCACTGATGTAAGTACAAACCTAATGAATTTTCTTCTAACCTAAGCATAAAAAGCGGATCGGGGAGAGTGTCGAAGCCTTTTCGCATGGATAGAAAAAACTTTTAAAAAGTATAACACTAAGCAAATGAACGGTCATCTTTCGTATAATATCTCGGATTCATTATATTTTAATTTGAAGTAATGGGGGCATAATCATGGAGAATTTTGAACAATTGGTAAAAGAACGCCGGTCTGCAAGTAACTTTCTTGAGAATCATCCGATCAGCACCAAAGAACTTGATGAGATTTTTGAGCTAGTCAAACTGGCTCCATCAGCTTTTAACTTACAGCACACAAACTATTTAGTTGTTCTTAATCCTGAGTTAAAAGAAGAAGTAAAAAAAGCAGCCTATGGACAACATAAAGTGTCTACGGCTTCAGCTGTCATTGTGGTTTTAGGTGATAAAAAAGCCTATCGAGAAGCTGCCCGCATTTACGAAGGTCTTCTTTTGCTCGGAGTTCTAAATAAACAAGAATTCGATCAAATGGTGCAAGATACGGTGTCATTTTACGAAAGCAGAGGCGAAGCTTTCCAACGGGATGAGTCCATTCGGAACGCCTCTTTATCTGCGATGTTATTTATGATGGCCGCAAAAAGTAAAGGTTGGGATACCTGCCCAATGATTGGATTTGATCCGGAGCATTTAAAGCAAGTATTAAACATCTCTGACCAGTATGAGCCGGTGCTGATGATTACATTAGGAAAAGAAAAAGTTCAAAGCAGAAAACCAAGGGGGTACCGCAAACCAGTTGCTGAATTCGTCACTTATTTATAAAAATAGCTTAAAAACATCTTTAGGAGGGATACAAACATGATGAATATCGGTTTATTAATGATTCGCTTAGTGATTGGATTAACATTTATGGGACACGGGGCGCAAAAATTATTTGGTTGGTTTGGTGGTCATGGATTAAAAGGGACAGGTGGCTGGCTGGAGTCGATTGGCATAAAACCAGGCGTAACGATGGCGCTTTTAGCAGGATTAGGAGAATTTGTTGGGGGAGCTCTATTCGCAGCAGGTTTCCTTACTCCAGTAGCTAGCGCTTTGATTGTCATTACAATGCTTGTTGCTATTGTAAAAGTTCATGGTCCTAATGGATACTGGATTACGCAAAATGGATTTGAATATAACTTAATATTATTGGTTGTAGCTATTGGTGTTGCTCTTATTGGACCTGGACAATACGCGCTTGATGCAATTCTCTAGTTAAGAAGTAAAAAGATATAAGGCAAGTACGGAGACAATGAAAAATATTTATTTCCTACAAAAACTCGTTTAGGGATTGAAGGGGAATCAGAAGCAATTCTGACTACCTTCAGTCCTTTTTTATTTGCATAGAAGCGGGAAGGGAAAATCGAGAGAATACGCTTGGTACACAGGGAATGAAAGGAATGGAAAGGAGGGAGCTGTATCCCTCCCATTTATTTTATTACCTATATTTTTCAAAACTTATGTTGACCCTCACGTCACGTGATACTTTATAGTGAATATTGAAGGGAGGTATAAGTAGCTTATTAAACATCTATAAAAATGTATGAAATAATGTAAATATCTCCTGTTATTGGACATGAAGAGATGGATGTTTGTTCCCCATCTTTTCAATCATCACCGATCTTATGCTAAAAAATCATCTTCCTATTCCTCATGTAAAAAGGAAATGAAGAAGATTTAGCGAATATATGTTCTGGAAGATCAAAACATAGGGGGACGGCAAGGGGATGAAAATGGTTCGGGTGATGAAAATCGTTTCTAATGACGAATCACAACTTCGTTTGTTGGATGAGTTGATGCGCGTTTTTTGTTCAGCGAAGCGATATGCATTCAACCGTTTGCTAGAGGGAAGGAACACAAAAGAAATCATCAAGCACCTTCCGCACCAATTCCCGCTCAACAAACGGTATGCCGAAGACGCGGTCTTGCTTGCTCAATCACTGATTACTTCTCAACGTGAGTTACTTCCCATGCGGCTAGAGGATGTGCAGGCGAAAATCGAAAAAACAGTGAAGAAAATAGATGAATACCAATACGGACGAAAAACACCGAAGAACATCGATCTTCAAACGTGTTTAGACGGATTACACCGACGATTAGAAAAACTGAAATCCAAAGAAGATGAGCTGCAGCGACATCTCGACCAAGGGACGGTTCCAAGCGTGATTTTTGGCGGAAAACAACACTTTTATAAGCGCTTGAAAGGAAACATCACGAACGAAGAATGGAAAGATTTGCGAACGAATCAGTTGTACGCAAGAGGCGATAAAAGCAAGAAAGGAAATTTAAATATTCGCCTGGTGTATGACGATAACACGTATGAATGTTATGTGGAAATCGCGAATCCGCTTGGACAACCAAAAGGGAAACACGCTCCCCGCTTGAGGTTACCTGTGTCTGTTCCTGAAAAATATGAAGATGAAATCATCAATCTCGTCATGGGGGAACAAGTCGGAGTGAATGCAAAAGGCAAGCCGATGATCCAATATCAACCATATACCGTCGAAATCAAACGCAAGAACGGGGAATATTATGTCCATCTCATCTATGAAGAAGAGGTATATGGCAGAGAACTGACCTACGATGAACCGATTCAAGGGGAACGAATCGCTGGAATTGACATCAATATTGACCGTATCGCCGTAAGTATCATTTCGAAACAAGGAAACTTTCTCCAATCAAAAGTGTTTTACTGTCATGAACTGGAATACGTAAGAGCGAATAAACGAAACAACATCGTTGGAGAAACAGTACGAGATGTGTATAACTGGCTGCTTCAAGAGAATGTTGGGGCAGTGGTCATCGAAAACATTCAACTGAGACAGCAACATGATACGGACAAGAAATTTAACCGCTTCACTCACCATTTCAAAAAGAAAAAACTGACTGACACCATCATTCGCCGGGGGTTACGGCTTGGCTTTCGCATCAAAAAGGTGAATCCAGCGTATACAAGTGTCATCGGACGTTTTAAGTATATGAAGAAATACGGTTTATCCGTCCATGAAAGTGCCGCTTTTGTGATTGGTAGACGAGGATTAGGTTACAATGAACGATTGCCAAAAGAACTCATTGACACCATAAAAAAGAAAGTGAAACGCCATTTGATTGCCATGTTAGGGTCAATGGAAGAATCCTACAAGCAATCGAACAGCGGAACGAAACAACGACAATATCTAGGTATGATGCTGAAAAAGATAGAGAACTTCAAAGAGGAACATGAGTGGTCATTATGGAACATATTGCACAAATGTTGTTGGCTGAACCAGTATCAAATTCAACTAAAGGAGGTGTAGACCTAGCTACTAAAATCGTTGTCGTGTACTGACCGATGGAAGGAATGGTGCACGACAGGTGCTGTCGCTAACAGCGATCCACGGGCTGTCTTTCACAGCAGGTGAATGACAAGGGAAATCCCTTCCTGATGGAACTCAGGTGTTTCCTGAGCGGCAAGCGATGTTTCCTGGTTCCATCGCGGTGGATCGATTTTTATAGATGTTAGTAACCAGGTCAAAACGATGGCAATGAAAGTGAAAGAAGTTGCGGATTTAGTTGGCATTAGTGTGCGCACACTGCATTATTATGATGAAATCGGGTTATTAACCCCAGATGAGATAACCGAATCCGGCTATCGTCTTTACTCCGATGATAATCTTGAGATGTTACAACAAATCTTATTTTTTAAAGAACTTGGCTTCCCTTTAAAGAAAATTAAAGAAATTATCAATAGTCCTTCGTTTGATCGACATGAGGCGTTGGTGCTGCAACGAAAAATGTTGCTTGAGAAACGCAGGCGGCTCGACAAAGTGATTGCTACGATTGATAAGACCATTCAGCATATGAAAGGAGAAATTCAAATGACGAACAAAGAGAAATTTGAAGGCTTTGACTTTAGTCATAATCCATACGAGCAAGAAGCTCGTGAACGCTGGGGAGATGAAGCTGTCGACAAATCAAACGCTAAAATCGGGAGCATGTCTAAAGATGAACAAGAAGCTATGGCTAAAGCAATGAATTCGATCTATCAAAAACTTGCGGCCCTTCGTAATGGATCGCCTGAATCAGAAGAGGCGCAAGCAGCCATTAAAGAATGGTATGATTTTTTGAACAATAACTTCGGCAATTACTCACTCGAAGCATTCAAAGGATTAGGGCAAATGTACGTGGATGATGAACGCTTCACCAAAAACATCGATCAATTTGGTGAAGGCTTAGCGAAATTTATGCGCGATGCCATGGCAGTCTTTGCGGATACAAACAAAAATTAATGTGAACAAAAGCAGGGTATTTGCCCTGCTTTTGTTGTTATATCCTTTTTCCTGCTCAAAAGGATCACCTTTATTTAAAGCCTTGGGAGAGAGGGGAGCATTAACGGTTGTTTTGTTGAAAAGGCAGAGATGAATTTTTAGCAAAAAAAAGTCAATATTTCCTTTTTATTCTTAGCACCCTATAAGCAAAGGAGGTGCGGGCGGTGAATTACCAACAAATATTACAGAAAGCCATTAGTTATATTGAGGATAACTTGCATGAGCCTCTTACATTGGAAAGTGTGGCTTTTTACGCAGGTTTCTCAAAGTACCATTTTCTTAGAATTTTTCGGAAGGAAACTGGGATGACAGTTGGCCATTACGTGCGAATTAGAAGGCTAGCTAGCGCTGCCAGTATGCTGCTTTATACCGATGAACCGATTATTAATATCGCTTATCATTTTCGCTTTGGAACGCAAGAATCTTTTACAAGAGCTTTTAAGAAAGTTTATCATATGCCGCCGGGCCAATACCGCCGAATTATGAACTCAATTATTGATAAAAATGGAGGAAAGAAGATGAAACAACAGCAAAAAATGAAGGGATGGTTTTTGAGCGGAAGCCATCCATTCAATTATGAAATGGGGATTGATACGAAAGTCGTCCATCAAGGAAAATGCTCAGGCTATTTAAAATCTGTAACGGTTCAAACAGCCGATGAATTCGCTACGATGATGCAACAGTTCAAAGCAGACAAATTTTTAGGGAAACGAGTAAAGCTCTCCGCTTTTGTTAAAACGAAAAATATGAACGGCTTTTGCAGCTTATGGATGAGAGTTGATAACGTCCTGCATGATGTTCTTCAATTCGATAATATGAGCGATCGGCCAATTGTAAAAGATACGAATTGGAATTTATACTCCATCGTTCTTGATGTTCCGGAAAATAGCGCTCTTATCTCTTTTGGAGTTCTGCTCTCTGGCAAGGGACATGTTTGGGTCGATCAATTTAAGTTTGAGGAAGTGGATAAAAGTGTACCGACTACAAATCTCGAAATAGCCTATGATGTTCTTGATGAACCGGTAAACTTATCTTTCGAAGAGGAGTGATTTTTCATTTAGTGAATCGTGAATCAAAAAGATGAAAAGATTTTTCAGTATGAACATATGTAGGCAATACCAACGGTTGAATAATAAATATGAAAATAATTCGTTTTGATATAAATTGGAATAATTTTCTTGAAATTGTAAAACGGTCATTATATAATAAGGATGAACCTATCTTGTAATACAAGATAGTTTTTGTTTCAATAGCTATCTTGTATTACAAGGTATATAAGGAGTATGATGATATGTCACTGCGAAGCCAACTGTTAAAAGGGATTCTGGAAGGTTGTATCTTATCCATTATTGATAAAGAAGATGTTTATGGTTATGAACTATCTTTAAAGCTGCAGCAGTTTGGATTAGATGATGTCAGCGAAGGGTCCATTTATCCGATTTTGTTAAGATTGCAAAAGGGAAAGTTCATTCAAGGGGAAATGCGCGACTCACCAGCTGGGCCGAAGCGGAAATATTATCGTCTTACTAAGCAGGGAAAGGAAGCGCTGCAGGAGTTCATCAGGGAATGGGAAAGCATTAAAGAGCCTGTCGAAACGATTTTACGCGGGAGGAATGAAGATGAATGCTAAAGATTTGATTCAGCTCAATAATGAAAAGCGAAAGCAATTAAATCAGCATAATGAAGAATATTATAGCAAAATGCTCATTTATATTCGTTCTCATCTTACCCTTTCTGAACAGCAAAGTGAAGAACTGTTGATGGAGCTGTTGGACCATCTGCTTGAGGCTCAAAACAAAGGGAAGACAGCAGAAGAAGTATTCGGAGAGGATCCAAAGGAATATTGTGATGAGTTAATCCGCCAATTGCCGAAAGAAAAACGAATGAGTGCTGCTTTTTTTATCGGTTACTTGATTTTTCAATTAGCCGGTTGGGCGGCACTTGTAAAAGGTGGAATTGAAACGATTGTGGAATTTTTTACTGACTTGGATCATGCCTTCTACCTTGGGACAGCTGTCATCATCTTTCTTATCGAAGCTATCATTCTCTTATTCGTGGTGGCTGCCATTATGTTTTGGCAAAAACGTTCGGCTTTTGAAACGTCTAATAAAGTAAAAGATTTTTTCATTGCAAGTTTAGTAGGTTCTATCGTCACTTTAAGCTTCATTTTGGTTCAAAGATGGGTTCCTGAATTTGGGTATCGGATTGAAGCTGGCGGGGTTGTATTTTTCATTTTAGGTTTGATTATCTTAGCTGTTTCTAAATGGGTGAATAAAAGATTTCGAATCACGACATAAATTTTCGTTAAGTGTATCTATTTGGATTTAGTAGCACGATCGGATACAATGGGGGAATAGAGAAAGGAGATTTGAACTAATTAGTTTAGAATTTTTCATCTATTTCAGATAAAAATGAGGTGTGAACATGAAGATTGAAGTTTGGTCTGATTTTGTCTGTCCTTTTTGCTATATCGGGAAGCGGCGTTTAGAAAAAGCTTTGGAACAATTTCCGCAAAAAGATCAAGTAGAAGTAGTTTTTCGAAGCTTTGAGCTGGACACGAATGCGAAAAAAAGTTACGATATGACGATTCATGAAATCATTGCGAAAAAGTATGGGATCACGATTGAGCAAGCGAAAAAGGCAAATGAAGATATTGCCAGACAAGCGGAAGCGATTGGTTTGACATTTCGTTTTGAGTCGATGCTTCCGACCAACACGTTTGATGCGCATCGTCTCGCCAAATACGCAGATAAACACGGAAAGCTGCTGGAAATGACAGAACGGTTGTTAAAGGCTTATTTTACTGATTCCAAACATATTAGCGATCATGATGTATTGGCAGAGCTGGCTTCGGATATTGGGCTGGACCGTGAAGAAGTGAAACATGTTCTTGAAAGCAACCGCTATTCCGAAGAAGTGAGAAAAGATGAAGAAGAAGCTGCTCAATTAGGAATCCGCGGAGTTCCGTTTTTTGTCATCAACCGCAAATATGCGATTTCTGGAGCGCAGCCAACCGGGATTTTCCTTCAGGCGCTTGAAAAAGTGTGGGAAGAGGAAAACAGCGCAACGCCTTTGAAAAGCTTAACGCCGGAAGATGCCGGCGGCCAGTGTGCCAACGGAAATTGCCGAATATAATACAACAGGCAAGCTGCGATAAAGGCAATACTTTTCATCTGTATTTCAGATTCCAGAATAAGATATATAAACTTATCTTTTGAAGAAGAATGATTTTTCATTTAGCGAAATGAGGATACTTTTTGTTTAAAAGATAGGCAATATGTAAAGGTCATAAAATAATGATTATAAAGCGATAGTTAAGTTACAAAAAGGTTATTTAAAAAAACCCATGGTATGGAGTAAAATGGAAGTAACTCCAAATATGTGTTTTTTTTATATAGACATGGAGGGGGGAGAAAAATGGTTCATATTTTGTACATAGAAGATGAAAAAGATATTGGAAAATGGGTAACACAAAACTTAAAGGAAAAAGGATATCAAGTAAAATGGATGCAATCAGGGGAAAGGATCGATCAGTACATTTCCACAGTAGATATCGTTATTTTGGATGTCATGCTTCCTGGATTAGATGGATTTTCAATCGGAAAACGTATTAAAAGGGAAAACAAGGATTTACCTATATTAATGCTTTCTGCACGTACTGCGGTAGAAGATAAATTAGAAGGACTCAGTTTTGCGGATGATTATTTAACCAAACCATTTCATCCAGATGAACTAGCAGCACGAATCGAGGTTCTGTTAAGAAGGTTTAATAAAAATGATGATATATTGCAACTTCAACATTTATCTATCCATACGAAAGATCTACAAATTGTGAATCAAGAAACAGGAGAGGAAATTCAATTAACAGGGAAACAGTATTATCTATTTCAATACTTTCTTCGTCATTTAAATCAAATATTAACGAAAGAACAGCTTTATGAAGGTGTATGGGGAGAACCATATATAGAAGGAGATAAAACATTGATGGTTCATATTCGTTATTTAAGAGAAAAAATAGAAAAGGATCCAGCCAATCCAACGATTATTGAAACTATTCGTGGAATTGGGTATAGGGTGAAAAAATGAAATTCTTCAGATCATTACTTGCAAAATATATGATTATCGTTGTTACAGCCATATTTCTCATCCAGATTGTTTTTGTAATATATGCTTTGATTATGTTTGGTGCAGATTATATCATTTCGCCCGAGGACAGTTTAAATCCAAACGTCATAGAAGAAAAATGGCATGATGAAGCAAGAAAAATACGAAATGTTTCTGAAGAAACGATTCAAAAACATTTTAAAAAGTGGAAGCAACAATATCCTGATGCCTCGATGTTTTGGGTAGATGGTAATGGAAACTTACGAACTCAATTTGATGTAAAAGAAGAACTGCCTTTAAAATGGACAGCTACTTCCACAGCACATTTTATTAAAGAACGTTATGGAGGCGATCCTTTTACTGTTATAGCCTTCGTTGGAAAAGATGAAACACAAGGATTTATAGTTTTTGAGATTCCAAGAAATCAACTTAAGCCACCAGATGGTCAAAAGTATGGAAGTGTTTTATTAAGCTTAACGATAGGAATGATTTTTCTTTTTATCCTAGCCTCCTTTTTATTTTTTAAAGGTATTAGAAAAAGATTATTAAATTTACAAGAAGCAATGGAAGTTCGTGATGTGAATGGACTTCCAATACAGGTTGATGTGAAAAAGAATGATGAAATTGGTCAGCTCGAACAAACGTTTAATCAAATGGTTTTTGAATTGAGAGAAAGCAAACAACGTGAACAAGAAGAAGAGAAATTACGGAGAGAATTAATTGCCAATCTATCGCACGATTTACGAACACCTTTAACAAAAATACGGGCTCAAACGTATTTAATAGCGAAAGAGGAGTTGTCTGAAGAAGGGAATCAAGCGATAAAGTCGATGGAAGATTCTATTGATCATATTGACAGGTTAATCGAAAATTTGATGTCTTATACTCTACTAATGGCTAGTAAGTATAAATTTGAACCGAAAGAAATCGATGTCGTTCGATTTGTGAGAGAATCAATAGCCTCATGGTATTCACTTTTTGAAAAAGAAGGGTTTGAAATTGATGTTGAGTTAAATCCTTTTGAAAAAAATAAATGGATGATCGATCCTTTATGGATGGGGCGTATATTAGATAATCTATTTCAAAACGTGTTACGCCATGCAAAATCAGGGCGATATATTGGAGTTAAAACAGAATCAACTAAAGAGTACGATGCGTTTGTTATTTCTGATCGTGGAAAAGGGATGAAAAATAAGTCTAATGAAAAAGGTGCAGGAATTGGTTTATCGATTGTTGACATGATGGTGAAGGGTATGGAATTGGACTGGGATATGAAATCAAGTGAACAGGGAACCATAATTAAAATAAAACGATACAAAGTGGGTAGATCCGAAAGAACGTTTTAAGTGTTTTCGGATCTACCTATTTTTTTATTTGATCCACTTTAAACGAAATTTAAACTTCTCTCTTACTTAGATTTAACTTTGCTTTCCTATGATCGATGATGAGGTGAGATTAATGGAATATGTATTACAAACGAAAAACCTAACCAAACGTTTTGGCCGCGAAAATGCAGTGGTTGGACTGGATATGAAAATACCTAGAGGGGAAGTGTATGGGTTTTTAGGACCGAATGGAGCGGGAAAAACAACAACAATACGTATGCTTTTAGGACTGATGAAGCCAACATACGGAACCATTCATATTTTTAATAAAGATTTAAAAAAAGAGAAGATTGACATATTACGAAAAGTGGGTTCACTCGTTGAGAATCCATCATATTATCCACATTTAACAGCTTATGAAAATTTAGAAGTGCTAAGAAAAATTTTAGGAGTTCCGAAAACGCGAATCTATGATGTATTAGAGATTGTTCGATTAACAGATGTGGCAAATAAAAAAGTGAAAGGATTTTCACTTGGAATGAAACAGCGGTTAGGAATTGCGGCTGCACTATTAAATCATCCTGATTTATTAATTTTAGATGAACCGACAAATGGACTTGATCCATCGGGGATCATCGAAATACGGAATTTAATTAAACGATTACCTTCAGAGTTTGGTATGACTGTGTTAATTTCAAGTCACTTGTTATCAGAGATTGATCAAATCGCAACAACGGTAGGTATTCTTTCAAAAGGAAAAATGATCTTTCAGGATTCAATAGAAGCGATGAGAAGGCACGCACAACAAAGAATTATATTCAAAGTAAGTGATAGTGATCATGCTTGGCGATCCTTATTATCTAAGGGGATAAAAGCAGAATATAAAGATGGAGTCATTTATTTATCTGAACGTTCAAATGAAAAAGTGGCTCAAGCGGTGAGTACCCTCGTTCATGAAGGTTTTTCTATTTATCGCGTTGAAGAAGAAAAACGTTCATTAGAAGACATTTTCCTGCAAATGACAATGGAGGGGAAAGTCTAATGATAGGAAAAATTTTAAGTACTGATTTTTTAAAAATAAAAAGAAAAGGTTTTTGGTTGTTAACCTTTTTAGGTCCATTTGGTGTTGTTGCCTTACAAATGGTGAATTATGGGTTTCGAAAAGAGTATTTGCTCAAACAAAGTAATGATGATTGGGGTTATTATTTAGTGAATGTAAGTGCATTTACCCCACTTGCACTCGTGTTAGGTATTGCGATTTTAACGTCTTTTATTTCAAGCGTGGAAAATGAAACGAATGCATGGAAGCAGTTGTTAGCTCTACCTGTGTCTAAAATGAGCGTTTATTTATCGAAATTTACGGTGCTTGCCATTTTATTATTTATATCGTCCGTTCTTTTATTGGTGTTAACACTTGTTTACGGTATATTTCTTGATTTAGGGAATGAAATTCCATTTATCGATTTATTAAAGTATAGTTTTTATCCATACTTTGCGGCACTTCCTATTTTGGCATTACAACTCTGGTTTGCAACTGTTAGCCAAAATCAAGGGATTCCCATTACGGCTGGTATTTTAGGGACGATTTTAACTTATTCAGCTTATTATTTGCCGGATTGGATGATATGGAAATGGCCGACTTTAATGAATGAATGGAAAGAACCGATCATTAATGTTGCGCTCGGTATTGGGGTAGGATTTTTATTATATATAGTTGGCATGCTCGATTTTACGAGAAGGGATGTGAAATAAATGTTATATTCTATTATTCAATCAGAATGGTATAAATTGCGAAAATCAAAGATTGGATCCATTATCTTTGCGGGACCGTTGATTGGGCTTTTTATAGGATTAACTTCTAATTTATTTAGTGTTGATGTTGAAATCAATGATTGGTATAAAACATTATTCTCAATGAATTTAACGTATGCTTTACTATTTTTGCCCCTGATAACGGGTGTGTTAGCAGGTTTAATTTGTCGGTATGAACACCAAGCTGGAGGGTGGAAACAGCTTTTAGCGATGCCAGTTACTAGAGGTAAAGTATTTATTGCGAAATATACATTATTAATGATCATCGTTTTTGTAATCCAGTTATTATATCTTGGTGCTATTTTTATAGTCGGAATGGTCAAAGGTTATACAGACCCTTTTCCAATGGCGATTGTTTGGAAAACTATTTTAGGGGGATGGGTTGCGACATTCCCTTTAGTAGCTTTGCAATTGTGGATGTCTATCATGTGGAAGAGTTTTGCTGCTCCGTTCACCGTCAATGTTGTCTTTACGTTACCAACGATATTAGCCGTAAACTCTGAACGTTTTGGACCATACTATCCATGGGCTCAACCTTTTTCGATGATGTATGTAGATGGACAGACGGACAGTGTATTTTTCGTTCCATGGGAGCAAGTATTGACTGTTATAGGAGGAAGTTTTGTTCTATTTTTCTTTGCTGGATTTTTATACTTCCAAAGAAAGACTGTTTAGAAGAGCACATGAAATAAATTTTTTCTTTGATTATAAAAAATATTATGTTATAACAATGTGAAAATTTGAGAAATGGAGGGTTTCCTTGTGGCATTTTATAGACTTCGATCCGAGACTTTGAACGGGTAATTGAATACGTTCAAAGGCTCTGCCTGTGTGTAGAGTAAATGGGATTGGTATGCCTATTTTTAAGGAAACCTATTGTTATACGATTATGAGAAAAAGAGGGGGACGAATCTGTCCTCCTTTTTTGCTGTTTTTAAAAATAGAAAACAATACACAGATAAGGAATGCTTCTCAGTATGCTTATCCACGTAGAGCTGTTTTTTAAAGAGGATTGCTAGGCTAGGCCTTTATTAAATGTGGGTAAGCTTAGTTAAGTATACCATTCATTCAAACATGATTTGGTGCGTCGCTGATCTTGCACACAGCCCTTTTAAGAGCAACACATTTGATGTAATCCTTAACATCCTGTCGCCAGCAAATTACAGAGAATTCCAAAGACTATTGAATGACAACGGTATCGTCATAAAAGTGATTCCTCGAAGTGATTATCTAAAAGAACTAAGAGAAGTTTTCTTTGATGAAAAGCAGTCTTATTCTAATCAAAAGATAGTTCAAAGATTTAATGCTAACTTTGAGACTGTAGACATGTTTCGGCTGTGTTATAGTGTTTCCTTGAATAAATCATTGATTCCGCCACTGATTCACATGACTCCTTTATCGTGGGCTGCAACGGCGGAAAAGGTACAGGCATTGTTAAATATGAATCTAGCCGAAATAACCATCGATTTAGATATTTTAGTTGGAAAAAAATAAGGTCATTTTGAGTTTACAGATGGCTTTGTTTAGGGAGCCAGATAAACAGGAAGAAAATTGCTGCTTTTTAACACCGTTCGGATCTCTGAACGGTGTTATGCATATTTTTTACGTCGGATGCAATATTTTTTCAAAACTTATGTTGACTCTCACGTCACGTGATACTTTATAGTGAATGTTGAAGGGAGGCCGAAGCGATGGCAATGAGAGTGAAAGAAGTGGCGGATTTAGTTGGCATTAGTGTGCGCACACTGCATTATTATGATGAAATCGGGTTATTGACCCCAGAGAAGACAACGGAATCCGGTTATCGTCTTTACACAGATGATGACCTTGAGAAATTACAACAAATCTTATTTTTTAAAGAACTTGGCTTCCCTTTGAAGAAAATCAAAGAAATTATCAATAGTCCTTCGTTTGATCGACACGAGGCGTTGGTGCTGCAGCGAAAAATGTTGCTTGAGAAATGCAGGCGGCTCGATAAAGTGATTGCTACGATTGATAAGACAATCCAACATATGAAAGGAGAAATTCAAATGACAAACAAAGAGAAATTTGAAGGTTTTGACTTTAGTCATAATCCATACGAGCAAGAAGCACGTGAACTTTGGGGAGATGAAGCTGTCGACAAAGCAAACGCTAAAATCGGGAACATGTCTAAAGACAAACAAGAAGCTATGGTTAAAACGATGAATTCAATCTATAAAAAACTTGCGGATCTTCGTCATGGCTCGCCTGAATCAGAAGAGGCACAAGCAGCAATTAAAGAATGGTATGATTTTTTGAACAATAACTTCGGTAATTATTCACTTGAAGCATTCAAAGGATTAGGTCAAATGTACGTGGATGATGAACGCTTCACCAAAAACATCGACCAATTTGGTGAAGGATTAGCGAAATTTATGCGCGATGCTATGGCTGTCTTTGCGGATAAAAACAACGAATAATGTGAACAAAGCAGGGCTTGCCCTGCTTTTGTTGTTATAACATCGAAATATTCTATACCTATCGAACATATTTTACGCGGGAGGAACAGGTTTAGTAGGTTCTAGCGTCATTTTAAGCTTCGTTTTGGTTCGAAGATGGGTTCCTGAATTCGGTTATCCGATTGAGGCTGGCGGGGTTGTATTTTTCATTTTAGGTTTGACTCTCTTGGTTGTTTCTAAATGGATAGATAAGAGATTTCGAATCACAACATAAATTTTCGCCAAGTTTATTTGTTTGGATTTAACAGCATAATCCGATACAATTGGGAAAGTAGAACAGGAGATTTGAGCTAATTATGTTTTGGGAGTTTTCTCATCTACTCCAGATAAAAACGAGGTGTGAACATGAAGATTGAAGTTTGGTCTGATTTTGTCTGTCCTTTTTGCTATATCGGGAAGCGGCGTTTAGAAAAGGCTTTAGAACAATTTCCGCAAAAGGATCAAGTAGAAGTGGTTTTTCGAAGCTTTGAGCTGGACCCGAATGCGAAAAAAGTTACGATATGACGATTCATGAAATCATTGCGAAAAAGTATGGGATCACGATTGAGCAAGCAAAGAAGGCAAATGAAGATATTGCCAGACAAGCGGAAGCGGTTGGTTTGACATTTCGTTTTGAATCGATGCTTCCGACTAACACGTTTGATGCCCACCGTCTCGCTAAATATGCAGATGAACATGGAAAGCTTTTGGAGATGGCAGAACGGTTGCTGAAAGCTTATTTTACCGATTCGAAACATATTAGCGATCATGATGTATTGGCAGAGCTGGCTTCGGATATTGGGCTGGACCGTGAAGAAGTGAAACATGTTCTTGAAAGCAACCGCTATTCCGAAGAAGTGAGAAAAGATGAAGAAGAAGCTGCTCAATTAGGAATCCGCGGAGTTCCGTTTTTTGTCATCAACCGCAAATATGCGATTTCTGGAGCGCAGCCAACCGAGATTTTCCTTCAGGCGCTTGAAAAAGTGTGGGAAGAAGAAAATAGCGCAACGCTTTTGGAAGGCTTAACGCCGGAAGATGACGACAACTAGTGCGCCAACGGAAATTGCCGAATATAATACAAAAAGAAAAGATATGATAAAGGTAATGCTTTTCGTCTGAATGTCGGATTCCAGAATAAGACATATCGACAGCACCTTTGGATTTTATCAATAGAACTTCAGGAAACCGCCTAAATTTTTAAGGCGGTTTTTTACTTTGCGGTATGGAGAGAAGTTTCCTTGCCTCATAAATTTTTGTGCGCAATGTATATGAGAGCATAAACAGGAAGCAGGAGAATTCCGCAGGACTTTCAATCCTTTTTAGTTTACCTAGAATAGTCGAGAGCGGATTTCAAAAGTAGGAAAGGTGCAAAAGACATATATGAGATTTTATCGTTCTCTAAGAATTAATAATGTGTTTAGCTATCGAGCGCCTTACATGTAACAAAAAGGGATTGATAAAAAATTTTTGTAATTATCAATAGGAGTATTTAAGCTATACATCGAATAATTAAACGACTGGTTTTAAACATCACTTCGCGATTTGAATCGTGTTTTTCTATGTAAAATGAAATCGTTTTTTTGTAAATGTTGGGCGGACATAAAGGGCTAATATGCTTTGTAAAGTAGTTTTAACGTAGGAGGGGTAAACATGGGCGAACAAGAAATACATAGAAAATATTACAAGCAGATACTTGAGACGTTTGAAAACGAGCCCTATGCCCAGCACTTAGGAATTAAGCTCATAGAGCTAGGAGAGGGAACTGCGACTGCCGAGCTGGATGTGAAGGATTATATGTTGAATACCCATGGAACTGTACATGGAGCCATTATATTTGCTTTAGCTGATTATGTGTTCGCAGCAGCATGTAATTCTTATGGGAAAACCTCGGTGGGTCTGTCTACAACTGTGAATTTTATGGCTCCCGGTATGAAGGGATCTCGCTTGAGAGCAACCGCTACAGAAGAGAAACGAAATTATCGTACGGCGTGGTATAAAATTCGTGTAGAAAGTGAGCAAACCCTTATAGCTACCATGGAGGCGTTGTGTTATCGCAAGGATCAATATTTTATACCAGTGGAAGAGAAGGGAAAATAACAGATACATAGTTGGTCAACGATCGTTCAATAACTCGAAAGCACTTAAATTTTGTTTTAAAATTGAAGACTAGTTTTGAAAATCAATCGCGCAGAAAAGATGGAAAAGGATCATACTCATCCAGAATTTTTGACAAGATTCTTGTAGGGAAAGTGCTATAATACAATCAGCAATAGCAGAAGTTCAAGGGTGGTCGGCTTGCCCCTATTTCCTTTTGAAGGGGGGTGAGCGTATAACAGTATACGAATCCCTGTCTCTTATGATTTCTTTCGGGATGCTAGTGATAGCGATACTGTCATTTAACCGTAAAAATAAAAAATAGACCTCCCTTGAACCGCCAATTCTACTAGGATGAGGTCTATTTTTCAAATAGGCTGACTCCTTTGAGTCTGCTATTGCAAGGACCGAAGGTGTTGCCGCACTTTCGGTCTCTTTATTATTATGTTCTTTCTATGCGCATCATACCATATTTTTTAATGAGCGAAAAGATGATGTACCATGTTTAGTAAGGGTGGATATGGCCATCATGTGTTAAACGAGGAAAATGAATCCGCCGGGATGAATGAAGTCGGTGAGGAAAAGTATAAAATCGAGGTGAAAGAAAGCAGAGTATATCGAATTATTGTTAAAGGAGATGATTGAAAGAAAAGTTTTAAAGTCATTTGGGATGTAGAAGAGGAAAACTATTTGAAACGAACCAATTATTCAAAACATATATTTTATTAAAGTCGGTGTGTGGCGGGGGCGAGCCTTTGGAGACGAGTACAAAAGAAAAAACAAAATTAGAGAAGATTCTTTTTGTGATGTCTATTTTTGGGCTTGTTGCGGTGTTTATTTATGCAATGTTTATTTGGTCCCATCTGCCGGAAACGATTCCGCGCCATTTTAATTTTAAGGGGGAGCCGGACGGATTCGGCGGAAAAGGTTACATTCTCGTGCTGCCTTTTGTAGGATTAGGAATTTTCATTTTCACTACCTTGTTAAGTCAAATTCCGAATGCGTTTAACTATCCGTACAATGTGACCGAAGAACAAAAACAGCGACTGTATATTAATTGGCGGATTTATTTGAGCTGGCTGCAAACACAAATGATCTATTTCTTCTTATATGGTGTTTGGAGAACGGCTCAAGTTGCTTTTGGAAAAGTGGATGGATTAGGAATTTATACACTTCCGATTTTCTTGCTTGTCGTATTTGGAACAACTATATATTTTACGGTTCGCGGAAAAAGACTGTATGGAGAGAATAAAATAACCAGATGACTATCATGTTTAGATAATCATCTGGTTGTTGTTTAGCTGTTTTTATTTGCGTTTAATAAAGAAAGGAAGCTCTGTATGCCCCATTTCGCGCACGTATATGAAAAGCTGGCCTTTATGATGGATTTCGTGGTCCATAGCGGATTGAAGAAGTTGTGCTACAGAGAGTTGTACTCCAAAGATTTTAGTTAGGTCAAGTACACGATCGAAATCTTCGTCTGTAAGGGACTCTAACAAACTTCTTGTCTTTTCTGTATACGCTTCTGCTAGCTTGCGAAGATCCGTTTCAGTTTCCTCGATTTTTTCTCTGAACACGGCTGGATTTCCGCTCTTTGCGGCTTTCGCAAATTTATAAAATGAGAAAAGTATATGAGTAACGAGGTCTTTTGCTGGCATGGATGTCGGCGTTGGTTTGTAGTCATAATGTTCCTTTTCAATTTTGTTCACCAATTCCACTGTAACGTTGCGATGAGATAAAAAATATTGAACGAGCTGGCTTGTGCGGTTCATGGGCCACTCCTCCCTGAGAGAAATCAATATCACTTCCATGTTAAGATGAAAAATTTCTTTTTGCAAAAAATTGGTTTGAAATACATGTAAAGAAATCATTTTTTACCACATTTTCTCGTAAATTTTGCACCAATGGATATTTGGACGGTTCGATTGAAAGATGTAAATGAATAGGTCTTGCTAAGTAGAGCCAGATAAAGAACTGTTGCCTGTCGTTCATTGAGCTGATAGGCATTTTTATTAATTGCATATGATGTGTAAAAAGTATTTGACATCAAAATGGTTGATTGTTAAATTTTAACTGTAAAAACTTTTTTACATATATTCATAAAGGCAGGCGGTAGAGTTGTAATGAAAAATCGGATAAAGGAATTGCGGGAACAACAAGGATTATCACAAGGAAAGTTGGCAGAAATGTGCCGCGTCAGCCGGCAGACGATTAATGCGATTGAAAATAACAAATATGATCCAACGTTAGAGTTGGCGTTTCGCTTAGCGAAAGTATTAAGAGTGAAAGTTGATGAGTTGTTTTTTCCGGATGAAAAGTAGGGGGAGATAGGATTGAAAAAGGTAAGTATTATTGCCTCATCTATATTGCTGTTTTTTGTAATTTGTTTTGGAGGGTATAAATGGCTTATTGCTGGAGAAATAGATGGGAATATCATATTCGCTGGAAGTATCGCAATTGCTTATTTATTTAATTCGCTAACATGGGGTGACCCGAGAGGCAAAGAGAAGAAAGATGAATTAGATTTGCACATTATGGCTCAAAGCGCCAAAATTGCTTATGTCGTTTTGATGATTTTATCCGCGGCGATTCTTTTTGTATCTGAAGGAGTCTATGAATTAAAAGATATTAAAAATATTCCGCTGCTTCTTGTTGTTTGTTTAATATTTATTGTTTGGCCTGTCACGGAATTTTTCTATTCGAGAAAGTATAAGTGAGGCGAAGAGGCTGCTTAGTGAGTAATTTGTTAAATAAGGAAAGAAGGTATTGAGTATGCTTCGCCATCGATTTTTTGCTGTCATTGCTTATATGTTCGCTTTATCTTTGCTTATGTATTTTTCCATGAGTTCAGTAATACTGGCTGTAACTGAGTCAGCCGTTTTTCCAAATATGAAATTTTATTTTATGCTGTTTTTCATGATTTTATGTTGCTGGGCATTGGGAATGGCAGTACGAAAATATATGGAGCGTTTGTCTGATAAAGAAAAAGTTCCAATGAAGACATCATTTATTATCGCCACTTTTGTCTCGTTTTTCGGCTATTTGCTTATATTTACAATATAATTTGGGGGATTTTTTATGGATACATATATTGTTTTTGGCGATTCGGCGGCGGGCGGACTTAAAGTTGCGCTTCGGGATA
This sequence comes from Thermaerobacillus caldiproteolyticus, assembly GCF_015326725.1. Classification (NCBI taxonomy): domain Bacteria; kingdom Bacillati; phylum Bacillota; class Bacilli; order Caryophanales; family Anoxybacillaceae; genus Thermaerobacillus; species Thermaerobacillus caldiproteolyticus. The sequence continues at coordinate 3,351,529 of NZ_CP064060.1, forward strand.
TGGGCTTGGATGGGGAAAGTGTTATTCATTTTTCGGATATTTTTTCTATAGGACCTGTGTGGCAATTACACACTGAAGCCGGAAGAAAGTATAGAGTAGATTGGTTGAAACACTATTTATCCCAAGACCCTTATGACTTATTTTTCGAGGAAGAATATGAATCATGTTTTCAACGTACACTTACTTGCATTGATTCCATTCCTGAACAAGCAACGATTATGATTTGGAGCGGAGAAAATGCACATGAGCAAACAGGATTGAGATATGTTCTTTATTTATTGAGAGAAAAAGCAAACCGAATTGTAGTGATAAATAGCGCGCAAGCACACAGAGAAATTTTTAACACAAAAGAGATTCAATATCACACTTGGTATACGGGAGAAATCGGGCCAGAAAAATTAAGAGTAATCATCGAGCAAAGAAAATGTTATCATTTCTTGCCCCCAGACGAGAGAAACCGGCTTGTACAGGAATGGGAGAGTTTGGCGAATAGCGATGCTGTACTGCGGATATGGAAAAACGAAAAGATAGAAAGCGTTCAAGAAGATTATTATGATAAGAGAATCATTAAGGCGGCAAAGAAATTGCATGAAAAATTCCAAGAAAATGACTTTATCAAAGCAGCAAGATTAATCGGCGAAGTATATGGGCACTTAAATCAGTATGTAGGAGATCAATATTTGGAATATCGACTTAGAGCATTGATTGAACAAGGTGTGTTTAAAGCAGAAGGGTCGCTTGAGGCGATGCGATATTACAGTGTAAAACTGAGCACATAAGCAGCGAAACAGGGGGAAGTATTAGTTGAAAAGGCGGATTTTTGGTTACGGATTTGTTTTTTTATGATATTTGGGGCTGCTTTCGCATCGCAAGATAAGAACGGCTTTAGTTTTGGTGATCAAATTTTACGGGGAATCGGTTTCAAAGCTTGGTCCGATCCTGAATCAAACATGGGATTTTATTATACGGCTCTTTATTCTCTAGTTTTTGTTATTGTCGGATGGTGGAGAGCAGTATGTTTGCTGAAAGAATTCCAACCTAAAATTGCACGGCAAATGATTGTTCTATTTTTTATTACGATCTTTTTTCTTGCTCCGGCTATCAATAGTGTCATGAAGCAAGTTTATTATTCTTGGCAAAGCGGTATCGCTGCGGTAGAGTATTATCCTGAGGAAAGCCGCTGCTCGATTTCAAGGGAGAGCGAAAATGTCCCGGCAAAACTCAATTGTCAATTTACTTTTGAAAATCATCAATCATACGAGGGATAAAAGTGCCCGTTACTTCAATCTAAGAGTCGGCTTAACCGGCAGAGATGTTATTGAATATAGAGTTACATCAGTCCATCTTGATTGCTCTTAGGACTTATGAATGATCTGCTGTAGAGATAATAATATTTAATGAAGTGAATAGAAAGGATGTGAACATTAGTGAGGGACACCTCCTCACGCAAAAGGATGAAAATAAAAGTAATCATAGCCGATGATAATTCCTTTATCCGAGAAGGAATGAGAATTATATTAAGCACGTATGATGAATTTGAAGTATTAGCGACAGTAAATGATGGGCAAGAGGCATTCAATTATTGCCAAAACCATGAAGTAGATATAGCGCTGTTAGATGTGCGTATGCCGAACATGAATGGGGTGGAAGCAACCAAACTCATATCTGAACAAACAAAGACAAAGCCTTTAATACTTACTACATTTGATGATGACGAATATATTTTAGATGCCATCAAAAATGGAGCAAAAGGATATTTTTTGAAAAATACAGATCCAGAGAGAATACGTGAGGCAATTAAAGCAGTATATAACGGAAATATTATTATGCAGGATGTGGTAATGGACAAAATAAAATCAAGCTTAAAAGAAAACAAAGAAGCAGAACCTAAAATAGATAAAAGTCGTTTTACAGAAAGAGAGATGGAAATCATGTCCCTTATTGCTAAAGGACTTTCTAATAAAGAGATTTCAAAGCAACTTTTTATATCGGAAGGTACGATTGCCAATTACATTACTTCTATTTTGGGGAAAACAGGATTAGAGCATCGAACGCAAATAGCGATTTATTATTTAACAGGAAAAGTGAATTAGTTGAGGGAAGAATATGGAATTGTGGTTGATTCTGAGCAGATTCATAGTGTGGGGATACATTGCTGTCCGTTATGTGTATTCCGATAACACAACTATTTCTTGGTTCGTGCTTTCTTCTCTTCTCTATCTTTGTATAAATATAACCATTTATATCGTAAAAAAAGATGCAGCAAGAAGACTTACTATCCTGCTATCTATCGTTTTTATACTTATTTCAAATTTCTATATCTATCCTTTGTTCATCTTGCTTTTGCCCATTAATCTATACGAATTAGCTTCTTATTATATACATAAAAAGTGGATGCTGTTTCTCTTGCTTCTTATTCCTATTCTATTCATTGAAGAAGATGTGTATCTTATATATGGACTCGTTATGGCGTTTAGTTTTATAAATTTTACAATAGCAAAACAGTACACACTTAAAATTACACAATTTGAAAACAATCTCGATAAAATGCGAAAAGATATTCAGAGATTAACGAAAAGTTTAAATGAACAACATGAATACATTAAGCAGTCAGAGTACACGTTTAAATTAGAAGAACGAAATCGGCTGTCACAAGAAATTCATGATAAAATCGGTCATTCCATGACAGGAGCGCTTATTCAGATGGAAGCTTCTAAGCGATTAATGGAGATTGACAAAGAGAAAGCAAAAGAACTACTGCAAAACGCCATTAATATTTCTAAAGAAGGAATTGAAAATATAAGAATGACGTTAAAACAAATAAAACCCCCGTCAGAACAAATCGGTATTAATCGAGTGAGATTATTTATAGAGGAATTTTCAGCGAAACATCACATTCAAATTCCTTTTGTCTGCAAAGGGAATTTGGATGTGATTTCGCCAATCCAATGGAAAATTATTTATGAGAATATTACCGAGGCTTTAACCAATGCGATGAAATATGCAGAAGCAACCGTTGTTTCCATTGAAATTCATGTGCTCAATACTCTCATTAAAGTAGAAGTCAAAGATAATGGAAAAGGTGTTGAAAAAATAAAAAAAGGCCTTGGAATCATAGGAATGGAAGAACGAGCAGCTTCGGTGAACGGCACTGTTATTGTGGACGGTACAAATGGTTTCTCCGTGACAACATTACTCCCCATACAAGGATGAACTATCTCACCCTCAAAATATGAATATCCTCATGTGAAAATGATGAACTCATACACTTATATGAGTTCATCTTCTTTTTTATAATAGCAGCATAAAGAAAGTGAAGAGGTGAAAGCATGAACATATTAGAAATCAAAAATGTAACGAAAAAATTCGGTGACTTCATCGCAGTAGATAACATGTCCTTAGCTGTAGCTGAAGGAGAAATATTCGGATTTCTAGGAGCAAATGGAGCTGGGAAAAGTACCACGATTAATATGATTTCAGGGCTTTTGCGAGCCAATGCGGGAGAGATTAAGATCCTCGGAAAAAACATCGTCAAACACAGCAAATTTGCCAAAATGAACATCGGTATCGTTCCACAAGATATCGCCATTTATGAAGATTTAACTGCATATGAAAATGTGAAATTTTTTGCAGGTTTATACGGGTTACGTGGTTCTCAACTGAAAGAACGAGTGGAAGAAGCATTACAGTTTGTCGGGTTAAGTGATAAGCATAAAAGCTATCCAAAGAATTTCTCTGGCGGAATGAAAAGGAGATTAAATATTGCCTGCGCGATCGCTCACAGACCTAAACTCATCATTATGGACGAACCCACAGTGGGAATTGATCCGCAATCAAGAAATTATATTCTGGCATCTGTAAAAAAACTGAATGAAATGGGATGTACTATTATTTATACAAGCCACTATATGGAAGAAGTCGAAGAAATCTGCACTCGAATCGCCATCATAGACCATGGAAAAATCATTGCTGAAGGGACGAAGGAACAACTAAAAGCCATTATCACTAATACGAAGGATATTTGGATTGAAGTCAGATCAACAGAAAATATTGATACAAACAAAATAAAGGAAATCAGTGGGGTAAAGGCGGTCCAATTCGAAGAGAACATGATTAAAATCAGCTCAGATACAGGAGTCAATAACCTTAACAGTATTATCCAATGCTTGATTAACGATGGTGTAGAAATACGTTCACTGGAAGAAAAGTCACCAAATTTAGAGACAGTGTTCCTTACCTTAACAGGAAGAAATTTAAGAGACTAGCTATTATATTGAAGACTAGCGTAATACAAAAGGGGGATTGTCCTTGAATATCATTAATATCGCCATAAAAGAAATAAAAAGAGAGTTTCGCGATGTGAGAACACTTGTTTTTATGCTAGCATTTCCGATTGTGTTAATGTTAGTATTTGGTGCAGCCCTTTCTAGTGCGTTTGATTCTACCATTTCGGTGGGGGATATTCACGTGTTGTACAAAGACAAAACAACTGGAGAGTTTTCCACATATGTTCGTGAATTTATAAAAGAAGCAAAGAAGTCTGACATTCATTTCAAAAAAGCTTCCCATCATGTGGATGGGAGAAGAATGGTCAAGCAGGGGGATTATGACGGCTACATGGAAATCGATAATAAAGGAATCCATCTATATACGAATAATAAAAATTCAGTCAAAGGCAGTATTATTCAAGGAATGGTGACTGCTTTTGCTGATAAATATAATATGGTCACGGCTGTAGCGCAAGTGAAACCAACTCAAGTCCATATGTTGATGAACAACGGTCATCATGATGATTATATAAAAGAAACTTCCCTGCATTCTAAGCGGCAACCAAGCGCCATGGACTATTATGCCATTACGATGACAACGATGATTGCTCTTTATGGAGCTGTATCGGCCAGTTATTTAATAAGGGGAGAAAGAATACGAAAAACAGCAGATCGGTTACTCGCAGCGCCAATTCATAAGAGTGAAATTTTTATCGGAAAAATACTCGGAAGCATGGCTACCAACTTACTTTGCATTGTCATTGTCATTGTGTTCAGTAAGTTTGTGTTCAAAGCGTATTGGGGACATCACCTTACCCTAGTGTGCCTTGTAGTGTTCACCGAAGTACTATTCGCCGTTAGTTTCGGGCTAGGAATCAGCTATATCGCAAGGACAGAAGGAGCTGCGAGAGTGATTGTTCTGGTTGTGATACAGTTAGCGTCTTTCTTTGGCGGGGCGTATTTTAAAATAGACGCTACAAGTACAATAACAAAGTTTATTACTCACCTTTCTCCGCTCACATGGGTAAACACGGCTATTACAAAAATGATTTATGCCAACGATTTGTCCGCTATTTTTCCTGCTATATTCCTAAATGTCGGACTATCAGCATTGTTTTTGTTGATCGCGGGGATGTCGCTCACGAGACGGGAGGGATTATAAGATGCGAGACCTAGTTTGGCTAATAAGGCATACATTAAAAAATACGTTTAGCAACAAAAAAAATATACTATTATATTTTGGTACTCCATTAATAGGGATTATTATATCTCTACTTGCCTACGGAGGATCTACAGCGAAGGATTTACATGTCGGTATTGTAAACCGTGATCCTCATTATATTACAAATGATACGATACATTTTATTAAAGGAATTGAACATATATCGGTTACGAATGTAAAAGAATCGGAAATAGATGACAAAATCACATCTGGAAAACTAGACTGCGTGCTTATTTTTCATTCAGGGTTTTCACAAAGCGTTCAAGAAGGACATCCGAGCCATATTCAAATCGTTTCGATTCGAGGAGCAGAAATTACAGGTTTTATCAAATCGTATCTGTATCAGTACATCGATAATATTACTGCCCTCAGCAATATAGCAAAAGGGGATGAACATACATTTGTGGAGATGTACAAACGTTATCAGCAAGCTCCATTCAAAATGTCGGTCCATCCGTTACAAGATACATCGAAAAACAAAGATATGACGTATCAAACAATCGGATATTTGCTCATGATCATGCTTTTATCGGCGGGAAACTTAGCCGAAATCATTATCAAAGAAAAAGAAAATCGAACGTATTTCCGATTATTATCTGCCCCTATCAGTGCGAAAAAGTACGTATTATCGAATGTCATCGTCAACATGATTGTAATGACGGGACAAATTATCATTACGTTAATCATGATGGATACAGTATTTCACATAAAGACGAATATTCCTTTTTGGCAAATAACAACGATCCTTATGCTTTTTGCCCTGGTAGCTATTGGAGTTGCTTTAATAACTGTGGCTTTTGCAAGCAGCGCAGCCTCTTCAGGAGCGATGCAAAATTTATTGATTACCCCTACATGCATGCTTGCGGGATGCTTTTGGCCAGTTGATATTATGCCTGCTTTTGTGCAAAAAATTGCTGATTTTCTTCCACAGCGATGGGCGCTAGATACGTTATTGAAATTGCAGCAAGGACATCATTTCGGAAGTTTATACTTAAATATGATGATTCTCTTCTCTTTTGCCCTAGCCTTTTTCTTAATTGCTGCCTATAAATTTGGGCGAAATAATAGTGTGAGAAATTTTCTATAAGAGGGGGCGACTCATTAAAAAAGGTTAAAACATTTTGTTATACACACCATGTATCTGTCGGACTAATACAACCGTGTCGGTGTGGGCGTTTTATCCGCTGGCTGCAGGGCTCAGACCAACCTTTTATCACTTTCAGTATCAAAATAATAAAAACAGGTATCGTGCAACTGACGGAACAAAAGCGTTAGTAATAGCGGCTGTACATGCAACGATAAATGTAAAATGTACGTTAAGACAATAAGAAAATCGCAAGGTGCCCAGATTCGCCTAAAAACTCCCTGTGTCTTGTGCGCTGCGGCTAAAGAGCGATTTGAATTTATTTGAATAAGCCGTCAGTTCTTTTGTAAAGAGCTGTTGGCTTCTAAGCTACGGACGAAGCAGTACTCCGCTGCTCGTTTGTCGTTGTTCAAACACACTGTACGGCCAATTCCATGTTTATATGTCCAGTCAATTCGGATTGAAAGTTGCTCGTTTCTTAGCCAAGTGATCAAATCTTGAAATAATGAGACCAAACTTGGATGTAAAAAAGGACATTTGTACGCGTTAGAAACAGCGAATTTTTTCAAATGGAGGCGCATATCCTCTCAAGAAACTAAACAATGTCTGAGTGGATAAATTGTTTAAGTCGATTGGAAGTTGCTGAAAAGACAATGGGAGGTGGGCAGAGAGAGCTAAAGGAATTCACTGAAATACTTCGATGAATATTTAAAGAAAATGTAAACTATCAGTCTCCATAATGCGTTTCCAACTCTCTTTAGGATAAGACTGAATATCCAATCTTATTCTAGGAGGAATCATTATCCCTTCTATTATCAATCCATTTCAAAGATACTGTTCCTCTTACATTACACACAATTCTTAACGGTACCGGGAAACGTCTAATTTTTCATGATTGGAAAATATAAGTTCTTCTTTTACCAAAAATACTTATATTAGTATTGATGAATATGATCCTGACAAGAAATCGATAGGGGGAGGGAAATATGCTAAAAATTTTTATAGATCCGGGTCATGGTGGAAGCGATCCTGGTACTGTTGGGAATGGCTTGATAGAGAAAGATTTAACATTATCCATCGCTTTGGAAATCAGAAACATTTTGCAAAATGAATACGAAAATGTATCACTTCGATTAAGCCGTACTAATGATACAACGGTGTCCTTAAGTGAACGGACAAATATGGCGAATAGATGGGGCGCCGATTTTTACTTATCGATTCATATTAATGCTGGTAGAGGAACAGGATATGAAGACTACATTTATGCAGGACTTCCTGATAGTTCTACAACGGCAAAGATTCAAGATATCATTCATCCTGAAGTAGTACAAGCAACCGGCTTTTATGATAGAGGTCAAAAGAAAGCCGATTTTTATGTATTGCGGGGAACTGTCATGCCTGCCTTACTTACGGAAAATGGATTCATTGATCGTCCGGAAGATGCTGCAAGGTTGAAAGACCCAGCTTTTATTCAAAAAATTGCAAGAGGACATGTGAACGGTTTAGCGAAAGCTTTTGGTTTAAAGAAAAAGTCTTCTGCAGATTATCTGATTAGAGTGATTGTTGATGGGATTCAAGTTGGAGCCTACAGGGAAAGAGAAAATGTGTTGAAGCAAGTTGACTATTATTTAGGAAAGGCTAATACCATAGAACTTCAGAAAGTCAATGTATAATCTATCTTCTTCTATGATAGTTTGAAGTCCTTCTATCAGGCATTCTCCAATGTTCTTGAGATTTGACCTGCCGCTTATTGTTTCTGCTTTTTTCTTTGCTTCCTCTGAAATGAACATCATAATAATGATTAGCTTTAGAGCGGATCGATTTTTACGGCCTATTAAACTAGCTATAGTTTAATAGGCTTTTTAATGATCATACATATTTTTTGAGAATTGATGGTTTGATACTAGGATTCATGCCGTTTCTACGTAACTACATCTTCATATTTTATATTGAAACTCTTTCAGGGGGAAGTGAAAAGTATGTTTGGCTACTCCATGGTTCAAATGGTCCGCAGTCATGCCCATAAACTAGATCGTCCTTTACGTCATCTCATATTGAATACGTATAAGTCTTTCGTATATACACCTTGCATTTTTCATAAAAAATTAGAAGTGTTCATTAAAAAAACAAAAAAAATTCCGGTTATCATAAGTTTTCATGAAGAACATAATGCTTTTCACGATGGACTCAATACTCTTCAACAAATTGAAAAACAGCATTTTAGAACGAAGGTTCATCATCGATTCCAATATATTCATTCTTGTAGCGCTGAAGTCACTCCACAAGCATTGGAGCAAATTGTGCAATGCCAGCATGTGAAAAAAGTATACTTAAATCGTAAAGTGAGTGCATTATTAAACAATGCGGTTCCATCAGCGAATGCGAAAAATATCAACGTCAACGGCACTTCATTAAGCGGTAAGGGTGTGACGATTGCTATTGTTGATACAGGCATTTATCCTCATCAGGACTTGGAAGGAAGAATTATTGATTTTGTTGACTTTGTGAATAACCGGACTGAACCGTATGATGATAATGGGCATGGAACACATTGCGCGGGAGATGCAGCCGGTAATGGATCAGCTTCTTCAGGATTGTATGCAGGTCCGGCCTATGAAGCCAACTTAATCGGTGTAAAAGTATTGGACAAAATGGGGACAGGATCTCTTGATACGATCATTAAAGGTATAGAATGGTGTATTCAGTATAATGAGCAAAACTCCGATCATAAAATTCATATTATTTCTCTGTCTTTAGGAAGCGAGTCACAACCATTTCCAACGGAAAACGATGATCCAATGGTGAGAGTTGTGGAAAAAGCTTGGGACCGTGGAATCGTTGTATGTGCAGCAGCGGGTAACTCTGGGCCGGAGTATAGAACGATTTCCAGTCCGGGGATTAGTGATAAAATCATCACTGTTGGCGCATTAGATGATCGGGATACCGCAAACACAAGAGCGGATGACGATGTGGCTGATTTCTCTAGCCGTGGACCTACTAATTATGGAGTCACAAAGCCAGATATAGTCGTTCCGGGGGTTAATATTATTTCCTTACGCGCTCCTAGATCTTTGTTTGATAAATCCCAAAAAGAAAGCCGTATTGGACAGTATTATACTAGTATGTCAGGAACGTCCATGGCAACACCGATCTGTGCAGGTGTCGTTGCGTTAATGCTTCAATATAAACCAGATGCTACGCCAGATCAAATCAAACAAGCATTAAAAAACGGTACTGACTTATGGACAGATCGAGATCCGAATATTTATGGTGCCGGTTATATTAATGCCAAAAAAGCAATTGCACTTTTATAAAGAAATTCGTACTTGTTTATATTGATACCGTTACCTTGTTTCATCGCGACCGTTCATTCTAAATAGGAGCGGAAAGAGGAAAAAGACAGACTTGGAGGTAGCCAAGTCTTTTTCTTTTCACTTTTGTAATACTGGAGAGAATTATACATTTTGATAGGAATGAGCTGCTACGTTTAGTGGAATATGGACTTATTATACTTAGAATATGACTTACCGGTACACATCCACGTGACTTGATTTATGTTTCGGTGAAAAAACTGAAAAAGAGTAATATTTATACAGAATTTTCACTCATTTTTTGACAAAAAGCTGGCAAGAAACATGTTATAATGCTATTAGCAATAGCAGAAGTTCAAGGGTGGTCAGCTTACCCCTACCTTTCTTGTAAAAGGGGTGAGAGAGTGACAGTATACGAATCCATTTCCCTTATGATTTCGTTTGGGATGCTAGTGATCGCGTTACTGCCATTGAATTATAAAAATAAAAAATAGACCTCCCTTGAACCGCCAATTCTAGGATAAGGTCTATTTTTCCGATAGGCTGACTCCTTTGAGTCTGCTATTGCATGGACCGAAGTGTTGCCGCACTTTCGGTCTCTTTTTTATTAATATGTGCAGTCTATCCGTATGATACCATATTTTTTTATTAGCGAAAAGACGGGGAATTAGTCAAGTTATTCGGCTTTACTCTTTAGCTGAAAAAAATTATTAACAGAAGGATGAATGGCTATTGATAAAAAAGGAAGGAAAATCAGGATCAGAGAAATATATAATCGAGCTGCCGAAGTGTGGGGGGAGGATGGTGAAACAAAGATATAAGTTGCCAGCCATGATGGTCAATGTCGAAGTAATAGACCTAACAGCTATTACAACTTTGAATGTGCAGGATGGACAATACAAGAAACGCCTTTGGACTTATACGAAGGTGCACAGCAGTTTCATTTGATTTGCTTGAGGAGAGGATAAAATGGAAAAGAAGATAGTCTCAAATCGATTTAAAAGTTTTGCTGTTAGAGAATGTAAAGGAGTGAGTGATTTATATGAGCATTTGGCCCTGAACGTTGCTGAAGATGATGAACTGCTTGAAATTGCGTCATACGCTCGCCCCGGCCAACCTGTTCCGAATTTGCTGTTTGGTGCTGTACAATATTTGTTGCTAAAAGGGAAAGAACACGAGTTGCGGGAGTACTACGGAAGTATTGTTAAAAACCCAAAAGATTTTAAGCAATCATTTCCTTATTTTCGTGATTTTTGCCTGCTGTATAGGAAAGAAATAATTTCCATATTAAAAAACAAGTTCGTTCAGACAAATGAAGTAAGACGTTGCGCGTATCTGTATCCAAGTTTTTGTTTCATTTATCATCAGGTAAAGCAGCCTTTATCGTTGATTGAAATTGGAACAAGTGCCGGTTTGCAACTGATATGGGATCAATATTGTTATTCATACGGTTCTCATGAAAAGTATGGAAATATAAACTCAACGGTTCACATTACATCAGAAATCAAAGGAGAATGTAGACCATTCCTGTTACCGCAAAGCCCTCCGGTTGTTTCTAGGGTTGGAATTGATTTGCATATCAATCATCTATCCAATCGAGAAGATTATTTATGGCTCCAAGCGCTTATTTGGCCGGAGCATAGGGAACGAATGGAACTGTTTGAACAAGCTGCACACTGTTTAAAAAAGCAACATGTTCACCTCATCGAAGGAGATGGGATAGAGTTGCTTCCTGAAATTGAAAGGCAAATTCCTGAAAATACATCCATATGCATCTTCCATACCCATGTCGCCAACCAAATACCGAACGATGGGAAATACATGTTAGTGGAACATATTAAAGAACTGGGGAAAACGAGAGATGTGTTCCATTTGTATAATAATATGTGGGATTTCAAGCTCCATCTTGATTATTTCATCGATGGAAGAGAATACAATGAAATCGTAGCGGAAACGGACGGACATGCTCGCTGGTTTCGCTGGGAGCTCGGCGAAAATAAAGGTTCTTTGGAAGCGTGATGAAATAGGACAATGTTTCGTGGGCCTCTTTTGTGAAAATAAAAAAGGGAAGCTATAACCAAGCTTCCCTAGTAGTTAAAAACTAAGCGCATTATTTTTCTTCTGTTGTCTCTTCGCGATGATTGTAGTCGTATTTTGTACGGTCGACCGGTTTAAATCCTTTTGGCGTGTAAAAACGCAATAAATCTCCGTATACGACTTTGTCAGAAAGGTTTAGTTTTGTTCGTACGATTTGTTCATCGCGTTTAATTTCATCATTTTTCTTAATCGGATTGCCTGTTTTCGAATCATAATATTTTCCGTTGATCGCAGTAACCGTCGGTGTGACAAAATCCCCATTACGAAACGCGACGATTTGTTGATGTTCTGGTGACAAGAGGTCTGTACCAAACTGAATATAGTTTTTCGTATCAATTCCTAGTAGATGGAGTAGTGTTGGTAGCACATCGATTTCTCCACCATATTGATGCATAATTCCGCCTTTGACACCAGGAACACGAATGAATAATGGTACACGCTGCAATTGAGCATGTTCGAACGGTGTGATTTCTTTTCCAATAATTTGCGACATTGCTTGATTGTGATTATCAGAAATACCGTAGTGATCGCCATATAAAATGATAATCGAACGATCATATAAACCAGATTGTTTCAAATAATCGAAGAACTGTTTCACAGCCTCATCTAAGTACCGTGCTGTTTGGAAATAACGGTCTACAGATCCATCGCCCGTATCAGCTGGTTCGATCGTTGCATCTTCCTGATCAATTGGATAAGGGAAATGGTTCGATAAGGTAATAAACTTCACATAAAACGGTTCTTTTAACGTTTCTAACAATGGAATCGATTCTTTAAAGAACGGTTTGTCTTTTAATCCATAGTTTAATACATCTTTTGAATTCATATCATAATAACTTGCGTCAAAGAAATGGTCAAATCCAAAAGATTTATAAATTTCATCGCGATTCCAGAATGTTTTATAGTTGCCGTGGAAGACGGCTGATGTATACCCCTGCTGTCCTAAAATTGCTGGAGCTGCTTGGTATGTGTTTTGTCCTTTCGTTGTAAATACAGATCCTTGTGGTAATCCAAACAAGGAGTTTTCTAACATAAATTCTGCATCGGACGTTTTTCCTTGTCCGGTTTGATGGAAGAAGTTATCAAAGTAAAACGTGTTTTTATCACGAGTCAATGAATTTAAAAACGGTGTTACTTCTTGACCGTGCAGCTTATAGTTAATCAAAAAGTTTTGGAACGATTCCAAATGGATATAGATGACGTTCATTCCTTTCCCTTTGCCAAAGTAAGCAGGGTTTGGTTTTGCATACGTTGCTTGTACATGGTTGAGAACCGTCGTAATATCGTTCTTATTGGCAAAGGCGCGTTGTGTCGACGATTTCATACTTTGAACGGCATCGTAAATCAAATAGTTATAAACTCCTAAATATTTCACAATATAGTTACGGTCAAATGTTCTTGTTAATAATTGCGGGCGGTCTACCTCTGCCAAAGCTAAGTTTGTACTAAAAAGAAAAATAGCAATGGCAAACACAAGATTAACTTTATGACGTCCTAAAGGAGTAGACTTTAGTTGTACTCGCTTCGTGACGACGAATGCAATTAAAATGATAGTATCTAAGAAATAGAGGAAATCATATCCTTTTAACAACTCCAAAATACTTCCGCCCAAATCACCGAAATTGTTTGTTTGCGTAAGAGTTGGGAACGTAATAAAGTCACTAAAGAATCGGTAATACACAATATTAGCATACAAGATAAAGGATAGAATAAAATCTAAAACAATGAGCCAAATATAAGGCTTTCTCCCTTTCGCTAACAGAGCTAGACCGAAAAAGAGAATAGCAGAGCTAACCGGGTTAATGAATAACAAAAATTTTTGCATGGAATTACTAATTCCTAAGTTAAACTCAACCCGATAAGCGGCATACGTCTTCATCCAAAATAAAAACACGGCTAAGATAAAAAAACCAAAATGCCCGTTAAACGCATGCTGACTCTTTTCTATTATTTTTTTTATCCCCTTCATTTCCAATTCGACCCCTGTTTTTTAGTGTTTTTTATAAAAGAAGCGTTCATGCTATATATCTACAAAACGACTGTTACTCGACTATTCCATTGAAGAAGTATCGATACGTAAAGCGTAATCAGCAAGGAGTACATCACTGTCTTCTTACAGTCAATAACCGTTCTCCATGTAAAGTAGCATAATACATTATTCAGTGATTCGTCAAATGAATCGTCTCATTTTCTATTTATTACTAATTATTTAATGTTGGAACTGGGATTTGTATGAACATTTATGTTCTATTTTGTTATATTATAAACATCGCGTTACATATTGATTATTTTACGAATAACATGCTTCGTTTTATTCCTATTATTTTATAAAAAGTGGACTTGTTGTTGGAGTTTAGGGAGGGGAACGAAATCCCTATTTACGAAGGACGATAAGATGGCTAAACTAAAATAGGTACGAGATGAATTACTTCCGTGACAAGTTAGGAGGCAAACATGCAAGAGTGGATCACAGAATTTATGAATAAATTTGGATATATCGATATTTTTTCATAATGGTTTTGGAGAATGTGTTCCATTGCTTCCGTCTGAAGTGAGTCTTATGTTCGGAGGGTTTATGACGACGTATCTTGCTTTAACTGTTTCGGGAGATGTGGCATCGGCGACAGCGGGAGCCGTGAAAGGGGAGAGCGACCTTTATGGTATTGGTTTTCTTCTCAAAAATGGAAGAAAATCATTGATCGCAGAGGGTATATTGTTCGGGTGAAAAAAGAGGATATTCAAAAAGCGAATTCTTGGCTTCATCAATTGGATATTGGACGGTTCTTTTTTGCCGAATGATTTCATTAGTTTTAATTTTTATCCCTGCGCAAGATGGTGGATGGCTGTTTTTGCTTTATTACGAACATCGGAACACTGCTATGGAATGCCATTCATCGTTTTTCAGCGGGAGCTGCATTAGGAGAATCGTGGGAGAAAATTACACGCTTTATGGAGGTTACTCGAATATTGTATATGCGATCATTGGCTTAGGAGCTGTGATTTTCCTCGTTTTATTTATTTTATCCGCCGAAAAACAACATCTTAAAAAATTAAGAGAAAGTAGTGGTAGATGATGGATATAATAACAATCATAAAAGCAATTATTTTAGGAATGGTAGAGGGATTAACAGAATTTGCCCCTGTTTCATCAACGGGGCATATGATTATCGTTGATGATATGTGGCTTCAATCGGAGCATTTTTTAACGAAGCATGTAGCTAATACGTTTAAAGTTGTAATTCAGCTCGGTTCGATTTTAGCGGTGGTGATTGTGTTTAAAGATCGTTTTATCGATCTGCTAGGGTTGCGAAGACACCGTAACGACTCGGCATCTCGCCTTAAGCTAACACAAGTCATTGTCGGATTAATTCCTGCCGGCGTGTTAGGGGTGCTGTTTGAAGATTATATTGATGAACATTTATTTTCAACCGCTACAGTGTTAATTGGTTTGGTAGTTGGCGCGATCTTTATGATCGTAGCGGACCTGTTCGGTTCCAAAAATCCAAAAGCACAAACCGTTGACCAGATTACATATAAGCAAGCGTTCATCGTTGGGCTTGCTCAATGTCTTTCTCTATGGCCGGGATTTTCCCGCTCAGGTTCGACGATTTCGGGTGGCGTATTGGCAGGAATGAGCCACCGTGCAGCCGCTGATTTTACCTTTATTATGGCTGTTCCGATTATGTTAGGAGCAAGTGTCCTTTCCTTGCTGAAAAACTGGCAATACTTTACTGTTGATGCATTGCCATTTTTCATTGTCGGATTCGTGAGTGCGTTTGTGTTCGCGCTCATCTCTATTCGCTTTTTCTTAAAGCTTATTAACAAAGTTCGACTTGTTCCGTTTGCGGTTTATCGTATTATTTTAGCGATCATCATTTATATCGTGTATTTCTAATAGTTATCCATTAGGGGCAGAAAATTCGTGCTGAGCAACTAGAACGGCAGTAAAAAGAATCATTTTACTGCCGTTTGTTATTTTTGTGAACGGGAGATGTATTGTTTTATCTCGTCCTTCTGTTTGTTGTTTGACATGCGGGCTAAGAGTATATCTAATGTTAGTCTGTTCAGTATCATTGTATCGATTGATGCAATTGAAGAGAGCGGAATGTGTTCGGTGTGTTTACTTATAATTTCTGCTCTCGTAATTGGGACGGGTATTCATATCTTTTCCGGATCAGTGATGAAGTGACTATGGAATAAGATGATGTTTTTTGCCTCGTTTAGAAGAAGAATAACGGGCTGTTTTCCAGCGCGTTCGCGATGAATTTGGCGAACGTATTCGATGTTTGGAAAAAACAGGATAATAACCAGTAACCCGCCTAAAAGCAAAGCCTTTTAGGCGCTTTTTTATCACTGTCATATCGGGTTGGAACTTATAATCAGTTCATCACGAATCGGAATGCTGTCAAAGCCGATAAGCGGGACGCTTGGTTTTATGCGTCTTGCTTTTCCAACGGCATTAGGGAACAATTTTACAAATTGATAGCCTCTTTTTTGGTAAAATCGCCATGCCGTTTGGCAAGATTCTTATTATGTTAACGATGTTTGCGGGGAGAGTTGGGCCGTTGACAATTGCTTATGCGGTGACATTATATCGCGAACCGGATCTGTTCTGTTATCAAAAAGGGAAAATGATGATTGGTTGAGCTTAAAGCGTAAAATTCACGCAAGCATGAGAAAGAAACGAAAATAAAAATAAAAGAGCGATAAAATAAGCCAATTCCTGCTTAATCCCTTCTTTTTGCTCCTTTACAACGATGATTGAGGAGAGTAAGATATCAGCTATGATTTACCATTTATAGTATTAATTCGCTGAATCCATAATGGAGCGGGGGAACCATGTTGTAACGCGCGTTACTTGGGGTGAATCCGTAATGGAAGGGCTACTCTCATAGTCCTAACCCGACAGCTAACCTCGTAAGCGTTTTGGGAGGGATGTGAAGGAATGTTTGACCGTTGAGTACACCCTCAACGGTTTTTTATGTTTTTCGAATGATTGTTTCAGAAAATGCAAAAAGATAATGAGAGACTGGTGTATGTTTAAAAAATTCCAAGCATCTAAAAAGAGGAGTAGGAACTATGGCTTCTTTAAAGCGATTATTGATTGGTTCACCAATGGAAACGAAGCGATTGAAGCATGAGAAATTGCCGAAATGGAAGGCATTAGCTGTATTTTCTTCCGATGCGCTGTCATCTGTTGCTTATGCAACGGAAGAGATTTTATTAGTGCTCATGCTGTTAGGAACGAGCGTGTTCTTTTATTCATTGCCAATTGCCCTAGCGATTTTAGTGTTGTTATTGATTGTGACGCTATCTTATCGCCAAATTATTTACGCTTTTCCTTCAGGCGGTGGAGCGTACGTTGTAGCGAGAGACCATTTAAGCACGACGACAAGTCTAGTCGCTGGTGCAGCCTTAATGATTGATTATATTCTTACAGTTGCTGTAAGCATTAGTTCAGGAGTAGCGGCGCTGACATCGGCTTTTCCCGGCTTGCTTCCTTGGAAAGTGGAAATTGCCGTTGCGCTTGTGTTGTTGTTGATGATTTTAAATTTGCGTGGGATTACAGAGTCAGCGACAGTGTTTGCGTATCCAACGTATTTATTTATTCTATCCGTATTAGTGATGATTGCTGTTGGCGGATGGCAACTATGGCATGAGGGATGGCATGGTTTTAACTATAGAGAACACGCTTCCGCTGAACATTTCTTCACATCGGGATACAGTATGTTCATTCTATTAAGAGCTTTTGCTTCTGGATGTTCGGCGATGACAGGGGTAGAAGCGATTAGTAATGGTGTTCCTGCGTTTAAGCCGGATAGTTCGAAAAACGCTGCAATTACGATGGGATGGATGTCTGTATTATTAGGGACGATGTTTTTAGGAATTACGATTTTAGCCGCAGGATTCGGTGTGACACCGGTGGAGCATAAGACCGTGATTTCACAAATTGGCCACCATGTCTTTGGAAACAGTGTATTCTTTTATCTTTTTCAAATGGTTACGATGTTGATTTTAGTGTTAGCCGCCAATACAAGCTTTGCTGGATTCCCGCAACTTGCTTCGATTATTGCAAACGATCGATTTTTGCCAAGAAGTTTGGCGGCGCGAGGCGATCGGCTTGTATTTTCAAACGGAATTATTCTCCTCAGTGTGTTGGCGATTATTTTAATTATTGTGTTTCATAGTGAAACACATTCTCTCATTCCGTTATATGCGGTTGGCGTGTTTCTTTCTTTTACGATTGGACAAAGTGGAATGATTAAAAAAATATGGAAAGAAAAGAAAAGACGGAATGTAGCAACACTGGCCATCATTATTACTGGAACGATTGTTACAGGATTAGTTACTGTCATTACGGTTATAGCAAAATTTACTCAAGGTGCTTGGTTAGTCATTATTGCGATTCCGTTGCTAGTTATAATGTTTTATAAAATTCGTGACCATTATGAAAAACTCGGTGAGCAATTAAAACTGGATGAGCAGGAATGGAGACAGCGTGAAAAAGTCGTAAAACCGAAAGTGATTATACCAATTTCCGGAGTTAGTAAAGTTGTGGCTCAGTCGGTACAGTACGCAAGAAGTATTTCCAATGATATTACGGCTATCTCGGTTATTTTTCACGAAGAGGAAGAGAAAAAGCTGCGAGACAAATGGGAGAAGTTTTATCCAGACATTGAGTTAAAAGTGATTTATTCACCATATCGAACGATTCTTTCTCCGATGTTGGATTATATTAACGATGTTGAAAAAGAAACAAAAGGATCACCAATCACTATCTTAATGCCACAGTTCATTGTGAAAAAATGGTGGCATACGTTATTGCATAATCAGACAGCGATTATTTTGCGATTCTTTTTGATTCTTAAAAAAGATATTGTCATTGCTACGTTGCCGTATCACTTGAAAAAATAAAAAGGGAAATGTCGAAAGGAGAAGAAATATTTCCCCGGAAATCGATAAGCGTCGAAAATATGCAATAAATGTATACGAGTTCCGCCTGCTTGCGATGTTGCATATAGTAACGCAGGGGGAACGGAACTATGATGAAATATGTATCGATGTTGATGTTAGCGTTAGCCGTGAGTTTAGACAGTTTGAGTGTTGGTGTAACATATGGATTACGAAAAATGAAGTTTCCATTTCGCTCGATCATGGTCATTGCCCTATTGTCAGGGATAATGCTATTGTTTTCAATGTATGTTGGCACATTTTTGGTTTTGGTGTTGCCAGTTCAAGTGGAACGATGGGCGGCAGCGTTCATTTTGATTGCGTTAGGCGTATGGGCGATTTACAATGTTGTTAGGAAGCAAGAAGATGAAGATGAGAGTGTGGAACAACGTCCGATACCGCCAGCGCGTACGCGAATATGGAGACTTCGTCTGAATCGATTTGGGATTGTAATTCAAATATTAAAAAGGCCATCCATGGCGGATCTTGACGGATCAGGTACTATCAGCATGAAAGAGGCGATGTTAATTGGTATCGCCTTATCTATGGATGCATTTGGAGCGGGCTTGAGTGCTTCCTTTTTAGGATATTCTCCGATTGTTCTTGCTGTATTGGTATCTATCATGAATATCGTTTTTATTCGCTTTGGTCTGCGAACGGGATATAAATTTTCGAAAATAAAAGTGATGAAAAAAGCAACAATGATTCCAGGAACGATTTTAATTTGTCTCGGCATTGCGAAAATCTTTTTTAAGTAAGTTCAAAAAATCCTAAGGGTTACAATAACCTTTAGGATTTTTTGAATCCTTTTCCATGGTTGATTCGTAAAAATCGATTGTAGGAAAAAGAATGAGGAGAGATGATACATGCTAAAAAAGCTATTGTCTAAATTGGGTGTGGGTTCTGCGAAAGTCAATCTTGTTTTACATCATCCTCATGTGCGACTTGGTGAGAAAATCGAGGGAGAGTTTTTTATTGAAGGGGGAGCAGTGGAACAGCATATTCGTAAATTAGATGTGGAATTGCATGTCATTGTTCATGCCAATGGGCAAGAACGTCGTCAAACGGTTGCTGTTATTCCTGTTTCTCCATCATTTACGATCAAACCGGGAGAAAGAAAAGTATTACCATTTTCTTATGTGTTACCTACTCATTTGCCGATAACACGTTATGGCGTGGATTACATATTAGTAACACGTCTTGATATTGCTGAAGGAGTCGATGCGTTAGACCGAGATGCGATTCGTATACTACCTCCGTTGCCGCTGGAAAAGCTGTTTTATGCGTTTGATAAGCTTGGATTTCGCGAAAAACCTACTTCAGGTAAAGTAACGGCATATGGGCAAGAGTTCGAATTTTTCCCAACAGGTGCATTTAGAGAAATGGTTCAGGGAGTAGAATTTTTAGCTTTCTTAGAGGAAAGCGGCATTCGTTTGCATCTGGAAGTGGATGTGTTAAGCGGCTTATTCGGTTTCAGCGAAAGAGAATTAAAAAGAGAAGTTTTCTTTAGCTATGATGAAATCAATGATGTAGAAGGATTAACACAAAAGCTGCATATGCTGTTGCACGAAATGGTGCAACAACCTCAGTTATACGTCGGTTCGGTGCATGTTCCACATCATCCAGGTTATTATTCTCCGCATCATCCGGATTATCATCTTCACCCATCTCGGCATCATGGACATGGAATGATGGGAGCGATCGGCGGATTTGCAGCGGGAATGCTTGCTGGCATGGTTGCAGAAGAACTGATAGAGGATGTAGTAGAAGATGCGTTTGACGTAGAAGATCATGTGGAAGACATTATGGATGATTGGTTTGACGGGGATGATGATATACTATAATTTGGAAAGACCTTCTCTCATGTGGAGGAGGTCTTTTTGGTGAGCTTTTTCTCCACTCGCGCATATAAAGTCAACGGTGATTCCCCCATTATGCAAGGAAGAGAAAAAATGCATGCGTATACTTATGGAACAACGCATGTTCACCGCCATTTAGCATGGCATGAAACATTCGAGTTGCACAAAAGCTAATGCATTCACCAAAATGAAAAAGTCTGTTGGAAAAGTAGAGTGTCCAGCATTAAAATCCATTTATGTCAATACGATTGAAGGATTGGAGACTAATTTGCGGGAGTTGTTACCGTTTATTCCTGTGGCACCAATGTACGGGGAAGCGCGGGAATCACGGGATGAAAGCACATTATATGCTGATGACTTATTAGGTATTAGGATTTGCAAAAACAGCGGTACGGAATTATGCTACAGCGATTACGCAGACGGCTACGCCGATGTTGAGAAAGACATTTTTAAAGCATTTGCTGAAGGCAATTGATACACATGAAAAAGTGTTTCACTATATGCATGAACGAGGCTACTACCCAGCCCACGACTTGAATCAACTGCTTCATAACGATGTGCGCAATGCCAATAAGGCGATTTCTATGACATACGAACGATAAGAAGATAGTTCGATGAATCCCTAGGAGACAAGGGGATTCATCGAATGACTCAAAAATCCAATAACCCGAGCTTGATGGCTTTGACGACCGCTCCGACCCGTGAGTCAACATCCAATTTTCGTAAAATCGAAGATACATGATGTTCGACTGTTCTTTTGCTGATGTTTAACAGCTCGCTGATTTCTGCGTTTGTCCTATCCTCGGAAATGAATTGGAGAATTTTTAATTCTATTTTTGTGAGAGGGGTGTTATAATCGGATAATCGGTTCATTGGAAAAGATTTGATTCCTAAATGGCTCTGCCGAATCGCATTGGCTAATTCAAAGACGGAATTTTCTTTTGTAACAAACGCATAGGCACCGGCTTCGTAAGCAGCGCGAATGTATTCGTCATAGGCATATCCTGATAAAATAACGACTTTACATGTTGGATATTTTTCGACTATTTTCTTTGTCCATTCAATTCCGTTATCGCTTTTCATTCTTATATCCATGACAATGACATCAGGCTTGTGCTTGATTATTTCCTCCTCTAAGCGGTCGGGATGACAAATCGTATTTACAACCTCTAAAGCATCCTCATTTTCTAACAATATGGTTGTATAGAGGCCAGCCAACAAAATCGAGCTGCTATTCTACTTCCAGTACATCTTTCTACAGCACAAGTATACGAATTGGTTGAAATTCCTAAACATGCTTCTTGCGGAGATTTAGCATTTCCTTGCTTTACACTGCGAAAAGAACTTTAAAAGTCCCTTGCTTTCACCGCCGCATCGAAGAGCTTGCTGTAAAAATAAATGATCCATTATTTGAATATGAGGAGAATTTCGTTAGTCTGAAGAGATTCCCGTTTTTCTCCCGACACGTTAGCGAATGCTAAGTGTCTTTTTTCTTTTGGATATTGACAATAAATGGGCACGATGATATGATTACAAGCATAAAACATACTAATCCAATAGGATTTATATGTTATTAGACCTGGCTGTAGGAAGGGGAATTTTATATGGGGAAAGCAGTCATTATCAACGGGAGTCCTTCTCTAGCATCAAGACTCAACGGAATTATTCAATACGTAGAACAACGGTTGTCGCAAGAGGGCATTGAAATTGAGCACATCCGAGTTGCGGAATTGCCCGCGGAGGATTTAATCAAAGCCAAATTCGACAGCGAAGCTATTCTGCATACTAACAAAAAGGTGGAGGAAGCGGAGGCGATCATCATCGCGAGTCCGGTGTATAAAGCGGCGTATACGGGAGTATTGAAGACCTATCTCGATTTGCTTCCGCAAAAAGGGTTATCAGGAAAAGTCATTCTTCCGCTGTTTATCGGAGGAACGATCGCCCATCTTTTGTCCATCGACTATGCATTGAAACCGGTGTTATCCGCATTGGGCAGCAGGCACATTCTTGGCGGGGTGTATGCGGTCGATACTTGGATAACCCGAAATGAACAAAAAGGCTACAATCTATCAGAAGATTTGATCCACAGATTAGATAAAGCGTCCACGGAATTTGCTGAAGAAATCAAACGAAGAACGGGATTATCGCTAGAAAGAGTCGAGTAAAACAGGCAGCATCTTCATTGCAACAAGATAAAAGAAGCACACCTACTAGTCAACTCAATGCACCTATTCCGATTCCACTCAGATGATGCTTTTATCCGTTCCAATTATTCCTTAAATAGCAGAGGGACTTCCCCTTTGTCTATAAATAAATCTAAACAGGGGTGAAAAATATGTCTTTGAAGTTCGCTTATTGGGTACCTAATGTCAGCGGAGGATTGGTCATTTCCAAGATCCCTCAAAAGACAGGATGGTCCTTTGAAGACAATGCTAGGTATGCCCAAATTGCTGAGGAAGTCGGATTTGAATATGCATTGCTGCAGACCAGGTTTATTGCAAGCTACGGTGCGGAAAATCAACTGGAGGCCATCACGTTGGCATCAGCTTTAGCGACGGTAACCAAGAGAATAAAATTGATTTCGGCTGTTCTTCCCGGCTTGTGGCATCCGGGGACGGTAGCCAAAATGATCTCTACCATTGACCAAATCAGCCATGGACGTGCTGCGATTAATGTAGTGAGCGGGTGGTTTAAAGGAGAATTTCACGCGTACGGTGAGCCTTGGCTGGATCACGACGAAAGATATCGTAGATCCGAAGAATTTATCAGTGTGCTTCGAAAATTGTGGACTGAGGAGGAAACCCATTTTCGCGGTGATTTTTACCGAATTAACGGTGCCCCTCTAAAGCCAAAACCATATAACGTTCCGGAGATTTTCCAAGGAGGCAATTCCTCCGCCGCCAGAAAGATGGCATCCAGAGTATCTGACTGGTATTTCATGAACGGAAATACCATTGATGGCCTTAAAGCGCAAATCGATGAGGTGAAATCGCTGGCGGCTGCAAACAACCGTAAGCTGAAATTTGGCGTCAACGCGTTTGTTATCGTGCGGGACACGGAAGAGGAAGCTAAGCAGGTGCTTCGCGACATCATTGCATACGCGGATGACGAAGCTGTGGAAGGATTCCGCAGCCAAGTGCGCTTTGCCGGCAAAGCCTCTCCAGAAAGAGAAGGCATGTGGGCTCATTCGGATTTTAACGATTTGGTCCAATACAACGACGGTTTCAAAACCGGATTGATCGGTACGGCGGAACAGGTGGCGGACCGCATTATCGAACTCAAAAAAATCGGTGTCGATCTCATTTTGACCGGATTCCTCCATTATGACGAAGACATCCAATTATTCGGCGAAAAAGTGATTCCGTTGGTTCGTGAAAAGGAAGCAGCGTTAAACGTGGATGTCGTATAAAAAATTACTTACAAAGGAGATTGTGAATATGAGCGTAACAGTGAATAGCTCGAGCGTACAACCGAATTATGAAGCGCTGCGAGAAGAAATCCGCGCTATTGTGGAGAAAGTCATTAAACCGAATGCCGACATCATCGACCGGGATGGCATTTTCCCTAAACAAAATCTTCAAGTGCTTGCTGAAACAGGATGGAATGGTGTATTGATTCCTGAACGATGGGACGGACGCGGTCTGGATCATGTCGCTTTTGCCATAGCTGCGGAAGAGATCGCCAGAGGCTGCCCTTCCACATCACTCGTTTACGTCATGCATGTAGGTGCTGCTCAAACCATCTCACTGTACGGAAACGACGATCAAAAGGAGCGCTGGCTGAAGCCGATCCGCCAAGGGCTTATCGGTACCTATTCCACGAGCGAAAAAGCGACGGGAGGTCACTGGTGGTTCAATTTAAGCGAAGCTTCCCGCGATGGAGAATACTACATTCTCAATGCGGAAAAATCGTTTACCACCAGCTCTGGTCAAGCAGATTTTTATGTCTTTCAGACCCGTTCGCCAGGAGCACAGACACCAACGGATGTCAGTTTTTTCATTGTGGACGGGAAGTTGCCGGGAATTAAGCCGGGAGTATGGGAAGCTCTGGGGGTTCGGGGAAATCACAGCGGTCCGATTACCTATGAAGGCGTCCGTGTTCATCAAAGGGACAAACTTGGGAAAGAGGGCCAGGGAAGAGAAATATTAGAGAGCGGCGTTTCTCCCATCTATTTGATCGGACTTGGCTCTACTTGGCTTGGCGTTGCGGAAGCAGCCTTGGAAGCGGCAACCTCATACGTAAAAGGGACGATTCATCGCGATTTCAACAAACGTCTTGCGGATTACCAAGTGATCCGCCAACAATTAGCCGAGGTGAAGGTTTTGATTGATAGCCTGAAGCCGTGGCAATATTCATTGGCCAAACAGTTGGACGAGCTGCAGGCACAGGGCAAACCGCAAGTTGAGCTGCTTTTGCCGCTTGTCGAATTCAAAATTCATGCATCGGAAGTCGCCAATAAAGCGACGAAGGCCGCACTGGATGTCACAGGCGGTTACGGATATAAGCGGGGAGTATTTGAGCGGTTGTTTAGAGATGCCCGCGCCGGTATTGCTATGGGGCCTTCCAACAATATTGCTCGTGAATGGATAGGAAAAGCTCTTGTTGGTTTGCCTCTCGAGCTTTGGTATGAAGGCGGAGATTAAAACCTGACACATATGGTTGAGTTCAGGCCTGAGGGATTCCCTTAGGCCGCTTTAAACAAAGCGCCCTGTGGCACTTCATTCTCATGGGAATTTTTTCTACAAAACATTGAACAGAAGTGAAGCCCCCAACTGTAAAAAAGACAGGTTTCCATGGGCTGTGCAAAAACGAAAGTAAACAGTTCATGTGTTATTCTCTGGTGTTACAGCCCTCTATGTGTTAAGCGAGATGATTTTCTTTTAGCGATTTCAGACCATTGCGGACCGAGTAAACAAATTGAGTCCGCAAATTATTGAGGTGGCAACCACCATTAAGCAAATGTCCACTGGAGACCAGTTGGTCGTGGAATCGATTCAAGAAACATCCAAAACGACAAAAGGGGTGACTTCAGCGACACAGGCAGTTGCTGTAATGAACGAGCAACCGTTCGATTCCATCCGGGAGATCGAAACCATCTTCGAGCACGTAAATGAAATGACTGAATCGTTTGGCGCTGCGGTAAACAAGTTTCAGTATGAACCGAGTTTTTCTGTTTATTTTTCCTAACAAGCAGTTGATTAAAAGAAGTATAGCGCTGTCTATAGAACGTTCGTCAATTGTTTCTGTTCAGATCATCCGCCATATTCCGCAAAATGGCACAATCAGAATTAGGAGGAATGGGTATTGGGTATAAAGTCTATAGGTTCCCATTTGCAGGTAAAAGGTGTTAGAAAACAGTTTGGTAATGTCGAAGTGCTGAAACGGTTGGATTTAGAAATCAAACCGGGTGAATTTGTTGCCATCGTCGGGCGCAGCGGCTGCGGCAAAAGCACGCTGTTGCGCCTGCTTGCTGGACTTGATGTTCCGGCAGAAGGGGAAATTCTTTTAGACGGAGAGAGAGTCAGGGGAATTCATCCGGATACTAGGATCTTGTTCCAAGATGCCAGATTGCTTCCGTGGAAAAGCGTCATTGCCAATGTACAAATTGGTGCAAGAAACGGAGACAAAGCTAGAGCGGAGGAAGCTCTGCGATTGGTGGGACTGGAACATAAAGCCAAAGAATGGCCTAGCGTGTTATCCGGAGGGCAGCGTCAGCGCATCGCTCTGGCGAGAGCACTAGCAGGTTCTCCACGTCTTCTTCTGTTGGATGAGCCGCTCAGCGCATTAGATGCGCTGACACGCATCGAAATGCAGGAGCTGATCGAACGGATTTGGCAGGAACAGCAGTTTTCAGCCATTCTGGTAACACACGACGTCAGTGAGGCAGTTGCACTAGCAGATCGCATCGTCCTCATCAAAAACGGCGCGATTGCAATCGATTTACCGGTACATCTACCTCGACCGAGGGAAAGAAACAGTGATTTCGCCTACTACGAAAAACTGATTCTCGATCATCTCATGGAGCGGGGGGCTCCCGCATCCGTATTGGCAGTCTCTCCCTAAATAATCATTTTCAAACGTTTCATAATCATTACCGAATGAAAGAGGGATCTTCACGATGATTTCAAAGGTATATAAAGTCGCCTTCATTTTTCTGATCGTTGCCGCAATTGGGATTCTCAGCAGCTGCAACCGCTCGGCTTCCACAGCGTCAGAAGTGAAAACCGTAAAACTCGATTACGCTTACTACAATCCAGTTAGTCTAGTATTGAAAGAAAAGAAATGGTTGGAGGATGAACTGCAGAAGGACGGCATCGAAGTCGAATGGGTTTTCAGTGCCGGAAGCAATAAAGCGTTAGAGCTATTGAACAGCAAGAGCATCGATTTCGGTTCGACAGCAGGCTCCGCTGCTCTGCTCGGAAAGGCGAATGGAAACCCGATCAAATCGATTTATGTTTATTCCAAACCTGAATGGACAGCATTGGTTGTACGTGCGGGTTCCCCTATAGAAAAGGTAAAAGATTTAAAGAGGAAAAAAATCGCTGTCACACGTGGAACGGATCCTTACATCTTTTTGCTTCGGGCGTTGGATACTGCGGGATTGAGCGAAAAAGACGTGGAAATCGTTCAGCTGCAACACCCTGACGGTAAAACTGCCCTAGAAAAAGGAGATGTGGATGCATGGGCAGGACTTGATCCATATATCGCACAGACGGAGATAGAGAAGCACTCCAAGCTGTTTTTCCGCAACGCGGATTGGAATACGTATGGATTCCTGAATGTCAGGGAAGCCTTCGCGAAAGATCATCCTGAGATTGTGGAAAAAGTGCTGAAAGCTTATGAAAAAGCTAGAAAATGGGCGATCGAGAATCCGGACGAATTTGTGAAAATCGTGGCCGCGGAAAGCAAACAGAGCGAAGAAGTCACAGACAAAGTGCTCAGCCGTACAGATTTGACCAACCCGGTCATCGGCGAAGTCCACAAGCAGACAATTGAAGCGGCTGGTGAAATCTTGCTGAAAAGCGGCGTCATTGACAAATCCGTGGATATAAAGAAAACGATCGACGATTTAATCGATCCGCAGTATATAAAACACATCGACAAGAATTAAGGGGGGATTGTGGTTGCGTCAATGGAACAAAAATTTTGTGATCACCGGAATGGGTCTCATTGTTCCAATATTTATTGTAATCTTGTGGCAGATTTCTTCGATTAACGGTTGGATCGCCGCAAATATCATGCCTTCCCCTTTGAAAATCGTTTCCACCATTGTGGATTTGTTTCGCGAGGGCGAACTTCTAGAACATGTCGGAATTACATTATACCGGGTAAGCATGGGATTTCTGCTCGGTACGGCTCTAGCTTTATTGTTTGGAGTGTTGAACGGATATTTTCGTACAATTCGATATTTGTTAGATCCTCTTATTCAAGCGTTGCGCAATATCCCTTCCTTGGCCTGGGTGCCGCTGTTTATTTTATGGATGGGCATTAGTGAGACTTCAAAAATATCATTAATTGCTTTGGGCGTCTTTTTCCCGGTTTATCTAAATTTAGTGTCCGGCATTCAAGGAGTGGATCGCAGGCTACTGGAAGTGGGGTGGGTGCACGGTTATCAAGGTTGGAGATTGATTCGCCATTTTTTTCTTCCGGCGGCCCTTCCTTCTTTCATTGTCGGACTACGAAGCGGTCTAGGATTAGGATGGATGTTTGTCGTAGCTGCAGAGATTATGGGGGCAAGCAAAGGATTGGGGTTTCTTCTGACTGATGGTCAAACGACGGGGCGTCCGGCGATCATCATTGCCAGCATTCTATTGTTTGCATTGCTTGGAAAATTGACCGATTATCTTCTGGAGCTGGCAGGACGCCGAATTCTCCGTTGGCAAGATAGCTACGAATCGTTTGGAAGGAGAAAAGCATTATAAATACGACAAGAGGCAAAAATATTTGGACAGTCTGAAAGTGGGATTAATATTCATTCCACTGTTAATATTAGGATTACCAAAATCTCTAATGATATTACTAGGTGTTGGCGAGTGGGACTTTTTAGGCTCTTCAACGTTTTATACTCAATCCAAAACATTTTATTCTGGTGGAGAAGACCTTCTAAATCAGAAGAAGACATCACTTTTAACGATACAGTAGCTTCTTTTGAACTATCTAGTAAGGGAGGAACATGTGCAGTAACGTTCAATGTTCGAAGTTTTGTTGATGGAAATAGAAAAATTAACAAATCCATCATATAGTGCTTATACAGAGTGGTATGATTAATAAAGGGGAAATTTTTTCATCCAATAGAGTAGGGGAAGCTATCTCTGACCACTCTTCTTATAGAGTTCATACGCACGGATCTTCGCATACAGCTCTTCCCGCTAATCCTTGCCGGGAGCAGTATAGAAAGACTGATTTCTCTATTAAATTAAGGAGAGGAATCAGTCTTTTTTGTGTAAAAAATATATTCAGATTTGTTATTGGACTTAATAAATCATGTTTTCCTGATGCTACCTCTAAATTAACCTGTCCTTTCTATGTTAAAATCATTAAAAAATCGAGTACATACTAATTTTTAATTTAAGGAGGTTCATACAAAATTGGATGATAAAAAGAAACAGATACAAAAACAGATCCAAAAAAAGTATAGGGAGATAAAACAGCAAGGAAAAGAAGATGAAAATACTAGTAAAAAAGAAGTGTTTATTGTTGTTGCTATCGTTGTTTTATTTATTCTACTGAATTCCCTTTTCAAATCATTCTAAATAGTTTTTTATTCTATTCTATAAAGATGGCTAAAGTAAAAACCCGAAGTTAGGCATAAGGGTGCAGCATAACACATGCAGTAAATATCGATGAAATTCATACCATCGCGGCTGTTCCAGAGCGTCATTTTTTAGATCATTAAATATCCATTCTATCTCATAGCGAAGCCCAAACAGCCATCGGCCAAACCTCGTCTTCAAAAAGTATAGAAAGAACCAGTCCATAGGTATTTTTCTATTCCTCGTTGTTGCGGCGCTTGATGGGGGAAATCAATAGGATTTCTGATTGTTCTTCTGTCTGACGGGCCTTTTCGCTGCCATATGCAGCATCGCCTAGTGTTCATTTGATTCTCCGCTTCGGCAAAGAAGAAGGTAGTTCTGGAGCCACTGCGGCATTATTCCGATTTGCCGTTGTGCCAACACAGAGATAAGATGATTCCCTTGACAGCGGTACAGAGATGAATCTTATATCCTTTAAACCAATGGTATCGGTTAATCATACTTATTCACCTATCTTTAATTTTACAGAGTAAAGACCGACCTCTTTTGCCATTGAATTTATTAAACTATCGAATCCTGTTAGTTGAAAATATTTGTAGTTCCATTAGATTAGCTGAGGATTTTATAATAGAAAATAGTTGCATGCAATTCGCCACTTGCAGATTTCGCATAGTTAGGAATCCGTCCAGCCTGAATATAACCTATTGAAGCATAAAGATGATTAGAAGGGTCTCCTTCCCTTGTATCGAGAACTAATAATGACCTCCCCTCCTGTTTTGCTCTTTCTTCAGCCTTTTGCATTAGTGAACGACCAATGCCATTCCGTCGATAATTAGGATGTGTCATTAATTTTGCGATTTCGGCTCTATGCCCACCGTTCTGCTTAGTACATAAATGCAACTGTACACTTCCGACGATCTGATTGTTTATTTTAGCGACAAATAGAATCACTTCAGGGGTTAATACGTTTTCCCAATATTTTTTAGCATCTGAAAGTTTTAATGGTGGTAAAAAGCCAATCGACGCACCGTCTTCTACTACCTGTATCAGAAGTTCCGAAAGCTCATCAATATGTTCTTCAATTGATTTTAATTGTTCGATTTTCACATCACTAACCAACATCATCACCTCAAATTAGTTAAGCTATCTTCTTTAATTTAATACGAAGAATTTTTTTCTCACAACAACAATGTTAGATATTATTACAAGCACCATATGAATTACTGCTCTTTAATGAAACAATGATAATCATATTGAAAATTTAGCAAGATGAATGTTTTCATAAGTATCATTCACCTCAAAGGAGAAAGAAGATAGTGGCATATCTTTAATATTCTGCTTGGTGGATTCATTTCCTCGTTTATCCACGAATCAAAATCGAGCCAAATAGTTCTCAAGGTACTTACTTGCAGCATCTTTAAGCGTTCACTCCATTGTTTCAAACGACTGTGAACACCGTTCACAGCCTGAATGTGGTAGATGCCCTTAATGGCGTGCGTACCGTTAGACTTGATGAGATAATGCTTCAAGACTTTCTCTTTTGCGTAAATCTTAATAAGTTCTCCAAGCATTTGTAACCAATACATTATCGCTATGAAGTTTAGAGATGATGGCTTTGTCCTCTTGAGTTTTTAACCCATACAAGTCACTTTGGATACCGTGGATGTGGCTCGGTCACGAGCCGCAAGAACACTACTAATACCTCGATGTTTTGATTTACCACGCGTTGGCGAGACTTGCAAGCTGTAACATCATGTTTGCCTTTTTGGGAGTAAGAAAGTAGGTTTCATCCACTTCAACGATACCTTCAAATTGCTCGAAGTCTATTTGTTTTAACGCATTGAGCAGCTTGTAAAAAGCGTAACTCAAGTAACCCCTACGATTTCGGCAGATTTTCGTAGAGAATATCCCTTAATCATAAGCAATCCACTCATTGTTTTTACGAGTGCGATAGAGAGCAGTATGTGGCATATCAATTAAACGTTTTGCGACAACACTTGCATTTATAGCGTTGGCGACCATTGTATTTCCCGAAACGGACAACGAACTCACTTGCACAATGAGGACATTCAACTCCTCCTTGAAGCGAATTTCATGCAATTTATCAATCAGCCGGTCACCGACAGAACATAGCGTTTAAGCCATTGCTCGGCTTCCTTTTTTTGCGTAGGATCAATGTGCCTAAGAATTTAAGCAAGTTGTTGAATAACTTACTTATGCCCCTGCTAACCTCCTCGAAGCGTTCGTGTTCATTGGTTATAACATATTTTAGAAAATAATTGCCTTTAACAGAATCTAACTAAACGATGCTCCATTAACGGCATATGGTGGCGATGATCCCATCACTGCTTTAAAAAACTGCTCCCGAACCTTCGAGGCATGTCTATAGCTGCCATGAATGATTGTTTATTTCCTTATATTTTCATCGTATGAGCTGGTATTGTGTCATCGACGTGTGAACATCTCCAACTCTATATATCTGAAATAATTGCTCTTTGGTTATGGGGATAGCCTAATCATTTCTTGAATTGAATGGAGAATGTCGATACTCGTGTAATGATCGTTGGAGGGAGTGGCGATTTTTCGAGAGGTTCTGATACAGCCGAAGATATAAATGCTTACTATCTAACTATACAGGTGGTATTTGGACAAATCGGGTTGATCGAATGGCTCCTTTATTTCAGAAAAGAAAATAATATTTTTTGAATAACTTCACTATTATGGTCCGCTTATCTATAAGTTCATGTTAAATGCTATATCCTTTATAAACTTCTGGCGCTTCTTATAGTCTCAAACATGGCATCTATATTTTACAGATGCCATGTTTGTTTTTTAGGATGTTCCCGCTCTTGCCTACATTTGTTCCGGCGTCTCAATTCCTAATAGCCGTAATCCTTCTTTTAATACAATGGCTGCCGCCTGAACCAAGGCAAGGCGCGAGTTCAGTTCTTCATCTTTGACAAGGATTTTTGTGTGGGCGTAATAGCTGTTAAACGCTTGGGCCAAATCGATGACATATTTAGCAATCAAAGAAGGATCGAGATGTTCGTACGCTTTTTCAATCACACTCGGGAAGGAAGCAAGCAGTTTGACAATTTTCCAACTTTCTTCTGTAGTTAGTCCGTGAATGGTGTTTGTCACTGCTGTTTGAGCGTTTCGAAGAATGGAACAGGATCTTGCGTACGTATATTGCACATATGGCCCTGTTTCGCCTTCGAATTTCAGCATGTCTTCAAGTGAAAATTCAATATTGCTCGTTCGTTCATGTTTTAAATCATAAAAGATGACCGCGCCAACACCGACTTGGCGTGCCACTTCTTCTTTGTTTTCTAAACCTGGGTTTTTTGCTGCGATATTTTGTTTTGCCAGCGCGATCGCTTCCTTGAGGGCATCTTCAAGCAAAATCACGCGGCCTTTTCTCGTTGACATCTTTTTGCCGTCCTTTAACATGAGACCAAAAGGGACGTGAACCATCGTTTTTGCCCAATCGAAACCAAGCTTTTCGAGCACGGAGAACACTTGTTGAAAATGAAGGCTTTGTTCACGTCCGACGACATAAAGGGCTTTAGCAAACTGGTATGTTTCATAACGGTAAACTGCTGCCGCTAAATCACGAGTTGCGTATAATGTCGCTCCGTCTGATTTTTTAATGAGGCAAGGCGGCAATTCTTTTTCGTCAAGCCGAACAACCATCGCCCCATCCGATTCGCTTAATAAATTTTGTTCCTCAAGCAAATGCACAATGTGCTCCATTTTGTCATTGTAAAATGCTTCTCCGTTGTAGGAGTCAAACGAAACACCCAGCAATTCGTAGATGCGGGAGAAGTCTTTTAAAGACTCATCACGAAACCATTTCCAGATCCGGTGTGCTTCCTCGTTACCGTCTTCCAGCTTTTTAAACCATGCCCGTCCTTCACTTTCAAGCTGTTTGTCTGTTTCTGCCTCTTCATGAAATTTTACGTAGAGGCTGAACAGCTCCTTAATGGGATTTTCTTTAATTTTGCTTTCATCGCCCCATCGTTTATAAGCAGCAATTAATTTGCCGAATTGTGTGCCCCAGTCGCCTAGATGATTAATTCTTACTGCCTTGTAGCCGCATTTTTCGGCGATGTTGGCGATGGCGCTTCCGATAACGGTGGAGCGGAGATGTCCCATGGAAAACGGTTTGGCGATGTTCGGTGAAGAAAAATCAAGGACAATTGTTTGTTCTTTCCCAAATGATAAATCGCCATAATGGCTGCCTTGTTGTAAAATGGCTTCAACGACTTGCTTGCTGACAGCAGCTTTGTCTAAAAAGACATTTACATAAGCACCTTTTGCTTCGACCTTCTCAAATAATGGATCATTCATTTTTACGGCAAGCTCTTCGGCGATGAGAGCAGGAGACTTTCGAAACGCTTTTGCCAGCGTAAAGCAAGGAAATGCTAAATCTCCATGAGATGCATATTTTGGAGTTTCAATCAGTTCATATGCTTGTTGTTCAGTAAGCTGTTCGTCAAGTGAATCAGCGATGCGTTTGGCAAAATAGACCTTATAGTTCATGTTTCCTCCTCCTTTGAATTAAACAAAAAAGCCCGTCTCTTGATAGAGACGAGCTCGTCACCCGCGGTACCACTCTGATTGTTCGATATGAACCAGCTTTTGTTGTTAACGAGGGAGTTCCCCGGCCAGTCCTACTGACCAATCGGCGTTCAGACAAGCATCTCCGAAGGGCGCTTCATTATATAGTCCGCATCAGGCTTCCACCATCCCTGACTCGCTGGAGCTTTCTATATAACTACTCTCTTCGTCATCGAATTGGGTATTGACTTTTTTAGTATTATAATCATTTTTCCGGATTTTTCAAGTTACTTTTTGCTTGATTCGTTAATCAATGCAAGGAGTTTGTTTAACGCATCGTTTGCCTCGGACTTATTCATATTATCAATGTATTTCTGTCTGCCTCGGTATAAATGATAAATGGCTTTTAATAACGATTCGTTTGTCAGTTCTTCTTCCAACAGTACTTCGGCGTATCCCGATTTTTGAAAGGAACGGGCATTTAAAATTTGGTCACCGCGGCTTGCCCCTTTCGGAAGGGGAATGAGAAGCATCGGCTTTCTCAATGTAAGAAATTCAAAAATCGAGTTTGATCCGGCGCGTGATAACACGATGTCCGCCATCGCCATCAGATGAGGCAGTTCTTCGTGGACATACTCGAACTGTTTATATCCTTTTTCATTCGCAAATTGAGCGTCGACATTTCCTTTTCCGCAAATATGAACAATTTGGAAATCCGAAAGAAGTGTTTGTAGATTGGCACGCAATGCGTCATTAATGCGTTTTGACCCTAAACTTCCACCCATGACAAGAAGAACGGGCTTTCCTTTTTGAAACTGACAATACTCAAATCCTTGATTAGCATCTCCTTTTTTTAATTCTTCGCGCACGACCGCTCCTACGTATACACCTTTATGTTCCTTGACATGACGGAGCGTTTCTGGAAATGTAACACATATTTTTGTCGCAAACGGCATCGCGATTTTGTTGGCAAGTCCCGGTGTAATATCGGATTCGTGAATGATGGTAGGAATGCCATTTAACCAAGCTCCGATGATTACGGGGACGGAGACAAATCCGCCTTTGGAAAACACGATGCTTGGCTTTTCTTTTTTCATAATTTGGTACGCTTGAAGCGTTCCTTTGATGACCTTGAACGGGTCCTTAAAATTGTTCCAATCGAAGTAGCGGCGTAATTTTCCAGTTGAAATAGGAAAATACGGAACATCTTTCACTTGAGAAACAAGTTCTCGTTCGATACCGTTATGTGAACCGATATAGGAAATATCCCAACCTTGTTCTTTCAGTTTGGGGATGAGTGCTAAATTGACGGTTACATGACCGGCTGATCCGCCGCCGGTAAGGAGAATTTTTTTGTTCAATCTGATCACCTGTCTTTTATCATGATACAAAGATAGTGCCGCTTTCATTTTTTCCGTCTAGGCTCTCTCGGGCCAAATCATTGAAATCGCAGAAATCGGCGTAGAGCATGCGGTTTCGAGAGAAATGCGGCATTTGTGCTTTTCTAATTTGAAATATATGCCGATGAATCTTTGAATCTTTTCTTTTTATCACTCCGTATTGTATTATAGCAAAGAACAAGATGGAAATCTGCGAAAATCCTATAACTTACTATTTTCAATGGATGTTGCTGCTGTTAAAGTGGAAGAGTAGAGGTCGAATAAAGAGGTGGAATCTATGATTTGGCTGATTGCTTTTTTGTGTTGCTTTTTATTTTATGGAATCATTCCGACGATTCTTATTCGTAAAACTGGTTTTCGCATTTATAGAAAAGGAACGCAGTCGGGAATGATTGCGTTAACGTTCGATGATGGTCCCGATCCATATTATACGCCTCGTCTGTTAGATATATTAAAAAAACACCAAGTGAAAGCGACGTTTTTTATTGTTGGCACAAAGGCGAAAAAATATCCCGATATCGTCAAGCGAATTCATGAAGAAGGTCACGAAATTGGGATGCATAACTATCGACATATTAGCAATTGGTTTGTATTTCCACCTTTTTTACAGAGAGGATTACGGAAGTCGGCAGAGGCGATTGAACAAATTACAGGGCAACGTCCAATTTATTATCGGCCGCCTTGGGGGCATTTTAATGTATGTACACTTTTTTTGCAAAAGAAGTATCAAACGATTATGTGGACCAATATCCTTGGAGACTGGAAGCTACATGTCGGTGTGATCGAACTGTTTCAGCGATTAAAAAACAGCTTGAAAGATGGAGCGATTATTGTTCTCCATGATAGCGGAGATACGTTTGGAGCTGATAAAAACGCTCCGGAAAATATGCTTGCGGCATTAGAATTATTGTTAAAGGAAGAGGGAGCAAGAAAAATGAGATGGGTAACGATTAGCGATATGATGAATGCGCAAACTAAAAAACAGATTTCATCTGTTTAGAGAGAGGGATGTATGGATACAAATATCATTTTTTCGTATATCCAGTCGTATGGGTACTTGATTATTTTCCTCTTCCTCTTTTTTGGAATTGTCGGTATTCCTGCTCCAGAGGAAAGCTTGTTATTTTTTCTTGGCATATTAATTGCTCGACAACAGTTACTGTGGGAATATTGTTTTGTTGTTAGCTGGTGTGGTGCTACAATAGGAATGATAACAGCTTATGGTGTTGGCCGATTTTTAGGCCAGCCTTTTATTAAAAGATATGGAAAGTATGTAGGGATTAAAGAGGAAAAGTGGGAGCGAGCGAATCAGTTGTTTCAAAAGTATGGAAAATGGGTTATTTTATTTGGATATTACGTTCCAGGTGTTAGGCAAATTTCCCCATATATGTCAGGGGTTATCCAATTTCCGTTTGGTTCGTTTGTGTTGCTTGCTTCGATAGGTGCATTGTTATGGGTTGTTCCGATTATGTTAGTCGGAATGTTGTTGGGGCAACATGTTCATGTTCCACTCTTTTACCTTCCTTTAATCGGGATTGTGTTCTTCCTTTTGTTTTTGCTTGCTTTGTGGCTCAAGCAATTGTTTAGCAAAAAATCATTCGAAAATTAAAGGGAGCTAGCGATGATGAGAATTCTTGTATTACCGCTGTTTCAAATGAGTTCGGGCCATCATAAAGTCGCCGATACACTCATTGATTTTTTACAAAAACAATTTCCAACCGTCCTATGTAAAAAAGTAGATTTTTTAAGTTATTGTAATGAGTATATCGAAAAAGTTATTTCCGAAATGTATTTACGCTGGATTCGTTCACATCCTAAGTTGTATCATCATGTGTATAAAACGTTAATGTATCCGGATTTTGGACGGTTAGAATTCGTTCATCTCGAGCCATGGCTACCTTATTTTGAGCATAAAATGAAAAAAATGGTAGAGAAGGAACAACCTCAGCTGATTATTTGTACACATTCGTTTCCGTCGCGGATTTTGCAGCGCTTAAAAAAGCGAAAGGTTGTTAAAGCGCCTGTTATCAATGTATATACAGACTTTTTTATGAATGGGATTTGGGGAAAGAGAGGAATTGATTATCACTTTGTGCCCCACGCCGACGCAAAACGAGAGTTAATAACGAAATATCATATTAAGGAAGAGCAGATCATTGTAACGGGCATTCCTGTTCATGAAAAGCTGATGTCAAAAAAGGTTGAAAATAGGGGAAAACGACGTCCCTTCCATCTTTTACTGGCAGGCGGCAATCAAGGACTAGGAAATATGATAGATTTTTTTGAAAAAATGGAAGGTTCTCGTGCCTTTCAATATTCTGTTTTATGTGGAACTAATAAGAAGCTTTACGAGGAAATTTCAAGTTGGAGGCAACCACATATTCGCCCGCTTCCGTATATATCAGATATTGAGGAAATGAATTGCTTGTATCATGAAGTGGATGCAGTGATTACGAAACCGGGCGGAGTAACGGTGAGCGAGGTATTGCATAAACGGTTACCGCTATTTACGATTGGGTATTTACCAGGACAAGAACAAATTAATTTGCGTTATCTAGAAGAAAAAGGGCTGATTTACAATTTAAGCGGCCTTGACGATTATGAGCAAAGAATCCTGCACGTATTAAATGATGAAGTGGAACAAAATCGTTTTTATAAACGAATTGCTGAGTATTTTTCACAAATCGAAAAAACCGCTCAGGACGCCTTAAAAGAAATTGTTATGGTGTATGAGAGGGAAAATCACGTTCTCTTGAAATAACAGAAAACAGCACCATCTAACAGTGACAATAGAAGGTTAGATGGTGTTGTTTTTTCTAAATGATTAGAAATTATAAATTTTAATCGTTCATCGGTGTCTAGTTTCAGCGCCAAACCATTTTGCTGCTTGGATAAACATTCGTGAAAAACTTGCGCAAAGCATGGCATGACAACGTGATGCTTGAGAACTTTGTGCTCAAACCAGCTTCCTTGGAGCGACAAGCTGTCTAGCTGGTAAAGAGCGTTTGTCTACGCGGGAGCTTGGATGGCGACATTTCGCCGTTTGCCCGCAGGATGCGAGCAGTTTTTAGGCAAAATTGGGGCGCTTGAGCTTTTTTTATCAAGTAGCGAAACAACCTGTGTTGGTCATATAAAAGTATCATACGGGACGATGGAAA
Organism: Thermaerobacillus caldiproteolyticus; assembly: GCF_015326725.1. Taxonomy (NCBI): domain Bacteria; kingdom Bacillati; phylum Bacillota; class Bacilli; order Caryophanales; family Anoxybacillaceae; genus Thermaerobacillus; species Thermaerobacillus caldiproteolyticus. Next base: position 3,390,192 of record NZ_CP064060.1, read on the forward strand.
ACGTGTTAAAATAAAGATTGTTGAAAAAAGATGAGGAGGAGCTCGAATGAAAACGAGACTTGGAATTTTATATGGCGGCAAATCGCCCGAACATAAAGTATCATTGCAAACGGCCATGGCGGTGATGAATGCCATTGATAAAAACAAATTTGATGTGATTCCTATTTATATTACAACGGAAGGACAATGGGTGAAAGGAGAAAAGTTGACGGGAGAAGTCAAGGATGTCAAGCAGCTTCAATTGAAGGCAGAGGAGAAGGCGATTTTACCCGTTGCTTTAAATCAAACACCGGTTGTAAAGGAAGCGGCTGCTGTAGTTGAAGGAACGAAGCAGCAAAAAGAAACCGTCATTGATGTGATCTTCCCGTTATTACATGGACCAAATGGCGAAGATGGCACCGTTCAAGGTCTGCTTGAGTTATTGAATATTCCTTATGTCGGAAACGGTGTGCTTGCCTCCGCCGTTGGAATGGATAAAGTGGTGATGAAAAACTTATTTGCGCAAGCGGGATTACGTCAAGCGAAATATGTGTCGTTTACAAAAAGCGAATGGAGAGAAAACGAAGAGGCAGCGTACGACAAAGTGGAACAGGAGCTCGGTTATCCTTGTTTTGTCAAGCCAGCAAATGCGGGGTCGAGCGTTGGAATTACGAAATGTAAAAAACGAGAAGATGTCAAAGAAGCGTTTGCAGAAGCGTTTAAATACGACCGAAAAGTGATTATTGAAGAAGCAATCGTCGGTCGTGAAATCGAAATCGGTGTCCTTGGCAATGACAAGCCGATCTGTTCGGTTGTTGGAGAAATTGTGCCGAAAAAGGAATTTTACGATTATCAAGCGAAATATGAAGACGGGGATACGGAATTGATTATTCCAGCTAACGTTACGGAAGAACAATATGAAACGATCAAACAGATGGCGATTAAGGCGTTTAAAGCATTGGATCTTTCCGGACTTGTTCGCGCGGACTTCTTCTTAACAGAAGACGGAGTCGCATATATTAACGAAATTAATACGATGCCAGGGTTTACACCGTTTAGCATGTTCCCGCTTCTTTGGAAACATAGCGGCGTATCTTATCCTGAACTTATTGAACGTCTCGTGCAATTAGCGATTGAGCGTCATGAGGAAAAACAGACGATTACCTATACGTTTGAAGTTTAGAAATGAAGGGGATACAACATGATTACTCGTACGTTACGCGATATTCAAGAAATGGTAGAGGGGCACGGTTTGTCAACATCGTTTGAGTCTCTAATCGCTCAAGGAGTTTCTACTGACACAAGAACGATTCAGCCTGGAAATTTATATATTCCGCTCAAAGGAACAACGTTTAACGGCCATGCATTTGTGAGTGAAGCGTTTGCGAAAGGGGCGTGTGCAGTGCTATGGGCAGAAAGTGAGCCGCATCCGCCGGAAAATGTTCCGCTTATTTTTGTTGACGACACATTACAAGCGCTTCAGCGTCTTGCCCATCGTTATCGTGAACAACTATCGGTAAAAGTAATCGGGATTACAGGAAGCAATGGAAAGACGACGACCAAAGATATCGTATCCGCTCTATTGTCAGCGAAGTATAAAGTGCAAAAAACGGAAGGAAATCTTAATAACCATATTGGTCTGCCATTAACGTTGCTCCGCCTTGAGGAAGATACGGAAATGGCCGTTGTAGAAATGGGAATGAGCAATTTCGGGGAGATTGAGCTCCTATCCCGATTGGCCAAACCTGATGCAGCCGTCATTACGAACATTGGCGAATCACATATGCAAGAGTTAGGTTCACGTGATGGAATTGCTCGGGCGAAGTTGGAAATTATCTCGGGATTAAACGAAAACAGTGTTTTTGTATATCATGGCGATGAGCCGCTTTTGGCGAAACGAGTACAGCAGATGGAATTGCCGTATCATATCATCACGTTCGGGAGCGAACAAAGCAATGACTATTATCCGCTCACCGTTTTTTTAGAAGCGAGCGGAACAGTGTTTACGGTCAATCAAGCACCTGATGCTTCATTCTTTCTCCCGATTTTAGGGAAACACCATGTGTATAATGCATTAGCGGCGATTGCTGTGGCGCGCTTTTTCGAAGTAAGCTGGGAAGAGATCAAGACAGGTCTTTCTGGCTTACAAGTTACTCGTATGCGGATGGAAGTGACAAAAACAAAAGGTGGATGGACGATTATTAATGATGCCTACAACGCCAGTCCGACATCGATGAAAGCGGCGCTTGAGTTGCTTGGAGAATTAACGGGATATGCCAAAAAAATCGCTGTTTTAGGAGATATGTTGGAACTTGGCGATAAGGAAGTTGACTTTCATCAACAAATCGGTGCGATGTTGCAACCGAATATAGCCGATTACGTGTTGACGTACGGAGAGTTGGCTCGACACATTGCTTTGGAGGCGCAAGATTCGTTCCCATCCGGGCGTGTAAAAGCATATGATGACAAAGATGCATTAGCCAAAGATCTCGTCTCTATGCTTTCTCCTAACGATGTTATTCTTTTAAAAGCATCCAGAGGCATGAAGCTTGAGGAATTGCTGAACTATTTGCAATAGCTGTTATTCAATTCGATATCGCCAAGCGGCAGTAGAGGGTGTAAGAGCGTCGATTTTGTGGAAAAGTAGGGATGTTGCTTCTTACTGTCGCTTTCGATTTTTCAAAGAAATGGTGATTTTCGATGATTGGCTGTTTATGTATACACGGGTTCACTGGTGGGCCTTATGAAGTAGAACCGCTTGCTAACTATTTGCGTGAAAAAACGGATTGGCTTATTGAGACACCAACCTTGCCCGGTCATGGTGAGACATTACAGCTCAAAGGAATTACATATGACCGGTGGTTTCGAGCCGCAGAAGAAGAATTGCAAAAGCTCATGGAAGAATGCGAAACTGTCTATGTCATTGGCTTTTCGATGGGAGGAGTCATTGCCGCTTACTTAGCGACGAAATATCGCATCGACAAACTTGTTTTGTTGAGCGCTGCGTTTTATTACGTGAATCCGCGGCAGCTGTTAAAAGATATGCGCGATATGATTCGTGATGGTTTGCGGCGAAAATTAAAAGAAAACCCATTGTTTGTACGATATAAGCATAAAATCTTGTTCACTCCCATTACCGCGGTATTAGAGTTCCGAAAGCTAGTGAGCCAAGTCCGTCCGCGCTTACCTGACGTACATATTCCTGTACTCATCGTTCATGGAAAGGAAGACGGGATTGTTCCGATAAAAAGCGCGCATTATTTATATGAAAACGTTGGTTCACCCTTAAAAAAATTGTGTTTTTTGCCTTCTTCTCACCACCATGTTTGTCATGGTCCTGACCGTGAACAACTATTTAAAGAGATAGAAGCTTTTCTAAAGGGAAATATTTGAAGATGGTATTTATTGCAAATGTGGTATGGAAATGGTATGATAACTGTTACAATGTCCAAGATGACATCGTTCGTTTTGGTACAGTAAGGAAGTAAAAGGAGTATGAATTACATTGACAACATTTCATGAATTAGGATTAAGCAATGAATTAATGAAAGCTATTAGTCGAATGGGCTTTGAAGAGACGACACCGATTCAAGCGGAAACGATTCCGTTAAGCATGCAAAATAAAGATGTCATTGGTCAAGCGCAAACAGGTACGGGAAAAACAGCTGCGTTCGGCATCCCGCTTGTCGAAAAGATTGATACGAAAAATGACGCGATTCAAGGGCTGGTTGTGGCTCCAACTCGTGAATTAGCGATTCAGGTATCCGAAGAGTTATATAAAATTGGTGCTGTCAAGCGCGTTCGTGTGCTGCCGATTTATGGCGGGCAAGATATTGAACGGCAAATTCGCGCTTTAAAAAAGCGTCCTCATGTCATTGTAGGAACACCGGGGCGAATCATCGATCATATTAATCGAAAAACGCTTCGTTTAGAGCGCGTTCATACTGTTGTGTTAGATGAAGCGGATGAAATGCTGAACATGGGCTTTGTCGACGATATCGAAGCAATTTTAAGCCATGTACCAACGGAAAGACAAACGTTGCTTTTTTCAGCAACAATGCCAGAACCGATTCGCCGTATTGCAGAGAGGTTTATGAAAGAACCTCATCTTGTTAAAGTTAAAGCAAAGGAAATGACTGTTCCGAATATCGTGCAATATTACTTAGAAGTTCAAGAAAAGAAAAAATTCGATATTTTAACGCGCTTACTAGACATTCAAGCGCCGGAGCTTGCAATTGTATTTGGACGCACAAAACGGCGCGTTGATGAGCTAGCGGAGGCGTTAAATTTACGCGGTTATGCTGCTGAAGGGATTCACGGTGATTTGAGCCAAGCGAAGCGTTTATCCGTGCTTCGTAAATTTAAAGAAGGTGCCATCGAAATTTTAGTGGCAACCGATGTGGCTGCGCGCGGATTAGATATTTCTGGAGTGACACATGTTTATAACTTTGACATTCCACAAGACCCAGAAAGCTATGTGCACCGCATTGGTCGTACAGGTCGCGCTGGAAAAACAGGGGTGGCGATGACGTTTGTGACGCCGCGTGAAATCGGTCAGCTTCATAATATTGAACGAACGACGAAGCGAAAAATGGAGCGTATGAAGCCGCCAACGCTCGATGAGGCGCTAGAAGGCCAACAGCGCATAGCGATTGAGAAGCTGGTGTCGGTTGTTGAAAGCGAAAACTTATCTTTTTATAAACGTGCTGCTGAAGAGTTATTGGAAGAACATGATTCCGTCTCTCTTGTGGCTGCGTGTATTAAAATGTTGACAAAAGAGCCGGATACGACTCCAGTGACATTGACGGAAGAGCCACCGCTGCCGGTAAAAAAAGAGAAAAAACGCATGAATCGCAAAGGTGGTCAAGCAAAAGAACGAACAAGAAAACGTCGCGTCGCTCGCTAAACGAAAAAACGGTGCCATAGGCGCCGTTTTTGTTTTTATATATAAAGATAAGAAAGTGTAAATGTGAAATGACCGAAGCCAAATAAAAGGATGAAGCGCTTTTTCGCCTTGTTCATGATTTAAAGAAGTTTGACGACATCGGATGGATCGATAGGACAAGTTTTTTATTCGTTAACCGCTAAATATTAGCGGTTTTTTTCTGTATACTGTATATAATAGTGGAGTTTTTTCTATATCGAAAGCACCTGTTTTCACCACAGTAGGCTTAACCGTTAGGAATGATTGTTGAAAACAGAAAGGAGAAACCGATGAGAGGGGAACCGAAACACCGAATTAGCGAGAGAGCGTTGCGTGTATGGAGAATAGACGGGATGATTTCCTCATGCGTATATTGGCTTGGCTTTTTTGTAGTGTTAGGGCTAACGTTCGCTTTTCATTGGCCGTATTGGATTAGTATGGTCACCTTCGTGCTCTCTGTTTTTGCCACTTATCTTCTTGTATGGCTGTTTCCGGCTTTGCGTTGGAAACGTTGGCGTTATGATGTACATGAGCACGAAATTGAGGTTCAGCACGGAATATATGTGATAAAACGTACTATCATTCCGATGGTGAGAGTTCAGCATGTTGATATGAAACAAGGGCCGCTCCTGCGCAAATATCGTCTCGCGACCATCTCGATTTGGACAGCGGCAACAGTTCATGAAATCCCTGCTTTAGATGTGGAAGAAGCAGAGGCGTTACGCGATCGCATTTCTGTGCTAGCAAGGATGGCTGATTCAGATGAATAAACCTCGTCGTTTGCATCCGATTGCTTCACTCATTTATTTTATCAAAATGGTTCGCGAGTGGATTATTCCGTTTGTGGTTGTACTTGTGTTTGGAAAAAATAATCACCCATCATTTTTGGGGCTAAAATGGGTAGGAGTGAGTATCGTTTTATTGATGTCATTGATCGTAGGAATCGCCTCTTGGTATCGGTTTACATACCGAATTGAGCAAGGGGAATTGCGAATTGAATATGGGGTATTTGTAAGAAAAAGGCGCTATATTCCCCAAGAGAATATCCAGGCAATTCATATTTCTTCTGGCATTGTGCAACGGTTATTTGGTCTAGTGAAATTACAAATTGAAACAGCGGGTGGGAACCAAGAGGCGGAAGCAGTATTAACAGCAATTACACGAGAGGAAGCGGAACGATTAAGAGTACTTTTACTTCAAGACGAATTTTCAGTAGAGAAAGAAAGCACTGAAGCGCTTTTATGCTATAAGGCGGCTTATAAAGACTTATTGATTGCCGCTTCTACATCTGGGCGCCTCGGAATTGTGCTCTCCGCCATTGGCGCGCTTTTCAGCCAATTTGACGAATGGATTCCGTATGAAGCGATCTTTCGGAAGCTCAGGCAGTTTGTGCATTTGGATGCGGTGCTTCTTATTGTAGCTGCTGTAGTTGTTGTTACGTTAGCGTGGTTCATTTCCATTTTGATAATCGTGGTAAAATATCGCCATTTTACGGTGCAAAGAAAAGGAAAGGATATTATCATTTCACATGGATGGCTTGAGAAGCGACAGTTTACCATTCCACTCGCTCATATTCAAGCGATTCGCATTTCACAAAACCCTGTTCGCGAGCTGTTCGGTTATGCGGCGGTGTATATTGAAAGTGCCGGAAGTACATTTGAAAAAGATGCAAACTATTCGACTATGTTATTTCCTCTTGTGAATATGAAGGACATTAACGAGCGTTTAGAAACGTTTGTACCCGGTTATACGATTCCGTCTTCGTTTATATCTCTCCCTCGTCGGGCGTTACCGCGCTATTTGCGGCGGGTGATGTTGTTTCCTGCTATATGTATATTCATCATATGCTATTTTTTTCGCCCGTGGGGATACGCGTTATTATTAGCGTTATTGCCGCTAGTATGGTTAGGATATGCACGTTATAAGGATGGCGGCTGGAATATAGCTGGATGCCAGTTAGCCCTTCGCTATCGCTTGGTAACCAAAACAATCGTTCTTTTAGAAAAGCAGCGAATTCAATCGCTAGAGAGGAAACAATCGATCTTTCAGCAACAAAAGAAGCTAGCAACCGTCGGTGTATCGATTCGTTCCGGCTTGCATTCAAAACGATTTTCTGTCATTGACATGAGCGAGAACGATTTGTGTAGGATAGGGGACTGGTATCGACCTAGCGGCGATATAGATGAAGATTGAAAGCGACAAACGGCGCGATGATCGCTCCTCCTAAAAAACCGAAAAGATGGGCGACGGTATTCATATTCGGCGTTGTGATGGTCATAAAAAAACCGATGCATAATACAGCGATAATGATGTGTGCATGCTGCTGATCGATAACATCGTTTCGGAATATGATTAAATAACTATAGATACCAAACAGGCCGAAAATGGCTCCAGAAGCGCCTAAATGACTATACATTGCGGGTAAAAGAAAGAGTGTTGCAATATTGGCAAATAGCCCGCTTCCTATATAAGCGATGATGAACTTCCATTTTCCTAACATTTTTTCTAAAGCCGGACCAAACAAAAGAAGCGAAATCGAGTTGACAATCATATGCCCAAAGTGGAGATGTAAAAACAGCGGGCTCACTAACCGCCAATATTCCCCTTTCCACACAGCAGCGTTAAAGCCGATTAAGGTTTTCAAAATTGAATCAGTTGCCGGGGTATTCAAAAAGAACATAAACCAAAATAAAAAGTGGGAGGAAACAAGGATCGACACCACTGGATAGAGACGAAGGAATGTGTGAACATTTTCTGTACGGGTAAACATGTAACTCGCTCCTCTTTTTTATAGCTTGTTTACTAAAATGTATGTTGGACACAGAAAGGATAGAAGATGATGATTGTTGGAATTGGCATTGATATTGTAGAGATAGGACGAATACAGCAGTTAATGGAACAAAACCAAAAGTTCATCGATCGAATTTTAACAGAGGAAGAGAAATTGATCTTTTCTCAACTGTCGAATGGACGAAAAGCCGAATTTCTTGCTGGACGATTTGCTGCAAAAGAAGCGTATGCAAAAGCATTCGGGACAGGAATTGGGGGAAGCTTATCATTTCAGGATATTAAGATTTTAAATGATGAGCACGGAAAACCAATCGTTATTTCTAAAACAGATGAACATCGTGTTCATGTTTCAATTTCGCATAGCCGCGATTACGCTGTTGCCCAAGTAATTATTGAACGCTTGTCATGCTAGTCTGCATATTCAACCAACCTGTCTCATATATTTGGTAATGCATATAGGAGAGCACGTCTCCTAACGTTGATATGAGGCAAAGGGGTTGAAAACATGAGGAGAAACTTGTTTGGCGTATTGCTGGGCATCGTGTTGCTGTTGGCGCTAGCTGGATGTGGGACGAAATCGCAAGAAGATGTAGTGAAAGCGCTTGATGAAAAGATGGATGAAGTATCAAGCTATCGGGCAGAAGCAAAAATGACGCTCAAGACAGGCTCAGATTCACAAGTATATAACATAGAAATTTGGTATAAGCAGCCGTCGTATTACCGCGTTAGTTTAAAAAATGCTAAGAAAGATCAAAGCCAAATCATTTTACGCAATGATGAGGGGGTATTTGTTCTTACTCCGGCATTAAACAAAAGTTTCCGCTTCCAAAGCGATTGGCCAAAAAACAGCAGCCAGGCGTATTTGTATGAATCGCTAGTGAAAGACATTTTAAGTGATTCAAAAGCAAGCTTTAAAGCGACGAAAGACCATTATGTATTTGAAACAAAAACCAATTATCCAAACAGCAACATTATTCCAAAACAAGAAATTACTTTAAACAAAAAAGACTTAGCTCCAGTATCTGTGAAAGTCATGGATACGGATATGAATGCCCTTTTAACGGTGGAGTTTTCTAAAGTCGAATTTAATAAAAAATTTGATGAGAATGCATTCGATACAGCCAAAAACATGACAGGAGCGCGTTTAGAAGTGCCGACGATGGCAAAAGGAGAGACCGATGCATTAGAAGTGATGTATCCGGCTGATCTGCCATCTGGCGTTGAGCAAGTGGATGAAAAAGAGATCGCCACAGAAAACGCCAAACGAGTCATTATGACGTTTGGAGGAAAAAAATCGTTTACATTAGTTCAAGAAAAAGCGCGTGTATTGCCGGCAACAAGTACACCAACTCTCGTAAACGGCGATCCGGTAGATTTAGGATTTGCTATCGGTGCACTCACGGATCATTCACTCACTTGGTCATATAAAGGTGTTGACTTTATGATTGCCTCTGACGATTTAACGCCGGAAGAAATGGTCATGATTGCTCGTTCCGTACAAGGAAAGGCTACTAAATAAAGGATTTCCGTACAGGCTCAAATGAATAGAGCCTGTTTTTTGTTGAATATAAGTTTACCTCGAAAAATTCGGTTTTTTCGTTGCTCCTCTTACAGATACAGTTTTCTAATCAGCGAAAGATCGGTGCATGACAAAGGCTAATGCCCGCTCTTTTATGTAAATCGTGAAAGAAACAATTATCTTTTGTTGACATTACCACCATAAGAGACAATAATTTTTATATAATGATTGCGAATAAGGAAGTGCATAACAAGATGAATGACTCATTTTACCGTGATACATGGGCAGAAATTGACTTAGATGCGATTAGTCATAATGTTTCTTCATTGAGGGAATTTTTAGGGAATGATGTAAATATTATGGCGGTTGTGAAAGCAAATGCGTACGGGCACGGCGATGTACAAGTGGCTAAGACAGCTCTTGAGGCCGGCGCTTCATATTTAGCTGTAGCGTTTTTGGACGAGGCGCTCGCATTAAGAAAAAAAGGAATGGAAGCTCCCATTCTCGTATTAGGTGCTGTTCGGCCTGAATATATCAATATCGCCGCACGCGAACGAATTACGCTTACGGTGTTTCAAACAGAGTGGCTTGAGCAAGCAGCGCTCCTTTATCAAGAAACCATTCCTATTTCTTTTCATTTAAAAATGGATACGGGAATGGGGAGAATAGGGGTAAAAGACGAAGCAGAAACAAAACGAATTGTTGAGATGATCGACCAACATCCTTATTTTTCTTTGGAAGGGGTTTATACTCATTTTGCAACGGCCGATGAAGTAAATACAGATTATTTTTCTTTTCAATATCAAAACTTTTTGCGAATGTTGGATTGGCTTCCTTACAGGCCGCGTTTTATTCATTGCGGAAATAGTGCAACAAGCTTACGGTTTCCGGAAAAAGTGTTTAACATGGTCCGCTTTGGAATTTCGATGTACGGCTTAGCACCTTCCCCTGAAATCAAACCATATTTGCCATACAAGCTAAAGGAAGCGTTCTCATTGCATAGCCGCATTGTCCATGTGAAGCAGTTGATGCCCGGGGAAAAAGTAAGTTACGGAGCGACTTATACAGCGGAAACGGAAGAGTGGGTAGGCACGGTTCCAATTGGGTACGCTGACGGATGGCTTCGGCGCCTTCAACATTTCCATGTTCTCGTTAATGGAACAAGGGTACCGATTATCGGGAGAATTTGTATGGACCAATTGATGGTTCGATTGCCCGAAAAAGTTCCTGTAGGAACACAAGTGACACTCATCGGACGACAAGGTGATGCCTATATTTCTATCGATGAGGTTGCTCAATACCTTGGCACGATTAATTATGAAATTCCTTGTACAATAAGTTATCGAGTTCCCCGTATTTTTTTAAAAAAGAAGAGTATAATGGAAGTGAGAAATCTTGTTTTAGATGGCAAGGGGTATGTATAAACTGAAAATTTTTTCAGACGATAATAGGTAGAAGAACGGGAATGGCTTTGCATCGCCGTTATTTAATGGTATTATGAAGTGGGAGCAACTAATTGGCTGCAGTTCGTGGAGGTGTATGTTCGTGTCTGAATCTAGCGCAACAACGGAGATCGTCGTTCGTTTACCTCAAGCATTATTAACGGAATTGGATGTGCTTGTGAAACAAGAGAACGGCAATCGCAATGAACTTATTTATCAAGCGACTAAAATGTATATTCGCGAGCGGAAAAAACGGCAAATTCGCGAAGCGATGAGACGCGGTTACATGGAAATGGCAAAAATTAACTTATCCATTGCATCGGAAGCGTTTCTTGCAGAATATGAGGCCGACCACACCGTTGAACGTTTAGTTAGCGGGGGGTAATGCTTTGATTGTTAAACGTGGCGACGTTTATTTTGCGGACCTTTCCCCGGTAGTTGGCTCAGAGCAAGGAGGCGTTCGTCCGGTATTAGTCATTCAAAATGACATCGGAAATCGCTTTAGTCCGACGGTCATCGTGGCGGCGATTACGGCGCAAATCCAAAAAGCGAAGCTACCAACACATGTTGAAATCGATGCAAAGCGCTACGGATTTGAACGAGATTCCGTCATTCTTTTAGAACAAATTCGTACAATTGATAAGCAGCGACTAACGGATAAAATTACTCATCTAGATGACGAAATGATGGATAAAGTGGACGAAGCATTACAAATTAGTCTAGGTCTGATTGACTTTTAATACATCGAATTTGTTTCAGAACAGGGCAGGTCGCACGCAATCGATCTGTCCGGCTATGCAAATATACTATTGGATGGAAATAGCTGCATCGTTTGTAGCTATTTTTATTTTTTTACTTTTGGTAAAATAAAAATTATCAAACAATTGGAGGTTAATGAATTTGTCAAAAGCAGAATCGCTCATTCATGTGATTGCGAATGAATTGCAGCTTTCAGCCCAACAAGTAAACAATGTTATTTCGCTTTCTGAAGAAGGAAATACTGTTCCATTTATCGCTCGTTATCGGAAAGAGTTAACAGGTGCCCTAGATGAAGTACAAATTCGCAATATACTCGAGAAATGGAACTACTTGCAAAACCTTGAACAAAGGAAAGAAGAAGTATTACGTCTCATCGATGAGCAAGGAAAATTGACGGACGAGCTAAGGGATGCTATTTGTGGGGCAACCAAGCTGCAACAAGTCGAAGATTTATATCGTCCATACAAGCAGAAGCGGCGCACAAAAGCAACGATCGCCAAAGAAAAAGGGCTTGAACCGCTAGCGGAATGGTTGTTCACGTGCCCGATAAGTCCGTCGCCAGAGGAAAAAGCAGCTGAGTTTATCAATCCGGAAAAGGAAGTGTTGACGGTAGAAGAAGCGCTCCAAGGCGCCAAAGATATTATCGCAGAAAAAGTTTCCGATAATGCACAGTTCCGACAATGGATTCGCGAGCAGACATGGAAAAAAGGGATTATCGTTTCCACAGGAAAAGACATAGAGAAAGATGAGAAAAAAGTATATGAAATGTACTACGAATACGAAGAACCGATACATAAAATCGTTCCGCACCGCATTTTAGCATTGAACCGCGGAGAAAAAGAAAATGTGTTGCGCCTTTCGATTCAAGCACCTGTCGAGGAGATTCTTACATATTTACGAATCGAGACGATTACAAATGATCAATCGCCTGCTGCTCCTCTCCTTTTAGAGGCGATCGAGGACGGGTACAAGCGTTTAATTGAACCGTCAATTGAACGGGACATTCGCAATGAATTAACGGAAAGAGCTGAAGAGCGGGCCATTCATATTTTTGCTGAGAATTTACGCAAGCTGTTACTCCAACCGCCTTTAAAAGGGAAAATTGTTCTCGGTATTGACCCTGCGTATCGGACAGGCTGTAAACTGGCTGTTGTAGACGAAACGGGCAAGCTGTTGAAAGTCGATGTGATATATCCCCATCCACCTCATGAGCGGTTGGAGGAGGCGAGAGAAAAACTTATTCGCATCATTCAAGATCATTCTGTGCAAATGATTGCAATTGGGAATGGCACGGCGTCACGTGAGACGGAACAGTTTGTTGCCGATACGTTAAAACAGGTACAACAAGAAATCTTTTATCTGATTGTCAGCGAAGCAGGAGCGAGCGTATATTCTGCTTCTGATCTTGCCCGTCAAGAGTTCCCGGATTTACAAGTAGAAGAACGGAGCGCTGTTTCCATCGCGCGGCGCGTGCAAGACCCGCTTGCGGAACTAGTGAAAATTGACCCAAAATCGGTAGGCGTTGGACAGTATCAGCATGATGTCTCACAAAAAAAGTTAGCTGAATCATTACACTTTGTTGTTGAAACCGTCGTAAACCAAGTCGGTGTCAATGTCAATACTGCGTCTGTGTCTCTTTTGCAATATGTATCGGGTTTATCCAAAACCGTTTCTGAAAATATTGTTAAGCGAAGAGAAGAGCAAGGAAAATTTAGAAATCGTAGCGAATTAAAAACGATTCCAAGGCTTGGAGCGAAAACATACGAACAATGTATTGGCTTTTTGCGTATTATGGATGGGGACGAGCCATTAGACCGAACCCCCATTCATCCTGAACGATATGATGAAGTGAAAAAGCTGTTACAGCAAATCGGCTTCACCACTGCAGATATCGGAAGCGAAACGCTTCGGCAAGCACTGCAAACGCTCGCGGTTAAAGAAACGGCTGAAGCGCTCGGTATTGGAGAATTAACGTTACGGGACATTATTGACGCACTTATTCGTCCGGAACGCGACCCGCGTGACGAATTACCAAAGCCGCTATTGCGAAAAGATATTTTAAAAATGGAAGACTTGAAAAAAGGAATGGAATTGGAAGGAACAGTGCGTAACGTCGTCGATTTTGGAGCGTTTGTCGATATCGGAGTCAAGCAGGACGGTCTCGTTCATATTTCGAAGCTAAGTAAACAATATGTACGGCATCCACTTGACGTTGTATCGGTAGGTGATGTCGTTAAAGTTTGGGTCGAGGATGTCGATGTGGCAAAGGGGAGAATCGCCTTATCCATGCTTCCGCCGGAGATATGAGAAAAAACACTGCCTTTATGAGCAGTGTTTTTTCTGATAAAAAAACCAGCATTGATTTAATAATTTAATTTGATAACGATTTTTCTCATAGTAGGCCCGTCTCATTTGATTTTTTAACCATGTAGGCATAGACAATAACCTCCGTTATGAAAAGGTTAGTATATAATGTATGTATAGGCAGGTCGTCCTGTGTCAAAAAAGGTGGGAAGAAAATGGAGCAAAACGATTTGCAGCAGCTCGTGGAAAAAATATCTTTACAATTTTTCGGAAAACCATTTCAACACCAAGCGTTGTTCAATTCTAGGTTACGAACAACAGGAGGACGGTACTTATTACGTTCGCACAACATTGAAATCAATCCAAAATATTACGAGGCATTTGGAGAAGAGGAACTCGTTTCAATTATTAAACATGAATTGTGCCATTATCATCTTCACTTAGAGGGAAAAGGTTATCGGCATCGCGATCAGGATTTCCGCATCTTATTACAGCAAGTGCAAGCACCGCGATATTGCCGACCGCTTCCTCATCAAATGAAAAAAACAGCTAACAAGTTTTACGTGTATATTTGTTCAAATTGCGGCCTTGAGTATAGACGGAAAAGGCGAGTGAACACAAGTAAATATGTTTGTGGGAAATGTACGGGACGATTAGAAGCTTTATTTTAATAATAATATAGGGAAGAAGATAATTATGGATGAACGCAACTAAGAAGACTCTTATCAAAAGAGTAAAAATAGGGAAGTATACTTTTAGGAGATAATGGAATAGGGGCGAGGAGAATTAGCGGGAGAAGTTACTATTCGGAAAATGAAAAAAGAGCTAGAGTTAGACATTGATTGACCACCTATTAGCAGTAAATGAATGCAGTATGATTGATGATCAAATTGAGACAGGAAATGTCATTTAAAACAGGTAGGGCTCTTATAAACCCATTTGGATTCATATCCCCCCTAGGAGAAATCTCTTTAATTAATGTATTGCTTTGCCCGCAAATTATCATTATAAGATTAAGCTACATAAATTTTTTTAAAAAACAGTTGACATCAATGGAGTATATGTGCTAAATTATAAAAGCCGTCGCTGATA
>NZ_CP064060.1:3410000-3437500 GCF_015326725.1 Thermaerobacillus caldiproteolyticus
ACGGTCCTAAGGTAGCGAAATTCCTTGTCGGGTAAGTTCCGACCCGCACGAAAGGTGTAACGACTTGGGCACTGTCTCAACGAGAGACCCGGTGAAATTATAGTACCTGTGAAGATGCAGGTTACCCGCGACAGGACGGAAAGACCCCGTGGAGCTTTACTGCAGCCTGATATTGAATTTTGGTATCGCTTGTACAGGATAGGTGGGAGCCTGAGAAGCCGGAGCGCCAGCTTCGGTGGAGGCGACGGTGGGATACCACCCTGGCGGTATTGAAATTCTAACCCGCACCCCTGATCGGGGTGGGAGACAGTGTCAGGTGGGCAGTTTGACTGGGGCGGTCGCCTCCCAAAGAGTAACGGAGGCGCCCAAAGGTTCCCTCAGAATGGTTGGAAATCATTCGTAGAGTGCAAAGGCAGAAGGGAGCTTGACTGCGAGACCTACAAGTCGAGCAGGGACGAAAGTCGGGCTTAGTGATCCGGTGGTTCCGCATGGAAGGGCCATCGCTCAACGGATAAAAGCTACCCCGGGGATAACAGGCTTATCTCCCCCAAGAGTCCACATCGACGGGGAGGTTTGGCACCTCGATGTCGGCTCATCGCATCCTGGGGCTGTAGTCGGTCCCAAGGGTTGGGCTGTTCGCCCATTAAAGCGGTACGCGAGCTGGGTTCAGAACGTCGTGAGACAGTTCGGTCCCTATCCGTCGCGGGCGTAGGAAATTTGAGAGGAGCTGTCCTTAGTACGAGAGGACCGGGATGGACGCACCGCTGGTGTACCAGTTGTCCCGCCAGGGGCACCGCTGGGTAGCTATGTGCGGAAGGGATAAGCGCTGAAAGCATCTAAGCGTGAAGCCCCCCTCAAGATGAGATTTCCCATCGCGTCAAGCGAGTAAGATCCCTCGAAGATGACGAGGTTGATAGGTCCGAGGTGGAAGCGTGGCGACACGTGGAGCTGACGGATACTAATCGATCGAGGACTTAACCAAGAAAAAGGTGAAGCCGAGCGTTCGCTTCTTTGCATGGATATCGGTTATCTAGTTTTGAGAGAACAAAAAAAGTTCTTGACAGAACCGATAGGTTCGTTATAATCATACTTGTCCAATTCGATATCTTGCCTAGTGACAATGGCGGAGAGGTCACACCCGTTCCCATCCCGAACACGGAAGTTAAGCTCTCCAGCGCCGATGGTAGTTGGGGCCAGCGCCCCTGCGAGAGTAGGTCGTCGCTAGGCTTTAACTATCTAAAATTTAGGTTTTCTGTTATCGTCGCGGGGTGGAGCAGTCTGGTAGCTCGTCGGGCTCATAACCCGAAGGTCGCAGGTTCAAATCCTGCCCCCGCAACCAATGAAATTGGTCCCGTAGTGTAGTGGTTAACATGCCTGCCTGTCACGCAGGAGATCGCGGGTTCGAGTCCCGTCGGGACCGCCATGTTGAACGAAACATAATGTTTCGTGTTTTTTTATGTCTTTTTTGTCTTTGCTTCATTCCCCCTTTTACGATAAACTCATATATAGAGATTCACATACATCCTTAGGAATCACCTTCCTAAGGACTTTTTTGTACAAATCGTTTTCATCTTGTCTGTTATTCGGTGTAAGTGTGATGTAATAACTTTAGTTATATACAATGTGTTTGGATCAGAAGTGGAAACTTTTTGTTATAATGTGATAAAATTTCAAAGATAATCTGTAAAGAAGAATATTATCGTTTCCTCACTATTATGATAATAAAAATGATGAACTAAGTTAGGTGACAAATGATGAAATGTTATGAATTGGTTATGCATTCCGCTGAGGAAACCATGGAGTTTGCTGCTAGGTTAGCGGAAAAACTAAAAGAAAAAGATGTGATTGCTTTAGAAGGAGACTTAGGCGCAGGGAAAACAACGTTTACTAAAGGATTGGCGAAAGGGTTGGGAATTGAGCGGACAATAAGCAGTCCTACTTTTACGATTGTCAAAGAATATAAAGGACGGCTTCCCCTTTACCATATGGATGTATATCGTTTGGAAGATACGTTTGAAGATTTAGGATTCGATGAGTATTTTGATGGTGATGGGGTAACGGTCGTAGAGTGGGCCCACTTAATTCAACCTCAGCTTCCCGATGAATTGTTATACATTCACCTTTATCATCATGGAGAATCAGAACGCAAGATCGTTATTGAACCGGTTGGTAAACGGTACGAACAGTTATGTAAGGAGATTATGGAAGCATGAAAGTATTGGCGATTGATACATCGAATATTGTGATGGGGATTGCATTAGTGGAAGATGACATTGTAAAAGGTGAAATTATTACTAATATTAAGAAAGACCACTCGACACGTGTTATGCCGGCTATTCAGTCTTTGTTGGCGGATTGCCACATCACGCCTACGGAGTTGGATTTGATTGTTGTCGCGAGGGGGCCGGGTTCCTATACAGGTGTACGGATAGGAGTAACGATTGCTAAAACGTTAGCATGGACATTAAAAATCCCTATCGTAGGTGTGTCCAGTCTTGAAGTACTTGCAGCTAATGGACGATATTTTGACGGTGTTGTTTCACCTTTATTTGATGCAAGAAGGGGTCAAATTTATACGGGGCTGTATCGATATGAAGGAGATGTGCTCGAATGCATAGAAAACGACAGAATTGTGTTGTCGAGTGAGTGGGCGCGCCAGTTACAAGAAAAAAATGAGCCAGTTTTGTTTATCGGGAGCGACGTCGTTCTACATAAGGAAGTGTTTAAAGAGGTGCTTGGAGATTTAGCCCTATTTGCTCCTGATTCATTGCAGTTGCCTCGGCCAAGCGAGTTGGCGTTTATTGGGATGAAAAAAGAGCCAGAGAATGTTCACTCATTTGTTCCAAATTACGTTCGTCTTGCTGAAGCGGAAGCGAACTGGCTTGCAAAACAGGGGGAGCAAAGCAGGAATGAAAATTCAGTTTCGTCCAATGACTCTTGCGGATATTGATGAGGTCGTCTATGTTGAAAAAGCTTCGTTTACGCTTCCTTGGAGCAGAGAAGCGTTTTATAATGAGCTTGTTCATAACCAGTATGCCAAGTATATTGTGATGGAGTACAACCATCGCATTATCGGTTATTGCGGGATGTGGGTTGTGATCGACGAGGCACATATCACGAATGTGGCCGTATTGCCGGAGTATCGCGGCAAAAAATTAGGGGAAGCGTTGATGAGAAAAGTAATGGAAACAGCAAAACAATTAGGGGCAGCGATAATGACATTAGAAGTTCGTGTTTCTAATCATGTAGCCCAATCGTTATATCGTAAATTAGGTTTTTTAAACGGTGGTATTCGGAAACGATATTATCCGGATAATCAAGAAGATGCTCTTGTAATGTGGGTGAATTTACAATGAATAAAGATGTGTATGTACTTGGAATTGAGACAAGCTGTGATGAAACGGCAGCGGCAGTGGTCAAAAATGGTCGAGAAATTGTGTCCAATGTAGTTGCTTCACAAATCGACAGTCATAAGCGTTTTGGCGGCGTAGTTCCAGAAGTAGCTTCTCGCCATCATGTCGAGCAAATTACGCTTGTCATTGAAGAAGCTATGAATAGAGCGAATCTTTCGTTTGCGGACTTAGATGCGATTGCTGTGACGCAGGGACCGGGATTAGTCGGGGCGCTTCTCATTGGTGTTAATGCGGCAAAAGCGTTGGCGTTTGCGCATCAAATTCCGTTAATTGGCGTCCATCACATTGCCGGGCATATTTATGCGAATCGGCTCGTTACGGAGATGAAATTTCCGTTACTTTCTCTCGTTGTTTCTGGAGGCCATACGGAGCTTGTTTACATGAAGGAGCACGGGAAGTTTGAAGTGATCGGAGAAACGAGAGACGATGCGGCGGGGGAAGCGTATGATAAGGTGGCTAGAGCGTTACATCTCCCGTATCCGGGGGGACCGCACATTGATCGACTTGCCCACGAAGGAAGTGTGACGATTGATTTGCCGCGCGCTTGGCTTGAAGAAGATTCGTATGATTTTAGCTTTAGCGGATTAAAATCTGCGGTGATGAATACGTTGCATAACGCTGCGCAGCGTGGCGAACAGATTGATGCGAAAGATATGGCTGCAAGTTTTCAAGCGAGTGTCGTTGATGTGCTAGTGGCAAAAACGGTAAAAGCAGCTCAAGAATATCAAGTTCGTCAAGTGTTGTTAGCTGGAGGAGTGGCTGCCAATCGAGGTTTAAGAGCAGAACTAGAACGGAAGATGGCGGAGCTCGAAGAAGTGGATCTTGTCATTCCCCCTCTTTCACTTTGTACGGATAACGCAGCGATGATTGCAGCGGCTGGAACGATTTTATTTGAACAAGGAAAGCGGGCAGATATGTCGTTAAATGCAGATCCAGGTCTTGAATTGTCATGAGAGAAGAAAAATCTCCTTGTTGTCAAGGGGATTTTTCTTTTTTAAAAAAACATTTCATTGTGAATAGTTTTATCCACAGGATGTTAATATTGTGGAAATTTACGATAAATGAGAGAACATCAATAAAAGGTTAACCACAAAATTTTGTGAATATATAAGCTAAATTTTGTGGATATTGTGGAAAAATACGTGAATAACTTTATTTTTAAAGCAAGTTGTTGTGGAAAAAGGTGTGGGTATGTGACTAATATAAAATAATCCATAGTCAAAGTAGACTATGGATATATGTGAAATTATTATTGTAATGTATGCAATGCTTCCCATTCTTCCATTAATTGTTCTAATTTCTCTTTCATTGTTTCATTTTCTTTTGTAAGTTGTTGGACTTTTTCGTGATTTTGATATATGTCAGGATCACATAATTGTTGATCGATGTGCGCAATTTGTTGTTCGATTTCGCTAATTTCATTTTCAATCTCTTCAATTCGCCGCTTTCGTTGTCTCTCTAATTTTTTGGCTTCTTTTTCTTGTTCATAGTTTGGTTTGTTAGCTGATTCGTCCTTGCGACGGGTCGCTTTTTCTTCGGAGGCAAGGCGTTCGAGTTCAAGCATTTCCGCTTTTTTGGTGATGTAATAGTCGTAGTCTCCAAGATATTCGGTAATGCCGTCTTTGGTAAGTTCGTATATTTTGGTGGCGATGCGATTAATAAAATAACGGTCATGGGAAACGAACAGGATCGTTCCTGGATAGTCAATCAGTGCATTTTCGAGCACTTCTTTGCTGTCCAAATCTAGATGGTTCGTTGGCTCGTCTAAAATGAGAAAATTCGCTTTTTGCATCATTAATTTGGCGAGTGCCAGCCTTGCTTTTTCTCCACCGCTTAATGCGGAAACGGGTTTTAACACATCATCCCCGGAAAATAAGAAATTACCTAGTACGGTACGAATTTCTTTTTCTGTTTTTGAAGGGTATTCGTCCCATAGTTCATCGAGCACACGTTTATTGGATGATAAATTCGCCTGGTTTTGATCATAGTAGCCGATTTTGACATTCGAGCCGTAGCGAAATTCCCCTCTTTGTAGCGGAATTTTTTGCACGATTGCCTTTAAGAGCGTCGATTTTCCGATTCCGTTAGGCCCTACTAAGGCAATGCTGTCCCCTCTTGTGATTCGAAACTGAATGTTATGAATTACTGGTTTCTCGTCATGATAGCCGACAGAGACCTCTTCTGCGGTCAACACTTCGTTCCCGCTTTGTCGTTCGATATCAAATGAAAATGAAGCCGATTTTTCGTCCCCGCTCGGTTTGTCGATTCGTTCCATTTTTTCGAGTTGCTTACGTCGACTTTGTGCCCGTTTCGTTGTTGAAGCACGGGCAATATTGCGCTGAATAAAGTCTTTTAATTTCGCGATTTCTTCTTGTTGCTTTTCATATAATTTTAATTCCCGCTCGTAGTCGTCTGCTTTCTGTTGTAAATAACGGCTGTAATTGCCTATATATTTTTTTATTGTTGTTCTCGATAACTCATATACTTGGGTGACGACTTTATCAAGGAAGTAACGATCGTGGGAAACGATGAGAATGGCTCCGGGATATGTTTGTAAATACTGTTCCAGCCATGTTAATGTTTCGAGATCTAAATGGTTCGTTGGCTCGTCCAAAATGAGCAAATCTGGCTTCATTAGTAATAATTTTCCAAGAGCAAGACGGGTTCGCTGGCCGCCGCTAAGCGATTGAACGGAAGTTGTCGTATAGTCGTATTCGGAAAAATTCAAACCGTGTAAAACGGAGCGAATATCGGCTTCATACTGATACCCACCTTGTTCTTTAAATCGCTCCTGTAGGGTATCGTAATCTTTTAATAATTTTTCATAACGCTGAGGGTCGGCCAACATATTTGGGTCACCCATTTGCAGTTCCATCATCCGCAATTCTTTTTCCATTGTTTTTAGCGGAGCGAACACTGTCATCATTTCATCCCATATTGATAACGTGGAATGAAGACCGCTATCTTGGGCCAGGTATCCGACCGTTACATCCTTCGGCTTAATGATTTCCCCGCTATCATAAGACATTTCACCGGCAATGATTTTTAGAAGTGTCGATTTTCCCGCTCCGTTTCTCCCAACAAGAGCAACCCGGTCTTTTGATTGTATTTCTAGTTTTATATTCGATAAAATAAGTTCAGCTCCGAAATATTTTGCCAGTTGATTGACTTGTAAAATGATCATTGTTTTTCACCTCTCGTTCGACAATAATAGTGTAGCGCAAATCGTTTTCGTTGGGCAATAAAACGAGTCGGAAAAGACAGATGAGAAAAAATAGTGTATAGTTTATAATGTGGAGGAGATTTACATTGTCATCGTTTACTCACTTTAATGAACAAGGTCATGCAAAAATGGTCGATATTACAGAAAAAACTGATACGGTTCGGACCGCTGTGGCAAGAACGAGCGTGATGATGAATAAAGAAATTTATGAAAAAATCTCGAATCGCGCGATCCAAAAAGGAGATGTTCTTGCCGTTGCTCAAGTAGCCGGAATTATGGCGGCGAAAAAGACCGCTGATCTCATTCCAATGTGCCATCCTTTAATGTTAAGGGGTGTCGATATTCAATTTGCTTGGGATGTGGAAGAACAGACGTCTCGCTATCAACTGCTCATTACAGCAACTGTAAAAACAAAAGGAAGCACAGGGGTTGAAATGGAAGCGCTAACTGCGGCTTCTGTCTGTGCATTGACGGTTTACGATATGTGTAAAGCGCTAGATAAAGGAATTATCATTGGACCAACTTATCTAGTGGAAAAAACAGGTGGAAAATCAGGTCACTTTCGACGAGAGGACAAGTAGTTGGCTAAAGAGAATGTGGGGGAGTAGTCATGAACAATGAACAGCTAAAAATTCCACAGGCAACGGCGAAGCGTTTGCCGTTATATTATCGCTTTTTGAAAAATTTACATGCCTCAGGAAAGCAGCGTGTTTCTTCAGCAGAGTTAAGCGATGCAGTAAAAGTAGATTCCGCCACGATTCGCCGTGATTTTTCGTATTTTGGAGCACTTGGGAAAAAAGGCTATGGCTATAATGTGAACTATTTATTGTCTTTCTTTCGCAAGACGCTCGATCAGGATGAAATTACGGAAGTAGCATTAGTAGGGGTCGGAAACTTAGGAACGGCTTTTTTAAACTACAATTTTACGAAGAATAATAACACGAAAATTGTCATGGCATTTGATGTTGATAAAGCAAAAGTAGGGGCGAAAGTAGGCGGGGTACCTGTTTATCACCTTGATGAGTTAGAGGAGCGTCTTCATGATGAGATTTCTGTGGCGATTTTGACGGTACCAGCTCATGTGGCACAGGCTATTACAGATCGTCTTGTGAAAAAGGGGATTAAAGGGATTTTAAATTTCACTCCCGCTCGACTAAACGTACCTGATAATATTCGTGTTCATCATATTGATTTGGCCATCGAATTACAGTCATTAGTGTATTTTTTAAAAAACTACCCATCTAAATAAAAGGGAGCGAATCATGAATGAAATACTTGCTCATTTTGGTTGTCATCGTATTATTATTTGGAACGAAGAAGCTTCCCGATCTCGGGAAGTCGCTCGGTCAATCGTTGCGGGAATTTAAAGATGCTACAAAAGGGTTAGCAGATGAGGATGAAGAAAGCAACAAAAAAGCGTAATAGATAATGGTAGGATGATTAGGTATGAACGATAAAGAAATGTCCGTATATGAGCATTTAGGAGAATTACGAAAACGGCTTATCATTGTTGTTGTCTTTTTTGTCATCGCGATGATTGCTAGCTTCTTTTTAGTAGAGCCAGTCATTTTGTATTTGCAGAAAGCCGGTGAAGCGAAAGAATTAACGATGAACGCGTTTCGATTGACAGATCCTATTAAAATTTATATGCAGTTTGCGTTTGTGATTGCACTAATCATGACTTCACCAGTTCTGCTTTATCAACTTTGGGCGTTTATCAGTCCAGGATTATACGAGAGAGAACGAAAAGTGACGTTGAGCTATATTCCACTGTCTCTTCTTCTTTTTTTGGCGGGTGTGAGTTTTGCTTACTTTGTCTTGTTTCCATTTGTCGTTCGCTTTATGCAAAATTTAGCTTCTAGCCTAGGTATTCATCAAGTGATTGGGATTAATGAATATTTTGAATTTTTACTTCAGCTCGTTTTGCCGTTTGGCTTAGTCTTTCAGCTGCCTATCATCGTTATGTTTTTGACAAGACTAGGACTGATTACTCCAATGTTTTTAGTAAAAGTACGCAAGTATGCTTACTTTGTTTTGCTGATTGTGGCAGCGATTATTACCCCTCCGGATGTATTGTCACAGGTGATTGTCATGATTCCGCTCTCGATTTTATATGAAATAAGCATATGGATTTCCAAGATAGCTTATCGAAGAGCACGGTTAGCGGAACAATAAGAAAAGCGAAAGCGACCCAATTCCGCTTAAAAATTGCCCGCTTCCTCTGGGCAAACAGCGAAATGTAACCATCCTAGCTCCCGTGATGGGCAAATGCTCTTCACCCGCTGGACGTTTTTTGCTACCTTGAGGGGGCTGGTTTGGTCCCAGAGCTCTCGGGCATGACTTCGCCAGTTTATGCTTTGCGCAAGTTTTGCATGGATGTCAATTCGAAAAGTAAACTGTTTGGGTGCTGAAGCTAGACAAGCCTCCTTAAAAAAGAAAGCAAGGTGTAAATTCGGATATAACAAGAAAACCTCCCGTGTAATGCAGGGAGGTTTATTTTTTAAAATAAAAAGCGAGCATGCGCAATGCTGTCCCGAAGTCTAGTGTAGCGATCACCATTAACACAATCGTAGAGAAGTTCCAAATGGTTTCGTGAGCACTTTGAATCGCTAGATACGTGAATAATGCTCCCATTAAGAAATAGAACAATGCAATATGTAACGGTGAAGTTCTCATGTTATCAAAATCCTCCAAATATGAACTGGACATGTTCTGCTTGTCGCATTATTTTTTCGATTTCATCCGCGAAAATAGTTTGCATAAAAACAACGAATGTGTTCATGGTCACGTGAGCAAATATCGGTACGATAATGCGCTTGGTTTTCGCATAAAGAAAGGCAAAGGTAACCCCCATCGTTGCGTACAGTAAGAGATGCTCAAGTTCCATATGGACGACAGCAAATAATAATGAGCTTACAATCGCTGCGATGAAGAAATTATATTTTTTATAAAGGGAACCGAAAATAATTTTTCGAAAAATGATTTCCTCTAAAATCGGCCCGATGATGGAGGTAACAATCACAAGTGATGGAGTCAGTCTAATGATTTCCACAATTCTTCTTGTATTTTCTGAGCCCGGTTCGATTCCAAAAAAGCGAGTTTCAATCGTAGCAGCAATGCTTTGAGAAAACAATGCTAGAAAAAACCCTCCTATGGCCCACATGACAGTCGCCACATTGGAAGCACGATGGCGAGCATTATACTGCTCTTTTATGTCCTCTTTTAATAAAAATAAGATGATCAAAAATGTAACAAGGAAGCTAATAACCGCCCAATAACCGGAAGCGACCGAATTCGCTGTATATTCATCGGCCGATGAAGAACCAACTCCGATCGCACGTAACAGTGGAACACCAACGATTCCTGACAGCTGCATAATGATATATGCAATTATGATATACCAGTGGCGCCGTTTCAATGGAAATACCCCTTTTCTAAAAAATAATCGTGCTTCTCGTATTTTAGCACAACTTCCCACGAAATCATCACAAAAAAGTTTTTATAATGGCGATTTAGATTTGAAAGAATGTGACATAATTGAAAAGGGTGCATGAAAAATAAAATTTTTTATATTTTCTACTTGCAAAAAAAGGAGAAGTTCATTAATATTATAAGTGTGTTAGCACTCGATATAAACGAGTGCTAATAAAACGATGCGAAAATTATGTTTAAGGAGGTTGTTTCCCGTGTTAAAGCCATTAGGTGATCGCGTTGTTATTGAGCTAGTTGAGACAGAGGAAAAAACTGCAAGTGGTATTGTGTTACCAGACACTGCGAAAGAGAAACCACAAGAAGGAAAAGTAGTAGCTGTTGGTACAGGTCGCGTACTTGACAGCGGTGAACGTGTAGCTCCAGAAGTAGCTGTTGGCGATCGTATCATCTTCTCAAAATATGCGGGTACAGAAGTAAAATATGAAGGCAAAGAATATTTAATTTTACGTGAAAGTGACATTTTAGCTGTAATTGGTTAATGTGAATCCTTATACAGCTTTTATAACATAGATATACAAAAAAATACTTAACCATTACATTTCATAAGGAGGTAACGGGGTATATGGCAAAAGAAATTAAATTCAGCGAAGAAGCTCGTCGTGCGATGTTACGCGGTGTGGATAAATTAGCTGATGCAGTAAAAGTGACATTAGGTCCAAAAGGCCGTAACGTTGTATTAGAGAAAAAATTCGGTTCTCCATTAATCACTAACGACGGTGTAACAATCGCGAAAGAAATCGAATTAGAAGATCCATTTGAAAATATGGGTGCAAAGCTTGTTGCTGAAGTAGCAAGCAAAACAAACGACGTTGCTGGTGACGGTACGACTACTGCAACTGTATTAGCTCAAGCGATGATCCGTGAAGGCTTAAAGAACGTAACAGCTGGCGCGAACCCAATGGGTATCCGCAAAGGTATCGAAAAAGCTGTAGCTGTTGCGGTAGAAGAATTAAAAGCAATCTCTAAACCAATCGAAGGCAAAGAATCTATCGCTCAAGTTGCTGCGATTTCTGCTGCTGACGAAGAAGTAGGTCAATTAATCGCAGAAGCAATGGAGCGCGTAGGTAAAGACGGCGTTATCACTCTTGAAGAGTCTAAAGGCTTCACAACTGAACTTGAAGTTGTAGAAGGTATGCAATTTGACCGCGGTTACGTTTCTCCTTACATGGTAACAGACTCTGACAAAATGGAAGCAGTGCTTGAAAATCCATACATCTTAATTACTGACAAAAAGATTTCAAGCATTCAAGATATTTTACCAGTATTAGAGCAAGTGGTACAACAAGGCAAACCTCTATTAATCATTGCTGAAGATGTAGAAGGCGAAGCTCTTCCAACATTAGTTCTAAACAAACTTCGCGGTACATTTACAGCTGTTGCTGTTAAAGCTCCTGGCTTTGGCGACCGTCGTAAAGCAATGTTAGAAGACATCGCTATTTTAACTGGCGGTGAAGTCATCACTGAAGAATTAGGTCGCGACTTAAAATCCACAACAATCGCATCACTTGGTCGCGCTTCTAAAGTTGTTGTTACAAAAGAACATACAACAATCGTTGAAGGTGCTGGCGAAGCTGATCGCATTAAAGCTCGCATCAATCAAATTCGCGCTCAATTAGAAGAAACTACTTCTGAATTTGATCGTGAAAAATTACAAGAGCGCTTAGCGAAATTAGCAGGCGGCGTAGCGGTAATCAAAGTTGGTGCTGCTACTGAAACTGAATTAAAAGAGCGCAAATTACGCATTGAAGACGCTCTTAACGCTACACGTGCAGCAGTTGAAGAAGGTATCGTAGCAGGCGGTGGTACAGCATTATTAAACGTATATAACAAAGTTGCTGCAATCCAAGCTGAAGGCGACGAAGCTACTGGTGTGAAAATTGTCCTTCGTGCTATCGAAGAGCCAGTTCGCCAAATCGCACAAAACGCTGGTCTAGAAGGTTCTGTTATCGTTGAACGTTTAAAGAATGAAAAACCTGGCATCGGCTTCAACGCTGCAACTGGCGAATGGGTTGACATGATTGAAGTTGGTATCGTTGACCCTACAAAAGTAACTCGTTCTGCGCTTCAAAACGCAGCATCTGTTGCATCTATGTTCTTAACAACTGAAGCAGTTGTCGCAGATAAACCAGAAGAAAATAAAGGCGGCAATGCAGGTATGCCTGACATGGGCGGAATGATGTAAGGCTTTTGAGCCTTTCGTTGGAGAAATAGCTACGGCTATTTCTCCTCTATTATTTTAAGGAGTAGTCATGTAAATAATTTATATCAATAGCAATAACCACTTCCTATAAAAATTTAGGGAGTGGTTTTTTGTTGCTAAAATTCGCTTATCAAGGCTTTTTGGATGACAGATGCTTCAAGAACACGGACTAAATTATGAAATGACTTTAGGGAAATTTGTGGACTATTTTTGGCTCATTAATGGTTGCATTTATCTGTTCTTTCAACAAGTTCATTTTTACTTATGTGTACGTCTTAAGTAGGGACGCTTTTTTGTTCTAACGGAGCAGGTTAATTTTGCGAAATGTTTCTATCTTAAATTAAGATTAGTTTAGGTAAAGGCTAGATGGTTCTAATCCGAGGGGTATCGATTTCAACAGAGGAAAAAGGGAGCGATACCTTTCTGTATGAATAAGTAGGTATATTTGAAGGACAGCTAATTAGTTGACATAATTGGAATAGAACAGTACGCACCTCTTAATAAAATCACATAATATTATTGCTTACCGATAGAAATTTTTCATCTATCGGTTTATTTTTTTTAAATTTGATAGGATTTAACAATAACGAACGTATTACTAAACAGATACTGAAAAATAAATGAAGGAGGGGTGGAGTTGCGTGTCACAGAAGAAAATGTTGTTCAACAAATAAAATTGAAAAATGAAGAAAGTATTTCTTATGTACTTCAAACATATGGAGGGCTACTCAATGCAATTATTCGAAAATATCTTCAAGGAAACCAACAAGACATAGAGGAATGTTTAGCAGATGTATTAGTTTCGGTTTGGTTTCATATTGATTCATTTGACCCTACAAAAAATGAATTTAAGCAGTGGATTGCAGCCATTGCTAAGTACAGAGCAATTGATTATGTACGAAAGTCCGAAAAAGAAAAGCAACATATAAGTAAATTTGAATTGGATGAAAGGTTATCTGGTCAATCTGTTTCAGAGATACACATGTTCGATATGGAAATCTTGTTAAATGAACTTTCTGATGTGGAACGGACTATTTTTAAAAAATATTATATCGAGGGCGTACCCTCTAGAGAAATTGCGACTTATTTTAAATCGAAGGAGTCTTGGGTGCATAATAAGCTGTCTAGAGGTAGAAAAAAGTTAAAAAACATCTTATTAAGAGATGAGGGATCATAATATGTCTATTTTTAAAGACCTAAATGATGTCAAATTAGATTTAAGTGAATTTGAAGAAATGCCACTGTCAAAACATGAACAAAAAAGAATTTTAAAAAAGGTAAAAAAGGAAATTTCTTTAAGGAAACCGAAGAAGAAATGGTTAGGAGTAGGGATTGCTTCTGTTGCTGTTTGTGTTCTTAGCTTATCTCTAACAATTGATAAAGGAACTATCGCAAGTATGCCGTTTGTAGGTGGAGTCATTGAAAAATATATAAATTCAAATGAAAATCTCGATTATTCGGCATATAAAACGGCTATTGGAGAAACGGCTGAAAATGAGCTTGGAAAATTAACATTAAATGAAGTCATGATAGACGACCGACAATTATTTTTAAGTGCCACATTCGAGCCAGCAGAGCATGTAGACTTTGACTACCAGACGTATATTACACCAAAAGTAAAAATCAACGGTAAGGTGTATACGGTCACAACAGGAGGACAGTCTGTTGAATTAAATAATAAAATGTTCATGATTTATAATGATATTGACTTGGAACACCCTATAAAAACAGAAAACGTTCAAATGGAAATTAGCTATGACACCTGGAATTTTGATACAAAAATTGAACAACCTTGGACGTTTCATGTAAAAGTATCACAAGCAAAATTAGTAGAAGAGAAAAAAGTGTTTGAAATAAATAAAACAATCACGTTAAATAATGGAGAAAATGTAACCATTCAAAAGGTAGTGACAACACCTATTTCAACAACTGTATATTATGATTTGTCACAAAGCAAAAGCGAAGATATTTATTTTAAAATCCAATCTAAGGATGGCAAGCTGGAGTCATATTCATCAGCTTTCACTTCTAATAAGTTAGGTGATGTGTCTTTTGTTCGCTTTTATGGGTTAAAATTCGAACAAACTAAATATTTCTTAGTGGCTTATGATTCTAAAGGTCATCAGTTAAGCAAAGTTTCTATTCCCATTAATTAAATTTTGGGATGTTTTGTTCAAATAGCAACGATGTTCTTTTTTCAAACGGGTGCGTTTCTGTAATAAGCAGAAACGCTTTTTTTATGCTAACGAACAGGTTAGTGAAAGCATAGCGAGTCCATATAATGAGTTAAGTGAGTCCTGTACATACGCTCTCAAACGCTCAGAATGGCTCATAGAGGCGTTTAAAAGTTCCCCTTTAAAGTTTTTATGCTTAGGGGTGAATGTATTCTGAGAGACTGCTGTAGAGTTCCGTGTTAATGCGTGGTGTGTGGGTTTCATGTAGAACCACTCTTATCCACACATAAATTTCCGATACGACTCAAATAATGGATATGCAAAAAAGCATTAAGTGAGTTAATGTGTAAGTATAATGTATAATGTTGGAAAGTGGAGGTGTTTTGATGGCGTATTTATTCACCGCAATTGTAGTGTTTGCTGTTGGTTAGTCCATATTTAAAGTAATAAAAAAGAGGAAATTACCAGGTAACAATTATACTCCATTTGATGATATAGCAACGGGTAAATCTGAAAGGATTAGAGTTTTTCATAAAAATTCTTGTTGAACTAACGGGTGGCTATGATTCAAAAAGTTATTCTCAACAGAGGAGGTATTTTGTAGTGTTAGACAAGAAAAAAGTAGGAAGTATATTAGGTGCCACGTCTCTGTTACCTGTGATA
Organism: Thermaerobacillus caldiproteolyticus; assembly: GCF_015326725.1. Taxonomy (NCBI): domain Bacteria; kingdom Bacillati; phylum Bacillota; class Bacilli; order Caryophanales; family Anoxybacillaceae; genus Thermaerobacillus; species Thermaerobacillus caldiproteolyticus. Next base: position 3,425,166 of record NZ_CP064060.1, read on the forward strand.
ATAAGTATCATTATTTTCTATACCGAAAGAGGTCCAAATGCTGATATTTATTTTATAGTCACAATTTATGGTATCTTAGCGATTATTGGTATTTTATTTGCGGTGTTCTCGTGGTTGATGACTAAACGCTTCTTTTTGCTAATTATCGGCTTGATAGGAAACGGAATTGTTTTGGTCTTTACTTTTCTTTTACTATTAGCAATGGGAATTAGTGAGGCATAAAAAATATTCTTAAACTATTAGGTGGGTTAGTTGAAATAAGAGTTTTCAAGGTCGATTCCCTGACTGGGAAATCGGCTTTTTTTATTTCATTAAAACGAATAGTGTCATAACTCAGTAGTACTGACACTATTTTTACGGTCTAGTACTATCAAGGTTCAAACGGTGTCAAAACATAGTGACATAAATCAGAGGAGAAACTGACATGAAATATGGTTATGCTAGAGTGTCAACAATCGCTCAAGACCTTACTGTACAAATCGAGGAATTAAAGAAAGAAGGGTGTGAGGTCATCTTTGAAGAGAAGTTCACTGGAACGAAAACGGACAGACCTCAGTTCAAGAAGGGAAAGAGGGTGACACTTTAGTGGTAACAAAGCTAGACCGATTTTCAAGAAATACAAAAGAGGGAATTGAAATCATTGAGAGCCTATTCGAGAAGAATGTAAAGGTTCATGTATTGAATGTTGGTCTATTAGAAAACACGACAATGGGACGGTTTTTCTTGTAGACTCTTCTTGCAGTAGCTGAAATGGAAAGAAACCTAATTGTGGAACGTGCACAAGAAGGAAAGGCACTTGCAAAACAGCGAGAAGATTTTCGAGAGGGAAGACCTCGAAAACACTCAAAGTCTCAAGTGCAGCATGCTCTAGAATTACTCAAGACACATATATACAACGAAGTCGAAGAAATGACAGGTGTTACAAAGAGAGCTCTCATCCGCAGAAAGAATGAGTTAGAAGCAAAGACATTTTAAGGGACGCTTTCTATATGTTCATGATATGGGAGGATATTTCCACATTTTCAATGGGGTCATGGATGAGATAACCCATAGTCGGGTTCATCCACACATCATGGTTTTTATGTCTCTTCGATGCTTTTTAACGATACTCTAAAAACTCAAAGAATTAGTCTAATTAAGGCAATATTAGAGGTTAGGACTAGTATCTGTTTAACCACTTTACAGTTTTCTATCACTACTTTACAACTTTTATTGAAGCTTTATCACGAGAAGTGGTTAGTGCTAATTGAATACAAATATTACATGATTATAAAACTCAATATTGCCAAGGGTTGACCCTACAAAAGTAACTCGTTCTGTGCTTCAAAACGCAGCGTCTGTTGCATCTATGTTCTTAACAACTGAAGCAGTTGTCGCAGATAAACCAGAAGAAAATAAAGGCGGCAATGCAGGTATGCCTGACATGGGCGGCATGATGTAATATCGCCAAAAACGCTTGGAACACTGGGGCTCCCCAGTGTTCCTTTTTTGCATTATACAGTCGTAAACACTTTTTGGTAATAACAATAAACGTTAAGTGCGTACTTCTTTAAAAAAGATGACGTAATTCACTTGCCGCTAAGACGGCAAACAACAAGAGGCAAAGGGAAAGAAACAAATTAGAAAACCAATGATTACGTTCCTGTTCCGGCAACTGTTTTTTAGAATTCAAAAGCCATAATAGCGTCACAGCTAAAAACGGCATAAACAATGCTCCCAGCGCTCCATAGGCGATAATCAAGCCAACCGGTTTGCCGATAAAGTGCAACAACATAGGCGGGAATGTAAGCCAGAAGACGTAAAACCGATATGCCTTCGTTTGATTCAAGTGTTCTTTTTCGATATGTGCAGCCCGAATTGTACGAATAAAGTCAGCGAACAAATAGGCTACTCCGTTCCACACTCCAAGAACAGAGGTAAAGGAAGCTGACCAAAATCCGAGTAAAAAAAGCCAACGTGCAGCTGGATGTAATTCATTTCCCATAATTGAAGCGAAAGACACTAGCCCTTGCTCACCGCTAATGCTGTAATGTGTTCCAAATAAAAGCGCTGCTCCGAGCACAAGCAATGATAAAGTGAAAATCGCAGTCACTATATAAGCGACGGCAGAATCATAACGCATGAACGAAATGTGTGATCGGTCTTTCCATTGGTTTTCCTGAATCCAATAGCCATAAGAAGCCATGGTAATTGACCCACCAACGCCTCCGATCAGCCCTAAGGCATAGAAAAGGGACCCTTTTGGTAATTGAGGAACAGCGGTATGCCATAGCCCATCTAGTTGGGGAAGAACAAGGATAGCTGATCCTACTACAGTAATAAACATTATTGCTACTAGTACATTCATAATCCGTTGGAACATTTGGAAACGCCCCCGCCATGTTAACGCAAATCCAGCCAGACCATGTATGATAGCCCAGCCCCATAAAGGAATGGAAGGAAACATGGCTGACATGGCCAACGCGCAAGAGGATGTGCCGGCGGCTCCGTAAACAAAGCCCCAAATGATAGCGTAAATGCCAAAATAGCCAGATGCCCATTTGCCCATTGCTTGCCATCCTTCAAAAATTGTCTTGCCGCTGATTAAATGCCAGCGACCGACACCTTCATTGAGAGCAAATTTTAAAATGGCACCGACAATAATTGCCCACATAAACATTAATCCGTAATTGGTCCCTGCAACCAGCGCTGCAACAAGGTCTCCAGCTCCTACGCCAGTTGCAGCAACAATCAGCCCTGGTCCGATGATCGTCCATTTTTTTGAAGAAGTTTCTTTTGTTAACAATGTTTTGCTGTTTTTCAACATGTCCTTCACCTAATCCCTCCTCATTGACTTGAAATAAAATTGAAAAATTCTGTCTTCTCGCTATTCTATTTTCAAACTTTGAGGTTATGCCCATTAAAACTTGTTTCGATTTTAAACGAAGTGAATGATCAAGAAAGACGGTATATGAGTGAGTTTTTTATGCACTTCGATATGATTCTGTTTTTTTAGAAAAATCCCGTAATTTTCTTAATGTTGTTTAAAGGGTTTTCGTTTCTATGAATCGAATATAGTTTTACTGATAAATAGATTAAAGGAGCTTTAAGAATGGAAAGGTATGAAACGTTGCAACCGATCATTGCTCGAGTAATTGAAAATATTGAAAAAGTGATTATTGGAAAACGTGATGTTACTACATTAAGCTTTGTAGCGCTGCTAGCAGGAGGACATGTGCTGTTAGAGGATGTTCCGGGAGTCGGAAAAACGATGCTCGTTCGCGCGTTAGCGAAGTCGGTAAATGCGCATTTTAAACGCATTCAATTTACTCCTGATTTGCTTCCGAGCGATGTCACTGGTGTGTCTATTTATAATCAAAAAGAAATGCAGTTTGAATATAAACCGGGGCCGATTATGGGGAATATTATTTTAGCTGATGAAATTAACCGGACCTCTCCAAAAACGCAATCGGCATTGTTAGAGGCGATGGAGGAAGGAAATATTACGGTCGATGGGGTGACAAGACCGTTACCGCGTCCGTTTTTTGTTATGGCGACGCAAAACCCGATTGAATATGAAGGTACGTATCCGTTACCGGAAGCGCAGCTTGATCGATTTTTATTGAAAATGAAAATAGGATATCCTACCTTTTTAGAGGAAATCGAAGTATTAAGCCGGGCGGAAAAAGTGCCGCCGATTGATGAGTTGCAGTCAGTGATTACGGTTGAAGAATTGCTTTCATTGCAGCAGAAAGTGAAAGATGTATATGTTGATGAAAGCATAAAACGATATATTGTTGAAATTGTCCAACGAAGCCGCTCGAATGAGTCTGTGTATTTAGGAGTCAGCCCGCGCGGTTCCGTCGCATTGATGAAAGCAGCTCAAGCTTATGCCTTTATGCATGGACGCACGTTTGTCATTCCGGATGATGTACAGTTTTTAGCTCCATATGTGTTGTCCCATCGCATTATATTAAAGCCAGAGGCGAAATTTGATGGGCTTGTCGCTGAAGATATCATCGCCAAAATTGTTGCGCGGACCCCTGTGCCTATTCAAAGGTAGTGAACACATGATGAAACAGAGAATACGGTTTGTACGTCAAGTCGTGTTCATCGTTTGCTTATTTGGCATTCTTTTTTCATATGCGATGTTTCAGGGCGGCTTTGTCAGCTGGTTTTTATTTTATAGTTTTCTTCCATTTGGTTTATATTCTCTCACGATTGTTTTTTATCCTCTCCATAAGTTAAAGATTGTTCGAATCGTGAATCAGCAGCAATATCATGCGGGAGATCGGTTTAACGTTACCATTCAAATGACAGCGCCGATTTTCTTTCCGATTGTGTATATCATTGCAGAGGATGAATGGCCACCATCGATACAGATGCATTACCAACGGCAAAATGCGAAAACCATATTATCTCCCCTGTGGAAAAAGGAGTTCTCCTGGACGTATGAATTACGCGAATTGCCTCGGGGGGAACATGTTTTTTCAACAATTCGGCTAAAAATGACGGATTTTTTTGGTTTAGTCGAGAAGGAAGTAACGTATTCGGCCGAGAATACCATTCTCGTTTATCCACGCTATGTTGAAATGACATATCGTAAGGTAGGACAACGGTTTGACCAAGGGGTTACTGCTTCGCCTCTTCTGCTTCATCGCGACATGACGATCGCTGTCGGTGTCCGGGAATATGCCCAAGGGGACCGATTCTCATGGATTCATTGGAAAGCGTCGGCGCGAAAAAATGAATTGATGACAAAAGACTTTGAAGAAAGACAAAGCGAAGATTTGATTGTGTTTCTTAATCGTACGCCGACACCGTTGTTTGAAGATATGGTCACATTGTCAGCTTCCTTGATTCGGGCAGCAATCAAAAAAGGAGTGCAAACAGGGTTTGTCTCTGTCGGCAGTGATCGGGTCATTTTTCCGGCAAGAGATGGAGAAGCACACCTTCACCGCCTGTTTTATTATTTAGCGAAAGTGACATGTGATGGTTCAGAACCATTTGCTCGGATCATTCAGAAAGAAATTATGCAATGGCCGGCTGCTTTTTCCTTTTGTTATGTGACCTCCTCTCTTGACAAAGAACTGATATCGGTACTAAGCGATGTAGCATCGCGAAATCGTTATGGGACTGTCTTTCTTATTAAAGACCAGGAAACTTGTCTATCGAAAGAAGAACGAGGCATGATCGAACAGCTAAGACGAAGGGGAGTCGTTACGATTGTGACGGAGCGGCGAAACTTTGCTGATGCCTTAGTTAAAGGTGGGAAGTAGCTCGTGGTTTACACGGAGAGAAGCATAAAAGGATTGGTGTTATACGGATTTGCGTTTTGGCTTTTAGCGGAGTGGCTCATGCCGCTTGAAACGGTGTCAGATACGAGGAATATCGGAATATTTATCCTATTTGTAGCGCTTTGTTTTCTCCTTTATTTTTTACGTGTTCCGTTTTGGATTCGCGTTCTTTTCAAAGCCGGGTATATCGTTTATGCATTAAACGTGTTGTTTTTTCATGGTCCGTGGTCCGAAGCGATTCTGTCTCTCCTATTTGAAATGATAAGCCATATTTCTGTCATTAGCCAGTTTCGCTGGACAGAGCTAACCAACCCTTTCCGCAGTTTTTTATTTTTTCTATTGTTATGGATCACGGCGTATCTGATTCGATATTGGTTGTTTGCCCAAAAAAGATTGTTTCTTTTTTATGCGATGACGGTTACCTATATTGCGGTGCTGGATACGTTTACGGCATTTCAGGGAAATGGAGCTATTGTTCGTTTAGTCGTGTTTGGCTTTTTCTTATTGAGCTGGCTGCATGATGAGCGCTTACGTGAAAAAGAGATAGCGGTAAACAGAACAAGAACATGGGCGGCGGCTTGTATAGGTCTTATTGGTCTTTCGATTGCAATGGGTTATATGGCGCCGAAACATCCACCGAAGTGGCCCGACCCTGTCGCTTTTGTGAAAAGTTATGCGACACATCATGAACAAGAGCAAGAACGTCAAAAGGCTCTTGTCAAAAAAGTTGGGTATGGTTATAACGACTCTCGATTAGGCGGACCATTTATTGCCGATGATACCGTTGTTTTCATGGCAGAAGATGAGAAGCGACATTATTGGCGCGTCGAGACAAAAGATATTTATACGGGAAAAGGCTGGAAAGAAACCGATAGCGTCCAAGTAAAAACGTTTGAAAAAGAAAACAATGTACATCAATGGTTTGAAGGAAATGCTAAAAAAGAGGTATTCACAGCGAAAGTAAACATGTTTCAGGGTTACTCTCATTTAATTTATCCGCTTGGTTTAAAAGCGGTAAATGTTTCTGGCGATATTGTATTTCGCTTACAAGTAGGGACAGAGAGAATTTATCCGACGGATCGTTCGGCCTATATTGTGCCTTTACGAACATATGAACTTACGTATGAATATCCGACGTTTGCGATTGACAAATTAAATGCTGCTCCTACTGTGCAAGATGAGCAACTCGTGAAACGGTATACTCAACTCCCTGCGAATCTACCAAAGAGGGTTCGTGAGTTGGCTCAACAAATTACAAAAGGAAAAACGACACAGTATGAAAAAACAAAAGCCATTGAACAATATTTTCATTTGAATGGTTATTTGTATGAAACGAAAGATGTTGCAGTTCCGGGAGAAAACGATGATTATGTTGATCAGTTTTTATTTGAAACGAAAAAAGGCTACTGTGATAACTTTTCTACAGCGATGGTTGTATTGCTCCGGTCCGTCGGCATTCCAGCCCGTTGGGTGAAAGGGTACACGTCTGGGCAATTAATGGAAGAAACCAAAGAGGGAAAAAATATTTATCAAATTACAAATAATAACGCCCATTCATGGGTTGAAGTGTATTTTGCCGGAACGGGATGGGTTCCGTTTGAACCGACACAAGGCTTTAGCAATCCGTACAGCTTTACGGAGCCGCAATCCGTATCGGAGCCAACACCGGTACCCCAGCGGACACAACCAGAACAAAAACGAACACCACTCAATGACGTGTTAAAGCATGAGAACACATCGTCGCCAAGTGTAAAAGACAAACTAACCGCCTCTTTTGCCGCTTTGTCATGGAAAGAAATAGTGATGGGGATGCTTATTTTGCTCGGTGTTGTATTACTATTGTATAAAACGAGGCGAAAATGGTGGCCGTACATTACGCTTTTGTTGTTTACGTATAAACAGGACGATCAAATGTTCACGAAAGCGTACCTTTCGCTATTGCGGCATTTAGATGATTATGGATTGAAACGGAAAAATGGACAAACGTTGCGTCAATACGCCGCTTATGTCGATGATTGGTTTGGAACGAACGAAATGAGTCGGCTTACTCTTTTGTATGAAAAGGTGGTTTATCAAAAAGAAAACGTTCATACAGAATGGACACAAGTGAAAGAATTGTGGGAAAATTTAATTAAAAAAACAGTATCTTGACCGTTTGGAGATAGAGTTGATAGAATGGACTAAAATTTAATGAAGTACACTCCTTCATATATCCTCGATAATATGGTTCGAGAGTCTCTACCGGGTAACCGTAAATTACCCGACTATGAAGGCAGAATAACTAGAATTCTGCCTTTATATCATGAAGAGGCAATTCTAGTTTTTTATTTTGCGATGAGGTGATGACATGGGACAAAAGCAGGAAATGATTGTCGTGTTAGACTTCGGTAGCCAATATAACCAATTAATTACTCGCCGTATTCGCGAGTTTGGTGTGTATAGCGAACTGCATCCACATACGATTACCGCTGAAGAAATTCAAGCGATGAACGCAAAAGGAATTGTATTTTCCGGCGGTCCAAATAGCGTTTACGATGACAATGCTTTTACTTGCGACCCGAACATTTTTGAGCTTGGATTGCCGATCTTGGGAATTTGCTACGGAATGCAGTTAATGACGCATCACTTAGGGGGAAAAGTAGAAAAAGCGACACATCGTGAGTACGGGAAAGCAACGATTCGTGTCCAACACACATCCAAACTATTTGAACATTTGCCAGAGGAACAAACGGTTTGGATGAGCCATGGAGACTTAGTTACTGCTCCTCCAGAAGGATTTTCTGTTGATGCGACAAGCCCGTCTTGCCCAATTGCAGCGATGAGCGATGAAACTCGGAAATGGTATGCAGTCCAATTCCACCCAGAAGTACGTCATTCTGTTTATGGAAATGACATATTAAAAAATTTTGTGTTCAACGTGTGCCAATGCAAAGGCGATTGGACGATGGAGAGCTTTATTGATAACGAAATTCGTAAAATTCGCGAGCTTGTTGGCGATAAAAAAGTGCTTTGCGCATTAAGTGGAGGTGTTGATTCTTCTGTCGCAGCTGTGCTTGTGCATCGGGCGATTGGAGATCAGCTAACATGTATTTTTGTTGACCATGGGTTGCTGCGCAAAGGGGAAGCCGAGAGCGTGATGAAAACGTTCCGCGAAGGATTCCATATGAACGTCATTAAAGTAGACGCAAGAGAACGATTCCTCACGAAGCTTAAAGGCGTCACAGATCCAGAGCAAAAGCGCAAAATCATCGGAAATGAATTTATTTATGTGTTTGATGATGAAGCAGCGAAATTAGAAGGAATTGAATTTTTAGTACAAGGCACGCTGTATACTGATATTATTGAAAGTGGAACGGCTACAGCGCAGACGATTAAGTCTCACCATAATGTTGGCGGTTTACCAGAAGATATGAAGTTCAATTTGATCGAACCGTTAAACACATTATTTAAAGATGAGGTACGTGCGCTTGGAACTGAATTGGGTATTCCGGATGAAATTGTATGGCGGCAACCATTTCCGGGGCCTGGATTAGGGATTCGTGTGCTTGGGGAAGTAACAGAGGAAAAACTTGAAATTGTTCGTGAATCCGATGCTATTTTACGCGAGGAAATCAAAAAAGCGGGACTTGACCGAGAAATTTGGCAGTATTTCACTGTTCTTCCTGACATCCGCAGCGTCGGCGTGATGGGAGATGCGCGCACGTACGATTACACAGTAGGCATTCGTGCGGTCACGTCGATTGATGGAATGACAGCTGATTGGGCGCGCATTCCTTGGGATGTATTGGAAGTTATTTCAACACGTATTGTCAATGAAGTCCCACATGTGAATCGTGTCGTGTACGATATTACAAGCAAGCCTCCAGCAACGATCGAATGGGAATAATATATTAAAAACGAACAAAAACGAACATTTTGTACAAAATGTTCGTTTTTTTATTGACGTATAGCCGCTGTGTTGATACAATGTACATGAAAAACGAATATTGTCAAAATACGTCGTATAATCTCAGGAATATGGCCTGAGAGTTTCTACCAAGCTACCGTAAATAGCTTGACTACGAGGTATAATGGGATAGAGAGCATGTAATTTGCTTTCGTGCGTCCTCTCTATGTTCATTATCCCTTATTAGTCAACGCTTCTGGTAGCTAACTAGAGGCGTTTTATTTATGTTTAGGGGGGACAAAAAAGTGAGAAAGTATTTCCAATTTGACGAGCTCGGCACAAATTATCGTACAGAAATTATTGCCGGGTTAACGACGTTTTTGTCGATGGCATATGTGTTGTTCGTCAATCCATTTACCCTTTCATTAGGAGCTGTAAAAGATTTTCCGAACGAATTACGAATCGACCAAGGAGCGGTGTTTGTTGCGACTGCATTGGCTGCTGCGTACGGTTCCATTCTGATGGGGATTTTAGCGAGATATCCTATTGCACTAGCTCCGGGAATGGGATTGAATGCGTTTTTTGCGTTTACGGTTGTATTACACATGCACGTTCCTTGGCAAACAGCGCTAGCGGGAGTATTTGTTTCCGGAATTATTTTTACTGTTTTAACATTGACAGGTATTCGCGAAAAAATTATTGATGCGATCCCGCTTGATTTAAAATATGCGGTTGGTGCAGGAATTGGATTATTTATTACGTTTATCGGACTTCAAAACGCGGGAATTATCGTTGATAACTCGGCGACATTAGTCGGTTTGAGCGATTTAAAAAATGGAAATACGTTATTGGCGTTATTTGGTTTATTTGTCACTATTGCTTTAATGGTTAAAAAAGTAAATGGTGGTATTTTCTACGGTATGCTTATTACCGCTGTTGCAGGGATGATTTTTGGTTTAATTAAAGTACCTCATCAAATCGTTGGTGCGATTCCGGATATTTCTCCTACTTTCGGTGTTGCGATTCAACATTTAGATGATATTTTTACGTTGAAGATGCTTGGTGTTGTGTTAACGTTTTTTATTGTTGACTTTTTTGATGCGACAGGAACGCTTCTTGCTGTTGCGAACCAAGCGGGATTATTAAAGGACAATAAATTGCCTCGAGCGGGAAAAGCGTTGCTTGTGGATGCCACAGCGGTTATGGTTGGAGCGATTTTCGGGACGTCGACTACTACTTCTTATATTGAATCGTCAGCAGGTGTTGCAGCAGGAGGACGATCTGGATTCTCAGCGGTTGTCACAGGAATTTTATTCTTATTAGCTTTATTCTTCTCTCCGTTATTAGGGGTAATTACTGCGCCAGTTACAGCACCAGCTTTAATTATTGTCGGTGCATTAATGGCTTCTTCCATTGGTGAAATTGACTGGAAAAAATTCGAAATTGCAGTTCCAGCCTTTTTCACGTTAATCACGATGCCGCTTTCTTACAGCATCGCTACAGGGATCGCTGTTGGTTTCATCTTTTATCCGCTCACTATGGTGTTAAAAGGGCGCGGTAAAGAAGTTCATCCGATTTTATATGGTTTGTTTGTCATTTTCATTTTATATTTCGTATTTTTAAGAGAGTAGAAACGGTAAGGATGTTCACATGAAGTGAGCATCCTTTTTTATCATATCAAGAAATTATATCTTTACTCTCCTTCGCGCAGGAAAAAGGATAAATGATAAAAAAGAAAACTGTCTAGTTCAGTGGCTGCTCTCTTGTGTCAAACCATCTTTGCGAGCGCTTTTATTCGTGAAGAACATTTGGCTTCGAGAGAGATTCGTGCTTCTAGCACGGTTTACAGTCAGTTTGCATCTTGAGTAGGCATCCATGCACACTTGTACAAAGCATGATTTGAAAGGGATATCTGAAGCAGTCTGGGGTAGTGAGTAACAAGAGTGCTTATTCGTAATGTTTAACAGGGGGCTTGCGCTTTTTTATTTATAGCGTGTTGACTAAAAAGCACGGTATAATGTAGGTGACCGGATATTTTTTCCTTTGATTGAGCGATGATAATGAGAATTTTAATTAACGCTTGATTTGTAAAGCAAATATAGAAAATGTAGGTGATATAGATGTTTACCTTTCAAATTGATGAAGAGACATTTTTGAGGTTGCTTACTTATCAAAATGCGGAGGAGCTGTTTGCCCTTACAGATTCTTGTCGAACATATTTACGGAAATGGCTGCCGTGGGTTGACTCTACAAAAACGGTTGAAGATTCAAAAAGATTTATTGAAATGACACTGAAAAAATTTGCATCTAATAATGGATTTGAAACGGGCATTTGGTACAAGGGCGAACTCGCTGGTGTAATTGGATTTCATAGTATCGATTGGTCAAATAAAAAAACGAGTATAGGCTATTGGTTAGGAGAGCAATTTCAGGGACATGGTTTGATGACGAAATCATGTATCGCGTATATTAACTATGCTTTCGATGAATTAAAGTTAAACAGAGTCGAAATAAGATGTGCGGTTGAGAATTCGAAGAGCAGGGCAATTCCGGAAAGATTAGGATTTATCAATGAAGGGACCATTAGAGACGCGGAATGACTATATGACCATTTTGTTGATCATGTCGTGTACGGAATGCTGGCAAAAGACTGGAATAAGGTTAAAATCAATGAGAGATATGAAAAATAAAATCGCTAAAAAGTACGCGGCTATTTTTATGGCTAGGTGTTTTTTAGAATGCTACATATAAGGAATGGCCAACTATTCAGCTTTTTTAGTACTATCAACAGCCTTAAATTGTTGAAAAATAGAGGGTTATCTTTAAGTAGATCATTTATCACTGAGATCAAGGATAAGTGAAATAGAATAAAAATATGTTGACATTTTATCTAAGAAGATGTTATATTGTTAAAGCTGTTGTCAACGAGCTGAAAAATAGTTTTTTAGGTAGTTGACAAGGTCTGATAGAAATGATATATTATAAGAGTCGTTTTTGAATAACAGAAACAAATGTTCTTTGAAAACTGAACAAAACGAAGCGTCCACGTCAATTTGCTAGGTTGTTTAACTTTCTATGGAGAGTTTGATCCTGGCTCAGGACGAACGCTGGCGGCGTGCCTAATACATGCAAGTCGAGCGGACCTTAAAAAGCTTGCTTTTTAAGGTTAGCGG
>NZ_CP064060.1:3440000-3680000 GCF_015326725.1 Thermaerobacillus caldiproteolyticus
TGATTGGGCTAGGGGCCCTCATCGGGTTACCGAACTCAGTCAAACTCCGAATGCCAATGACTTATCCTTGGGAGTCAGACTACGAGTGATAAGATCCGTGGTCAAAAGGGAAACAGCCCAGATCACCAGCTAAGGTCCCCAAGTGTACGTTAAGTGGAAAAGGATGTGGAGTTGCCCAGACAACCAGGATGTTGGCTTAGAAGCAGCCACCATTTAAAGAGTGCGTAATAGCTCACTGGTCGAGTGACTCTGCGCCGAAAATGTACCGGGGCTAAACGTACCACCGAAGCTGTGGGATGACTTACGTCATCGGTAGGGGAGCGTTCTAAGGGCGTCGAAGCTAGACCGGAAGGACTAGTGGAGCGCTTAGAAGTGAGAATGCCGGTATGAGTAGCGAAAACAGAGGTGAGAATCCTCTGCACCGAAAGCCTAAGGTTTCCTGAGGAAGGCTCGTCCGCTCAGGGTTAGTCGGGACCTAAGCTGAGGCCGAAAGGCGTAGGCGATGGACAACAGGTAGAGATTCCTGTACCACCTCCTCACCGTTTGAGCAATGGGGGGACGCAGGAGGATAGGGGAAGCGCGCGACTGGTTGAGCGCGCCCAAGCAGTGAGGCTGGCAAGTAGGCAAATCCGCTTGCCGTAAGGCGAAGCTGTGATGGCGAGGGAATAAAAGTACCGAAGTCCCTGATTCCACACTGCCAAGAAAAGCCTCTAGCGAGGTGAGAGGTGCCCGTACCGCAAACCGACACAGGTAGGCGAGGAGAGAATCCTAAGGTGCGCGGGAGAACTCTCGTTAAGGAACTCGGCAAAATGACCCCGTAACTTCGGGAGAAGGGGTGCTCTCTTGGGTCTCAAGCCCGAGAGAGCCGCAGTGAAAAGGCCCAAGCGACTGTTTAACAAAAACACAGGTCTCTGCGAAGCCGTAAGGCGAAGTATAGGGGCTGACACCTGCCCGGTGCTGGAAGGTTAAGGGGAGCGCTTAGCTTACGCGAAGGTGCGAACCGAAGCCCCAGTAAACGGCGGCCGTAACTATAACGGTCCTAAGGTAGCGAAATTCCTTGTCGGGTAAGTTCCGACCCGCACGAAAGGTGTAACGACTTGGGCACTGTCTCAACGAGAGACCCGGTGAAATTATAGTACCTGTGAAGATGCAGGTTACCCGCGACAGGACGGAAAGACCCCGTGGAGCTTTACTGCAGCCTGATATTGAATTTTGGTATCGCTTGTACAGGATAGGTGGGAGCCTGAGAAGCCGGAGCGCCAGCTTCGGTGGAGGCGACGGTGGGATACCACCCTGGCGGTATTGAAATTCTAACCCGCACCCCTGATCGGGGTGGGAGACAGTGTCAGGTGGGCAGTTTGACTGGGGCGGTCGCCTCCCAAAGAGTAACGGAGGCGCCCAAAGGTTCCCTCAGAATGGTTGGAAATCATTCGTAGAGTGCAAAGGCAGAAGGGAGCTTGACTGCGAGACCTACAAGTCGAGCAGGGACGAAAGTCGGGCTTAGTGATCCGGTGGTTCCGCATGGAAGGGCCATCGCTCAACGGATAAAAGCTACCCCGGGGATAACAGGCTTATCTCCCCCAAGAGTCCACATCGACGGGGAGGTTTGGCACCTCGATGTCGGCTCATCGCATCCTGGGGCTGTAGTCGGTCCCAAGGGTTGGGCTGTTCGCCCATTAAAGCGGTACGCGAGCTGGGTTCAGAACGTCGTGAGACAGTTCGGTCCCTATCCGTCGCGGGCGCAGGAAATTTGAGAGGAGCTGTCCTTAGTACGAGAGGACCGGGATGGACGCACCGCTGGTGTACCAGTTGTCCCGCCAGGGGCACCGCTGGGTAGCTATGTGCGGAAGGGATAAGCGCTGAAAGCATCTAAGCGTGAAGCCCCCCTCAAGATGAGATTTCCCATCGCGTCAAGCGAGTAAGATCCCTCGAAGATGACGAGGTAGATAGGTCCGAGGTGGAAGCGTGGCGACACGTGGAGCTGACGGATACTAATCGATCGAGGACTTAACCAAGAAAAAGGTGAAGCCGAGCGTTCGCTTCTTTGCATGGATATCGGTTATCTAGTTTTGAGAGAACAAAAAAAGTTCTTGACAGAACCGATAGGTTCGTTATAATCATACTTGTCCAATTCGATATCTTGCCTAGTGACAATGGCGGAGAGGTCACACCCGTTCCCATCCCGAACACGGAAGTTAAGCTCTCCAGCGCCGATGGTAGTTGGGGCCAGCGCCCCTGCGAGAGTAGGTCGTCGCTAGGCGGACTTGGTTGTTAGAGAACTATTCATTAGTTCTCTAACTTTTTGTCCAAGTTTATTAGCGTTTTATGACGCCATTAAAATCCTCTCCCCCATAAAAGATAAAAGCGTTATGTTCAGCTCTCAGGGCCAGTAGAGCCTAAGAGAGCGAGGCGCTGAGTTAAAAGAAGTGGCTAATCTCTATGATGTGGAGATTAACCACTTCTTTTTCTGTATAGATGACACTGTCTTCATTCCCCTTTTTTGATCTCAATTTTTTTCTTTCGATTATCAGGGATCATTCGATGAAGGTGGATGAGCAATAAACCATGATGATATGTTGCTTCAATTCGATCTTCCTTGACGGCAAAAGGAAGAGGAATCGTTTTTTCCCATGTCCCTTGAAAAATCCCTTCTTCGATAAGTTCAAACCCCTTAAATTGTAAGTTAATGATTGCTTTGATTTCTAATGTTTTGTAATACGTATATAACTCGACATCCTCTATTTTTTCTAAACCAGGTAAACAAGCAACGATTAGGAGTTCGTTGTCTTTTTTGTATATATTAATGCCAGATGATTTTTTATTGGTGTTGGTTGGCAAAAACGGTTGGAAACTTCCCCAAAAATCTCCATCAAAGAAATGTTCCCATTGTTTTGTCCAGTCTGGGAACGGACCGAATGGGCTTGGTTTCATTTTATCCCTCCTCCACTACTATTTCATCATATGTTTGCAAGGCTGTTTTGTGAAGTAAACAAGCAAAAAACGAACATTTATTTATTTTTTAAGATAAATGTTCGATTTTATGTTGACATCTTTCAGAAAACATTGATAAGATAATGGTAACTTCATAATGTTCCCTCATATAATCTTGGGAATATGGCCCAAAAGTTTCTACCCAATAACCGTAAATTATTGGACTATGAGGGAAAGGATCGAAGCGGCTTTTTTCGTCTATAGTGGTCGAATTGTGCCCAGAACGGTGCTTTCCCTCAAAAAAAGGAACGCGTGTTCTGGGTTTTTATATGGCATAAAAGAGGTGAATACGGAGTGCAACCGCTTGTTGGAGTGATTATGGGAAGTCAGTCCGATTGGGAAACGATGAAATATGCCTGCGATATATTAGAAGAATTACAGATTCCGTTTGAAAAAAAGGTGGTTTCGGCTCACCGGACGCCTGATTACATGTTTGAATATGCGGAGACCGCTGAGGAAAGAGGCATCAAGGTGATTATTGCCGGCGCCGGAGGAGCAGCACATTTACCGGGAATGGTTGCGGCGAAGACGACGTTACCGGTCATTGGTGTGCCGGTGCAGTCGAAGTCACTGAATGGGTTAGATTCTCTTTTGTCCATTGTGCAAATGCCGGGGGGAGTGCCGGTAGCGACTGTGGCCATCGGTAAAGCGGGAGCGACGAATGCAGCGCTTTTAGCAGCGGCCATGCTTGGTATTCATGATCCTGAATACATGGAAGCCTTGAAAAAAAGAAGAGAACAAATTCGTCAAGAAGTGTTAGAAAGTAGTGATCGTCTTGAATAATCACCGAATCATTCCGGGGCAAACCGTCGGTATTATTGGCGGGGGACAGCTTGGGCGGATGATGGCAATTTCCGCAAAAGAGATGGGATTTCGTGTTGCTGTGCTTGACCCTGTTCCCAATTCTCCATGTGGTCAGGTAGCCGATATTGAAATTACGGCCGAATATAACGATATAGAAGCGATTCGCCGATTAGCGAACGTGAGTGATGTGATTACGTACGAATTTGAAAATATTGATGCAGATGCATTGAATTGGCTTGTTGAGCATTCCTATGTACCTCAAGGTAGTGAATTATTAACCATTACACAAGATCGTGCGACAGAAAAAAAGGCAATTACGGACGCAGGGCTTCCGGTTACTCCTTATGTGGAAGTTCAATCAGCAGAAGAGCTGTTTGCAGGAATCGAAACCATCGGTATTCCTTGCGTGTTAAAAACGCGACGTGGTGGTTATGATGGCAAAGGACAATTCGTTATTCGCAGCAAGGAAGATAGTGAACAGGCGCTTTCCTTATTGCAAATGGGTCCTTGTGTCCTAGAAAGCTGGCTTTCCTTTGAAAAAGAGATTTCTGTCATTGTCACAAGAAACGGATTAGAGGAAATTGCCGTGTTTCCAGTTGCCGAGAACATTCATGTCGATAACATTTTGCACGAAACGATTGTTCCGGCAAGAATTCCAGCGCATGTAGCACAAAAAGCGATTGCATATGCAAGGGTTCTTGCTGATTATTTCGGTCTTATCGGTACATTGGCCGTGGAAATGTTTTTAACAAAAGAAGGGGATATTTATATTAATGAGCTTGCCCCTAGACCACACAACTCAGGTCATTATACAATTAATGCTTGTGCGACATCTCAATTTCAGCAACACATTCGTGCTGTTTGTAACTGGCCGTTAGGAAGTACGGAATTGCTGAAGCCTGCGGTGATGGTCAACATTTTAGGAGAACATGTTGAACCAGTGATTGAAAACATTGCCAAACTTGGCGAAGCGCATCTTCATCTTTATGGAAAAAAGGAAGTGAAATGGAAGCGGAAAATGGGTCACTTGACTGTGTTAGCTGAAAATGTAGATGTAGCGCTACAACATATTGATGAATTGCAAATTTGGAATGATCGGAGGCTACAACAAACATGATTGAACGTTACACAAGACCGGAAATGGGTGCGATTTGGACGGAAGAAAATCGCTTTAAAGCATGGCTCGAAGTGGAAATTTTAGCTTGTGAAGCATGGGCAGAACTTGGGGTGATTCCAAAAAAAGATGTCGAACTCATTCGCAAAAATGCTTCGTTTGACATTCAACGCATTAAAGAAATCGAAGAAGAAACTCGTCATGATGTCGTCGCATTTACACGCGCTGTTTCCGAAACATTAGGTGAGGAGCGGAAATGGGTGCATTATGGTTTAACGTCGACAGATGTAGTAGATACAGCGCTGTCTTATTTGTTAAAACAGGCAAATGAAATTTTGCTGCGTGATCTTGAAAACTTTATTCAAGTATTGAAAGAAAAAGCACAAGAACATAAATATACCGTCATGATGGGGCGTACGCACGGCGTTCATGCTGAACCGACGACATTCGGCCTGAAAATGGCACTTTGGTATGCGGAAATGCAGCGTAATTTAGAGCGCTTTAAACAGGCGGCAGAAACGGTGCGCGTCGGGAAAATTTCTGGGGCAGTTGGAACATACGCCAACATTGATCCGTTTGTTGAAAAATATGTGTGTGAAAAACTGGGCTTAGAGCCGGCACCAATTTCAACGCAAACATTACAGCGTGACCGTCATGCTCATTACATGGCAACATTGGCGTTAATCGCAACATCGATTGAAAAATTCGCTGTAGAAATTCGCGGTTTGCAAAAAAGTGAAACGCGTGAAGTGGAGGAATTTTTTGCTAAAGGGCAAAAAGGCTCTTCAGCTATGCCACATAAGCGCAACCCAATCGGTTCAGAAAATATGACGGGAATGGCGCGCGTGATTCGCGGTTACATGTTGACCGCTTATGAGAACGTTCCGCTTTGGCATGAACGTGATATTTCTCACTCATCAGCTGAACGCATTATTTTACCAGATGCTACGATTGCCTTGAACTATATGCTTAATCGCTTTACGAGCATCGTTAAAAATTTAACGGTGTTCCCAGAAAATATGAAGCGCAATATGGATCGCACATTAGGGCTTATCTACTCACAACGTGTATTGCTAGCGCTGATTGATACAGGTATGACACGTGAGGAAGCGTACGACTTAGTTCAGCCAAAAGCGATGGAAGCATGGGAAAAACAAGCGCCGTTCCGTTCGTTAGTTGAAGCGGACGAAACGATTACAAGCCGCTTAACGAAAGAACAAATCGATGATTGTTTTGATTACCACTATCACTTAAAACATGTTGATACGATTTTTGAACGTTTAGGATTGTAATTACACATAGGTAAGGCTTTCCTTACCTATGTGGCAACAGAAAATTTCCTAATATTCTGTCTTAGGAGGCCTTTATGATGGTCAAAAAGTTAGGGTTACTTTATGAAGGAAAAGCGAAAAAAGTGTACATGACGGATGAAGAAAATATTCTTTGGATCGAATATAAAGACAGCGCGACAGCGTTTAATGGTGAAAAAAAGGCAACGATTGTTGGCAAAGGACGTTTAAATAATGAAATTACAAGTTTACTATTTTCTAAACTTCATCAAGCGGACGTTCACAATCACTTTATTCAAAAGTTATCCGCAACCGAGCAACTCGTAAAAAAAGTAACGATTATTCCCCTTGAAGTCGTTGTCCGCAATTATGTCGCCGGGAGCCTTTCCAAACGGCTTGGTGTCTCCGAAGGAACAAGCCTAGAAAAGCCGCTTATTGAGTTTTACTACAAAAACGATGATCTCGGCGATCCTCTCTTGTTGGAAGACCACATTGCCATTTTAAAGCTGGCTACCTCAGAACAAATCGCTGTCTTGAAGGAATCAGCTTTAAAAGTCAATGAGATTCTTACCCAGCATTTTCAATCATGTAATGTGAGATTAGTTGATTTTAAGCTAGAGTTTGGTATGGACTCAGAAGGAACGATTTTATTGGCAGATGAAATTTCTCCTGATACTTGTCGCTTATGGGATATGGACACAAACGAAAAATTTGACAAAGATGTGTTTCGTCGAGATTTAGGAAGCTTGACGGATGCTTACGAGACGATTTTACAAAGATTAGGAGGCTCAGTGAAATGTACAAAGTAAAAGTATATGTCACATTGCGGGAAAATGTATTGGATCCACAAGGAAATGCGGTAAAGGGAGCGCTTCATAGTTTATCTTACAACGAAGTAAAGGATGTACGGATCGGAAAGTTTATGGAGCTTGTAATCGAAAAAAGTGAACGTGATATAGATGAACTCGTCCGGGAAATGTGTGAAAAACTGTTGGCGAATACAGTGATTGAAGACTACCGTTATGAAATTGAGGAGGTAGTGGCACAGTGAAATTCGCTGTTATTGTTTTCCCGGGCTCCAACTGCGATGTCGATATGTATCATGCGATTAAGGATGAGTTAGGTGAAGAAGTCGAGTACGTTTGGCATGACGCGGATGGTCTTGACGAATTTGATGGCATTTTACTTCCAGGTGGTTTTTCGTATGGCGACTACCTTCGTTCCGGAGCTATCGCTCGCTTTTCCAGTGTGATGAAGGCGATTCAAAAAGCGGCAGAGGAAGGGAAACCGATTTTAGGCGTGTGCAACGGATTTCAAATTTTGTTAGAGGCGGGGTTATTGCCGGGAGCGATGCGGCGCAATAACAGCTTAAAATTCATTTGTCGCCCTGTTTCATTGAGAGTCGAAAACAATGAAACGATGTTTACATCGGCATACAAACAAGGTGAAATTATTACCATTCCAATTGCTCATGGAGAAGGCAATTATTACTGTGATGAAGCAACATTACATCAACTGATCGAAAATCGCCAAATTGTGTTCCGCTATCATGGGGATAATCCAAATGGAAGTTTAGACAATATTGCAGGAATTATCAATGAAAAAGGGAATGTGCTTGGAATGATGCCGCATCCGGAGCGCGCTGTCGATCAGCTTCTTGGCAGCGCTGACGGGTTGAAAATGTTTCAATCAATCGTGAAATACTGGAGGGAAACACATGTCGTTACTGCTTGAGCCAAGCCCAACGATGATTAAAGAAGAAAAGTTGTATCGTGAGATGGGATTAACGGATGAAGAATTTGCGATGATTGAGAACATTCTCGGTCGCTTACCTAACTATACAGAAACTGGAATTTTTTCTGTCATGTGGTCTGAGCATTGCAGCTATAAAAATTCAAAGCCTGTGCTAAAAAAATTCCCAACGGAAGGAAAGCATGTACTGCAAGGTCCGGGAGAAGGAGCAGGCATTGTCGATATTGGTGATGGCTTGGCAGTTGCATTTAAAATTGAAAGCCATAACCATCCATCGGCGATTGAACCGTATCAAGGAGCGGCAACAGGTGTCGGGGGGATTATTCGCGATGTATTCTCCATGGGAGCTCGTCCAATTGCGCTGTTAAATTCTCTTCGCTTTGGTGAACTGACCTCTCCGCGCGTGAAATATTTATTTGAACATGTTGTTGCCGGTATTGCCGGATATGGCAACTGTGTCGGCATTCCGACCGTCGGCGGCGAGGTACAATTTGACCCTGCTTATGAAGGAAACCCGCTTGTCAACGCAATGTGTGTCGGTATTATTCGGCATGAAGACATTCAACGCGGAATCGCATCCGGCGTCGGAAATACGGTCATGTACGTCGGAGCAAAAACAGGTCGTGACGGCATTCACGGAGCGACATTTGCTTCCGAAGAATTAACGGAACAGTCCGAAGCAAAACGTCCAGCCGTTCAAGTGGGCGACCCGTTTATGGAAAAATTATTGCTTGAAGCATGCTTAGAAGTCATCAAATCGGATGCGTTAGTGGGTATGCAAGATATGGGGGCCGCAGGGTTAACAAGTTCAGCTGCTGAAATGGCGAGCAAAGCCGGTGTTGGCATTGAGATGAACCTTGATTTAGTCCCGCAGCGCGAAACAGGAATGACACCATATGAAATGATGTTGTCCGAATCACAGGAACGTATGTTGCTTGTTGTGAAGAAAGGCCGCGAACAAGAAATTTATGATTTATTTGCCAAATACGGGCTTGAAGCAAAAGACGTTGGCAAAGTCACCGGTGATAAAATGCTTCGCCTCTATTTCCGCGGTGAAGTGGCAGC
This sequence comes from Thermaerobacillus caldiproteolyticus, assembly GCF_015326725.1. Lineage (NCBI taxonomy): Bacteria > Bacillati > Bacillota > Bacilli > Caryophanales > Anoxybacillaceae > Thermaerobacillus > Thermaerobacillus caldiproteolyticus. The sequence goes on from NZ_CP064060.1 coordinate 3,449,016, forward strand.
GGAAATTCCGGTTGATGCACTAGCAAAAGACGCACCAGTCTATCATAAGCCATCAAAAGAGCCTGATTATTACCGAAAGTTTCAAACGATGGCCTCTTATCTTCCGCAAGTAGATAACTACGAAGAAACATTGCTTTCGTTACTGGCACAACCAACTATTGCGAGCAAAGAATGGGTCTATGACCAATATGATTATATGGTACGAACCAATACGGTGGTTGCTCCAGGCTCTGATGCGGCTGTTGTTCGCATTCGCGGTACGAATAAAGCATTAGCGATAACAACTGATTGCAACTCCCGCTACATTTATTTAGATCCAGAAACAGGGGGTAAAATCGCGGTTGCAGAAGCAGCACGAAATGTTGTATGCTCCGGTGCGAAACCATTGGCAATTACCGATTGCTTGAATTTTGGCAACCCAGAAAAACCAGAAATTTTTTGGCAGCTCGAAAAAGCCGTTGACGGGATGAGTGAAGCATGTCGCATGCTAGATACGCCAGTGATCAGTGGGAACGTTTCACTGTATAACGAAACAAATGGGGAAGCTGTTTATCCAACCCCGGTTGTTGGCATGGTCGGATTAGTGGAAGATTTGCACCATATTACAACACAAGAGTTTAAACAAGCTGGCGACCTTATCTATGTAATGGGGGAAGCGAGACAGGAGTTTGGCGGTAGTGAATTACAAAAATTACTGGAAGGTCGCATTTTTGGCAAAGCTCCCGCTATCGATTTGAATACAGAAGCGAAACGTCAAAATGAATTACTGACAGCTATTCAAGAGGGGGTAATTGCTTCCGCCCATGATATCGCGGAAGGCGGCTTGGCTGTCGCTTTAGCGGAATGCCTTATGAACGCTGATGATTTAGGTGCAAAAGTGGCCGTAAGTGGGGATATCGTGGCAGAATTATTTAGCGAAACGCAATCTCGCTTTATCGTTTCCGTGAAAAAAGAACAACAAGCGAAATTTGAACAATTGGTCGAAGCGAAGCTCATTGGTGAAGTGACAAACGATGGAACGCTTCTCATCGAAAATGAGCGTGGTGAGGCAATCGTCCATCTTCCGGTGGAAAAAATGAGAGGCGTGTGGAAAGGAGCTATTCCATGCTTGCTGAAATCAAAGGCTTAAACGAGGAGTGCGGCATTTTTGGCATTTGGGGACATGAGGAAGCGGCCCAAGTAACGTATTACGGGCTGCATAGCCTCCAACATCGCGGCCAAGAAGGGGCAGGGATTGTTGTTGCCCATCACGGAGCATTAAAAGGACATAAAGGATTAGGACTTGTGACGGAAGTGTTCAGCAACGGTGAACTTCAATCGTTATATGGAATGGCCGCAATTGGCCATGTCCGTTACTCGACGGCTGGGGGTGGGGGCTATGAAAACGTGCAGCCTCTTTTGTTTCGTTCGCAAAATGGTAGCCTTGCGCTAGCGCATAACGGTAATTTAGTGAACGCGACAGAGTTGAAGCTTCAGCTTGAGCAGCAAGGAAGTATTTTTCAAACGACATCCGATACGGAAGTATTGGCCCATCTCATTCGTCGCAGCCATGCTCCGACGTTAAAAGAACAAATAAAAGAAGCGCTCACGTATTTAGAGGGGGCATTTGCGTTTCTTTTGTTAACGGAAACGGAATTGTATATTGCTCTTGACCCATACGGTTTTCGGCCGCTCTCGATTGGGAGGCTCGGCAATGCGTATGTCGTTGCTTCAGAGACGTGCGCTTTTGATGTCGTCGGCGCGACCTATGAGCGAGAAGTGGAGCCGGGGGAACTCATTATCATTAACTCGGAGGGAATTCATTCTGAGCGATTTGCACCAAAGAAAACGCGCTCGATTTGCAGCATGGAATACATTTACTTTGCTCGTCCTGACAGCAATGTTGACGGAATTAACATTCATACGGCTCGCAAAAATCTAGGAAAGCGGTTGGCGCTTGAAGCTCCAGTGGAAGCCGATATTGTTACCGGTGTTCCAGATTCGAGCATTTCGGTAGCGATCGGCTATGCAGAAGCGACGGGCATACCGTATGAGCTCGGTTTAATTAAAAATCGCTACGTCGGGCGCACATTTATTCAACCATCGCAATCGCTTCGCGAGCAAGGGGTGAAAATGAAACTTTCTCCTGTACGTGGAGTCGTAGCGGGGAAACGTGTTGTGATGGTCGATGATTCGATTGTTCGTGGCACGACGAGCAAGCGAATTGTCACGATGCTTCGTGAGGCAGGAGCAACAGAAGTGCACGTCCGCATTAGTTCACCGCCAATTACTCATCCTTGCTTTTACGGGATTGATACATCGACGAAGGAAGAACTCATTGCTGCGACCCGTACAGTGGAGGAAATTCGTAACATTATTGGAGCGGACTCGCTTGCCTTTTTAAGCCATGAAGGATTGTTAGAAGCGATTGGACGCCCAGACAATTCCCCATTGCGTGGACAATGCCTCGCTTGTTTTACAGGCGCCTATCCAACGAATACATGCCAAGAGCGAACGCAGCTCGTGATAAAACAGTAAAAGGAGGACTCAAGGTGGCAGAAGCATATAAACAAGCGGGTGTTGATATCGAAGCGGGCTACAAAGCTGTTTCGCTTATGAAAAAGCACGTACAAAAGACAGCTCGCCCAGAAGTACTTAGTGGTCTTGGCGGTTTTGGCGGCATGTTCGATTTATCCCGATTTGGGTATCAAGAGCCTGTTTTAATTTCAGGGACGGACGGGGTCGGAACGAAGCTGATGATTGCGTTTATGATGGATAAACATGATACGATTGGGATTGACTGTGTGGCAATGTGCGTAAACGACATCGTTGTACAAGGGGCGGAACCGCTATTTTTCCTTGACTATATCGCTTGTGGAAAAGCCGTTCCGGAAAAAATTGAGCAAATTGTCAAAGGGATTGCCGATGGATGTGTCCAAGCAGGTTGCGCGCTCATCGGCGGCGAAACAGCGGAAATGCCTGGAATGTATCAAGAAGACGAATATGATGTTGCTGGATTTGCAGTCGGGATTGCAGAAAAGACGAAATTAATTACCGGTGCAACGATTCAAGAAGGGGATGCACTAATTGGCCTTGCGTCAAACGGTATTCATAGCAACGGGTATTCCCTTGTTCGTAAAATTGTGTTTGAGAAGGCAAAGCTCAATCTTCACCAAACTTATGGTCGTTTAACTGTTCCGTTAGGGGAGGAACTACTCAAACCAACGCGCATTTATGTAAAACCATTACTAGCGGCTATGAAACAATTTGACATCAAAGGAATGGCTCATATTACCGGAGGCGGATTTATTGAAAATATTCCGCGCATGTTACCGGAAGGATTAAGCGCCGAAATCGATTACGGCTCATGGCCGATTCCACCGATTTTTGACTTGTTGCAAGAAAAAGGAGATCTTGCTCGTAAAGAAATGTTTAATATTTTTAATATGGGGATTGGCATGGTGTTAGCTGTCGATAGCAGGATGATTTATCCGCTCATTGCGCGATTAGAAGAGCTTGGTGAAAAAGCGTATTTAATTGGCCGTGTGAAACAAGGGGAAGGCGTGTCGCTTGCCGGAGGGAAAATGGAATGAAGAGGATTGCAATTTTTGCCTCAGGGAGCGGAACAAATTTTCAAGCGATTGTGGACGCTGCGAGAAAAGGAGATTTGCAAGCAAAGGTCTCGCTATTAGTGTGCGATCGCCCCGGCGCAAAAGTGATTGAACGGGCGAAGCAAGAACATATTCCCTCGTTTGTGTTTCGTCCAAAAGACTATGCTTCGAAAGCCGATTTTGAGCAAGAGATTTTAACGCAATTAAAAGAAAAAGAAGTCGAGTTCATTGTTCTAGCTGGCTATATGCGGTTAATCGGTCCAACATTACTCGCCGCTTACGAAGGAAAAATCGTCAATATCCATCCTTCCCTTTTGCCTGCTTTTCCGGGAAAAGATGCCATCGTGCAGGCTTACCGGGCCGGTGTAAAGATAACGGGAGTAACGGTGCATTATGTTGACGAAGGTATGGATACAGGACCGATTATTGCACAGCGTGCGATTCCGATTCATGAAGGTGAATCGCTTGAACAACTCGAGACAAGAATTCACGAGTTAGAGCATCAGCTATATCCGAGCGTACTGAAAACATTACTTGAACATCGATAGAAAGGATCGAGAAACATGGCAGTAAAACGTGCATTACTCAGTGTGTCAAACAAAGAAGGAATTGTTCCTTTTGCCAAACAACTTGCTGAATTTGGTGTCGAAATCATTTCGACAGGCGGAACGAAGAAAGCATTAGAAGAAGCAGGAATTCCGGTAATTAGTATCTCCGATGTAACAGGATTTCCGGAAATTTTAGATGGACGCGTAAAGACGCTTCATCCGATGATTCATGGCGGATTGCTTGCGATTCGTGACAATGAACACCATCGTCAACAACTTGACGAGCATCATATTCAGCCGATTGATTTAGTCGTTGTCAATTTGTACCCGTTCCAACAAACGATTGCCAAGAGTGATGTGACGTTTGCGGAGGCGATTGAAAACATCGATATCGGCGGACCGACGATGCTTCGTGCCGCGGCGAAAAACCATCAATATGTTACGGTTGTTGTGGATCCAGCGGATTATGACACGGTGTTACAAGAGTTAAAAGAATATGGGACGGTTTCTCAAGAAACAAATTTGAAGCTGGCCGCGAAAGTGTTCCGTCATACTGCCGCTTATGATGCGATGATTGCGGAGTATTTAACAAATCTCGTTGGTGAAGAGCATCCGGAATCACTTACCGTTACATTTGAGAAAAAACAAGATTTACGCTACGGTGAAAATCCGCATCAAAAAGCAGCCTTCTATAAGAAGCCGTTAGGCTCCTCTTTCTCGATTGCGGCAGCAAAACAATTACATGGAAAAGAATTGTCATACAACAATATTAATGACGCGAATGCCGCATTACAAATCGTCAAAGAATTTACAGAGCCAGCCGCTGTTGCCGTGAAACATATGAATCCTTGCGGTGTCGGGGTCGGTGCGAATATTTACGAGGCGTTTACAAGAGCGTACGAAGCGGACCCAACGTCGATTTTTGGCGGCATTATTGCCCTCAACCGAGAAGTAGACAAAGACACAGCCTTAAAAATGCACGAAATCTTTTTAGAAATTGTGATTGCTCCATCATTCAGCAAGGAGGCTCTCGAAATTTTAACACAAAAGAAAAATATCCGCTTGTTGACGGTTGATTTTGCAGCAGCCAATAAGAAAGAGCGATTCCTTGTTTCTGTACAAGGCGGTTTGTTAGTTCAAGAACAAGACAGATATACGCTTGATGACGCTCAGATAAAAGTTGTGACAAAGCGTGAACCAACCGAAAAAGAATGGGAAGACTTGAAACTCGCTTGGAAAGTCGTTAAGCATGTGAAATCGAACGCAATTGTGTTGGCGAAAGACGGGATGACGATCGGTGTCGGCGCCGGCCAAATGAACCGTGTGGGCGCGGCGAAAATTGCGGTTGAACAGGCAGGAGAGAAAGCTCAAGGTGCGGCGTTAGCGTCCGATGCATTTTTCCCAATGGATGATACGGTAGAAGCGGCAGCGAAAGCAGGCATTACGGCGATTATTCAACCGGGTGGCTCGATTCGCGATGCAGACTCGATTAAAAAAGCGGATGAATACGGAATCGCCATGGTCTTTACCGGCATCCGTCACTTTAAACATTAAAATGAGGTGAATTTGATGAAGGTGCTCGTCATTGGTCGTGGTGGTAGAGAGCATGCGATTGTCTGGAAAGCAGCACAAAGTCCGCTTGTAACAAAGCTGTATGCGGCGCCGGGGAATCCTGGAATCGCTGAGATGGCGGAGCTTGTTCACATCGATGAGAACGATACGGAGGCGCTCGTCCATTTCGCTAAACAAGAAAGCATTGATCTTACGATTGTTGGTCCGGAAGCACCGCTTTTAAACGGGATCGTGAATCGATTCCAAGAAGAGGGGCTTCGCATTTTTGGACCAAGAAAAGAGGCTGCTCTCATTGAAGGAAGCAAAGCGTTCGCCAAAGACATCATGAAAAAATATGGCGTACCGACAGCAGAGTACGCTTCATTCACGTCTTATGAAGAAGCGAAAGCATATGTAGAGAAAAAGGGAGCGCCGATCGTGATTAAAGCGGATGGATTAGCGGCAGGAAAAGGGGTTACTGTCGCGATGAACGTTCGAGAAGCGCTTGATGCCCTGCATGTGATGATGGTGGAAAAGCAATTTGGAGAAGCGAGCCAGCAAGTCGTCATTGAAGAATATTTAGAAGGGGAAGAGTTTTCACTAATGGCATTTGTCCATGGCGAAAATGTGTATCCGATGGCGATTGCTCAAGATCATAAGCGTGCCTATGATCACGATGAAGGTCCGAACACAGGGGGAATGGGGGCATATTCCCCTGTACTGCAAATTTCAGAAGATATGATCCAACAAGCTATTGAACAAATTATCAATCCAATGGCAAAGGCACTTGTTGCTGAAAATCGAGCGTTTACTGGCATTTTATATGCAGGGCTAATGGCAACTGCACGAGGTCCAAAAGTCATTGAATTTAATGCGCGCTTTGGCGATCCGGAAGCGCAAGTCGTGCTGCCACGTTTAGAAAACGACCTTGTTCAATTGCTCATTGACATGCTGGAAGGAAAAGAAGTGGAAGTAACATGGTCCACCGAAGCAATAATAGGAGTCGTCTTAGCTTCAAAAGGCTATCCATATGCCTATCAAAGCGGAGCAGTGATTGAAGGAATAGAGGAGCTTCATCCAAACATACTCGTGTTCCATGCGGGAACAAAAATCGAAAACGGAGCATTACGTACAAACGGAGGACGTGTGCTGCTTGTTGCTGCAAAAGGAGAAACACTGCAACAAGCACAACAAACAGTATACAAAGAAATTGCAAAAATCAAATGTGATCAATTATTTTACCGCAGCGATATCGGTCATAAAGCTATCGCACGCGCTTTTTCCTCACATAGACAAAACTAATAGCGACAATTCCGCCAATTAATAAAGCTAGTACAAAGGACATGTCTGTCAAGTATTCCAGTAACATCGTTTATTCTCTCCTTTAACGGAGGCTGGCTCAATGAATGAGTCAGCCAATTTTTTTAGGTAGGATTAATCGTTAGTTCGTCGCCTTTCACACGTTCTGCTTGTTCCTGTTGGTATTTTTCAAACAGCGCGGTAATCGGACAAAAGCGCGTAATCCCTTCAGCGACTTTCATGGCGGCGAGCATAGCGATAAAGAGATAAGAATCGCGCCACGGCCATCTCGTCATTTTCGCCGTTGCCCACGCCAGTATCATTAATCCGCAGGTAATGCGAATGAGAGCGTTCACGATACCAATATTGATTTTCACCATATTTTCCCTCCTTATTTTGTTTGTGAAAATGACTTTAATGCGGTAAAATGTTTATATGGAACAATTAGGAAAAAAGGGATGGGGTGTATATGACCGAACAACGTTACCGCTGGAAAAGCTACCAATTGCGCGAGCATGTCGCAATCATCGACGGGAAAAAGTCGCCTACCAAACTGTTAGTCAATGCGACGTACTTACATTCTTATTTCCGGCAATGGTTAAAAGGAAACATTTGGATTAATGAAGATCGTATCGTCTATGTTGGTGAACGTCTCCCTGATCGTCTTGAGGGATGCGAAATTATTGATTGTAGCGGTTACTTTTTAGTACCTGGGTATATCGAACCGCATACCCATCCGTTTCAGTTATATAATCCCCACTCGCTAGCTCAATATGCATCGAAATATGGCACAACGACATTGATCAACGATAACTTATTCCTTGCTTTGCAATTACCAAAAAAGAAAGCGTTTTCTTTTTTGAAAAAAACGAGTGCACTTCCTGTGACGATGTATTGGTGGTGTCGGTTTGACGGCCAAACAGAGCTTGAGCGGGAAGAGGAGCATTTTTCTCACGCGAATGTGAAAGAATGGCTCGAACAAGATTCGGTCGTGCAGGGCGGAGAGTTAACTGGATGGCCGAAGCTGCTTGCTGGGGATGATTTAATGCTTCATTGGATTCAGGAAGCCAAGCGGATGAAAAAGCAGATTGAAGGACATTTTCCCGGCGCATCAGAGAAAACGCTTACAAAAATGGTGTTGCTAGGAGTAGACTGTGATCATGAAGCGATGACAGGAGAAGAAGTATATCGGAGATTATTGCATGGCTATACTGTTTCATTACGTTATTCTTCGATTCGTCCGGATTTACCAACATTGCTTGAGGAAATGAAAGCACTTGGTATTGACCAATATGACAAGTTGATTTTCACAACTGACGGTTCACCGCCGTCATTTTACGAACAAGGATTCATTGACCAACTGATTCGTATGGCGCTAGAAAAAGAGGTTCCTCTTATCGATGCCTACAACATGGCAACGATTAACGTAGCGCGTCATTATCAAATGGAACACCTTCATGGCAGCATCACAACAGGGCGAGTGGCCAACATTAACCTATTACGGGAAAAGGAAGACCCAACCCCTATCAGTGTGCTTGCAAAAGGACAATGGGTGAAGCGTGATGGCGTTTGCGAAGAATTAAATCCGTCTATTCTTTGGGGAGAATATGGTATTCAGCCACTTCAGCTATCTTGGCAGCTGTTTATTGATGATTTACAATTTTCAATGCCATTAGGAATGCACATGGAAAATTCGGTCATTATGAAGCCGTACTCCATTTCCATTGATACATCGCGCGAAGAGCTGTCTGTTGACCATGATGAAAGCTTTTTAATGCTGGTCGATCGAAACGGAAAATGGCGGGTTAATACGATTTTAAAAGGGTTTGCTACCCATGTCAGAGGATTGGTTAGCTCTTATTCGAATACAGGTGATATTATTTTAATTGGGAAAAGTAAAAAAGATATGTTTTTAGCATTTCAACGTATGAAGGAAATAGGCGGGGGCATTGTTTTGGTGGAACATGGGAAAGTCGTTTACGAACTTCCCTTAACGCTAAACGGAATGATGTCTGAGGAAAAGATGGAAGTGCTTATCGCTGAGGAGAAAAAGTTAACAACGTTATTAAAGCAAAGAGGCTATCCATTTGTTGATCCGATTTACTCATTATTGTTTTTACAATCTACCCATTTGCCATATGTTCGCATTACGCAACGCGGAATTTATGATGTCATGAATAAAATAGTACTCTTTCCATCAATAATGCGTTAAAATATAAAAGTAAAAAAAGGTTGTGTGATCATTGAAACGTTGGTTCATTGCGTTGAGTGGAGCATGTCTTCTTATGGGAGGCTGTGCAAAAGAAAAAGAAGAAGGCATACATCAGAACACAGCACCAATCGAAACGCCGAAACAAGATAACACATCGAAACAAGAACAAACAGTATTCCCGTTGACCGGATTGCCGGCGGCGAAATCTTCTGACCATCGCGTGATTGCGGTTATGGTGAACAATCATCCGAAAGCAAGACCGCAGTCGGGGTTGCAAAAAGCGGATATCGTATACGAAGTACTTGCTGAAGGGGATATTACGCGCTTTTTGGCATTATATCAGAGCGAATTCCCAGAAAAAGTCGGCCCTGTTCGCAGTGCCCGCGACTATTATATTGAATTAAGCAAGGGCTATGATGCACTCTATATTTGTCACGGATGGAGTCCAGAGGCAAAAGCGATGCTGGAAGCTGGAGGGACAGATTATCTGAATGGCCTGTTTTATGACGGGACGTTGTTTAAGCGTGCCTCGTTTCGTAAAGCGCCGCATAATTCGTATATTACCTTTGCGAATATTGAAAAGGGGGCGAGAGAAAAGGGGTATTCCCTTCAAGAGAAAGTGAAGCCATTGCCGTTTTTTACGGATGAGCAAAAGGAAGAAGCGGCGCAGCAAATTGAGATTGCGTATTCGCATCGCGATTATGCCCATGTTCAGTACAAATACATTCCGGATCAAAAAGGATATTTTCGCTATAGCGCAGGGGAACAGACGGTGGATTATGACACAAAAGCCCCCATTATCGTGCACAATGTGTTTATCGTGGCAGCGAAACATACGATCGCTGACAAATCAGGACGTCGTGACATCGACTTAACATCCGGCGGCAAAGGGTATTTATTTCAAAACGGAATGGTGAGACAAGTGGAATGGAAAAACATCGATGGTCGTATTTTGCCGTATGAAAACGGGGTGCCCGTTGGTTTTGTGCCGGGTAAAACATGGATTAATATCGTTCCAGAACTTGACATTGTTCAATATCGCTAGATTATGTTTATATAGAGGGGGAAATGACAATGCAAATCGATAAGTTGAGAGGCAGAGAAGTAGATCAACTGTTTAAGGCGATTCTTTCCCTTCGCGACTTAGAAGAATGTTATCGCTTTTTCGATGACCTGTGCACGGTGAATGAAATCCAATCGCTCGCCCAGCGCTTAGAAGTCGCGCGAATGCTTCGTGAAGGATACACGTATCATAAAATTGAAACGGAAACAGGAGCAAGCACCGCGACGATTTCCCGCGTCAAACGTTGTTTAAACTACGGAAATGATGCTTATGAAATGGCGCTTGAGCGCATTAAAGAAGAAAACACGGATGAACCGAAAGAAACGCATGATGCTTAATCAAAAAGGGAGTATTCCTTTTACGTGAAGGAGCTCCTTTTCTTTTTGGCTGAAAAGAGTGAGGATTTGTTATAATGGAAAGATGGATAAGCAAATGGAGGTTTTCGTGTATGTATGATCTTCGCCAGTGGCGTCATGTCTTTAAACTAGACCCGAATAAACAACTTAGCGATGAACAACTTGAACTCGTATGTGAATCAGGAACGGACGCTGTTATTGTTGGTGGAACCGACGGTGTGACATTAGAAAACGTGCTTGATTTAATGGCGCGTATCCGTCGTTTCAGCGTTCCGTGTGTGTTAGAAATATCCAATATCGAATCCGTTACGCCGGGATTTGACTTTTATTTGATTCCTATGGTCTTGAACAGTCGGCAAACGAAATGGATTGTCGATTTGCATCACCGAGCAGTAAAAGAATTTGGTGAGTTAATGAATTGGGATGAAATTTTCATGGAGGGCTACTGCATTTTAAATAAAGATTGCAAAGCGGCTGCGTTAACCGATGCCAATACGGAGCTTCAAGAAGAAGATATCGTTGCCTATGCGCGCATGGCCGAGTATATGTACCATCTACCCGTTTTTTATTTAGAATATAGCGGAGCATATGGAAACCCGCAAACAGTACAAAAAGTCAAACATGTGCTGCGCGATACCCGATTGTTCTATGGAGGAGGAATTGAAAACGAAGAGCAAGCCAAAGAAATGGCGCAATACGCCGATACGATCGTTATCGGAAATGCCATTTATAAAGATCTAGAAAAAGCGCTCAAAACTGTAAAAGCGGTAAAAGGATAAGTTGTACAAGCAAGAAAAATAGTATAAAATAGAACATATGTTTTGTGGTGGTGATCAAGGTGAATTTTTTATCAGAAAGGTTATTAGCCAATTTAAACCGCGAACAACAAGCGGCTGTAAAAACGACGGAAGGGCCTCTTCTCATCATGGCGGGAGCGGGAAGCGGAAAAACGCGCGTATTGACGCACCGCATTGCTTATTTAATGGCGGAAAAACATGTGGCACCTTGGAATATTTTAGCAATTACGTTTACGAATAAAGCGGCCCGCGAAATGAAGGAGCGCGTGCAAGCTCTTCTTGGCGGAGCAGCGGAGGACATTTGGATTTCGACATTCCACTCGATGTGTGTTCGCATTTTGCGCCGCGATATTGACCGCATCGGCATTCACCGCAACTTTTCGATTTTAGATACGACTGACCAGCTTTCCGTGTTAAAGACAATTTTAAACGAAAAAAACATCGATCCGAAAAAATTTGACCCGCGTTCGATTTTAGGGACGATCAGCAGCGCTAAAAACGATCTGCTTTCCCCGGAGAAATTCGCCCAAAAAGCAGGGAGCTACTACGAAAAAATCGTCAGCGACGTATACGAAGAATACCAAAAACGCCTGCTTCGAAACCATTCGCTTGATTTTGACGACTTAATTATGACGACGATTCAATTGTTCGAGCGCGTTCCAGAAGTGCTTGAGTATTATCAATATAAGTTTCAATACATTCATGTCGATGAGTACCAAGACACGAACAGGGCGCAATACATGCTTGTTAAAATGCTTGCGTCGCGCTTTAAAAATTTGTGCGTCGTCGGCGATTCGGATCAATCAATTTATCGTTGGCGCGGAGCAGATATCCAAAACATTTTATCGTTTGAAAAAGACTATCCGAACGCGAAAGTCATTTTACTCGAGCAAAACTATCGTTCAACGAAACGCATTTTACAAGCGGCAAACGAAGTCATTGAACATAACTATAACCGCAAACCGAAAAAATTATGGACGGAAAATCCAGAAGGACAGAAAATCGTCTATTATGAAGCGATGAGCGAATCGGATGAGGCGCAGTTTGTCGCCGGGAAAATAAAAGAATATGTAGATAGCGGCAAACGAGGTTATTCCGATTTTGCTATTCTGTACCGAACAAATGCACAATCGCGGATGATGGAGGAAGTATTAGTCAAATCCAATATCCCTTATAAAATCGTCGGCGGCATTAAGTTCTATGACCGCAAAGAAATTAAAGACATTTTAGCGTATTTGCGCGTCATTGCCAATCCGGACGATGACATTAGTCTAATGCGCATCATCAACGTACCGAAGCGCGGCGTTGGTGCCTCTTCCCTTGATAAAATTACAAGCTATGCCGCAGCGAACGGGCTCTCGATGTTTCAGGCGCTTGGAGAAATTGAACAAATCGGGTTAAGTGCACGCATCGCTGCTTCGTTAACGGAGTTTCGCCGACAGATTGAACAGTGGGGGCAAATGCAAGAATATGTTTCGGTCACAGAGTTAGTTGAAGATGTCTTAGATAAATCAGGCTATCGCGATATGTTACGTGCAGAAAAAACGTTAGAGGCGCAAAGCCGTCTTGAGAACATTGATGAGTTTTTATCAGTTACGAAGCATTTCGAAAATACGAACGAAGATAAGTCATTGATTGCCTTTTTAACCGATTTAGCGTTAGTCGCTGATATTGATCAATTGGACGAGCCAGACGGAAACGAACAAGAGGCAGTCGTGTTAATGACGCTTCATTCTGCCAAAGGGCTTGAGTTTCCGGTTGTCTTTTTAATCGGCATGGAGGAAGGGATTTTTCCGCATAGCCGTTCACTTGACGACGAAGAGGAAATGGAAGAAGAACGCCGCCTTGCATATGTCGGCATTACCCGGGCGGAAGAAGAATTGTTTTTAACAAGCGCCCAAATGCGTACATTGTTTGGCCGGACCAATATCAACCCGGTGTCGCGTTTTGTAAATGAAATCCCGGATGAATTAATTGAGCGTGCGAACAAAACGACACCATGGGCAGCGAGCCAGCCAACAAAAACGTTCCGTACGATAACGGTGGCAACGACAACAGGTGGCGAAGCAATCGGTTGGAAAGTCGGCGACAAAGCGGAACATAAAAAATGGGGAATCGGTACGGTCGTTAGCGTACGAGGAGAAGGAGACGATAAAGAACTAGACATCGCTTTTCCAAGTCCAATCGGGATTAAACGATTGCTTGCCAAATTTGCTCCAATTACAAAAGCGTAAGGAAAGGATGAACCGAGAATGGATCGACAGGCTGCGATCGCGCGTATCGAAGAACTTCGACAGCTTTTAAACAAGTACAATTATGAATATTATGTGCTTGACAATCCATCTGTACCAGACGCGGAATATGATCGGCTCATGCAAGAGCTCATCGCGCTCGAAGAACAATATCCAGAACTGAAAACAAAAGATTCGCCGTCCCAACGTGTAGGTGGACAAGCGCTAGAAGCATTTCAAAAAGTAGAGCATCGCACACCGATGCTTAGCCTGGCCAATGCGTTCAACGAAGGGGATCTGCGCGATTTTGACCGCCGTGTGCGTCAAGAAGTCGGCGAGAATGTGGCGTATGTTTGCGAGCTGAAAATAGACGGGCTCGCCGTGTCTCTCCGCTATGAAGATGGATACTTTGTTCAGGGTGCGACGCGCGGCGATGGCGTGATCGGCGAAGATATTACTGAAAATTTAAAGACGATTCGCTCTTTGCCGCTTCGTTTACATGAACCTGTCACGCTGGAAGCGCGCGGTGAGGCGTACATGCCAAAAAAATCGTTCGAGCGATTGAATGAACAGCGTCGTGAGCGGGGCGAGGAACTATTTGCGAACCCTCGCAATGCTGCTGCTGGTTCATTGCGGCAGCTAGACCCGAAAATTGCTGCCTCACGTCATTTAGACTTATTTGTATACGGTCTTGCCAATGCCGAGGAATTAGGGATTGATTCTCATAGTGCCGCCCTTGATTATTTACAGCAGTTAGGGTTTAAAACGAATCCGGCGCGCCGCAAATGCGCCAATATGGACGAAGTTATTCAATTTATTCATGAGTGGCAGGAAAAGCGGCCGCAATTGTCTTACGAAATCGATGGCATTGTTATTAAAGTCGATTCATTTGAACAGCAAGAGCAGCTCGGTACAACGGCGAAAAGCCCGCGTTGGGCGATCGCGTATAAGTTTCCGGCAGAAGAGGTAGTGACAAAGCTCATCGGTATTGAATTAAGCGTAGGGCGTACGGGAGTGGTGACTCCAACCGCCATTTTAGAGCCGGTACGAGTCGCAGGAACAACAGTGCAGCGTGCTTCTCTTCATAATGAGGATTTAATTCGCGCGAAAGATATTATGATCGGTGACTACGTGGTAGTAAAAAAAGCGGGGGATATTATTCCGGAAGTGGTGAACGTATTACCGGAGCGCCGTACGGGAGAAGAAGTAGCGTTTTCGATGCCGACACATTGCCCGGAATGTGAAAGTGAACTCGTTCGTTTAGATGGTGAGGTCGCATTGCGCTGCATCAATCCAAAATGCCCAGCGCAAATTCGCGAAGGATTGATTCACTTTGTGTCACGTCAAGCGATGAACATCGAAGGGCTCGGTGAGAAAGTCATTGCCCAGCTATTTCGTGAGGGGCTTGTCCATGATGTGGCCGATTTGTACACGTTGACGAAAGAGCAGTTGATGAACTTAGAGAGAATGGGAGAAAAATCAGCGACGAATTTATTAAATGCAATTGAGGCATCGAAACAAAATTCGCTCGAACGTCTGTTGTTTGGGCTCGGCATTCGTCATGTAGGAGCGAAAGCGGCAAAAGTGTTAGCCGAGCATTTTGAAACAATGGACCGCCTCCAAACTGCAACGAAGGAAGAATTGATGACCATTCACGAGATTGGTGAAAAAATGGCCGATTCGATAGTCGCCTATTTTGGCAAACCAGAAGTCCATCAACTATTAAACGAGCTTCTTTCCTATGGAGTGAACATGACATATAAAGGTCCGAAAACGGTAAAAGCGACAGACGTTGACTCTTATTTTGCGGGCAAAACAGTAGTGTTAACCGGAAAACTCGAAACATTATCCCGCAATGAAGCAAAAGAAAAAATTGAGCAGCTTGGTGGAAAAGTAACGGGCAGTGTTAGTAAAAATACGGATTTAGTGATTGCTGGTACCGATGCAGGATCAAAATTAACAAAAGCGCAGCAACTCGACATTGAAATTTGGGATGAAGCGCGCTTTCTCCAAGAAATTGAGCAGTAAGTGGGTGTGAAGAATATGAAAAAACTTGCGATGATGTTTGTTGCGCTCCTTCTTTTTCTCTCCGCGTGTGCACCAAAATTGGGAGAGGAAGAAGTTGTGCAAGAAAAAAATAACAAACAGCAAAAAGCTGTCATTCCGAAGTACAACATTTCCGACTCGTATTATCGAATGATTTTGCCATTTAAACCGTCAGGGGCTCGCGGACAAGTGGTAGAAAACTTAAATACGCGTCTAGATGTCGATGAATTTGAAACAGGATTAATGCGCTTAGCTCAAGATCGGTTTTCTCCAAAAGATTACTTATTTCAAGAAGGCCAATATTTACACAAAAAAACGGTGGAAAGTTGGTTGCGAAGAAAGCTGACAAAAGCGCAGCTAAAAGAAGAAGGATTGAAAGAGTCCGAGAACGTTGGGCTTAACCCAATGATCAGCGATAAAGGAACGAATGAGGAAAAAAACACAAAAAGTCCGATTTATTTAGCGAGTATTTTGGAACATGACTATTTAGTTAAAACGGATAACGGCAAGGTGCAATTAGGCGGCGTTGTCTTAGGGCTTGCGTTGAATTCCGTTCATTATTATGAGACGGAACAAGGATACCCGCGCGAGGTCGAAATTAAAGACGAGATCATTGAGCGAGAAGGAAAGCGAATTGCTGCGGAAGTGCTTTCACGTGTCCGCAATATAAAAGGGTTAAAAGACGTGCCAATTACGATCGCCCTGTTTAAACAAGCTCCGAAAACGTCCATTATTCCGGGTCATTTTTTTGCGGTGGCAAATGTTGATCAAGGAAGTTCTAGGATCGATGACTGGGAAAAGATTAACGAAGAATATTATTTATTCCCATCCGATGAAGCACAGAAAAATCATCGCGAAGATGTGATGAAGTTTTTAAACTTTAAGTCGGATATTGAGGAGTTTTTCCCGAATTATACAGGTGTCATTGGCAAAGCTCTATATCGTGATGATCAGTTACAACAACTGACGATTGATATTTCGATGCAATTTTATGGAAAAGCTGAAGTCATCGGATTTACTCAGTACGTAACAGGACTTGTCATGGAACAATTCCCAGACTATATTACGGTAAACGTCTATATTTCATCCGTAGGAGGACCGGAAAGCATCATTGTTCGTCAGGCAAAATCCGATCAGCCGTTTGTTCATATTTATCAATAGCCTATATACTTGCTAAAATTTTGAAAAAATTGAATAACGCTCTGCGATCCGTTAGAATGATATTGTGGGTTGTAAACGCTTTTCTCAATTTCGACAAAGGGGGAGTAAACAATGGTACAACCTTATAAACACGAGCCATTTACTGATTTCACGGTAGAAGCCAATAAAAAGGCATTCGAAGAAGCGTTAAGAAAGGTCGAAGCAGAGCTTGGGAAAGACTATGATTTAGTCATCGGTGGAGAGCGCGTTTCCACAGAGGATAAAATTGTTTCCATTAACCCAGCTAATAAAAATGAAGTAATTGGCCGCGTTTCAAAAGCGAATAGAGACCTCGCTGAAAAAGCGATGAAAGTCGCTGATGAAGCGTTCAAATGGTGGAGTAAAACAAAACCAGAAATGCGCGCTGATATCTTGTTCCGTGCTGCTGCGATTGTTCGTCGTCGTAAGCACGAGTTTTCCGCATTGCTTGTCAAAGAAGCAGGAAAACCATGGAAAGAAGCAGACGCTGATACGGCAGAGGCAATCGACTTTATGGAATATTATGGACGTCAAATGCTGAAATTAAAAGACGGTATTCCAGTTGAAAGCCGACCAAACGAATTTAACCGTTTCTTCTACATTCCACTTGGCGTTGGCGTTGTTATTTCGCCTTGGAACTTCCCGTTCGCGATCATGGCAGGGACAACGGTTGCTGCGCTTGTAACGGGTAACACAGTTCTTTTAAAACCAGCTAGTGCTACACCGGTTATTGCTTATAAGTTTGTAGAAGTTCTTGAAGAAGCTGGCCTTCCAGCAGGCGTATTAAACTACATTCCAGGAAGCGGCGCTGAAGTTGGCGACTACTTAGTCGATCATCCTCGCACTCGTTTCATCAGCTTCACTGGTTCTCGAGATGTTGGTATCCGTATTTACGAGCGAGCAGCGAAAGTACATCCGGGACAAATCTGGTTAAAACGTGTCATCGCGGAAATGGGCGGTAAAGATACAATCGTTGTGGACAAGGATGCTGACCTTGAATTAGCGGCACAATCAATCGTTGCGTCTGCATTTGGTTTCTCAGGTCAAAAATGTTCTGCATGCTCACGCGTTGTTGTGCTTGAAGAAGTGTATGATCAAGTGCTCAACCGCGTTGTTGAATTAACAAAACAATTAACAGTCGGAAACCCAGCCGAACAAAGCACATTCATGGGACCGGTCATTGACCAATCTGCTTACAACAAAATTATGGAATACATTGAAATTGGTAAACAAGAAGGCAAGTTAATGACAGGCGGCGAAGGAGATGATTCCAAAGGCTTCTTCATCCAACCGACCGTATTTGCGGATGTCGATCCTCAAGCTCGCATCATGCAAGAAGAAATTTTTGGTCCGGTTGTTGCTTTCACAAAAGCAAAAGATTTCGATCATGCGCTTGAAATCGCCAATAATACAGAATACGGCTTAACAGGCGCGGTCATCTCTAGAAACCGCTTCAACATCGAAAAAGCGCGTGAAGAATTCCATGTCGGCAACCTTTACTTTAACCGCGGCTGCACAGGCGCAATCGTCGGCTACCAACCATTCGGCGGCTTCAACATGTCTGGTACCGACTCGAAAGCAGGCGGCCCTGACTACTTACTCCTTC
The DNA here is from genome assembly GCF_015326725.1 of Thermaerobacillus caldiproteolyticus. Classification (NCBI taxonomy): domain Bacteria; kingdom Bacillati; phylum Bacillota; class Bacilli; order Caryophanales; family Anoxybacillaceae; genus Thermaerobacillus; species Thermaerobacillus caldiproteolyticus. Next base: position 3,467,494 of record NZ_CP064060.1, read on the forward strand.
ACATGCAAGCAAAAACAACTTCAGAAATGTTTTAATAAATAAGACCTCTCTGCATAGGTAACGGGTTTACTTCAGAGGTGCAAACAATCAAATAACAACCGAAAACGCACTGAGAATTCACATCAGAATTCACAGTGCGTTTTTTGTTGGTATAATAGCTTTTGTCATAAATAAATTATATTTTCACATAGAAATTCGCATAAAAATTCGCTAATAATATGGAAATAATTATTGTGGTATATGTGAATTCGTTGCGATTTCGGCTGTGAATTGCTATGTAAAATAGAAAGGGCGGGATTTTATGAAAAAAATGAAGTTTATCAAACCAAGGAATAAGCAAGCTTTAAGGGTTTATTGGAAATTTTATGGAAGAACTCATTATATTGTGAAGTATTATGCGGAATATACTGAGCATACCGAAGAGGAAGTTGTTGACGAATTTCTAACGAATATCTTGTTAGATGAGAACTTTCTTGAATGGATTAAAAACAAGCGTTACAACAAAAGAATTATGAACCGAATTTTTAACTCGGGGGAAACAAGTATTGGCTAAATTAAAAAGGCTAGCTCGCTTAAATGACGGAATTGTAAATATTGTTGAACCCGTTACAGAAGAAGAGTTACTAGATAGACAACTTCATTATCCTTTAATGAAACTTCAACAATTTTCCAGAAAGTTCAGCTCTCCATATAGACCTGTTGAGTTTGACTTTGAGGGTCAATTGAAAACTATTGAAAATACAATCATTGTACCAATCCATTTTGTGATTGGTTCGGCAAACCTCAAAAGAAATACGAGCCAAAGGTAAACCAAGTCAATACAAACTCAGCAGTAAGGGAAAAACAAGAGGAAATGCTCTGATTTGTAACCCTGCCCCAGAAAAGCCGCCTAAATACAAATCACACAAATGTACAGTAACACTTGTATCAAACTGGTCTGTTGCAGAAGAGATTAAACGGTTAGCTACGATGGACCGAGTAAAAGATATATCGCCTGAGTATCAATTTCATAAAGATGGTTGTACGAATGAAGAGATAACCTCGTTTGAACAACCAAAAGGATTTTATCGTCGTGGAAAAAGTACAGGATCTTCTCAAAAGTGGCAATGTAAAACTTGTAGGAAGATTACTATATAGATTCAGATTAATTTTCCGACATAACTACCTGTCATAACTACCTGTCCGATGCGTTGAAGCACTTTTTCTGGAAATTGAGCGAGGTGTTCCAAGAACGAAACAATCGATTCTCTCAACTCCTTTCGAGTGGGATGAAACCGATTGGCAATCACACTCTCTTTAAGCCACCCCCAAATTCGTTCAACTAAGTTTAAATTCGGCGAATACGGGGGTAAGAATACCAAAGTGAGCTGTTCTTCGTGCTCATGCAAAAAAGGCTGAAGAACTTTGGCATGATGAATTTTTGCGTTATCTAAGACCATCACGACATGTTTATTTGGATAATGAGTTAATGTATATTGAAGAAATTGCAGAAAAGCCTGTGCATGACATTGATCCGCTTCCATACAGAGAAATTCGCTGACCGCCGAATAAGCTCGCTGTCGCGTGGTGTCCATATGTAGGGATTTGTTTTTGACTCCCTTTGACACTCCATGTGGTACGAAGAGCTTGGTAGTCCCGAATATGACTTTTATCTTCATAGATTATGACCGTGTTATCGGACAAGTTTTTTTATCAGTTTCATTTCCTGTTGAAACTCTTTTTGTTTTTGAGGATTCGCATAGGGCGTGTATAGCGAAATCCCCAGCGATGGAGCATATCGCAAATACCGCCACGGGACATAGTGACCGAAAATTTCTCTTCTAATACGTGTTGAATGATTCGTGTATTCCAGCATGTTTCGATGCCATATCCTTCATCGGCAAGCGTACTTTCTTCCAGCATCTTTCTCAATTCACATTCTTCGTCTGGAGACAGATACGGCCTTTCTACCGGGAGCATAATGGCGTTCTAGTAGCGCATCCATGCCAGCTTGGTTAAACTTTTGAACGTAAATCGAAACGATTTCACGGTGGATGTTTAAGAGTTCAGCGGCTTGGACTTCTAAGTAGCATTGTCTCATGAGACGAGTTACGACCGTTTGCCTTTTTCCTTTTGCACTCCTGTCTTTGGCGACGTTCAATGGTCCAACCGTGGTCATTCGTAATTTGGAATCCTAATTCATCCGCTCCTTTGCTTAACCTGTTTAGAAGCAGCATCGACAAGAACAGGCATTGATCAGAATTTCAAACTGAATTGATATAGATGTTGCGCTTTCTTTTACTTTATAAAAAATAATAAGTTACAAATTGTGATTCATTAATCCATTGAACAACATTTCGACTATTTTTGTATTTTTTTATTTTTTTTGGAAAAAAAGAAGGAATTTTTTAATAATATGTCAAATTATATAAACTGCGCGCGCAAATTTAATTTTATTTTGAAGTAGGGGGGCATTAAAATGAAGAAAAAATTTCTCACATCACTTACTATTTGTGGACTAGTTGTAGCAGCAGCTACGGGGGTACAAGCTGCTAGACAAATAGGTTCGTACGACACTAATGTTCCGGTTATTGAAGATTTTGAATCAGGTTCCTTAAAAAAAGATAATACTTCATCTGCTGTTAATAACGTTGAAAAAGTTGACGGTGGCCTTGTGTCGTGGATTGAAAATAGTTCAGGCGGCAACATTACTACTAAAGTAAGCTATAGTACACCTTCTCGATATCTATTAGATTATAGCTCCGCTAGTTCCTATGTTGGGAAATCCGTACATCTTAATATTTCAACTCAAACAAATGTTTGGAATTCTGTTTCTACAAAAGGAACATGGAGCCCAGATGAAAGATAATTGAATCAAAGCAAACATAAGTACCTTATTTTATGGTACTTATGTTTGCTTTAAAGGAAAGGATTAGACACTATGAAGAATGGATATTTTGCAATCGAGTTAAAAAGGGCGTTTTTTTCAAGAAACACTTTAATTAGTCAACTATTAATTTTTGCATGTATATTTATAGGCTCTTTTGAGTTTATTTTTCATCAGTACCCAGGTGTAAACGCCATTTATTTATTTATGTACTCACATAGTGAGGGAACGTCAGCAATATTAAGTTTATTATTTCCCGTGTTAGTTTCTTTACCATTTGCTGCTTCTTATGTAACGGATGTTCGCACTGGCTTAATCAACTATATATCTTATAGAATGAGCAGAAAAAAATATTTGCTGATTCGACTGCTGGTAAACGGACTAGTAAGTGGCTATGTGATTGCATCAAGCCTGCTTGTATCGTTTATCATCTTTTTACTGATAAAAAAATTTGATGTGTCGGTTGTAGATACTCTAAATATAATTGTCTTGCGCGGAGTATACGAGTATTCACCGGTTTTATTTGTTTTGATCATGATTTTGAATAGTTTTGTTTGCGGGGTAGTTTTTTCTACTTTAGCGCTTGGCATATCTACATTTATTAATAATCATTATTTAACCATTGTTTTTCCCTTTGCCTTTTATATCATTTCTGGAACTTTGTTATTTCAAATCAACAAATTCTTGAATTCTGCTATGTTATTTGATTTAGAGTATTATCCTGATTTAAAGATTTCATACGTCGTACTTTACGATTTGATATTACTAATCATAGGAGTTGCATTATTTTTTATAGGAGCTGCCAAACATGCGGAGTAATTTGAGCATTAGATTGCTTAATATTCTTTATAGTGGTAAGTTTGTTTATACGATTCTATTGTTCCTCATTATAATTAGTCTATTTCGTTTTCATTCTTTTTTAATGTATAAAGAGGAAAAAAATGTTTTCGATTTATTATTATTTTCATTTCATGATTTTTTCCATGTATTCTTTCTCTTATCATTAATTTATTTAATTAGTATCTTTCCTTTCACCACTTTTCGTTCGTTTGATCAGTACGCAATGATTAAATTCGCCAGCCGCGCCAAATGGTTTTACACTTCTGTTATCAGTATTGGCATTGCAACCTTATTATTTGTTTTAGCGTCGGCTTTCATTTGCATCCTTGAATCATTGTTGACATTGAAATTTGAAAACAGGTGGAGTGAATATGGGGCGGCCGTATATGATTTCTTATTAAAATATAACGATATAAAGCCATCGACGTTGGTGTTATTTAGTCTACTCCTCGTTTATTTATTTTTTCTAACATTGGGAATCACTTTTTTTGTTGCTAACTTAATCGTCCAAAATAATGTAATTAGCTTTATCATCACACTCGGCTTTAATGTTATTAGCATCGTTATATATTTAAGTAAAATCACTTTCTTTTATCCGTTTACATTCACTTATCATGTTTTAGTAGGAAAAATGGGGAGCTCATTTTATAGTCACTTTGTCCAGTCCATAATCTATTGGGGAATGGTTTTGACCCTATTATTTTTTATAGGAATATCGCGGGTGAAAAAGATGGACTTTAGTTGGAGGCAATCATGAAATATTTACGTCTTTTAAGGTATTTTCTTCGTACTTTGTTGTATAAAAGAAATATGATAATCATCCTTTTAACTTTTGTGGTTTTTCATTTTGTGTCATTCAATTTTTATAATTTGCAAAATGCTGGACCTGCCTCTCTTTTAATAACATTTTACTATGGACCTTCTTATTTTAATTTCGATTTGTTAAGATGGTTGCTACATCAAACGCCGATATATGTTTTATGTGGGAATTTTTTAAACAAACAACTTAATGAAAACAACCTTTGGATACTTCCAAGAGTAGGTAATTTTTCTTTATGGTTAAATGGGATGATTTCAGCTAATTTTATATTTATCATTATTTATTATTCGATAGGTTATTCCATTTCAATACTATTATCATACCTAATAAATGGCGGAAAAAGCATAAGTGCTAGTTTAGATTATATTCCTTTTTTGAAAACCTATACTCCCCTAAAACTAATGTTATTTCAATTTGTTTTACTTATCTTGTTGACTTTTTTTGTTGTTTTAATTAGTAATGTGGTTTCAATATTTGTTAACAATTCAATAGTAGGTTTTAGTATTTCAATTATTTTTATTTTCATATCAGTAGGTTTAATACAAAGTTCACCATATGTGAATAAATGGCTGCCATTTTCACAGGGCGTTCTTGTAGGTAGAAACTTAGAGATCTCTCCGTTTGGGTGGTCATTGATTTACTATTTCATTGTAATTTTTGTGATAATTATGCTCTTTCATTATATATGCTATAAACGTATTGACAATATATTACATAATAATACGCTATAAGGTGGGATATTATGAATGGCCATAATGACAGTGCAGTAAAAATTGTAAATCTTAGTAAGGAGATAAAGGGTCATAAGATTTTAAAAGATATTCATTTAGAAATTAGCAGGGGGAAAATTTGCGGAATCGTGGGTAGGAATGGATCAGGAAAAACCATGCTATTTAAAGTTATAGCCGGACTTATAAGACCCACCTCAGGCATTATTGAAATATTTGGTAACCCAATAACTTCTGGTAAATTCCCTAAAAACATAGGATTGCTATTAGATAAAAATGGCCTACTACCTCATTATTCAGGTCTTGAAAATTTGAAACTATTAGCTTCAATTAATAATATTATTTCACTGGAGGAAATCAAAAAAACCTTGGAAATCGTAGGATTAGATCCTGAAGATAAAAGACCTACAAAATATTATTCTTTAGGGATGAAACAACGACTGGGTATAGCTCAAGCGATTATGGAAAAACCAAGTCTTCTTATTTTAGATGAGCCAATGAATGGACTGGATGAGGACGGTGTAGCAGACATAAGAAATTTAATAAAAAATTTAAAAAGGCAAAATGTAACGATTCTCTTATCTAGTCATAACTCAGAAGACATCAACCTTCTTTGTGATGAGGTTTATAAAATGGACAAGGGATGTTTAAGCGCTTTTAATAATTTAAATGAAAACAACCTTCAAAAATCACCTAAATAAAGAAAACCCGTGGTGCTAGATAAAGACCACGAGACATAAAAACAGCCCTTGCATGGAAGATCCCTTTAAAATGAAAGTGCCAACCTACATTTCAAAGGAGAATCATCATGCAAGAGCATTTTCATTTTACAACAAACAAAGCGAAAATCCAAAAACAATATAACGCCATTTTATCGATCGTATTACACAGTTGTCTTATACCGAACCATATTTGAAGAGACGCAATCGGCACTTGTTGAAGCAAACCGGTGATGTGATCATTGCGATTCATGTGCTTGGAAAGTTATTCGGCTTTACATCGGAACGGGCATGGCATCGCTTTGTCGTTGGAAACTTATTAATGGGAAAGTCGTTCCCTGAACCTTCTCGATACAATCGTCGATGCCGTTCTTTATGTTGGGCCATCAAATGGATTCGACATCGACTGGCTAAATGTGGACAATATCACGCGTATGCGGTCGTGGACAGTCTACCAATTGAGTTGTGTCACTATGCACGCGTTTCACGGGTCAAACGATTCCGAGATGTGGCGGATATTGGATATTGCGCTTCCAAGAAGATGTTCTTTTATGGATTTAAGTTACACATCCAGATTACGGACCAGTCGCTTCCTATGGGATATGTGGTCACGGTTGCTTCGTATCATGAGCGAATCGTGACAGAAGAAGTCATGACTCAACATCCACATCCTTATACGTTAGGGGATAAAGGATACGTCAGTCGACCATTACAAAAGAAGCTTCATCATGAATACGGAATTGCTTTTTGGACACCGTCCCGCAAGAATCAACAGGCTTCTTACTCTAAAGAATGGGAGCAATGGATGTGTCGAAAAAGAAAAATCGCGGAAACCACCTTTTCGGTCCTTGTGGATGTGTTTTGTCTCACTTCGATCCGTACTAACAGCGTCCAAGGGTTTGAAACTGCATTAGACGGTATTTTATTGGCTTACACGCTTGTTGCTCTTGAGCTAGTTGAACAGTAGAGTTCAACTAGCACCAAGGGTTTTGTACAATCCGCTAACATATCCAAAAGGTAATATTGCAGAATATGATAATTATTCTTTTGCAACTTTTAAAAAGCCTATGGTAATGCAAGTGGTTAAATGGGATAACGGTGGTAAACAAAGCTTTTATAATTATGTGACAGATGAGAGAGAGATAAAAAATTTGTTAGAACGATTTGATAATGCCAATAAACTTGAAGACTATAACAGTGAACGATATTTGGCAGAAATACCTTTTGATGAAAGAGGAGCAGAATATAACATTATATTTAGACAGGTAGAGCGATGGGATGAAAACAACGTTGCTCGTGGTAGAATTCTCATTTTACTTTTTATGAGAGTAATGATGTTTTTGAAGTCTCTGGTGTTCATTTTTATGAATTAAAGGAAAGTTTTAAAGAGGATATTTTAAACGCTTTATCGGATGAAGGAAAGTGGTTAACTAATTAAAGTTACTTATTATGCTTTAGTTTAAAAAAGAGTATCATTAAAAACGACAAGCTTGGGAAATTCCCCAAGCTCTTTTTGTGCGAATGGTACTGTGAATTCATTTGTTATTTAATTTGTGATTTACAGAAAGAAACACTTTGCTTTTTATCATTTTGCACCTCACAAGTAAACCTGTTATGCATAAACAGGGAGTTTTTTTGTGTATTGGTAAGCTTTCTTGAATTTTTCAGTTGCTTGTTGTAATTACGTAGATTTGAAAAAATGGTAACAACTGAAACATTTTTATTGATCCTAACGTTACGTGAAGATTTATGATCGTGTCAGAAGGGGGTGAGAACGATGAAAAAGGTATATCCAATCGGCGAGTTTGCGAAAAAAACGGGCCAAACAATACGAACGCTTCACTATTATGACGAAATAGGGATTTTGAAGCCGTCGCATGTATCGAGTTCTGGACGCCGATTTTACAGTGAAGATGAGATCATTACATTACAAAAGATTGTGGCCTTGAAGTTTCTTGGCTTTTCCCTTGACGAAATTAAACGTTTTATGCAAGAAGAGAAATGGGACTTAAAAGAATCACTTGCTTTTCAAAAGAGGCTTTTGCTGCAAAAGCGTGAACATATTGACCGCATCATAAAGGCAGTGACGCATGCCCAGCACCTTGCCGAAGAACAAGAGAAGATGGATCCGGATATATTTAGTTTGCTTATTAACTCCATCCAAATGGAGAATCAACAGAAAGAATGGCTGAAACAATTTATGCCGGATGAAGTAGTGGAAAAAATATTTGATATTAGCGAAGAAAAACAGTTGGAATATGAGAAGAAGCTGCTTGGAATTTTCGAAAAGCTGAAAGAATACTATGGAAAAGATCCGAGTGATAATGCTGTGCAATCGTTAATTGAAGAACTTTTCTCTATTGCCAAAGACGTTGCAAAAGAAGTTTTTGGTGAATATTTATCACTATTTCATTTGAAAGAGGATGAATTCGCTGAAGAGCCTATGCTGTTCCTATCTCCTTTTTCCAAAGAAGAAGAGGAATGGGTGGCAAAAGCGGTGGAAATATTTTTAGAGAAAGAAGGAGTAGATTTAAGTGAAGAAGAATCATAGTATACCGATAGACAATTGGAAAACCTTCTGGGAGTTAATCAAGAACACGAATCCACCAAAATGGATTTTTGTCACTGCTATTACTCTTAGTTTGATTGAGACAGGAGTTGGACTCATTGTACCATGGTTTACTAAAGATCTTGTTGACCGGATCGCTGCATCTGCGATAGAACCATCTATTATTATTTTACTTGCTGCTTCGTTTATTGTGCAAACGATCGCTTCCGGCTTTTCGTACTATTTCCTCACCTATATTGGAGAATATGTGGTGGCGGCGATTCGTAAAAAGCTTTGGAATCAAGTTTTATTATTGCCTGTTCCTTTTTTCGATAAGCACCAATCTGGAGAAACGATGAGCCGAATTACTCAAGACACAAACACGTTAAAAACGTTGATCACCCAACATTTAGTTACGTTTCTGACTGGATTCATTTCGGTTGGAGGGGCTGTTAGTATTCTCCTTATTATCGACTGGAAAATGACTATTATGATGGTGACGGCTGTTCCAATTTCGCTCCTCATACTCTGGCCGCTTGGGCAAAAAATGTACCAAGTTTCAAAAGCTACCCAGGATGAAATGGCCAGTTTTTCAGCGAACCTTGGCAGAGTGTTATCCGATATTCGTCTTGTAAAAGCTTATTGTGCAGAGAAAGAGGAACAAAAAAACGGGGAACAAGGAATTTTTCATTTATTTCAATTCGGTCTAAAAGAAGCGAGAATACAGGCTGTCATTTCCCCTTTTATGACATTTGTGATGATGCTCGTTTTAGTCATTTTAATCGGTTATGGCGGCGTTCGTGTAGCCTCAGGCACACTTTCATCCGGCTCTCTTGTCGCTATCATTATTTACATGGTTCAAATCGTTGTTCCTTTTAGTCAGATGGCTGTATTTTTCACCTCATTTCAAAAGGCAATGGGCGCAACAGAACGAATCCAAAGTATTTTATCCTTAGAGAAAGAACCAAGTGACAGCTTGCCTGCGGTGCAAAACCATGAGCAAGACATCCATTTTCGAAATGTTTCCTTTTCTTATAAAAAAGGAGAGCCTGTGCTCAAACAAGTAACGCTCACTATTCCTTCGGGAAAAACAACGGCTATTGTTGGTCCGAGCGGCGGCGGAAAAACGACATTGTTTGCTTTGTTAGAGAGATTTTACACACCCGATGAAGGAGAAATATTGCTTGGGGAAACCAATATTGAAGATTTTCACTTACATTCATGGCGCAGTCAAATCAGTTATGTCTCTCAAGAAAGCCCAATGATGTCAGGCACGATACGCGACAATATTTGTTATGGGCTAAATAGAGACGTGTCCGATGAAGAAATAGAACGAGCAGCCAAACTGGCAAATGCAGCGGAATTTATCGATCGGCTTCCAAAAGGATATTTGACGGAAGTGGGGGAACGGGGAATCAAATTATCAGGCGGACAGCGGCAGAGAATCGCCATTGCCCGCGCACTTATACGCAATCCAAAAATTCTTCTCCTTGATGAAGCAACCTCAAACCTAGACAGTTCATCGGAAGTTCTTGTTCAAAAGGCCCTGCAGCGGCTAATGGAAGGAAGAACAACACTTGTCATTGCTCATCGGCTCTCAACTGTTATCGACGCAGACCAAATCGTTGTATTAGAGAATGGGACTATCACTGGGGTCGGAACACATAGCGAATTGCTGCAAACCCATCCGCTCTACAGAGAATTGTCCGAACAACAACTACAAACAATATCGGAATAGACACAAAATAAAATTCTTTTTGGGGCCGTTGCCGTCTGGAGAGGATTGCTTCGATTTGGTATTTGGCTGTTGTCAGCTCTGATGGCAAACTTGGCAAATCTGTTACTGAAGGGCATTTCAAATTTCGATTTTCTCAGGGTGTTGTACGGTTTACCCGTCCTTTTTGCCCTTTCCTTGTGGCAGGTAGGAGCTTCCTGCACCCGTGGACATAAACTCCGTTCTAAATTGCTCTTTTGGTTTTCGCTGATTGGGTGGCACCAAGTGGTACGGAAGTGAAAGACTATGTCAACGGCAAGGAATATACAGGAGACCCGTCGAATATAATCTTAGATGCTCATGAGGAATTTGTCTTGCAAATTGGTCCTTCCTGGATAACCCCTCCTAGTTCCTATAAGTTTTCACCGAACTTCTAAGAAGCTAGATGAAAATGATTAAAAAGAAAGGAATGTGAAAATATGGATCCAAAAGATTTGATGAAAAAAGAAACAAACGCTCTCACCTCTTACGTGCAAACGTTGGGAAAAAGGGAGTCGATGTGGGAGGCCGCTAAAGCGCTCATCAAACAGGGAGATGCGTCAGTGCCTGCATTAGTCGAAGGGTTAAGGGACCCTGATCACAATGTACGGTCAATTTCTGCTGTTGTGCTCGGGGAACTTGGGCCTGTTGCGTCGCAAGCGGTCCCTGAGCTTATTCAATTCTTGAAAGATGGCAATCAGGAGGCACGCATGTCCGCTGCCTTGTCCCTGATGAGGATCGGTCCAGCTGCGGAGGAAGCACTTGAACAGTGCCTAAAAAATGAGGATAAGGAGGTACAGTTTTGGGCAGCTTGGGCGTTAGTCATGAACAATCCGACCAAGCTACATGCTCTCCCGATCTTGCAAGAAGGATGGAACAACAGCAACGACAAATATAAACATCTGGCGGCGGCGGAAGCTTTGTTCAAAGCGATGAATCGCAAGATGGACGAACTAAAAGAATAAATTTGGGATGGAATAGAAAGTGGAATTTACTTTAAACATTCAACTTCTCAATCATAAAAACGTATTCCTTCTTGTAAACGTATGAAATGAAGGCACAAGCGGTTGAAAGAAGTGAAAAGATATTTGTGCGGAAAAACTGGAAAGCATCAATACTGAGATAATGTCTCCAGTCATAACGACTGGTTTTTTATTTGGACTTAAATCATATAATGATATCATTTTGGGACCATATTGAGAAAGGAGAAAAACGGATGAGGAAAGTTATGCTTGCTGATGGCAGAAAAATGGGGACTAGCTATTAAGTTATGCGATTGTTTATTATGAAAATCGAACAAAAAGGTGAGGTTATCTAAAGAGTTTTCCTGCTCATCAAGATATTGCCTATTCGATTCCGGGACTTGTGATTGTCGCGGTGAAATGTCATATATATGGATTTGGTAGGCTAACCGACGAAGAAGCAATGACTTGGTGATGCTTTTGCAGAAAATCCGCAAAGCGCAGTGCGAGTCTGCTGTTTCTACAACGAAGACTTCATATATGGATGGGACTGCGTGCGAGTTTGGTTGTTCGTCCCGTTCTTTTGCACGCAAGGGAAAAGATGAATAGTGAGGGGCATTGATCAAATAAAAATAACGATCAAAAGTTAGAGTTCCTGTGAAATATTGCTTTACTTTCCATACGTCTGTTACAGACTGAAAAGCTAGTAATTTTAACGATCGACATTCTTCAGATGTGACTAAATATGGAACACCCCTCTTTTCCATAGGAGAGAGGGGGTCTTTGGAATGAACATTAGCCTCGTGAACAAAAGTCGTACAAATCTAAACTGACGATTATTTTATGAAAGCTGTCAAATAGATTAATGAGACCTAATAAGTGGATGAGCTGTTCATCGGTGAAATGATGTCGTAATTCTTCGACATCTTGATCGGTAATGGACCGTGGTGATACTCGATATCGTTCAATGAACAAAAATAGCTGTTGCTCAAGCGCTGAAAAATGTGAGAAGTCATTGTTTCGAAAGGCTTCGGCAATTTGTGTGTTCAACTCTTCATTTTCAATATATGAAAGGCTCATACAAGTCATACAACCGTTGATATGGGCTAAATACAACCGGATTTTTTCTTTAATCTCTTTGGGCAATAGACGGTCATTCCATAAAAAGTGATAAAGCTTGTCATAAAGCGATTTTAATGCTGGGGCTTTTGATAATGCTTTTTCAAAGTTCGTTCCTTCGCGTTCTGGAAGTACAATACGCGGCATGCTCAATCCTCCTTTCAGTTGATTATTTTCATTTTATTAAATAAGATCGCTCAACTCCATTTCTTATGAAATTTATTTATGATAATATCATTTACAAATGAAACATAATTTTTGAATGGAGGATTCAAATGAAAATAGATGAGATTGACCGACGTATTTTACTAGAGTTATTGAAAGATTCAAGATTATCTATGAGAGAATTGGCGAAAAAGGTAAATCTCTCAGCCCCCTCTGTGGCGGAACGAGTCAGGAAACTAGAAAGCGAAGGAATTATCGAAGGATATACGCTGGATATTAACTATAAAAAATTAGGATTAGGGATTGAATGCTTAGTAGAGGTCACCCTTAAAAACGGAGAGTATGAACGGTTTAAAAAGTTTATAGAGCGCGATTCGCGCGCCGTTTTTTGTTATCGCATCGCGGGAAGGGCTTGTTATATGGTAAAACTGCGTCTGGCAGCGTTACATGAATTAGAAGAATTTATTAACGAAGTAATCAATTATGCCGAGACCGTTTCCCATATTATTTTGTCGGAAGTAAAAATGAAAAATAGTTCTTTAGAGCAGTTATAAAAGTTTAACATAATCCGAGTGTGTTTGTAGATTTCCCGCTGGAAAGGCTGGCATAACGAATTTGAACACCTGCTGGCTTTCAACAAATCCCATTGTCAATGTTGCTTCAATGGTCGAAAGTTTGGTATCATCTATTATATTGTGAAAGGTCGAAACTCTCGGAGGTGAAAAGGATGTCAAGAATTTCGATTGAACAAGTCAAGCATGTAGCGCATTTGGCGCGTTTAGCGATTACTGATGAAGAAGCGGAAATGTTTACAAAGCAATTAGACGCGATTATTACATTTGCCGAGCAATTAAACGAATTAGACACAGAAAACGTTCCGCCAACATCACACGTGCTTGATATGAAAAACGTCATGCGCGAAGATGTGCCGACACCGGGAATTCCTCGTGAGGAAGCATTGAAAAACGCACCAGATCATCAAGACGGGCAGTTCCGTGTACCGGCGATTTTAGAGTAAGGAGGGGAAGCAAATGTCATTGTTTGACCATAAAATATCGGAACTCCATCATATGTTACATAAAAAAGAAATTTCTGTTTCTGATTTAGTCGATGAATCATTTAAACGCATTGCGGAAGTAGAAGACAAAGTACAAGCGTTTTTAACATTAGATGAAGAAAATGCGCGGGCTAAAGCGAAAAAACTAGATGAAAAACTAGCTACAGAAAACGAATTTGGCTTGCTTTTTGGCATGCCGATCGGCATTAAAGACAACATTGTTACAAAAGGACTTCGCACGACGTGTGCAAGTAAAATTCTCTACAACTTTGACCCGATTTACGACGCAACGGTCATGCAGCGTTTGCATGAAGCGGATGCGATTACCGTTGGAAAACTAAACATGGACGAGTTTGCGATGGGTTCTTCTACAGAAAACTCCGGTTTTCAATTGACTCGTAACCCTTGGGATCTTGAACGCGTACCGGGCGGTTCCAGCGGTGGTTCTGCGGCAGCGGTCGCAGCAGGAGAAGTTCCGTTTGCCTTAGGTTCTGACACGGGTGGCTCTATTCGCCAACCAGCGGCATTTTGCGGTGTTGTCGGCTTAAAACCGACATACGGACGCGTGTCTCGTTTTGGGCTTGTCGCGTTTGCGTCTTCACTCGACCAAATCGGACCGATTACGCGCACAGTTGAAGATAACGCGTACCTTTTACAAGTAATCGCAGGTCTTGACCCAATGGATTCTACATCTGCGAACGTCGATGTTCCTGATTATGTATCCGCGTTAACAGGTGACATTAAAGGCTTAAAAATTGCCGTGCCAAAAGAATATTTAGGCGAAGGAGTATCTGAAGAAGTTCGTCAATCTGTATTGGATGCATTAAAAGTATTAGAAGGGCTTGGCGCAACATGGGAAGAAGTATCGCTCCCACATTCGAAGTATGCCCTTGCCACTTACTATTTATTAGCATCTTCGGAAGCATCCGCGAACCTTGCGCGCTTTGATGGTGTTCGCTACGGTTATCGTACGGACAATGCGAAAAACTTAATTGATATGTACAAACAAACGCGCAGCGAAGGTTTCGGTAACGAAGTAAAACGCCGTATTATGCTTGGAACTTTCGCGTTAAGCTCCGGTTACTACGACGCTTACTACAAAAAAGCGCAAAAAGTGCGGACATTAATTAAACAAGACTTTGAAAAAGTGTTTGAAAAATACGATGTCATCATCGGACCAACGACGCCAACCCCGGCATTCAAAATCGGTGAAAAAACAAGCGATCCGTTAACGATGTATGCAAATGATATTTTAACGATTCCGGTCAACCTTGCCGGTGTTCCAGGTATTTCAATTCCATGCGGATTCGTTGATGGTTTGCCGGTAGGATTACAAATCATTGGAAAACATTTTGACGAAAGCACGATTTATCGCGTTGCTCATGCGTTTGAGCAAGCAACCGACTATCATAAACAAAAACCAGCATTGTAAGGGGGTAAGAAGGATGAACTTTGAAATGGTCATCGGACTTGAAGTCCACGTCGAATTGAAAACAAAGTCAAAAATTTTCTCAAGCAGTCCAACCGACTTCGGAGCACCCCCAAACACACAAACGAACGTCATTGATTTAGGCTACCCAGGGGTTCTCCCTGTGTTAAACAAACAAGCGGTGGAATTTGCGATGAAAGCGGCGATGGCATTAAACTGCGAAATCGCTACATATACAAAATTCGACCGGAAAAACTATTTTTATCCGGACAACCCGAAGGCATATCAAATTTCGCAATATGACCAGCCAATCGGTAAAAACGGCTGGATTGAAATCGAAGTGAACGGCAAAAAGAAAAAAATCGGCATTACGCGCATTCATCTTGAAGAAGATGCTGGAAAATTAACGCATACAGGCGACGGTTATTCATTAGTCGACTTCAACCGTCAAGGTACGCCACTCATTGAGATTGTTTCTGAACCGGATATTCGCTCACCGGAAGAAGCGTATGCATATTTGGAAAAACTAAAATCTATTATTCAATATACCGGCGTATCCGATTGTAAAATGGAAGAAGGTTCGCTTCGCTGCGATGCGAACATTTCTCTTCGTCCAATCGGTTCTGATAAGTTCGGGACAAAAACAGAATTGAAAAACTTAAACTCATTCAACTTCGTCCGTGCCGGTCTTGAATATGAAGCGAAACGCCAAGAGAAAGTCCTTCTTTCCGGCGGAGTCATCCAACAAGAAACGCGCCGCTTTGACGAAGCAACAAAAACAACCATTTTGATGCGCGTAAAAGAAGGTTCAGAAGACTATCGCTACTTCCCTGAACCAGACCTTGTTGCTCTTTACATTGACGAAGAGTGGAAAGAACGTGTTCGTGCGACAATTCCAGAGCTTCCAGATCAGCGGAAAAAACGTTACATTGAGGAACTCGGCTTGCCGGAGTATGACGCTAAAGTCTTAACATTGACAAAAGAGATGGCTGATTTCTTTGAAGCGACAGTGGCAAACGGGGCTGATCCGAAACTGGCGTCTAACTGGCTCATGGTCGAAGTATCCGGATATTTGAATGCTGAGCAAAAAGAGCTTCATGATATCGCTCTAACACCGGAAAGTTTAGCGGGAATGATTAAGCTCATTCAAAACGGTACGATTTCTTCTAAAATTGCGAAGAAAGTGTTTAAAGAGCTTGTCGAAAAAGGCGGAGACCCAGAACAAATCGTCAAAGAAAAAGGTCTTGTCCAAATCTCTGACGAAGCTACATTGCGTAAAATCGTTCTTGAGGTGCTTGATGCGAACCCACAATCCATCGAAGACTTCAAAAACGGAAAAGACCGCGCGATTGGCTTCTTAGTCGGTCAAATTATGAAGGCAACAAAAGGACAAGCGAACCCGCCGCTTGTGAATAAGTTATTAAGAGAAGAAATTGAGAAACGATAAAAACTATGCTGGCTGCTTTACAAGCAGTCAGCATAGTTTTTTAGTATAACCTTTTGAATTTGTCTAGCTTCAGGTGCCAGTGGCTCGAGATCGCTTCGATTCCACATGACGGTGTCGACAGACTCGCAGTGTGAGTTTCCAGTCTTGTTACCGGTAGGTGGCTGCCTTGTACTTTTCTTATCAATGATGAAGAAGTATAGATATAAAGCGAAGTGAAAGTGAATTTCGCAACAAAGCTATCTGTGAGGATTCATAACGATGATCGCATTCATATCATTGATCGTTCTGGATTTCTTAAAAATCGATTTTGATTTCAGATTCGAAAAACAAAAAAGAAGGAACACAACATCCTTCCTTATGATTACAACATTAAGGCTTTAACCCTTTCGGTGTCACTTTTTCTTCTACTTTACGCAATGCGAGATCGAATAAAATGGCTAAAATCGCAGCTGGGATCGCTCCAGCTAAAATTAAGTTTTTATCCGCTACACGCAACCCTCTATCAATCAAGTCGCCTAAGCCGCCGGCTCCAATGAAGGTAGCCAGCGCGGCAACACCGATAGTTAATACCGTAGCTGTCCGAACTCCTGCCATAATAATCGGTAAAGAAAGAGGGAGCTCCACCATCCATAAAATTTGCCGAGAAGTCATTCCCATTCCTTTTCCCGCTTCCACAAGGGCAGGGTCTACCCCGAGGATGCCTGTGTACGTATTTCTCAAAATAGGAAGCAGCGCGTATAAGGTAAGCGCAATAATAGCAGGAGGTTTTCCAATTCCAAAAATCGGCAACATAAATCCTAACAACGCAAGACTTGGAATCGTTTGGACAATTGCGGTAATCCCGATAATCGGTTCAGCGAGCTTTTTATTTCTGGTTAATGCAATGCCTAATGGAACAGCAATGATGATGGCAATCGCCATCGCAATCCCCGACAATAGCACATGTTCTTGAAAAGCAATCCAGATATCATTTTTCCGCTCGATAAAGGTGTTCAGCAATTCCATTTTTGATCCTTCCTTCACTGTTTGTTAAAATTCCATTCTGCCAATCCCCGCATCATACTAGATCGTGTAATGACTCCAACTAATTTGTTATCGTCTAGTACTGGGATGGCGCTGACATCTTTATTTTGAAAAATCTCAGCTACACTTGTGACATCAGCGTCCTTTGTTAGTGTCGTCACATTGAAATCAACAATATCGACCAATAACAACTCTTCATTTTTGTAGTGTTTCTCTAATTCTTTTAATGTCACGACACCAAGAAAGGTTCGGTTTTTGTTTGTAATCATTAAACTATCTACTTTCTTTTCTTTCATTAAGCGAAACGCTTCCGCTAATCCTCGTTTCGGAGACGATGTGACTACCGAAGAAAACATTAAATCTTCCGCAGTCGGAACAAGCGTGTGATCTTGCTTGAGTCGGTTTTCTCCGATAAAACCGCGTACAAAGTCATTGGCTGGACGGCGTAAAATTTTATCAGGCGTATCAAATTGAATTATTTCCCCATCTTTCATAATTGCGATCCGATTGGCGATTTTAATCGCTTCATCCATATCATGTGTAACGAACACAATTGTCTTTTGAATTTCTTCCTGAAGTCTCACAATATCGTCTTGTAACTGTTCGCGGCTGATTGGGTCAAGGGCGCTGAACGGTTCATCCATTAAAATAATGTCCGGCTCCGCTGCTAGTGCTCGAATGACGCCGACTCGTTGCTGTTGTCCTCCGCTCAATTCCGATGGATAGCGGTGTTTAAATGTCGGAGGATCTAAGCCAACGAGGTCCAGCAACTCATCGACTCGTTTTAAATAGGAAGCTGGTTCCCATTTTTTTAACTTTGGAACAAGAGCAATATTTTGCTCGATAGTCATGTGTGGGAACAATCCTATTTGTTGAATGACATAACCGATGTTGCGTCGGAGTTCGACAGGGTCTACCCTCGAAATATCTTGCCCATCAATATAAATCTTTCCTGATGTTGGTTCTGTGAGGCGGTTAATCATTCGCATTGTTGTTGTTTTCCCGCATCCACTCGGTCCGATTAACGTTACTAATTCCCCGTTTTTGATTTCAAGATTAATATTTTTCAACGCAACAAAACCATCATCGTATTGTTTTTGCACATTTTCAAATCGAATCATGTTCATATTCCCTCGTTTCTTCTTCATGTCATTGGAAAAACAGCTGTGTATTCAGAAGCACACAGCTGAAACGGTTCTCTTAATCGATTAATCCTTCTGATTTAAGGAAATCAATGGCTACTTGTTTTGGATTTTTCCCTTCGATGCTCACTTGTGCATTTAGTTCCATCATTTTTTCGTCCGATAAAACGCCTGATAATTTATTTAACGTATCTTCTAATCCAGGATTGGCATCCAACACTTCTTGACGAATAATCGGAGCTGCGTAGTATGGTGGGAAGAAGTTTTTGTCATCCTTTAATACCGTTAATCCAAACTGTTTAATTCTTGCGTCCGTCGAATACGCAGTAATGACGTCAATATCGCCGTTCTTTGCCGCTTCGTACTGCAGGTCAGGATCAATATTCGTCGTTTTTTTGAAATGGAAATGATACGTATCCACTAATGCATCGAATCCATCACTTCGTTCGAAGAACTCAGCGTCAGAGCCGAACACTAAGTGGTTCGATTTTTTCGCTAAGTCTGAGTATGTTTTCACTCCAAGTTGATCGGCCAGATCTTTTCGCAAAGCGAGCGTATAGGTGTTATTAAACCCTAACGGTTTGAGCCATGTAATATTAAATTTTTCTTTATATCCGTTTTTCGTTGCTTCGTAGATTTCATCCGGGGTCTGATCCGGATCGTATTGATTTTTCAGTATGTTCAAATACCCTGTACCAGTATATTCAGCATACAAATCAACATCTCCTTTTTTGATCGCCTCATGTAACATAAAGGCGCCTCCTAAACTATCCTTTACTTCTACGTCTAAGTCCGTATTTGCTTTTAAATATTCTGCTAAAATGTGTGTGAGAATCACTTGTTCGGTGAATTTCTTTCCGGTAACGACAATTTTCCCTTTTTCCACCTTATCGCCAGAATGACAGGCTGTTAGTGAGAAAAGTAAAAAAGCTGATAGAAATAATGAAAAAATGTTCTTCAATTGTTTTCCTCCTTAAATCATCAAAGTTAAGACTCCATGCAGGAACCTAGGGATATAAGAAGCTTCTGATCACCAATTTTATAGTACATTCATTGTTTTTCAGAAATGAAGTTATCGAGTGGTATTATCGCTGGTGGATATATCCAATTTTACGGGCACAGTTATTAAAAGGAGTTTGGTGCAGAAATGTGGCTACTTGCGGAAATTTGAAAGTGTCACAAAAACATTATAACCTTAGATGGAATCAGTTTACAAATTTGGTATGAATCGATATTCATAGATATTTGGGGATTTGACAGGAGCATTTGGATTATCCTTTCAAATATTAATGAATGCTCCCAGATCCTCTAGAATCCTCCCAATTCAGCCGAAAAGGGATGAAATGAAAGCTCCCCTTTATTCGCATTATAAAAGTCTTTTTCATTTAATAAATAAGCTGGTGCTAACAGGGAAATGACGAAAGGAACCGTACGATCTCGAGTGTCAGTGAACGATCGATATTTAGATTACTTTTTTGTATGATATAAGTAAAACGATACGGATGCAACGATGCTGTTTCTTCATATTATGCGTTTTTGAAACAGAATGAGGAGTTTCGCAATGATACGGAAGATGACCTGTAACAAGATTTAGACTTATATTGTCAAATGGCGAATGTTATGCACAAGACATCGAAGCGTTGCTGTACGGATCATCCATATTTTCGAAAACGTTTCGTTATATCCCTTCATTCTTATCGATTACATATAAAATCGCAATAGGCTTGCTTATGTTCTTAAGTCTGTGTCGCGATCAAACAATGGCTGAAACAAGATACGTACGAGCGCGTTTTTGTCGTCGCCCCTCAATCGTGCAAAAATCTCGGGGGATCGACGACAGTTCTTCATCGGGGTCAACACTTAGAGAAATAAGGTTTTCTTCTATATTGATAGAATTTTCAAAACAGATTATAATGTAGGTGTACTTTATTTCCAAACTATGATTTATCAACATTTTTTGGGGTTTTTATCTTAACTATAAGGAATTGAAATTTGGTTGTTCGTCGCGCGGTGATTTGGCAAGTGCTTTCGTTTTTATCTTAACTATGAGGATTGAAACAATATATGCTTGCATATTATACTTGTTTTTTGTATTACAAAGGGGAATTGGATTAGTACATTGAAGTAGGATATTGGACAGTCGGTTGCGGTAAAATTTATTTCGAGGAAACTCTGAAAGGGTGACACCCACTTATGGATAATTTAAAAAGCATTTTGCAAGAAAATGAAGTTCAATTTGAAATCATTCATCACGAAAGTCCAATCCGTACAGCGCAGGAAGGTGCGGATTATTTTGGAATTGAAATAGGTCAGACGGCACCTACATTGGTTCTTAAGTCAGAAAAAGGATATTTTGCGATAATTGTTTCAGGAGGGCGTGGGCGTGTTAATTTAGAAGAAGTGTCAGAAATTCTGGGATGTAATCAATTAAAAATGGCAACCCCAAAAGAAGTCCAGAAGATAACGGGATACACTGTTGGTAGCGTTCCTTTAATAGGACATTCTTTGCCTTGTATAGTAGATAAGGAACTTTTTCGTTATCCGTTTATTTACGGAGGAACAGGAGACCCAACTTCGACACTGAAAATGCCTCCTCATGCTTTGGAAAAGCTAAATCAAGTTGTTGCTTTATTAGGTTAAAGTGTTGCTGTTGTAAGTAAATTTCCCGCCTCGTACGATAAATTCGATATTCTCTGCAATTTGAAGAATAAAATAAGATTTAAAAAGAATTAGATATGTCTATTTCTTTTGTGTTAGGAAATGTTGAAGTGGTAGAAAGCATAAAAAACTTGATAACACCGATCAATAAACGAAATAGAACGAGGAAAGATTCATAAAGCCGTGCCTTATCTGCGTTTATAGAAACTACTTTTAGTACATGGCTGTTTCAAATAAGAAAATAAAAGGTTAGAGAATACATGAATGTTCGGTAATAACAGGTACCATTTTTTGTATCCCAATCCTACTTTTTATGTGCATCATATTGTATTTTTAATAATTTGCAACTGGCTTGTTTAAATATTTCATTTAATATATAATACAAATTATAGTTATCATTTTCCATATCTTAGCTTATTAAAGCATTGAAACATTGATAATGTAATTATTATCTTACCTACTTAGGACTAAATATAATTTTCATAGCAAAGATGATGTATAAAAATTTTTGTGTCAAGCATTTGGCTAGACCAAATTTATGATTCATATAAGCAGTATTCAGAGTGTGATGTACACGACCAATACCATGGGGTGAACGATCAAGTAGTATTTGACCATCCAAGATTTGAGAAATAGGTAAGGTGAAAGTTAAGAGGATTTGTCGAAGCACAGAAGGCCCTTCAACGTATGTATGTTTGAAGAATATTTTAATCATAAAGGAATAAGGAAATTTTCTCTTCTCACAAAAAGACTGAATATTCAGTCTTTTTTGGGTGAAACATATCTCTATTGATTCCAAATCGTTTCAGAGATATCTTATTTTCATAAATAACAAAAAATTCTTGACATTAATTTTCTGAATAAATAAAATTTAATTGAGAATGTAATTATATAAAAAATGAGGAGGTGTAAAAATGTTTGAAAGAACAATTGTTAATATGTCGACTATATCAATTATAGAAGAGGGAAATGGTGTAAGGAAAATATCGAAAAAATTTACTTACATGAAGAAATAAAAAAGGATGATTGGATATTTAGAAGACATTAAGCCAGTTTAGGAAATTATTTGTATTTTTGAACAAAATGTTAAATTATACAAAAAATATTGAAATAAAAGATAGTATTGGTAGAATTTAAATGGATTGTAAAAATTTATATTTCTCTTTAAAGGAGGTGCAGACGGTGATAAAAACGATTTACACCCTTGGAAATAAGTATTTAATCGAAGAAAAACCAGCTGTTATTCAAGCAATAACGCTGCCCATTGCAAGATCATATGATTCAACTAAATATGTAATCATTGTCGACTTTTCTATTAAAGATAAAAAAGTCAAAATAACGCCAAAAGAAATAAGCGAATCGACCCATTTAGAATTGTTATGGATTGGTACAGCGGATGGAGCAGCGAGCCCACAATGGTTTGGAACGGTGAGCAATGTCGAATATTTGCTAAGTCAAACAATTACCAATCTCCTTGAGCGTTGGAATCAAGAAGATTCTTACTATTCTCTCCTAAAGGAAGCGCAAAATGTCTTTTTCCTAGATCTTGGCGCGGCCAAAAAATCAGATGAACGATACCGCTATGTTTTTAATCCAGCATATGTTGGCGGCGAATTGACGGAAAAAGAGGCGAAAAAAGCGGTTAAGGAAGCAGCGAAGCAGTTTCAAGCTTTTATTGAAAAAGAAGCCAATGTTAGCATCAAAGATGTCCTCTTGTATTCCCTCGCCATTAACGGACAGCTCGTAGTTTCGCAGCCAGAATATGAACGGCTTGTTATCGCAGAGAAACTAAGTGCATTTGAAGAGGCGAAAAAGGGAGTATGCGCCCTTACGAACAAAGAAGCCTTTGTTACCGGAGAAACGACAAAATTGAAGTTCAATTATTATATCAATGATAAAATCAGCTTTGCGAGCAACCTTGAGAAAAAATCATTCGTTAAAAACTTATCCATCAGCAAAGACGCCTATCAAGCAATCATGGCGGGGGAAGCGTACATTCTCCGCAACTTCAATACTCGTTTCAGCGGTCTCCCTTGTTATATCATCCCAGACTTTTTATATGATGTTCCATTTGAAGATGCTCCGCTTCAAGATATTAGCAAACGTATTAACCAGTTTGTTCGAACTGTCAAAACTGTTGAAACAGCGGAAGCTTTGCATCGAGACATAGAAGACTACAAAGAATTCGGCGATCAAATGGACAACCATATTTCGTTGCATTTTCTGTTTTATACAAAAGCGCAGTCAGCATTAAAAGTGAACAAGCTGTTATCAGATGTCCCGCTCACTCATTTGCGCCGACTAGGTTATGAGATGCGAAAAGCAGGGGAAATAGGACAACGCTTTTTTGGCAACGAAAAATTCAATCTTGGTTTGGAACCGATCTATTATTTAATTCCAATGCGTATTCAACGCGGAGAAAATTTTGAAAAACGCAAAATTTTGCAAGTATACGAGTCGTTATTAACAAATAAACCGCTTTCCTATCAATGGCTGATCGCGCAATTTGTGCAGCTTGCGAAGGTTCACATGTACGCGAGTTACAGTGTTTATCAATATAGCGATAAAAAAGAATACAATGATTTTAACTTAGTAGACGCGATGGTGCGAGCGCAATTGTTCTTGAAACTGTTGCAAAACCTTAACTTAATTAAGGAGGAAAGGGAGATGACAAAGGTTACATACGATTTGCCTGATACTGAGATGGTAGAGTATATGGAAACCATGAATTATAATGTCGCGCAAAGCTCTCTATTTTTGCTTGGCTATTTAATCGCAAGGATTGGTTCTGCACAAGTCGGAAAAGCAAATGAACGAGCAGAAGCAATCGGACAAGCCCGTAGTGGTAAAACGGCCAACAAACCGATTTTATCAAAGATTAATTATCATGGTATGAACAAGCAAAAACTGATGATGCTTTCAAGTGAAGTATTTGAAAAGCTGAGACAACTTAAAATTGCTTCCTTACAAAATGAAGCTGTTTATGCGGAACATAAGCGTCTTTTTGATTCAGCATTGCAGGAAAAATGGAATTTATCCGACCGTGAAAGCGTTTTTTATTTGTTATCTGGCTACGCATATGGTACAAAGCGGATTTTAGGCAGCGTGAAAAAAGACGATTCGAAAGTTGAAAATGAAGAATAAAAATGAAAAGATAGGAGGAATAACCATGAACAATAGTGATATTTTATTCCTTTACGATGCGAAGTTAACAAATCCAAACGGTGATATTGACGAAGAGAATCGTCCGCGCATGGATTACGAACGTTCGTTAAACTTAGTAAGCGATGTGCGTCTAAAGCGATATATTCGTGACTACTTAGAACAAATCGGTAATGAGATTTTTGTCGGTAAAGTCGATGGAGAAACGGTGAATGCCACAGAGCGGATTAAACGATTGTTTGACCAAAAGTATGACGGCAAAGTGAACATTAATAAACTATCAAAAGAGGAACAAAACTGGATGCTTGATCAATTTATTGATGTCCGTATGTTCGGTGCGACGATGCCGATTAAATCGGAGGATAAAGGAAGCTCCATGACGTTTACCGGTCCGATTCAGTTTAACTGGGGATATTCGTTAAATAAAGTAACGCTTGTTGAGTCGGCAAGCATTACGTCACATTTTGGTTCAGATGATAAAAACGACGGTGGTAACATAGGAAAAGATTATCGCGTGTATTATTCATTTTTAGCGTTTCATGGCATTATAAGCGGTCACCGCGCCGCACATACGAGATTGACGGAAGAGGATGTCCGTTTATTTGACCAAGCTGTTGTTAAAGCGATTCCATTAAGCGCGACAAGAAGCAAAGTCGGGCAATATCCGCGTTTGTATATGCGTGTCGAATATCACTCTCCTGAATTCATTGCCGGCGATTTGCGAGATTTAGTGCGTTTAGAAGAAACAGAAGGACTGCGCAGCATTTCCGAAGTAAGATTGCATGTTGATGAACTTGTGAATAAACTTCTGGAAGTAAATGGTGAAATTGCCCGTATTCATTACTGGCAAGATTCTAACTTAATGCTGAATTATGACGGACAAAAAGGCTTGTTGACAGATCTTCTTCCATCTGAGTTGGCGGATAAACTTGTTTCTGTATTGTAAAAAGGGTGACGTTTATGAAGATGCTTATTTTTGACCTTATCGGGAAGATGGGGCATTTCCGGAAAATCGATACGAACTCCTCTTCCTTGTCATATGCTTTTCCCCCGAGAACGACGATTGTTGGAATGCTCGCTGGTATTTTAGGAATGGAGCGCGACAGTTATTATGAAGTATTTTCACCGAATCAATGCCAAATTGCGATATCTGTGCGCACGCCGATTCGCAAAGTGATGCAAACGGTAAACTATATGTTTGTAAAATCAAAAGCCCATTTAAACAATAGCGGAGGACATACGCAAATTCCGTTTGAATTTGTGCTTCCCGGGGGAGAAGAAGCCAATTTGCGGTATCGCATTTATTTTTCCCACTCCGACCGCTCTGTTTATGAAAGCGTGAGACAGCGAATACAATCGAGCCGGTACGTTTATCCGCCGTATTTAGGGCTTTCTGAACTACTCGGGCAGTTGAACTGGGTTGCTGAAGCAGAAGGAACGCTACTGGAAAGCAATGATGTGGTGCCTATTCATTCTGTTGTGCGAATTCCTGATTTGCGCGAGCGGTCTATTCAATTTTCAAGTGAAACTCGCTTTTTAAAGGAATTCATGACACGTCAGTTTACGAGTGAGCGGATGATTTACGAAACCGATTATTACTTATTTGAACAATCTCGAAAATTAGTTGCTATTCCGGATGTTCCTTACATAACCGTTGCTTATGGAGAAGAAAAAGAAAACGTTTTATTTATGTAAAAGCAGGGCAGCGATGGTTTCACCGCTGCTTTGTTTTTCAAGGGGTGAAGCATATGTATTTGTCTCATAATAATCCAGAGAAAAAATTGACTGTGCATTTAGAGGAAGTATACAAATATTCGCTAGATATGCTGAAACAAGTACCATTGTCTGAAGAAAATCGGGATGTACTCGAATATATTAGCAAAATTGTTGCGGTAACACATGATTTCGGTAAATATTTACCGCACTTTCAGGATTATTTGCAAACAGGTGAAGTGAGCGGAGATTTGCATCACCATTCGTTTATTTCCGCCGTGTTTGCTGCCCATCTTTTGCGCCATGCGATGAACTTAAATGCTTCGTGGTCTGAGTTTGCTCCATTATTAGGCTATTTCGTTGTTATGCACCATCATGGAAATTTGCGTGACATTTCTTTAGATGTCACAAAGTCGCGCCATATTGTTGAAAATACGGTTCAAGATTCGCTTCATTATCGAGTCATTACACTAAAACGTCAAATTGATGATATTAAAAAACACGCTTCTAACATTATTGACGATTTATCTTCTTTATGGAGCGAACTTTCTATTCCGTTGTCTCTTTCTGAAGAACTGCACAACTTCCTTCAAGACTATGAAAAAGCATTCGATGAGGTTTACCGTCAATATTACTTGATAAGTAAACGAAGAAAACAAGAACAGACAAAAGAACTTTATTATTATGCGCTGTTACTGTATTCATTGCTTATCGATGCTGACAAATTATCAGCGGCAAATATTGAGAGGAAGCCGCGCTTTCACATTCCAGCACATCTTGTCGACCAGTATCGTCAAGCGAATTTTGATGTGGGAGTGACAGAAGGAACGAACGGTTGGCGTAACCGGATGTACAATATTGTCATGGAACGAATCGACTCTATTTCAAAAACAAAACCAGAGCAACGATTGTTCACGTTAACGGCACCAACTGGAGCGGGAAAAACATTATTGTCGCTTTCCGTTGCTTTAAAATGGCGCGAGCAAACAGAAAGACAGGATGGTTATTCACCCAAAATTATTTACGCTTTGCCGTTTACAAGTGTCATCGACCAAAATGAAAAAGTAATCCGTGATTTGTTAAGCCAGTTGGCTGATTTTCATGCAAACGAACAACGGTATTTAGTGAAGCATCATCACTTATCTACCTTTCAATACAAAACGGAAAACGAAGAATTGCCTCTGCGAAAAGCATTGTTGCTGACGGAAAGCTGGGAGGCAGAGCTCATTGTTACGACGTTTGTGCAATTGTTTCATACACTGATTGGCTATGAAAATCGCGCGTTAAAAAAATTCCATCAAATTGCTGGAAGCATTATCATTCTCGACGAAATTCAAAACGTGCCGATCGAGTATTGGCCTTTGTTGCGTTCCGTGCTGTACAAAATGGCAGAATTGTTTTCCTGCAAAATTTTGTTGTTAACAGCGACGCAGCCGCTTATTTTCCCAGAAGATGAAAGGGTTGAGCTTTTGGAATCAGAAATGGTGAAGCCAATTGACTTTTTTAAAGAAATGGAACGGGTCGAGCTTCATTGGCTAGGAGGGGATAAAGGCGCATACAGTCCCGCAGAATGGATGGAACTGTTTCAGAGCCGCTTTGAAGATGGAAAAAACTATTTGACGATTTTGAACACGATTAAAACATCGATTGAAATTTATGAAGGGATAAAAGAATGGTTAAAAGAACGCGGTTATGACGTAATCTACCTTTCTACGAATATTGTGCCTCGTGAGCGGAAACGACGCATTGAACAAATCAAACAGCTTTTAAGAGAAAAGAACAAGGTCGTTGTTATTTCTACGCAAGTTGTCGAAGCAGGAGTCGATGTTGATTTTGACGTGGTGTATCGCGACTTAGGACCAATTGATTCCATTGTCCAAGCGGCGGGGCGCTGCAATCGCAACGGAACATTACATGAATTTGGTAAGGTATATATTACGCCGATTGAGAGAGATGGAAAGTTAGAGTCACAATATGTATATGGGGCTGTTCATACAAATATTGCAAAAAAAGTACTACCGAAAACAGCGGTTTCCGAGCATCAATTTTTTGATATCATTGCCCAATATTTTACTGATGTGCGGGGTAATAAGGCGTTTACTGCTTCTGATGGAATTATAGAAGCGATCGAAGAGCTAAAATTTGACGCAAAAGATAAGCAGGGAAGTAAAAGCGAGCCGGAATATGTATCTGAATTTCGGCTAATTGAAGACGCGCACCAAGCGGTGGATGTATTTGTCGAAGTAGATGATCAAGCGATGGACGTTTGGCAGCAATATATAGAAAAAGTCATTGAGGCGAAAGATTTAGAAGTACGGTTCGAAAACTATTTGCGCTTGAAAAAGGACATGCGCCAATATGTCATTTCCGCTCCAATTAAGCTTGTAAAAAATTTGGATAGGGATTTGTATGAAAAAACGAGAATGATTCATTTATCCAACGATATATTAAACCAATATTACAACAGCGAATATGGACTTATTCGCACAAGTGAGATGGTGGATGCATGGATTATGTAATGGATGTGAATGGCACGCATATTTGGTATTACTTTATTTGCAAACGTGAGGTTTGGCTGATTACGCATCAAATCGCCGCTGATCAAGAGGATGATAATCTAGAAATTGGCCGCTTTATTTCCGAAACGAGTTATCAGCGCCAGAAAAAAGAACTGCTTATCGGCAATATTAAAGTGGACCGAATTCGCCGCGAAGGGGATACGCTTGTTGTTGGTGAAGTGAAGAAATCGTCAACATATGAAAAAAGCGCCTATTATCAATTATTGTATTACCTTGACACATTGCGAAAAATGGGCATTGAGGCAAAAGGGGAGCTTTTATTTCCAAAAGAAAGGAAAGTAACGAAAGTGGAATGGACAGAAGAAGGAAAACGAGTATTGGAAGAGGCGATTGCTGACATCCGCCGCATCGCTCGCTTGCCTGTTCCGCCAGAGCCAAAGAAAATTGGGCTTTGCCGAAGCTGCGCCTATCGTGAATATTGCTTTGCGGAGGAATAATGATGAAAAAGACGCTCTATATTTTTCAAAGTGGTGAGCTGATTCGTCAAGACAACAGCATTTGTTTTGAGACAGCCGAGCGAAAACGGGTACTGCCTGTTGAAGATGTCAATGATATTTACATTTTCGGCGAAGTAAATGTCACAAAGAAGTTTTTAGAGCTTATGGCGCAAAAACATATTTGTATCCACTATTTTAATCATTACGGCTATTACACGGGAACGTTTTATCCGCGCGAGCATTTAAACGCCGGTCACGTCATTTTAAAACAGGCAGAAGCGTATTTAAATCCGGAAAAACGTCTTACTTTAGCGAGAAAATTCATCGACGGTTCGATCGGACAAATGATACAGGTTTTGAAATATTATCAAAACCGTACACAAGCCAACAGCGATAAATTTAAGGAAATGATTCGAGATTTTCAATCAAGCCGAGCGAAACTAGAACAATGGACGAGCGTCGAGGAAATGATGTCAACAGAAGGACATGTACGTGAGAAATATTACAGCATGTTTGATGACATTTTAAACCATAACCCAGACTTTTTATTCGAAAAGCGTTCGAAGCGGCCACCGCTCAATCGTTTAAATGCGATGATTAGTTTTGGGAATCAGATTTGCTATACGATGGTGTTAAGTGAAATCTACAAAACCTATCTAGACCCGCGCATTGGGTTTTTGCACGCGACGAATTTTCGGCGTTTTTCGTTGAACTTGGACGTTGCGGAAATATTTAAACCAATTATGGTCGATCGTCTCATTTTTACTCTTATAAATAAAAAGATGATTACGAAAAATGATTTTGACAAACATATGGAAGGGATTTTGTTATCAGAAGAAGGGCGGAAAAAATTTATCGGGGAATTGGACAAGCGTATGAAAACAACAGTAAACCACCGGCATCTTGGTAAATCCGTCTCATACCGCCGTCTCATTCGTCTCGAACTTTATAAAATTCAAAAGCATCTTCTCGGAGAGAAAGAATATGAACCATATCGCTCGCTATGGTAGGTGTCTCGATGTTTGTTATACTAGTCTATGATTTTGAGAAAAAACGTGTCGCGAAAGCCTTAAAGATCGCAAGAAAATATTTATACTGGGTGCAAAATTCAGTGTTCGAAGGAGAGATTTCTGAAGCAAACTATGTAAAGTTGAAAACGGAGCTAGCGAATATTATGGATCCGGATGTAGATTCTGTAGTGTTTTATACGTTTCGCACGCAAAAATATTCGAAGCGGGAAGAGATGGGGCTACGCAAAGGTGGAGAAGACAACATTTTGTAGGGGGAATATATGAGGCTTACAATTCGATTCAGACCGAAAAATGGTACGCTTATTTTGCCGATCAATTATGAAGAGGTGCTTCAAGGATTTTTATACCGTTCGATTCAAGATTTTGAGCTGGCGCATTTTTTGCATAACGTTGGATATACGAAAGAAAAGCGGCGGTTTAAAATGTTTACATTTAGCCGTTTGTATGGAACATATCGCATTCATCGTTATGAGAAAAAAATCGAGTTTTTTGACCAAATAACATGGTATGTTTCTTCTATGTTAGATTCACTTATTGTTGATTTAGCGCGAAACTACTTATTGAAAGAACAATTTATATTAAACGGACAGTCGATTCATATCGAGGAGACAGTGGTAAAACCATTAGAAATCGCGGAAAAACATGCCTATCAAATTCGTATGCTATCACCGCTTACTGTCTATAGCACTTACGAAAACCGATACGGCGAAAAGCGAACGCATTTTTTCTCACCGTTTGATCTTGTTTTTTCTGATATGATAGAGAAAAATTTTTTTAATAAATTTCAAGCCTATTTTCAAGAGCAGCCAACGGAGAGAGTAACCATTAAGCCGATAAAAGTAGCGGAAAAAGATAAGGTTGTTACAACGTTTAAAGAGTTTCGCATCAATGCGTGGAATGGAACATACGAAATTCAAGCTCCACTGTCTTATTTGAAATTTATGTATGACGTTGGCATCGGAGCTAAAAACTCACAAGGATTCGGTATGTTTGAAATCGTGGAATAGGTTTCTTTCCTTGTCGTCGATCCTCAATAGCGAACTAATCCCGGGGGATCGACGACATTTTCTTATTAAGGATCAAAACTTAGAGAAATAAAGCTTTCTCCTGTATTGATAGAATTTTCAAAATGGCTTATAATGTAGTTACATTTTATTTCCAATGGTTGATTTATCAATATGTTTTGAGGTTTTTATCTTAACTATAAGGAATTGAAACCTTTCCGGGTCTTTGCGATAAGCGTCCGTCAACCGGTTTTTATCTTAACTATAAGGAATTGAAACGCAATAGCACCTACAACCGTTTTATTTCCTTCATCGTCGTTTTTATCTTAACTATAAGGAATTGAAACCAACTTCCTCATACTTTTCATACAAATAAGTAAGCGTTTTTATCTTAACTATAAGGAATTGAAACTGTGAAAGCTACGAATTTCTACAGTAATGCCAACCGTTTTTATCTTAACTATAAGGAATTGAAACCGCACTACCCGGTGTATAACATTGATTCTGGAACGAGTTTTTATCTTAACTATAAGGAATTGAAACAAGTTTCAACATTCAAATGCTCGAAAGATGGATCTTGTTTTTATCTTAACTATAAGGAATTGAAACCTGGCGGTGATGGTTTTGTGTCACTTAGTTGGAATGCGTTTTTATCTTAACTATAAGGAATTGAAACTACGTCATGAATACAAGTCAGGGAAGATTGATTTGCAGGTTTTTATCTTAACTATAAGGAATTGAAACTATGTCTCGATGAGGTACACAATGATATAGATAGTGTTTTTATCTTAACTATAAGGAATTGAAACTATCTTTTAGAAGGCTACTTTCTGTGTTTGCTGTTGTTTTTATCTTAACTATAAGGAATTGAAACTATGTCTCGATGAGGTACACAATGATATAGATAGTGTTTTTATCTTAACTATAAGGAATTGAAACTATCTTTTAGAAGGCTACTTTCTGTGTTTGCTGTTGTTTTTATCTTAACTATAAGGAATTGAAACAACAACATCCTTTCTCACAGATTTTTCAAACCAACGTGTTTTTATCTTAACTATAAGGAATTGAAACATCGCAGACACAACGCCTGCACTCTCATTCGCAGAGTTTTTATCTTAACTATAAGGAATTGAAACCTCCCCCACAAAATGATACTCCTCTAATAACACATCGTTTTTATCTTAACTATAAGGAATTGAAACATAGTAATAAAAATTTGAAGGGAGAATTTCGTGTGTGTTTTTATCTTAACTATAAGGAATTGAAACTTTTTTGATAAAGGCTTCGATGATTCGGGAAATAGTGTTTTTATCTTAACTATAAGGAATTGAAACGCGCCTGAAGCTGTAGAAGAATATAAAAATAAAATTCAGTTTTTATCTTAACTATAAGGAATTGAAACTTGGGAGAACGGTACGGTCTGTAGGGAGCCGTCTGGGTTTTTATCTTAACTATAAGGAATTGAAACTATCTTTTATCATTACCCGAAAGACTGGAAGATTGAGTTTTTATCTTAACTATAAGGAATTGAAACACCGTCAACGGCGGCACAGCTAACGTTACGATTGCGTTTTTATCTTAACTATAAGGAATTGAAACTAGTGATTTCGGTTACAATGACCCACTCCACATAGTGTTTTTATCTTAACTATAAGCAATTGAAACTATCCTCTGTAGTTTCAAACCTGACGTTTCCATTATCATTTTTATCTTAACTACGAGGGATTGAAAGCGAAATAATCTTTCACATAGATTAGAGTAGAAGGAGATTGAGAAAGTTTTTACACTGTGTACGCTTTAAAGAAAAAGGGAGTTTCTCTTAAAAAAGTTAAGGAACTTCGTATAATATAAGGAGTATTTTTACGTTATCATTTTGCCTTCTTATTCTATAATTAAATTAATAAATTTCAGCACTTTTTCCATCAAATTTTCTCCAAAATTCATATGCTGGGAATCCATCATGTTGACCTGTGATACGAACACTTCCCAAACAAGTTACTTTTAATGTGAATTCATAATCAATGGCCGGTGCTAAAGATTCTAATGGATTAGCTACTGAACATGTAATATCCAAATATAAAATACCGTCCTCCACACGTTTTTGTAAGTAAGACCAGAAGTTGAGGCTTTAGCTGATGTAGTAGAAATAAGTTTACCAGTATTTCTGTCATATATTTCTCGAACAGTTGTACCTGTATCGGCGTAAGCTGATACACTATAGTTAGTAGGTGCTGTGTCGATCACGAAGCGCTGTGATGTACGATAACTCCCTTCCCATGCTTCACTACGATTATCTCCTAGATAATAAATGTAAGAGTTGTCGCTGCAAAATAAATCCTTTTATCAGGAATAAATGTACGCACACGTAACTCGAGTTTAGCCATAAGAACAACTCCTTTTTTAAGTTTCTGTAAGATGCTGCACCTTACACTTAAAAAAGGAGTTTTTTAGGTTTAAATAACAACTATTATTTATATTTTTTGAAACCATGCTATGTTTTATTTTAATTTATTTAAAATCTTGCCGTAATTAGTGTCGCATGACGCGGATTTATCTCCAACGGAAAAGGTTTGTCTTGTAATAGTTCTTCCATCTTCACTTGTATAGGTTCCAAATACAGGTGGACTAATCATTTTTTGTGGAATTTCCGATATTTTCTTACCATTTTCATCGACATAAAAATATCGGCTTTCAAAGAAGCCAGAGTGCTCTTTTCCTTCCCATCCAAAATTTTCAGGTGAGGACGTGACCAACACACCATCCTTATCGAACTTGTAAAGAATTGTGTAATCTCTTACCTCTAAAGGAGGTGCTCCTTGTACGTTGTACACGGTGTAAACGCATCCTTTAAAATCTTTAGGAATGAAGTATTCTTCATCATATGCTTCATCATAAGGTTGGTTACATCCCCCTCCAATTAAAACAACAACTGCTGCAATACTTATAATTAGTTTCTTCATCAAACAACCCCAATATATCTATTTTTCTCATTGTATCAAATTTTTATATTAAAAACCATTTTTTACTTATTTGGTTCATATGATTACAAAAATACATTAGAGATTGTAAATAATCTAGTTAGAGGAGCTTCATCGATTAGAATATGGTTGGTATGTTCTAATTATTTTTCACCAGAAAAGAACATAAGTTCTGTGCTAAAATATCAAGGAAGGCTATACCAATCATAAATGTAATAAAAAGTGATTTGGAATAAATTTCTAGATAGTTTATTTTTGAAAATTTGAACCCCCTTTATTATATAGGTAAGTGAAATTCCTATTTTTTTGCTAAAAAACCGAATATATATTCGTGTTTTTTGGTAGCATAACAGTCTAAAGAGGGGGTCAGATTGAGTAGGCTATGTAGTTTGGAAGCCATTCAAAATCCTTTGTCTGACTCTTTTGTTAAAAGTGAAGAAGGAAATGAACTTGTAAGAGCATACTTATCCCGGCCTTCCAAGGAAAATTTGGACAGGATAAATGAAGCGTTTAAATCGTATTGTTTGAAAATAAAGACTTTTTCTTATTTCTCTAAAACGATGGGCTTTGAAGCAAAACATTTTGATAAGAAAAGAAGAAAAATAGCTGATAGGTTTTTGTTAATTTTAGATGCTCCCATCGACGGAGAAGAAAGTATAACCATGAAAGATGTTATTGCTGATCCTACCCAAAACACCCTAGATATACCTTTGGAAACATGGGAAGACAACATAACTAATGAGGACATCAGAAACGCCATAAAAGACCTCACAGAACGTCAAAAAGAAGTGATTAAGTATTCTTTTTTCCAAGACATGAAAGATAGAGAAATAACCAATAAATTAGGGATTTCACAACAGGCTGTTTCTAAAACAAGAAAAGCTGCATTGGACAAGTTAAGGAGGGAGTTATCCAATGGATGACTTTAATATTGTGCAACTTATTGGAAACGTTGGGTTCCCTATAGCCATTACTATTTATTTATTGTATCGGTTTGAGAAAAGACTGGAGAAGTTGGAGGATGCTATTGTTAACTTGGCAACTGTAGTACGAAACAAGGAGTGAGTTGATGGCTGATAACACTATCTTGATAGAAGAAGTAATCCAGATGCTCAAACCAATTATAAAAAAAGTACTTACTCAACTCCAATTGAACATAGAGAGGATCTTGAACAAGAGCTATATCTAAAGATCATAAAGAAAGTTACGGAAGAAAATATTGATGATTTACCGGGATTCTTTGAAATGATAAACTTTAGGAAAGAAAATGATATGAGAGAACAACAATATATTCCGTTTACTCATATTTCGTATTCCAACCGTT
Source organism: Thermaerobacillus caldiproteolyticus (assembly GCF_015326725.1). Taxonomy (NCBI): domain Bacteria; kingdom Bacillati; phylum Bacillota; class Bacilli; order Caryophanales; family Anoxybacillaceae; genus Thermaerobacillus; species Thermaerobacillus caldiproteolyticus. The sequence continues at coordinate 3,502,998 of NZ_CP064060.1, forward strand.
GGATTTTTTATTGAACGGATGGAGAAATGTTTGACACCGTTCGATTATGAACGGTGTTTTTGATTTTCTCCTTTTTTGTTTTTGGTCGGCTGCTTCTTTGGTCTTGGCAATGAGGTTTTTATCTTAACTATAAGGAATTGAAACCAACCAAGAATCCGGAAGAACTTGTTCCGGCAACACGATTTGTATCTTAACTATGAGAAACTGAACTCATATCAGCTCTTTCAAGTCGCTGTTGCGGTGTGTGGATTTTCTCTTAACTACAAGCTGCCCGTTTGTTTGCAAGTGGTGACATTTCTTCGCCGCGATTGCTTTACCCGCTCCCTTGTTGTTCCGTTTTTGTGTTGGGGAGTGGTTTTTTATGTTTGACATTTTTCGAAATTTTCAATTGCACTTTCCACTCCGCCATGTTCTAATAGTGATGATAGGAAGCCTATGGCTTTACGATCATTGGAATCAATTTTCATTGTATGAACATTCAAATGGCAGATAGAAGGTGCGATGAAAGCCATCATGATATTTCTTTCAACGAGAGGTGGGGCTTATGTCGAAAGATCTCATTATTCGTTTTGAGCATGTGACGAAGCAGTATGACGGTCTTGTTGTGTTGGATGATGTGAGTTTTGAAATTGAACGGGGGAAATTTTATACACTGCTTGGTCCGTCTGGGTGTGGGAAGACGACGATTCTTCGACTTATTGCTGGATTCATCGAGCCGACGAAGGGAACGATTTATTTTAATGGGAAAAATATCAACCATGTTCCTGCGAATAAGCGCCAGGTGAACACGGTGTTTCAAGATTACGCGTTATTTCCCCATTTAAATGTGTTTGAAAACGTTGCCTTTGGTTTGCGTGTGAAAAAAATGAAATATGCCGATATTCAAGAGAAAGTGGCTGAAGCGCTTCGTTTTGTCAATTTAGAGGGCTATGAACATCGAGAAATTCGCGAAATGTCTGGTGGCCAGCGGCAGCGGGTGGCGATTGCGCGGGCGATTGTCAATGAGCCAGAAGTGCTTCTTCTTGATGAGCCACTGTCAGCTCTTGATTTGAAACTTCGGACAGAAATGCAGTATGAATTGCGTGAATTACAGCGCCGTCTAGGGATTACGTTCATCTTTGTTACCCATGATCAAGAGGAAGCATTGGCGATGTCGGACCAAATTTTTGTGCTACATAAAGGAAAAATTCAACAAAGCGGTACGCCGAAAGATATTTACGATGAACCAGTGAATCGGTTTGTTGCTGATTTTATTGGGGAGTCGAATATTCTTCCGGGAACGATGGTTGCGGATTTTCTTGTTGAATTTGCGGGAAAACGGTTTGAGTGTGTCGATCAAGGGTTTTGTCCGAATGAGCCTGTTGAAGTTGTAATTCGCCCGGAAGACTTGGAAATTACGACACGTGATCAAGGGAAACTGCAAGTTCGTGTAGATTCTCAATTGTTCCGTGGAGTTCATTATGAACTTTGTTGTTATGACCAACATGGAAATGAATGGCTTGTCCACTCAACGAAAAAAGCAGAAGTAGGAGAGGAAATCGGACTTTATTTTGAGCCAGAAGCGATTCATGTGATGCGTGTAAGTGAAGCGCAAGAAGTATCTGATGGTGAGGGTTCCGATGAAACATAATACACGCAATGTTTATCTCATTCCATATGTACTATGGATTGTCTTATTTGTCGTGGCACCGATTTTGCTTATTCTCTACTATTCTTTTTTCGATATTGAGGGGCAGTGGACCATAGCGAATTATAAAAAGTTTTTTACGCCGATTTATTTAAAAATGACGTTCAGTTCTTTTTGGTATGCGTTTTTGATTACAGTGTTTTCCTTGCTTATCGCGTATCCAACAGCTTACTTGTTAACGAAAACAAAACATAAACAGTTATGGCTTTTGTTGATTATTTTGCCGACATGGGTGAATTTGTTGTTGAAGGTATATGCGTTTCTTGGAATTTTTGGGACGTATGGGCTTGCCAATGCGGTGCTAGAAACCCTTGGAATCGGCACGAAACAAATTTTATTTACTGATTTTAGCTTTGTTTTTGTGTCCGTTTATATTTTTATTCCTTTTATGGTGCTGCCAATTTTTAATGCACTTGAGGAATTGAATCCGTCGCTTGTCGATGCGGCACGGGACCTTGGTGCTTCCGCTTGGACAACATTCCGTCGGGTGGTTTTTCCGCTGACTATCGATGGTGTGAAAGCGGGATGCCAAGCGGTGTTTATTCCGGCGTTGTCGTTATTTATGATCACACGTTTAATAGCTGGCAATCGCGTGATTACGCTTGGTACGGCGATCGAAGAGCATTTTCTTGTTACCCAGGACTGGGGGATGGGAGCGACGATTGCAGTATTCTTAATTATTGCCATGGCGATTGTCGTCATTATAACGGGAAATCGGAAGTGAGGGACGAAGTATGAAACGAAAGGTAAAATGGGGCAATCTGTATTTAATTATTATGTTTGTCATCTTGTACACTCCGATTTTCTATTTAATCTACTATTCGTTTAATAGCGGAGGGACGATGCATCATTTTCAAGGATTTACTCTTGAATGGTACAAGGAAGTATTTCAAGATACCCGCTTACTGATTATCGTGTTGAATACATTCGTGATTGCCCTTTTGTCATCAGCCATTTCTACCATTCTTGGAGTGATGGGTGCCCTTGCTATTTATTATGTAAAAAAGCGGAGAATGAAAAATCTTCTTCTTACTCTCAATAATGTTCTCATTGTCAGCCCCGATGTCATCATCGGTGCATCGTTCTTGATTTTATTTACTATCATAGGTATTCAGCTTGGATTTACGTCTGTCCTGTTGTCGCATATTGCCTTTAGCGTGCCGATCGTCGTCTTAATGGTGTTGCCAAAACTGCAAGAAATGAGTCCGACCTTGATTGATGCCGCGCGCGATTTAGGGGCGAATCAATGGAACGTGTTGACCAAAGTCATTTTGCCGTTCATTACGCCAGGGATTTTTGCCGGCTTTTTTATGGCGTTGACGTATTCGCTTGATGACTTTGCGGTGACGTTTTTTGTGACGGGAAACGGATTTTCAACATTGTCAGTGGAAATTTACTCGCGGGCACGCCAAGGGATTTCACTTTCGATTAACGCGTTGTCAACCCTTCTGTTCTTGTTTACTGTTCTTCTTGTGGTCGGCTACTACTTCATTAGTCAAAGAAGCAGCCGTTTGTACGGAATGGGGGGAAGAAAATGAAAAAGCTCGTGCAACTATTTGCAGCTGTTTTCGTAACAGCATTCGCCCTTATGTATATTGCCTTCCATCTCAATAAAGCGGAAGGATATTCCGGGCATCATACTTTAACGATTTACAACTGGGGGGATTATATCGATCCGAAGCTGATTAAAAAGTTTGAAAAACAGACTGGCATGAAAGTCATTTATCAAACATTTGATTCGAACGAAGCGATGATGGCAAAAATCGCTCAAGGGGGAACGACATTTGATGTAGCGGTTCCTTCTGAATATGCGGTTAGTAAAATGAAGGAAGAGGGATTACTCGTTCCGCTTGACCATTCAAAGCTACCAAACTTGAAATATATCAATCCTCGTTTTTTACACTTATCATTTGACCCGAATAATACGTATTCCGTTCCGTATTTTTGGGGTACCGTCGGTATTGTCTATAATCGTGACATGCTTGGCGGGAAAAAAATTACGAGCTGGAATGACTTATGGGACAAGGATTTACGCAATCAAATTTTACTTGTAGACGGCGCGCGTGAAGTCATTGGCATGGGGCTTAACAGTCTTCATTATTCGTTAAATGACACGAACAAAGCGCATTTACGGGAAGCAAAACGCAAACTGGATACGCTGACGCCAAACATTAAAGCCATTGTCGGGGACGAAATTAAAATGCTGATCGCCAATGAAGAAGCAGCTGTCGGTGTGGTTTGGTCCGGCGATGCGGCCGAGATGATAGCAGAAAATGAAAAGCTGGATTACGTCGTGCCGAAGGAAGGATCGAATTTATGGTTTGATAACATGGTCATTCCAAAGACGGCGAAGAACATCGAAGGGGCCCATCAATTCATCAACTTTATGCTTGATCCAAAAAACGCAGCGAAAAATGCCGAATATGTCGGCTATTCTACGCCAAACGAAAAGGCGCTTGAGTATTTGCCGAAAGAGATTACTGATGATAAGCGATTCTATCCCGATTTTACCTCCATCGGCAACTTAGAAGTGTATGAAAATTTAGGAAAACGAATGCTCGCTTACTACAATGAGTTATTTCTTGAATTTAAAATGCATCGGAAATAAGTGAGGAAGGTTTTAAAAAAAACGGCAGGAAACATCGGTATTTTTCGTAGTTTTCCATGGTGAAAAAGGAGGAGATTCAATGATTTTAGAAGCTGTCATGTTACAAGTCAGAGAAGGGATGGAAGAAGAGTACGAGAAGACATTCAAGAAAGCATCAAGCATTATTTCAAAGATGAAAGGGTATATTCACCACGAACTCCAACGCTGTATAGAACAAAAAGGAAAATATCTTCTTCTTATACAGTGGGAAACGCTTGAAGACCATACAGTTGGTTTTCGTCAATCACCAGATTACCAAGAGTGGAAAGCTTTATTGCATCACTTCTATGATCCATCTCCAACAGTAGAGCATTTCCAACGAGTAGACCTCTCATGAAAATTTTAACACGTTTTTCGCAAATCCTCCCTTCTCCAGACGATGTGCAGGCAGGAGCGAGGCGTTAACTAACATGTTAGGGGGCAGAGTCCTTCAAAACTGTTAAAAAGTGACCTAAAAGGCGAAGGGTGTATGGATGTCCACTGCTTTCTTTTTGGTTGTTTCCATAATAAAGCCCCCTCGCTGTTACGCAAGGGGGAGGGAATCTATATAAAAAGGGGGGTTATAGAGTACAAGGCTATAAAATTATCGGGCTGCTTTTAATTGGGCTAGCTCTTTTTCAACTTCCTCTTCTAATTGTGAAGAAGAATGAAGTGCTTTGTGTGATTCATATAAGTAACTGCTTGCTTTTGCTTCGGCCTCAAGGGCAAATACACGCTCTTCCATACGCGCAAAGCCTTTTAGCGCATGATCCGGGTGAAAGGAAACGAGCGATGCGTTAATCTGTTTCACCGCTTTGGCAGCATTAGCACGCGCGATTAAGTCGAGCTGTTTTACCTTTAGTTCTTCGTACGTTTCTTTTAACTGTTTCAATTGTTCGGTTAAGTATGTTGTTTTTTCCTTAAGCGTGTCGTATTGTTGCTTGTACAAGGAAAGTTTTTTCTCGTAAGCGAGTTTTTCTTGTAACGCCATTTTCGCAATGGATTCTTCGTTTCGTTCAACTGCTAGCTTAGCTTGGCGAGCTCGTTTTTCCACGATTTCTTCAGCTTGCTGGATGAGCGCTTCATAGCGACGTTCGACGATAAACTGTTGTGCTAACGCATGTTGGGCTTTTTCGATTTGTTCCTCAAGGTCGCGAAGGTATTGTTTTGTCATGCTAATAGGATCTTCAAATTTGTCGACGAGCTCATGCAAATCCGCGAGCACGACATTTTTGACGCGCTTCAAAAGTCCCATCATTGTTCCTCCTTCCGAATGTTCTTTTCCCATTCATCTAAAAAGTGACGTTGGTTTACGTTAGGAATTGCTAATGCTGAAAGATCCTCGTTAACAGTTTCATATTTTGTTTTTTTATAAATCATGTAAGCTGCGATTAACCCAAGCGGAATGAGCAATAGTTTTGGCAGAAGTGCTACTACCCCAACTCCCATGAGCGCAAGCCCTGTCCACTTCCAAGCACGGGAACGGCTTGCTGTTTTCCACATGATCCAACCAATGACGATCATGGCTAGTTGGAAAAGAATCGGAATGATCCCGAACAGCATCCATCCACTTGGTTCCATAAAGTCACCTCTTGGACCATAATGGAAGGCGAAATGATGATGCTTAACAAATGGACCATAGTGGCGAGGTATGTCTGCCATTGGCATATTGTGATATCCCCGGCCAAATCCGATGTTCATGAAAGCGCCGATCTGAATCGTGCCGTACACGATGACCGCTAAGAGAAGAAGCAGTAGGACGATCGTTCGCTTTTTCACTCAGTTTTTCACCTCCTTTTTTGTTTAGAGCTTATTTACACTTTGCATTGTAGAAAAGAAAAGAGAAAATTAGGTGAAAAACAAGGACAAGTTGAAAAATTTTTTATGAAAAAAGAAAAAAAGGCGCTTTTCGTTGCGAAAAGCACCTTGGTTTAAAAAGGAATTTTCACGATAAACTCGGTTCCTTTCCCCACTTCACTATGGACTTCGATTCGTCCTTTATGGGCATCAACAATCCATTTAGCAATCGACAATCCAAGACCATGGCCGCCGTACTGGCGCGACCTCGCTTTATCGACGCGATAGAACCGATCAAAAATTCTTGCGATATCTTCACGCGGGATGCCAATTCCCGTGTCTTTGACAGAGATCGTGAGCATATGTTGATGTTTGAATGGTTCGACGCGAAGCTGTAACGTGACTTCCCCGTTATTCGGTGTGTATTTAATCGCATTGTCTAACAAGATGTACAATAGTTGCGTTAACTTATCAGTATCTCCAGAAATAATGACAGATTCCGGAGCATCGAAATGGAGGTGTATTTCTTTTTTCATCGCTAAATCTTCGAATGATTGTAACGTCCGTTCTGCATGTGGGCGAAAATCAAAAATGTCCTTTACTAATTCAAGCGAAGCGTGTTCGGAGTCTGAGCGGGCAAGTGTCAGCAAGTCATTGATCAGCTTTGTCATTCGCTTCACTTCTTCCCGCAGACGATGCAAGATTTTTTGACTAAAATCATTTGCAGTGATTTCTCCGTCCATCTCCAATGCCTCGACAGATGAAAAAATGACGCTTAGCGGTGTCCGCAGCTCATGAGAGGCATTGGCAACGAATTCACGCTGACGATTGTATGACTCTTGAATGGGGACGAGCGCCCGCTTTGACATAAAGTGGCTCAATAACAAAGCGACACCAATAAATAATATCGCTAGCCCGATCAAAACAATAAGTAACCATTTGAAAACTTTCGAAAACGATGTGACATCCATTCCGATATATAGCATCCCGATAAAGTGATTGCGAATGATAATGGGTCGGGCAATGGTAAGAAGTCTTAATTCAGGTGAATGGAACCTTGAAAATTCATACATATGGGACGGAAGATTAACATCTACATACTTTAACTCGTTTTCCTTTGGAGCTGATTGTTGCAGCTCCTTAAGAAGGATCGGTCTGAGTCCTTTATTGATTTCATCCCCCATTATAAGCTGTCCGCGCGGGTCAATGACATAAAAAAAGAACTGGTCTTCGTTTAAAAACACAACGTTTTGACTGTCGATTAAGTCGGGATTCGTTTGTTCGATTAAAATGTCTTCAATCGCTTTCATTTCTTGCTCGGCAAGGCTCGTAATCCTTCGCTCTTGGTCATTTGTGATAATCATGTAAAGCAGGAAATAAACAATAATGATGAATACCGTTAAGAAAATCATTAAAATTCCGCTGTAAAGGGCGGTTAAACGCAATTGGGTGAGACGAAACATATCCTGTTTGTTTTTTGCAATGAAGGAGAGGAATTTATTCTTCAATTTTGTATCCCACCCCGCGTACGGTTTGAATAATGTCAGCATCAAGTTTTTTTCGAAGAAGTTTGACAGTGGCATCGATAGTTTTCATCGAAACATCTGCATCGTATCCCCAGATGCGATCGAAAAGAGTTTCACGAGATAATACCCGCCCTTTATTTTGCAGCAGCATGTCGAGAAGCTGAAATTCACGAGGCGTCAAAAAAATTTCTTTATCGCCGCGATGCAGTGTATGACTTGTTCGATTGAGAACAAAGTCTTTAAATTGAATCGTCTCCTCTTGAATCGGTACGAATGTGCGCCGCGACAATGCTTTCAAGCGCGCCATTAGTTCATCAATTTCAAATGGCTTAACGAGATAATCATCTGCTCCTGCTTCTAACCCTTCGACGCGATCTTGCACCGCGTCTTTTGCTGTAAGCATGAGGATGGCCCCTGAATACCCTTTTTTGCGGAGACGTTTGCAAATATCTACGCCATCTCCATTTGGCAGCATCCAATCCAAGATAACAACATCGTAGAAGGAAGCAAGTGCATAATCATACGCATCTTCTCCTTCTTCGACCCAATCGACTTTATCGACCCCTTTTTTCTTGAGCATATGTACAATCAATTCACCTAAATATGGATCATCTTCTGCCAGCAAAATTTTCATTTGTTCCTTCTCCCTTTCGTTTTCCTTCCTTTATTTTATCATCATAACAAACCTTCGTGAAAAATAAGTGAAAAAAGATGAAACACTTTATCGGATAATTCGTATATTTAGGTAATATGGGCAAAAAAAGGGAGTGATAAGAAATGTTCGGATATCCGATGGAAACTATTTATATCATTCTGCTCGTTGTGAGCGGAAGTTTGACGTTTGTCTATATTTTGCTAAGCGATATGTTAGATGGGATTTTTGATGTGCCCGATCACCCCTTGTTGAGCCCGCAGCTAATTTTATCATTTTTGACTGTGTTTAGCGCATCTGGTTATTTGTTTGAAAAATATATGAGTATGTCAAAAGGCTTCATTGGTCTTATTAGTGCTGGGATTGCGTTCATCATTGTGTTGCTTTTGCACTTTTTCGTATTCATCCCGCTTCGCTCCGCAGAAGCCTCACTAAATTATTCAGAAGCGGATTTAGAAGGACGCATTGCCAAAGTCATTGTCACCGTTCCACAAGATGGATTTGGTGAAATTCTCATTCAAGGAGCAAGCGGTACGATTTCGAAACCAGCAAAAGGTGTAAAAAACGAAGAGATTCCATCAGGAACAGAAGTGATCATTGTAAAAATGGAAAACGGCTTCGCGACAGTCGCGAAGCACGATCCATATTATATTCCACTGCAATAAAAGGGGGAGGATTTTTTATGATGCCGATCTTAGTAGTCATTGGAGTCGTAGTACTATTGCTTCTCGGTTTGGTAGCAATCTTTATGTTGCGCTACCGCACGGTGGGGCCTGATGAAGCGCTCATCGTCACAGGTAGTTATCTTGGCAGTAAAAATGTTCATGTCGACGAATCTGGAAATAAAATCAAAATTGTGCGCGGCGGCGGAACATTTGTGTTACCGATTTTCCAACAGGCCGAACCGCTCAGCCTTCTTTCCATTAAGCTGGATGTGCAAACGCCAGAAGTATACACAGAGCAAGGCGTTCCGGTCATGGCGGATGGAGTGGCGATCATTAAAGTTGGCAGCTCCATTGGTGAAATTGCCACAGCGGCCGAGCAATTTTTAGGAAAAACAAGACAAGACATGGAGAATGAAGCGAAAGAAGTATTGGAAGGTCATCTTCGTTCCATTCTCGGTTCGATGACAGTTGAGGAGATCTATAAAAACCGCGATAAGTTCTCGCAAGAAGTGCAACGTGTCGCTTCACACGATTTAGCGAAAATGGGGCTTGTGATCGTTTCGTTTACGATTAAAGATGTGCGTGACAAAAATGGATATCTTGATGCGTTAGGAAAACCGCGCATCGCCCAAGTGAGACGCGATGCCGATATCGCCACCGCTGAAGCGGAAAAAGAAACGCGTATTAAGCGGGCCGAAGCCGATAAAGAGGCACGAAAGGCGGAATTAGAACGGCTAACCGAAATTGCTGAAGCCGAAAAGATCAATCAGCTCAAAATGGCGGAGTTCCGCCGCGAGCAAGATATTGCAAAAGCGCGCGCCGACCAAGCGTACCATCTAGAAGAAGCGAAAGCGAAGCAGGAAGTCATCGAACAGCAAATGCAAATTAAAATTATTGAGCGGCAAAAACAAATTGAACTCGAAGAAAAAGAGATTTTACGCCGCGAGCGTCAATATGATTCAGAAGTGAAAAAGAAAGCGGATGCGGACCGTTACGCCGTCGAGCAGGCAGCAGCTGCAGAAAAAGCAAAACAAATGGCCGAAGCCGATGCGCATAAATATCGCATTGAAGCGATGGCAAAAGCGGAAGCTGAAAAGGTACGCATCGATGGGCTTGCAAAAGCCGAAGCGGAAAAAGCAAAAGGGGAAGCCGAAGCAGAAGTCATTCGCTTAAAGGGATTGGCCGAAGCGGAAGCGAAACAAAAAATCGCCGAAGCGTTCGAACAATACGGCAAAGCGGCCATTCTCGACATGATTTTAAAAATGCTTCCTGAATATGCAAAACAAGTGGCAAGCCCGCTTGCGAATATTGATAAGATTACGATCGTCGATACAGGAAGCAGTGATGCCAATGGTGGAGCAAACCGGGTCACAAGCTATGCAACGAACTTAATGGCAGCATTGCAGGAATCGTTGAAAGCATCTTCCGGTATTGATGTGAAAGAATTACTTGAGAACTTTTCCGGAAAAGGCAACGTAAAAAATAGCATTGACCAATTGACACAACAAATTTCTGAACAGAAAAAGACAGAGCAGTGAGCGGCAAGGGACTGGCTGATAAAGTCAGTCCTTTTTCCAATGACCAGCAAAGTATACATGTTAAGAGGGAACTGTCTAGCTGTCTTGTATCAGGTCAGCTTGCTCCGAAGCGAAAAGCATTTTTACGCGTGAAGAACGTTTGGCTTCGAGACTGATTTACACCGTTTTCGCTTTTCTCACTGTTTATCTAGGCTTGCAACTGCTAAATCAGGCACTTCTTTGAGGAAAGAACATTTCTTCATTGTACTTAACAACTCGTCTCCACTTTTTTATCTTTTAGGACGAAATCATTTGCAACAACGTATCGATTTCGCTATCATGTTAAATAGTGGAATTCACATAAAACATAAGTAGGATGATGGGGCTATGAAACGTGCAAGAATTATTTATAATCCAACATCAGGACGAGAAATTTTTAAAAAGTATTTGCCAGAGGTGCTTGTTCAATTAGAAAAAGCAGGCTATGAAACGTCCTGTCATGCGACAACGGGGGCCGGGGATGCGACTGAGGCGGCAAGAAGGGCGGTTGAGCGCGAATTTGATCTTGTCGTTGCAGCTGGCGGCGATGGAACGATTAACGAAGTGGTAAACGGTCTTGCTGATCAAGAGTATCGCCCAAAACTCGGCATTATTCCCGTTGGTACGACGAACGATTTTGCAAGGGCGATTGGCGTGCCGCGCACGATTGAAGGAGCATGCGACGTCATTACCAAAGGGGAAGCGGTCCCGATTGACATTGGCTGTGTCATGAATGAAGGGAAAACGCGTTATTTTATCAACATTGCCGGCGGCGGCCGCTTAACTGAGTTGACGTATGAAGTACCAAGCAAGCTGAAAACGATGCTCGGTCAGCTGGCGTATTATTTAAAAGGAATTGAAATGCTGCCATCAATTAAAGCGACTGAGGCGCGAATTGAATATGATGGAAAAGTATACGAAGGCGAAATCATGCTTTTTTTAGTTTCGCTTACGAATTCTGTCGGCGGCTTTGAAAAATTGGCGCCTGATTCCTCGCTCAACGATGGTATGTTTGATTTAATTATTTTAAAGAAAACGAATTTAGCCGAGTTTATTAAAGTAGTGACGTTAGCAGCGCGCGGTGAACATGTGAACGACCCACACTTAATTTACACAAAAGCGAATCGAATTAAAGTGACCTCCCCGAACAACATGCAGCTTAACTTGGATGGCGAATACGGCGGGATGTTGCCGGGTGAGTTTGTCAACTTGTATCAACATCTTGAAGTATTTGTCTCAAAAGAAAAAGCGGAACAAATGAGAGCAGGGAGGTAACCTGTTCTCTTTTTGTGTCCAAAGTCATTGTGTGATACAATCAATGCAGCATGTTTACGAAAAGGAAGTAGGCAAGATGGCAAAAGTAGAAGCTCCAGTTACGAAAAACGAATATTATGACGTAACGTTTGAAGATTTAACGCACGACGGTGCAGGGGTGGCGAAAATCGACGGATTTCCGATTTTTGTCGCCAATGGACTGCCGGGGGAAAAAGCGAAAATAAAGGTCATTAAAGTAAAAAAAGGGTATGGGTACGGGCGTTTAATCGAACTATACGAACGAAGTCCGGATCGCGTGGACGCGCCATGCCCGATTTATAAACAATGCGGCGGCTGCCAACTGCAACATTTGAGTTACGAAGGACAACTAAAGGCAAAGCATAAACATGTCAAAGAAGTGCTTGCTCGGATTGGAAAAATTGAAAATGTTATTGTTCATCCTGTACTTGGCATGAGCAATCCGTGGCGCTACCGCAATAAAGCGCAAGTGCCTGTGGGCGAGCGAGAAGGCGGGCTTGTCGCTGGGTTTTATCAGCAGCGAAGCCATGAAATTATTAACATGGACGCCTGTCTCATCCAACAGACAATGAATGATGTTGTTGTGCAAACGGTGAAAAATATTTGTGAAAAATACGGAATACAAGCATACAACGAGGAAACGCATAAAGGCGTACTCAGACATATTATGGCGCGTTACGGACTAGTGACAAACGAAGTGATGGTTGTTCTCATTACGCGCACAGACGATTTGCCATACAAAAAGAAAATTATTAGCGAAATCATCGAAAATGTGCCAAACGTGAAGTCTATTATTCAAAACATCAATCCACAGCGAACAAACGTTATCATGGGAGACGAAACAAAGGTTTTGTGGGGGGCGGAGTATATTTATGATTATATCAGTGATATTCAATTCGCCATTTCAGCTCGCTCCTTCTATCAAGTGAACCCAGAACAAACAAAGGTGCTGTATGAAAAGGCGCTCGAATACGCGGAATTAACAGGAGAGGAAACGGTGATCGACGCCTATTGCGGCATTGGCACGATCTCGCTTTTCTTGGCCAAAAAAGCGAAAAAAGTGTACGGAGTCGAAATTGTGCCAGAGGCGATTGAAGACGCGAAACGGAACGCCAAGCTCAACGGCATCGACAACGCAGAGTTTGCCGTAGGGGAAGCGGAAGAGGTCATTCCAAACTGGTATGAACAAGGCATTCAAGCCGACTGCATTGTTGTCGACCCGCCGCGCAAAGGATGCGATGAAGCGCTGCTTCGAACGATTATTGCGATGAAGCCCAAGCGTGTTGTCTATGTATCATGCAACCCAGCGACACTCGCCCGCGATTTGCGCATTCTCGAAGATGGCGGCTACCAAACGCTCGAAATCCAGCCCGTCGACATGTTCCCGCATACAACACATGTGGAGTGTGTGGCGCAGATAGTTTTAAAAAAAGAAGCAGGAAAAAATTAAAGATTTCCTGCTTCTTTTGTAAAATGTTGGAGAGTCAGATCGGTAGTGAATAACCGGTGTGCGGTCCTCTTTTTCATCGAACCGATTAATTAATCGATGTAGAATTTTTGGTGTTACTTCATCGTTGCGGAAGTGAGGGATTCAAAAGGGAATGAACTCCAATTAATCACCAATCGTTTTGACTTGAGTGCCGAAGAAATCTCAGAGATGTATAAATCACGGTTGGCAATTGAACTTTTTGTAAATGGATAAAGCAACATCCCAACATCAAAAGATTCTACGCTCAAAGTGAATGAGGGATTCAAAATCAAGTATTTATCGCTCTTATTGTTTTTTGCCTACATGTACTCGCACAAATGGAAACACGGAGTAAGCGAAAAACCTTACAAATTAGCCGCTATTTAAGGGCTTCATTGTGGAAACCAGCGAGAATCTGGCTTCGAAAGATTGAAGGAAAAACCATTCCTTAATAAGCTAATTGTTGTCTTCGCACAGCTCTAATTGTGAATAAATTTTCAAGTAGATAAAGCCACCCTTGATTGGGTATTTACCTTTTTGGCTTTAAACAGGAAATGTGATTAAACTGAAAATTATGACAGTATTTATGCAACACTAGTGATAATTTATGCAAAAATTTTATGTCTAAATTTCCTCTGATTTAGCGGGCAATGATAATGCATCTTATTGTTCCATTCCTGATACTAAAACACTATTTTTCTTTTTCCTACTTACTTTTTTATCAATGGTTAAGAGTTCTTTAAATCCCTTTGTTTTAACGGTTATGATTGAAATAATAACCAATAAGGAACCAGATATAGCAGTCACAGATATGGAACCATAAAATTTAGAGAGTATTCCAGAAATCACAATTCCTAACAACAATCCTGTATAAGAAGCCATTTGTAAAATAGCCATTGCTCTGCCCCTATAATTTTCAGGGGTTAATCCAAGAAATAAACTGCTTATCGGGATATTGAGAAATGAGTTAATTAATCCTATTATCGAAACCCAAACATATAAAGCAGGAATAACATAAATGTTAGGAAACTGGTGTAGAGGTATAACTAAGATCATCCATATACCCATTAAAATCGTTGAAAAAAATAGCAGATAACCTGGTTTGAAATGGCTTAATAGAAATGGTCCCATAGCAGCCCCTAAAAATGCACCTACACCTAACATGGCTTCAATCATTCCATAATGATAACTGGAAACATTGAACACTTGGAGCATTAGTGAAGTCGATGTAGTATTAAAAATACCGGCAGCAAACATAATTTGTATTATTAAAATGAGAAATGTAAGAGGGGATAAGTTAAAAACTATTTTAATTCCTTCTTTTGTAGAATTCCAAATTGATAAATTTGGTTGAGTGTTCTTTTTGATTGTTTGCTTATATTTAATTAATTTAACAGAAATCCCCGTAAAAAATGCTGAAAACAAAAAAGTTATGGCGTCAATCATTAGTATATTAGATGGTGATGTAAGAACAAGTAATATTCCTGCCACTCCTGGTCCAGCAATTTGCATGATAGAATTGATAATTTGAGAAATGCTCAAAGCTTGTGTAATGTGTTGTTCTCCAACCAAATGAGGAATAAATGAAGACCTAGCTGGATAATAAATAGCATTTCCAATACCGGAAAGTAAAACTAAAATGATTAATAACCAAACAGAGTGTGTTGAAAACGTCATCATCACCATAACAAGAGCGCGATATAAATCTGCTCCGATCATTATATAATTTTTAGGAAATCTATCTGCAATCGTTCCTGTAAAAAATCCGAGTAAAAGCGTAGGGCTATATTGTGCTAAAAGAACAAGTCCAATAAAAAAAGGATCTTTTGACAAAGTTCCTATAATATATAAGACAATAGTAGTTGTTATGCCATCCCCGAAGCGTGAAATAAATTGGGCTAAAAAGAAAAACAAAAAGGGTTTCTGTTTAAATAAAGTCACTATAAAAGTTCACCCTCCGTTTTAACTACTTTTAAAAGCAGTTAAGTTCACATGATATTTTTCCCCTTCTTGATTTTGAGTCAAATTTTTTTGGTTTGCTTCATTTAAAAAAGAATATAAGTCCTTTATCATTTGCTTGAATTTTTCTACTTCTTGTGCATTCAGAAAGTATTCCCCTGTAATTTGATTTACATCAGCAGTATCGACGATCTCTTGCCCAGCCAATACTTGTACTGATCTGTTTAAAGAGATTATCATGCTTTCCTTTAATCCTCTACTGGGATTGGTATCATCCTTATTTATAAATGGAGTTACCTTCTCAAGGGAAATTCTTTTTGCAACCGTTCGATAGAACTTTTGAATAATACCATTTTTTCTTCTGTTCTATCAATTTTAATGAGTCCGACTTTTTCTAGTTCAGTTAAATGATACCGTACTTTAGATGGAGATAAATGTAATTGGTCTGCCAACATTTTTCCTGTTTTAGGTACTTCGTCTATTTCCCATAGAATTTTTACCTTGAATGGATCACTCAAGGCTTTTAATTGGTTTAAATCATCCACATAAAAAATATCTTCCATAATAAGCGCACACATCCTAAACGTATTATTTTTTAAATATGTAGTCTGTCTGATAATTCTGAATACACTTGTAGGTATGTAGGGTCAAAAAGGTTTGTTCTTTTATCAGAAGACGGAGTTGGATGGTCATCAATAAGTTTTACTGGCGTTTCCAAAGAAAAACCTCCTTAATCGTGTTATTTTTTTAATATGTTAAATTTTGTTAATATGATAATACCACCAATCTCTCAATCGGTTAACAAAATATTTTGAAATATTTTGAAAATCTTTCTATTTTATGCTTTCGGTCGGTTTTTTTCTCTTAACAAGAGTTGTTTAGCTTAGTTGGTTTTTTCATAAGTCTTTCATTAGAACACTCTAAAAATTGAAAAATACGATGTTTTTGAGAAATGGGAAAAGACGTTTTTACATTTTTTCAATACTACATTTACATTTGTTCTTTAGGTTGGTATAGTGATCGTGGAAAGGAATTGCTTTTTCCTTTTTCAAAAAATAAAAAGTAAGGAGGATATGGCTGTGAGAAGCTAGATGAGTTTTTCACGGCAATCTATATGGGTGATGTCGGTTTATTTCTTTCAGGAGCTACATTATTTTTAAACAGTTTAATGTTGTTTGGAAAAGCGAATGAAAAAAGCGTGGGAGTCTTCAATTTGTTTGTAGGGGCTTTTCAAGTCATTGCGCCATTTTATTTAATTGCTGTTTCTGATCAACATCATTGGACCATTTTTAATCTAGCTTGTATCTTTTTATTTGGCTTTACCTATTTATATGTAGGTGTTACTACGCTAAAAGGCCTTGAAGGCAACGGATTGGGATGGTACTCTCTCTGGGTGTCCATCATAGCGATTGTATATGCAGTTGTATCTGTCATACATTTTCATGACATAATCAATGCTTTAATATGGATAATGTGGGCTTATTTATGGTTCTTATTCTTTTTATCCATGTCTCTTAATAAGAAAATTGATACCTATATTGGAAAAGTAGCCTTCGTGCAATCATGGGTCACTCTTACCATTCCGGCACTCCTATCTCTAACAGGCGTGTGGAAAACAGATTTTGTTTCACGTGTATGGTTCTATGTATTGATATTATCAATTGTTTATTTCTGTATTTGTACCATTAGATTAAAAGTTTCATTAAAAAATAGCAGAGAAAAAAACATGGATGTACAGGTAAATTCCTAAATTATTCGTGTTGTATAAAGAGAGGCTGACTTGCGAAGGATGTTTACGAGGTAAGAGCGCTGTCCTTTGTGGTGTCTGGCACTCTATAATCTACAATTAGCAGTTCAGCCATATGGAGTGTGTGCTGCAGATCGTTTTAAGGGAAAATTGAGCAGAAGGAGCCGAAAATCTGTAAAAGATTTTCGGTGTTCCATCTGCTTTTTTATTTCCATTCTCTTAACAAAGCGGAGTAGCATTTCTTTTGTTGATTCATTGAACAAAAGGTATTTGTCTAGCTTCGATTTTAGTTTAGCAAATTCCTCATGGATATTTTTATGTTTTAATGAGTGTTGCAGTTCAGTCTTTTGAACAGACAGTTTTTTAATGCGTTATTGGTTTCTTCAATTGCATGATTGATAATCAGCTTTAAGTAAGACCTCAGTTGCTAATAAGTTTAGAAATTTCAACTAACTGCTTCATTTCCCTTTCAATGCCAGTTTTTTGTTTGTAGCTTTCTCAGTTTTTCACCGTTTGTTTTCTAATTCTTTTATTATTTCATTTGCGTATTTTTTAGGTCGGAAAGGATAAGTGATGTAAGGCTGCTTTCTTTGATAGCATGGTGACTATGTTCCCATGTCTACTGTATCCCCATATACATTCCTTTCGATTTTGTTTGTACTACATTCTTGTCTCATAGTTTACAGAAATGAGCATTTGGGTTTGTGCGAAGATAATAAGCGGACATATCTCCTGCACGCACATAAGTAAATATCCGCTGCGAGCTTTTGGGACGAAATCTCAGCACAGAATTCGCGGTTTAATACATTCGAAAATACCGCGGATCCTCTACGGCCGGAAAATTAAGGTTAAGCTTGAAAGAAGGTCGGCACCAGAGTAATTAGTAAAAATGAAGTATATGAAGAATCGTAGTTAATTTGCAATGATTGCATGAAAACGAAGCCAAATGAGGTAAATCGAAAAATGCATCCAGTACGAATTGAAACTGCACGGTCTCAGGAGGACTGTTCGGCTTTTTTACATTTCAATCCAATTAATAACATAATTTAGCTGAAATTTTACACGATGATAAAAAACTGTATTATAAATGAAAGCAATTTGAAACTTTGTGTAAAAGTAAGTCTGTTAAAATATTAAGGTTAGAAACAGGGAAGTTTTAATAACTATATTATACGGTAAGTAAAATATATTGATAAATATATAGGTCGGGTGATAAACATGACGTTAGAGAATCAACTGATCAAAAAAACATTTTATGAAACATTTATGGAAGCAGATGAAAAAAATCCTATCCGCGTGCTCGGAGAAGCTTTTCTTGCCGGGCATAAAGATGGGACGGCTGACATTTCGGCAATCCGTTTTGCCCAAGGGGAAGTATATTTTCATAACAAAGATTATGAAGCAGCGATTTTCAAATGGGAAAACACTCATAATGATTTAGAACCGTGGGCGAAGAAAAATATAGCGGATTGTTATTATGAAATCGGGCAATTATCAACAGCTGAAGAGATTTATAAATCCATTGATACGGAAAGCAGTGTTTTACAATCAGAAGTTGCCCTGCAATTATTTTCGCTTTACATAGACCAAGGCAGGCTTGAAAAAGCTGATCAAGTGATTAAAAAAGCAGTATCCCTTAATCCGGACTATCCGAATGTGACTGACATTGCTCGTGCCTTTTTCGAAAAACATAAGGATTGGAAGAGCGCCATTGAACTGGCCGTAAATGAAGCGATCCGGACAGAGTCTCATCACTGGTTTGATATTTTGAAAACCTATGCAGACCAAGGACTAACAAACACCTTTGAACCGAATTATTTTTCAAAATGCTTAGTCGTGTTATACGGAGTGGATCAGACAAGATTTGAACAGATGGTCCATGCGCTATGGAATGGCTATAGAAACGAGAGCTCATATTTTTCATGGCTGCGGGAATTTAATCAACTTTTCTTAAATCTGGACGCAAACCGGGAACAATCGTGGAAAGAACTGTCTTCACTTTATCAGGAAACTTATTTTGAATTGATCGATGGAACGTATTTAATGAAAGAATTGGCAGAGATTATTCCGAATCTCTTAACGAACTGGATCAAAATAGCCGATCGTGCTGATGCTTTATTCGCTTCAGCAGCGGTATTGGCATGGAGCGAGAAATTTCCATCCAGTATTAGCCCAGAGGTTGTCAATGATGCTGAAAATCTTATTTTCCATTCCCGCAATGAGATAGACGGTTTGGAATACAGCTTGACACTATTCGATTCCATTGTAAAATGGGCAGAAGCGCAGCATGTTGATCCAGGGCACCGCTTCAGATGGCTCATCCGAGAACTGGTTGATTTTGAAACCCATCATGTATTTGTAGCTGGAACTTCCGGAAATGGAAAATCTGCTTTTATCAATTCGATCCTTGGAGAAAATATCCAAGCTGCTCCGACATCTTCCGTTATTGTATTTAAGGGGGATGATGAGACGGAGATTAGAAAGATATCCGATGAAGAATTAACCACATTTTCAAGTTTCGATGAATTCCAGGAGGCAGTAGATAGACGGCTGAATAAGGTTGTTGACAATGCGATTATTGAGTTCTCTCTTCCAGCGCCAATTTTGCAGGAAAACAGGATGGTTCTTATGGATACGCCGGGATTTAGCGACCGTAATGGCATGGAAGGTGAAGCGTGGAAATATCTGCATTTTGCCGACAGTTTATTATTTGTTCTTGATGCGAACGATCCTTTTACCGAAAAAGAACAAGAGATTTTAATGCAGATTCGCGAATACGCGCCTAATCTTCCAATTCATTTTCTGCTCAATAAAATGGATGAAATTTATGATGAACAAGAAGCTGCCAGCATTGTTGAAGATACTCGTTCGAGAGTTCGGGCATATTTGCCGCAGGCTAAGGTGCTTGCCTATTCATCCCGATTAAGAAGCAGAAAACAACAAAATGATCTAGCAGAGTTTTTGAAAAACTTGAACCGACCAATTGCTGAAGATGATCGAATTGAGAAAATATTAATCTTTATTCGTAATTTAATTGGGCATTTATTGGATAAACGGTCAGAAATGGAAAACAGCCTGGCTGATTCGATTAAATGGAATGAAGAAATGGTCACAAAGCTAAGTGGTGCAATCCATCAATTAACTGATTTGAAAAAAGAAAAAGTGCGAATTATCACGAGAACGTTCCATAAAGTCTTGGAGGACATCAGATCGGATCTATCGGAAAATATTCCAAAAATTTTACGAGAAAGTTCTGATATGATTCAAGAAGACAGTGATTTTCGTAAAATTCACCTTGAACTAAATGATGAGATGAACAGGAGGGTACATGCTTATATAAATGATAAGATCTTGCCTGAGCTTTATCGTTCTCTTCAGGAATGGATCGTAACGGCAAATGATGAACTTGATCACTGTCAATCTTTCCTGGATGAAATGAGCGATGGGTTTAATGCGATGTATGGGGAAGAGCGGATTAAGCTGAAGTGCGACTTTAAAGTGCTTGATGACTGGTGCCGGGATGCAGACCGGATGACGAGCGGCGTGCAAATTGAGAAGGTGAATATTTTCCTCCGCCGCACACCGTATCAAATTTTATTGAAGAGTGCCGGCAGGCTGCTGGGAGCCTTCCAGCAAAACAATGCGATATTATATAACAAATACAAGCAGTTTGTCGAAAATGAGGATTATTTAGACGTTACCGAATCAATTACGAACAAGTTGCTTCTGCAATTCGAATTGTTTGCGAAATCACTGGAACGAGATATTTCGATCTTTTTCCGAAACCCGTTTGACGTATTGAATCAAATGGTAGAAGAAACGAAAAAGGAAATCAATGACAAAGAAGAAGAGCTGGAGAAAATGAGATCAAATCCGGAAACGTACCGCGATCCGCTAACATTGTTTGAAGTAAAACTCCGCCAATACGAGTGGATTACCATTTCCGCAAAAGGAGTTCTTCAAATATAACGAGATGTAACGAAAAAAATCGGTCCATGAGGCCGATTTTTTTCGTTGTGAAAATGTTTTAAAAACTATGAAACATCATATTTAAATTGCTAACACTGGCAAATTTCATTAAACTGTATGCATGAAGGTTTACGTAGTTGGAGCGATTAGAATGGAAAATCAAACGAGTTATACAGATAAAGTAATGGAGCTATGTCTGATGGCTGGGAAAATTATGCTTGAGAGCGGGGCTGAAACGTACCGGGTTGAAGATACAATGATGAGGATTGCTGCCTCTTTTGGCATTCGAGAATCCCACAGTTACGTAACACCGACGGGGATTATTTTTTCAATTGAAGGAGAACTGACAAAAACAAAACTCATTCGGGTTACAGAAAGAACGACTGACCTTGAAAAAATAGCAGAGGTCAATAGTATATCGAGAAAAATTAGCAGCGGGGATTTATCACTCGATGAGGCATATCAATCTTTGAAGGAGATTGAATCAGCCAGCCTTCAATATCCTTTTTGGCTGCAAATAACCGCTGCTTCGATTGCAAGTGGCTGTTTTTTAATTATGTTTAAAGGAGAATGGCGGGACTTTATCCCGGCAATGATTGCCGGCGGTGTCGGCTTAGTATGCGTCACCTATTTTCATCGGCTTGTGCCGATAAAATTTCTGGCTGAATTTCTCGCAGCATTTATCATCGGCTTTCTGTCTGTTCTGTTTGTAAAAATAGGATTTGGTTATCAGCTCGATAAAATTATTATCGGTTCGGTTATGCCTCTTGTACCAGGGCTTTTGATTACGAATGCTGTCAGAGATTTAATGGTAGGTCACTTAGTTTCCGGCTTGTCAAAAGGAGCCGAAGCGTTTTTAACTGCTTTGGCAATTGGGTCAGGAATAGCAGGGATTTTATCATTTATGTAGGAATGGGGAGGAAGCAATATGGTTATTATCGAACAACTGGTTACCAGTTTTATTGCTTCTGCGGGCTTTGGCATTATCTTTAATGCCCCGAAACAAACTCTAGTAAAATGCGGTCTGGTCGGTATGAGCGGATGGATTATTTATTTCATAATGGAAACTAATGGTTTCGAGCCAGTGGCAGCAACTTTAGCCGCTTCATGCTTCATTTCGGTAATTAGTCAAGTTTTCGCGAAAATGTACAAGACCCCTATCATTATTTTCAGTGTAGCGGGAATTATTCCACTTGTACCAGGTGGATTGGCATATGATGCGATGAGAAATTTTGTTCAAAATGATTATAATTCTGCTATCAATCTAGTTGCAAAAGCAACGATGATTTCCGGTTCGATCGTCATGGGACTTGTATTTTCTGAAGTCATTAACCAGATCATCAGGAAATCTAAACTAAAATGTAATTAAGAACAGTTAATACTAGAAAAGTGATGCAGGGTGTACATAACCCCTCTCAGGAAAACTCCTAAGAACATCATATCAAATGCCCTCTTTTTTCTGTCTACCCGTAGGGGATGATACCAAAGGGTGCTTTTTCCCTTCATTTTTATTTGAATGAACGTGTTGCAAAACGCATAATGGATGCATAAATGCACATAAAAAATCCACCACCTTGGAAATCATATACAGTGACCAAAACCAACTACCAAGGGGTGGACACTATCATGATTTCCAATTTAAACAAAGAACATGCATGGTCTTATGAAATCGATCCACTTTTAGCATCCTTATTTCGATATATCGACTCGCTGTCGTTGCCGGAGACACCGTATGTGACAGGAAGACCGCCGGTGTCGAAAAAATCTTTATTGAAATGTTTCTTTTTGAAAACCTATTTTTCCATTGATTCCTTGCGAAAATTAGTACGCATTCTGCAGCGTTTTCGCTGTTTTCAGCGGGCTTGCGGGCTTAGTGAAGTTCCTCATCTTTCTACGTTTTCCCGTGCGGCAAAGTGGTTTCGGGAACAGGGATTTCCTGTTTTTCACGCACAGCTGCTCAAAGATCTAGAAGTACGGTATCCCAAAATCGTGCTGATCGACAGCACGGCCCTTCGAAGCAGTCTTTACGATTCACAGGCAAAGTGGGGAGTGTCCACCCGATATCACTGGTTTAAAGGATATAAACTCCATCTCTGTACCACTACCGAGGGAATCATCTTATCTCACGTGTTGACCACAGCGAACCGGAATGATGCGGCAGTGGCACCAGAATTGCTTGCTTCTTTGGGGCAATGGGATATTGAGTTCGTGTTAGGGGATGCCGCGTATGACAGCGAAAAGGTTCGACAAACTGCTGAGCAAGCAGGAATCTTATTCATTTCCCCCATCAACCGCCGCAATAGCAAGGAACGAAAAGATGCCTATGGCCGGGTTCTTCCTGTCTTGTTGAAAACGAGATTTGGCCAATGGCTGTTTGGGCTTCTCCGCGAGATTGAACGGGTATTTAACGAGCTAAAGAGTGATGGGGTGGAGCAACCCCGATGGTATGGATTTCATCGATATTTACTGCATGTGTTATGTTGCATCCTTATGCATAACTTCGAGTTTTTACTCTAGTTTTGCAACACCATCTTGAATTAATGTCAATTCTATACGTACTATTAACTCAACACATGTGGAATGTGTGGCTCAATTAACATTGAAATAAAAGGATTTTTAAAGAGGTTAGGTAGTATTTGACCACATTTGTGCTACCTAGCCTTTTTTGTATAAAATTATCGAATGTATGTACGGTTCTTCTTCGATTTCTTTCGTTGCGTGGGCGTACACGTCACCAGTTGTTTTGATGAAGACATGTGCATTTTTTTAAGTCAGCGCCTACCTCGAGAAGCAAGGTAGCATGAGTATTTCTTAAATCATGAAAACGTACTTTCTTAACTCCGGCTGCTTTGTTTGCCCGGTTAGATACATGTGTTAGGGTGCACGGAAAAATCGATTTTCCTGTTTCGCGTGCAAAAACAAAGTCTGTATCCTCATACTGATTTTCCACAATCAATTTCATTTCAGTCTCATTGGCTTTATATTGATTCAGTTCATGCATACTTATGTATAATTGGCACTAATTTTTTAACAAATAGAAATCAAAGATCTTATAAATATTTCATCGTTACTCATAATAAAAAACAATAAAAGTTCTATAAAATACGGAGGGACCATCTATCATGTTTGAATGTTTAACCACAATTAATGAGGAAAAAATGAAGATTGTTGAAGAGCGTATATCACAACACTTTCAGTTATATACAAATTTTTCTATGAATAGTCCAATTAGATTGTATGTTCGTTTCGTTTTTGTGCACGATGGGATGAATGGAATCATATCTTCTGACAAAAGAAGAAAAGTAGTAAATGCTTTGGTCAAAGCCTTCTCTTCTCGTTTTGTATTTAATCATATTGATTTGAACGACCAAGGACTATATTGTCCGGATTATTTTAGATTATTGAAGGACAGTGAAGAGGAAAGATATATTAAAACAAAGACACAACGAGACCCTAATGTTTATTTGCATATTTACTCTGCAGATACCTTTGATGGTGCTAAATATAGAAACTGGTCTTCTTTTCCATGGGAATTAGAGGATGATCCAGTAATGGATGGCGTGGTAGTCGATTATAGAAATATTGAAAATGAAGAATCATATCATTGGATCATTCATGAAGTAGGTCATTGGTTTGGTCTTGTTCATACATTTGAAAATGGATGTAATCTTCCTGGTGATTATGTTGACGATACAGAAGCTCATAGTGATGAAATTAGGGGATGTCCTCCAGAAGGAATACACAATGCTTGTCCCGGAGAAAAAAGAGCTCCTATTAATAACTACATGAATTATACCGATTGTAAAGATACATTTACACTAGGACAAATAGAAAGGATCTTTAGAGTTACGAAAGTCTATAGACCTAAGTTATTAGAACCGGAAGTTTGTATACCACCATGTCCTCCTCCTATGTAGAGAGCCTTTTATTACGAGAACATTCATTTATCGATTAATCATCATATCAATCATCATAAAAAGAGCGTTTGGACCCTAAAGAGGTTCGATACGCTTTTTTATTAACAGATGAGGAAAATGGCTGAAACATGACATCTCCTTATTCAACCAATCAACACTGAAAATTAACAGGGCCTATTATTTAGAAAAGGAAAGAATAAGTAAGGGCAGTATGGACAGAAAAATTCATTCATAAAAAGAGTATTCTCGCTCAGGTTTAACATTAAAAGAGCTAATTCTGCATTGGACCGCGATAAGACGATTATAGAAGCTAACGGTTGCGCTTTTACTCACATTTCCGTTAACATTATTCCTCTTGATGAAGTGGCTTACCGAGTCAATGGTGCACTATCGCGGTGTTCTAGAGTTGGTGACGAACGTCAATTTTTTTCTCTTGGAGTGGAAATATGTGTTGAAAAGGATGGCACTTTCCATCCAGATGCAATTGCTCGGACAGAGGATGTGTTTGTGGAATTTTGCAAGAGTTTAAGCTGGGACTGATTAAAGAGATTGTTAGACACTACCGCATCGCGCATAAACATTGCCCGGCACCTTGGGTTAAAAGATTCTAAAGCGTTCGAAGACTTTAAAAGCATGTTCAAGAGATATTAAAGCAAGTAGACACAACTAAGGCATACAATCAAATCCCCACTACAGCGTTACAAAAGTTCAACAATATCAAAAATCCCAATCTAATTTGTGTCGGACACAAAATCAAACTGAACTATAACGTTTGGCAGCGGCAAGCTGGGATTAGATCAGAACTAGATCTGAGCTCTTTTAGTGGTAATATCCCACTATACATAAATGGATTATTAGAAACATAATTAAATAGTATTCTATTAGATAAACGTGGAATTTTCTTATCAGTTGATGAGTTGATCCAATCCACCTCTGTCTTAAGAACATACTTTAAAAGTAGGGATAGCAATTAGCCATTCCCCCTATACTCGATGGGAGGTGTTATATATGAGTGATGGAATTCGCGGCGCTTTTGCCTTAGTTGTTGTCTTATTCGTCTTACTTATCATTGTAGGATGTTCTTGTTCAGGTCTAGGCGGTTATTAATTCTCCGCAAGGTGACATTAAAATACTCTCTTAGATTTAACAGAAATAGTTGGTTTTGCTTATTGAAAAGAAAAAGGACAGATTTTTAATGATCTGTCCTTTTTCGAAACATTTACTTGGACAAACATTTATGAGCAGTAAGTCTATCATCTAGTATACCGACTAACGTAAAATCACTGTATTCTGCGGCTCCTATAAGGTACCTTTATTCACAAAAATGGATAAGACTCGTTCATGTACCTCCTGTCCAAAGTCTTCTATGTCAGAAAGGAGGAATAAAGTGGAACATTTAGTCCGAAGATATCAGGGAGAGCCTGTTGAGGTGATAGATCGCTATGGAAGGGTTCATAGAGGAGTGATAGACGGAGACCCACCACCAGGAGGAATGTTTCTTCGTACCGGCTTTGGAAGAAGATTTATCCCATTTTTCTTAATCGCTTCTCTGTTTCTTTTAAGATTCGGAAGACGGCGCGTTTTCTAAAAAGAAAACTAAAAGTCTTTGATTCATCATTTGAATTCTCTGTCCTCGATTCGCCAAATGAATAAATGATCAATGGATGATTTAATCAACCTCATCATAGTTTCTTTCCAGCTTGTCAATTTTGTCGGCAAGCTGGAACCCTGCGTTTGAAGTGACCCCTGTCTACTTGACAGGGGTCACTTCATTTGGGGTCAGCCATTTTTGTAACAAAGAATAGGAAAATTGGGGCGTTCTGGTCATTCTGAATCATTTGGATTCACGATAGCGAAGTGTAAATGATCTTCCCACCTTCCGTTAATCTTCACGTTCTTCTTGGAAAGCCCCTCCTTATGGAATCCTGCCTTCTCCAAAACTCGAATCGACCCGATGTTATGTGGCATGACCCCTGCTTCAATTCTGTGTAACTTGAGAACCTCAAAGGCATAGTCAACGACCAGACGCACAGCTTCAGTAGTATAGCCATGTCCGTTGTGCGAGCGATCTACATAATAGCCTAGCCAACATGTCTGTAAAGGACCACGGACCACTTCAGTCAACTCAATGATGCCAATCAGTTCATCAGTACCGATGAGGAAAATGCCGAACGTGTATTGCTCGTCTCTTTTCATCTTCGCCAAGCTGGTTTGGATTCGATTTAACTGATATTCCTCTGTATAGAACTCCTCGGTCCTATCTGGCGTATACCGTTGCCAAAATTCCCGGTTTCTACGGTGCATCTCTGCCAACGGACCCACATCTGTATCCTTTAAAAATCGCAAATAGATTTTGTGTCCCACCAAATTCACCTTTCTTCATCCCTTCTTTTCATATAAGCACCACAGGAATCCTGTGATGGATGGAGTATCTCGTCTCATAGAAATTGGCATTAGAAATGACACTTGAATTGGCATGCAATTGACACTCTTCATAAATTCTTTTTATCTTTCATCTTCGAGATCGTTCAAACTTCCTCCTGCTAAAGTGAATGACTTTATTTGAAAAGCCTTGTAAGGACAAAACAAATGGCATGCCGAATCAATTGCCAATCCGCACGTCATTTTGTGTGTCAAATGCCTGTTTTGCACCCCAAAACAGAACCCGTTAGCCATTTGGACAGGGCTTTTTTTATTCATGCGGGACAGAAATAGTGAGAAGGTGATGGATTCCTTATGCGAAATGGTCGATCGGTTGCGTTATAGTGACAATAATGTTTGTTTGGAGGTTGTGGAAATGACGGTGAATATACGCTTAGAATTGTTCGTGAAAGATTTGCAAAGATCTGTTGATTTTTACAAGAACGTCATTATCTTCTCAAAATGAAAACAGTGCTATGTTTAAAGCGGAAAATCTTAACTTACTTTTAACCCAGGAAGATGTGATTTTGAGTAACTACTATTTTAGTGAAATTAAAACATCTCGCAAAGGAAGGGGAGTTGAAATAATATTAGTAGTTCCAGATGTTCAAAGTTATTATCAACGTACATGCGAAATGCAAATTGAAGTGGAATCAGAACTAAAACAACAAGAATGGGAATGACAGATTTTCGTTTAACCGACCAGATGGTTACTATTTAAGAGTCACTTCACCTAAAAATTGAGGGTTTAAGAATGGTCAAAAAAAGCAGGGCAACCGTTCTGCTTTAGCATGGTGACAAAATAGAAAAAACATGCGGAAAAAGGGATGAATTAGAACCTCAACAAAAAATATATAAGGAGTTTATCAAGATGGAAAATATGATATAATTTATAAAAATATTCAAAAGAGGTGATAAAATGAAAAGAATCATTTTCTTTTTAATTTTATCTCTACTTTGGGCTGCTCCTTTCACAGCATTGGCAAAGGGGAATCAAGATATTACAGAAGCAGTTAATAAAGAATTCAAAAAAAATCTTACCTATTATAAAGATAATTCCGCTGAAATACTCGATAGTATAACAACTTCTGCCGAAATCACTGAAGGAGATACAAAACAAACAAAAAACATTAAGGTAGTATTGGCAGAAGGAAAAGAAGTTAGAGACAGCATTTTCTATTTTGATGTAAAACAGATATACTATTATGACTTAGATGATCAGAAGCTTATCGATTCAGTTACAAAGAATGCTCAAATAAAAAATTTTGAGAAAAAATACAAAGATGAAGTTGGAAAGCAGATAAATCCTTTTTCACTTGCTATTTTTATGATCGCACTTTTTATCACGATTATTGCTCCCCCTGTTTTCGGAACTTTATTCAATAAAAACTCTTCATCTTTGTCATATAGATTGCAATTTGAACAAGCCAACGCTGGAATGTACAAAAATTAAGCTAAAATAAATAAAAGACGTTGAACAACTGCAAGCGGAGTTAAGAGAATCATGGAAAAATATCGCCCGTATGATGCAGAATAATGTAAGAGAACCCCTTCCCATTCGAGAGGGGTTTTTTAATATGTGTTGGAGGGGATTTGAAGTTTTTAGGTGTATAAAAAATAACGAGGAGGTCAGTCCATGCTCGAAATTGTTAATCGGCTGTGTTGCTTCGCTTGTTCAGAGGTCGTTGTAAAGTTATCAATACCATCATCCATCAAAAGTGTTACTATAAACTCCTAAATCATCAACTTCCTATTAAAAAAGTGAGGGCTCGTTTAGGAATGCTTCTGAAATATCCGTTTTTTATTTGGATATTCGGATGAAATGATGGAACAGGCTTTATATTGGACAAAATTCCACCATTTAATTTTTCTTGGACTGTCGCTTTTCGTCAGTTGAATAAAAAGTCTTGATAATTTCGTTATTCAAGATTTGTTTATCCAATTTTATTCTTGTGATATATGATGCAAGCCTCCTTTATAAACTCTCTTTCATTAGCTGGAATTGTATAAATCTTAGGTTTCTCTCGATCTGGTAAGGAGTTAAAATTTTCCCAAGTCTTTTTCATCCCTTCCTTAATATCTGGGTCGTCTTGTGAGCGACGATGAATCATCTCCATTAAAAATTTTGCAAGTTCCTGCGCTTCTGGACTATCAGGACTGGCACCTTCTTTAACAAGTTTTGTCAATGATTCTCTAAATAATTGATATTGATTTATATGTTGTTTGTGGTCCTCTTCTGTCCAACCTTTAGCAGCTAATTTTTGTAACGCTTCTTTCGAATATGATTGTTTTACCAATTTTCTCATTGTCTTTCGTTCTTCAGTAGTGAGATATTGGTTGACCCATTCAGGTTTCATTTGTATCACTTGGATCGTATTTATAATGGAGTCGTAATCCATTTTATTTGACATTAAAGCATTTTCTACGTTTTCAATTGCTTCAATTATTTTTTCGATTTGAGCAATCTTCCCTTTCATCATTGCTTTCTGCTGTGTTAATCTTTTTTGCAAATGTTTAGCATCAGCTTTAAGAAAATCTTTAATTTCTTTTAGAGAAAACCCCAGAAACTTTAGAGATAGAATATATTGAAGTTGAATCAGATCTTCATCTGTATAAAGTCGATAACCTGATTGATTATACTTAGGGACTAACAACCCTAATTTATCGTAATAGCGCAGCGTTCTCACTGAAACAGAAGCCTTTCGAGCAAACTCGGTAATACGGTAAAAATTTCGATCCAAGCTGTTCCCTCCTTTCTATCTAAAGGATAAAGGATGACGTAATGTCATGGTCAAATAGTTTTTATAAAAGTTCTTTCCTATTCAATCAACCTACCAGATAGTGTGACAAGAAACTAATACCTTTAACCATGTAAATACACTTTCTGCTATAAAATCTGAATGCTGTTTTTTATTATTTTTGTTATATTTCGCGAAAAAGCCAGAAATATTATTACATAGTCAGGGCAGGGGGAATTTTTGTGTTGTTAAAAACCCTGACAAGATTCTTGTCAGAATATTGAAACATAATATACTCTAAAAATAGTTGCATGCACAAAAGTCCTCCATTCATAGCGTTAAAGGTGGCAAGGGTGGGGATTGATTTGAGTTCCATGTGGCATGAAGAGCTTGACCATCCTGATATGACTCTCATCTTCAGAAATGGACATCACGTCTTTGGGTACGTTTGAAAGCTTGAAGGCTGTTCTATCGCCCATCCATGGTGATCGTAATTTGCAGAGCTTTTCTCACATTCATCCGCTCCTCGTCTTTTTGTTAGGCGCAGTATAGACAGAAGGCTTGCATCTTTACACATGTTGAGAAATCAAATTGGGCTTATATTAGAATGAAAAACTTTAAAGGAGAGTTTTAGGAGAGGAAGTTAGATGAATTTTGTCATTCGGCTGTCAAATCCGGAGGATGCTTACTTAGTTCATCAAGTTATGATATCAGCTTTTGAGGAATATAGAAACATTGATGTTCCTTCAAGTGCACTTAATGAAACGGTATACTCGATACAAGAGGCAATCAAAAACGGCTCCGAAAAAGCCTTACTTTGTTTTGTTGATGGTCTTGCACTCGGTTCTGTCAGATTTAAAACTGACGAAAATACGCTTTATTTTTCTCGTCTATCTGTTTGCCCCCAGGCAAGAGGGAAAGGGATCGCGAAAACGATGCTAAAATGGCTTGAGAACTACGCACAAAAGCATGGAAAATCAGAAGTGTGGTGCAGAGTTCGCATGTCCCTTCCGCAAAATATACAGTTGTATCAATCAGTTGGATACACGGTTTATAAAGAAGAAGAAGTGATAAATCTTAACGGTTTTCCAGTAAAAACAGTAATTATGAAAAAAGAAGTTTAAAAGAAAGGAAATTCCGCCATAAGTGTTCCGTATGGAACCGATGCTCTATGGCTCTTACATCAAATTGGTACAACATCGAACCATTATTCGTATTTTCAAACTAAATCAAAGCCTAGAATAAGCTTGTCCTTCACGATCATAAAGGACAATTAGAATTACAATGAAACCTCCTCCTGTCACAGTGATGACAGGAGGAGGTTTTTAAAAGCGCTAGTTTACTTCTGAGAATTTGATGTACGTTATTTTTGCAATAGCTTCTTGAAAAAGGGAATGTCACCGCCTGGATTATAGCCACAAGCATTTGATCTAATGTTAACTCATGCAAGCCTATCTTTTAATCGCTCCGCATTTAGAACAAGGTACACCAACGGAA
Source organism: Thermaerobacillus caldiproteolyticus (assembly GCF_015326725.1). Classification (NCBI taxonomy): domain Bacteria; kingdom Bacillati; phylum Bacillota; class Bacilli; order Caryophanales; family Anoxybacillaceae; genus Thermaerobacillus; species Thermaerobacillus caldiproteolyticus. Next base: position 3,534,516 of record NZ_CP064060.1, read on the forward strand.
AGATTAATCGATAGAGAGAAATCTGTCAACGAAATTATTCTCTGTATTGACAATAAACAAATTGGAGGAATTAAAGAAAAGAAGCGAAACGCTCGAAATGAGCCTCAGACTTACCGTTTCTAGGTCTATGATAAAGTACAAAAAGAAATTGCCGAAGTTCACGACATCGATGCCTGTCCTCATTGAAACTGGAGATGAAGCATCGGTTTTTTTCGGCCTATAGGCAAGACAACGTGTTCATGATTTCGAAAATCATATGGAATATTGTATAACAAAGAAACGTTTGAATATGTCAAAAGTCGATCGACAAGTACGGAGTTGAGCCAATACCTGTGATATAAGCCTTTTACGCTTTTTTTATTTTTCACCATATTTTCACTTTTTTTCTTTATAATCCTACCTGAGATCGGACAAGGAGGAACGAATATGAAAAAGATGAGACAAGCGCATTTATGGATTGGATTAATTACATCTATTTTGTTGTTGATACAAGCTGTTACCGGGTTACTGTTGACAGAGCCATGGCTGATCGGACAGCAGTCGAGGGAGAGGTCGGCGTTTATGCAAAATATGGAGCAAGGTCAACTTCCAGCAAGCAGTACTCAACAAGGGCACTCTTCGCCAAGCACCACTCAAGAAGGTTCAGCTTCAGCAGGTACTATGGCACAACAAAACGGTTCATCAGGCATTGGTTTAGAGCAAGGAAGATTCGGACCGAGAGAAGGATTTCATGGAGAAGAGGGAAGTAATTCATTAGTCGGCATCATCCGTGGGCTCCATGAAGGACGGTTAGGAACAATAGATATTACATGGGCGATTGATATTGCTGCTATTAGTATGATTTTCTTAACGTTATCGGGTATTTATTTATCTGTAAAGCTGTTGCTGGCACAAAGAAGAAGTCGAAAGAAACGGACTTTGAATGTAGCGGAAGGGTAATAACAAATTTATTTGTGGAAAAAAGTGTAAGAAAAGTCATCTTGCGCTTTTTATTTTTCACCGTATTTTCACCGTTCTTGTTTAGAATGAGGGACAAATAAAACGAATGAGAAAGGGGATCTGTGAGATGGACATACAGCCATATGAAATGAATCATCAACCGAAAAAGCGGCGCTTTTTCCCATCGTTGTTTGCATCTGTTACAGGAGCTGTGTTAGGAAGTATTGCTACTCTTTATTTAGCTCCTATTCTAGGGATTCATGGAATCACTCCATCTACTCAAAGTGTTGAAAATAAGAAAACAGCAGTTGTCGAACAAAGTGCCACTTCTAACAGCACGTTGCCGCTTCAACCAACTTCAAGCAGCTCAAACAGCATGATCAATGCGATTGAAAACGTAACGGAAGCGGTCGTGGGAGTGGTAAATATTCAGCAACAAACGAATTTTTATTCAAATTATTCTCAAGATCAAGAAGCAGGCACAGGTTCAGGGGTTATTTTTAAAAAATCCGGAAATGATGCTTATATTGTGACGAATAACCATGTCATTGAAGGGGCCAATAAGGTGGAAGTATCTCTTGCGAATGGGGAAAGAGTGACAGCAGATATCGTCGGTACTGATCCATTAACCGACTTAGCTGTATTAAAAATCAATGGTCAGCATGTAAAAAAGGTAGCAAGTTTTGGGGATTCATCGAAACTTCGGATTGGGGAGCAAGTAGCGGCGATTGGGAATCCACTAGGACTAGATTTATCAAGAACTGTGACGGAAGGAATTGTTAGCGGAAAGCGAACAATTTCTGTTTCCACTTCAGCGGGAGAATGGGACTTAAACGTGATCCAAACCGATGCCGCAATTAACCCGGGAAACAGCGGCGGAGCGCTCATCAATAGCGCTGGGCAAGTTGTCGGCATTAATAGTCTCAAAATTTCGGAAGAAGGTGTGGAAGGATTAGGATTTGCGATTCCAAGTCAAGACGTCAAGCCGATTGTTGAAGAGTTATTACAATACGGAAAAGTGAAGCGGCCATATCTTGGAGTAGGATTGCAAGATGTAAGCGATTTTCCGTCAACGATTCGACTCGAGCAGTTGAACTTGCCAAAAGATGTAACGGAAGGGGTCGTTATTACGGCTGTGGAGCCTTCTTCTCCTGCGGCAGAAGCCGGACTTCAAGCAAAAGATGTGATTATAGCGGTTGATGGTACAAAAATAGATAGCGTTAGTACATTGAGAAAGTACCTATATACGCAAACCAAAGTCGGAGAGCAAGTCAACATAGAACTTTTGCGTGATGGGAAAAAAATCAATGTGTCTCTTAAGCTAAGCGAACGAGGGGAGAGCCAGCAGTAGTTATGGACAGACGTCCTAGCTAAAAAACGTGCCTGTCATCGTTACAATGACAGGCACTAAAGGTAACTCTCTCTCATGAAAGGAACGCTATAGTCAAGATTACACGGGACCTCTCTTTCTTTGCTTTTTCATTTCGAAAGAAGGATAAAATCCCGAAAGAGATTGGGTTAAGAAGAGAATACTGTTACATATAAGCGGTTAAATGCGGCATCAGATCAAATCATTGCATTCGGAATCATGTCTATTTTTCTATTGGATATCGGTAATATTTTTTGACTCTGCTAACTTAGGAATCTGTTTGATGAAGATTGTGGTGCAATGCTGATATACTGTAGTTTTCTTATAATTCTCTGCCTGCCTTTTGGATCGATAAAACTCTAAGCCAAGCAGAGAATAAGGGAGTGTGGCTGTAAATTCATTAGTTATAAGTTATAATCAACAAGGAAAAAAGGGGCTAGTTTCTTTAAATAGATATTTACACGTGACAAGCAATCGTAATTTTTGAATACCCCTATATTATTGGAAAGCAAGTATTGCTTCCGGGGAGGCTTAGGCATGGGTATTGTGGTGAACCATGCCCCTGACGAAAAGGACCGATAGGAAATAACAAAATAGCATATAAATTTGGCAAACAGCGGCATAGCTTTTCGCACCGAATAGAAAGCCGCTGTTTTATTTTTCATTTCTGTTTTGAAATTAAGTAAAAACAGGCAGGAACACAATGATGTCTGTACTGTCAAAGAGAAAAGCAAAATATAATGGAAGGGGAAAGGAATTTAGATATGAATGATGGAACGATAAATGAAAGCGTTTTATTTTTTGGGGGGAGGGAGAGAGCGATGGAATTTAAAGATTACGAGGAGTTTTGGCCGTTTTATTTGTTGCAGCACAGTAAAAGAGCGACAAGAGTATGGCATTTCATAGGTACAAGCTTTGTGTTTGTCTTTGTTTTGCTTGCAATTGTAACACTTCATGTCTGGTGGCTGCTTGCGGCTCCGGTCGCCGCCTACTCATTTGCTTGGTTTAGCCACTTTTTTATCGAAAGAAACAAACCTGCCACGTTTGGTCATCCGCTTTGGTCACTCCGCGCTGATTTTCACATGTATCGGCTGATGCTGTTTGGGCAATTGCAAAAAGAATTGGAGATGGTAAGGGGGCAATATTATGGAAATTCTTCAGTCGAACACTGACCACTATTTTTATTCCGAGGACGATTTTGGAAGGACAGAATTAACTCCCAGTTACCGCGTTGATTTGCGTAATCCAATGAACGAGCATCTAGACAAGTTTATTAACGCCAACATTGTGTCTGATTGGTCGCAGCTGACGTGGAAGGAAGTCGGAAAGCCATATGAGGTGAAAACAGTGGCGAAAGAAAAACGCGAATGGGAAAACGAAAACGGGCCAATGTCTGTGAAAAAGTCGTGGGAATTTTTTAACCGTTCGTTTCATGAATGGTTTGTAAAAGATGTGCCAAAAGAGATATCTAAAGCAAAACAGAAGGCATGGCGCTATTTATCTCGCTTTCAAATGAGCGAAGTGAAAAAGGCATTGGGAGAAACGTTGCGCCTTTCGTTATGGAATTATGCGCACCGGATCGAAGACGGAATTTGGGATCCGAGAGGAAAGCGGGCGCTTTTTGAAGGGCTTGATGTGAAGCGGCCCCGCATACTTTTTTTAGGAGCAGCAGAAGGATACGAAGCGATGCAGCTATATGCGATGTATCCCGGTGGAGAAGTGATTCTTGTTGATTATGATGAATTTTGCCGTACCGACCGCTTTGGGACATTTCCGGAAAGCTATCCGTTTTTAGGGACGAATCCAGCGACGGATCAGCCGAAAGTATGGTATAAGGATCAGATGAACATCCATTATATTGTTGACGATATTCGTAACTTACCATTTGATAAAGAATTTGATATTGTCATTAGCGTCGGATTGCTGGAGCATTTTCCTGATGAGCATAAACCCGAAGTGTTAGATTGGCACAGAAGGTTTCTGAAACCGGGCGGATATGTGATTATGACGACTCCTCGTTATCAATTAAAATCACTGCTTTTCTATAAAATTATGGCTGATGTCATGAACCATACGTACCGTGAGCTCATGGATATTCGGCAAATGGGATTGTATGTCTATGAAGGCGGCTTTGAAATTTTACGGCACGGTTTTATTAAAGTGCACAACGGAATTGTCGCCCGACCAAGATAAGTGGTTGTCAATATCGGAAGAAGCCGGTATGATAGGATTAAATGATCTTCCATGAATCAGGAATATTGGTAATGAATACATTGGTAGAAAGGGTTCAATGACTTCAGAGGGAGGCTATACATCATGGTGACAAAACCGGCTGGGTTTTGGAAAAGGTTTCTTGCGTCTATTTTAGATGGCATCATTATTGGTATTCCTTTAGCATTGATTAGTTATTGGATTACAGGGGATTGGGAAGGAGACGCTTTTACATCCATTGTAAATGTCTTATATTTTTGGATTGTTCCTGTTGTCTGGTCCGGGTATACAGTTGGAAAGAAAATGATCGGTATTCGTATTGTGAAAGTGAATGGGGAGAAGCTAGGATTTGGCGCGATGTTTTTGCGTTCGATTGTCGCATCCATTATTTACGGAATTACTTTCGGTCTTGCCCTTATTGTAAGTGCGATTATGGTAGCGGCTCGTGAAGACAAACGTGCTATTCACTCACGATTTCATCGCAGGGACATATGTGACCACAGAGCAGCCATAATCACAAACATCCATCGTTTTGTCTAGACAGATGTCGAGCAAGCGATGGATGTTTTTTATTTCTACAAAACTATTCTAAATAAATTCTGGATAAGGATGGCTTAAAAACTCGTGATGTGAGATGTCCCATCCGTATGCACCCGCACACTGAAAAAGGATGACATCACCAACACGGAGATGGGAACAATGTATCCCGGACTAAAACGTTGTTTGGAGTACACAGCTCGCCAGCGAATGTGACACATTCTTCTTGAATCGCAGGATGTTCAAATGGGTAGTCCCATGATCAATCGATATAATGGAACAAGGGTGATTCATTTTCCACTAGGCAGGTAAGCGTAAATGGTGAGTCCCGCTGCGGAGAATCACAAAATACCCTCCATGATTTTTCTCGATATATAACACTTCGGCAGCATAATAGCCATCATGAGACACAATGTATCGCCCTAGTTCAAAGATGAAGGCCACGGAGAAAATCGATGTAGGAGCATAATGAAATAATAGATCTAAAGTCGATACGCCCATCAGCGTGTCGCTTTTTATTTTGTTCAAACACAGTGATTTTTCCGTAGTCAGCTCTATGGTAAGATAAAAAAGTACAAAAATACAGTGGAAATTGAGGGAGTCATGTTGAGAAATCAAGAATGGTTGTGGAACGAAGCGGAGCGGTTTATTCATTTGTGCTATCAAGAGTTAGGTAAAAGCGAAGCAGAAGTGGAATCGCGCTTGCAGGAAATTCAACAAGAAATCCGTCGTACCGGCACGTATACCCATACGTATGAGGAACTCCAACATGGAGCGAGAATGGCATGGCGCAACAGCAATCGTTGCATTGGCCGCTTGTTTTGGCAAACGTTGCACGTATTTGACGCCAGACATTTAGAGAAAGAGGAAGATGTCGTCCAAAGTTTATTTCATCATATCGAGTTTGCCACGAACGGGGGGAAAATACGTCCAGCAATTACGGTGTTTAAACCAGCTGAAAAAGGCATGGAAAATGTGCGGATTTGGAATCATCAGCTGCTTCGTTACGCTGGTTATGAAACGGAAACCGGCGTTATTGGCGATTCTTCCTCGATTTCTTTTACAAAAGCATGTGAACGAATGGGATGGAAAGGAGAAAGAACCCATTTTGACATTCTGCCTTTGGTCATTCAAGTGAAGGGAAAGGAACCGAAATGGTTTCACATCCCGAAGGATATAATTTTAGAAGTTCCGATCGAACATCCTGAATTCCCTTGGTTTAAAGATTTACAGTTAAAGTGGTATGCCGTTCCCATTATTTCGGATATGAGTCTGGAAATCGGTGGCATTCGCTATACGGCAGCTCCATTTAACGGATGGTATATGGAAACAGAAATTGGTGCCCGAAATTTTGCTGATGATTACCGATACAATATGCTTCCGAAAATCGCTTCTTGCATGGGACTAGACATGAGCATGAACTCGACGCTCTGGAAAGATAAAGCGTTAATCGAGTTAAACATCGCTGTTTTATATTCTTATAAAAAAGCGGGCGTCAGCATTGTCGATCACCACACGGCATCGCAGCAGTTTAAGTTATTCGAGCAAAAAGAACAACAAGATGGCCGCCATGTAACAGGAGACTGGACATGGTTGATACCGCCTGTCTCCCCGGCGACCACCCATATTTTCCATAAAAATTATGACAATACGACCGTGACGCCAAATTATTTTTACCAAAGTCGACCTTATGAACCGTGATATTCTCATGTTATAAATGTCTGTCACCGCTTGAGTTTGAAAAAATTTGCGAAGTAACAGTGGATTGAAAGAGTTGAATTGTGAAGTCGAAGTTAGGTATACTTTTGGATATAAAAGATTGTCATCTGAAAGATGTGATGGAAGTGATTTCGAAGTTAGGCATATTTTTAGATATAAGGTAGGGTGCCCCTTTCTCTTAGATTTTTTGTTAAATCAGAGAATGCCCTACCTTTTTTCTTTTCGTGTTCTATTTATGAATGAGTTAAGGAGTAGCAATATGAAATGGTTTAAATCACAGATTTTTTGGAAAATCTATATCATTAATCTAGCCATTATCTGTACACTTTTAGGCTTAATGTTTATTGTATCACGTATCATATTACCGGAAATTTCAAAGGAACAATATCGGCAAGTTACTGATAAAACGGTTTTGCGCATGAAAGATCAGATTTCTCTTATTGCCAAAGACCTTCAAAGTCTTGAGAATTACGTTCAGTCGAATGAAAATTTTAAGTCGAATGATTTTAATCAACTTTCTAGGGGGTTAGCGAATATTGTTGATATTTCCCCTTATATTGATAGTGGTACGGTTCTGGATACAAATGGATATGTACGAGCTTTTTATCCGAATGACTTGAAACATTTGAAAAATTATAACCTAAGCAAACGGGAATATTTTCAGCAAGCACTCAAAACACAAAAAATTTATTTAAGCAATGTAGTTTCCGCGGATACAGGCCGATATTTGCTCGTTGTTTCAATCCCGGTCGTAAACGATCATAAAGAAGTCGAGCGAATAGTCAATTTATCGTTACGTATTGAAAATAATGAAATTTTTCAATCTATATTTCAAAGTTTTAAGATCGGGGAAAATGGGTATACGTTTATTGTTGATAGAAACGGAAAAATTATTTCTCATCCATCAAAAGAACGAATCGGGAAAGATGTAAGTCAAAATCCTATTGTAAAGAAGCTGTTAAAAAAGCAATCGGGGTATCAAGAAGTTACGAATACAAACGGGATTACTATGCTTGCTTCATTTGAGTATATCCCGATTTTAGATTGGGGAGTAGTAGCGCAAATACCGGCTGATGAAATTTATGAACCATATTTTGCATTTCAAAAATCATTATGGACGATTTCGCTTGTTGCCTTTATTGTTTTATCTATTCTTACTGCTTTATATGCACGGCAAATTATTCATCCAATCCGCAGATTATATCTTGCTGTAGATCAAGTGGCGAAAGGAGATTATAATCAACGGATAGAGAAAATTGACAATACAGAAATCGGAAAACTATCCAGTCGCTTCAATGAAATGATTCAGTATATTCGCCAGTCGAAAACGAATTTGCAGCTTAAAGAAGAACAACTGAAAGAACAGAAGGAATTTCTTCGTAAAATTATCGATATGAACCCAAGTTATATATATGCCATCGATAAGGAAGGAAATTTCACCCTTGTAAACGAATCGTTCGCTAAGCTTTTAGGAACAGAAACACAGCATCTTCTTGGCAAAAAGATCGATGATTTTCAGTTTAATATAGAATCTAATCCAGTTAGTGTGTGGGAAGAAATAGAGAAAATGAAGGAACGAATCGTTCTTGAAGAAGAGTTCAAAGATCAGGAAGGAAAGACTAGATGGGTAGAAACAGTGAGACTACCTATTTTCTCTCCAAATGAGGGAACCGATCAAATCTTATTTGTTTCTACTGATATCACAGAGCGCAAACAAGCGGAAGAATTATTGCGGAAATCAGAAAAGCTTGCGGTTGTGGGGGAGCTGGCTGCAGGAGTGGCCCATGAGATTCGAAATCCATTGACCTCTATCAATGGTTTTATGCATCTGCTAAAAGAAGAATGTGAAACACATAAACATTATTTTGAAATTATGGAATCGGAGTTGGAGAGAATTAACTTTATTGTTAACGAATTTTTGATGCTAGGGAAACCACAGGTGATGAATTTTCAGCGGAAGGATGTTTCTGTTCTTTTGAAAGATGTGATGACCTTGCTTGACGCACAGGCGATTTTAAATAATGTTAAAATGATTTCGGAATTTGAACCGAATCTTCCGCTACTTTATTGTGATGAAAATCAATTAAAACAGGTATTCATTAATATTATTAAAAATGCCATTGAGGCGATGACAAACGGTGGAGAGATTAAAGTTCAGGCGAAGGTGCAAGATAGTTGTCTTGTCATTCGCTTTATAGATCAAGGGTGCGGGATACCTAAAGACAGAATATCAAAGTTAGGAGAACCTTTTTACAGTACGAAGGAAAAGGGAACAGGTTTAGGATTAATGGTAAGTTATAAGATTATCGAAGCACATAACGGAAGTATTAAAATCGAAAGTGAAGTTGGTCAAGGAACTACTGTGGATATTATTTTTCCAATTTGAAAGTTATGGGAAATCATATCTTTTCCATCCTCCCCATATATTGAAATGAGAAGCGCAAGCGGGGAGATGGGATTATGCAGTTTTATTATGGTCAGCAAATGCCGCTTCGGATCTTGGATGAAGCTGAATTTTGGAAACATCAAGAAGAAGAACATACCGTTGTGATCCGCGAGCTTGTAGCAGGATTAGAAGAGCCGTATGTGGAAACACTTAAGAAATGGGAAGAAGTTCTTTCTGCGACACATCAACAAGTTGTGCGCTATATTGAATCGGTCACTCGTGCCGGATATTATTTGCCTGATCAGCTCTATAATCAAGTGTTGCAATTAGTGTCTTATTGTTTGCAGCAAAGCTTAGAATTTATCAAACTATGCCAACAGTTAAAAAACGAGAGTGCTGCTGTGAGTAAAAATCCGACCGCGAAAGTTGTGCTTAATCACATTATTCGTGAATCGGAATATTTTGTCGGTATTGCTCAAGTGTTGCTATATAGTAAGTAAAAGTAAATGCCTATCCTTGTTACGATAGGCATTTACTGATGTTTATGCGATAAGAATTGATAAATGGCGGAGAAATCTTTCTGATGGAATCCGTACTGTTTTGCCAAACCGTAAAGTTCTTTTGCAGCATTGACAAGTGGCAAAGAAACGTTATTTTCATAGGCAGCTTGTGAGATTAGTTGCAAGTCTTTTTGCATATGTTCAAGCGGAAACTCTGTGGCGAAATCGTTGCGAATAATTTTTTCTTTTTTCCCTTGTAGAAATGGCGCGGCACTCGGATTGTTTAAAAGTGTATTCACGACCGTTTCCTTATTGAGACCGAGCGCTTCACCGAGCGTGACAGCTTCAGCAAAAGCAGCCATAGACTCAGCAAGCAAGAGGTTGACGACGAGTTTCATTGCTGTTCCAGTTCCATTTGCTCCAAGATGGTAAATGGCTTTTCCCATCGCATTCAAAAGCGGTCTCACTTCTTCTACATCTTCTTGTTTTCCTCCGACAAAAAAGATGAGCTCTCCTTTTTCAGCGGGAATTTTTGAGCCTGAGACAGGAGCATCAAGAAAGCGGATGCCTCGTTGTTCTGCTTCTTTTGCCATTGCTCTCGTAAAAGAAGGGTGGACGGTGCTGCAGTCGATCCAAATCGCTCCTTTTGAAAGGGTATGAAGAAATCCATCTTCTCCGAGTGCGATAACCTCTACAGCGTTCGGGTGAGTCAACATGGTGAATACTATTTTTGCCTGATGCGCGACATCTTTTGGTGAGCCGGCCCATGTAGCGCCCTTTTCTAGTAGGCGTGTTGCTTTTTCTTTCGTCCGATTATAAACAATCAGTTCATAGCCTTTATCTAATAAGTTTTCTGCCATCCTGCTTCCCATAATACCTAAACCGATAAACCCGATCATCTATATCCCTTCTTTCGTTTTCGTTTATTATAGTTGTAAAACAAAAGATCTCTTATTGTCAAATATTGTTCTTGGCTGTTGTTTTTTATATTTATTGGTTCTCTATGTATTTATGATAAAAAACGTCGTTCCCATCTAAAAAAAGGAAATGTTATAATTATATATAAATTTTCAATTCATTGAAAGGTGAGGGGAAATATGTCAGTACATAGCTATGTCATTCGTACACTGTTTGTTGTCATTCCGAGTACTGCTCTTGTTGGTTTAGGAATATGTATGGCAAACGGAATAGCCGGTTCAGCGTTTTGGTGGACGATGGTCGGCACAATACTGCTTGGCGCTATCATTGGTATTTTATCAGCTATCTTAAACTATCGGCGCTTTATTGCTCCAATTTCGGTGATTAATCACTACTTGGAAAAGATGACAGAGGGGGATTTATCAACGCGTGTTCCTGTTGACGAGGTGAGAGAATTAAAGCCGATTGCCGTTTGCATGAATGAGATGGTAGAAACATGGCAAGCGGTCATCTCCAACATCAAGCGTCATTCCGATGACATGTCGTTATTTTCTGACCAGTTGACTCATATTGCCGAGCAGACAACAAAAGCGACAGAGCAAATTGCATCAACGATGGAAACGATTGCTTTAAGCTCTGAACAACAAGTCAAAACGGCACAGGAAACATCGATTTCAATGAACGGTATTTCAGGAACACTTACCCAAGTGTCAGCCAATACGCAGCATGTATCGATGAATGCAAATAAAACGTTTGCGAAAGCCAAAGCAGGGAGACAATCCATTGAGCAAATGGAAGAGCAAATGCAGTTTATTTATGAGCATGTTCAATCACTTGGACAAGTTGTCAAAGGGCTTGGAGAACGTTCCAATGAAATCGGTCAAATTACGCAAGTGATTACAGGAATCGCTTCACAAACAAATTTGCTCGCATTGAATGCGGCCATTGAAGCAGCGAGAGCAGGAGAACAAGGAAAAGGATTTGCGGTAGTAGCCGATGAAGTGAGAAAACTAGCAGAGCAATCGGCTCAGTCAGCTCAACAAATCTCACAACTCATTAGTGATATTCAAGAAGAGACAGAAAAGGCCATCGATTCTATGGAGACGGTCGTTAACGAAGTTTCACAAGGGATTCATGCCGTTCAAACGGCAGGTCTTTCTTTTGAACAAATTCGGGAATCTATTAACGGTGTTAATGAACAAATTGAACAAGTGTCTGCAGCCATTCAGCAAATGACGGAGAGCGCTCAGCATGTTGCTGCTTCAATTCAGAGTATTACCGCAATTGTCGAACAGTCGTCCACAGGCTCAGCCAACATTTCCGCTGCTACAGAGGAGCAAATGGCGTCAATGGAGGAAATTGCCTCATCCGCCTCCTCTTTAAGCAAGATGGCAGAAGAAATGCAGTCTCTATTGCAGCAATTTAAAGTATAAGCGCTATTATTGATTTTAAGTGCTTTCAAATTCAAATAAAGCATGGTAACTTCCTACAGGGCAGGACTTTCCCTGAATGCGTCTCATCGTATCGGATGTGAGCTCAAAGTTGTTCAGGAGAATGAAACGAACAGAACCAAAGTATAAAAAGCATTTACACCCATAAAAATATGTGTTAATATTTAGAAAAATGAATATGATTCATTGCTTATCTACTAGGGGAGTCCAATAGCTTGGACTGAGAGAAGAACGCGCTTAAGTTCTTTGACCCTTTGAACCTGATCTGGGTTATGCCAGCGTAGGGAAGTAGATAGTGGGAGTATTGTTGTATACTTGCGCTATTTGTCATTCCGTCGGGTTCTCTTGTTGGAGAACCCGATTTTTATTTCTTCGTCTTCTCCCTCCTATCGTCCACACGTTTTGGTGTAACTTCGGGTCAAAAAACAAAAGAGGAGGAGAAGTTACATGCCAAACATTTTATCCCTCATGCAGTTTCCTGCAAGTAAAAAGGTGTATGTCGAAGGTTCTCGGCCGGATATTCGTGTTCCGATGAGAGAAATTGCATTAAGTTCTACGAAAACAGAGGAAGGAACGTTTGAAAACCAACCTGTCCGAGTATATGACACAAGCGGACCTTACACCGATCCCCATTTTCAGCCTGACATTCATAAAGGATTACCAGAATTGCGTAAACGTTGGATTTTGGAACGAGGAGATGTGGAAGAATACGAGGGGCGCCAAGTAAAACCGGAAGATAACGGACTTCGCAGTGGAAACCAATCAGACATCGTTCTTCCATTTCATCGAAGACCACTTCGTGCGAAAAAAGGACGAACGGTCACGCAAATGCATTATGCCAAACAAGGAATCATTACTCCAGAGATGGAGTTTATTGCAATTCGTGAAAATATGGACCCTGAACTCATTCGCCAGGAAGTCGCAGCAGGAAGAGCGATTCTCCCTTCTAATATTAATCATCCTGAAAGTGAGCCGATGATTATTGGACGTCAATTTCATGTGAAAATTAATGCAAACATCGGCAACTCCGCTGTAACATCATCCATTGAAGAGGAAGTCGAGAAAATGCTTTGGGCGATTCGCTGGGGAGCCGATACGATTATGGATTTGTCAACAGGAAAGCATATTCATGCGACAAGAGAGTTTATTATCCGCAACTCACCGGTTCCGGTTGGGACAGTTCCGATTTATCAAGCGCTTGAAAAAGTGAACGGCATTGTGGAGGAACTAACGTGGGAAATATACCGTGATACGTTAATCGAACAAGCTGAACAAGGAGTGGACTATTTTACGATCCATGCCGGGGTATTGCTTCGTTACATCCCAATGACGGTCAATCGTACAACAGGGATTGTATCTCGCGGTGGTTCGATTATGGCACAGTGGTGTTTAGCCCACCATCAAGAAAACTTTTTGTACACACATTTTGAAGAAATTTGTGAAATTTTAAAAGCATACGATATTGCTATTTCTCTTGGAGACGGATTACGACCTGGTTCGATTGCCGATGCGAATGACGAAGCGCAATTTGCCGAGCTGGAGACGCTTGGAGAATTGACGGAGATTGCGTGGAAGCATGATGTGCAAGTAATGATCGAAGGTCCGGGCCACGTGCCGATGCATAAAATTAAAGAAAATGTTGAGAAACAAATCGAAATTTGCAAAGGTGCTCCTTTTTACACATTGGGACCGCTCACAACAGATGTTGCTCCGGGATACGATCATATTACTTCCGCAATCGGTGCAGCGATGATTGGCTGGTACGGAACGGCAATGCTTTGTTATGTGACGCCGAAAGAACATTTAGGATTGCCGAATAAAGAAGATGTGCGCCAAGGGGTTATTGCCTATAAAATTGCAGCACATGCGGCTGATTTGGCGAAAGGTCATCCGGGAGCACAAATGCGCGATGATGCATTATCGAAAGCGCGCTTTGAGTTTCGATGGAACGACCAATTTAACCTTTCTCTCGATCCGGAACGGGCACGGGAATATCATGATGAAACATTGCCAGCTGAAGGAGCGAAAGTGGCTCACTTCTGTTCGATGTGCGGACCGAAGTTTTGCTCGATGAAAATTTCTCACGATTTGCAAAAAGCGGTCAAAGAAGAAGGAATGAAACAAAAAGCGAAGGAGTTTGTGGAAAATGGGGCAACCCTTTACCAATAATGAAGATGTAGCGGCGTTAAAGCAGGAAATCCTTCAGCTAAAAGAACGGATCACTCAATTAGAACAACAAATTTCCGACATTCAACAAAAGTGCCGACACGTCTTTTTCGAAACGCCCGTCATGCGAAAGTGTGTTAGGTGTCATTATGTAGAAAGCCTATATTATTAGAAAAACGGGGGTGACCCACAAGATGGGCCAGCCCCGTTTAGTTTACTTTACTTATATAGTGTTTGTTTAAGGAAAGAAAGCCATTAGCTTGTTTGTGAGAGAGGATGTTGTTGTTGTTTTTTTCCAAACAACAGAAATAAAAAGGCGATTAGTGCTAGTACCATCGCTACGATGAATGGCGCTTTGCTGGAAAAAGCGTGTCCGATCACCCCTGATAAGACTGGAGCAATCGCTGCTCCCATCCAGCGTACGAAATTGTATGTTCCGGAAGTAATGCCGCGTTCATATGGCGATACTTCCATAACATAACTTGTGAATAACGCATTATTTAATCCAGACGCTAATCCCGATAAGATAATGCAAATGACTAATACCCACATGTTATTTGCGACAAATAAAAGAAGCAAAAAGATGGCAAATATAAAGAGGCTATATGGCAAAAGTTGTTTTGGTGTATACGTTTTTTCTAAGCGATGTGATAAAATTGCAGAGCCGTAAGCAAGGCAAAGCCCCCAACCAAAAAAGACGAGACCGATTTGAATGGCCGATAGCTGCATAATTAATGGCGAATATGCTAACACGACAAAAAAGCCATAATAGTACAACATGGCGCCAATAGCCCCTTTAATAAATGGAGGGAATGATAAAAGTCGGCCCATTTCTTTGATGCTAGCAGTTTTTCTTGTTACTTTTTTGCTTGGATCATAGACGAAGAATGACACGAGTAAAAGCGCTGCAAAAATTAATATGCTTGTCGCAAGAAACGGATATCTCCATGAATGCTGGCCGAGAATGCCGCCAACAAGAGGCCCGCCCGCCATACCGAGACCAATGGCTGCTTCATAAAGACCGACCGCTGTTTGCACTTGGGGAGTAAGCGCAATTAATAACGTCATTGCTGTTGCGAAAAACATTGAATTTCCAAGCCCCCATCCGGCTCGGAAGACAGAAAGTTGCGGAATGCTGTTGGATAAACCGCATAATAATGAAAAAACGGTGACGATGGCTAGTCCTGTTACCATCATCTTTTTATCTCCAAGACGGCTCACGAACATTCCGGATGGAATCATCATAATTGCCATCGTAAAAATATAAGCGGTAAATAGCATTTCGACTTGCCAGTGGGTCGCACCGATGCTTTCAGCGATCATCGGTAAAATCGGATCGACAATCCCGATTCCCATAAACGCTAAAAATGCCGCAAATACCGTTATCCAGCGGGCGCGCGTTTGTTTCCCTTCGTCCATATTTTCTTCCTCTCCTTTATTGCTCTTCTAAAATGGCTTGAATTTTTTCGTGAAGCTGTTTAAGTTCTTTCTTCCACTCAAGCATTTTTTTCATTTTTTGTTCGAGCATGTCGATTTGCTCACGAACTCCTGCTGCGATTTCTTTTAGCTCTTGTTGTTTTTGCTCTTTATCGGTTGCGTTTCGATAATCGCGGTGGTGGGCTTCAATTGTTTCTTTTAATGTTAAAAATTGTTGTAGTTCCTGCAAGGAAAATCCTAATACTTCTCTAGCAGCAATCACCTTTTTTAAGCGTTCAATATCCTCTTCCGTATATAGCCTTGTGCCTTTTTCACTTCGTTCAGGCGGCTTAATGAGCCCAATTTCTTCATAATAGCGAATCGTCCGTTTCGTGAGGCCGGTTTCTTTCGCGACATCATCAATTTTAAATTGCTTCATCATTTTTCCTCTCACTTTATTTTATTAAAGAGCTTTTATAAATATAACATTAACGTTAATGTTACATTTTGTCAATGATACGTTGCATGTAACGATATGGAAGCGGATATTCTAACTGGGGAACAATTGATTTAATGGAAGGAAGATCGCGTTAGCATCATGGCTTATTGATGAATGGAAAAGCATTGTTCAACGTCCCAAACGACTTATTGTGTTGATTGGGATTTTATTTATCCCGATTTTATACAGCGGAACATATCTTTGGGCATTTTGGGATCCGTACGGCCATTTGGAACGATTGCCTGTGGCGGTTGTCAATGAGGACCGTCCTGCTACATATAAAGGAACAACGTATGCCATTGGAGATGAGTTAGTCGACGAATTAAAAAAGATCAAAGTTTTGAGTGGCATTTTGTTGACCGAAAGCAAGCAGAAAAAGGATTGCAAAATAATGAATTTTATTTTGAGGTACTCATTCCGAGCAACTTTTCCAAGCGTGCGACAATGTTAATGGCACAGAAGCCGACACCGTTAGAGTTGTATTACAAATCGAATGAAGGGTTTAACTATCTTGCTTCGCTCAATCGGACAAACGGGTGTCGAGAAAATTCGCCAACAATTAGCGTCGACATTAACAGAAAAATATACGGCGGCTATTTTTGCACAAATAAACGAATTAGGAAAAGAATTGGCTCAAGCAAGCGAAGGTTCTGAGAAAATTAGTGACGGATTGATGAACATATCTTCTGGAACAGGGGAACTTATCGCAGGAATGAAGGAACAACAAGGGAGGATTGCACGATTTTCAAGCGGTGCTGCTGAGTTGGAAAGCGGGGCAGCAAAGCTATCTCAAGGGGCGATCCAGCTTCATAACGGAATGACGGCTGTCAATGAAGGGATACAAACTCTCAAAGAAAGAACTGTGCAGCTCTCTGCTCGTTCGAGTGAGTTCGTAAGCGGTATGAATCAGCTATCAGTCGGCGCAGCTCGACTGCATGAAATGATGCAAGCTTATGGGCAGCAGCATCCGGAATTGCAACAAGACTCTGCGTTTATGCAAATGACAGAGATCAGCGATCAAATGAATAGAGGTATGCAAAAAGTCACCTCGGCTGCTGAAACGCTTAGGGACGGAATGAAACAGATCAGTGATAGCACGCAACAGTTGGCGGAAGGAACGAAGACGGTACATGCGAAACTTGGTGAGCTGGCTGCTGGGGAAAAAACGCTCCATGATTCGATGAGCGCGCTTGCAGATGGGGCTCGTAGTGTGACGAATGGGTGGGATAATGTGACAAATCATCTTGTAGCGTTAAAAAAAGGAGAAGATGAATTATTATCAGGGAGCTATGAGCTAACTAAAAAGTTGGCAGATGGGGCGAAACGAGTGCAGCATATTCACGCTGGACAGCCGATGTATCAGATGATGGCCAATCCTGTTCGCTTGAAGGAGCAGCCGGTCCATGCTGTACCGAACTATGGGACGGGAATGGCGCCTTATTTTCTCTCGATTAGCTTATATGTCGGAGCATTATTGCTTACGACGGTATATTCGCTTCGCGAAACGGAGCATGCTCCGCCTCATGCGCTTGCATGGTTTTTATCAAAATTTGTGATTTTAGTGCTTATTTCTTTGGGACAAAGCGTGATAATGGTTGTCTTGTTGACTCATATTGTTGGATTACAACCGCTTTATACTTGGCAGATGTACTTGTTTTCGCTTTTTGCTAGTTTAGCCTATATGGCGATTGTTCAGTGTCTTGTGACTGTAGCTGATAATGTGGGGCGCTTTATCGGGATTGTGTTGCTTGTTTTGCAATTAACAGCAAGCTCTGGCACGTATCCGGTAGAACTCGTGCCGCAGCTTTTACAAGACGTTCGTTCCTTGTTGCCGATGACATATACAGTAGAGGGATTTCGTGTCATTATTTCCACAGGCGATTTTGCTCTTTTACGAAACGACATCATTATTTTAGGTGGATTTATGATTATGGCGATCGTGTTCACGTATGGGTGGATGTGGCTGCAACAAAAGAGGAATGTTTCATCGTTGCCTGCGTTATCATGAAAACGTCTCCCGCTTACGAGCGGTCGTGCTCATAAGCGAAAGACGCTAATCATTTCGATGCTTTTTTAGTAAAACGGATTTGACAGCTTGCTCGATTTCCCGGTAACTCGTACAACGGCAAATATTTGATTCGAGCCATTCTTGAATGACGTCGTCGCTGGCATCAGGATATTTTTCGGTTAAGGCGTGGGCGTTCATAATAAACCCGGGGGTGCAATAGCCGCATTGAAACGCAAAATGCTCGACAAATGCTTGCTGAATCGGTGA
This sequence comes from Thermaerobacillus caldiproteolyticus, assembly GCF_015326725.1. Lineage (NCBI taxonomy): Bacteria > Bacillati > Bacillota > Bacilli > Caryophanales > Anoxybacillaceae > Thermaerobacillus > Thermaerobacillus caldiproteolyticus. The sequence continues at coordinate 3,552,902 of NZ_CP064060.1, forward strand.
ATGTTTTAGCCCTTCAATGGTCGTAATTGTTTTTCCGACGGTTTCAATCGCGAGCATCATGCACGATTTAATTGGGACGCCATCTATCAACACGGTACAAGCTCCGCAATCTCCGTTTAAGCAGCCGGGTTTGGCTCCTGTGAGACGAAGTTTGTTGCGGAGAACAAATAACAATGTGTCGGCTGGTCGCGCGATGACAGAGTGTGCTTCTCCATTTACCGTTAGAAGCATTTCGCATTGTTGTGTTGTTGCCATTCGTTTATTCTCCCTCCAGTTCAGTGATGATGTCAAAGAGCGTATGTTTTAGCACAAAGAGGCGATATTGTGCTGACCCTTCAATATCGTCTAAAATTGGACGGGGAAGGTGTTGAAGGGCTTCGTCAATTCGTGTATTGACCGGAAGTTGCTGATTTAAGCGCTCTTCGACCGCTTGGGAGCGGAACGGAAATGGGCAGACGCCGCTGAATGCCACCCGGAGTTGCCCATCTTTTTTTAATGCTGCCACCGTCACAAGCGGATACCCGACTTCTCCTTGTTTTCGCCTTTTTATGTGGGCATATGGAAGAGATAAGTATGTCTGTTCCGTTTTCACTTGAATGAGAAATTCGCCCGGTTGTAATTGCATGTGCTGTTGAAATACTTGATGGATCGAACGTTGTTGCACCCCGTCCTTTCCGGCAATGACGACTTCGCTGTCAGCGAGCAATAAAGGCAATACTGCCTCTCGATAAAAAATTTGTCCGCAAATATTTCCACCTAATGTAATTTGGTTGCGTGCCGTACGGTCAGCGACTTCGCTTGCGGTTTTCGTTAATAGAGGAAAGGGGTTGGCTTCTTCGATGGTCGTTAACGATACACCGGCACCAAGAACAAGCTGCTGTTGTTGAATGTCGAGAACTTGACATTCGGGGATTTGTTTGATGTCAATGACCGCATCAGTAAAGACGAGATGGAGTCGTGAGAGCGTAATGATTTCCGTTCCTCCCGCATAATACATCGGTTTTTTTCCCTGTTGTTGTAGTGTCTGAAACAATTGAATGGCTTCGTGAATCGATGACGGCTGGTGATACGTAAAATCAAATGGAACCATGATGTTCCCCCTTCTTTTTTCGCCAAATCAGTTCAGGAACAAGAGGGAGTTCATTCAGGGGCACTTCGGCAGCGACTGATAAGGCGTTCGCTAATGCAGACGGCATTCCAATGAGTCCGTGCTCACCGGCGCCGCGGGCTCCATACGGAGCATCAATTTGCGGTGTCTCGACAAACTCGACAATATACTCTGGATGCTCTCCGAAGCGAAGCAGTCGATATGTTCGTAGCTGCGGGTTCAACACTCTTTCATATCGGTCAAAGAGGAACGTTTCGCGGCTTGCCCAGCTAAGCCCCATGCTCATTGCCCCCATCACTTGCCCGATGGCTGCTTTTTCATTGAGCACTTTTCCAATATCAATGACGGAAACAGCTCTGATGATTTTATACGTGTAATCTCGTTTATCGAATTCGATTTCGACGGCTTGCGCTCCGACCGTCCATTCCGGTCCTGGTTTTCCTGCGCCAGTTTCTTTATCTAAATACGTTAAATGTCTTAAAATGTAATTGCCTCGTCCGATGATTTGCCCGCCGATGGCGTTTCCGTTCGGATATTTGTAACCGTAGGCGATGTCTTTTATATTGACATAAATGGCTGGGTCGTCCCGTAAAAAAACTTTTCCGTAGCCGACTTCTAAGTCTTCAACGGACGCGCGCAATACGATAGATGCAATTTCTTTTAGCTGACGAATCGCATCGTCTGCCGCTTTCAGTACGGCTCTTCCTGCCATAAATGTGCCGCGGCTCGCTACCGTTTTCCAATGTTCAGGGGTTGTTTGCGTATCGACTTCCATCTTCACATGAATGTCTTTTATATCCATTTTCATCTTTTCGGCAAGTATTTGTGCAAGAATCGTTTTTGTCCCAGTGCCAATCTCGACAACACCGGAGATAAGGTTAATGCTCCCATTTGGGTTAAATGTTAAAATAGCTCCGGAACTAGCGTCTGTATCAACAGTTGACGTTTTCCATATGCAACTAACTCCTTTGGCACGAACGGTCCGTGCATCGATTTCGATACGCTGCCAATCGTCCCAATGAATCAATTCGCGCAATCGTTCGATGCATTTTGGTAAATTGCCAACGTTGCTGTTGTTTAAAAGAACTTGTGTCGGTGTCGTGTGGCCGGGGCGGATGGCATTTTTCATCCGCAATTCTAGACGGTCCATTTGTAACTTTTCTGCTAATAAATCCATCGTTCGTTCGATCGCAAATGAGAGCTCTCCATGACCGAATCCTCGGAATGGGCATGCATACGGATGATTGGTATATACACACAATGAATCGCACCAGACGTTTTCAATATGATAAGGGCCTGTGCAATCAACAGCACCAGCGCGGCTGACATCAATCGCTTTATCAGAATAAGCGCCTCCATCAAATAAATAAAGAATTTCCGCTGCTTTTAAGTAACCGTCATTCGTACAGCCAAGTTTGACGGTAGCTTCCAAACCAATATGAACTGGCGAAGTAATAATGTCATCTTCTCTTGTATTCCAGACGCTCACTTTTCTCCCACCGACGGCTTTTGATGCTAAGTATGCTAGAAGTTCTAATTGAACAGGAGTTTTCCCGCCATAAGCGCCGCCGACGAGCGGAGTGTGGACAATCACTTTTCCGACATCTTCGCCAAAGTATGAGCTAATCAGCTTTTTTATCATAAAAGGTGATTGGGAAGAAGCATAAATGATAATGTATCCATCTGGGAGAATTTCAGCGGTAGCGCATCTTGTTTCCATCGCTGCATGGTCTGATGGGGAAAAGGAAAAGCTTGCCTCCACGACGACATCGCTTTCTGCCCAGCCTTTTTCCATATTGCCTTTGCGAATTTTCGTGCGGTGAGCAATATTTGTGTTGGGTTCAGGATAAATCCCGCGTCCTTTTTGATAACTTCCTAGTTGCTCATGGATTAGAGGTGCTCCTTCTTTTAACGCTTCACGAGGTGAGCCGACAACAGGAAGAGGTTCATAAGTAATTCGGACAAGATTTGCAGCTTTTTCCGCTTGAACAAGCGTATCCGCCACAACAACGGCAACAACCTCACCATGATAACGCACTTTTTCAAAGGCAATTGGGGGACGGTCAAGCAAGTCTTCTCCGGTAAGCGGCAGCCCTTCTCCTGTTACAATCGCCCGTACCCCTGGAACAGAGAGCGCTTTTTCGATGTCGATCGCCTGAATGTTCGCATGGGCATAAGGGCTTGTAACAAGTCTAGCGTGCAAGGTTCCTGGGGTAACATAGTCATTTGTATACTTCGCTGCGCCTGTTACTTTATCCCACGCTTCTTTGCGAATGACGCTTTTTCCAATCATATTGAGCTGGTACCTCGCTTTCTTTTCAACTCAGTGATGGCCAAAAAGTAGTCTTGTTTTGTATCAATATCCAAAAAATAAAGGGGGTCTTCGTATTCAAGCCTCATTCCTTTTTCTTTCCACTGTTTACGAATGAGTTTTCGTGCTCCTTCATCTCCCTTTAGTTGCAGCAAAAGTGGAAATGTTTCAGCAGAAAATAAAGTGGGCGGCATCGGAATTCCGTTATGTGTGACGGTGATATAAGGAAGAGGACAAGATTCATAGTAAAAAATTAATTGGTTAATCATGTGTTCCGTTATGAACGGCTGATCAGCCAGCAGTATGATTACCGCTTCCGCGCGTAGTTGGTATGCTTGCTTTAAGCCGCACTTTAAAGAGTAAGATTGCCCGTAAGATGATCGCGGGCATGCAACGGAGCTCCACTTTTCAAGCAAAGGATGTGCAAATAATTCGGGAGCAATCCAATCCAGAGTGTCACCTTCTCGTGTAACGATTACGACGTGATAAAGATTGGAGTGCAGAGCCTTTTTTAATGCCATGCTCCCAAGCCTCTCTTCTTTCAACGGAAGCATAAGTTTATTTGTTCCCATTCGCGAGCTTTTTCCAGCAGCAAGATAAATACCGATAATTCGCCGTTTCGTCATAACAAGGCTGTCCTTTCCTTTGAACCGTTTCGTAGCGTATGAATGATCTCGGCTAACACACTAATTGCGATTTCTTCAGGCCCACGAGCGCTGATTGCCAATCCGATTGGTGAATGAAGGAACGGGGGAATTACTTGATTACCCAGTAAGCGTTCCGTACGTCTTCTTGGACCTAAAATTCCTAAATAATATAATTTTTTATTGATTAGTAATGAAAGAATTTCTTGGTCCCGCCGAAAATGGTGCGTCATAATAACAACAAAATCGTAAGGAGTCAGAGAGAGTTTCGGGACGATCTCTTCTGGAAAACCGATCATCAATTGGTCGGCGTCAGGGAAATGCTCCCTATTACATAAAGCAGGACGCCAATCCGTTACGATGATGAGAAACCCTAGTTGATGAGCAAAGGAGACGAGCGGTTTTGTGTCTGGATTAGCTCCGAAAATAATAAGCCGCGGTTTTGGCCAGTAATGGTGAATGTAAAAGGGCATGTCTGAAATGGTTTGAATCCCGCTTATTGCTTTAAAAGGGATCGATGAATGTAATAAATCTCTTAGCTTCTGCGGTATTTCTTCTTTCCAGCCGCCAAATGTCGAGCCGCTCTCTGTTAAAAATAAAAGATTTTTTTCATCAGACTGAGCGGTTAATTTTCTCGCGAGCAGCACGCGCTCTCTTCGATCTAAGCGGTCCTTTAATGTAAGCAAATATTCTCGAAACTTTTCGTTAATCGGTTCCAAGAGGACGTGGATGATTCCGTTACATCCTGTTCCTTGTCCCCATGAAAGGTCATCTTCATGTTTCATATCGAAAACAAACGTTTTCGCACATCCTTCCCGCAATACTTCCTGCGCTTTAATTGCCAAATCTTCCTCAAGACATCCGCCGCTTAGCAATCCAATTTGCGTTCCATCATCCTGAAACAACATGCAAGCCCCTTCTTTGCGATAGGCGGAGCCCTCAACGTGAATGATGGTGGCCAAAACGCTTTTCGTATTTGATTCGCTAATAACCTTGAGGACACGGTAAATATCATCCATTTTTTTCCCTCCTGCTTCGCTATTTCATTGTATTAAGCGGTTTGCGTGTATATGTACTGCGATTGATTTTTTTCTGTTCGTTTGTGAACTTTTATGGATTTATGCATGGCAAAATTCAAATGACAACGCTGGTGTCATGAGCTTCGGATGGTTTTCAAGACGGCAACACGTCTATAGTTAAAAAGAAGGAAAGTTGGTGCTGAACAGCCGCTTTGTGGCGGTAGAAGATGTGAAGCATTTTGTCAAAGTATTCGTAGTTTGTTTCAGAGGTGAAAGATTTTTTGTTCACGGAAAAAATGAAGGGGAAAAAGAAGTGGGAAAAATCGAATGAAAGATTTCCTTTTGTTGAAAGGGGAGACGATTGGTTATCGGAAAGGGGGGGACAAAATTGCAGAGTAATTAGTAAAACATAATATCAATGCGCTATTGCGTTTAGGACGTTAAATAGCTTCTATTTCTAAATGAAAAGAGGGGGGCACGGATAATCAGCCCCCTGATTTTATAAATTTTTCCACTGTATTTATGATAGCTTTACAACCGTTCTGCCGCGTAGTTTGCCTTTTAGAATATTCGATAATGCATTAGGAAGTTGTTCAAGAGTGATTTCTTGTGCAATAGATTCTAGTAATTTATCAGGTTTTAAATCAGTGGCCATGCGTTCCCAAATTTGTTTTCGTAATTCCATTGGGCAATAGACTGAATCGATGCCAAGTAAGTTGACTCCGCGAAGGATAAATGGGAAGACGGTTGTTGGAACGTCTGTGCCCCCTGTTAGCCCGCTGACAGCTACGGAGCCGTTATATTGGATTCTACTAAGGATAGAGGCAAGGGTTCTTCCGCCAACAGGGTCAACGGCTGCTGCCCAATATTGCTTATCTAACGGACGGATCTGTTCTAGACAAACTTCTTCACGAGAGATGATTTCTTTTGCACCGAGCTCGCGTAAATATTCATGTTCTGTTTCTTTGCCTGTGCTTGCGACAACATGATAGTTTCGCTTTGCTAACATGGAAACAGCGATACTTCCGACCCCGCCAGTAGCTCCTGTAACGAGTACTTTTCCTTTTTCAGGAGATAAGCCGTTTTCTTCTAAGCGGTGGATAGACAATGCCGCTGTAAACCCTGCCGTTCCTAAAGCCATTGCTTCTTTGAGTGTCAGCCCTTTTGGAAGAGGGACAATCCAATCTCCGGGAATACGGGCATATTCGCTGTAGCCTCCGTAATGCGACACGCCGATTTCATAGCTCGTTGCAATGACTTCGTCTCCTTCTTTAAAGCGCGGGTCATTAGAAGAAGTGACAATGCCAGCTAGATCGATACCCGGGATAAACGGATATGATTTCACAATTTTTCCGTTCGGAATGCACGCTAGTCCATCTTTATAGTTGACACTAGAATAAACAACTTTAATGACGACATCTCCTTCTGGAAGATCATTCATGGAGACGGTTTGGACATTCACTGTAAAATCTGTCTCCGTTTTGTTCACCACTAACGCTTTGAATTGGTTCACTTGACATCCCCCTCTTCGATTTTTCATATTCTTGCCTATAACGATAACAAAATTATTCTGACCGGTCAAAATATTTTTGTCGTCACAAATTCATGTATAATAGCGTTATGATTGAAGTTCGAGGGGTGTCTTTATGAAGAAAAAAGCAGAAGAAAGGCGAGAACAAATTTTAAGGGCTGCTTTTCAGGCGGTTTCAGATAAAGGATACGAAACGGTTACATTACAGGATATTGCTGATTATGCAGGTGTAAGCAAAGGGGTTACGAATTATTATTTTGAAAATAAGGAAGATGTGTTTTTAAGCTTGTTAGAATGGGTGACGGATCGCATTTATCAGCATGAGTATAAGGCGGTTAGTCAGCAAACAGCAGCGGTAGAAAAATTACAGGCATACATCCATTCGGTTTTTATCGATCCGGAAAAGAATAAGAAGTTTTACAAAGTGTATCTTGACTTTATGGCTCAAGCTAGCCGAAATCCACAATATCGACAAATTAATCTCAAGTTTTATGAAAACTGTTGGAAAATAGGACGCGACATTGTTGCGCTTGGACAAAAAGAAGGAACATTTTCATCGGACATTGATGTGGATACAGCTGCAAAAATGATTCGATCAATCATCGATGGTTGTCTCATTCAGTGGTTAATGCGTGACGAGGACCAGCTTCATGAGTTTTATAAGAATACTTGCTATGATATGATTTTGAAATTTTTGCTACCTCGCTAACACTTCATATCCTCACACATAAAAACCCCCGCTCTTTACAACAGAGCAGGGGCCTTAACTTCTTATTCATCTGTTTTCTTTTTGTCTTTCTTCAAACGTCCTTCACGCCGCGCGGCATCACGCAACAAAAATTCGATATGAGCGTTTACGCTGCGAAACTCTTCTTGTGCCCAACGTTCAATGATTTCGTATAGTTCAGGGTCAATTCGTAATGGGAAGCTTTTCTTTTTTGCCATATCACTCCACAACCATTAATATAAACTTCCGGTATTAATGACCGGTTGGGTAGCGCGTTCAGAAACGATCGCGACCAATAAGTTATTGACCATATTCGCTTTTCTTTCATCATCTAACTCCAAGATTCCTTCCTTGTCAAGCTGCTCAATCGCCATTTGTGCCATGAAAACGGCTCCTTCCACAATTTTTTTCCGTGCCGCCAAAATCGCTGCCGCTTGTTGTCGCTGTAGCATGGCACCCGCGATTTCAGGGGAATACGCAAGATGGCTGAGACGAGCTTCCACCACTTCCACACCGGCAACAGTCAGCCGTTCTTGCAATTCTTTCGCTAATACTTCAGAAATCACATCGGCATTTCCTCTTAATGTAATCTCATGATTTTCAAATGTATCATAAGGATATTTCGTAGCGACATGACGAATGGCTGTTTCACTTTGAATTTCGACAAACTTTTCATAATTTTCTACATCGAAAATGGCTTTTGCCGAGTCGATGACCTTGAATACGATGACCGCAGCGATTTCGATCGGATTTCCTTCGACATCATTGACTTTTAGCGTGCTGCTGTTAAAGTTGCGAACACGGAGAGAAACGGTTTGGCGAATTGTTAATGGAATTGTAAGAAATAATCCACTATCACGAATGCTGCCTAAATAACGGCCAAAAAATGTTACGACTTTTGCTTGATTAGGCTGAACGATCGAGATGCCACTTGCTAATATCATGGCCAATACAATAGATAAAGCAGCGATACCGATTGCTTCATGGAGAATGCTCAGTATTGCCCCTCCTAATAAAGCTGCAATGAAGATAATCCCAACAAAACCGTTGATATACCACGCTTTTGTTTCTTTCATAGTACCCCCACCTTAACATCAATTTTATATCATTATGATATCATTATTTCAAAAATATGTAAATAGTAAATGAGCATTCAAAGCAAAATTTTTATGGGAGGTAGAAGTAATTGCTTTTGTTGCAGGTATTATATTAAAAAAGCCGAGAGACTTATCTCTCGGTTATAAAACGATTGCTTTGCGATTTTTGCAGGAATGATTGGTACCCATAAATAATAACGGCATACGAAAGAAAGGAAAGAAAAACATGGATAGGTTTAAAGTTGACTAATTTATATACTTTGAGTCGTTGAAAGAGAGCTGTTAAAGGATAGGCGAATGTGTAATCCATCATTGCATTGGTTATAAGGTATAAACAAAACTTACCGTACGTAAAATGAAAAATCCATATGGTTCCTACGAAAAAAGGACCAAAAATAAAGCTTAAATCGTTCGTAATTTTTCGTTTCATGCTTCCTTGCACTGTCCACCATTTATATGGAATCGACAACATGCTCATCAATACTACCAATAATGACGTAAAGAAGGACACGGGAAGAAATCTCTTTAAAGAGTTTTTTGGTAAAAAGAAAACGGTAGACCAAGACAAAATGATAAGACTTGCTCGGATGAAAGTCGGTAACATTCTCAGTTTCTCCTTCCTTCTCTTATACCATTATGTTGTCAAGAAAAAGCAGTATTATTCTTGCGTATGCAAACAACATAGCTAATTGCTGCTTTAGTTTATTACCAAATCACCATATTAATTTTCTAAAATATGGCAAAAAATTGTTGACAATAAAAAAGTCAAACCATACAATAACAATAAGCTAATAGTTTATTTTGAAAATTACAAAAATAGGTGCGGATGTCATGCTTAAGCAAGCAAAAGGAAGAATTGGACGAAATGCGGTATTGCTCGCTATGTTGGAAGAAGAGGAAGAAGCAGAAATCACTACCCATTTAGATGCGCTAGAATGGCGCTACTGCAAAGGAAAAGTTGGCTCGATGGAACTGCAAAAGATTGTTTCTTCCATTGAAACAGCCGCAAAACGAAACAATGTGGTGAACAGCGAGCTATATCGGGAAATGCATGCATTATATCACGCGATCATTGAAGCGGTGCAAGGCGTAACGAGAGGACAAGTGGAGTTAGGAGATTTAATGAGAACGGTCGGTCTTCGTTTCGCCGTTGTGAGAGGAAAACCGTATGAAAACGACGAAGAAGGGGAATGGATCGCTGTTGCCTTGTACGGTACGATTGGCGCGCCGATTCGTGGATTAGAGCATGAGACGATTGGATTAGGAATTAACCATATGTAAAGCCTATAGTTTTTAGTTCAGTAGGAGGCTGTGTATCGCAAACAAAACATGTTGCGGATACAGCCTCCTTCTTTATTTCTCTAATGCGAGAGAGGATGTGCAGATCATGGTCGTGTTAACAGGTCATACATTAACGTTGGAAGAAGTGAAACAGGTATTGTACCGAGACGAACTTGTTATTGCCTCGAAAGAAAGTATGGAGGTGGTTGAAAGAAGCAGAGGAGCAGTCGAAGAAATCGTTGAGAATCAAAAAATTGTTTATGGCATCAACACAGGATTTGGAAAGTTTAGCGATGTGTTAATTCATGCGGACGATGTAGAAGAATTGCAATGGAATTTAATTCATTCGCACGCGTGCGGTGTGGGGGAGCCGTTTCCAGAAGTGGTATCTCGTGCGATGTTGCTTCTGCGCGCGAATGCGCTTTTAAAAGGATATTCGGGCGTTCGTCCAGTCGTCATTGAACGGTTATTAGATTTGCTGAATGCGAAAATTCATCCGGTCATTCCGCAGCAAGGATCACTTGGAGCAAGCGGTGATCTCGCTCCGCTTTCCCACTTGACTCTTGTGCTTTTGGGGGAAGGGGAAGTGTTTTACCGCGGACGTCGGCTACCGGCGATCGAAGCTCTAGCCAAAGAGGGAATCGCTCCGCTTACGTTAAAGGCGAAAGAAGGATTGGCGCTGATCAATGGAACACAAGCGATGACAGCGATGGGTATTGTCGGTTATTTGGAAGCAGAACAGTTAGCATATGAAAGCGAAGCGATTGCTGCACTAACGTTCGAAGGATTACGCGGAATTATTGACGCGTTTGATGAGCGTGTTCATTTGGCACGTGGCTATAACCAGCAAATCGAAGTGGCGGCAAGAATCCGCGATTATCTAGCAGACAGCCAACTGACGACAAGACAAGGAGAATTGCGCGTACAAGATGCCTACTCTCTTCGCTGTATTCCGCAAGTACATGGAGCGTCATGGCAAGCACTTGACTATGTGAAAGAGAAGTTGGAAATCGAAATGAATGCGGCAACGGACAATCCGCTTATTTTTGAAAACGAGGCGAAAGTGATTTCTGGAGGCAATTTTCACGGACAGCCAATTGCGCTGGCGATGGATTTTATGAAAATTGCCATTAGTGAACTAGCGAACATTTCCGAGCGTAGGATTGAACGGCTTGTGAATCCTCAACTGAACGATTTGCCGCCGTTTTTGAGCCCGGCTCCTGGACTGCAGTCGGGGGCAATGATCATGCAGTATGCAGCCGCTTCACTTGTGTCGGAAAATAAAACGCTCGCTCATCCAGCAAGCGTCGACTCCATTCCGTCTTCAGCGAATCAAGAAGACCATGTGAGCATGGGAACGATCGCGTCCCGTCACGCTTACGCGATTTTGCAAAATACAAGACGGGTGCTCGCGATTGAACTCATTTGTGCGATGCAAGCCGTGGAGTATCGCGGCGTTGAGAAGATGGGGACAAAAACGCGAATGTTTTATGAAGCCGCACGAAAGGTTGTACCATCCATCACAAAAGATCGCGTCTTTTCCAACGACATTGAAGCTACGGCGCGATGGTTGAAAACGCTTGATTGGCCCGCGTTTGTGAAAAAAATGACAACTACTAATCAGCACTAACAAAAAGGAGGAAAAATGATGATGAGCCAAACAACTTCACGCAATATTAAAGCAAAAAAGGGGCTCGAATTAGAATGTAAAGGCTGGGAGCAGGAAGCTGTTCTCCGCATGCTGTATAACAATTTAGATCCAGAAGTAGCGGAAAAACCGGAAGATCTCATTGTATATGGAGGAATAGGAAAAGCAGCGAGAAATTGGGAAGCGTTTGATGCAATTGTAAAAGCCCTAAGAGAACTTGAAAAAGATGAAACTCTTCTGATTCAATCAGGGAAACCGGTCGGCGTGTTTAAAACCCATGAGCGCGCCCCACGAGTGCTTCTTTCTAACTCTGTCCTTGTACCTAAATGGGCGTCTTGGGAGCATTTCCATGAGTTAGATAAAAAGGGATTAATCATGTACGGCCAGATGACCGCGGGCAGTTGGATTTACATCGGTACACAAGGCATTTTGCAAGGAACGTATGAAACGTTTGCGACTGTGGCGGAACAACATTTTGGTGGAACATTGAAAGGAACATTAACGCTCACGGCTGGATTAGGCGGGATGGGCGGTGCGCAACCGCTTGCGGTTACTATGAATGAAGGGGTAGTCATTGCTGTTGAAGTCGATCCAAGCCGCATTCAAAAGCGGTTAAATACGAAATATTGCGATTGCATGACCGATTCGTTAGATGAAGCACTTCTTTGGGCATATGAAGCAAAAGAAAAAGGAAAACCTCTGTCCATCGGACTTGTCGGCAATGCCGCAGAGGTTCATCATGAGTTATTAAAACGTGGAGTGAAAATCGATATTGTTACCGACCAAACATCGGCTCACGATCCACTCAATGGCTATATTCCAGCAGGAATGTCGCTGGAAGAAGCGGCAGATTTACGAAGAAAGGATCCAAATGAATATACGCGTCGTGCGAAACAAAGCATGGCAAAACATGTGGAAGCGATGCTTGAGTTTCAAAAGCGCGGTGCGATTGTGTTCGACTATGGCAATAATATTCGCCAAGTCGCAAAAGATGAAGGCGTCGAAAATGCATTCGCGTTTCCTGGATTCGTTCCCGCGTATATCCGCCCGCTTTTCTGTGAAGGAAAAGGGCCGTTCCGTTGGGCAGCGTTATCGGGAGATCCTGAGGATATTTACCGGACAGACGAATTGATTAAGGAGCTGTTTCCGGAAAACAAAGCGCTCATTCGCTGGATTGAGATGGCACAAAAGAAAGTAGCGTTCCAAGGACTTCCTGCGCGAATTTGTTGGCTCGGTTACGGTGAGCGCGTAAAAATGGGGCTTGCGATGAATGAACTAGTGCGCAAAGGGGGGATCAAAGCGCCGATTGTCATCGGTCGCGATCATTTAGATTGCGGTTCAGTTGCCTCGCCAAACCGCGAAACGGAAGCGATGAAAGATGGAAGTGACGCTGTTGGGGATTGGGCTGTATTGAATGCTCTTATTAATACAGCGGCTGGAGGTTCCTGGATTTCGTTTCATCATGGTGGTGGCGTAGGGATGGGCTATTCGTTACATGCAGGTATGGTTATTGTGGCTGATGGTACCGATTTAGCGAAAGAACGCTTAGAGCGGGTGTTAACGACAGACCCTGGCATGGGAATTATTCGCCACGCAGATGCTGGCTATGAGCGCGCCATTGAGGTAGCGAAAGAAATGAATATTACAGTCCCGATGTTAAGGGGGAAAAGTTCGTGACCAGACATTTCGATACGCTTATTGTCAATATCGGTCAGCTTCTAACGATGGAAGGAGATGGCCCAGCCAAAGGGGAACAAATGAAAACTCTCCTTCTTCTAGAACATGCGGCAGTAGGCATCAACGATGGAAAAATCGCGTTTATCGGCAAAAGCGAAGAAGCAAAAAGTTTTCATGCCAATATCGTAATCGATGCGAATGGAAAGCTTGTCACACCAGGACTTGTTGATCCGCATACCCACCTTGTTTTTGCTGGTTCCAGAGAGCATGAATTAACATTAAAACAGCAAGGTGTCCCCTATTTAGAGATTTTAAAAAGAGGCGGCGGTATTTTATCAACGGTGCAAGCGACAAGAAAAGCAAGCGAGGAAGAGCTTTTCACAAAAGCGAAGTTTCATCTTGATCGAATGTTGTCGTACGGAGTTACAACGGCCGAGGCAAAAAGCGGATATGGTTTGGATGAGGATACCGAACTAAAGCAGCTGCGGGTAGTAAAGCGTCTGCAAAACGGACATCCGGTTGATCTTATTTCGACATTTCTTGGCGCGCATGCGATTCCGCCGGAGTATAAAAACAATCCGGACGATTTTCTTGAAATGATGTTACGGTTGCTTGATACGATTCAAAAAGAAAAATTAGCCGAGTTCGTCGATATCTTTTGTGAAACAGGTGTGTTTACGGTAGAGCAGTCCCGCTCGTTTTTACAAGCGGCCAAATCGAAAGGATTTGATGTGAAGATTCATGCCGATGAAATTGAACCGCTTGGCGGAACGGAATTGGCAGTTGAATTAGGAGCGGTCAGCAGTGATCATCTTGTTGGTGCATCAGATGACGGCATCGCGCGACTTGCCGGTTCGGATACGATTGCCGTGCTGCTTCCGGGCACTTCATTTTATTTAGGAAAAGAAAAGTATGCTAGAGCGCGGGAAATGATTGAAGCAGGTGCTGCTGTGGCGCTGTCAACTGATTTTAATCCGGGCAGTTCGCCTACAGAAAACTTACAGTTTATTATGTCGCTTGCAGCATTGAAGTTAAAGATGATACCGGAGGAAATTTGGCATGCAGTGACTGTCAATGCTGCTTATGCGATCAATCGCGGAGAAGAAGCTGGACGAATCGTCATCGGCAGAAAAGCAGATATTGTGATTTGGGATGCGCCGAATTATGCTTACATTCCGTATCATTATGGCGTGAACCATGTCAACACTGTATTAAAAGCGGGGAAAGTGGTAGTAGAAAGGGGCCGAAGCGATGCAACCATTTCGGTTTCTTAAAGAATCAGGAAAAGCGGTGTTTCAAGACCGCTATGTAAAAAAAGCGAGTGAAATGTTGCATACATGGGACGGAAACCAAGCAGGGAGAATCGGTATTATCGGTGCCCCTCTGTCAAAATCGTCTATCAGTCACTCAGGGGCAGCTTTTGCTCCCGGCGCGATTCGTAAAATGCTCTCTTCCTACAGCACTTATTCCATTGAAGAAGATATTGATTTGTCAGATTCGGTGATTACCGACTATGGTGATATTGTGATGCATCCAACGGATATTGTTGAGTCGCAGAAGCGCATCGCTGAAACAATTGAACAACTTGTTGCCGTTCATCCAGATGTGTTATTCATCATCCTTGGCGGTGATCACTCCATCAGCTTTCCTGCTGTGAGTGGATTTCAGAAACACTGGAGGAAGGTCGGCGTCATTCAATTTGACGCCCACCATGATTTGCGCAATTTGGATGACGGGGGGCCGACGAATGGAACTCCGTTTCGAAGTTTAATCGAATCCGGTACGATCAAAGGGAGCCATCTTATTCAAATCGGCATTCGCGATTTTGCGAATAGTAAAACTTATACGGAATATGGAAAAAGACACGGTGTTTCTATCTATACGATGAAAGATGTTCGAAATCGAGATATAAAAGAGATTATTGAGGAAAGCGTTCAACAGCTTGAAAGAGAAGTGGATGCCATTTATATTTCGGTTGATATGGACGTTCTTGATCAAGCGTATGCACCAGGTTGTCCAGCGATTGGTCCAGGAGGAATGGACAGTGCTTCCCTATTAGATGCGGTAGCCTTATTGGGGGAATACGAGATTGTGAAAGCGATGGATATTGTCGAAATTGACCCGACAATCGATTTTCGCGATGTGACAAGCCGCACAGCCGCATGGGTAATCATGCAGTTTTTAAAGGGAAAGAAAAAAGCGGGATGGGTTTAATAAAGATATGTAGAGAGGGGCTGACTCATAAGTGTCTGACCCACAGTATTTAACGAACTAAACGCGTATTAAGTTATGGGGTCTGCCACTTTATTAGGTCAGTCCCTATTTTTTGTATGCTATCAATGATCCGAAGCTTTTTTATAGCGGTATTGTTGCCATTGATAGCGAATAAAACATCCGATACAAAACCCGAGGATGGCGACAAATGCCGCTAACGCTACCATCGCTGTGAAGATATATGCGACGACCATCCAATGAGCTAAGTAACTAATCAATCCAACCGAAAGACATACAACAGCAATAATTTGATTGAATTGCTGCTGCTCGGCATCTTCTGGGACATACTCAGAAGGATGCTTCTTTAAAAAGAATTTTGCCAAGTGCATAATGGGATTAAATCCAAAGAACAGTCCAAGCAATCCGGCACCTAACGGCAAAGCAAGCAACCATTCTTGTCCCGACAGCCATGTTGCAATAACACTTATTACAATAAACCATTGATTGGCTCTTACAAGTGGACGAGGAATAGAGCGATTGGTTTGTTTCATTTTTATTCCTACCTTTCTTATAGGATTACATAAATTCTACTACTGTTTTATGATTTTGTGAAGACGGATGAATGTCTTTGAAAAATGGAGAAAGAAAGCACCTACTAGTGTAGTGCAGCTAAAGAAGAAGGGGGGTTTTTTCTGGGGCAACCTTGGTCGTCTGAACACGTTGTTTCGCAACAGGTAGCGCGTCAGTTAATTAACGAGCAGTTTTCCAGAGTTTGAAGTTATTCATTTGAAGGAGTTAAGGGAAAGGATTTGATAATACGGTTTTTGTCGTGAATGACCCCTATGTGCTTCGTTTTTCTCACCGTGCTATTGCTGTTGATTTGCTCAAAACGGAAAATCGTGTTCTTCCACAATTAGTGCCGTACCTACCAGCTGAAATTCCCGAGCCTATCTTCATCGGAAAGCCAAGCCATATATATTCTTGGCTGTTTGCGGGATACCAAGACATCGGGAATATAAACGAATCAAACACGATTAAAATCTAATAGAGCCACTAGCGGAATTTTTACGAGTATTTCAAAATGCGAAGGAGCTTTTGTTGTCTTATAACTTATTGTATCGTCGCTTAGATATAGCAAAAAGAAAACAACAACTTGAAGCGCATATTGAACAGATAAAATTATGGGGCTATGGAATGATTATTCCGTTTTAGACAGATACGTATCTTCTCTACGTCATATTAACTATAAAAAATAGGAAAGTATTCGTTTAGGGTCGCAATTTACTAGTGAATGACGAGGGAATTTTATCCGAAGTTATAGATTGGGGCAATGTTCATATTGGTCATCCTGCTGTTGATTTGGTTATCGTTTATAGCTTTTTGCCCCAGAAAATCGAGCGTTGTTTTATGGTTATGCTGATGATGAAACAACAAAGCTCGCCCAGTTTCGAGCGGTCTATAGTTCTATTGTATTGCTTTTATACAGTCATGATTTAGGGGATACCCAAATGATAGAGACAGCGAAAGAAAGTTTGAAGTTTGCACTAATGGAAGATAGAATTGGATAAATCTCTAGGTTGCTGATGTATATCATTATAAGTTAAGATAAATATGATTTTATAAGATAGAAATAAAAATATCAGCAATTGGCGGAGAAGGAGAGTAAGAATGAATCTTTATACGCTAGGTTTGGCGATTTCCTTAGATGCATTGATAGCATTATTAAAGATTATAGCCATTGATATTGTTTTGTCCGGAGATAATGCAATTGTCATTGCTATGGCGACAAGGAGATTGCCAAATCACCAGCAAAATAAAGCGATTTTTTGGGGAACAGGCGGCGCGGTTCTGTTACGAATTTTATTTGCGGCGATTATTGTATTTCTACTAAATATTCCGTTTGTGCATTTGCTTGGCGGGCTTTTATTGCTTTGGATTGCGTACAAAGTCCTCGTCGAACACGAAGAAGAGGCGAATATTCAATCATCTGATCGTCTTTTGAAAGCGATTGGGACGATTATTTTGGCTGATGCTGTTATGAGTTTGGATAATGTCGTCGCTGTAGCCGGAGCGTCGGAAGGTCACATCGGCATGATTGCTTTTGGTGTGGCTGTCAGCATTCCGATTATGGTTTTTGGTTCAAAAGCGATTATGAAAGTGATGGAAAGATACGCATGGATCACTTATGTTGGTTCTGGAATTCTTGCGTGGACAGGTGGAAAAATGATGATGGAAGATGAAGGATTTACAAAATTTCTCCATATTCCACACGGCCCTTTGACGTATGCAATTAGTGCCGGATTAACGATTTTCGTTTTAGCGGCTGGATATATCACGAATAAAAAGGCGGAAAGTAAGGAAGAAACAATGGCATGATGAGGGATTTCTCCATTTTGGGACATCCCTTTTTTCTTTGAAAATAGTAGAGAGGAGGCGGGAATGTGCAACTTGAAAACATTTTAGTGACTGGGCGGTTGTATCAAGACATGGCACGGATGTTACAAGGAAAACAGATGAACAAGAATTTTCGCTTTGTCGAAGAAGATGAGGTTTGCCGCGATGATTTTTTTTGGGCAGATGTATATGTCGGATTTCGGCCAACTGCTTATTTTGAATTTGGCAATATCCGATGGGTGCATTCATTAGGAGCGGGTGTCGATTCCTTTTTATTTAACCGGGAGTGGAAAGAAGATGTTCTTTTGACTCGGACGATAGGCTCATTTGGTCGGCAAATTAGTGAATATTGTCTAAGTTATATATTGCGCGATTTGCAATGTCATGATGTCTACGGCTGGTATCAGTCACAGCAGCAATGGAAACCGCTTGCACCAAAGCCCTTACAGGAACAACGCATAGTGATATATGGCACAGGAATGATTGGGCAAGAATTAGCAAAGCATTTGCGCTTTTTTGGTGCACAATCGATTGGTATTTCGTTAAGCGGTCGAGCGAAGCCGCATTTTACAGATGTTGTTCCTGTTGGACGAGCGAAAGAAGTACTTCCAAAAGCAGATTGGGTGATCAGTACGCTTCCGCTCACACAGCAAACATATCGGCTGTTTAGTGAGGAGATTTTCTCCTATGTCAAAAATGCAGGTTTTATCAATGTCGGAAGAGGGGACACTGTCGATGAAGTCGCGTTATTGAATGCATTAGAGAGCCGTCATCTTCGTCTCGCCATTTTAGATGTATTCACTAAAGAGCCTTTGCCGTTGGAATCACCGTTGTGGCAGCACCCGAATGTCATTATCACGCCACATATATCCGCTTTGACGTCTCCAGAGGAAGCAGTGAGATGTTTTTTGGAGACTTTACAAAATATCGAAATGAACAAACCGCTTCATAACCGAGTTGATATTAGGAAAGGATATTAATTCATTGGCGAGTAGGTTTCGTTCACGAAGCCTAACTCGCCTGTTTCGAATTTCATCGGTCGGTGACTATAATATACGTTACCTTGACAGGCCCATGAACACCGACGACTAGGTTCATTTCAATATCAGCGGAGTTGCTGGGGCCTGTGATAAAGTTAATGCAAGAAGGGATGATGGTTCCTTTTTCTATTTGTTGATGAATATGGGCTGCTGCTTGTGTCATGCGCGGTACAATGGTGCTTTTTGCGATAATGGCGATATACGTTTTTGGTAAAAAGCTAACGGTACGTCCTTTTCCGTTGCCGCTGAGTACAACAACGGTGCCGGATTCAGCGAGGGTCATATCACTAAAAGTGATACCGACGTTCGCTTTTTCTGCGAATTCAATATTTTTCCTGCCGATGGAAGCGTTCCACACATGGACATCGACGTTTTCGTTTGGCCATTCTTTTTGCAGCAGATGAGTTAATCCATATTCGTGAAAGCGTGGATCATCCCATGTAACGACAGGGCCGCCGCCATGATGGAAGACAACGTTCTTTAATGTGGATGACAACGCATCTATCGTTGTTTCAATGTAGTCTGTATGAATGCGTGAGCACTGTGACTTCAGAGCTTCCAGCAGATCGTCTTGGCTACGGCCTTGAAACACTGTCCATTGCGGCTGATGTTTCCAACGAGGACGCGCGACATGGGAAAGCGGCTGCTGCCGTCCTAGACGGTTGGCAATTGTTTGTAAAAATTTCTCACGACCATGAATAGCACCTTTGCTCATGATTCTGGTTCTCCTTTCTTGCGGTTATGAAACCAGTCACGGAATCGTTCTTTATCCGGTGCTGGAAATTCACGAATTTCTGTCCATGCTTTTAACGGACCAGGCCCTTTGGTAATGCGATTGTCGGCCGTAAACGGATTGAGTGCGCTTGGAGCTACTTTTGAGCCGAGTTTGTAAAGAAATGATGAAGCTGCTCCTAAACCGAATGCTTTCATAGCTAATTTTTCCGAGATCGGTGCTTTTCCTTCGCGCTCGACAATGACTTGCCGATGTTTCAGCAACAATTCATGAAGCGGGATTTTCACTGGGCATGCTTCTGTACAAGCCGCACACAGCGTCGAGGCATATGGCAATTCTTTATAATCTTCGTATCCACCAAGGAGCGGAGAAAGGACCGCACCGATCGGACCGGAATAAATCGAACCATACGAGTGTCCTCCGATATGCCGATACACAGGGCAAACGTTGACGCAGGCAGCGCAGCGAATGCATTGCAATATTGGTTGAAACTCGGTACCGAGAATGTTCGAGCGGCCGTTGTCGACAATGACTAAATGAAATTCTTCCGGACCGTCTACGTCTCCTTCGTCGCGTGGACCGGTCAGAACGGTAATATAGCTCGTTAACTTTTGCCCTACGGCGCTTCGTGTTAATAAACTAACGAGAACTTCCATTTCCTCAAATGTTGGAACGATGCGCTCCATACCCATGACGGTAATTTGTGTTTTTGGGAGAGCGGTCACTAAATCAGCATTCCCTTCATTGGTGACGAGCGTAATTGATCCGGATTCCGCAATCGCAAAATTGCAGCCGGTAATGCCGACATCGGCAGTTAAATATTCGTGACGCAGCATTTCACGAGCATGAAGCGTCAGTTCTTCGGGCTTTTCTGTTTTCTTGTAATCTAGTTTTTTTCGAAACACATCGCGAATCTGTTCTTTATTTTTATGGAGTGCCGGTGCGACAATATGGGATGGCGGATCATGGTCGTCCACTTGTAAAATGTATTCGCCAAGGTCGGTTTCAATCACTTCACAGCCTGCCGCTTCTAGAACGGGATTTAAATGAATTTCTTCCGTAACCATGGATTTCGACTTGACAATTTTTTTTGCGTTCTTTTTTACAACGACATCGCGAATATATTGATTCGCTTCTTCTGCGGTTTGAGCGAAAAAAACATGCCCACCGCGTCTGGATACGTTTTCACTTAGTTGCATTAAATAATAATCAAGATGTTGTAATGTATGCTGGCGAATTTCTTCCCCTAGCGCTCGCCACTCTTCCCAATTTCCGAGTTCCGCTGCGGCTTCCAATCGTCTTGTGTGCAGCCGTTCTTGCGCTCCGGCGACGGCACCGCGCATAAAGGAGTTGTGAATGCCTGCTTCTACTCGCTCATGAAAGTTCGCTGTTCCGATTTTCATTGACATATTTTTTCGCCTCCGTTTAATGGCTGTTGAGTACTTCGGCAATATGCATTACTTTGATTGGTTTTCCTCGCCGTTCGATGCGGCCGCCAATGTTCATTAAACAGCCGCAATCCGCTCCAATTAAATAATCTACTTCTACTTCCTGGATGTGTTCGATTTTTTCATCGACCATTTGTTCAGAAATCGGTCCCATCTTCACGGAGAACGTACCGCCGAACCCACAACAGTTATGTGCATTAGGTAACGGCACAATTTCTAAGCCTTCGACATTTTTTAGTAGTTTGATAGGAGCTTCTTTTACGCCGAGCAAGCGAGTCATATGACAAGATGTATGGTAAGTGGCGCGCCCTTGTAATTTTGCCCCGACATGCTCTACTTTTAACACATCCACAATAAATTGCGTTAATTCGTATGTTTTCGCTGCTAGCGCTTTCGCTTTTGTCTCCCATTCAGGCTCCCCACGAAAAATATGCGGGTATTCTTTAAACATCGTGGCGCAAGAACCGGAAGGAGTGACGACATATTCCGCATGCTCAAATGTACGAATCATATGTTTCATCGCTTCTTTTGCTTCTTTCACATACCCGCTGTTGTAAGCAGGTTGCCCGCAACATGTTTGCGCTTCCGGAAATTCAATGTCACAGCCCAATCGTTCAAGCAACTCCACCGTTGCTTTTCCGACATTCGTATGAAATAAATCAACTAGACAGGTGGCAAATAGAGTGACTTTCATGTTTTTCTCCCTCCCCATACTGCTTGATATTGACCAATAATGAGAGTTATTGAATGTGATTTTTAGTCAACAGGTCATCAGATGACTTTGTTCATAATTATACACTTATTTTGGAAAATGGGAAGAATGATTTTTTAAACAGGAAAGCGCCCTATCGGTTGATCGGGCGCTTATGATGAGTATATGTATGGTTCAAGCACTCTTTCTACATTCGCTAAATGTTCCAACATTCGCTGTCGGGCGGCTTCTGCTTTTTTTTCTTGAATCGCTTCAAAAATTTTTCTATGTTCTTCAAGAAGCTTTTCGCTTGTTGTTTGTTTCGAAAAAAGCCAAATTCTTCTCGTTTCTCGCATTGTTTCTATCATCATTTCCGATACGTTATTCATCAGACTTACTAAAATGGGGTTTTGCGAAGCAACAGCAATGGCCATATGAAAAGCAAGATCCGCCTTTTCACCAAGTTCTTCGTTTCCAATTCCTTCTCGCATTTCACGAAGGGCTTGCTCCATTGCTTGCAAATCAGCATCGGTTCTCTTCATGGCGGCTAAGGCAGCAGCCCCCGCTTCTAGTAATTTGCGAACCTCAAGTAAATGAACGATGTCTTCTTTTTTCATTAATACAGCGATGGAAAGAGGAAAGGAAAGCATCATGGGATCAAACTCACGAACGTATGTGCCTTCTCCTTGTTTTAGCTCAATTAATCCCATCGCTTTTAAGGCTGTTAGGGCTTCGCGAATCGCCGCCCTCCCCACCTGAAACTTCTCTGCTAGTTGTTGAACGGAATCCAGTTTATCTCCAGGCTTTAACACACCGGTTTTAATCATGTGAAAAATCGCTTCTGCTACTTCTTCGTAAATTTTTTTCGGTTTAATTTGTTTGTATTCCAACGTGTTCACCTCAGCAAGAAAATTTAATTTTTATTATACACGGAACAAAATGACAATAAAAATGTTTCATCCTTAAACGAGAAAGGAGAGGGGAAAATTCAAAAAATTTAATTTTTTCTATTGTTTTTTTGGCGAATCGGTCATATAATTTGTTCAGTAATACTACTTTATTATCCGGTCATCTGATGACTAGGTGACTAAGATTTGCATATTGGTGTCGGGGAGTGATAAACGTTTGAGTGAGTAGGGGGATCGTTGTTGTGTGAAATTTTACACTGTTGAACGAAAGGAGAGGGGTTTCATATGCAGTGGAAACAAGATTTTACACCTATTTCTGATCATTTTTGGTTATCGGCGTTGGTCGCGCTTATTCCAATTTTATATTTCTTTTGGGCGTTAGCAATAAAACGAATGAAAGGGCATGTAGCGGGATTAACGACGTTGCTCATTGCTTTATTGATTTCCGTAACCGCTTACAAAATGCCGATAACCATGGCCGTTATGTCTGCCACACAAGGGGCGGTTTACGGATTATTACCGATTGGTTGGATTATTATTACTTCCGTATTTTTGTATAAATTGACTGTGAAAACCGGACAATTTGATGTGATTCGCAACTCCGTGCTGTCTATTACAGAAGACCGCCGCTTGCAAGCTTTATTGATAGCGTTTTCGTTCGGAGCGTTCCTTGAAGGTGCGGCAGGATTTGGAGCGCCGGTCGCGATTTCTGCGGCGTTGCTCGTTGGCTTAGGATTTAATCCGTTATATGCGGCAGGGATTTGTTTGCTCGCTAATACGGCACCAGTGGCCTTTGGAGCCATTGGGATTCCGATTACTGCTGTAGAAGGTCCAACCGGCATTCCCGCAATGGAAATTTCGAAAATGGTTGGTCGTCAATTACCGTTTTTATCTGTCATGATTCCTTTTTATTTAATTGTCATTATGGCTGGATTAAAAAGAACAATCGAAGTGCTTCCGGCGATTCTCGTATCAGGTATTTCCTTTGCGTTGACACAATTTGTGAGCTCCAACTTTTTAGGACCGGAATTGCCTGATATTTTATCGGCGTTAGTGTCATTGTTGGCATTGACGATTTTCCTGAAATTTTGGAAACCAAAACAGATTTTTCGTTTTCCATCAGAAGCATATTCTGAAGTAGCGGTTACGGCACAAGCTCAACTTGTTACACATACAGGAGGAGCAGTGTTGAAAGCGTGGTCTCCATTTTTAGTGCTAACTGCTTTTATATCCCTATGGGGAGTTCCAGAAGTAAAATTGGCGTTAACCGGCCATTATGAAGGAACAAATAGTCTATTAAAAGCAATCAATGTACTCGGCCATCGACTCACGTTTATGCCTGAAGTACCAGGGCTCAATAACAAGATTATTAGCACAAGTGGTCAACCGATTCCAGCTATATATAAATTGGAAGTATTAGGGGCAGCTGGTACAGCAATTTTTTTAGCAGCTGTTATAACGAAATTTATTGTTCATATCTCTTGGAAACAATGGGCAGCCACATTTGGAGAGACATTAATGGAATTAAAATTGCCGATTTTAACGATTGTTTCTGTCGTTGGATTCGCTTATGTAACCAATGCTTCAGGAATGAGCACAACACTTGGCATGGCGCTGGCGAAAACGGGGCCGTTATTTCCGTTTTTCTCACCATTTCTCGGGTGGTTAGGTGTATTTATCACAGGTTCAGATACGTCATCCAATTTATTATTTGGTAATTTACAAAAGGTAACAGCCACTTCTGTAGGAATGGACCCAGTTCTTGCGATTGCGGCGAACTCATCAGGTGGTGTGACGGCCAAAATGATTTCCCCGCAATCTATTGCCGTTGCTTGTGCTGCTGTTGGTTTAACCGGAAAAGAATCGGATTTATTTCGCTTCACGGTGAAGCATAGTATTTTCCTTATTATTTTGATTGGAATTCTTACATTCTTACAATCTAACGTGTTATCGTGGATGATTCCATAGCTGTTAGGGAGGGGACGGCGTCCGAAGAACATCATGTCTGTTCGATGGGCTCGGTCCCTTTTGCTAACGGAAGGAAATTGTGGCTCAGCAGGGATTTACAATATGTAGAGCTGTACATGTCGATGCCAATTATTGATTATAAAATGCAAAAAGTAAAAGAAACAAAAGCGACAACCATTGTTACAGCAACCCCGGCTGCCTTTTACAAATGAAATTAGGAATTGAACAGAAAGGGGTGTCTACTTGCATGTGCGCGGTGCATATAGTCGATTTTCTTATCGAAAGCGGTAGAGGCCACTTAGCATCAGAAAGAAGCTGAGCTTCTCCAAAAGCCCTCTTAAAAATCACAGGGAGCCGCATCAGACGGTCTCCCTGTTTTATAGCGCTGCTTTCATCAGTTTTTGCATGATGCTTAATGAACGCCCTGTACCGATAGCGACAGATTCGAGCGGATTTGGAGCCAAATGGACAGGGACGAACACTTCTTGGCTTAGCCAATCTTGCATGCCGTTGAGAAGAGCGCCGCCACCGCTGAGAATGATACCGTGCTCGATGATGTCACCGCTTAGTTCAGCAGGGCAATCTTCTAGCACGGAGCGAACAGCGCTAAGAATTTGCTGAAGGGATTCAGAAATCGCTTCTTGTACTTCGATCGAACTCAATGGAATGGCTTTGAGAAAACCTGTCACTAAATCGCGGCCATGGATGACCATCGTTCTTTCTTCGTGTTTGATAGGGGTATAACCGATTTCAATTTTGACGCGTTCCGCTGTACGCTCACCGATCAATAAGTTGTATTTTTGCCGTACATATTGAATGATGTCTTCATCTAATTGATTGCCACCAATACGAAGAGAATGGCACGCAACAACCCCACCAAGGGAAATGATCGCGGCCTCTGTTTTACCGGCTCCGATATTGACAATCACATTGGCTACCGGCTCATCGACAGGCAGATCAGCTCCGATGGCTGCTGCTACTGGTTCCTCGATTAAATATACGTTTTTGGCGCCACAGCTTTTAATGGCTTCATGTATTGAGCGGCGTTCTACGGAAGTTGAATGATACGGGGTGCTGACGACAACATTTGGTTTTTTTAGCGAAAATCCGAGTCTCTTGCTTGCCAATTTCATCATTTGTTTTAGCATATCAGCTGTTTTGTTAAAGTCAGCAATGACCCCGTTTTTTAATGGATAAACGGTTTCGACATTTCCGGGCGTTTTTCCGATCATCATTTTTGCTTCAGAACCGATCGCTAATACTTCGTTTGTTTCTGTATGAACGGCTAACACAGCTGGTTCGTTAAGAATAATTCCTTTATTTTTACTATATATTAAAACGTTCATTGTTCCTAAATCGATTCCAATTTCAGGATGAACGAACATCATTTTCACCTACCTTCATTTTATCTCTACTTATAATAATTCTGATTCCTATTTGGATTTATGGGGGTATAATAGAAAGGGGTGAAGCAATTTGGAACGACATTTGACATATATCGACATCGTCAATATTTGTAAGAAAATTAATGAAAAGTACCTTCCAACTGATGAACCATTTATCGAAAAAGTAGATGCGCTGTTTGCACAATATGATGAAGAGCCGCCATTATTATTTCTTTTACGGGCGTTTCAGGAACTGTTGCAGCTTGTCGATGAGCAAATTCATGACATTGAGCAAAAGGTCAACATTCGTCCAACATGTGCAAAAGGGTGTGCGCATTGTTGTTATTTTCCTATTATTATCACAAAGCTAGAAGCGAGACTCATTCAAACATATATCGATAGGCTCCCAGCGAAAGAGCGCGAAGAGATTCAAGCTCATTTGCGTACGTACTTTCAGCAACAGAAAGAAGCGTTAGATGTGGTCTATGCTATCGATTTTATGGAAGATGCTCGTTTCAAAGAAAAATACATTGCCAAACAAGTACCATGCCCGTTTCTCGATGTGCGGACGAATACATGTCGAATATATGAAGTACGTCCGATTCCTTGTCGAACGTACTTAAATTATGCGAGTCCAGCTGTTTGCGCAAAATCTCATATGCCTGATGAACCGTTTAGTTATGAGTTTTTCTATCATTATTACATGCAATCTCTTCAAGAAATCGTAGAAGAATGGAGTGACGAGGAAGAAGCATTTCCATTCCGTTACCCGGATGATTTATTTCATCTCGATTATTTACCGCGTTTATTACAAGAAGAATAAGCAAAAATTTTTATTTTTTGATGTATAAATTTGTTCATAACGGGAAATAAATAGTACCGGAAAGTTTTCCAAGTATTCCCCCGACCCCTATGAATATATACGAAAGCCCTCCGAAAATAGGAGGTGCTTTTTTTTTTGCGTATATATAAAAAACTCTCTACACATTAAGCAGCGTTACTTAACATGAGAGAGCTGATCAATCGGTAATTATATTCGTTTTGCCCCGATAAATTTTGATTTCCAGTAAGGATTATTTAAGCTATCAATTTTAACTCCGTTTGATGTAGCATGAATGATTTGATTTTTACCAATATAAATGGCTACATGGGAAGCCCCTTTTTTGTATGTACTAAAAAATACTAAGTCGCCTGGTAACAGTTTCGACTTATGTACGCTTTTTCCTTTTTTGTACATTTGTGCCGAAGAACGTGGCAGAATTTTTCCTACTTTTTTATGCGTGTAATAGACGAAACCTGAGCAATCGAATCCTTTCGGGGTTGTACCGCCGAATTTATAGCGAGTACCGATTAACTTTTTCGCTTCTGCAATGACTTGTTGTGGATTAAAAGCAGCTTCTGCTTTGAAAGTGTTCACAAAGGTAGAACTGAGAATTAGTAGAGCTGATAGAAAAGTAATCGTGATAGCCTTTTTCATCCTCGTAAACCCCCAACGTCCAATGTTCCGATTTTCGCTAGGTTTAGTATAGCAAAAATGTTGTCGAAATTTTATTACAGTTGAATTAAATAATATTACAGAAAAGTTACAAACATATGACCTAGTGCTAAAATTAGGTACTTTTTCATATTTTGAAGTTTGTTTTGTTGATATAAAAATCAATGAAATAGTCGTAATAGAGCAAAAACATACCTTGTTTAGAGAGCGTTTTCATAGTGCTTTTGTATCAAAAGGATAACTATGTCGTAAAATGTCGAAGGAATAGGAATGGGGAGGGACAGAAGGAGGTGAGCAATACCTCTATAATGGTCATAAGGAAGTTGAATTTACAACTTTATGGTGATAATGATGGGATCAAAAGGAATAGAGTATGCCGCATTTGTGCTAACGGTTATAGCGGTCATTGTTGTTGTACAGTGGCAAATCAATCGCTTGTCGAAAAGAAAACTGACATTGTCGATTTTTCAGGTAGCGCGTCGATGGACCATTGTGTTTTATATTGTCACTGCTCTTTTCCTCGCTTTTGGAGTTTGGTATGTAAGTTGGTTTGAGGCGAATGAGTATAAAGAATATAAAAGGTTTTCCGAGCATTTTACAAAAGTATTTTCAACAGAATTGTTCGAACTACATCACGAATCGTTGAACGATGAAACAAAAGAAACAAATCCAACATATATCCATATTTTAAAAGCGATGCTTCGTTGGCAACATGATCATCCCGAAATCCATAATTGGTATACATTAAAAAAGAATAAAGATGGGGAAAACTATTTTGTTGTTGCACCAGAAATGGATTATAACCATAACGGGATCATTGACGGAAAGAAGGAGCAACGAGTTCCAATTGGAACGGTGTATCGCAAGCGAATTCCTGAGTTGGAGGAAGCGTTTCAAGGGAAATTCAGCATGCAAAAGGAACCGACTTCTAATAACTGGGGAGAAAATATTAGTGCCTTTTCACCGATATTCGACAAAAGTGGGAAGGTTAACGCGGTAATCGGTATAGACTATGATGCAAAAGGGTATTTGAAAAAGCTACAACAGGAGCGAGAAAAGGGGATTGCTATTTTATTTCTTATGTTTCTTGTATACTATGCTGTCTATGTGTTAGTTATTTATATACAAATTGAGAAAAGATTATTTCAGAAACATAAGAAAGAGTTGGAGATTAGCCAAGCACGGTTTAAGAGATTGTCGGAAGTAACCATGGAAGGGATTGTCATTCACTCACAGGGAAAAGTAGTAGAAGTAAACGAGTCAGCGTGTCGTTTGTTCGGATATACGGAAAGTGAGTTCGTTCATTTGCCGATTGAAGATCTTATCGTTCCTGAGTCGTTAAAGAAATTAAAAAATAATGGTTGTCGGGAAGGAACGTATGAAATTGATTTGAGGAGAAAAGATGGAACAAGGTTTCCTGCTGAAATTTTGCAGCGCGATTATGAATATGATTCAAAGCGTGTCAGTGTCACAGCGATACGCGATATTACGGAGAGAAAGCAAAATGAAGAGAAAATGCATTATATTACGTTCCATGATGATTTAACCGGATTGCCGAATAAAGAGTCACTGTATCAAATTATTACGGAACACATGAAGGAAGGTTCCCAACAAGCGGTCATGTTTATTGAGATGAATGGAATTAAAATGATTAATGATCTTTATGGGTATTCGGTTGGGGATCAAGTTTTACTTGGAGCAGCTTCGCAAATTCAAAAAATTATGAATGACCATATGGTATTGGGCCGATGGGGAGGAAATGAATTTATTTTAATTTTCCCGCATATTCATCGGAAAGAAGAGGTAAAAGAATTCGCAGCACAGATGATTGAGACGTTAGAAGAGCCAATTGTCGTGAATGATCAAGAATTTTTTATCACTGCTCGGATCGGAATTAGTTTATATCCACATGATGGAACCGATGCAAAAACGCTCATTAAAAAAGCTGATATAGCTAGATATGAGTTGGGAAAAAAGGCAACGAGCCAATATCTTTTCTTTAAAGAACAAATGAATCAGACGATTCAAGAGAAGATGACGATTGAACAAGAGCTGCGTCGTGCGCTGGAAGACGGAGAATTTGAGCTCTATTATCAACCACAAATTCGGCTGGATACAGGAACAGTCACAGGAATGGAGGCATTGATCCGTTGGAACCATCCAGAGAAAGGATTGATTGCCCCAGATACATTTATTCCTGTTGCTGAACAAACAGGATTTATCATACCGATTAATGAATGGGTCATCCGTACTGCTTGTCAACAGACGAAGCTGCTGTTAGACGAATATCCGTTTTTATCAGTATCTGTAAATTTATCGCCGTATGAATTCGAAAGTAGGCGTTTTGTTCATAAGCTAGTAAAAATTTTAGAAGAAACAGGATTACCACCTTACTGTCTGGATTTGGAAATTACTGAACGAATGGCTATGGACACGGAGAAAGCCATTGCCATTTTGCATCGGTTAAAATCTGTGGGTGTGATGATAAGTATGGATGATTTTGGAACTGGATATAGCTCATTAAGTTATTTAAAACACCTTCCGATTGATCGTTTGAAAATTGACCGCTCGTTTGTTCGAAATATTCAAGAAGAAGAAGCGATTTTGCCTGCTATTATTTCGCTTGGGCATAATATTGGTATGAAGGTGCTTGCGGAAGGAGTAGAAACTGGGCAGGAAGTGGCATATTTGAAAGAAAAGCGCTGTGATGAAGCGCAAGGATATTATTACGCGAAGCCGTTACCTTTTCATGAGTTTGTAGAGTTTCTTCGCCAATATAGTCAAACGAAGCCCCGTGTGTAGGAGGTGAAAGCGTGGATATCATTTGGAAAATTGCCGAAGAAAAAATTCGTGAGGCGATGAAAAACGGGGAGTTCGATGATCTGCCTGGGTTTGGAAAGCCGCTCGAGATCGATGATTTATCCCATATTCCCGAAGAGTTGCGAATCGGCTATCTCATGTTAAAAAACGCCGGCTATGTTTCTGAGGAAGTTGATTTAAAAAAAGAGCTGATGACGCTTGAAGATTTGCTTCGCTGCTGTGAAGATGAAAAAGAAAAGGAGAATCTGAGGAGAAAGATCAATGAGAAATTACTGCGCTGGAATGCGTTGATGAAAAAACGAAATAAAACGAATTCGGTGGCGCTAAGAGACTATCAACAGAGAATTGATGATAAATTCAGATAATCGTATGTAACATAGCAGATTCGTGTAGTTTGAAAAGCTTGCTGTTGGAAAGCGGTAAGCTTTTTTTTATTTTATGAAAGGAACGCGAAAAAATGGGAAAAATATTGTTGAAGCTCACAATGCTATTCCTTCGTCAATCGGGGCAAAAGAAAGCTATGAAATTCAAAAGGGATTTTCTGATGAAGAAAATGATTGTACCAAGCGGCTGTTGCATGTGACAAGCATCCAAAAACTATGAAAAAGCGGGAAGAATGTTTACGTTGCGCAATCGTTAAAGCAGAACAGTGTAATATATGTTCCTGAGAGGGGGATGAGGACATACGGATTGATTAAATGGTGCTACAGTTTCTTAAAAGGGAAGGAGTCAAAAAGCTGCTTCCAGCTTATACAGAAGACAGGCAGTACAAAATCGGGATCGAAGCGGAAAGGCAATTCTGAAACATGGATGAATATCTTGTCCCCAAGCATCTTTCCGCTTGGCATTCTCGGCAATTTGCAAAAGCAAGGCGGTACATAGGATGCATATCGAAGGAGCGGCGTTCGTATTCCAAATGACGAGCAGGTAATCACATTTATCGGCGAACATGCTGCATATATGAAGCATCGCCGCAACATGGTGACTTCCATCCGAGCAATTTGACCGTTTGTAACGGACAATATATCGATGCGATTGATTTTGGAAGATACGATAGAGGCGCTCCCTTATTTTCATTTTTTATAAAATTTCCTTGTTTAGCCGCAATGTAAGCATCACGTTTTTATCGGGAAAATTCAGAAACAATTCAACTCCGAACTTAACTCGCTGGATATGCAGCTGTGAGCGTGTTTTCAATGGTTGTTTGGACGTTATATGCCGATCCGAAAGCGCTTGATTTGATGTTCAAAAGATGTAATGCAACTTTGGAAGACCATGGGCATTTTCAAAAAACCGTACCATCGTGGTATATCGATTGTAAAATGTTTTTCACAATTTCCCACATTTTTTTGACAATGTTTCCGTACTTTCTTTCTACAATAATCACGCAAGCAAAATGCTTTGCGTAAAAGGGGTGTGTGTATCAATGGAGAAGAAAAAATGGATTCCAGCAGTATTAGCTGCGATTTTAACGATTCCGACAGCGGCATTTGCAGCGGATACGGAGGTGAAGACTGAGAAACCAAGCATTGTCACAGAAGCATCGTCGTTAATCGGGCATGCATTTGGCGGGCATATGTTCAAACATGGGGCTATGGACGAGCAAAAGTGGCTAGAGATTGTAAAACAATACACGCCCGACCAAGTAGATGAGTGGCAAAAAGCAATCAACGAACGGAAAGCGTTATGGAAACAGTTGAACACAGAACAAGTAAAAAAAGGGATCAAAGCAAAGCGCGAGAAAATGAAAAAAGAACGTGAAGCTGCCTTTGACAAGCTTATTGACCAATTAGTAAATAAAGAAATCACCAAGGAACAATTCAAACAGCAACTCAAAGAACTGAAAACCGCTAACAAATGGCTCCCGCAAGCATCGATGAAAGAGACGCGCGAGCTTCGTAAGCAGCTTCATAAAGCGATAAAAGAAAAAGATCGAGATGCGATTGCTACTCTCTTACCGAAATGGCTCAAACATATACAAGCAGAAAATCAACGCTTGGCACAACTAATTAAAGATGCAACACAAAAATAATGAAAAATGAATTATAATAGTAAAAAAGGTCGTGTTTTAAAACACGGCCTTTTTTCAGAGATAAAAAAGAAAAGAGTCTAGCCTCAGCGGGCAAACTTATTGTGCCCAATCAGCGTCCTTGAGGGACAAGCACCTCTACAGCCGAAGAACATTTGGCTTCGAGAGCCAATTGCGGCGCTTCAGCTTTTCTTATAGAAGGTGATTTCGATGTACCGAATTTATTTAGTCGAAGATGAAGCTAATTTAAATGAACTCCTTACCTCATATTTAAAAAAGGAAGGGTGGCATGTTACTTCATTTCTTACAGGGACGGAAGCGTACGAGGCGGTAAAGGGAGCTGAGCCGCCACATGTATGGATTTTAGACATTATGTTACCAGATATCGATGGATTTGAATTGTTGCGTGAGATTAAAGCGGTGAATCCGGATTTACCGGTTATTTTCATTTCCGCACGCGATGCAGATTTAGACCGCATTCTTGGACTTGAGCTTGGCAGCGACGACTACCTAGCCAAGCCGTTTTTACCCCGGGAACTTGTCATTCGAACGAAAAAATTGCTAGCTCGTGTGTATGAAAAAGTACCGAGTTTTTCTCAGATGGAAACGGAGGTCATTCAGCTTCCTCCTTATTTAATTGATGTACAAAGAAGAATGATCAAGGAAGGAGAAACAGTGATCGAATTAACAGCGAAAGAGTTTGATTTACTGCTTGTGTTTGCTCGTCATCCTGCACGTGCATTTTCCCGCGAACAGCTTCTTCGGAAAGTATGGGGAGATGATTATTTTGGAAGCGATCGCGCTGTCGATGATTTAGTGCGCCGAGTGCGAAAAAAACTGCCGAAATTGCGTATTGAAACGATTTACGGTTTTGGATATAGGATGATAGGGGCGTCAACTTCCCCGATTAACAACGCTTGAAGCGGAGGTTTGCGAGTATCCGGCAGCACCAGAGTGGTGTTCCCGTTCACTTAACTGGGAATGCCTACTGTGCCTCCGCCTATGTGGTTCTGTATTTTTATGTTCTGCGCACAGTAGACGTGTATGTTCCATATTTTACGGTGGCAATGACTTCCTGCAACTAACCTCATACATGGAGTTGCCGAAGAGCAATAGAGTGCCTTATGAGTAACGCTTTTCTCCCAACATCATTATTCTCATGAAAGGAGGAAAATGCAAAGGAGAGTGTTGGCTTCAACAATGCCCACTTATCGTTGGGGTCAAGCCCTCCACGATATGGAAGCAGAGGGTCTCCTGTGCGAATTTGATGAAAAATAAACCGCTAGCGATTCAAATATGGACCGTATTTGCAGGGATTACATTGCTGTTTTCTTTGCTTATTGCCTTATTTATTTTCGTTACATTGCGCAGCTTTTTTATGGAAGAGACATATCGCATTATTGAAAATGCGCAAATGAACCAATTTACAGATGATATGCTCGAACAAACTCCCATCGAACAAGACCGAAGTCGCCAGTCAATCCGTAGTGTTAATCATTTAGTGTTTTTACCCGATGTTGGAGTAATTGATGATAGTACTTTGCCGCCGCGGTTTGTGAAAAAGCTATATAAGGAAGCGATGCAACAACAGGAAACATCCAAACGGTATACAAAAGAAATTCAAGGAGAAAGAATTTATTACGTTATTCGCAAAGGTACCATTCTTGGCAAGGAAGTTGCACTCGTCTCGTATATGTGGGATTCCTATTTAAACGATTTAGTACGCACATTGTTTGGGCGGCTTGTTTTTGTCATCGTCATTGCTTTGCTTGTGATTTCGTTTCCTGCTGCGTGGCTGGCAAAATATTTAACGCGACCGCTCCGGCAAATGGACGAGCATGTCAAACGAATTGCGGAAAAAGATTGGCACGAGCCGCTCATTCAAGACCGTCATGATGAAATTGGGGGTCTCGCCCGCTCGATTGAAAAAATGAGAATGAAGCTTATTCAGCAAGATGAGGCGCAAAAATCGATGTTGCAGCATATTTCTCATGAGCTCAAAACGCCTGTAATGGTCATTCGAAGTTACGCTGAATCAATTGAGGATGGCGTATTTCCAAAAGGCAGCCTCGAAGGTTCTGTCAGCGTCATTAAAGAAGAAGCGGTTCGGCTGGAAAAGCGGATTAAAGATTTACTGTATTTAACGAAGCTCGATTATTATGCTACGCAAAAGCCAAAATATGAAGCGTTTTCTGTTGCGTCTTTACTCGAGGAAGTCATTGAACGAATGAAGCCACATCGCCCGGATTTACGCATAACGACTCAGCTGCAAAATATAACGGTAGTAGGAGACCGAGAACAATGGAAAATTGCATTTGAAAATCTGGTAGACAATCAAATGCGTTATGCGCACACACACATTCAAGTGAGAATGGAGACAACAGCCAACAATGTAGTCGTACAATTTTGGAATGACGGCCCTCCAATTGAAGAACACTTACGTACCCATTTGTTCCAAACATTTCAAACAGGAAAAAAAGGGAAGTTTGGCTTGGGCTTGGCGATTGTCAAACGAATTGCCGAGCTTCATAACGGAAACGTAAGGGCAGTCAATGAAGAAAAAGGTGTATCCTTTTATGTGCAACTGCCTATTAAACAAGTAAGGGGAGATTAGGGATTATGACATATCCCATCATGTTGGATCTAACGAATAAACAAGTCGTTGTCATCGGTGGTGGAAAAGTTGCGGAACGGAAAATACGCGGATTAATAGAAGCCAAGGCAAACGTAGTTGTCGTTGCTCCGGAGATTACAGCATTGATTCAACAGCTTGTCGATGAAGGAGCACTTGTTTGGAGGAAAAAATGTTTTTCTCGTGAAGATATTAAAGAGGCATTTTTAATTATTGCGGCAACGAATGAGCGTGGCGTAAACGAATCGGTTGCCCAAGCAGCTAGGCCGCATCAGCTTATCAATGTCGTTGACAATCCGACGCAATCCAATTTCTACGTGCCATCCACTGTGCGGCGCGGCAAATTGACGATCGCTGTTTCAACAGGAGGAGCGAGCCCGATTTTAGCAGCAAAAATTCGCCGCGAAATTGCAGAAAAGTACGACGAAAACTATGAAAATTACATTGACTTTCTTTATGAGTGCCGGCAATACATTTTGCGTAATGTCAGTGATTCTAAGAAAAAGCAACAGCTGCTTCAAGTGATTACTGATGAGTCATTTCGGAAAACTGAAAATTGGGAAGAAGAGTTTCAGAAGTTGTTTAAACGAATAATGTCAGAATAAGAGTAGCAATCGCTTTCATAGGAGAGTGGAGATTCCAATATTTGTATAAGGTTTGGTGGGATAGAAAATTTTTATCGTCATCATGACAAAAAGGGGAATGAGATTATGCCAATATCGATTTATGTTGTCGACGCTTTTACAAATCAAGTTTTTAAAGGAAATCCAGCGGCAGTTTGTGTTCTTTCTTCTCCAAAAGATGAAGTCTGGATGCAAAATGTTGCTGCCGAAATGAATTTGTCTGAGACCGCTTTTCTTCACCCACAGCAAGATGGATATTCGTTAAGATGGTTCACACCGAGTACAGAGGTGGATTTATGCGGACATGCTACATTGGCTAGTGCACATATTTTGTGGGAGCTTGGTTATGCAAATTCAGAACAACCAATTACATTTTATACGAAAAGCGGGCTACTTACAGCTAGTAAAGATGGCGAATGGATTGAATTAAATTTTCCCGCTGAGCCGCCTGAACAAGTAGCTGCCTATCCGAATGAATTGATGGAAGGCTTAGGAATTCAACCGCTATTTGTTGGCCGAAACCGTTTTGACTATTTAATTGAAATAGAATCAGAACGAGTATTGCGAGAATTGAAACCTAATTTTTCATTATTACAGCAAATTGACACGAGAGGAATTATTGTAACAAGCAAATCAACAACAAATGAGTTTGATTTTATTTCAAGATGTTTTTTCCCGGCTGTGGGAGTTGATGAAGATCCAGTTACAGGTTCTGCGCATTGCTGTCTTGGTCCATACTGGGAAAATAAGTTAGACAAAAATGAATTTATTGCGTACCAGGCATCAAAAAGGGGAGGAGTTTTGAAAGTGAAATTACATAGCAATAGGGTTGTTTTATCCGGACAGGCAGTTACCGTATTAGAATGTGAATTGGTAGGCTGATAATTGTTTTTAGGTATAAAATAAGAAAGCAGACCCACCGCGATGAAGTGAGATCTGCTTTTTTGTTTTTTAAAATGGCTTTTGTTAAACATTTATGTTGATATTTCATCAAAAGAAAAAGGACCAAAAAATTGGTTCTTTACGACAAAATAAGTGAGTTCTTAACGTTCAAATCAACCTTTATTTAATCACTGTTT
This sequence comes from Thermaerobacillus caldiproteolyticus, assembly GCF_015326725.1. NCBI lineage: Bacteria > Bacillati > Bacillota > Bacilli > Caryophanales > Anoxybacillaceae > Thermaerobacillus > Thermaerobacillus caldiproteolyticus. The sequence continues at coordinate 3,589,404 of NZ_CP064060.1, forward strand.
CAGCAGGGGCAAATGCCTCCCATTGATTATACTTTGTTGTTATCTTGGTTATAAACCAGTTAGTTCTATATGGTTCTGGATTCTTTTCCACAGTAATAACCTTTTGTCCGCTGCCAAGTCTTGCATATGAAGTTACTAAATTATACGCAATTGTAAATTGTAATTTTGTATCGCTAATCTTTTTTACCTTTACAACCCGAAAGTTATCAACCCACGGACTTGATTGCCCAGTCCCCCAATTCGCTTCTTCAAATTGCTTCCGTGTACGTTCTTGAAGTGAAGACGAAAGCACTGCAAATTGAACAGCACCACTTCGATTTTTCACACCTAATATCCACAATTCTACAGATTGTTTGGGTGTTTCCGTTCGCAAACCCGATATAAATGAATTTATTTGGCTTTCTAATTGCTTAGCATCCGTTTCAGCAAATGTAGGATGGGCTTGTGATAAAATAATTATCGGAAATAAAAAGGTAAGAAACAATAAACGCATAAAATCACCTCTGAAGGTATTTTCCCCTTCGAGATTATTAAATTATTCTGTCCAGTTAGTTAACAACAACATTTTTTAATAGATCATAAAAACGCCACCCCCGATCGGAGTGACGCCCTGCTTCAACAAAATATCCATAGCATGTCCGAAGCAAAATAATCTATCATCTTTCTGTCATTTTTCTTTCAATTTTCTGTTGTTCAGCTTTGAATTGAATCAAATCCGATGATGGCGCACACGTCATTAAAGTATTTATCGCATTCAAAACGTCAATGAATTCACCAAGGAAATTAAAGTAATATTATACAGATGGTGTTAATATAGAGTTGGGTTTTTAGTAAAGGGGGGGAACTTGTGACAATAAATTCATATCTTATACGATTATCTTTTCTAATAGTCTTAATATTTGGCGGAACTTTTACTTTTCACTATATCAGAACAGGAGAACTGTTGTTGGACCAATTAATAGGGGTTAGTGTAGGAGTCATCCTCCTATTCTTTTCGCTTATTTGGAGAATGAGAAAACAACCTACGTCTTCCCAAAATAAAAGGAACAGTTAATTGAATTGTACTAAAGAGTGAGAATGAGCGTAGTAAGTAAAAAGACCACCCCTATACAAAGGTGGTCTTCCATTTGCTTTAGAATCAACATTAAAGTTTAACAGAACAATAAGAAAGTGTCAGTCCCGTTCGGCTCACAGCGTGTCGGCTGCTTGAATTAACAGCTTCGCTGACACGCTTCCGGTCATCGCAGGCACAGCTAGTAGAAACAAGCATTTCTCGTTGGAAGAGGAGATACCCGCTCTCCTTACCTTTCTTAATGATTCCACTTATACGTCCAAAAACGCTCTGTTTTGAGCCATTCAAGCGCGTCTTGGCCTCGTTTCGCTGCTGCTTTCATCAGTCCCTCCGTTTGCGATCGATGCGCTTGGATGGCTGCGATTTTTTTGTCAATGACCGCGCTGACATCACGGACGATGTCGGGGTGTCCGAGTTCTTGTTCGCAGTTTTTCGCGAAAGCGATGCAATGGACGGGCGGACGCTTTTCTAGCGGCAGGCGTTCGAGGGCGCGGATGACCGCGGCACCGCACGCGTCATGGTCGGGATGGACGCTGTAACCGGGATAAAACGTAATGATCAGCGACGGATTCGTTTCAGAGATGATTGCGCCAATGTGGTCAGCAAGCATATCTTCGTCTTCAAATTCAATCGTTTTGTCTCGGAAGCCGAGCAAGCGCAAATCGCGAATACCAATCGCTTGGCATGCGTCTTCTAACTCTTTTTTTCGAATGAGCGGCAGCGTTTCGCGATTGGCAAAAGGCGGCGTTCCCATGTTTCTCCCCATTTCTCCAAGCGTCAGGCAAGCGTATGTAATCGGTGTTCCATCTTCCGCGTGCAATGCTAATGTCCCAGATACACCAAACGCTTCATCATCGGGATGTGGAAACACGACCAATATATGTCTTTCCATTTTCAACATCCTTTCATTTTAAAATGGTTCATGGCTTAACTGTAACGCGACAGCGAGTCTTCCTTCGTAATCGTGGCCTGCCAACAGTAATTGTCCTTTGTCCGTGACTTCCCAATCCGTCAAACCTTCTGCATACACCCAGCCAAAATCAAGCTTCAATCCGACGCGGTAAGGTCCTTTTCCAACAATTTTTCCGTGGCTAAAACGAATACGGCCGTTGCGAATGTAAGCCCCCGCTGAGAAAAATCCTTCATTATGGTGCGACGCATACGCTCCGTTTGTTGTTTCTAAATGTAAATACACATCTTGATTCGCAAAACGATTGAGAACAGTCTGTACTTCTTGAATGTTAATTGGCTGCAAAAAAGCTCCCTCCTCGAGCCTCATTTTTTACTATTTTACATGAAAGAGGCACACAAAAGGAAACATTTCGCCTGTACGAATGTTTTTGTTTATAATAAAAAAGAAAGATATGCGAAAACGTAGCTTCATAGGTTTAGAAACTTGCACCAAAATGAGGATGAAAGAGGTGGTTTCGATGAGTTTTCATGGGGAAGGTGTAACGTTTTTAAACATAGATGGCACTTACGTTTCGCAGCAACAACTTCTTCGCATGCCGCATGAATGGATCGATTTGACGGATGTAGCTCATACGAATTTGTATTGTGAAGCTGAGTCATTGCGTGAACTTGAAACGCGTATCCGTCAACGCACTCGAAGAGGACTTGTCTTCATCGGTAGCGGAAACTATCATTATATTTCTTATTTGCTATTAAAAGAGATCAAGCAACCATTTACACTTGTCTTGTTTGACTACCATACTGATATCGGAACCGAGCAGGAAACGATGATTTCGTGTGGTTCATGGGTTTCTTATGCATTAAACAATATTCCTTTACTGCAGAAAGTAATTATAATAGGACCAATATTGCAGCAACATCCTCGTTTTTCTTCTAACATCACGATCTTTCCGAATGAATATCCATTGCTTTCTCCAAAACTTCTTTTGTCCAATATTCCATCTGAGTCTGTTTATATTAGTATTGATAAAGATGTGCTTTGTCGCGATGAAGCGGTGACAAATTGGGAACAAGGAACGATGACATTATCGTCTTTACTGGCATGTCTACATCAGCTGCTGTCTTACAAACGGGTAGTCGGTGTTGATGTGTGCGGTGAGTATCCGCAAGCTTCAATTGATGTGCTCCATCCGGTTTGCCGTGAAGCAAATAGAAAAAACGAGCATGCGAACTTGCACATTGCAGAAACGTGTCTGCAACATGTTGCATCACATCCGCGCTTTGCTTAATATCATTCTCACGCATTAAGCCCGGTCTTTTGCTTAAAAAGAAAAACCGGGCTTTTTTTTGTAAACGTGCGAAGGATAGTATATCAATAAATGATCCGAAATGTTTTTTCATTAGGGATGGGGGTGATGTCTTTTATTTCGATATTTGTTACTTTCGCAAACGGCGATCCTTCGTGCAGTTTTTCAATAAAGGATTGAATGGCTTCTTCGTTACCTTGTACCTCTAATTCCACTGTTCCGCTCTCATTATTTTTGACCCAGCCAGTTAACTGTCGTTTTGTGGCTTCGTATTGAGTAAAGTAGCGAAAGCCGACCCCTTGAACACGACCGTCAACGATGGCATGCAACCGTCTCATTTTCGTTTCCTCCTTGCATTTCTTTACAAAAATCATACAACAGCCCAAGCTATTTTGCATACGTTGAATACGTGAAACGATATTGAGTTTGACGGAGGGAAGATGATGCATCATCAAGAAAAAGCCACCGGTATGTACGCGCAAAAAGCGGTGATGTATGATTTGCTGGCTTGCTATTATAAATACCGTGATCCTCAAAAGCATATGATGTATTACCAAAAGCATTACGAATATATGAAAAAGCTCATGGAAGCGTACCATGAGCGTGAACAAGATGAAGATGTAAAAACGGCGATGGTCCGCGTATTCCATGCGTCACCAACCGCAACAGCAGTCGATGTGTATGTGAATGGACAAAAAATTCTTCAAGGATTCAAATATAAACAAATAAGCCAATACGTCAAAGTTCCGACCGGAGAATATCGAATTGAAATTTATCCATCCGGACAAACAGATCGCCCTGTACTCAGGCAAACTGTCTATATTTTACCAAGCTTGCGTTATACACTTACTGTCATTGATACAGTCGATCGGTTGCGGTTATTTTCATTTTTTGACAACCCATACGTATCGTATGGAGAAACGAAAGTGAGATTTGCTCATTTATCTCCTAACGCCCCGGCAGTTGATATCACGGTGAAAGGGAGAGATGTGCTGTTTGACAATGTACGTTACAGACAAGTAACCGATTATAAAAAAGTACCAGTGAATGAACGGTTAGACTTAGAAGTGCGTCTAGCAGAAACGAGTGAAGTCGTCTTACTGGTACCAAATGTGCGATTTGGCGCAAATAAATCATACACAATTGCGGCAACAGGATTAGTGAAAGGATCACCAGAATTAAAAGTAGTCTTAATGGAAGAATAGGTGAAGGTGAGGACAGTGAATGAAAGTGTCCTCGTTATTAGTATGAAGGAATTACATGTTGATAGTGAAAAAGAACAAGGATATCTGAAACGTCAGACACCCTTGTTGACTAGGAGCAGCCTGTTCACTTTTTCTTTCACAATTTCTTCAAGGAGGGGATGGTACCCTAAATAGTTGCATAAAATCCATTGTTTGTTGGACGACGAAAGGGAACGGAGCTTTGTTTCGATTGTTTTCATTAATACACCCGTAAATAATAAATAAGGAACGACGAAAATGTTTTTGTACGAAGAGCGACTTGCTTCGCGCAAACCATCTTGAAGAGATGGTCGAATGGCGGCTAAAAAGCATACATCGACACGCGGAACATTTGTTTTTTCTTGAAGCAATTGTGCGATAGTGGAGATATCTCGCCTTGTATCAGGGTCGCTGCTGCCTCGCCCGACAAGAAGAATCATTGCATCATCATCGGGCGATACGGATTGCTCAGCGATTCGTTCGGTTACAATTTGTATCATTTTTTCATGGACGCCGAATGGCTCGCCTAGAATGATATCAAGATGAGGATAGCGCTGTTGAGCTTTTTTGATTTCTTCTGGAATATCGTGTTTGGCGTGTCCTGCTGCCAAAAGCAAGACAGGAATGACGGCGATGCGTGTCGCTCCCTTATGGACGCATAGATCAATTCCAGTTGCAATATCCGGTTCCGTCAGTTCAATGAAGCATGTCTCTTGAATCGAAATATCGATGTTCGCTTGACATCGTTTTACAAATGCAATTGCTTCTTCACAGGCTTTCGCAATGCGACTGCCATGGCAAACGTATAATACGGCTTGCATGATGCACCTCGTTAAAATGCTTCGTTAGCGAGTGGTTGTTGTTGCAGTAATAGTTGTTCAAACCATTGGATTTTTTCTCGCAATGTGACAACTTCTCCAATAATAATCATGCTTGGATTTTTGATTTGGTGTTCGTTGACGACTTCGACAACCGTACCAAGCGTGGCAGTCACTGTCCGCTGTTCAAGTAATGTTCCCCATTGGATAACGGCCACCGGAGTTGTAGGTGATTTTCCATATTTCATCAACTGGTCACGAATGTATGGAAGGTTACTGATTCCCATATAAATTGCTAACGTATCGATGCCCTTTGCAAGGCTTTCCCATTTTATTTCTTCATGGCTTCCGTCTCGCTTATGCCCCGTAATGAAGGCAACGCTTGAGCTGAAATCGCGATGGGTAACAGGAATGCCGGCGTAAGCAGCTGCTGCAATCCCGGAGGTAATACCAGGAACGATTTCAAACTCAATGCCGTGTTTCACAAGTGCTTCTGCTTCCTCACCGCCTCTGCCGAATACGAATGGATCGCCCCCTTTTAAGCGAACGACTGTTTTTCCTTTTTTTGCATGATGGATAAGAAAATGATTGATTGTCTCCTGTTGCATCGTATGATAGCCTGGCAGCTTTCCGCAAAAAATGAGTTCCGCTTCCTTTTTGGCGTATGCTAACAATTCCTCATTAATGAGACGATCGTATAAAATGACATCGGCTTGTTGGATATATTTGAGTCCTTTCACGGTAATGAGTTCCGGATCGCCAGGACCAGCTCCTACCAAATACACTTTGCCCATCTTCGTTCAGCCCTTTCCTTTTCGATTAACGGCGGGGTTCACGATAGACAATGAACCCACTGCCGCGACGAATCGGTTTTTTTTCATGAAGAGAAATATCAATAAAGTCAGGTATTTTTAAAAAATGTTTTTCTAGTTCTACTTCAACGAGACGAAACGCTTGTTCATCATCGTGTGCCGCAATGACCACGTAAATGATGTCTGTTTGGGTTGTTACTTCAAACCGATAAAGATTCATCATTTCCACCTTTAAGCAACAGTGCTTAGTTGTTGTAAAATGCGGTCTAACTCAATTTGTAGAGTCTCTAAGCCGACACGATCAAGATAGTCTAAAAACGCTTCGCCCGGTAGTTTTGTTTCTTTGAAATAGGTTAGTAGTTGTAAAAGTACTTCTGGAAGTTGTTCGGCGTCAACTTTCCCTTTTAATTTTTCGTTGAATTTGCCTCCGTTTCGTAATGTACCGCCGACGTAAATTTCGAAAGCTTCAACCATACCTTTGTCCTTTGTCTTCATTTTAATTCCTTGCAAGCCGATGTCGCCGATTTGTCGCTGACCGCATGAGTTTGGACAACCGACCATATGGATCCGTACCGGAACATCAAGCTCCAGATGGTCATCTAAATATTCCGCAATGCGCCGCATCCGCTCTTTTGTTTCAACGATTGCTAAGTTACAAAACTCTATGCCAGTACAAGAGACGGAATAACCGACGAACTTTTTGGGACGAATGGTAATCCGCTTAAATACTTTTTCTTGTAGCACCGCATCGACATTTTTATCTGGAATATTCGGAATAATTAAGTTTTGCGAGTTACAGAAACGAACTTCGCCGTTACCGTATTGACGGGCGATTCTCGCAATCTCAAACACTTCATCCGCGCTTAAGCGGCCGACCGGTACGTTAAAGCCGATATAGTTGAGCCCTTGCTGTTTTTGTGGATGAACGCCGTAGAAGTATCCTGCGTTCCAGCCTTTTTGCACATCTTCTCCCTTAGATGGAAGCGGACCAGTGAGTTCGAGAAGCTTTTCTTTAAATTTTTCGACGCCCCAGTCAGCGACAAGGAATTTGAGGCGGGCGCGATGGCGTTTTTCGCGATAACCGTAGTCACGGAAAATGGTTGTTACAGCGATCGCCACATCTTTCACTCGATCCGGTGTCACGAAGACATCAAGTGTTTGTGCAAGATGTGGAGCGGATGATAAACCGCCGCCTACTTTGACATGGAAGCCGAGTGTTTCTTTTCCGTCAATCACTTTTTTCGCCGGCGTAAACGAAAGGCAATGAATCTCGGCATTGGCCGTATTATAGACGTTTGCGCTGATGGATATTTTATATTTGCGCGGTAAGTTTGAGAAATCCTCATTATGTTGGAAAAACTCGTATACTTCCCGAACGATTTCTCTTGTATCGAACAGCTCATCTGGGTCGATACCAGCGATCGGGTTGCCAACGATATTGCGGGTAATGTCACCACAGGCGCCGGCAGTGGACAACCCAACCCGTTTTAATCGGTCGAAAATGTCAGGAATTTGCTCGATTTGCAGCCAGTGAAATTGAACAGCCTGACGGGCTGTAATGTCAAACAGGCCACGACCGTAATCACGAGCGATTCCTGCTAATGTTTCTAGTTGTTCGTTATTTAAAATGCCGGAAGGGACGCAAACACGCATCATAAAGTAGCCAGCTTCTTTTGGGCGCTGCAAGTAGAGACCCGCCCATTTAAAATAATCCCATTCCTCTTGCGGAATGGATGCGAACCCATGTTCAGCATAGTATGGAATGTCTTCGAAAATTTTTAGACCATCTTTTTGTAATTTTCTCAACTCCGTTTTGTTTAAATTTGGATTGTTGGCCCATACTTTTTCATATGCCATTTATGACTCCCCCTTAATAAAATGTCGATCGCGCAAGTACGCAATCACTTTATTTACACACTCCTCAATGGAGTAAAGGTGTGTTTCAATCGTTAATTCGGGTGAAACCGGCTCTTCGTATGGTGAATCAATGCCGGTAAAATCGCGGATTTCACCGTTTCGAGCTTTTTTATACAGCCCTTTTGGATCACGTTTTTCACACTCTTCCAGCGGGCATTTCACATAAATTTCAATAAACTCATTATTCTCAACTAAACTGCGAACGAGTTCCCGGTCTTGTGCAAAAGGAGAGATGAAAGCCGTTAAGACGAATTGACCGCTATCGACGAATAGTTTGGCGACTTCGCCGATACGGCGAATGTTTTCAGTACGGTCTTCGGCAGAAAAACCTAAGTCTTTATTTAAGCCGTGCCGAATATTATCTCCGTCTAATACGTAATTTTGAATGCCAAGCTCAAATAGTTTTTTCGAGACAGCGTTGGCCACGGTGGATTTACCGGAGCCGGAAAGGCCTGTAAACCATAAAACGCAGCTATGATGACCGTTTCGCTTTCGCCGGTCTTCTTTTGTAATTGTGGTGTGATGCCAGACAATGTTCGTGCTCAATGTAGCTCCCCCTTTAATGAGTAGAATGGGAAACGGCTTCGCGTTGCTGTAATCCCTTTATGAGTACTTGAACAACTTCAGGGCGGCTGAATGTGCTTGGAGGTACTTGGCCGTTCCGCAACATTTCGCGCACTTTGGTTCCGGATAAAATGACATGGTATTCACGGTCATGCGGGCATGTTTTCGTTGATGCCATCGCTTCGCATTTCGTGCAATAAAAGCTATGTTCAAAAAATAGCGGAGTAATGCCGAGCTCTTCTTGTGTGAAATTCAAGAAAATTTTTTGGGCATCATATGTCCCATAATAGTTGCCGACACCGGCATGGTCGCGTCCGACGATGAAATGGGTGCAGCCAAAGTTTTTGCGTACCATCGCGTGGAAAATCGCTTCGCGTGGTCCGGCGTAGCGCATCGCTGCTTGGAAGACGCCAAGAAAGACTCGGTCTTTCGGATAATAGTTTTCGAGTAACACTTGATAGCTTTCCATACGAATATCGGCCGGAATGTCATCGGATTTCGTTTCACCGACCAGTGGATTTAAAAATAAACCATCAACAGTTTCAAGAGCGCATTTTTGAATATACTCGTGAGCTCGATGGACTGGGTTTCTGGTTTGGAAGCCGACGACGGTTTTCCAGCCAAGTTCGGCAAAATGCTTTCGTGTTTCCACTGGGTCGAAATAGAATTGAGCAAATTTGCCTTTATTAGTGCGTTTGACAAGGGTTATAGGCCCGCCGACATACACGTTCGGTTTTTCAAATAATTTCTTTACGCCTGGATGATTTAAGTCATCGGTTTTGTAGACAAGGAGCGCTTCTTTTTGTTTATCCGGTTGATAAATTTCTTGAACCTCGATGACTCCGTATACGTCGCCATCATAAACAAGCTTTACCGTTTCGCCGACGGAGAGCTCTTTTGCCTTTTCTTCGTTGATGGCAAGCGTAATCGGAATGCTCCAAACGGTACCGTCAGCAAGGCGCATCGTTTCAACGACTGCATTGTAATCTTCTTTTCTTAAAAATCCGGTAAGCGGGCTATAGCCACCGATTCCGATCAGTTCAAGATCGCTTAGTTCTGCGTTGCTGAGCGGAATTTCTTTGTGAAGGGAGTCAATAGGATAATCGGGATTCCAACGGTTGATTAATGTTCCTCCATGTGGAATGCTTACGCTCATTTTTCATTCCTCCTAGTATATTATTCGTATTGGATAACTATGCTTTACTATTAAATGCCACTGCCATCTTCATATAAAGACCGATTTTCTTCGGCCATCGTTTTCTTTAAGCTGATGATGCCAAGAGTGGCAAGACAGACGCTAAAAATCGCTACGATCGTGTAAAGGTCGCTGTCTAGCAGTAATTTGACGAGACTGTAAGAAATAACAAGCGAAAAGATCGGTGAAATAAGCCAAACTTTTAATAATTGAATGACGACTCGTTTTTGCCAAATGTAAAATCCGGTTTTCGCCGTACCGATGCCAATGATGGCTGATGTCGCAATTTGTGTTAATGGTACCGGTAATCCAAAAATGGATGAGATGATGACGAGAATGGCACCGGTACCGGAAATAGCGATTCCTTCAAACGGAGAAAAGTTGGTAATCTTTTTTCCGTTCGTTTCAAGCACGCGCCTTCCTAGTAAAATGGCACCTAACGCAACGAACAATCCGCCGAAAATCGTTCCGTCTGTCACGGAAATTAATCCGGCACCGACTAGTGGCCCCACCGCATTAGCAACGTTGTTCATTCCGGCTGAAAATGCCTCGAAAAAGCCGGTAATAATGAGTAGTGTCATAAAACTTTTTTGCCACGTTCCTTGTTCGACTTGAGGATACTTTTTCTTGAGCTTTAAAAACCATTTGCCGACGACGAAGGTGAACGCGAACGCGATAATGGGAATGATCACCCAAATGGAAGCAATGAAAAGAAGTTTTTGCACGTATAAAGCTTGATAGGCGACTCCAACGCCGACAATAGAGCCAACAGTAATTTCGCTCGTTGATAAAGGAATGCCCATAATGTTCGCTGCAAATAAGGAGATTGCTGCAGCCGTTAAAATAATAATGACAATTTTAATCGTTAAAATGGATGAAGGAATAATGCCGGAGCCAATGGTTTTGACGACTTCACCTCCGCCGAGACTTCCAAGAAATACACCAAGGCCGCAAAGAAGAAGGGCGATATACTTTTGTTTAATTGCTCCGGACCCATAAGCAACTCCCATTGCGGCCGCCGCTCCGCTTGCCCCAATGTTCATCGCGAAGAAGAAGGAGACGATAAAAGCAATGGTGATTAACATGTTTTCGGCTCCTCCTATGATTCATGAAGACCGCATTCGATTTTTTCATGTCCGGCCCATCTTCCCGAGCGTAAGTTTTCTAAATCATAAACAGGGGAAGTGCATGGTTCGCAGCCGATGCTTGGATAGCCTTTATCATGGAGCTCGTTGTACGGAAGCTCATGCTTATGAACATAATTCCATACATCTTTCCATGTCCAATGAATTAATGGACATATTTTAATCGATCGGAATTTTTCGTCTTTGTTTAAATACTCGACATGTCGACGTGTGGACGATTGTTCGCGCCGCAAGCCAGAGATCCAAGCGGACACACCGGTTAATACTTCACGCAACGGCACGATTTTGCGCAATTCACAGCACTTATTCGGATTATGTTTCCACAATTCATCACCAAATTGTTTTGCCTGCTCGTCAAGTGATAAGTTTGGTTGTTTCATAATGATGCGAAGAGATGGATATTTCTTTTTTACTTTTTCAATCGTTTCATAAGTTTCACGAAAATGAAGCCCTGTATCAAGAAAGACGATTTCGGCATCCGGTTTTACTTTGGCGATCAAATCGATTAAGACGATGCCCTCAATACCGAAGCTACAGGCATATACGATATCATCTTGATAATGGTCATATGCCCAAGCCAAAACATCTAATGCTCCTTTTGTTTCATTGTCACTTGAAAATGACGGTTTTTCTTCGTCCCACGTATGATACGTTAACATATGTTGTTCCCCCTACATGTGATTGCTATAAAAAAAGGCGATCTTCCCCTCTATGGTTTGCATGCAAAAAAAGGGAAGCCGCCTCTAGTTTGTCTAGTCAGCGTACTTTTTAATTTATCTTAATCTTACTTTCTCGTTTTTTTCCAGCTGAATAATTTTACCGTCTTGAATAACAAGAGTAATAGAACCAAACTTCATGGAATCTAACATTTCCTTAATTTTTGTAAAAATGGTCTCGAGTTGTTGCTGATCGTTGCCCACAACAGTCCCTCCTTGCCATCTTGGCTTTTCTTATTGTCTAGCTCGGCAGTTAGCTCTTCTGAGTCCAATCGCTTTCACGCCCTGAAGCGCACGTGAAGAACAATAGGATCGAGAGAGAATCACACTGCCTTTGACTTTGATAATAAAAAAACTTTCCATTTCGGAAAGACTGAAGAGGTAACGTATTCTACCTTATCTCCCCAAAATGGTTCCCATTTGGCTGGATTTAGCACCTTGCTTCTGAAGAAGTAGGTTGCCGGGGTTCATTGGGCCAGTTCCCTCCGCCGCTCTTGATAAGTATGGAATTGACTAAAATTTTAACATAATTCTTTCAAAAGTCAACCCGAGTTTTTCGATAGGAATTATTTTTAGATAGAATAAAAAGGGAGGAGAATGAAAAAGAAACCGCCCTCTTGAAGCGAACATTGTGGCTATAAAGCCGCTGTTTCATACGTTTGATGAGAACGCTCACTTGTGCTGTAGTTCCATACGCATAAATTTTTCTTGTATTTGCCCTATAAATCCCGCAAAGCGGTATACATAGGTGGAAAGCGTCTCCGTTTGCTTTTCGTAGATGACATCCATACATTTTGGGGCAAAGCCGAGATGTTTTAATGCCCGCTGTAACATTGCGCCTTTGTCGCTTTAATTGATAATGGGAATTCCTGATGATGCAGCCGCTGTTTTACGATTTCTTAATGTTTCAGATCTGGCAATTCCATCAACGCGGAGACCGTACGCTTTGGAAAAGCCATAACCGCATCTTCTGTTTCTTCACCAAAAATGCCATTCGCTCCATACCTAGGAAGAGGGAAGACAAGGCGAATGAAATCTTCTTGAATTTTTTTCACAAAAGGTCTGTGATTTCTGATTTTTACAAGTAAATGTGATGATGCTCCTTTGACCTGTGGTTGCTTTACTGTTTTTTCGTCTCTTTGTTGGAATGTGTCTGTTTCCATCCTGAATACATCCATCCTATGTCACACTATAAAGACAAAAGGCGTCAACCGGATTGGTTCCTCGTTCTGGATCTAATGTGCGATGCGCGACAATGTGTTTCGTTGGATCGAGTCCGAAGATATGCATGGTGCCAGACATAAAGCTTGTGCGCCTCATAAAAAATTAATACGTTTCCTGTAACGGAGTTCCATCCCAATGAGCCGGGATTTCATGTTGGTTGACGATAAAAACTTGACATTTCTAATTTTTCGCTTGAACGCGTATTTCTGTAGTTGATATAATCTTTTGTCATTTCGTACACCATGTTTGTCCATTCTTCTTGGCACTGTACGTGTGTTTTAGCGTATGTGACAATCGCCAAGTTTGTTAAAATAAAAAAGGACGGAATGCTCCATCCTTTCTATTTTTTTCGTAAATTTCCCAACTCTTCCGCAATGGCTTGCATTTCGCTTGGGCTAAACGTTGCTTTTTTCATGACCATCTCGTAAATGTCTTTTAACTCGTCATACCATTCTTCGGAAAAATGCGACGGTTTAATGGCATCGAAGTTTAATACTTTCAGTTTCTCTTTTATTTTTTCCACCATATATTCAACATTTTCAAAGGATTTCTTCGATAAATCCATTTTTGTCATTCCCTTCTTCTTCATAATTACGTTTATTGTAACACACATTTTAGACAATAAAAGTAGTGAAAGGTATGCATCGCTATTTTAATTTTGTTTATAATGGGTATCGAAGGGAGATGTAGAAATATGGTGAAAGTGCTATTTGTCTGCTTAGGAAACATTTGCCGTTCGCCGATGGCGGAGGCAATTTTTCGGGATTTAGTAAGAAAAGAGGGGCTAGAGGGAAAAATTACTGTTGATTCTGCCGGAACGGGAAACTGGCATATCGGGAATCCACCGCATGAAGGGACGCAACGAATTTTAAAAGAAAATAACATTGATTTTACGGGAATCCAAGCACGGCAAGTCAATGAAGAAGATTTGCAAACATTTGATTATATTATCGCGATGGATGCAGAAAATGTCGGAAGTTTACGGCGTTTAGCTGGTTATAATAAAACAGGATTCATCGGTCGCCTTCTTGACTTTGTACCAGATAGTGATATGGTTGATGTACCAGATCCATACTATACTGGAAATTTTACAGAAGTATACGAATTAATTCAAAAAGGGTGTCAACATTTGCTTGAAACGATAAAAAAAGAGAAAGGACTCTAGCCAGAAAAGGGGAGAGGAGAAAGTGAAAAAAAGCTCTAAGTTATGGCGAAATGTGATGATCGGTGCTGCGATCGGTGCTGCGATTTCGCTCTTTGATCGAGATGTGAGAGCATCACTATGGCAACATCGGACGGATGGCATACGCCAATTGCGCCAACGCATACAACAATATCGTCAATCGCTCGAATCATTGAGAGAAGATGTAATATTTACAGCAGAAAAAATAAAAGAAATAGCGGAAAAAACCCCTGAAATCATTGAGATATTAAAGGAGACGTACAGTTGGAATCCCCAAACGAAAAAGTGAAGGGGGAACAGTCCATGATGATTAATTTGACATTCATCCGTGAAATGGCGAGACGATTTCACGAGGATGAAATTCCTCGCTTATCAGCGGAGTTAGCGTATTTTTTTCTTCTTTCTCTATTCCCTTTTTTAATTTTCTTATTTACATTGTTGGCCTACCTTCCTTTGCCGCATGAGGATGTCTTGTCGTTAGTACGGCAATATGCGCCAGAGGAAGCGATCCATTTAATTGAGGCGAACATTCACAAAATTATGGATTACCAAAATGGAAAGCTTTTGTCCCTTAGTATTATTGGTGCGATTTGGTCAGCTTCTAATGGAATGAATGCGATTGTTCGCGCCTTTAATCGCGCTTACGATGTTGAAGAAAATCGGCCGTTTTTCATTGCGAGAGGCGTTTCGATATTACTTACGGTTGGCATGATTTTTGTCATCATTGTCGCATTATTGCTTCCCGTTTTCGGGAAAACGATAGGGCTGTTTTTGTTTTCTGAGTTTGGCTTTTCCCATACATTTTTAACGATTTGGAATGCGTTTCGCTGGGCGGTCAGTTTTGTTATTTTATTTATTGTGTTTACGGCTTTATATTATTTTGCCCCAAATAAGCGACTGTGCTATGCCGATGTCGTTCGCGGCGCTCTGTTTGCGACGATCGGTTGGATCATTACCTCGCTTGCTTTTTCCTATTATGTCGGTAATTTTGCGAATTATACCGCCATGTATGGAAGTCTTGGCGGCATGATTATTTTAATGGTTTGGTTTTACTTATCCGGAATGATTATTATTTTGGGCGGTGAAATGAACGCAATTTTCGATTGCGAGCGTAAGGGAAGAAAGCGAGAGCGTTAACATGTACAAACTTCCTTTCATAAGCAATGAGGAACAGGAGATAGTAATAACTGTAGGCCGTTTTATTCAAGATGAGGAGGGCTTCTGAATGACGAAGCGTACGAAAAAAGACGGTGGCACAAAGCAAAAAGGAAAAAATAAGCCAAAGCATAAAACAAGCAGCAGTGCCAACGGACAAAACGGATATCATTAAAAAAGAAAGGGCTGTCATATGTCGACAGCCCTTTTATTCAGCAATTTCTTCATAATGGTAATATGTCTGATTATAAATGTGTTCAATTTCGGCATCGGTCATGTAGACGAGCTGTTCCCGTGCGATTCCTTTCATTTTTTCAATAAAATCAATCATATTTTTCCGTTCCGCTCTACTCATTTGCCATCGCTCCTTTATTCTGTTTTAAAACAGTTTCTTTTTATCTTGCTTGTATTATATAACAGAACAGAAGAGCGGTCAACACCATTTTTGAAAAATAAGCAAAAAAATTGAGGTCATTTAGCAGCGACCTCGTGTTTCTTGTTATATAACAACATAATAAAAACAAAGAAAAGAAGAAAACTGATCGTAATAAAAAAGCTTCCATTTTGCTGATATTGCATAACTACTCCTGTAATAAAAGGACCACTCATGCTTCCAACGCTATAAAGAATGCCACATAGAAGGTTCCCAGTTGGCAATAGGTGCTTTGGAAGCAAGTCAGCCATATACGCAATCCCAAGCGAAAATAAGGAGCCGACAAACATTCCGGCAACAAAAAAGCAAGCAAATAAACCAATAAGTGAATGAACGAACAACCATGCGATTAGAAAGCTCGCACTGCCGATCAATAAAGCAAACGCAACAACGAATTTCCGTTGAAACCGATCGCTTAATAAGCCAAGCGGCAGTTGAAAGACGATACTCCCGATGGAAAAGGCGGGTAAAATGATAGAAACGTGCTGGATGGAAATGTGTTCCCTTAGGGCGTAAACGGGAAAAATTCCATGAATCGATGCTTCTAAAAATCCGTATGCCAATGGAAGTAATAAAGCGACCCATGCATATTGCCACACATTGAAAAAGCGGCGAAACGTATCAAAAAAGCGGGAGTGTTCTTCTTCTGTCTCCGGATGTTCATTTTTCAATAAAAACACGGTGAGCCATCCAACCAAGCTGAGCAACGATGACAATAAAAATGGCAATGCCTCGTTTATTTCTACGAGTGATGCCAACAGCGGCCCAACAGTAAATCCGATTCCAAAAAACAATCCATACAATGATAGGTTGCGACCGCGTCGATGAGGAGGAGAAAAATCCGTAATCCACGTTTGCGTCGCAAAATGAAGCATATGGTCGCCGATGCCGATCAGCAGCCGTAATAAAAACCAAAAGAAAAATGAATGCCATAGTGGAAATAAAGCGAGTGATAGTAGTACAATAAAACCACCCAGTATAATAATGAGGCGGTATCCATATTTTCGCAACGGCTTTTCCATGAAAGGCGAGATAAGTAATACCCCGATATATAACGATGTTGCATGTATCCCATTTACCGATGAGGAAACCCCGTTTTTCTCTAATAAAATGGAAATTAGAGGAAGGAGCATTCCTTGAGACAAGCCGGAAATTGCAACAATACTGACTAAAATCCAAAACCGCATCATGCATACCCCGTTTTTCAAAAATACTATCTACCATAGTACATCGTCTCTGATTTGATGACAACAAAAAGAGGTGACACAAATGGAATTTACGATGAAAGAAGTAGGGTTTCAAACGACGTTGCCGTACGGAGAATTACATGTTGCTGGCGACGAAGCATACGGCTTTCGTCCTTATCAGCTGCTTGCCGCTTCCATTGCTGTGTGCAGCGGGGGCGTATTGCGAAAAGTATTAGAGAAAAAGCGGCTGCATGTGGAGGATATGACGATTCGTGCTGATGTCAAAAGAAACGAAGCAAAGGCGAATCGGATTGAAAAGGTTCATCTTCATTTTGTCATTCAAGGAAACGGGTTGCGTGAAGAACAGATAGCGAAATCGCTCGAGGTGGCGAGAAAAAATTGCCCGATGGTTCAATCTGTAGAGGGAAGCATTGAAGTAACGGAATCATTTGAGTTAGTCACAGATAGAAAGGTTGAATGCGGATGATAAACAAAGTGTTTTCGTTGATCGTGCTGATTGGTGTGCCGCTATCGGTCATAGGAGGGCTCCTTCATTGGCCGGCTGTGATTATGTTTGCTGTTTACTGCTTAACGATTATTGGATTAGCAAGCTATATGGGGAGAGCAACCGAAAGCTTAGCGATTGTCGCGGGTCCGCGCATTGGTGGTTTGTTGAATGCGACGTTTGGTAATGCTGTTGAATTGATTATTTCGATTTTTGCATTAAAAGCAGGGTTAGTCGAAGTCGTGCTCGCGTCACTGACAGGTTCTGTGCTCGGGAACTTATTGTTGGTGGCGGGATTATCCTTTTTTGTGGGAGGACTTAAGCATAAGCGTCAGGAATTTAACGTATACGACGCGCGTCATAACGCCGGATTGCTAACCTTTGCGATTTTGGTTGCTTTTGTGATTCCAGAAGTGTTTTCTATCCATATGTCAAAGGCGGAAACGTTATCGCTCAGCGTTGGCATTTCTATTATTATGATTGCTCTTTATTTGGCGGCTTTATATTTTAAACTTGTCAGCCATCGCGGGGTATACCAACATAAATCAGATGAAGTGGAAGAACACGAAGAACCGGAATGGACGAAAGGAAAATCGATTGCTATTCTAGCGCTCGCGACTGTAGCGGTTGCTTACATATCGGAGAAACTTGTTCATACATTTGAAACTGTGGCAGAATCGTTTGGCTGGAGTGAACTGTTTATCGGGATCATCATTGTCGCGATTGTCGGCAACGCAGCGGAGCATGCTTCCGCGGTCATTATGGCGTACAAAAATAAAATGAATGTAGCTGTGGAGATTGCGATCGGTTCGACGCTGCAAATTGCGATGTTCGTCGCTCCGGTGCTTGTGCTCGCGTCGCTTTTGTTTCCAACAAGAATGCCGCTCGTATTTTCACTGCCGGAATTAATTGCAATGGCCACTTCAGTGCTATTAACGATCGTACTTTCCAACGATGGAGATACGAACTGGTTTGAAGGAGCCACTCTGCTTGCTGCTTATACGATTATGGGCATTGGTTTTTACTTATTATAGAGAAGGAAGTTCATTTCAAAAAAGGGGACTCTGTGAAAAAAACAGAGTCCCTTTGTTATTTGGGCAAAACATGTATCAAATAGGAGGAAAAACATATAGATCTTCATGAAAAGAATGACTTACTAAATAATATAGCATACTACATTTATTTTATGAATATTCTGAACAAAAATAATAAATTTTTTCTTTATGGATAAACCGCCTTTTTTTGAAAAAAATAACGTTGAAAGCAGCTATGGAAAGGAGTGCACAAGATGAGAAAATGGAGTTTTTGCTGTCTCATTAGCGTATTTATTGTATATTCATTTGCTTTAGCCGCCGGCGCTGCTCCAAAACAGGCAGTCCCCAACTCGATTGTAGATATATCAAAGGAAAATACGTATCCAAATCCAACGCAAGACTTACCTTATTTACAGCCAAGCAAGTTTGCCAAACAACTCACTAACTCATCTAACGCAAAAATCGAAAATCCGGAGCTCATTCGCTTGTTAAACGAATCATCGGTTTCAAGTACACCATTTGCCATCGGGTATCGTGCGACCATTTATTTAGGACAGTGGCCGCTGAACTACCAATCATTAGAGACATCGACAAACTGGGAATACCAAAAAATAAATACAAACGTGTTGGACAACCGGGGCGGCAATGCGCCGCAAAAACTTTATTATAAGCAAGAAACACTAAAACATGTACGCGGCGGATTAACAGCCCAAGTTCCGAACGAAGAAGCAGTAAAAAAGATGATGTTGCTAAAGGCGATGAAAAAAACAAACTTGCCACTGGCGTTTAGTACCGTTGTGGGGATCGGAACAAAAAAAGAGCAACCGTATCAAGTTCCTGTCAAAAAACTTGGATATTTGTATGCATATGCCCCAGCGGTAAACGAAAAAGGGAAAGTCACATATGGGGAAGTATACATCGTCTTAAAAGGGAACAAAAAGAAAATCGTTGTTAAAAATGTGACGACCCAAGGAGTCGGTGCATGGATTCCTGTACAAGATCGGCTTTCTTTCTCGTTTACCGTGAGCGACCAGCCTAGATAAAAACGTCAAGGGAGAACCTTGACGTTTTTACTTTGTAATGCGCGCTTTTCGTATAGTAAAGTCGATGTCTGGATAATAGCAGTTTTTGACAAGCACGTTCGGGCCGAGACATTGAACGGATGGACAATGACAGTTCAACTGTTTGGCAAGGCGAGAATTCATCCATTTTTCATACGCTTCTAGCAATGTATTGTGCTGAATGTTTCCGAGCGTCGGTTCATCACCGAAATCGGTGACGATAATATCGCCTGTAAAAATGTTCACATTTAAGCGGGATCGACCATCCGGATCATTGCGAACGGTCACGTTTTTACTTGAATATAAACGCTTCAATAAAGCCAAGTCTTCTTCGTTATCACTGCAAGGATAAAATGGAAGCGTTCCAAACAGCATCCATACGTTTTCGTCGCGAATATCGAGAAGATGATGAATCGCTTTCCGCAATTCGTCAAGACTTAACGTTTCTAGGGCGCTAGCAAAATCGCTCGGATACATCGGATGCACTTCATGACGCTTACAGTGCATCTCTTCAACGATTTGGCGATGAATTGCTTCTAAGTGTGGGAGAGTCCGTTTATTTAACATTGTTTCTGCTGATACAATCACTCCCATGCTCGCAAGTGCTTTGGCGTTTTCAATCATCCGTTCAAAATACTTCTCGCGCTGCGCGATGCTTGGCTTGCGCTCCATCATCGCAAATCCGCCCTCAACAAAATCTTCCATCGTTCCCCAGTTATGCGAAATATGAAGCACGTCTAAGTAAGGAATAATATTTTCATAACGTTCTAGCTCTAGTGTTAAATTTGAGTTGATTTGTGTACGCACTCCACGTTCATGGGCGTATTTTAATAGAGGAACAACGTATTCTTTTACCGATTTTAACGAAAGCATCGGTTCTCCGCCTGTAATGCTTAACGAGCGTAAGTGAGGAATTTCCTCCAGCCGTTGAATCAATAATTCAAGCGGTAACGCTTCCGGGTCTTTCGTTTGCAATGTATAACCGACAGCGCAATGTTCACAGCGCATATTGCATAACGTGGTTGTCGTAAACTCAATATTTGTTAACTCCAATTGGCCGTATTGCTCAATATCTAAATACGCTTCCCATGGGTCAAAAGACGGTGTAATCGGTTCGAGTGTAAGACGGTTCATATAAATCTCCTTTTCTCTGTAAATTCCTTGACCAACGTTAATTATGAAAAACGATATAGATGGTTGTCAATTTTTTAAGCAGCGATCGTTATCACAACCTACCACTAAACTATGGACTTGAATCTCCGAATATGTG
This sequence comes from Thermaerobacillus caldiproteolyticus, assembly GCF_015326725.1. Lineage (NCBI taxonomy): Bacteria > Bacillati > Bacillota > Bacilli > Caryophanales > Anoxybacillaceae > Thermaerobacillus > Thermaerobacillus caldiproteolyticus. Next base: position 3,610,137 of record NZ_CP064060.1, read on the forward strand.
CAAACACGCAAAGAAAAAATAGTAACAAACAGATTTTTATTTTTTCCAGCGCAATCCGTTTTCTTTAGTCACGGAAAAAGAGTATAATAAATAAGAAAATTATTCTAAATATTAATACATAAGACGACCAAAGGGGAAGGGGCGTTTAGTGTGGAAAAGTTTCAACAAAGCATGTATCAACTTATTGTAGAAACGTCAACGAAATTGCCAAAAGATGTGCGCCGGGCGATTGCACGTGCCAAAGCAAGAGAAAATGCCGGTACACGTGCAGCAATGGCGTTAACAACGATTGCTGGCAACATCAAAATGGCGGATGAAAACGTATCGCCGATTTGTCAAGATACAGGTCTTCCGACGTTTAAAATTAAAGTGCCGGTCGGCGTCAACCAAATTAAGATGAAAGAGGCGATCCACGCTGCAATTGCTCAAGCAACAAAAGACGGCAAACTTCGTCCGAACTCTGTTGATTCATTAACAGGAGAAAATAGCGGTGACAACCTTGGCGTCGGCGTGCCTGTCATCAAATTTGAACAATGGGAAAAAGACTATATTGATGTCCGTTTAATTTTGAAAGGCGGCGGCTGTGAAAATAAAAACATTCAATATAGCTTGCCTTGTGAGTTGGAAGGACTGGGACGAGCCGGCCGCGACTTAGACGGCATTCGCAAATGCATTTTACATGCGGTGTATCAAGCTCAAGGTCAAGGCTGTAGTGCCGGATTTATCGGGGTCGGTATTGGCGGAGACCGATCTTCCGGTTATGAATTAGCGAAAGAGCAGTTATTCCGTTCGGTTGATGATGTCAATCCTAACGAGCAACTTCGTCAGCTCGAAGAATACATTATGGAAAATGCAAACAAGCTTGGTATTGGAACGATGGGATTTGGCGGGGAAACGACATTGCTTGGCTGTAAAATCGGTGTTATGCACCGTATCCCGGCTAGCTTCTTCGTCTCCGTTGCATATAACTGTTGGGCATTCCGCCGTCTTGGTGTGAAAATCGATCCGGAGACAGGCGAGATTCAAGAATGGTTCTATCAAGAAGGAGAAGATGTCGATTTTGCTAAGGAGCTGGAAAAGGCAGAACAATCCGCAGCAGCACAGCTTGGCGATAAACGTGAAATTGTGTTGGAAGCGCCGCTTACAGAAGAACAAGTACGGAATCTCAAAGTCGGTGACGTTGTTCGCATTAACGGAATGATCTATACAGGCCGCGATGCCATTCATAAATATTTGATGGATCATGACGCTCCTGTCGATTTAAATGGACAAATTATTTACCACTGTGGGCCGGTCATGTTAAAAGATGAAAGCGGTAACTGGCAGGTCAAAGCGGCAGGTCCAACGACAAGCATTCGCGAGGAACCTTATCAAGGTGAAATTATGAAAAAATTCGGTGTCCGTGCTGTCATTGGGAAAGGTGGAATGGGTGCCAAAACGCTTGCAGCGTTAAAAGAACATGGCGGCGTATATTTGAATGCCATCGGCGGTGCGGCGCAATATTATGCCGACTGTATTAAATCTGTGGAAGGAGTCGATTTATTAGAATTCGGCATTCCGGAAGCGATGTGGCATTTAAAAGTAGAAAACTTTACCGCTGTCGTGACAATGGATTCACATGGCAACAGCCTGCATGAAGATGTGGAAAAGTCATCATTAGAGAAGCTGGCACAATTCAAAGAGCCGGTATTTAAATAATTAATCGCGAAAACCGCTAGCGTTTATCTGCTAGCGGTTTTTTTGAAGGATAAGAAAATATAAAATTTGAACCTCCGGCTCCAGAAACCAATCAGTTTACTTCTTGAATCAACATCGGTGCAAAGCTTGCGCAAATAATGACGCTTAAGAGTTTTTGCGGTCAAGCCAGTCTTCTTTGAAGTGCAAGCACTTTTTACGTGGAAAGAAAATTGGCTCATCGCGTGAGCCAGGATGATGACATTTCGCTGTTTGCTCACCGGACACGGGCAGTTTTTAAGTGAAATTAGGTATTTGTCTTTTTTTATGTAAAAAAATGGATTGATTAAACTGCCAATAAAAGAAAAACCTATTTTTAGCAACATGTTTAAGGGGGAGAACAATGAAGAAATGGATTGTCGTTGTATCATTATGTATGATGACCATATGTATCATCCTGCCTTATCAAGCAAACGCAATGTCCAACAAAGCGATTCACTGGGGGTTTAAGAGAAGCGAGAGTCATAAACCTCCTTCCGCCGGCAAAGAACTTGATGATTTACTGGCGAAATATGACGCGTTTTATTTAGGAAATCCGAATAAAAAAGAAATTTATTTAACATTTGATAACGGCTATGAAAACGGGTATACGGCGAAAATTTTAGACGTGTTAAAAGCCAAGCACGTGCCAGCGACGTTTTTTGTCACAGGGCATTATTTAGAAACCGCGCCGGATTTAGTGAAACGAATGGTAAAAGAAGGTCATATTGTCGGTAATCACTCGTGGCATCATCCCGATTTAACACAAGTCAGTGACGAAAAGCTGCGAAAAGAATTAGAATCTGTTCGTAAAAAAACAGAAGAGCTAACAGGACAAAAGGGGATGATGTACCTCCGTCCACCGCGGGGCATTTTTAGCGAGCGAACGATGGCGATTGCTCGGGACCTTGGATATTACCACGTATTTTGGTCGCTTGCATTCGTCGATTGGCATATCGATAAGCAAAAAGGATGGCAATATGCTTACGATAATATTGTGAAACAAATCCATCCAGGAGCGATTTTATTGCTTCATACCGTTTCAAAAGACAATGCCGATGCCTTAGCGAAAGTGATTGACGATTTGCGCAAACAAGGTTATACATTTAAAAGTCTCGATGATTTAATGATGGAAAAAATGATGCTTCATCCGTGGCTATTTACCCTTTGAATGTTTTGTTCAAAGGGGTTTGTTTGGCTTATAATAAAGGAAAAAAGGATGAAGATTGATGTGGCAAGAACGAATCGAAGTAGCTGCTCCATATAATTTTTCTCGCGCATTAGAACGCTTAGCGCTTGATCCGCTATCGCATGTTGATGTAGAGCAGCAGCAAATTACCGTTCCTCTTTATATTCGAGATATTCCTGTTGCGGTTTCTGTACAAAGTATCGGAACAAAGGATTCTCCGTGCTTTCTTGTGACGGCGGCACATTCTCCTTTAAAGGAAGAAATTCTAACGCGCATTTCGCATATTTTTCAATGGGACACACCGCTTACGCCGATTCACGCTCATTTCTTAAAAACAGAATTAAAACCGCTTTTTATCAAGCATGAAGGAACGCCGCTTATATTGGAATTTGATCTTTATTTTTGCCTAATGAAATGTCTTATTCATCAGCAGCTGAACTTAAAATTTGCGTATCGGCTTACCGAACGATTTGTGAAAACATTTGGAAGAGAAATTGACGGTATATGGTTTTATCCACGTCCCGAAGACATTGCCGCACTCAACTATGATGAGCTCAAAAAACTGCAATTCAGCGGGCGAAAAGCCGAATATATCATTGATACATCCAAACTCATTGCAGCAGGAAAAATCAAGTTAGACGAGTTGGCGAAGGCGAGCGATGAGGAAATAACGAAAACACTACTGCAGATTCGCGGCATCGGTCCGTGGACAGTGCAAAACTTTCTTTTATTCGGGCTCGGAAGACCGAATTTGTTCCCAAAAGCAGATATTGGTTTGCAGAGAGCATTGCAACAGCTTTTACATCTTAATGAGAAACCATCTACGGAACAGATGGAAGCGATAAGTAAAAAATGGGAGCCATATTTAAGTTATGCTTCTCTGTATTTGTGGAGAAGTATTGAATAGAGGAGTTGGAGATATGGACAAAGCGACAATTCACATCAAGAAAGGACAACAGTTTCCGCTGACGATTAAGCGCCTCGGCATTAACGGGGAAGGTGTCGGTTATTTTAAAAAGCAAGTGGTTTTTGTGCCGGGGGCGCTTCCGGGAGAAGAAGTAGTCGTGGAAGCAACGAACATTCATCGAAAATACGCAGAAGCGAAAATCAAAAAAATCCGGAAACGCTCGCCGCATCGCGTTACACCGCGTTGTCCCGTTTATGAACAATGTGGTGGCTGTCAACTTCAACATTTGGATTACGAATCCCAGCTTCGTGAAAAACGTGATATCGTTATTCAAGCGTTTGAGCGCCATTGCCGTCTTCCTGTTGAAACGCTGCGGATTCAACCGGCGATCGGCATGGACAACCCTTGGTATTATCGCAATAAAAGTCAGTTTCAAGTCGGAAAGAGAAAAGAAAACGTCATTGCCGGCCTTTATGGGCTTAATTCTCATCAATTAATTGATATATCGGAATGTTTTATTCAACATCAGGCAACGAATCGCGTCACCAATATCGTCAAAACGATTTTACAAGACTTGCGCATTCCGATTTACGATGAGAGGACACGAACCGGACTTGTGCGGACGATTGTCGCAAGAGTCGGCTTTCATACGGGAGATGTGCAGCTTGTACTGATCACAACGAAAAAAGAAATTCCGCGCAGAGAGCTATTCATTGCAGAAATAAAGCGCCGACTTCCGGAAGTCAAATCGATTGTGCAAAATATTAATGGAGAGAAAACATCTCTCATTTTCGGCAAAGAAACATTGTTGCTAGAAGGGGAAGAATACATTCAAGAAGTGCTAGGAGATTTATCGTTTGAGCTGTCAGCGCGGGCATTTTTTCAATTAAATCCGATTCAAACGGTGAAATTGTATGATGAAGTGAAACGAGCCGCAGCATTGACGGGGAACGAAAAGGTCGTCGATGCATACTGTGGAGTCGGGACGATCGGGCTTTGGCTTGCGAAAGAAGCGGGGGAAATTCGCGGAATGGATACGATTCCGGAAGCAATTGAAGATGCGAAGAAAAATGCGGAAAGACACGGGTTGACAAATACGATGTATGTGACGGGAAAGGCGGAAGTGCTGCTCCCTCAATGGATCAAAGCTGGGTGGAAGCCGGATGTTATCGTCGTCGACCCACCAAGAACCGGATGTGACGAACAATTATTAAAAACCATTCTTCAAGTAAAGCCCAAAACCGTCGTTTACGTCTCCTGCAATCCATCAAGCCTAGCACGAGATGTTGACACGTTATTGGAGCGATACACTATCGACTACATCCAGCCTGTCGACATGTTTCCACATACCGCCCATGTGGAGTGTGTGGCGAAACTAACCTTGAAATAAAAGGATTTTAAAGAAGGCTAAGTGGCATTTGACCACATTTTGACCACATTTGTGCCACTTAGCCGTTTTTTCGTATAAAATCCCTAAATAGACGTGCAGTTTTTTCCTCCATTTCTTTCGTTACGTGGGCGTATACGTCGCCGGTCGTTTTGATAGAGGCATGTCCTAAACGAGCCTGTACTTCTTTTAAGTCTGCACCTGCCTCAAGGAGTAATGTGGCATGAGTATGCCTTAGGTCATGAAAACGTATTTTCTTTACTCCGGCGGCTTTTATAACACGATTGAAAATATCTGTTAACGTACGAGGAAAAATCGGTTTTCCCGTTTCACGAGCAAAGACCAGGTCATTGTCTTCGTATTGGTTTCCGACAATCAATTTAATCTCAGCTTGTTTGGCTTTATATCTCTTCAACTCTTTTAAGAGAAAATCATCCATTGCAATAATGCGCTGGGAAGCTTCTGTTTTCAAATCTCCAAATCGAAATCCGTCTTCGTCGTAAATTTAAGTTTCGCTGAATATGGATCCGTGAGTGGTCAAAATCAATGTCCTGCCATTTCAGCTCCAAAAGCTCACCGCGGCGCATTCCGGTATAGGCTGCAGTTAGAAAGGCTGTGTAGTATATGATGTTTTCTAATTTAGCGAAACTTAAAAAACGATTGAGTTCTTCTCGCGTCCATGTCACATACTTTCTTTTTCTGACTCGAGGAACGTCCACTTTAGTTAGTGGATTCACTAGGATTAAATCCCACTCAATTGCTTTTTGCAATGCTCCGTACAAAACAATATAGATATACTCGATATATCGTTCTGATAATCCCTCATCTATAAGGGCATTAATGAATTGTTGGCATTGTGCAGCGGTCAATTTACGCAGCGGAATTTTGCCTAGAGACGGAATAATTCGATGATTAATCGCCCTTACGTAATTTTTTAAAGTTGTTTCTTTTATTTTTCGTTTAGCAGATAGCTCAATCCAATCTTTTAAGTATTCTTCTACAGACATATTTTGATTGATGATGTTTACACCTTTTTCTGCCTGGGCGATGAGTTCGTTGGCTGTTTTCTCTGCTTCTTTCTTCGTCGCAAAACCACGACGTGTGGTTTGTCGCCGTTTCCCTGTTATAGGGTCGCGTCCTAAATCTACCGTAACAGACCATGTATATCCCTTCGCGTTTTTGGCAGGTACTTTGCGGAAATAGGCCATTGTTGTTCCTCCTTTCGGGTGATGTTGATATTGTTATGTTAAAACGTTTTCCAGATGGTTTTTGGTATAATTTATTGCATTTTTCCTTTGGAATGTGCTATGACCGAAATTCTTTTAGAAATCCGGACTTACATGGGGCGGTTATCAAGCGTGCTTGAAATATGGTTGTGAACGATATTGCGGGCATTCACCGTCACAACATCTTGCTTTTGAGCACGCAAAATATTTTCAGGAATTTTCGAATGCATACACGGTTGATCCGAAGAAAACTGAACGGGGAGGGGACGGAATGAAAAAATATTTGTGGTCGATTCATTGGAAAGGTTCCTTTAGCAGCTCTTTTACATCAAAACGTTGTGACGGATGAGAAGGACATAACGAAAGCAATCGAGGTTTTTAAGCAGATTAAGAAAGCTCGTGAGATTGATATTAATCGAGTCGAGTTTATTTGTGAGGTATATGCGTAAAAAACAAAAAGCCAGGACTTCTCCCGGCTAACAGATCGCTATATTAAGTATAGCACGGGAGGGATTCCGGTGAATATCAACATAGAAAAAATGACGGCTGAGATAGATTTGAGAAGCAATGCTATGTACATTGTCAAAGACGGACAATTGACGAAAATAGATGCTCCCCCAAGTGGCTTTGGTGAATATACAACCATCTGGAAAGATGGAAAGGTTTTAGATGTGATTAAAAGTGAGAGAGTGAGGATTTGACACATATTGTGAAGGAGAAAATGATATGAAATATAGGGTTTATGATGAGCGAACTAATGAAACGTTGTTTGAAAGTGATAGTAAGTTCGAGTGTTATAAGTATTTGTACCAAAACTTTGATGAATCTGATGAAGATTTTCCGCATGTTTGGCTTGAAGAATTTAAACAAGATTAACGTCACAGTTCGACCATTAAATGCAATAAAAGAGTAACTACTTGGAATATCAATGAGAATATCTTTATTCAGCAATAGGGCGCTATCCTCTAATAAGGATATCTGTCTTATTTTATTTAATTAAAGGGGAAGGTTAAATAAGAAAAAACAAAAATTTATTCCTGACTTGCAGTAATTCTTTATATGTAACTTGACATAAATAGAAATTCTTTTTATGATGTAAGCAATTACTTGCATTCATAAAGAGGAGTTACTAATGGAAGAACATTTAGATACTCGTGAAAGAATTTTACAAGCAACTTTAAAATTAATTAGGGAAAAAGGATTTAAAGGAGCAACTACCCGTGCAATTGCACAGGAAGCTGGTGTAAATGAAGTAACATTATTTCGTCATTTCAACAATAAGAAGGGAATGGTAAAAGCTGTTTTTGAAAAGGTATCATATGTTTCTACACTTTCAGAAGCTATAAAAGAAAAGGTTGAGTGGGATTTAGAAAAAGACTTATTGATGTTTTCTAAGTTGTATCAACAACTTTTATGCGAAAACCGTGATTTAATTATGATTGGTTTAAAAGAAGGAGACTCATTTCCAGAACTGAAACAACAAATTGGAGATATTCCACGGAAATTGAAAGAAATTTTAATTGAATATTTTAATACAATGAGAGAGAAAGGGATTTTGTTTGAAACAAATGTTGAAGCTCAAGCAATGGCATTAATTTGGATGAATTTTGGCTTTTTTATGTCTCGTTCACAACATGGTACCCAGATTACTGATTTAACTGAAGAAGAATTTTTAAAGAACATTGTTGAAGTTTTTACTAGAGGGTTAGCACTCTAGTTTAATTTTTAACTTTTGAGAAAGTATGTACTTGCATACATTAATCAACGAAAAAAGGGGAGTATTTTATGTTAGAGGTAATTCTTATGTCCATTGAACGAGTTTCACTGGCTATTATTGTCGGTGGAGGAATCATTATGGCAGCTTGTGTACGTCCACTGTTGTTACAGCAATTATCACGAAAAGATAGAAAAGAGATTGTTAAATCAACTGAGGCAATTTCTATTAATGCTTGGAATAGATATAACAAAGTTGCATTTGTAGCTACTACGGTAATGATGGTTTTGGACTTTATTCGAATTGGCATGAGAATCCAATATTCTTATTGGCATCTAGGCTTGGTAGCCATAATACTTTTGTTGTTACTTTGGAAGTTCATTGTAGATAAATCATTGAAGAAGAGACTTTTGGAGAAGGGAGATGCTGCTGTTAATAGTTCAGAGCAAAATAAAGAGCATCGCCTAGTCGAGTTGTTGTCTAAAATTATTCTTGTATTAGCTATAATATTAACTGTTTTCCCTTTTCAAATATAAATGTTTGTATAAATTGGTTTAAGATATTAATCAACACGTTCCCTCATTCGATTGTAATTCGTTGCTATTTTATATATTAAATTGTACTTTCAACCTTCTTAAACAATCGGGCGCAATTCTAGTACAAGGAATTGTATCTTTTTTAGTTATCATCTTCAACATGGTATTGCTTATTTGACACAAACTATGCAGTAAAGGGGGCGAGATTAACAGAATCATTTATGAATAGTAACCCTAGTACCAATTGGAACTCTAGATGATAATTCTAGAACATCATGATTAAACATTCTAATACATCCATGTGAGACATTCTTACCGATAGAAGTGGGTTATTTGTTCCGTGTATACCGTAATGGGGTTTTGACAATCTCATCCAAAGCACTCCAAATGGTCCGCCGGGATTACGTTGTTTATTGATAATCGTGTATGTCCCAAAAGGTGTTGGTGACAATATTTTTCTAACTGCAATTGGGTAAGTTTTAATAAGCCTGTTTCCATTGAAGATACAGTCTTAAAGCTTAGAAAAAGAATTAAAGAGCTTGAAGGTCAGTTAAAAGCAAATAGTATTAAACCAGTGAAATCAAGAATATAAAAGCCTTACGGAAGAACCGAGGGCACTGAATGGCTTATAGCCGTTTGGTGTCCTTTTTTATTTAATATTGAGGAGGTCAGCAAGATGAAACAAATATCATTTCAATTGCCGGAAATTGATTGCGATGCAACAAAAAAGCGAGTAGAGGCGGCGTTGGAGAAATACAGATTTTATCTCCTTGCGGTTCCGGAGGAAAAGCTCCCAAAGGTGACAGCGACATATTCACTTGTCTCTCCTGCTAACACCAATGTTTTTCATTCATTTACAGAAACAGCAGTGATTGACAAGGTGGATTTTGAACGCGAACGTGATGAATATATGGAATGGATTAGACGAGGAGTGAATCGGCTTAGTCCGAGAGAAAGGGAGTTAACTATCAAGCGATACTTGAGCGATGAGGAGATGTATGATTACGAGCTTTACAATGAGATGGGAATGAGCGAGCGGAAGTATTATCGTGTATCAAGTCAAGGGCGTTCTATAAGCTTGCTTTTGCTCTAAAAGTTGAGGTCTATAAAAAGGGAGAAAGTGAGGTGGCTTCATCATGAATTTTGTTCAGCTGATGCGTGATCCAGAAGAGGTTAATCTACCTTATCATGCATTACACAAACTTCTTGACAGTACCATCGTCCAGCAGTTTTCGTACTTGAAAACTTCACTTTTCTTTGCATAATTGTATTTTAATTAATCCATAATAGCTAACGAAAAGGTGATATTATGAATTTTTTTAGGAGGGTTATTATGGGAATTTTAAGTGGTAATCCAAAAGAAGAGCCGATGCACTACGGAGAAATATTTGGTGTATGGTCGCATTTACTAGTGGCTAAAGGATTAGTAGCTGGGTATCAAACATTACTCAACCATACAGGTGATGAAGATTTAAAACGTTTTATTGAGGATAGTATTGAAAACGTTCTAAAACCGGAAATACAAGGAACAGAAAACTTGTTAAAAGAAAATGGAATAGCACTTCCACCATCACCGCCAGAACGGCCAAAAGCGTGTTGGGAAGACATTCCTGCAGGTGCGAGATTTACTGACCCGGAAATCGCTGCAATGCTTGCTAAAGATATTGCGCAGGGTTTAGTGGCATGTAGTACAATTATGGGGCAGTGCATCAGGGAAGATATTGCTTTAATGTATGGTCAATTTCACATGAAAAAAGCACAATATGGTGCTACATTGCTTAGAATGAACAAAGAAAAAGGTTGGCTAGTTCCACCGCCGCTCAATGTGAAAAGCTCGGATTGTTAAAAGGAGCTTTAATATGTTTATCTAAAAGCTTGCGTGCCGCAAGCTTTTACTTTTTGGCTCTTTTAAAGAATGTTGTTGATTTTCTTGTTCAGCTAACGGGAATTTTAGTTTAATAAAGAAGTAACCATCAGGAAATTTCCCCATAAGAAAAGGATCCAAAGGATCCTTAGTTAGTTTGATGACAAACTCAACTAGATGAGTTTGTCTTTTTTCGGTATATTAGAATTGAAAAAGATCAATTTATTAATTCTAATCTCTTCTGTCATTTCTTCTTCTTAATCCTAACAGTCCTGCTAAACCAACTAAACCAATCCAACCCCAATCTGTATCGTCATCATCATCGTTATCAGTCACGTCTGCATTCTGAGCCATGTGAGTTATTTTGTTTGTATTGTTATCGATATCAATGTCGTTATTTTGAGCATAAACAGCTACCCCAAAAAGCATTACTGTAACTGATAGAGCACAAAATGAATTGAGAATTTTTTTTAACACGGTTTTCACCTCCTTTTAATAATTGTTAACTTTAATATGTGCAATCAAAAGAATAATTATTCTGTAGATATAAAGGAGCCATTTAGGGGTAACTTATTCAAAAAACAAATGCGTTACTTCAGGAACAAGGAAGTAACGATTGATTACAGATGTAAAAAAAACGGGAAATCAATCGCATTTACGAGGCATAGACCGTTCTATACAAGAAGGGAAAGTAGTAATTATCAAATGGATGAAGGTAGAAATTGGGGATTACTTTGTTATTCCACTAACGGGGATCGATAGTTGAATAAGACATACAAAAAGACCGGGAAATTGATATTACCCACCTTTAAGTAGACAGTGTAAAAAAGCCCACGAATATACCTCGTGAGTGTTACACTTCTGTTTGAAAGGGATTTTTATATGGTTAGAAAAGGACAAACGTTTAACCATTACACAGAGGAATTGAAAAGAAAAGCCGTCATGATGTATGAAGGGGGATGGAAGCGATCATTTAATTTCAAAAGAATGAGGTTTTAAGAGTTCTACACAATTAAAAAATTAGGGGAAGAAATACAGATCGGGTGAATCTTTAACGGATCAGCATGGGAAAAAATCAAGGATCGATCATCCATTCCGTGGTCGTCCTAAGACTAAATGTAGGAGTGTGGAAGCAAAGCTCAAACCGAATACTTAAAAAAGCGTTATTGAAATCTAAATGGAGGTGACATTACGAAGTCCCAGTGTTTTCAAATCATCCATGAAATGAGTTTACCCTATCACACTATTGGTTGACATCGCAGGTGTTAGTCGTGCTTGATATAGACATCCGTAGGGAAAGAATGAAGAAAGAACAAGATATAAAAGATCATATGATGGATATCCATCAAGCTCACCCTGAATATGGATGTCCACGTATAACAACTGTGCTTAAAAAACAAGGAGATGTCATCAATCATAAGCTTGTGTACCGGTTAATGCTGGCTGCATAGTCTTTTTCAAGGCTGTCTACTTGACAGGGGTAAGACCACGATCGGGGTAGCGTTTTCTATTTAAATGATCTGTTAAAGAAATGAGGTTGATTTTCTACTTCAACTAACGGATCAGTCTGGTTGAAGAAGGGGGATTAAAAGAAACAATATTGAATATCAATATCTAAGTAAAATGAAGAATATACAGGTGGAATATGTGATGTATATAACAAGATGGGCAACAAAAAGCGAGCTTCCATTGCTTGCAGAATATTGGTTTAAGATGGCATGTGAGATGGGAGAAAAGGATGGTATACCTATACCAAGCATTGAACGTGTTCACGAAATTAGAAACTTATTTATTAAGGAGAGTGAAGAGAATAATCTGGGGTTTAGGGTTGCGGTTGATGAGAATGGAAATATTGTGGCGTGTGCAGGGGGACTTATTAGAATGGAGTATGCCACTCCTCTAAGTGAAGAACAAACCCCTTTTGGTTGGGTAATTTGTGTTTATACAATGAACAATCACCGAAAAAAAGGTTTGGCTTCTCAATTGGTGGAAGAAGTCTGTTCCTGGCTAAAAGAGAGAGGAGCAAAAAGGGCTCGACTATGGGCCAGTTCACAGGGCAGGAGAATCTATGAAAGTATTGGATTTTCTCCAATGCTGGATATGGAGAAAGTATTGTAATGAGTAATTTAAACGTTAATGTTGATTTTCGTTATTTTTATTGAACTAATAAACTACATTATTCTTGTAAAGATCCCAATGCTATCATCAAGAGAAGTTGGAGGGAATCTTGTGAATCAGACTTTCGACAAACAACCTGTTGCATTTGTTACAGGAGCTTCAAGCGGCTTTGGTTTGCTGACAAGTGTGGCACTTGCCAGCGAAGGATATCGCGTGCTGGCTTCAATGAGAGACTTGGATAACAAAGGACGGCTGGAAGCAGCGGCTAAAGAAGCGGGTGTAACAGATCGGATTGAGATAATCCAATTGGATGTGACCGATTTTTCCGCCGCGGAAGCTGTGATTCAGGATGTGATTCATCGTTACGGACGAATTGATCTGTTGGTGAACAATGCGGGGTATGCAGCAGGCGGCTTCACGGAGGAACTTGCTGTTGAAGAATGGCGGCGGCAATTTGAAACCAATTTTTTCGGTTTGGTGGCAGTGACGAAAGCTGTTTTGCCGTCGATGAGGAAACGCAGAAGCGGCAAGATTGTGAATATAAGCAGTATCAGCGGACGGATCGGATTCCCCTCTATGGGACCTTATGTGGCATCCAAGTTTGCGGTGGAAGGATTCAGCGAGTCTTTGCGTATGGAGATGCTACCGTACGGCGTTCATGTAGTTTTGATTGAACCGGGATCCTATAAAACGGATATCTGGTCAAAGGGATTGGGAGCGGTAACGATCAATCCGAATTCTCCTTATGTTAAAGAGATGAAGGAAATTTTGAAATATGTCAACCAAGTTGCTGACACGGCACCTGCTCCGGATGAAGTGATCCAACAAATTGTGCAAGTAGCAAAGTCTCCCTATCCGAAATTGCGGTATCCGGTTGGCAAAGGCGTGAAGTTAGGAATTGTCTTGAAAAATGTACTGCCGTGGAAGTGGTGGGAGCGGATAGTGACAAAACGTTTTTGGAAGGGATCATGATGGAAAAAGATAGAGTGAAGAGCCGGAGTTTACGGTTCAGCAAAATTACAGTCCGACAATATTTTTTGTTACTTCACTAATGGGGTTCGATAGTTCAATTAACCGCTCTTATTATAGGCGGTTTTTCTTTTTGTCAAAAATCAACAAACGATAACAGAGCTAAACATTAAAAACATAGAATGTAATATTTCTCGTTTAAATGATGCCATACCATTGCTTGTGAGAAGTGTTGAGATTGCGGAATCACTAAAAGAATCAATCGATGTTGCTGTTTCTAAAACGAAAAAAGAAGCTGAAAGTAGGTGGAGAAAAGTAATGGATAAAGTGAATTAATTAACAGCAGATTGCAATATAAGGATTTTCCAATGCAGTAATGGAGTTAGTTCAAAAAATATTTACCTAATAAAACATCCTTCGGGGTGTTTTTTATTTGTATAATGAAGGAAAATATCTCTTTTTGTTGAATATTAAAATTGGTGATGATATATGAATGTTGAAACAAAGCACATTATTAGATGGGGTATTCCAGGATGGATCTATATTATTAGCCTAATTTCTTATTTCATCTTTAGTACACCAGAATTATTAGTCAGTCTAAAAACTAAATATGGTTTAACAATCCTGAGTTTAAGTGCGATTCTTGCAGGGATTGGAGTTCCAGTTGGTTATCTTATCCATCAAATAAGTATGCTTTTTGGTTTTGTTATAAGTCATAAATGGGACAAGTATTTTAAGGAAGAGTATGACTTAGACAGTAAAATTATTGGTGCTGACAACGGAGAAAAAATTAGAGAAAGGTATCGTCATTTATTATCACGGGTGCATGAATTAAGAGCACTAAAGTATAGCAATGGGTTATCTATGTTAACGGTTGTAGCTATACTATATTTGTATTCAAATACATTAGCTGGCTTAATTATTTCAGCCATTAATTTTTTATTCGTAATAATTGTCCACGTTAATCAAAAATATTTCGAAGCAAACTTAAAATTTTTTATAAAAAGAACTATCGAGCGCCATTAATGGCGCTTTTGCTTTTTTCTCGGAGGGCCGAGCAAGCCTAAACTTTGTTCCAATCCGACTGAGGAAGGTATTATGCATAGCACAAAGAACAACAAGATAAGGCAGAGCGACATCGATATTACGATGAACGTATTTGTGATAAGAAAGCGCGTGAGTTTTACCATAGCAGCACGTACAGGAAGCAGTGTTGATGCCAGAACCGGTCTTAAGAAGAAGCGAATCACGTCAGCAGATGTTGATATTGTTTCTGTTAAGATAGATTGGTCGTTACGCTTATCATTGAGCAACTTGCATATGAATATGTTGATCGGCCATTAACACCAGAAGAGGAATTGCAACAATTAAAAGAACGAATAACACTGATGCAGCAAGCATGAGACGACTTGCGATCAGGAGGTATGTAAGAGGGCTGGAGATTTTGGACAAGCGGCATATTTAGTACAACGTATTTCTAGACGGAGCATATACTTATGACTTGTGATTAGCAGACGGCCGGACTTGAAAGAGAGGATTGGCGCTTACTTGAGAGAAAATGGACGACAAGATTTAAGTACACAATAGGAATCGTGAAGTAATGCTTGTTCAACCAAATGACAGGTTAGATGAAGAAGGGAGTTCAGCATAAGAGTATGTTATTATAGGTAAAAACAGTGGCAGTTAAGGTGAAAGTAATGAAAAGGGTGAAGAAAATGAATGAACAGATTATCAAATGCCCTGGTTGCGGGCTAATGCTACCCGATCGACGAATAGAATTGCCGTATCGTTTTAATGCGACGGGAGAATGTTACCAAAAATACAGTGAACTTAGCCTGTATACGATGAGTAAACAAGACATCGATTTTATGCATCAGCACGCTATCGATGCATACAGTGCACAGCACGCAGGCGGTGGTATGAAAAATATCACAATTGCTTTTTCATTAATTGGATTATATTATGCGGTTGAGCTTGGTTACACTGGAAAACAAGTGCAGCGAGTGCATATGCTGCTTAGTCGACGAAAATATAACTGGCCGTCGTTACAACTCCCCAGCAAGCCCTATTCACTAACTGTTAATGACGTTTTGAAAGAGCAACCAGGGAAAAATCGAGATGCTATGCTTAGAGAATGGATGTATGATGTGTGGCAGTGTTGGGAACATCAACACAACTGGGTAAAGAATATTTCACAATCTTTGTTAAAATAGATTGATCTAAAAAATACTCTTATAGAACTAACGAGCTAGTTGAAGAACAGGTCAACATTGAAAAGATGTTGACCTTTTTGTTTTGCATTAGGACGATACAGTGTCATAAGTACTGCTTTATAAAGCATCCTCCTCTTAAAATAGTGGGTAAATATGCTGTGACGTTAAAAGTAGGAAAGTGGGGTACCTGTAAAATTATCAAATCTCTATAAAAAGTTAAACCGGCGGTGGCTGCGTTTGCAGTTGAGAAAAAGATTAGAACAGCATCTTAATTTTTGAGGTTTGGCAGTGGTGTATGTGTTGATTCTTCAGGAATACATGTGGACTTGACGGGAGTTTGCAATAAAAAATAGTATGTGTAAGTTCCAATAAGTAAATATGCATGAATGAAAATTTTGTTATATCTGAAACCATTTTTCCAAAAAATGCGTATAAAAATGTGTAATATGATGGAAAAGCGAGGGGTTGACATCATGTCTAGCAATGATTTAGGAGTGATTATTTTCTTGGGGATTATGGGGTTAACTTCCCTATTCTTAGCATTAAAGTACAATAAAAGTTTTCATTCAAAGTTTGTTGAACAAAATTTTGGTTCAGGTGACCAAACCGGAGGCCTTTTTCTTCTAAATGCACTAAGACTTCTCTTACCATATTGGGTTTATAGAATCATTTTAACTTTAATAGGAATCTGTTTATTATTTGGAGATTTTATACTTGTTATGAAGTTGAAAAGTTAAATCAATTTTATATAGTTGAGGATTTTATTAATCTATCTCCTAATTTTTCTATGCTGTTTAACAAAAAGAGAGGATAAATTTCATGCTGGGATTATTACTATACCTATTGCTATGGTTTGTAGTGATGAATATGATGTAGCAGTGTTAAAAATTCCTGAAAAAGATGGTAGTTGAGCCATTTATACAGCTTCCAAAAGAATGGAAGGTTATGGGGGGAGATGAGATTGCAACTTCTCGTTTACCCCCTCGGAGTCATAGCAATCCTTTTTTACCAAATCTATTTTCCAGGATAGTAAGTCAAATCAATAACAATGTATCAAATAAGAAGTTTAGAGGGATTAGTATTTAATATGGAAACAAAAAGTTCAGAAGAGGAATTAACAAGGAAGATAGTTGTAAAGCTAGAGATCAAAGAAGGAAAAGACATTGAGATGAGTTTTCTAGACTTTATTATATGGAGATATGAAAACTTGGGACTGTAATAGGAAACAAAATGACAGTTGAGTTTCCTTGGATGCGGAGGAGCCGAGGTTATAGGCGTAAAAAGGAACAAGGTCATTATAGGGTGTACAAGTACAAGATTATTCAAGCGGATGGATTGACCTTGTTCCATTAAGATTTATTTCCACTATTGAAGTGCTTGATACAAAAAATAAAAAAGCCAGGACTTTTTTCGGCATATGCAATGGCCTTCTAACTACATGATAACAACAAGGGGGAGTGGGGAAACGATTTTCTCAATTGTTGTTTTTACGCGATACGAACGGAGAAAAAACAAGCGAAGCAGTCGAGACAGCGTTTGAAAAATATCGCATGTATAGTTGACGATTCCGGACGAATTCCTGCCACGCGTGGCACAAACGTACTCTCTCGTGCTGCCAAGCGACACGAATGCTTTTTATTCATCTACAGAAAACGCGGCAATCAAAAAAGCAGACTTCGAACGAGAACGTGATGAGCACATGGAGAGAATATGCAGTGAGGTCAATAAACTCAATGCAATCGAGAGGGGAATAAATCATTAAACGATACACGTCCTTAGAAGCATTTCTTCATTAGATAAGCGATATATCGGTTAAAATACATTCATAGATAAATGTTGGTCATGATTTCTTTAATAGTCTTAGTATTATTTCACGATCGCCTTCTGGGTTTATGGATTCTGAATGTTTATTGTTCTATAAAATGGGGATGCATCCCCATTTTATAGGTTAAATTTATGAACCACTTCTCGCAATTCTTCTGCCATCGTTGCAAGCATTTTTGCTGAAGAAGTAATTTCCTCCATTGAGGCCAGCTGCTCTTCTGTAGAAGCAGCAACTTCTTCAGATGTAGCTGCATTTTCTCTTGCAATCGCCGTAAGCTCATGCGCTGTCGATGTTACTTCTTGTACTCCTGCAGAAATTTGTTGAGCGGTTGCAGAAATTTCTTCTATTTGTGGCGCAATATCTTTCATATTTTGAACGATTTGTGCAAACTTCTCAGCTGTTTCTTTTGATGTTTCAAGACCACTTTCTACGTTTTTCGAAACTTCCGACATAGATTTTACAGAGTTTTCTGTGTCATATTGGATTTTTGTAATTAAGTCGGCTATTTGTTTTGCTGATGTTTGCGATTGTTCAGCAAGTTTTCGTACTTCATCAGCTACGACTGCAAAGCCTTTTCCGTGTTCTCCCGCTCTTGCTGCTTCAATTGCTGCATTTAAAGCAAGAAGGTTTGTTTGATCGGCAATTCCACTAATCACATCAAGAATTTTGCTAATCTCTTTTGAACGTTCATATAAAGACTTAACTATTTTGTCAGATTCGATAACCGCTGTGTAGATTGAATTCATTTGCTCAACTGTACGTACAACAGAATTTCCGCCATCTTCAGCTTGTTGAGTAGTGTGTTTTGCGAGCTCTGTAACCTGATTAGAACTATCGGCAACCCGGATAATTCCTTGTGCAATTTCTTCTAACGAAGTAACATTTCGCTCAATTTGATTCGTTTGCGATTCAGCTCCGCTTGCCACTTGCTGAATCGCAGAAGAGACTTGTTCCGTTGCTGCTGTTGTCTGATCTGCGCTTGCTGTTAATTCCTCTGAAGATGCAGCTACTTGTTCCGCTGTATTTCTTACTTCACCAACGATATTTCGCAAGTTTGAAATCATTTCATTCATTGATTGAGTTAATTGACCAATCTCATCGTTTGATTTTGTTTCAAGCAGTTTTGCTGATAAATCTCCTTCTGCTACCATTTTCATACGTTCTACTACCTGGGAAAGCGGTTTTACAATCATGTTGGAAAGGACAATGGAAATCGCCAAGCTGAGAATAATAGCAATAATAGTGAGGGTTACTATAAAGGTATGTCCGTTTTCTGTTCCATTCGCAGTTAACTGATTAAGTTCTTTTAAACCCAAAATTGACACGATGGTAAACAATAAAATAACAACGAAAAATCCACTAATAATCTTTAACCGAAGGCTTTTCATCATTCATCCTCCACTCCTAGGTTTTCTTTCAGCTCTTTTAGCTGCTCTAAATAAATGAGTTCATCATTGCCTAACAATTTTTCTACATCTAATAGGATTAAAATTTGATTTTCTAATTTTGCTATTCCATATAAAAAATCGATTTTTTTGTTTTGGGTAATAGTAGGCGTAGGTTGAATTTGTTCTCCGGCGATATCCATTACTTCATTTGCGGCATCGACAATAAGCCCTACATCTATCTCCTTGATTGTTACTACTACTAATCTCGTTTGATCAGTATACGAATTCGATTCTATTGAAAGGCGTTGGCGTAAATCGATTACAGGAATCACATTTCCACGCAGATTCATAATCCCTTTGACATAGGGGGGAGTATGAGGAAGGACTGTGATACTTTGCAATCGCTCAATAGAACGAACTTGGTGAATATCAATTCCAAATTGTTCGTTATGTAGCTTGATAACGACACATTTTATGTTCTGCTCCATCATCACAACTCCTTTCTAAATTGTAATTACTTAAACTAAAAAACTGTCCTCTAACATCTAAAGAGGACAGTTGATTAGACAATGATAAGAGCCTTCTTAAAAAATCATAATAATTCTTCATAAGAAGGGCAACTGGCTGGCATGTCTATTGAAAGTAGATTTAGCCCCTTTAGCTTTGCGTCGTACCCTTTCGAGTAGTTTGCCGATCAATATTAAATTGTTTGTATAAATTTGTAGAAATTTGTCTAATAATACTGCAATAAGATATTAGCAAAGTTTATAGTAAAAATGATATAGCCAAATAGAGCTATTTTTTGATATATATTGACAAAATAAAAAAACAAATAGTATTGTTGGACTATTAAACAAAAATATTCAGGATATAAGCTGTGTTTCTTTAGCGTAAAAACGGATGAGATAAAGCCTCTTGGTGCCCAAGAGGCTTTTGCTGTGTGTGCTCTTTTTAATAACGTGGTTATGTAAAGAAACTAACGAGATCTGTATAAGATCTCGTTTTTGTTTTGAGATTCTTCACTTTTTACAGATGTCATACAGAAAATGAGGTCTGGTGCAAATATAATGACATCTTGAAAACAAGATCTCACTTCTAAGATTTTATTAATGTATTTTTTGCAAGAGAACTACAACTGTTTTCTGCTGAGGCGACTGCATTTCCAAAGGGCCTAATGGTTGCGCCACGAGGGGTACCTAGCTTACAAGAAGATGTAAGTCCTAGAAACATCCTAATGATACCAATTGTCATGCTAGAGAGATCACTTGTAAAGGCTGTATCCTCGTTGAAGGTTAATACGTGCATATGACGGTGGGATACAATATATAAGACTGATAATGCAGTTGTTCTTTGCTGATTGTAATAATAGACCTAAATAGGTTTGATTCGGACTCATGAGAACAAGTGCTAGAGATAATCCCGCAGCCATAAGGATCGCAACAGACACTTCTGAATATGTTCGATAGGCATTCCTCATATATTCAATGACAAGTGCACCAACAATGATGACAAGAATAGTGACCATATTTATTAAGCCAAGCGCACCTCCACTAGGGAAATGTGAGATAGTGTATCAGCCATTAAGGACTGCCGCCGGGAGTTATAACGGCAATGAATCCATCAGCCCAAAATGCTCGTTGCATGAACCCAAAGTGAAGCATCTCCATTGGGTGTTCTCCTTTCATGCGACAGGGAGCATTGCATTGGTTAGGAAGTGGTGCTTTTCTTGTTGAAGTAATAGGCAGTAGAGTCGAAGGAGGATAATCTTTAAAGAACGAGAAATGTTAATGGTAAAAAATAGTTGTCGGTGGTGGAATCAATGAAAATAAGAGATATTTTTAGTGATTTACCAACACTTGAAACAGAGAGACTTATCCTTCATAAATTTACTTTAGATGATGCACAGGATATGTTTGATTATGCTTCTAAACCAGAAGTATCAAGATTTGTACCTTGGGAGGCGCATCGCTCCGTTGAAGACTCATATAATTTTATAAACTATATCCTAAAGCAATATGAAGTGGGAAAGTTAGCTCCTTGGGCAATAGCGTTAAAGGAGAATAATAAAGTAATTGGTACAATTGATTTTGTTGATTGGTCTCCAAGTCATTATCGTGCTGAGATTGGATTTATACTATCGAAGGATTATTGGGGAAAAGGTCTGATTGTTGAGACTGGAAAAAAGTAATTCAATTCGGTTTTAATAGAATGGAACTAAACAAAATTGAAGCTCCTTGTATGGTTGAAAATGTTCGTTCTCAAAGGGTTTTACAAAAGTTAGGGATGAAGTTGGAAGGAATATTACGGGAAAAATATTTTATAAAAGGAAAGTTTCGTGATATGGCTGTTTATTCAATTCTCAAAAATGAGTATAAAAATAAATGAATGCATATCTTCGTCGGGATCGCGATGTCCCATTTGACAGCCAGCCGAGCCGGGCGAGATTCGTGGATGGTGAAGGTGAAACAGAAAATCTCAGGGATGTTTTGCCAAGAAAATGTATGTCTTCTGTCGGATCGGAAGCATCATCTCGATGCTGCGAAACAGGAAAAAAGGGGATATTAGAAAATCGCTCAGTAAATGATGACTATTCTTAACAGGGGGTTTTCGCATTGAAAACGCCCTGTTTTTGTTGCATTTTTGTAGGCTGGCTTGGCAGTAATGGGATGAGTAGCTATCTTTCAGAATCTGCTTTGTTAAAATTTAATGTTGATTTATTAGTAAATATAGGTATAATTGGCTTGAAATGAAACTTTTTAACATTTAAATTGTAAAACTGGGATTAAAGGGAGGTGTTTTTGATGAGAAGGTTTATTTTATTTGCGATTAGTTCTATACTTCTATTTTCAATGTTCCAAGTTTTATCAGGATGGATTTTAACATTAATGTATACCCCTAATATGTCAGATGCTTGGAATAAAAATGCTGATTTACCGCAAGAAGTTGTGTTCGGTGGAAGTGATTTTATGCCTACGCTTTTAGTCGCTATTATTTCCGCTACAATAGCATTTTTTATGTCAAAAAGGGGTGTTAAAAATACCTAGTTTTTCTTCTTCAATTACTGGTGTAACCGATGAGAGAAATTAGTTCTTGCGGTCTTTTGGTGAATGATCTCATAAGATTTCCATAGAAACTTTTATTATTTTAAATAATAAAGACTGTAAAGAACCTGTTTTTCTAACTAGGCTGTACATCATTCGTTTCATTGTTTTCAACTGGTTAATTTGTCCTTTTAGTACATCATTGCTGTGCAGAAGAAGAAAAGCATGTTTGATAGCCTGCAAATTATTATGCAAGCGTAAATGGCTGTTTTGCATCAGAAAGATGATGACACTGTAAAAAAATTGTAGTCTTCTTGACGAACTGTTTGCGATAATCTTGAACTATTTCATAGATTGGTCGAACGTTTTAGACATCGCTTCAGATCGATGGTCTCTTTCTCGGAAGTTGATGACGCGGGAGTGCATATCCAATAAACGAGTAGTTTCCGTGAAACCCAGTACGCCAAAATAGGCACATGGTTTCGTTTTCGATTTCTTCGAATAATTTGCACTGCCTGCCGTTTGCACAGTATCTATATAGTCTTCTTTGCTGATGAGAAAAACAATGCCATTGCTCGGTCTAATCCATGATTCGTTGAAGAAATGATTGAATCGGTGTTTTTTTCGGCGTTGACCAATCGATGGTGTAGTCGTTAGTACGAACGAACCAATAAGAAGGATTGTGAATTTGGAATGTATGAGGAAAATAATGAAATAAATGGAATTAAAAGGCTAAGTGACGATTGCTAACAATTGATGTTGCTTAGTCACTTTTTTGTTTTTAAAAGGAAATTGATAGGATAAATGGAGTGAATAATTCATATATTATCTAGTCATAAAGAACGAGAAAAAGGAAAGAGTGGGTAATTTTCTTTTCAAATGTTCGTAAAACGTGCTATTATGACTAATGGTCATATATTCCTAATATTCAGAAGTATGGTTGTAAAAATAAAAAATGGGGTGAGTTGAGTACAATTGAGCGCGAGGGAATTGTTACAGAATGTTCAGGAAGCGTATGCATCTTTGATCGGGTTGCCACTCATCATGATAGATTCTGCTTATACGTCGTTGACGTCGGTGTCTAATGCAGATGAATTTAGTGAATTAATCATGTTTTCGGAGAGTAAAGATTTGCAGAAGATGCTAGCAGAACAATGGGAAGATTATTTGCAATTAACAAGCCCAACGGTAATCGATTTAGTGTTTCCAGGGGCCAAAGGGATTATTACTCCTGTCATTGTTGAAGAACAGGTCTATTGTTTTATTTTGGCTGGTCCTTTTATCATAACTGGGAGCCATCTTGAAACGAGAAGAGGAGCCGGAGATAAAGAACGCTGGAACCGTTCCATTATGTCAGCTAGTAAATGCTCTTTATTAGATATACAAGCTAGAGTGAGAGTTCTAGAGAAAATGTCTCATGTTTGTGCCCGCCTTGTTGAAGGGGAAAAACGAAATAAGCGTTATCTTCACTGCTTACGTTCTCTACATGAAGCTGTGGGGTATTATGAGAAGCAGCAAACGTTACATATAACGTCATATCTCCGTATTTTTTGTCAATTTCATCCGTACATTCATTTTGCAGCCTATGCCAAAAGAATCGATGAAAAACGTTTTGTTATTGAAGACGTTACTACAGAACAAAGTGACAAAAAATGGTTGGGGACTATATATACAACTGATCATCCGATTATGAAATATCTTGTAGAACGACGTGAGCCTCTTTATTTAGAAAATGTATCGGCGAAGTTTGAATTTGCGGATTGGATGAATAAAGAGAATGAGTTAAAAACGTTATTTATTTATCCACTTACACAAAATGATTCCATTTCTGGGGCAATTTTTGTTGGAAGTAAAGCGAAAGCCCGGTTTGGTCAAGAAATCAAAGAGTCGGGGCATTTACTTGCGAAATTATTTGAGATGTTTTTATCCTATCAATATAATCAATGTAATCGGAACGAAAAACGTTATTTATCTGCCCTTGAGTCGTTAAACGACATGTGCAAGGTTATGAACATGATGAACAATGTGGATGAAATTTTACATATGGCTGCGCATTTAGCTCTTGAATTTGCTCAAAGCGATTTTTCAGCCATTTTTCTCAATCATCCTAATGAGCGAAAGGTAATTACCGATACAGCTAATTCTTCCTATCGACAGTTTCATCACTACTATGATACGGTTTGGTCTCGTTATTTTCAGCAACAACAAGATTTTTCTTCTGCCTCACCGAATGTTTATAAAACGGGATTTGGTATAATGATGGAATTTCCATTTTACATTCATAAACATATTCAAGGGGTATTGGCTGTACATGTTATACAGACGAAACCATTAAAAGAAATAGAGGCGTATCTTTCGCTGTTAACAACGATGCTCACCTTCATTTTACAACGAGTAATGCAGCCAGAGGAACGGGGGCTATCGATTCAAAAGTCGTTTTTCTCAGAACTGTTAACTTCAAGGGAGATGGATGTATTAAAATATATTGTACAAGGTTATAGCAACCGTGAGATTGCTGAGAAACTGTATATTAGTGTGCACACCGTTAAAAACCATATTACAAATATTTTTCAAAAATTAGGAGTTACTGATCGCTCGCAAGTCATTGCAATGGTTTATCAACTGAATTATGGGGAATATGAATGGAAGTAAATATAACGCAGGAGAGGAATATAGGAAAGAGAAAGTATAGTAGCTAGTCGGGGAAGGAATGGTTGAAAGATGAGGGCATACCGGATCGAGTGGAGTGCTATAATTGAAGATCGAACCGTGTTAGATGGAAGAAGTCTGGTATATGCCGATTCGCCAGAACAGGCTATCGATCAGCTAATCGTACAAAAGACAAAAGAATATCGCTTGAAATCGGAGTGGCTGCGCATTCAAACAGTTATGGAACTCCCCTATTTGCAGACAGATGAAATAAAAAGCGGAGGTGCTGAGAGCAGCTCTTGAAGCACTAAGAGCCAAGCATAAAGCAGCCTCCGCAAATGGGGAGACTGCTTTTTCATCCTTATTGATTGTCGCGTGCTTTGTTTTGACGAATTCCTGCAGCTGCTGCGCGAGCTTCTGCTTCTAAATCTTCATGATCCGCCAACTCACGAGAATATTCGACATCTAGACCATCTGATTTCAATTGTTTCGGAACTTGTGGAAGAGACGATTTGTTTTTATCACGAGATTTTTGTCCTCGAGATCGGCCCATAACCAATGCCCCCTAAACACGGTAGTGTGAATCATTCCGATTCATCATTTAGGATGGCTTGAAAACATAAAAGTATACATGGCATGTTTGTTTAATGACGTGCTTTTTTTGCGGTATAGCCGCCTGCTTGGTCCGCTAACTTAAAATCACGAGTGTATGTGATCTCTTGTGCACTGGTTAAGGTGCTTTTTGTTTTGTCGCGTTTTCGTTTGTCTGCCATGAGCGTACTCCCTCACTTTATGAAAAATTGGTTTGTTTATATAATTAACCATTTATTATCATTTTATGCACCAATTCTGTTTATGAAAAATAAAAAGAAAAGGGAGCACTCAATGCTTATGATTGAGAGTCCCTTATCTTTATGCTTCTTTCCATTTCTGTTCTTCTTCAATGGTAGAAGGGCATCGCATCATATAAAGTGTATAGTTATCTTTGGAAATCTCATACAAGTTGTAAATGTCTTCACCTTGATTTATTTGCTCTAATAAGCTTTTTCTTGTTTCATTGGCCAATGTCACATAAGGTAATTTTTCCGCCGCTTTTATCGAGCGAACGTTGACTTTACGAATGCGCAAAAAAATGGTTTGAATGGATCGTTCATAAAATAGCTCGTTGAAGAAGGCGTCTTTTGCGCGTTGGTTATATCCTTTTCCATGATATGGCTTTCCGAGCCACG
This sequence comes from Thermaerobacillus caldiproteolyticus, assembly GCF_015326725.1. Taxonomy (NCBI): domain Bacteria; kingdom Bacillati; phylum Bacillota; class Bacilli; order Caryophanales; family Anoxybacillaceae; genus Thermaerobacillus; species Thermaerobacillus caldiproteolyticus. The sequence continues at coordinate 3,636,105 of NZ_CP064060.1, forward strand.
TGCCTAAAAAACCAGCCCCGTCTTGTATATCAAATAAGCTAATCGTACCGATCGGATTGCCCCACTCGTCTAAAATGGTTCGTGAAATCAGCTCTCCGCGTTCTTCCGCTTCAATCGTTTTTTTAGTCATAAATAAAAACTCTTCATAAGAACGGGCTTTTTGGCGCACGAAAGGGAAGACCTCTGGGTGCACCATCAGTTCGTAGAGCGCATGACAATCTTGAAGCTCACGTTTTTTCAACATGTTCTTTCCCTCCTATCACGAGGGCAGTTCGCACGTGGGAAAACCACCCTCGAAATTTTTTAATATATTTCAATCAAAAAATTTCGGGGTGGGAATCGAACCCACTAGAACCAGCATCATCTTGCTGGTGGCGCACCATTTGCCTTCCCTTTTATGACTGTCTATATCCAGTTGTGAACGAATAAATTCCGTATGGTATAAAGGTCTTCTTCATCATACACGATTATTTGAAAAAAAGAAATAGGTTTTTTGTTAATTTTTTTTGTATATTATTTCTCCATTTACCATTGTTAAAATTGGTTTTGCGAGATAATGGAATGGATGGAAATTCCATAAGACGATGTCTGCATCTTTTCCGACCTCTAGGCTGCCAATGCGGTCGTCCACTCCTAAATTGCGAGCGGGGAGAATCGTAATTCCTTCCAGCGCTTTTTGCTCATCTAAGCCTTCGCGAACAGCAATGGAAGCGCAAATGTTTAAATATTGAATCGGGGTATACGGATGATCGGTTGTAATCGATACTTCAACTCCTGCCTCAGAGAGAATGCGATATGTCGTCCAGCTTTTATTGGTAAGTTCAACTTTCGAGCGTCTTGTTAACGTTGGGCCGACAGAGACTTTTAATGGTTTTCCTTTTAATTCATCAGCGACAAAATGGCCTTCCGTACAATGTTCAATCCGTAAATCTAAATTGAATTCTTCCGCGAATCGCACCGCGGAGATAATATCATCAGCGCGATGAGCGTGAATGCGGACCGGAATTTCCCGTTTTAACGCTTGAATAATAGGGGCTACGCGCAATTCTTCGGGATGGTCACAATATTTGGCTTTATAAAAAGCTTCGCGTAACATACCCATAATTCCCATGCGCGTAATCGATTCTTTATTGCCATTGCTATGAATGCGCTTTGGATTTTCACCGAGTGCGATTTTCAATCCGGCTGTTTTTTTAATCATCATTTTGGCGATGTTTTTCCCATACGTTTTAATGACTGATGTCGTACCGCCAATTACATTGGCGCTCCCCGGCATAATATGAACGGTCGTAATCCCATGAGCAATGGCATCACGAAAACCTGGATCAAATGGATAGACGCTATCTATTGCTCGAATATGCGGAGTCATTGTCTCAACCGTTTCATTGGCGTCATTTCCTGCCCAGCCAGTTCCTTCATCATATAAACCTAGGTGTGTATGAACATCGATAAAGCCGGGAAATAAGTACATTTTGTTGCAATCAATAATTTCGGTTTCTGAATCGGCGGGGAGCCTGTATCCTATTTGCTTGATTTTCCTATTTTCTACAAGTAAATCAGCTTGTTTCATCGGTTTTGAGGTAATCGGATAAATAGTTGCTTGCTTAAATAATATTTTTTTCATGGTTAACTCCCTTGCTATACAATTAAAATCGTGTTGTTATTGTAGTATGTCCCGGAGAGCCTCTTCAAGAACAGGAAAAGAAAAAGTAAAGCCAGCTTCATTGAGTTTTTTTGGCAATACTTGTTGCCCTTCAAGAATAAGCATGCTCATTTCTCCAAGTAAGGCCTGAAGAATAGGGTGCGGTATAGGAAGCCAATGTGGGCGATGAAGCATTCGTGCGATCATTTTTCCGAATTGTTCCATTCGTACTGGGGAAGGAGAGGTTATGTTCACCGGGCCAAAAAGATCACTGTTATTTAAAATATATTCAAGAGCGCGCACAACGTCAGTAATATGGATCCAAGATAGCCACTGTTTTCCTGAACCAATGGTGCCGCCCACCCACCATCGATAAGGGGTGACGATCCGTGGCAAAGCACCTCCATTTTTACCAAGAATGATCCCGAATCGGGCGAAAGCGGTACGAATGCCGAAAGACTCTGCTATTTTCGCTTCCTCTTCCCATTTTTTCACCGTTTGGGCCAGAAAATCATTGCCGATATGAGGGCTTTCTTCGATAAATGTATCGTGTAATGATGTTCCGTAAATACCGATGGCACTGGCGTTGATGAACACACTCGGCGGGCTGGGTAAGCGAGTCAAGAGATCAATGATACTTCTTGTTGCCGATATTCGGCTGTTTATAATGCGTTCTTTTCGCTTTTTTGTCCATCTTCCGCTATTAATTGGTTCGCCAGCTAGATTAATGATGGCGTCAAGAATAGGAAGTTTCGTTTCTGGGCGGTCTTTTGGCGTGAGCCATTCGATATAGTGAATGTTTCGTGTTGTGGACGAACGGACTGTTCTTGTTAATATGTAAAGGTCGTGACCTTTGTTTTGGAGATAATGTGTCAATGCTTTGCCTACAAATCCTGTTCCTCCGGCAATTGCGATGTTCATGGACAACCCTCGCTTTTTAATCTCTTTTTTACATGTTTCGCTTTGTCTATACGTTATTCCTTTTCTTATATGTTACGATAAATAATGAGGTGTAATCGAAATGGCTATCATTACAAAAATCGCTGTTCAAAAAAAGAATCAAGAGCGTTTTATGGTTTACATTGAGAAGGAAAACGGAGAAGAGGTCGCGCTTAGTGTCGATCAAGATGTGCTTATTCAGTTTCGATTAAAAAAGGGAATGGAAATTGATGAATTAGATTTACAAGAAATCGTATATGCCGATGAGGTACAAAAAGCGTACCATACCGCCTTGTATTTTCTTTCATATCGAATGCGTTCGGAAAAAGAAATTATCGATTATTTAAAGAAAAAGGGCATTGCTGAAGCAGTTATTCGCGATGTATTACATAAGCTGCGAGAAAACCGCTATGTCAACGATCGTGAATTTGCTTACGCCTATGTTCGTACACAAAAGCAAACAACGACGAAAGGTCCCGTAGTGATTCGCAGTGAGCTTGAAAAATTCGGCATTGCGGAAGAATGGGTTGAAGAAAGCCTTCAATTATTCACATTTGAAGAACAGCTTGAGGTGGCGCGAAAGCTATACGAAAAAGCAAAAAAGCAGCAGAAAAAGCTGTCTTCACAGCAATGGAAGCAGCATGTTAGACAACTCCTGCATCGCAAAGGATTTTCACAAAATGTGATTGATCATATCATCGTGGCGTGCATTGAACGCCAAGACGATGAACAGGAGTGGGAAGCGCTTGAATATCATGGGAGAAAAGCGCATCGCCGTTACGAAAAGTACGACGGGTATGTATACGAACAAAAGATGAAACAAGCGCTTTATCGAAAAGGCTTCCCTCTTGACATGATTGAACGGTTTTTACAACTGTTAAAGGAGGAACAATCGTAATTAGGAAAGGATGATTTCGGGTTGCCCGTTTTCCAAGGCTATGATTTGTTTGGCGACTTCTTGCGCAGAACGAAGGCGGGAGCGGTCTTTGATATGGTCCGTTCCTTGCCAAAACGGAGTATCCATTCCGCCCATATATACCGCTGTGACAGAGATATTTGTTTGTTCGAGCTCTTTCACAAGGCTTTCGCTGAATCCGCGAATCGCAAATTTTGTTGCGACATAGACCGATTCGTTTATTTTTCCTCGTAAACCGGCTGTAGAAATAATGTTGATGACTTTTGCTTTTGGAAGCGTTTGAAAATACGGTAAAAATGCTTTTGTCATATAAATAGTGCCGTTTACGTTTGTTTGAATCATCTCATTGATTTGTTCATGAGTGAGTGATGAAAACGGTCCAAAATAACCGATTCCTGCGTTATTGACTAAGCATGTGACATGATGATCTTGAATGATGGAGTTGACTGTTCGATAGACTTCTTCGTAACAACGAATATCAAGCGGATACGCGAATGCTTCACCGCCCAAGCTTTCAATCTCTTGTTTCACCTCAATAAGCGGCTGTATTCGTCTTCCGGTTAGAATGATGCTGTATCCGTTTTGCGCATATTGTAGCGCTAATTCTTTGCCTAAGCCCGTACCGGCTCCTGTGATAACAATAGATTCCATATTCACATCTCCATTTCGTTATGTTGTCTTTTTTATCATATAATAAAAACAAGGGGGAATACAGGGTGAAACAGTGGCATGAACAAAAACGCTATAGTGAAATGACTGAACAAGAATTAAAACAAGAAATTGCAATATTAACGGAAAAGGCACGCAAAGCGGAACAAATGGGCATGGTGAACGAGTATGCGGTGTATGAACGAAAAATCGCGATGGCGAAGGCATATTTGTTAAATCCTGACGATTTCAAACCAGGCGATATATACGAAATTGACGGCGATCCCGGTTCATTTTTTAAAATTCGCTATTTAAACGGTGTATTTGCATGGGGATATCGGTTAAACGGGGAAGGGAAAGAAGAGGCACTGCCGATTTCACTTTTGCTTAAGCCGTAAGGAAACCAGAGAACGGAAATCGTCTCTGGTTTCAAAACGTTACGATTGTTTACGGGTTTGACGCTCAAGAATAATTAAATCGAGCGTTTGCTGTGTTTCCCCATTCACTTGCGAATGGGAATGTTTTGGGTTTGCCCATGGTTGCTGAAAAGGATTGGAGTATAGATTATCGTAAAATTTTTTACGAAAATGGTGACCCATAACGTGACACCTCTCAATCGAGATAAGTTTGAGCGTTAAAATTGATCGGCCCGCTTACCGGAAGCATGCATTCGCTCTTGTGGATGGGTATTGATCGTGCCGTTTGCTCGTTTCGAAGCATACTCTGCTTTGGCGCGCGGCTCGCCTTCTAACTTATTATTGTTTTGGTTGGGAAAGCTGCGTTCTTTATTCCGCATCGTTGCATTCCCTCCTTCGTATTCACTCGTGTTGATGACCAACACGTATTTTTATTATGGAACGTTTCTTTCGTCTTATGTGTTCAAATATTGGTACGTGAGGTGAAAAACAATGACAACCATGAACGATTACTTTGAACGGTTAACGAACTATTTATTGGAAAAAAATGATTCGCTTGCTTATGCACAAGCACGGACGTGGGTCGAATTGTTATGGGAAGATTTTGAAACGACCTATGCTCGTGCTGGATATTCATATAAAGGAAAAGAACTAACAGAAAGAGTGGTGCGTCAATGGATCGACCAATACGGCGCACGATTACATGAGTTTCAAACGACGAATCCGAAATACAAACATTTGCTTAACCAAGACGATTATTTGAAACATTAAAAGAGCGGCTGGTCAATGCCAATCGCTCCTTCGTTTGCGATATGGGGTTACGTGTCGTGTATGGAAGAACAAGTTAGTTTGGAATCAGCTCGAGTTTTTTGCGCAGCTTTCCTTCGCTAAAAATCCATCCTGTATATGAGCTGACAATATTGAGATCGCGGTCTAACTGAACAACAGCAATAAACGGATAGTAGCCTTTACTTCGATAACGTAAATCGGTAAATCGCACTTCGTAATGGTCGCTATATTCATGTACTTCCCAGCGGTAGACAGGTGAGAACGATAAAAAGGCCGATAAATTTTCGTCCTTTTTTGCTGCTTCAATGACTGGATTGTTCGGAATTGGACATTTTTCAAATTTATCTAATAGATGAATACGACCGTTTTTCGCACGCCCGACATAAAAATAATCTTTTGCTGTAATTGCTAAATGCCATTCACGAAAGCGAAATGTTGGTACTGTAATGATATGTTCGACTTCAGGGATTTTTTTGTGAATGGCTTGCTTAATATATGCTTGTTGACGAAATCGAACAACATAATATCCTGCGAGCACGATGTAAATCGTTAAAAATGTATAGCCGGGATGAGCGCCAAGAAACATGGTTCCGATTCCAACGAGATGAAGGGAAAAAATAATCGGATCAAACGTATTAATCATGCCAAAGGCGATCCACTTTTTTGTAAATGGACGTAACGCTTGCGTACCGTAAGCATTAAAAAGATCGACGAACACGTGAAAGGCAACGGCGATGAATGTCCATAGCCATAGCCGAAACATGCTGACTTCTGGATAAAAATAAAAAATGATTCCGGTAATCAAAAGAGACCATAACCATACAGCAGGAATGGAGTGAGTAATTCCACGATGGTTTTGAATATATGTTGCGTTGTTTTTTAGTTTTAGGATCGTATCTAAATCAGGTGCTTGTGAACCAGCTAAAGTGCCGATTAAGATCGCCTGCGCTAACATGGGATCGTGAGCAATAACAGGGTCTAATGTGGCGATACTGCCTAACGCGACTCCCATAACGATATGTGTTCCTGTATCCAATGACAAAAGACCTCCTTGTAATGGTTCTAGTTCATAGTATATCCATGTCTTTTTTCAACGATTGGACAATTGTAATGAAATCGTGGAATTTTTTATGGAATGGTACGTACGTAGGTGGTGAAAGGCTATCTCTTATGTATAAGGATATTTTCACTATTTGGTAGATGATTTGTTTTATCATGTATATCAAAGTGCAAAAAAAGTAAAAGCCTCTCTAATGATGGCAGTGATAGTTGATACCATTGTATCGTCAGTCTACCATAGAGCGTATTGATTGACCAGGATCTGCGTGTGAACGATGTGGGAGAAGTTTTCGTGGAAGCTTTTTATGTTATAGACACCTTTCTTGTAGGAGTCATCATCTCTCACAAGAAAGGTGTCTTTGATTTTTATTGTTGGAGAGGCATGTGGTTCCTGATTGGATTTATGACATTAGCTCCATCTTACATTCGACTATATGAAGTTTATACATTTTTATTCCCATTTTGGTGTATGCTACTGTTAAGCAAACTTCAGGGATTACACTTCTTTTAGGCCTTTTCCTATTCCTTTAAGCAGTGAGATGATAAATCGAATAGCTCGATTCACGTCGGGGTCGCGCAAAATACTAAGAAGTTCGAACAAAGTGATTTTTTTGCCGTTCGTTTGCAACTGTTCATATGCTTCTGTTATTCCTAAAGCCGTACTTTGCAAAAATTTCGTTGTTATGCCGGGATCGATTTTTGTTAATACACCAGATAATTCCATGAGATTGTTAACGAGCGTTGTGACTGGTTTTCGATTTGCTTGTTCAATAAGGATTTTCGCAATGTCCTCTTTTGCTTTCAACATGGCATAAATAGCTTCTAGAATTCCGCTTTCATGCAATTCTTGGAGAATGTTGAGTATCTCGCTGACAGCAGGTTCTTTTTCCGATAGAAGAGCTTTAAGCTCCTCTATCGTCTTTTCCCGCTTTTCTTTTTCTGTCATTTCTTGTTTACGAATGGTTGTAATCGGTTTGGCCATGTCATTGCACCTCCTGTACATCGTCTGTCAAATGAACATAGCCTGGACGCTTCCATTTTCGCTGAACTTCAACGCCTTTTCGCGGATTTCGCTTTTTAAAGCGCGGATTAGTGCGAGGAAGCGGTGTTGGTCCATCTACTTCTAACACATGCATGCGAACTTTTGCTTGTTTATAGGCCGGTGTATTTGTACGGTGATCCGTAGCTGGGCCTGTTAATAAATTAATTGCGCTTTCGTTTGTCGTTGAGTGCATTGGAAGATAGAGTTCGTTGTCTTTTACGCGATCAGTGACTAATACCCGTACTCTAATGCTTCCAAACGGGGATTCCAAACGGACGAGAGAGCCGTCTTTGATCCCTCTTTCTTTGGCGAGTTTCGGTGATACTTCCACGAAGACATCTGGAAGCTTGGATTGAATACCGGAAGATTTATTCGTTAGATTTCCTTCATGGAAATGTTCAAGTAAGCGTCCATTGTTGATATGAAGATCATACTCATCTGGGAATTCAGCTGGTTTTACCCAATCAGCTAACGCGAATCGCGCTTTCCCATCTGGGAAGTTGAAACGTTCTTTATAGAGAAGCGGTGTATGGGAGCCATCGAAGCTTCCCCAGCACAAACTGTTCCATCCCTCCAAGTTCTCATAATGAGCTTGAGAATAGAGAGGAGCTAGACTGGCAATTTCATCCATAATTTCTTTTGGACTTGCATAGTTCCAGTCCGCCCCCATTCGTTTAGCAATTTCTTGGATAATCCACCAATCTGGCTTCGAGTCTCCTAATGGCTCAAGGGCTTGATAAAAACGTTGGATACGACGTTCTGTGTTTGTGAATGTTCCTTCCTTCTCTAAACTTGGTGCTGCAGGTAAAACGACGTCAGCAAATTGGGCTGTTCTTGATAAGAAAATATCTTGTACGACTAAGAAATCTAATTGAGAAAGCAGTTTCTGAACATGGTTGGCATTTGAATCGACTAGTGCCATATCTTCCCCGATGATGTACATTCCTTTTAGTTTTCCTTGTTCAATGGCTTCAAGCATTTGGATGTTATCTAGACCTGGTTTGCCATCAATTTTTACACCGTATGTTTTTTCAAATTTTGCACGTGCAATGTCATCAGTGATATGCTGATATCCTGGGAGCCATGCCGGCAATGATCCCATATCGCAGGCGCCTTGTACATTATTATGTCCGCGAAGAGGGAATGCTCCTGCCCCCGGACGCCCGTAGTTTCCTGTGGCTAATAAAAGATTGGAAATTGCGGCGGATGTATCGCTGCCACCAGTATTTTGGGTTACTCCCATTCCCCAAAGTATGCATGTTCCATCTGCTTCATGGATCATCGTTGCAACGCGAATTAAATCTTCTTTAGCAATGCCTGTCATTTCTTCGGCATATTCTAACGTATATTTCTCCAATACTTGTTTAAATTCATCAAAGAAATGAACACGTTCACGGATGAATGCCTCATCATGCCAGCCTTGATCAATAATATATTTCGTCACGGCCATTAACCATACTTGGTCGGTACCTTGTTTTGGACTAATAAATAAGTCAGCTCGCTCAGCCATTTCATGTCTGCGAAGATCAGCGACAATTAATTTTTGACCATGTAGCTTATGAGCTCGTTTTACGCGAGTCGCCAAAACAGGGTGACCTTCACTCGGGTTTGCCCCGATAATGATGACAAGACCAGCGGATGCGATATCTTGAATTGTTCCTGAATCTCCGCCCATTCCTACTGTACGGAACAATCCATCCGTAGCGGGAGACTGACAATAGCGAGAACAGTTATCAACATTATTGGTTTCAAATACTTGACGAGCCAATTTTTGCATAAGGTAGTTTTCCTCATTGGTAATTTTTGAGGAAGAGATAAAACCAAGTGCGTCACCGCCGTACGTCTGTTTAATTTCACTCAATTTTCGTACGACAAGAGAGAGAGCTTCTTCCCATGTGGATTCTACAAATACATCACCTTGGCGAATTAACGGTTTGGTAATTCGTTCTTCACTATTTACAAAGTCCCAACCAAATTTCCCTTTTACGCAAGTAGAAATTGCATTGACTGGCGCTTCAGAAGTTGGTTGGATTTTTAAAATTTTACGACCTTTTGTCCATACTTCAAAAGAACAGCCGACTCCACAGAATGTACAGACCGTTTTTGTCTTTTTGATACGGGTTTCCCGCATCGCTGCTTCAATTTCAGAAATGGCGAAAATGCCGCTATAACCTGGTTCCACTTCTTTTACGAAATCAATCATTGGGTTTAACAGATCTTTGTCCAATCCTGTCATAAATCCGGCTTCGCCTAACATCGATTTTTCCATTAATGCATTACAAGGACATACAGTGACACATTGTCCACAGCTTACACAAGAGGATTCATTAATCGGTACCCCGTCATCCCAGATGACCCGTGGGCGTTCGGCTTCCCAATCGATTGATAACGTTTCGTTTACTTGTAAATTTTGGCATACTTCTACACATTGACCGCAGGCGATGCATTGATTTGGATCATAACGATAAAAAGGATGGGACATATCTACTTCAGACGGGTCTACCTTTGGCCGATATGGGTATTTTTGATGCTCAATCCCCATTAGCTCGGCGGTGTTATGCAATTTACAGTTTCCGTTATTGTTATCACAGACCGTACAATAAAGTAAATGGTTTTCAAGAATTCGATCCATCGCTTCCTTTTGTGCTGCCTTTGCTCGCTCAGATGATGATTGAATATTCATGCCATCTAGAGCAACAGTGGCACAGGCGCGTACTAATTTTCCATCTGCCTCAACAATACATGTGTCGCATGTTTGGATGGGATCAACTTCAGGAACATAACAGATTTGCGGATGTGGAATATGGTTAGCGTTCATCGCTTGCAAAATGGTCGTCCCAGCTTTCACTTTGTAATCGGTTCCATTAATCGTAATCGTAATTAATTGATCATCCACCAAGAAAACCCCCTTTAGAAAATAAAAAACTCCACCATGAAACAATCTGGTCATAGTACATTCGACAGATTGATCATGGTGGAGTAGCTCTTTAGCATGAATATAACTAAATCGCCAATCCGCCAATTGGTAATGAGGTAGAAACATAACAAGTTTCCTTATTATGTTTCCACTATTGTCATGTCTATTATATTACTATACTCTTTGTAACACAACCTATGTGTTTGAAAGGAAAAAAGATTTCATCAAAGCTTGAATTGTATTTGTTTGTTCGCGAAGAATTGGATTCAGTTGAATAATGTTCATGTCGTCTATACTTTTGGCTACATTGAGGTAGATAAAATCAAAGGCTGTTTTGGTGTACTTAATGGCATCCTGAAATGTTTCGATTTGTTACGGATTGTCTGTGAGCATTCATTTGATTCCCTTTTTGTGACTTCTAGGATTATAATTTTACACAAAGGAAAGGGGGGTTCTACATGTCAAAGAAAGAAGCGGCTTTCAATGATATCATCCGAAAGGTTCGCAAACAGCTGTTTGGAAAGGGGCCAGAACGAATTAAAACGCATTTTATTGAGAATATAGCCGTAACAATATTGCACGGAAATTTAACGCCAACGGAAAAATTTATTGCGCAATCACGGGAAGGAAAGGAAATGGTTCATACTGCTCGGACGAGCATGATTCAGGAAGTGTATGCAAGGAAGGTGCCGGATGGATTGGAAGATTTAGTAGGTTCGAAGCTACTTTACTTATTTTCAGATATTAACGTAGAAGAAGATATTGCTGTTTCTGTATTTATATTTGAAGATAAAATTGCAGAGCAATAGAAAAGCAGAAACAAACAGAGGAGCGAATCCAATTTTGACGTTTGGCTATCTTTCTCGAAAATATAAAATACAAAATCCGAAATAATGTGTCATTCCTTTGCTTATATCAACCATTCAAGTAAAATTTCATATTGTTAAATAATGCGTTTTCATGTTAGAATAAACATGAAAAGTTTGGCTTGGTAATAGAATGGGATTCTGTTATCAGTTAAGCTTTTCCCGATACACAACTGAAGCCGTTGGTTTTATCACAGCGTTCCTGTGTTGAAACTACCGCCACTTCTCTAAATATACCAAATAGTAGAACTATTTTGTATTTAGAGAATGTGGCGGTTTTGTTTTTTATATAAAAGATTTTTATCTTCATGCTTTTAATTATTTTTAATAAAGATCCGAATATAATGGTGACAAATGTTTTTGAACGGAAAAAAGAGGTGATAGTATGGGCAAGTCAGTGACCCATTCGCAAAAAATTATCAAATATAAGGATAGTGTATTCCAAAAATTAGATGACGAAGTGGCTGTAGAATATCCACTTACTATCGTGGTGGATGGAGAAGAGTTTGCTACCATGGTGTGTACACCGACTCACCTTGATGAGATGGTTATTGGTTTTTTGGCATCCGAGGGGCTCATTCGTGTTTCTGATGAAATAAAGTCGCTAACGATTGATGAATCGCGTGGTTTTGCTTACGTAGAATTAGCAACGAAACGGTCGATTAGCAAAGATTTTTACTCTAAACGCTTTATTGGTTCTTGCTGCGGAAAAAGTAGACAATTTTATTTTTATAATGATATGAGGACAGCCAAAACTGTAACGAACCAGACTCGTGTTACGGTTGATCAATGCTTTCATTTAATGAAACGATTACAGGAAAGCTCGTCCGATTTTCAAGCGACTGGAGGCATTCACAATGCAGCCTTATGTACGCCGAGTGAACTCGTCGTGATGCGTTCTGATATTGGTAGACATAACACGCTAGATAAAATTTATGGATATTGTTTACAACATCGACTTTCGTTGGCAGACAAGGTAATAGCCTTTAGTGGCCGAGTTTCATCAGAAGTTTTATTGAAAGTATCTAAAATTGGAATTGGTATTATTTTATCTAAATCTGCGCCGACGACATTAGCTCTAGAATTAGCAAGGGATTTAGGAATTGCGGTCGTGGGTTTTATTCGCGATAGTACGCTAAATGTATATACTCATTCTGAAAAAATCATAGATGTCGATGGGGAATGTTTCCCTGAATAGTTTCAATACCATTCTTTGTTAGAAAAAGGAGGAAGGGGTTATTGGCATATCGTACACCATCTCAAATTGCTCAACTAACGATCGAGATAGGAACACGTAAAGCGAAGCAGCCTCTTTTGACCCAGTTAATTCTAGGATTTTTGGCTGGTGCGTTTATTGCATTAGGGTTTCTCTTGGATATTCGCGTTATCGGGAATGTCCCGAAAGACTGGGGAAGTTTTGCGAACTTTTTAGGTGCTGCTGTTTTCCCGTTAGGCCTGATCCTTGTCGTCATTGCCGGGGGAGAACTGTTAACGGGGAACATGATGTCGATGACTTTTGCTATGTTAGCGAAAAAAATTACGATTAGAGATGTCATCAAGGGATGGTTCTGGGTAACGATCGGTAATTTTGTTGGGGCCGTGTTTGTTGCTTATGTCTTTGGACATGTCGTTGGATTAACCTCTGAAGGCCCTTTTTTAGCGAAGACGCTAGCCATTGCTGATGCGAAGCTAAAAGATACATTTATCCAAGCTTTTTTCTCTGCAATCGGCTGTAACTGGCTAGTGGCGTTAGCTGTATGGCTTGCATACGGAGCAGAAGATATCGGTGGAAAGATTCTTGCGATTTGGTTTCCGATTATGGCGTTCGTAGCGATCGGATTCCAGCACGTCGTTGCGAATATGTTTGTAATCCCAGCTGCGATATTTGCTGGGCATGCTACTTGGACAGATTGGTTTCGCAATTTTGTTCCTGTCTTTTTAGGAAACGCCGTTGGTGGAGGGGGATTCGTTGCTCTGCTCTATTGGTTAGCTTATATGAAAGAATTGAGATATGAGACGATGATAAGAGTTCTAAAAAAAGAGGCGAAATGACAGTAAAGACATCTTTTCCTGTAATGGATGTTTGTCCTGTGGGATAAGATGTCTTTTTTGTATAGGCTTAGCCTCTTAGTTACAGCTTGTGATGGATGGTTTGCTTCATTTATGATAGTTGGTCTTTTCCTTTTATATTGACTATTTTCGATTATCCAAATTTGGAAGTTAAGTACCGTCAAGCACAGTTATGATGCTGGGACTAAGCTTAATAAAATAGGAATATTTTGGTTGGGATTTTTAAATTAACTAGATTGCGTATACTTATTTTTCAATCTACATGGATAGGAGAAAGTGATATAATCAACATGTGTCGTTAGTTTACCATCTTGGAGGAAGCAACGTGAACGAAAAAGTAAAACGATTTGTTGAAGGGTTTTTAATTGACACATTTCAGCGTGATTTAATTAGCTGGTTTGAAAAAGAACAGCGCGATTTGCCTTGGCGAAAAGATACAGATCCTTATAAAATATGGGTTTCAGAAGTGATGTTACAACAGACAAGAGTCGAAACGGTTATTCCATACTTTCATCATTTTATGGAACAGTTTCCGACTTTAGAAGCGTTAGCGGATGCCGATGAGGAAAAAGTGCTAAAAGCGTGGGAAGGACTTGGGTATTATTCACGCATACGAAACTTGCATGCCGCTGTTAAAGAAGTGAAAGAACGATATGGCGGAAAAGTGCCGAATCGAGTCGAAGAGTTTTCTAAGCTAAAAGGTGTCGGACCTTATACGACTGGAGCCGTATTAAGCATTGCATACGGCATTCCTGAACCGGCTGTCGATGGCAACGTCATGCGCGTGCTGTCGCGTATTTTTCTTGTATGGGACGATATTACGAAAGCGGGAACAAGAAAACTGTTTGAAGGGATTGTCAGAGAAATTATTGATGAAGAAAATCCTTCTTATTTTAACCAGGCGTTAATGGAACTTGGGGCATTAATTTGTATTCCGCGAAATCCAGCCTGTTTGCTTTGTCCGGTGCAAGCGCATTGCCGAGCGTTTCATGAAGGAGTGCAGGGGGAACTACCGGTCAAAACGAAAAAAACGAACGTCAGAGAAATGCCGATTGTGGCTGCGGTTGTCCAGAATGAGTGTGGCAAGGTGCTGATCCATAAGCGTGACAGTGAAGGGTTGCTTGCAAATTTATGGGAGTTTCCGAACTGTGAAGTAGTCCATTCACGAGAAAATCCGAAAACGCAACTGGAAATATTTTTGAAAGAGGAATACGGAGTAACGGTCCAGCTTGAGCAGCCGTTCGCGGCTTTAGAGCATGTGTTTTCGCATTTAATTTGGAATATTGTTGTCTACTATGGTAAAATCGTTAGCGACATTGTGGAAACAGAGCGTCTCAAACTTGTTGATGAGCATGAAATTAGTGAGTATGCATTTCCTGTTTCTCATCAACGCATTTGGCACGAGTACAAGGAGAAAGGAACAGGTGGATAGTCTCCACCTGTTTTTAGTCATACGATAGCTGTGTGCCTTGCGTATAGGTGGCTTCGTTTCGTTTCAAACCGCCGCGCGCTTCGATTTCTTCAATAATTTCGCGGTGAATCGTTTGTCCTTCTGCATTTAAATATGGAGCGATTTGTTGAAACGAATGATGAAAAAAAGCAAGTTCACTATCTTTCCATTCCGATTTTGGAATCATGGAAAGCTCTGTCATATCACGACCAACGTACATGGCTGTACCTCCTTTTTTCATAGTTTAAAAAACAGCCTATGTATTTATACATAAAAAAGTAAAGGGGAAAAATCGATGAGTGAAAAAGTAGCTGTTGTGACCGGAAGCAGTCGCGGAATCGGAAAAGCGATTGCTCTTCGCCTTGCTGAAGAAGGATATCATATTGTCGTGAACTATGCGAGAAGTAAGGAAGCGGCATTACAAACAGCACAAGAAATTGAAGCATTAGGGAGAAAAGCGCTTGTGGTGAAAGCGAACGTAGGAAAAGTGGAAAAGATTAAAGAAATGTTTGCGCAAGTGGATGAAGCGTTCGGCCGCGTAGATGTGCTCATTAACAACGCTGCTTCTGGTGTATTGCGTCCAGCGATGGAACTTGAAGAATCACATTGGGATTGGACGATGGATATTAACAGTAAGGCATTATTGTTTTGTGCTCAGGAAGCTGCGAAACGAATGGAAAAAGTCGGAGGCGGGAAAATTGTTAGCATTAGTTCACTTGGTTCCATTCGTTATTTAGAAAATTACACAGCAGTAGGTGTCTCAAAAGCGGCAGTGGAATCATTGACGCGCTATCTAGCTGTTGAATTAGCGTCGAAAAATATTTCCGTTAATGCCGTTTCTGGCGGTGCGGTTGATACAGATGCATTAAAACATTTTCCGAACCGCGAAGAGCTGCTAGCAGATGCAGTGGCAAAGACACCAGCGGGACGAATGGTAGAACCAAAAGATATTGTAAATACCGTCATGTTTTTACTGTCGGAGCAAGCCGATATGATTTGCGGTCAAACGATTATTGTTGATGGTGGAAGATCTTTACTTTTGTAATTTTTATGGATAGAAACGTCACCTTCTGGACACATTAAGTCACGTGGAGGTGATAACGATGGCAAAACAACCGAACAAAACAGCAGCAGGCACTAATGTTCAAGAAGTAAGACAACAAAATGCTCAATCTGCACAAGCTGGCGCAGCAGGTCAATACGGTACAGAATTTGCGTCAGAAACAAGTGCACAACAAGTAAAACAACAAAACGCTCAAGCGGAAGCTCGCAAAGCGCAAAATTCAAGCAAATAACAACATTAGACAGGCGCTCTTTTTTCGGGAAGGGCGCCTGTTTGCTTCTCGACAAAAGTTACCACAACTTTACATATATAGTCAAAGGAGATCCCTCTCTTTTTCCCGAATGTAATGAGTATAGGATGCGGAAGGGGGAGAGGAACGTGGAGCCTTTTGACCGTTTAGTAAGCGAACAGTTAAAAACGATGGATCAGCTATTGTTTTTACAATCGGAAATCGAGCGTTGCCAAGCGCTTGAAGAAGAGTTAATCGAACTGCAGAACGAAGCGAAATTGCAGTCGATTCAAGAAGAAATTCAACAAATGAAGCAACAGTTAAAGGAAATTCAAAGAGTGTTTGAAAAGCAGACGGAAGAGGTTATTCAATCATATCAAAGACAGTATCGCCGCGTTTGCGAGCCATCTCCACATCTTTGATGGCTCTTTTGTTTTCATTTCCAAACCGAACCGTTATAATAAAAAAAGAAGTGCCCAGATGAAAGTAGGGAGAAAAGATGGCAGGCTATCCTGTTGAAGGAGAAATCATTCAAATCCATAGTTATAAGCATAACGGTTTGATCCATCGGGTATGGGAAGAGACAATGGTGTTAAAAGGGACTCCCACTTATATTATCGCTGCAAATGACCGAACCATTGTGACGGAGGCAGATGGACGGACATGGGTTACAAGAGAACCAGCCATTTGCTTTTTTCATGCAAGGCATTGGTTTAATATTATTGGAATGATTCGTGAAGACGGAATATATTACTACTGTAATCTTAGTTCGCCGTTTGTGTGGGACGACGAAGCATTAAAATACATTGATTATGATTTAGATGTGAAAGTCTTCCCTGATATGACGTATGTTCTTCTTGATGAAGATGAATACGAACGGCATCGCCGCGAAATGAACTACCCGAACGTGATTGACCGCATTTTAAAAAACAACGTGCGAAAGCTCATAAGCTGGATTCATGAAAGAAAAGGTCCGTTTGCTCCGGATTTTATTGATATGTGGTATGAAAAATTTCTTTCTTACCGAAAGTAAATAGGCATGGAAGCAAAAAGCCTGTTCGTTGTTGCAAACAGGTTTTTCTGCTTTTAAGGGGGACTTGTCCGTGAACAATATTCGGCGCTATATGCAATTTGTTCGCCCTTATAAATGGCATATCATTGCTACAATGGTGATCGGGATTATTAAATTCGCTATTCCGCTTCTTATTCCGATGTTGCTTAAATATGTCGTGGATGATATTATTGGAAGCCAGCAGTTAAGCATGTCCGCAAAAACATCGCGACTTTGGTGGGCATTAATTGTCATGTTGTTCATTTTTGTTGTCATTCGTCCGATTGTGGAATATTACCGCCAGTATTTTGCACAATGGACCGGAAGTAAAGTGCTGTATGACATCCGCAATCGTTTATTTACACATATGCAAAAGTTAAGCTTTACATACTATGCCAATCATCGTACGGGAGAAGTCATTTCGCGCGTCATTAATGATGTAGAGCAGACAAAGGATTTTATTATTACAGGGCTTATGAATCTTTGGCTTGACATGGCGACAATTGTGATCGCTCTTTTCATTATGGTGCGGATGGACGTGAAATTGACGCTTATTTCGGTAAGCACTCTACCGATTTATGCTTTTTCCGTGAAATACTTTTTTGGTCGGTTACGAAGGTTAACAAGAACGCGTTCTCAGGCGTTAGCTGAATTGCAAGCGTATTTACATGAGCGCGTACAAGGAATGCCTGTTATCAAAAGCTTTGCGATTGAAGATGAGGAGCAGAAGCGATTTCATCAACAAAACAACAATTTTTTAACAAAAGCACTTATGCATACGAGCTGGAACGCTAAAGCGTTTGCAGTTGTGAATACGGTGACTGATATTGCCCCAATCATTGTTATTGGTTATGCCGGGTATGAAGTGTTGCTTGGGAATTTAACGATTGGTACGTTGGTCGCTTTCGTTGGGTACATTGACCGACTTTATAACCCATTGCGCCGTCTCGTCAATTCTTCCACAACGTTAACACAGTCGTTCGCTTCGATGGACCGGATGTTTGAGTTTTTAGACGAAACGTATGATATTACAGATTCCCCTGATGCTATCCGTTGTGAGAAAGTGAAAGGCAACGTGGTGTTTGAGCATGTGTCGTTTGCGTATGACAAGGATGAACCGCCAGTGCTCCGAGACATTTCGTTTTCGGTCAAAGCGGGGGAGACGATCGCTCTTGTCGGCATGAGCGGTGGGGGAAAGTCGACATTAGTCAGTTTAATTCCGCGATTTTATGATGTTACGAGCGGCCGGATTTTATTAGATGGAGTTGATATTCGCAATTTCAACGTCCGGAGTTTGCGGGATAAAATTGGCATAGTATTTCAAGACAGCTTTTTATTTAGCGATTCTGTAAAGGAAAATATTTTGTTTGGAAAACCGGGAGCTACGGATGAAGAAGTCATTGCAGCAGCGAAAGCGGCGAACGCTCATGACTTTATTATGAATTTGCCAAACGGTTACAACACGAAAGTAGGCGAGCGCGGGGTGAAATTATCCGGGGGACAGAAGCAGCGCATTGCAATTGCGCGCGTGTTTTTAAAAAATCCACCGTTACTCATTTTTGACGAGGCAACATCTGCTCTTGATTTAGAAAGTGAGCATTACATTCAAGAGGCAATGGAAAGACTGGCGAAAAATCGCACAACCTTTATCATTGCCCATCGCTTGTCGACCATCACCCATGCTGATCGCATTTTCCTCATTGAAGACGGAAAAATCGTTGAAAGCGGTACGCACGAGGAACTCATGAATCAAAAAGGACAGTATTATAATTTATTTACTATTCAACAATTGAATCATGAGCAATAAAAATAGAGGGAGCAAAAATACTTATATTATTAGGAAAAAGAAAGTATATATGGAAAAAGCGACTTTATCCATGATAAAGCCGCTTTTTTTCATATGTTTGTCATTTGTGGTTGGTTTATTCTGATAATTTGATTTTTTTTAAATATTATATATTACCCGTGGTGCTAGATAAAATCAAACAAGCATAAAAAATAGCTCTTGCCTGGCGAATCTCCTGTAGAATGAAAGTGCGACCTACCATTCGAAAGGAGAATCCCCATGCAAGAGCACTTTCATTTTACTACAGATCGTGTCAAACTTCAAAAACAATATGCATCGATTTTGCTTTTTGTATCGGCTCAACTATCGAGTATCCAGATTCCTCTTCAACGTCGAAATCGTCATTTGTTGAAACAGAAAGACGAAGTCATCATCACCATCCATGTCCTTGGAAAGTTGTTGGGCTTCACTTCCGAACGGGCTTGGCATCGGTTTGTGATTGGGAATTTGTTTCCCAAGGACTTGTTCCCTGAGCGTTCTCGGTACAACCGTCGCTGCCGAGCGCTTAGCTTTGCGATCAAGTGGATTCGGCACCAGCTGGCCAAGCGTGGGCAACACCATGCGTATGCGGTCGTGGACAGCTTGCCGATCGAGCTGTGTCATTCAGCTCGAATGCATCGCGTCAAACGATTCCGTGGAATTGCCGATATTGGCTATTGTGCTTCCAAAAGGATCACTTTCTATGGGTGGAAACTTCACCTGCAGGTCACCGACCAAGGGCTTCCGATGGGATATGTTGTCACCGAAGCGTCTTGTCACGACCGGGTGGCCGCTGAAACCGTCATGACGCAAATTCCACATCCGTATAACCTCGGTGACAAAGGGTATATCAGCCAAAAGCTGCAAAAGAAGCTGTACGAAGAGCACCGAGTCGCTTTTTGGACGCCCGTTCGAAAAAATCAGCGAATTCGCCAATCGGACGCATGGAAACAGTGGATGAAGCGAAAACGTAAAGTGGTGGAAACCGTGTTTTCGATTTTAGTCGATTCGTATCGGATCACCGAGATTCGAGCGAACTCGGTTTCTGGATTTGAAACGGCACTGGATGGTATTTTACTGACTTACTCGCTTGTTGTTCTTGGGCTAGTTGAGCGTTAAGACTCAACTAGCACCACGGGTATTATATATTGTATTATCCTACTATACATGGCATAATTTTAATTAAAATGACAGAATAATACTAAAATTCTTTTCTGGCATATGAAATAGGGGGGGATACGATGAGTGGGGACCCGGTGTTAGAAGTAAAAGGATTAAAAACATCCTTTTTTACAGATGACGGGGAAATTCCGGCGGTCGATGATATTAGTTTTTACATAAACGAAGGAGAAATTTTAGGAGTCGTTGGAGAATCGGGATGCGGAAAAAGTGTCACCTCCTTATCGATTATGGGACTACTGCCGAAAGGAATCGGAAAGATTGTCAGCGGTGACATTTTATTCAAAGGAGAAAACATCGTTCACGTGACCGAAAAGCGAATGAAAGAAATTCGCGGTAACGAAATCGCGATGATTTTCCAAGAACCGATGACGTCGTTAAATCCGCTATTTACGATTGGCAACCAACTCGTCGAGGCGATCCGGATACATACCGATATGAACAAAAAACAGGCTCGCGTACGGGCGGTAGAAATGTTAAAGCTTGTCGGTCTTCCGCGTGCGGAGGAAATCATGGAGGAATATCCTCACCAACTGTCCGGTGGGATGAGACAAAGGGTAATGATCGCAATGGCGATGGTATGCAATCCTTCGCTATTGATTGCCGATGAGCCGACGACAGCGTTAGATGTTACTATTCAGGCACAAATTTTGGCATTAATGAAAGAATTAAATCGACAATTTGGCACAGCGATTATGATGATTACGCACGATTTAGGAGTTGTTGCCGAAGTATGTCAGCGCGTGATTGTCATGTATTCGGGAAACATTGTCGAAGAAGGGGATGTGCGTACAATTTTCAAACATCCGAAGCATCCATACACAGTGGGATTGATTCAGTCTGTACCTGATATTCGAGGGAAAAAAGAACGTCTTTACTCGATTCCGGGAAGTGTGCCAAAGCCCGGTTCGATTCAGCAAGGTTGCCGTTTTGCTGCGCGATGTGAACACGCATTTGAGCGATGTTTTCGTGAAACTCCGTCGCTATACGAAACAGGGAAAAACGGGCATCGAGTTCGTTGCTTTTTGCAGCTGAGAGAGGAGGAACAAAACCGTGGGCGAACCGCTGTTACAAGTGAACGGACTTAAAAAATATTTTCCGATTACAGGGGGAGTGTTTAGTAAAGAAATTGGTGAAGTCAAAGCGGTCGATGATGTGTCCTTCACGGTATACAAAGGAGAAACGCTAGGAATTGTCGGTGAAAGCGGCTGCGGTAAATCGACGACGGGACGCATGATTCTCCGTTTGCTTGAGCCGACAGAAGGATCCATCATATTTGAAGGACAAGAGATCACCCGTTTATCGAAATCGGCATTACGAAAAATGCGGCGTGACATGCAAATGATTTTTCAAGATCCTTTTGCTTCGTTAAATCCGCGTCATACGGTAGAAAAAATTTTAGAAGAGCCGCTTATCGTACACGGTATTGGCTCTAAACAAGAGAGAAAAAAGCGCGTTCAAGAAATGCTAGAAGTGGTAGGGCTCGGCCGTTATCATGCGAAGCGGTATCCCCATCAGTTTAGCGGCGGACAACGTCAACGCATCGGCATCGCTCGGGCGTTAATGACCCATCCAAAGCTCATTATTGCTGATGAACCTGTTTCAGCGCTAGACGTGTCGATTCAAGCGCAAGTGCTGAATTTATTAGAAGATTTACAGAAAGAATTCGGATTAACGTACATCTTTATTGCGCATGATTTAGGAGTCGTTCGGCATATTAGTGACCGTGTCGGTGTAATGTATTTAGGCAGGCTTGTTGAATTGGCTGATAGCGATACGTTATACCAATCTCCTAAGCACCCATATACCAAGGCGCTGTTATCAGCAGTCCCTATTCCTGACCCAGAGCATCAGCAAGAAAGGCAGCTTTTAGCCGGAGATTTACCGAGTCCGGCCAATCCGCCAAAAGGATGTGCCTTCCATACGCGTTGTAGTGCTTGTATGGACATTTGCAAAACAACTCGCCCAGAGTTTAAAGAAGTAGAACAAGGGCATTACGTTGCTTGCCACCTTTATTAGGAAGTTGGCAAACAACGAATGATATAAATGACATTAAAAAGGGGGAAATCATTGTGAGGAAAAAATCAATAGCGACATTGCTTGCATTTATGCTCGCATTGTCGATGGTGCTTGTCGGCTGTGGAAAATCGGAAAAGACAAGCAGTGGAAAAGGCGAATCGTCACAAAGTACATTAGTGTATGGTCGCGGCGGTGATTCTGTTGCGCTTGATCCCGCCACAGTAACCGATGGTGAATCGCTAAAAGTGACGAAAAATATTTTTGATACATTGCTAGACTATAACGAGAACGATACAACCGTGCAACCGGCTCTAGCAACAAAATGGACAATTTCTAAAGATGGTTTAACGTATACGTTTGAGCTTCGCAAAGGCGTCAAATTCCATGATGGCACAGATTTTAACGCCCAAGCGGTTGTGTTCAACTTTGAGCGCTGGGCCAACGGAAATGCTGATAAATTCCCTTATTACGGCTCGATGTTTGGCGGCTACAAAAACGATGCAAGCCATGTAATCAAAGAAGTAAAAGCAGTGGATGATTACACGGTGCAATTTGTCTTAAAGCGTCCGCAAGCTCCATTTTTGAAAAATATCGCGATGACGCCGTTTGCGATCGCTAGCCCAACAGCGGTGAAGAAATACGGTGACAAATTTGCGGAACATCCTGTCGGTACGGGTCCATTCGTTTTTAAAGAATGGAAACGCAATGAGCGCATCGTATTAGAGAAAAACAAAGACTACTGGTTAAAAGGCTACCCAAAATTAAATCAATTAATCTTCGTTTCTATTCCTGATAACTCTGCGCGCTTAAATGCGTTGCTAAAAGGCGAAATTGATTTAATGGAAGATTTGAATCCATCTGATTTGAAAAAGTTAGAAGGAAATAAAGATTTCCAAATTTTCAAGCGTCCATCCATGAACGTCGGTTACGTTGGTTTAACGGCAACAAGAGGACCGTTGAAAAACAAATTAGTTCGTCAAGCATTGAACTATGCAGTTGACAAAAAAGCGATCATTGATGCGTTTTACGCAGGACAAGCCGAGCCAGCGAAAAACCCAATGCCGCCAAGTATTCCTGGCTATAACGACGATATTAAAGATTATCCATTTGATTTAGAGAAAGCCAAACAACTTCTTGCTCAAGCAGGATATCCAAATGGATTTGAGATGGAGCTATGGGCAATGCCTGTTCCGCGTCCATATATGCCGGATGGACAAAAAGTAGCGGAAGCCCTTCAAGCGAATTTTGCAAAAATTGGTGTTAAAGCAAAAATCGTTACTTACGAATGGGCAACGTATTTAGATAAAGCGGCAAAAGGAGAAGCAGATGCGTTCTTGCTTGGGTGGACAGGAGATAACGGCGATGCTGATAACTTCTTGTATGCTTTATTAGACAAAGATAGCATTGGCAGCAACAACTTTACGTATTATTCAAATGATGAGCTTCACAATATTTTAGTCGAAGCGCAAACGATCAGCGATGAAAACAAACGGAATGAGCTTTACAAAAAAGCACAAGAAATTATTAAAGAAGATGCACCATGGATCCCGCTCGTACACTCAACACCATTGTTAGCAGGTAAAGCCAATATTAAAGGGTTTAACCCACATCCAACCGGTTCTGATAAATTTACAAAAGTAGAGTTGCAATAAATCTGTGTGGCGGGGAGGAGTGCATCCTCTCCCTTTTTCATAATAAATGGGAAACGAAACCGGTCTAGCGCACGCGTCCAACCGGTTTGCACCTTGACTCAGCATCGATGCAGTAATTGCTTAAATCATAACTGGACAAGTGATGCTTTAAGCAGCTCGGTGTCAAACCGGCTTCTTTTGAGGAAGGCGCTCCTGTGCGGGGAAGAGCATTTATCCATCGAGGGAGTCAAGATGGTGACATTTCTCTGCTTGTCTACAGGATATGGGATGCTTGCGTTGTTCTTCTGAATGGATAGCCAGTTGAAAAAGGAGTGAGAGCCGTGTTTTCTTACACATTACGAAGGGTATTCATGGTGATTCCTGTTCTCTTAGGAATGTCGCTGGTTGTCTTTTTTATGATTCGAGCGATTCCAGGCAATCCGGCTCAAGTGATTTTAGGACAAAAAGCGACAAAAGAGGCTGTAGAAGCGTTAACTCATAAATTAGGGCTCGACCAGCCGTGGTACATTCAATATATCAAATACTTAGGTGGTCTGCTAAAAGGAGATTTAGGGGAATCAATTCGTACAGGAACTGCTGTGTCGCAGGAAATTTGGCCGTATTTAGCGGCGACATTAGAGCTGTCTCTAGCGGCGATGGTGATTGCCGTTGTCATCGGAGTGAACGCTGGTATTATTAGCGCATGGTTTCAAAATTCATGGTTCGATTATATTGCGATGATATTGGCGCTGATTGGTGTATCCATGCCGATTTTTTGGCTCGGATTAATGGAACAATGGGCATTTGCGATTCGGTTGGATTGGCTGCCGACGTCAGGGCGGGAAGATGTAAGAAATCCGATTGAACCGATTACCCATCTTTATTTAGTGGATACACTGTTACAAGGAAATACGGAACAGTTTATGCAAGTATTGCAGCATTTAATTTTGCCAAGTGTGGCTTTGGCCACCATTCCGATGGCGATTATTGCCCGCATTACTCGTTCAAGCATGTTAGAAGTGATGAAGTCCGATTATATTCGTACAGCACGTGCTAAAGGATTAAGCATGTTTTGGGTGGTGTACAAGCATTCGTTAAAAAATGCGATTATTCCCGTATTGACTGTCATCGGTTTACAAACGGGGTTATTGCTGGGAGGAGCGATTTTAACGGAAACGATTTTTAGCTGGCCGGGAATTGGGCGATATATTTATGAAGCAATAGGGTACCGCGACTATCCAGTGATTCAGTCAGGAATTTTAATTGTAGCAACGATTTTTATCTTTATTAACTTAATTGTTGACCTTCTCTATGCTGCAATTGACCCACGCATTAAGTACAACTCATAAAGGAGGGAACGAGCATGGCTGAACTCGCTCGAAATCAAGTGCCGCTGTCAACGGTACAAAAACAAGAGGAGCCTGTGTCTTTATGGCAGGAAGGATGGCGCAGTTTTAAAAAGAACAAAATGGCACTTGTAGGTACGGGAATTGTCTCATTTTTCATTCTGCTTGCAGTATTGGCGCCGCTTATTGCTCCTTATGGGATTAATGAGCAAAATTTGTCGCTTCGATTACAGCCACCGTCATCAGAGCATTTATTTGGTACCGATGATTTCGGACGGGATATTTTATCGCGTGTTATTTATGGAGCGAGAATTTCATTATGGGTTGGCTTTTTTTCCGTGTTAGGTTCGGTCGTTGCCGGCTCATTGCTTGGAATCATTGCCGGCTATTATGGTCGCTGGATCGATGGAGTGATTTCGCGAATATTTGATATTATGCTGGCGTTTCCAAGCATTTTGCTTGCGATCGGAATTGTTGCCGTGTTAGGCCCCTCTTTGCAAAATGCCCTCATTGCGATTGCGGTCATTAATATTCCGAATTTCGGCCGCCTCATTCGTTCGCGTGTATTAAGCATTAAGCAGGAAGAATATATTATGGCAGCGAAAGCGATTGGCATGAGCGATATGCGGATTTTATTTCATCACATTTTGCCAAATAGTATGACACCGATTATTGTGCAAGGAACATTAGCGATTGCGACGGCGATTATTGAGGCAGCCGCGCTTGGGTTTCTAGGGTTAGGGGCGCAACCGCCGAATCCAGAGTGGGGAAAAATGTTAGCTGACTCCAAAGATTTTTTAACACAGGCACCGTGGACAATGTTTTTTCCGGGACTTGCGATTATGTTAACAGTGCTTGGATTTAACTTAATGGGGGACGGCTTGCGTGACGCCTTAGATCCGCGTATGAAAAGCTAACAAACAGGGCTATCTCTTGAACTGAGATAGCCCTGTTTATTCGTTTGCTAAGTCTTTGGTTGGTAAAGAGTCATCTTTATGATAGTGCTGAAAGCTTTCAATTAATTTGTCTAAATGGTCTAATTGTTCTCCGTAATCAATAATGGCTCCAACTAAAGAAAAGAGATGGTATTCGTTTCCTTGCTGGCTATACTTATAAAATGCTTCGATCAATCGTTTTTTTTCGTTACATGCCTCGTTAACAATTTCGGAGTCCGATTGGCATTTTATTTTGCCGATAAACTTTAATAACATTTGTTCATGATAATAGAGTAAGCAGTCGAGTTGTGAGCGGATCGTCTGCTGAAACTCGGCAGGCATATGATACAGTTCGTTTTCGAGACGATGAAGAATTTTTAATGTGTTTAGAGCTCGATTCGTTACTATAATCATTTGACGATATAAGACAAGTTTTCTTGACTTTTGGAAACGATTTTTTTGAAAATAATTTCTTTCTTCTTTATACATTAAATAAAGGTGTTCAAGTTTCGTCATGTTTTCTTTCATTTTTTCGATATCGTTTTTTAAAATATGATGTTCAGAGGCATGTCTTGTATTGACACGAATCCATTTTAAAATATTTTCTGTATTTTCCGCAATTTGATAGTAGAGTTTCTTTTCGTATTTCGGTGGAAGAAAGATCAGATTGACGAAAAACGCAGCCAACACTCCGAGCATAATCGTGGAAAAGCGAATGATCGCAAAGTCAATAAACTGATCTTCTGTATATTCCATAATGGCAATGACGGTGACTAACGCGATGGAAATGGTTGATTCTAGTCGCATTTTTAAGCAGAGTGCAATGACAAGCATAGCTGTTAGCCCAATAATGAAAGGATCATGACCAAATAAAAGCACACCGACGATGGCGAAAATCGCTCCGATTACGTTTGCCTGCACTTGTTCGATAAGGGACAAATAGGAGCGATAAATGGTCGGCTGCATGGCAAATACAGCAGAGATACCAGCAAATACTGGAGAAGGCAATTTTAATAGGGTCGCTAAAAAAAGTGCTAATGTAACGGCAATCCCCGTTTTTAAAATGCGGGCACCGAGCTTCATCGTAAATTCAAACCCTTCCTTCTTATTTCACTTAAACAATTCAGTAATATACACTGTTTTATCCACAATATCAAGAGGAAAACAACGGTACTATATATATGCCCTAATCAACGGAGGGATGAACAAGAAAAAAGGGCATCTCGTTAGCAACGAGATGCCCTTTTTTCTTGCATTATTCAGTAGAAACAGAAGGATCAGCTTGTTCTTTTGTTGGGATGACTTGGAAGAAGTGATCTTCTGGTTTCTCAAGTAAAGGTTTTAATGAATTTGCTTCTTCATGTTGTTCATGTTCGATAAGTAAAGCGATATATTTGAAAAGCAATTCTTTGACATCTTCTTTACCTTGTTCATTTAACCGCTCGATGCGTACCTGCGCTCCTTTTGCAATACGGCGTTCAAGCGCGGCTTTGGTTAATCCCATCTCCGGCTGATGACGTAAGTAGACGACTCCACCTGTCATACCGGCACAAATCCATGGACCTGGGTCACCAAGAACAAGGCCGCGTCCGTTTGTCATATATTCAAAGGCAAATCCTTTAATATTGGCGCGTGCACCGATATTTCCATGTTCTTGTTCTGGGATTGGTGTTGTCACTTGGCCACCGATAATCATATCGGCACCTGAGAGACGAATGCCAGCACGGGCATCTGCATTTCCTTGAGCTACTAACAGCCCTTTTTGTGCACCGTAGCCGAATCCTTTTCCAACAGAACCGTTATAAAACTTTCCGTCTTTTCCTTTTGCTTTAAAAATGAGAATGCTGCCGCCAAATACTGTTTTCCCGATTCCATCTTGCCCACCGCCGTCGACGTGAATGTGAATGCCGTGGCTGTTGTAAGCGCCAAGACCGTTTCCTGGAATAGACCCTTTTTTGTAACGCAATATGATGTTTGGTAATTTTTTATAAGATCCATCAAGACGGCCACGAATGCGATGGCAAGACACGCGGCTACCAAGGACGCGTTGCTCGGAAGTGACCGTTGTAAATTCACGAGAGCGCTGTAAATCTTCAACATGGTAATCGAGATACTCAGCTCCAGCGGCCACAAGCAATTGCGATTCCTCGATGCTTGCAGCGACTTCTTTTTGAGCAAATTGTTCGACTTCTAACACTTCAAGCAAATTCGTTAAATTCATTTGCTCTAGGCCTCTTGTCTGTTCTAATAAATCTGAACGGCCGACAAGATCTTGTAATCGTTCGTATCCGAGCGCAGCCGTTAAGGCTTTAAGCTCGTTTCCAAATGAAGTAAATAAATTCATTAATCCTCGAACCGCTGAATCGAATTGCCGAGGAACGAATCGACGCAATCCATGCTCTTTGGCTTGTGCTTCTGACTCGATTTGCGTTGCGATGCCGACATGGCAAGTATCTAGATGACAGCCTCGGCATGTCGTACAGCCAATCGCAATCATCGAAAGGGTGCCGAAGCCGATTCGATTCGCTCCAAGCAGCATCACTTTAATGACGTCAAGAGCACTTTTAATGCCGCCGTCTGCCCAGATTTCGACTTTATTTCGCAACCCCGCTTCTAATAAGGCATTATGCGCGGCTTTTACGCCGATTTCGACCGGCAGCCCAACGTGCTGTAATGCGTGAATACGCGCTGCTCCTGTTCCCCCATCGAAGCCGCTCAATGTAATAATATCTGCGCCTGCTTTAGCGATGCCGACAGCAATTGTTCCGATGTTTGGTACAACAGGTACTTTAACGGCAACTTTTGCTTTATCATTGGCCGTTTTGAGCTCGGCAATCATTTGCGCCAAGTCTTCAATTGAATAAATATCATGATTATTCGATGGTGAAATTAGGTCAGAACCGATTGTTGCATTACGGGCTTCAGCGATTTTTGCAGTAACTTTTGAACCTGGGAGGTGACCGCCTTCCCCCGGTTTTGCCCCTTGCCCGATTTTAATTTCTAATAGATTTGAAGAGTTTAATAGCTCCGCGTTCACACCGAAACGACCAGAGGCGATTTGCTGGCCGCGTGTGCGCGGATATTTGCCAAGCATATCTTTAATTTCGCCGCCTTCACCGTTTAAGCTGACCATGTTTAGTCGATCTGCTGCTTCAGCGTAAGCGCGGAACGCCACTTCGTTTTGCGAACCAAACGACATAGAGGCGATAACAAATGGCAGGCTATGATCGCCAACGCTAATATCGACTTTTTCCACAGGGACGTCTTTTCCTGTTTTCTTCAAATCGAGTAAATGGCGAATCGTCGTTGGTGTTTCTGTTTCTAGCTCGTTCAATTTTTCGCGATAGTTATCATATGATCCGGTTTGTGCCACTTCGCCAATCGCTTTCCAAACGCGCGGGAAGAGATGGAATGTTTTTCTTGGCTTCGCGTTTTCGTTGACATAGTCTTCCGCACGGGCAAGCGCATCTTCCTTCAGTGCTTGAAAATCGTATTTTAACGAATTGGAACCGAAGAAGTTCACAATCTTTAGCACGTCAGCAATTTCATTGTGTAAGCCGATGGAAGAAAAGAGGCGGCTATATCCTCTCAACTCATGAATACCGATCGTTGAAATGACTTTCTCTAAGCCTTTATTGAGTGCATTAAACAAGTTGACAACTGGTTTCAGAGATTCTTCTGCTGCGACCGTCGCAAACATTAAATAAGGGCTGATGATGTTTGCTCCTAATCCATAGGCTACAATGAAATCGTGAAGTGAGCGAATTGCACCGGAGCGAAGTAAAATGGAACAATCGCGTCGCAATCCATTTTCTGTTAATGATTGATCAATCGCTGATGTAATCAGTAACGGATCAATCCATAAATTTCCGTTTTGGTGTGCTTCTGAATCATCAATGATCAGCAATGTTTTGCCGGAACGAACGGCTTCGCATGCTTCATGAGAAAGGCGCTGCAACGCTTCATTAATGGTTTCGTCCGCCGTAAAGGTTGCTGAAAGTACGTATGATAGTTTTTTCGACTGGAACGAATAGACAATTTGATCATAAGAAGGATGGCCTAATTCTGTTGCACAATCATAGCCAATTTTGCCTTCAATGAGAATAGGTGAGCCTAGTTCAATCACATACGATGCTTCTGTTGCCTCCAGTAACGATGGCCGTTTTCCGACAATGGTTCTTGTTGAGAAGTGTTCCGTTTCGCGGTCGCGGTCAATCGCTGGATTTGTCACAACAGCAACGCTTTCTTTAATGAAGTCAGCAAGATTTTTCCTATTCGGATCAATCGCCGCAAGCGGTGCGTCATGACCTAGGGATCGAATGGGTTCTGCTCCTTTTTCCGCCATTTGTTCAAGAAGTTGAATATGTTCACGATCCCAGCCGAACGCAGCGTATTGACCGTTGTGTACCTTTGTAGGGGCTGCTACAAAAATCTGTTTGTCTAAAAAAGGGGGATCAAGGCGTTTTCGGAAGTTCGTAATATCGAACCGTTTGGAAAAGCGCGCATATACTTCTTCTTGAAATCGTGCGTATTCAAATACTTGAATGGAACCATCATCTGACCATTTCAGCCCGACTTTTTCACCTGGCGCAAGCGGTTTTGGCTCGCCTGTATATTCACTTGCTGGAATGATACCCGGCTCTGAAGAGAAAATAAATCGTTCTTCTGTTTCTAATTTCCAAAGCGGACGCAATCCAAGGGCATCAACGCTAAATACCGCTTCATCCCCATAGCGAGAGATGATACCGGCTGGACCTTGGGCAAAGTGCCCCCAAGCCTCGCGAATATAAGTATATAAATCTTGAAGATGAGCTGGATATGACTTCATCTCATTAATAATGGGTGGGAACAGTATATCTATTGTTTCAAATAAGCTATAGCCGTGACGGCAAATGAGTGTCTCCATTGTGCGGCTTAAATCTTGTGAATCACTGCCGCCATTCGTTAATGGGACATCAATCATTGTTGCTTCGTCACGGAGTTTTGCTATCGTATTAATTTCTCCGTTGTGCCCTAATACGCTAAACGGTTGAACACGGAAAAAGTTCGAAAGCGTATTAGTTGAATAACGGTTATGTCCTAATGTCATTGTAGAAGAGACAAGCGGGCTGGCTAGGTCGTGATAATATTTTGGTAAAATATCACCAGCTCCCATCACTTTGTAGACGACATGGAAGTTGCTTAATGACGCAACATGGAGGTTTTCGTCTTCTTCAATTTCGATAAGCAAATCGAATAGACGTTGTACAAGATGATTGCGATCGTTTGGCAGCAAAGCCACTTGCCAGAAAACAGGCTCTTGTCGCAATGCAATGGGTCCTAATGCGCTAGAAGACGTAACGCTGTCAGATTCAAAAATAAGAGACAAACGAAATTTTTTAAACAAATGTTTCATTTTTGTCTTTGCGTCTTCTACATCCGCAGAACGATTAATGAAAATATGGCCGACTGTAAAACTATCGCTATTAGCAATTTCTGGATTTTGCCCTACATTTGCTAACTTTTCCATCCAAAGTTTTCTTGGTATATCGATATGAATGCCGACTCCGTCTCCTTCCCCGTTAATAAAACCAGCGCGATGGTTCATTTTTACAAGAGCATTGATACATGTCATTATGTTGTCTCGTGTCGGGATGCGACGTTTTTCGATGGCAGAAACAATTCCACAGGCATCGTGTTCTGCGTGATGGAAGGCTTTAAAAAGGCTTGGATTCCAACGTTGTTTCATACTGAGTGGCGTTAAAGTGGGAGGAGCCCACCTCTTGCCGTTCACCTCCTGTGAGCAATCTTTCTATAAGAAGTGTAGAATGGATAACGATAAGGGGGGGGTAAGAATTTTCAGAATTTATAGTCTATCTTACCATGTTCGAAAGATGAAATCAATTATTTATTCATTTTTCGGATAGAATATTCACATTGGAGGAAAGGAAAACGCAACTTATTGTAAACGATTTCAATAGAGGGGATATAAAAACAGAGGGGCTTTTTCCCCTCTGTTTGTTTTTGCATAATTATTCGTTTTTTAATGATTTGAATGCATTCTCAACCGCTTCGAGTGTATACTGGATATCTTTTTCTGTATGAGCGAGGGTAATGAACCATGCCTCATATTTGGAAGGGGCGAGGTTGATTCCTTGTTTTAACATGAGCTTGAAAAATTTCGCAAACATTTCTCCGTCTGTTCGTTCTGCTTGTTCGTAGTTTTCTACTTTTTCCGTTGTGAAATATACGGTTAATGCACCTTTAAGACGGTTAATTGTAATCGGAATATCATATGTTTTGGCGTGGGCTAAAATGCCTTTTTCAAGCATTGAACCGAGACGATCAAGATGCTCGTAAACCCCATCTTGTTGCAACACTTCTAGGCAAGCGATGCCAGCGAGGATAGAAGCAGGGTTTCCTGCCATCGTTCCCGCTTGGTACGCCGGACCGAGCGGGGCGACTTGTTCCATAATATCCTGGCGTCCGCCGTATGCCCCAATCGGCAGCCCGCCGCCGATAATTTTTCCAAGTGCGGTTAAATCTGGCTTCACTCCTAATAAATCTTGCGCTCCTCCGTACATAAAGCGAAACGCGGTAATAACTTCATCATAAATAACAAGCGCTCCTGCTTGGTGGGCTAATTCATTGATCGCTTCAAGAAAACCAGGCTTTGGTTCAACGATACCGAAGTTGCCGACAATTGGCTCAACAAGTACCGCGGCAACTTGATCGCCCCATGTTTCGATCGCCTGTTTGAACGAATCAATATCGTTAAATGGGACGGTGATAACTTCTTGGGCGATACTTTTTGGTACACCGGCGGAGTCAGGAGTTCCTAACGTAGACGGACCTGAGCCTGCCGCGACAAGGACAAGATCAGAGTGACCGTGATAGCAGCCAGCAAATTTGATGATTTTGTCACGCCCTGTATAGGCGCGTGCGACGCGAATCGTTGTCATGACCGCTTCTGTTCCCGAGTTGACGAAACGAACTTTTTCCAATGAAGGAATGGCTTCTTTCAACATTTTCGCAAACGTGATTTCATATGGAGTCGGAGTCCCGTATAATACTCCATTTTCTGCCGCACGTTGAATTGCTTTTGTAATGTGCGGATGGGCATGTCCGGTAATAATTGGTCCGTATGCCGCTAAGTAGTCAATATATTTGTTGCCGTCAACGTCCCAAAAATAAGCGCCTTGCGCGCGTTCCATCACGACCGGAGCACCGCCGCCGACCGCTTTATACGAGCGGGAAGGGCTGTTGACGCCGCCAACAATATGTTCTAACGCTTCTTTATATAGCTGTTCAGATTTAGTGAATTGCATGCTTGAAAGCCTCCTAAACGAGTTTCTTTACTGCTTACTATTCTAACATATTTGTTTGAGCATACAATTTGTTTCTCATTTCGACTTTGTATAAACTATTGCCTATGTGGAGGTAGTGAAAATGGTCAATGCAATTGAAGTGGAAAAACTGCGTAAAGAATTTAAATCATATTCGAGTCGTGCAGGACTAATAGGAGCGTTTCGTGACTTATTCACGAGAAACTATAAAATCATTCGTGCTGTCAATGATATTTCGTTTACCGTTAAGCAAGGAGAAATGGTCGGATATATCGGAGAAAACGGCGCGGGGAAATCAACAACGATTAAAATGTTAACTGGAATTTTGACGCCGACTTCGGGGAAGGTCATTGTGAACGGAATGATTCCGCATAAAGAACGGGAAGCATTCGTGCGAACGATTGGTGTGGTCTTCGGACAGCGCTCGCAATTATGGTGGGATATTGCTGTACAAGAGTCGTTTCGTTTGTTGAAAAAAGTGTACCGCGTATCTGATCGGGATTATAAAGAACATATGGAACATGTCATTGACACGCTTGATATCGGTCCGCTGCTAGACAAGCCTGTTCGCAAGCTGTCTCTTGGGCAACGGATGCGCTGTGAGCTGGCAGCTGCTCTTATCCATAATCCACCGCTTTTGTTTTTAGACGAGCCGACGATTGGATTAGATGTGTTAGTGAAACTCAAAATCCGCAAGTTTTTAAAAGAAATCAATGAAAAATATAACACAACGATTTTATTGACGACCCATGACATTTCCGATATCGAAGCGTTATGCGAGCGCGTCGTTATGCTCGATGAAGGGAAAATTATTTACGACGGTTCATTGCAGCGCCTAAAAGCAAATTGGGGAGAAGGAAAACAACTTCAATTTACGTTTGCAAATGAAATCAAGCTGGACGCCTTGTACGCACTAACAAACGGATTACCAGTCAAATGGAGAAAAGGGGAGCAGGCCAATGCTTGGGTCGCTCATGTGTCACCGTCTCTTGTGCCTGAAGTGATTAGCCGCGTTGTTTCCGGTTATGACATTCAAGACATGAACATTAACGAAATTTCAACAGAAGAAATTATCCGCAACATCTATGAAGAAGGTGTTGTCCATGGATAAATATATCGAAATGATTCGCATTCGTTTTTTAATGATGCTCGCTTATCGTACGAATTACTACACCGGTATTCTCATTTACAGCATTAATATCGGAGCGTACTATTTTCTCTGGTCAGCGATTTA
The DNA here is from genome assembly GCF_015326725.1 of Thermaerobacillus caldiproteolyticus. Lineage (NCBI taxonomy): Bacteria > Bacillati > Bacillota > Bacilli > Caryophanales > Anoxybacillaceae > Thermaerobacillus > Thermaerobacillus caldiproteolyticus. The sequence continues at coordinate 3,670,696 of NZ_CP064060.1, forward strand.
TAGTGACAAGCCGTCAATTCAAGGAATGTCAATTGAGCAAATGACGACGTATGTCGCTGTTTCGTGGATGGCGCGCGCGTTTTATTTTAATAATATTGATCGTGAAATTGCTATGGAGATTAAGGAAGGAAAAGTGGCGGTCGAATTGATCCGTCCTTATAGTTACCTAGGAATGAAGACAATGCAAGGGCTAGGAGAGGGGATATTTCGGTTATTGTTTCTTTCGCTTCCTGGCATGATCATTGTCATTTTTCTTTTTCCTCTTCATTTTTCAACGAATGTAAGTACATGGATATATTTTGCTCTGTCGATTACGTTAAGTTTCATCATTAATTCGGAGCTGAATTTGCTTGCGGGCGTTGTCACGTTTTTTACTCTCAATAATGAAGGATTGTTGCGTGCAAAACGGTTTATCATCGATTTATTTTCCGGTTTAATTTTGCCGATTAGTTTTTATCCTGCTTGGGCGCAAGAGGTGATGAAATATTTTCCTTTTCAAGGCATCAGCTATATTCCAAGCATGATTGTTACGGAGAGTTTTCAAGGTCAGGCGGTTATTGATGGATTGCTATTTCAACTTGTTTGGAGTGTGATGTTGCTCATCCCGATTCGGTTGTTGTGGCGAGCGGCGAAAAAACAGCTTGTCATTCAAGGAGGGTGAGGTGAGTCAATGTTTTATGTATCTGTGTTTTTTCAATATATGGCGCAATATATAAAGACGAAATTGCAATATCGCACTGACTTAATTGTTGAGTTTGTGTCAGACCTTATGTTTCAGGCGGTGAATTTAATTTTTATTCTTGTTGTATTTGGTCACACGCAGCTGTTACATGGGTGGACACGCGATGAAATTCTGTTTATTTACGGCTTTTTCTTAGTGCCATACGCGGTGTTCGGAGCATTTTTTAACATTTGGGATTTTAATGAGCGCTATATTGTGCGCGGTGAAATGGATCGTGTGCTGACGCGTCCAGTGCACAGCTTGTTTCAAATCATTCTTGAACGCATGGAGTTAGAATCGCTTCTTGGCGGAGTGACCGGAATCATTATTATGATATATGCAAGCGCACGTTTGCATTTAGTGTTTCATTGGTATGATGTTTTGGTTTTTATCGTTTTTGTACTAGGCGGGGCGCTTGTGTATGCAGGGGTGTTTATCTCGCTGGCTACGATTAGCTTTTGGTCGGACGCGAGAAGCTCAATCATGCCGATGATGTACAATATTAGCAACTACGGACGTTACCCCATCGATATTTACAATCGATTTATTCGCTATATTTTAACATGGATTTTGCCGTTTGCGTTCGTTGGAGTTTATCCTTCCGCTTATTTTCTCGGCAAAACAGAATGGTATGGTTATGCATTTTTAACACCGGTCATGGGTCTCATCTTTTTTATAATTGCTGTTTTCCTATGGAACGCAGGAGTAAAGCGGTATCGCGGAGCAGGAAATTAAGAAGGACAGGAATATCATTTCCTGTCCTTTTACATGACTTTTGCAATTTTTTTAATGTACAGAGAGCGAATAAAGAAATAGTAAACCAGTTGCACAGCCAAAAATATCACAATGACAAGTACGCTTGTTTTTACCACTGAACCTGATACCATATTTTGCAGCATTTTAAAGGCAAATCCTGCATGGATAGTCGCGATGGCAAATGGTATGAAAAAGAGAATGGCAACTTGTTTGGCAGCAATCTGCTTCATTTCTTTCATTGTTAGGCCAAGTTTCGCAAGGGAATGGTATTGTTTTATATCCTGTTCCAAATCATTATACAGTTTAAAATATAAAATGCTGTCAGCGGCTAAGAAGAACAGGATGCTGACAAAAAATCCGATAAAGAGCATAAGCGAGAAAGTTTCTTTCATCAAGTTAAAAAATTCTAAACGATTATTCGAGATGTTATAGTCGATGTTCTTATTTTTTTTAATGGAATCGTTGAGCTTCTCGATTACCGATGTTTTTGACTCCCAGTTTTTATATGATGCACCAAAATAATATTGTGTCGTTTCTTGGGTGGCGAAGTGACTCAATTCCTGAAACAATGGATCAGGAACAACTAACGTATAGCCAAGATATCCTGAAGGATTAATCACCGGCTGCTTGATTGGTTTATTTAATTTAAGTGTAACGATTTTATTACTGTTTTTTATGGAAAGGGTAATCTGTTTTCCTTGAATCGGCTCATATCCCTGATCAGGAGTAGGATGCATGAAGGTAGCTGTATTTGCTGGCAGAGACACATGTGGTTGGCCAGCTAAATCAGCGAATTTGTTGTAATCTGTTACGCTCATAAGCAGAAGATTTTGCATCACATAATTATTTGGTTGATCAGGATTATATACACAAATGAAAGTAGCTTGGTGGCCAGCGAAACGAATATGTTCAGCCTTCAAAATACTCTTCAGCATATAGAGTGTCTCTTCAAACAAATCTTTAGATCCTGTTTTTGACACAAGCGCGATAGCATGTGGAAGCCTTGCTTCTGCCTCCGCTTTTTTTCCAAAATACAGATTGGCTAGCACGCCTGTTGATGTAAATGTGACCGCTGTTAAAATGGTTACCATACTTAAAATTCTGGCGTTATCTTTGAGTTTATAGATGAGTTCAGCGGCTGTCACTAAGTTTGTGCCGCGATAGTAGGAGCGTTTTCGTTTTTTGTAAAAGCGTAGAAGCCCAATGCTTGCTTGGGTGTATAAAAAGTATGTTCCGATCACGACAAGACATAAAATTGGTATGACTCGTTTCGTCATTTGTATGATGTTCGAACTATATGCCAAGTAGTAACCAATGATTAGACACACCGTGGCTAAAATGGAAAGCCATATCGAGTAGAAAGGCGGCTTTTTTGGTTGTTTTGCCGCTTTTAATAAATCAATTACTCGCTTGGAACGGATGGTCGTCAACGTCATCACAGTAATGATTTCAAAAATAGTAAGGAATACCGATGCCGTTATGGCGATCGCTTTCCAGTCAATGTAATAAGACAATGGAGACTGTAAATCTAAAATAACGGAAAACATCATAAGAAAGACTTTAGTAAATAAGGCGCCAAACGCAGTGCCGGTTACAATTGCTAAAATAGCAATGATCGTATTTTCTAATATAATGAGTTTGTTTAGTTGGCTACGAGTAATTCCTAGTAATGTAAGCAAGCCAAACTCTTTTTTACGTAATTTTAAGAATGAACTCGTCGAATAAAAAATAAAGAAAGTCGCAAATAGAAAGATAATCACTTCTGCACTAACCATTCCTTTTCTTACCGATGGACGAATCGAGCCGTTTACAACATCAGGATGGAAAATAAATGCGGCATACATAAAAAAGACGGTAACAGCAAAGGTGCTGCTGAAAAAGTATGCAGCATATCGTCCGAAGCTTCGTTTGACATTATTAAGGGCGAACTGTCGAAATGTCATTCACATTCCCCCCTAGCAGCGAAAGCACATCGAGAATATCTTGAAAGAACGCTTGTTGGTTACGGCCTTTGCGTATTTCGGTAAACAGTTTGCCATCTTTAATGAATACAATCCGTTCACAGTAACTAGCCGCAAAAGGATCATGTGTCACTATCATAATGGAGATGCCGTGTTGTTGATTTAATGAAGTTAATGTGTCCATGACGTCCTTAGAAGATTTAGAATCAAGATTCCCTGTTGGCTCATCAGCAAAAATAAGCAATGGTTCGTGAATGATTGCTCGGGCAATGGCCGCTCGTTGTTGTTGTCCCCCGGAAACCTCGTATGTCCGCTTGTCTAAAATCTGATCAATCCCTAATGCTTTGGCTACCGATTGTAATCGCTGCTCCATCTTTTTTACCGGAACTTTGTCCAATGTGAGAGGAAGAATAATATTTTCCCCGATTGTTAATGTATCTAGTAAGTTAAAGTCTTGAAAAACGAATCCTAACTGTCTTCTCCGAAACAAAGCGAGCTCTTTTTTAGATAGATGTGCCATATTTGTTCCTTCTATTATGACTTCCCCTGTTGTGGGAGTATCGATGGTGGCTAAAATGTTAAGCAAGGTTGTTTTTCCGCTTCCAGAAGGCCCCATTACTCCGACAAATTCTCCCTTTTCAATGGATAAACTGAAATTATCTAACGCTCGATGAGCAATTGATAAATTTGAGCGATATATTTTCGTAATGGAGTTTGCTTGTAAAATCGCCATAAAAAGACCTCCCTTGTTTTTCTATCATTGATTATACGAAGGGAGGCAAAAATAACCTATTGATTTTCCTTACAATTCTCGCTAGCAATCTTACATTTTTGTCACATTATAAAAGGTGATTGTTACTTTTGTTCCTTTTCCTTCCTCAGATGATATAGTAATTCCGTGTCCTAAACGATCAAAAATTTGTTTCACAAGGTACAATCCCATTCCTGTTGATTCGGCAAAGCGCCGTCCATTCATCCCTGTAAAAAACGGTTCAAACACACGACTGATATCTTGCGAAGGAATACCAACTCCAAAGTCTTCGACCGTCAAGAACACTTGGTTTTCTTGTTGCAAAGCAGAAAGAATGATTTTTTGATTTTTTCCTTTTGAGTATTTAATCGCGTTTGTCACAATTTGACTAAGGGCAAACTGAAACCATTTTTGGTCCGTCTCAATGAAAATGGTTTCAGGAATCGACATCATTGGGTAAATGCGGTTGCGTATGAAAGCACGTTTGTAGTGTTGAACGACATCGCTCACCATTGTCTTTAAAGATAATCGTTTTACATGGAAATCGTGCGAGAATTGTTTTATTCGTTCCGAGTAAAGCATAAGTTCAAGGCCATGTTGTAACCGCTCTAATTCTTCATGCATGCTATTCAAAAACTCGCGGTCTGATTGACTTTTTATATCATAATTTTGTAAAAGCAAATCAATGACAGATAAAGGTGTTTTCATTTGGTGAGTCCATTGGTTGATAAATAGCGACAAATCATTCATTTCTTTGCGAAGTGATTGGATCTCATGAATGTAAAAATTATACTGGTCATGAAGTGTTTTCTCAAAAGTCAAAAATAACGGAGAGCGGGCAAAAGTTTGTATGCTCATATCTAAGCCGCGCAAGGTGGACGATAACAGTTGGTATGCTTTATATTGTTGCCAGTAACGGAGCGATAAAAAAAGAAAAAGGAATACTACGCTTATTACAGTAAGATAAACAAAAATGCCGCGAGTTGGGGTGAAGGATTGCTCTAGCATGTATAAATAAACAATAAATAAAATAAGTAAAACGTGTATCAAATGAAAACACATAAACGGGATATGCTCACGTAAAAATAATTTCATGATAGTTCACTCCACGTATCTACGATTTTATAACCTGTTCCACGAACGGTTTCAATGGCATTTTTGATTCCGAGTTGTTGCAGCTTTTTGCGAACGCGTGTAATGTTGACAGACAGAGTATTGTCATCGACAAAATCAACATCGTCCCATAACGACTCAAGAAGTTCCTCACGGGATACAATTTTCCCTGCCTTTTTTAACAAACGTTCTAGTAAGGTAAATTCTTTTTTCGTTAGCTCGATCGTATATTGATTCCATTGCACCATATGTTGATCATAAAGAAGGTACAGTCCTGATACTTCATATATGTGTGGCTGCAACGGATTGGCGTAAGAACCGTACGTTCTTCGTAGCAAGCTTTTTATTTTGGCCATAACGAGATCAAAATTAAACGGTTTCGTGATATAATCGTCAGCTCCATTTTCTATTGCCATGATTTGGTTCATCTCATCACTGCGAGCGGAGATAAAAATGATCGGGCAATTCGAGATGGTTCGAATTTGCCGACACCAATAAAAACCGTCAAAGCGCGGAAGATTGATATCCAGCAGCACAAGATGGGGACAAAATTCGACAAACTCCTTTTTAATATCGGTAAACTGCGAAGCGATATGTACTTTATATTCATATTTTTCAATGTGCTCCTTTAACATGGAAGCGATTTTATAATCATCTTCTACAATAAGAATGGTATGCATTTTTTCCTCTCCCTCACCATTCGATCATGCTTCTATTATAACGAATTCTTTCTTTAGGGAATATTTGACTTTGTTTTTTCGTATATATGTATGGACAAGTACGAGGTGAGAGAGATGGAGTATGCATTTGTTGGAATTGTGGCAACGGTCTTGCTTGGAAGTATGATTTCCATATGGACAACACAATTCAAGTCAACTCGTTATATTTCATTAGAAAATTTATTTGTTCTCATTTTTTTGTATATGACGATGATGATGGGATTTGGACTCATATACATGGTGCTTAAACTCAATGGGCACGATGTGTTTATCAAATCAGTGGATGGAACAACGAATGAATGTTTTACTGTTCTTCAAGATAGTCTTTATTTGAGCGCCACGACGTTATTATCAGTCGGGTATGGCGACATTACTCCGATTGGCATAGGAAGATGGCTTGCTGTGATCGAGGCGCTATTAGGCTACATTATGCCAGCAACTCTTGTTGCCCGTGCTGTGATCGACTGGGAAAAAAGATAGACGTTGCAATTTTTTTCTTGTTTCGTTACGCTAGAGATAGAAATGATAATGGCGGAGGGAAAAAGATGTCGCTACAAATTGGGCAACCTGCACCAGATTTTACATTACCAGCAAGCAATGGGGAAATGGTGGCACTTTCTGATTTTCGTGGAAAACATGTAGTGCTGTATTTTTACCCGAAGGATATGACTCCGGGATGTACGACGGAAGCGTGTGATTTTCGTGATTACCACGGAAAGTTTCGTGATTTAAACGCCGTGATTTTAGGAGTTAGTACAGATTCTGTGGAACGGCACAAAAAATTTATTGAAAAATACGATTTGCCGTTTTTGCTGCTTGCAGATGAGAAACATGAAGTGGCCGAAACATATGGCGTGTGGAAGTTAAAGAAAAATTTTGGAAAGGAATACATGGGAATCGAACGTTCCACGTTTATTATTGATAAAGATGGAAAGCTAGTCAAAGAATGGCGGAGCGTAAAAGTAAAAGGACATGTCGAAGAAGCATTGACGTATATTGTAAAACATTTAACATAAATGGGTATGTGTCTATACAAGTATGTAGTGATTTGCGTATGTTAATGTAGAGCACACCCACCTCAAATGAAACAGTGTTCGTGCGGAAGGATATTCCGCACATTTTTTATGCTAAAAAAGCGAACAAACTCATATATTAAGGATACGAATATTGACAAAGTATATAAAATGCTTGTAGACTAATTATAAAAATTATAAAATAATAATTCTTTTTTTATAAGGAAGCGAGGTGCATGGCGGTGTCTGAAAATCATCAGTTAAAAGAGGCGCTTGATACGTTGAAGCAAACAGGAGTACGCATTACTCCGCAACGTCATGCGATATTGGAATATTTAATTAGCTCGATGTCACACCCGACAGCAGACGAGATATATAAAGCACTAGAAGGAAAATTTCCCAATATGAGCGTAGCAACCGTTTACAATAACTTGCGTGTTTTTAAAGAGGTAGGACTAGTAAAAGAGTTAACATATGGTGATTCATCAAGCCGCTTTGATTTTGTTACGTCTCATCATTACCATGTGATTTGCGAACGGTGTGGCAAAATTGTCGATTTCCATTACCCAGGATTAGACGAAGTTGAGGCATTGGCTGCACATGTAACAGGATTCAAAGTAAGTCATCATCGCATGGAAATTTACGGTACATGTCCAGATTGTCAAGATGGACACCATCGTCATTAAAGAGCTGATAGCAAGCATAGGCTATCAGCTTTTTTTCTTTTTACGGTTGTACTTTTCATCAAATTCCTTGCCGGCTAAATCAGGGTCTAACGTTAACGGTTCGCTACAATACATACACATATCGACCCTTCCAAGCATTTTCGTAATTTTGCCGCAGGTTGGGCAAACAACTTGAACTGTTCTTGTCGATAACATACCAATCCAAAAATACACAACCGTACTGGCAATAATAAAAAGTAGTCCTAGAATCATAAATAATGTCATAATCAACATAGAGGTGCGAAAAAATACGCCTATATACATCACGATAAAGCCGACAAAAATTAAACTTAAAGCAAATGTGCGAATCTTGTTAATTTTGCTTGAATATTTGATTCCCATTTCATTTGTCCCCCCTACACACAACTATATCATAAAGTTTAGTCAATCAGGTCGATTTTGAACAAATTCATAAAGAGGATTTTCGCGATTATTGTCGAATAAAGTATAAAAATATCTAGGAAATATGGAGGAAAAGAGTGATGGAGGATTTACTGCGCCCTATTTACCAAGAGCGGGCAAGTCATCGCAATACACTAGGCATTTTAATGGTTGAAAAAAAAATAAATAATTCTGCAATTACTGATACATTTGATATCATTTTATTAGTTATTGGAAAGGAAATTCCAGATTCTGTTTTTATGAAGCATTACATGTCAAAGGAACAGAAAGCAGCCTTGTACATTGTCGATGAGAAACAATTAAATGAATGGCTCCTTCTCGGTTCCAACCGGAAAGTCATCGACTGGGTATTGAATGGGAAGGTCTTATTTGATCGTAACGAATATGTACAACAATTACGAAACCGCATGATGGAGTTTCCGCAGGAAACGAGACAACTAAAAATGGGATTAGAATTTGCCAAACTAATCCGACGGTATACAGATGGCAAAGTATTTTTTGAATCCAATCAGCTGTTGGATGCTTACAATCATGTAATTCATGCTCTGCACCATTTAGCACGACTAGCAGTGATTGAGCAAGGATTTTATCCTGAAGTAACCGTATGGAACCAAATAAAGCAGATCGATGGACAAATCTACAAACTTTATGAGGAATTGGTCGGAAGTGAAGAGCCTTTAGAGAAACGATTGGAGCTCTTGTTTTTAGCAAGTGAATTTTTGATTCACTCTCGAATTTTGTCTGGATCTGCTCACTTGCGAAAAATATTGAAACAAAAAGATGAACCATGGAGCATATCAGAAATTGCCCAACACCCGGAGCTTAAACCGTACTCCGTTGATCTTGTTATTATGTTAGAATATTTGGTGGAAAAAAACATCTTATCCGTTGAAAAAGTCGCAACTAAAAGCCCACATATATTTCATCGTTACTATCAACTGAAAGATAAAGAATAATGCTTTGTCCGTACTTAGTAGATGAACACGGCTCTTCAACTAGGAGAATAAAGAAGAGCCTTTCTTTTATAATTTTAATGAAGAGAAGATAAGGTTTGCATTCCTCAACAAAGGCTAGACAAAAAAATTCTTAAAAAGTATTGACTTCTATATAAAAAGGTGATAAATTATAAATCGTCGCTACGGAA
>NZ_CP064060.1:3682500-3737956 GCF_015326725.1 Thermaerobacillus caldiproteolyticus
CCGTAGCGAAAGCGAGTCTGAATAGGGCGTTGAGTACGTCGTCGTAGACCCGAAACCAGGTGATCTACCCATGTCCAGGGTGAAGGTAGGGTAACACCTACTGGAGGCCCGAACCCACGCACGTTGAAAAGTGCGGGGATGAGGTGTGGGTAGGGGTGAAATGCCAATCGAACTTGGAGATAGCTGGTTCTCCCCGAAATAGCTTTAGGGCTAGCCTCAAGGGAAGAGTCTTGGAGGTAGAGCACTGATTGGGCTAGGGGCCCTCATCGGGTTACCGAACTCAGTCAAACTCCGAATGCCAATGACTTATCCTTGGGAGTCAGACTACGAGTGATAAGATCCGTGGTCAAAAGGGAAACAGCCCAGATCACCAGCTAAGGTCCCCAAGTGTACGTTAAGTGGAAAAGGATGTGGAGTTGCCCAGACAACCAGGATGTTGGCTTAGAAGCAGCCACCATTTAAAGAGTGCGTAATAGCTCACTGGTCGAGTGACTCTGCGCCGAAAATGTACCGGGGCTAAACGTACCACCGAAGCTGTGGGATGACTTACGTCATCGGTAGGGGAGCGTTCTAAGGGCGTCGAAGCTAGACCGGAAGGACTAGTGGAGCGCTTAGAAGTGAGAATGCCGGTATGAGTAGCGAAAACAGAGGTGAGAATCCTCTGCACCGAAAGCCTAAGGTTTCCTGAGGAAGGCTCGTCCGCTCAGGGTTAGTCGGGACCTAAGCTGAGGCCGAAAGGCGTAGGCGATGGACAACAGGTAGAGATTCCTGTACCACCTCCTCACCGTTTGAGCAATGGGGGGACGCAGGAGGATAGGGGAAGCGCGCGACTGGTTGAGCGCGCCCAAGCAGTGAGGCTGGCAAGTAGGCAAATCCGCTTGCCGTAAGGCGAAGCTGTGATGGCGAGGGAATAAAAGTACCGAAGTCCCTGATTCCACACTGCCAAGAAAAGCCTCTAGCGAGGTGAGAGGTGCCCGTACCGCAAACCGACACAGGTAGGCGAGGAGAGAATCCTAAGGTGCTCGGGAGAACTCTCGTTAAGGAACTCGGCAAAATGACCCCGTAACTTCGGGAGAAGGGGTGCTCTCTTGGGTCTCAAGCCCGAGAGAGCCGCAGTGAAAAGGCCCAAGCGACTGTTTAACAAAAACACAGGTCTCTGCGAAGCCGTAAGGCGAAGTATAGGGGCTGACACCTGCCCGGTGCTGGAAGGTTAAGGGGAGCGCTTAGCTTACGCGAAGGTGCGAACCGAAGCCCCAGTAAACGGCGGCCGTAACTATAACGGTCCTAAGGTAGCGAAATTCCTTGTCGGGTAAGTTCCGACCCGCACGAAAGGTGTAACGACTTGGGCACTGTCTCAACGAGAGACCCGGTGAAATTATAGTACCTGTGAAGATGCAGGTTACCCGCGACAGGACGGAAAGACCCCGTGGAGCTTTACTGCAGCCTGATATTGAATTTTGGTATCGCTTGTACAGGATAGGTGGGAGCCTGAGAAGCCGGAGCGCCAGCTTCGGTGGAGGCGACGGTGGGATACCACCCTGGCGGTATTGAAATTCTAACCCGCACCCCTGATCGGGGTGGGAGACAGTGTCAGGTGGGCAGTTTGACTGGGGCGGTCGCCTCCCAAAGAGTAACGGAGGCGCCCAAAGGTTCCCTCAGAATGGTTGGAAATCATTCGTAGAGTGCAAAGGCAGAAGGGAGCTTGACTGCGAGACCTACAAGTCGAGCAGGGACGAAAGTCGGGCTTAGTGATCCGGTGGTTCCGCATGGAAGGGCCATCGCTCAACGGATAAAAGCTACCCCGGGGATAACAGGCTTATCTCCCCCAAGAGTCCACATCGACGGGGAGGTTTGGCACCTCGATGTCGGCTCATCGCATCCTGGGGCTGTAGTCGGTCCCAAGGGTTGGGCTGTTCGCCCATTAAAGCGGTACGCGAGCTGGGTTCAGAACGTCGTGAGACAGTTCGGTCCCTATCCGTCGCGGGCGTAGGAAATTTGAGAGGAGCTGTCCTTAGTACGAGAGGACCGGGATGGACGCACCGCTGGTGTACCAGTTGTCCCGCCAGGGGCACCGCTGGGTAGCTATGTGCGGAAGGGATAAGCGCTGAAAGCATCTAAGCGTGAAGCCCCCCTCAAGATGAGATTTCCCATCGCGTCAAGCGAGTAAGATCCCTCGAAGATGACGAGGTTGATAGGTCCGAGGTGGAAGCGTGGCGACACGTGGAGCTGACGGATACTAATCGATCGAGGACTTAACCAAGAAAAAGGTGAAGCCGAGCGTTCGCTTCTTTGCATGGATATCGGTTATCTAGTTTTGAGAGAACAAAAAAAGTTCTTGACAGAACCGATAGGTTCGTTATAATCATACTTGTCCAATTCGATATCTTGCCTAGTGACAATGGCGGAGAGGTCACACCCGTTCCCATCCCGAACACGGAAGTTAAGCTCTCCAGCGCCGATGGTAGTTGGGGCCAGCGCCCCTGCGAGAGTAGGTCGTCGCTAGGCAGATCTAATCGTTCCGCAGTAGCTCAGTGGTAGAGCAATCGGCTGTTAACCGATTGGTCGCAGGTTCGAATCCTGCCTGCGGAGCCAACTTGGAGAGCTGTCCGAGTGGTCGAAGGAGCACGATTGGAAATCGTGTAGGCGTTTAACAGCGCCTCAAGGGTTCGAATCCCTTGCTCTCCGTCGCTATATTATAATGGCCCGTTGGTCAAGTGGTTAAGACACCGCCCTTTCACGGCGGTAACACGGGTTCGAATCCCGTACGGGTCACTTTCTTTGTTGTTTGGAGGATTAGCTCAGCTGGGAGAGCACTTGCCTTACAAGCAAGGGGTCGGCGGTTCGATCCCGTCATCCTCCACCATAAATTATCATCGCGGGGTGGAGCAGTCTGGTAGCTCGTCGGGCTCATAACCCGAAGGTCGCAGGTTCAAATCCTGCCCCCGCAACCAATAAAATTGGTCCCGTAGTGTAGTGGTTAACATGCCTGCCTGTCACGCAGGAGATCGCGGGTTCGAGTCCCGTCGGGACCGCCATATTCAATAATTAATAATGGCTCGGTAGCTCAGTCGGTAGAGCAAAGGACTGAAAATCCTTGTGTCGGCGGTTCGATTCCGTCCCGAGCCACCATTTTTATATAAAAGTAAAATTAAATTTTTTTATGATTCATAATGCTTTGCCGACTTAGCTCAATTGGTAGAGCAACTGAATCGTAATCAGTAGGTTGCGGGTTCAAGTCCTGCAGTCGGCATTATTAATAGCTAATGGAGGGGTAGCGAAGTGGCCAAACGCGGCGGACTGTAAATCCGCTCCCAGTGGGTTCGGCGGTTCGAATCCGTCCCCCTCCACCATGTTTAGGGGCATAGTTTAATGGTAGAACAGAGGTCTCCAAAACCTCCGGTGTGGGTTCGATTCCTACTGCCCCTGCCAAATGCAGATAAGATGGCGGCTATGGCGAAGTGGTTAACGCACCAGATTGTGGCTCTGGCATGCGTGGGTTCGATTCCCACTAGTCGCCCCATTTATATAAACATTCATTGGGGTATAGCCAAGCGGTAAGGCAACGGACTTTGACTCCGTGATGCGTTGGTTCGAATCCAGCTACCCCAGCCAATTGCGGAAGTAGTTCAGTGGTAGAACACCACCTTGCCAAGGTGGGGGTCGCGGGTTCGAGTCCCGTCTTCCGCTTAGATGGCGGCATAGCCAAGTGGTAAGGCAGAGGTCTGCAAAACCTTTACCCCCGGTTCGAATCCGGGTGCCGCCTCCATTGAAACAATATTTCGCCGGGGTGGCGGAATTGGCAGACGCACAGGACTTAAAATCCTGCGGTAGGTGACTACCGTGCCGGTTCGAGTCCGGCCCTCGGCACTGAAAAAGCTTGACTAATGTTACTATATCTACTATAATCTTCTTGTTGTTAATTTTAACATGCCGATGTGGCGGAACTGGCAGACGCGCACGACTCAAAATCGTGTTCCCTCTGGGAGTGTGGGTTCGACTCCCACCATCGGCACTGAAAATAGGGAAAATAACGATGTATCAAGGATTCCTGCGAGATGTAGGAATCCTTTTTTATTTTATCCTCACACGATTCCTCATTAAAAAATCTGATTCAGCATTCATCATACGACTTGTCAAAGAGGTGATATTTTGGCAAGGCGTAATAATAATTTATCCCCTGATGAAATTTTTCAAATCCATACTAGTACTATCCAATCTGATGCAGTTGATTTTCAAATGGCGTTAGAAAAATTTATTGAGGATTGCGAAATTCGGAACTTACGCCCTCAAACGATTCAATATTACAAAAATGAATTATCGGTATTCTATAAGATTCTTCGTGAACAAGAAATTGATGTAGATGTATACAGAATGACACCCGAAATCATTAAACAAAATGTCATTCTATATATGAAGAATCAGAAAAATTGTAGAACGGTAACTATTAATACTCGACTTCGTGCATTAAGGGCATTTTTTAACTTTCTTGAACGTGAAAAAATCATACACAAAAAACAAAATCCTTTCCATGAAATTAAATTACTCAAAGACCGTAAAAAAGCAGTACCTACTTTTACAAAAGAAGAAATTCAAATTCTTTTTAAGCAACCGAATTTAAGAACATTTACTGGTGTAAGGGATTTAACTATAATGATGCTTTTACTTGAAACAGGTATAAGGGCTTCTGAATGTGTAGGGATTCGATTATCAGATATAGATTTTCAGCGTTCACGAATCCTTATTCAAAATACAAAAGGTTACAGGCAACGATATGTACCGATTCAAAAACAAATGAAAGAACAGTTGAAAAAATATTTAGCAATTCGTGGTGCATTAGATCATGATTATCTATTCGTTTCTGTTGACGACACTCCTTTAACCAAACGTCAAATGCAGGCGCAAATTGAATCATATGGAAAGAAATGCGGTATACATGCAACTTGTCACAAATTCCGCCATACCTTTGCCCGTCTTTCAGTAGAAGCAGGAGCAGGGATATTTGAATTGCAAGCAGTTCTAGGTCATTCCTCAATGGAAATGGTCAAACATTACGTCAATCTATTTTCTGATGATGTAGTTGAAAAGCATAAAACATTTTCGCCGATAGAAAATGTTTTTTCAAGTAGAAGAAGGAGGTAATCAAATAATGAATATTCTTATTGACCACATGCAATATACTACACGCAAAATTGACGCTTTTCTCGACAATTACACACTCGGCACATTAATCATCGAAAATGGACAAGCATTTTTACAGTTAGAAATCGGGGAATTTATACAACTTAACGATTTGTTTATTATTGAAGTTTTCGATGGGGAAAAATACAACCGAATTTCATATCAAGAAGCATTAAACACTTACTGTTCTGATGCTCCTGAATGGCATTTATTTGCTGGACTTGAAGCACGTGTAAAAAGAAAAGAGGTGGCGTAAATGCAAACACTTCATCTCACTGAACATGAAATTAATGTGCTTAAAGCCGTTTTAGATGTTTATCTTGCAATCAATATAAGGTTAGAGGACTCGAATGATGAAACGCTTCGTGAACTTTACGATGATGTTAAACGGATTCGTAAGTATTTGAATTAATCAAAAAAAATCGGGAGTGATGCGGCAACATCACTCCCAATAAGGCATACTCAAGTAAATAATCCCGTTAAATAAAGCATACACCATTTTCAAAAAATAGGCAAGGTGTACGCTTATTTGAGTATGCCCTGAAAACATACGGTAGGGGGCATATTTTTTATGAAAGCAGGTAGCATTGAGCAATTTAAGCATTTGTCACAGTTTCGGGATTTAACCGACTTCAATAATCAGATTGAACAATGGATGATTGATTTAAAATCCAAATTCACCAAATCGGAATTAATCGCCTTAAAACGTTTAATTAGATATTCCGCAAAAATCGCAGGCGTTTGCAATGCTAAAATTCAAACGCTTGTTTCAGCATGTCATGAAAAAGGTAAAGAAATCTCACGTTCTACTTTTGAGCGTATGTTGCGGAAAGCAAAGAAATTCGGATTAATTCAAGTAATTAATACATTTAAAGAGAACGGAAAACAATCACATAATATTTATGTATTCCAGCGTTACCAAATTGTTTCTGAATCATCTACAATTGAAGTACCTACACAGGAAACAATTGACGTACCTAATAATGAAACTAGTAATCTATCTAAAACTAGCAATCTATTAAATAAACGTAATGATAACGTGCAAAAAGAAAATCTTGACGGTTTATTTACAAGTAGCAGAGTGCCAGTAGAGTTTCGTGACCTTGTAAAGTGCTTTTATAACGACCATAAGACGATTGAAGAACTTTGGAAGGTTATTCATATCCAAACGTATTACTTATCTTACTACACTCAACAAGACCGTTTAGAATTGGCTATTGATTCATTTAAGCAGTTAGTACGGAATATTAAACAAGGGCGTAAAGTACGGAATATTTTTGGTTATTTCTTTGGTATTGTGAAGAAGAAACTGGATGAGGAATATAAAAGTATTCTGTTTGAAGTTGCTTAGAGTTTTTCAATATTTATTTATGAAATCGTAAAAAAAATAGGTAAAAATAAGCCTTTAAGGGAAATATATAAAGATGAGAGGGTATTTTATAAAATATTTTTACCAAAATCAAAAACGCCAAATCCCTAGAGCGACAAGGAATTAATCCACTTTTGATAAAAAATAATTTTTAAACAAAGTTGTTAAACTCTTACAGCCACAAGGGATTGAGTCACTTTGGAGATAATACATGTTAAAGGAAGATAAATTGAGTTTTTACCATTTAGAAGTTAGTTAAAACCCTAGAACGGCAAGGGATTTATAGTTATCTGAAAAATAAGTAATTTTAAATAGGTGTTAAAAGCATTGATATAACTGGATTTTTTACACATAAGGAAGAAATTGAGATAATGGTCTACAAAGGAAGGCGAGAAAATGGTAGCGAAAATGAAAATCGCTAAACACCTAGAGCCACAAGGTTTTTTGACACTTTTAAAGAAAAATGAATTTTCAGAAAAATACATTAAACCCTAGAGCCATGCGGTCTGAAGCCGATTTTGAGATAATTTCCTGTAAAGGAAGGCGAGAAAACGGTGGACAAAATGAAAATCGCCAAACTCCTAGAGCCGCAAGGACTTTTACCACTTTTTGAGAAAAATAAATTTTCTGAAAATTAACTCCAGCCCTAGAGCCATAAGGGATTGTGTCACTTTTGAGATAATCGCCTACAAAGGAAGGTAAAATGCGTTATAAAAATAAGACAGTTTAGAAAATCGCCAAAACCATTGAGCCATAAGGGTTTTTAGCACTTTTTGAGAAAAATAAATTTTCTAAAAATTACTTTCAGCCCTAGAGCCATGCGGTCTGAAGCCACTTTTGAGATAATACCTGTTAAAGGAAGGTAAACAGCGTTATAAAAATGTTAACAGTTTAGAAAAACGTCAAACTCCTTGATACACAAGGGATTGAGCCACTTTTTAAGAAAAATAAATTTTCTGAAAATTACCTTGAGCCCTAGAGCGACAAGGGATAGAGTCACTTTTGAGATAATCGCCTACAAAGGAAGGTAAATTGGTAGAAGTTTAGAAATCGCCTTAATGCCTAGAGTATGAAGGGTTTTAGAAGTTTTTTGCAAAACGTAATTTTTTTAAAGTGTCCTAAACCATTGATATTCAAGGGTTTTTAGCACATTTTCATGATTATGAGATAATCACCGTTAAAGGAAGTTATATAGGAAAATATAAAAAATGCAGCAAATGCGGAGAATTTAAGTTGATTAATAATGATAGATATTTTAGAAAAGATCCTTTGGGTAAAGATGGATGTAGAAGTCAATGTAGAAAATGTGAGACTTTAGCGAAAAATCGTAAAAATATTTCCTGAAAAAAGCAATATTATGGATACTATAAAATTTTTCATGTGGGTAAAATGATGAAAATTTACATGTATTTATTAAAAAATGTCCTTATTTATGAGGAGGTATTTTTCATTGAGTGCCGATCACTCGACACTGAATGAAGGGTATCTCCCTTCTTTATACCTCTACAATACGTGATTCTTTAGGTTTGTTAATAGTCATTATTACAAGTTCTTTCGCTTTTTCGCCTCCATTTTCTTGGGAGTGGGCTTTTGCTCACTCTTTTTTTGTTTTATTTTTTCTCATATTTTTTACTTTTAAAGAAAGGAGGCACTTGACAATGGACATTTCATCTATTCCATTAGAGCAATTTGCAACAAATGGTGTATTTGCCCTACTGTTCGTTTGGTTGCTTGTTGATACTCGGAAAGAAGCAAAACAACGTGAAGAAAAATTAATTGCTCAAATTGAGCGCCAAAATGAAGCACAACAACGTATCGTTGAAGCAATCGAACGAATGGAACAAAAAATTGAGAAATTGGAGGTGGCTAAATAATGGCTGAAATAACGTCTAGTGCATATCAAGCGTTGAAAAACTATATTCAAAACAACTGGAAATACATTGAGTTAAGAGATGATGCAGGAAATGCAATTATAAGATTATCGCCTTCTGATTCAAGAGTAACATGGGTACATAACGCAGGCGCTCAAGTATTAAAATTACAAGTCATCATTAAAGGTTCTGATGCTGATATTACAAAACCTAAAACATTTGCTTCTAGTGCAATATATGATGTTGCGACAGGCGGAAATGCTTATTCAATCGAATCATTTACACCATTCACAATTGAATCAGACCAAGACGAATTAACGGTGATTCACTCTATTGAAGTGCCGCAGGTTTAGGCGGTGATGTTTCATGCTAGGCGCAGGAACACAATCGAATCCTTATATTGTTCAGACACCGCAGGATTTACATAATGTAAGAAATAACCTAACTGCCTACTATGAATTAGGAAATGATATTGATATGGGCAGTTGGGGGAATTTTACTCCTATCGGCACATCTTCAGCAAAATTTATAGGAAGTTTTAACGGTAAAGGATATAAAATTAAAAATCTCACAATAAATTCAACAACTGCATATGTCGGGCTGTTTGGTTTTACTGAAAATGCAACTATACAAAATTTAGTAATTGAAAATGCAAATGTTGTCGGTCAAAACGTGAACTATGTGGGCATTCTTGTAGGAAATATTACGAATAGCACAATAAAAAACTGCTACACAACAGGGCAAGTAAATGGTCAATATGGAGTTGGTGGACTTGTTGGCTGGCATTACAGTGGATTAATTGAAAATTGTTTTTCTCATGCTAATGCAACAGGAAAAGGACGTGTTGGTGGTTTAGTCGGGAATGGTGCTACATCTAATTCACTTGTAAATAAATGTTACTCGACAGGTTTAGTAACAGTAACACCAGATCCTAACTTATATAATGGCGGTTTAGTTGGTTCTCATGCAGATTCAACAAAAGTTACAAATTCATATTGGGATATTAATACAAGTGGTCAAACTAAATCAGCAGGTGGTATAGGAAAAACAACTACTGAAATGAAAACACAGTCAACATATGCAGGATGGGATTTTATTAGCGTATGGGGAATAAATAATGATTATCCTTATTTGCAAATGTTTGGAGTACCAACAGCACCACCGAAAAAAGAAACAATTTCGATTCAATCCTATGTGAATCATATTCATTCTATAGTGATTAAAACAAATAAATCAACTAAACAAATAAAATCCTTTTTAAATACCATTCAGACGCTTTCAGAGCGTCATACAGGCACGAAACGGACAGTATCGACATATACCCTTTCGATTGAAACAAGCGTTCAGAAGTCAAATAGAAGCGTTAGAAGTGCAATTGCAACAGTAAATACATATATAAATCCTATTGGTTCATTAGTCGAACGCAAAACAAAGACAATGAAACGCTTATTATCTTATGTTGACAGTATTCATTCTCATGTAAATGTAATTGTTCCGATACAAAACAAAATTATAAATGCTTATCTGTCTGTATTAGAAAATCCTTCTTCATTATATTGTATTGAACACAATTCTAATATATATGCAATCGAAAATCCTTCCACAGTGGAGGTGATTTAATTGGCGTTAGCAGGCGATACAGTACGGTTTCGATGTCATTTTAAAACATTTGATGGGCAATCTGTTGAGCCAACTGATATTAAATTAACTATCTATGACACTAATAAACAACAAATTGAACAGGTAACATTAGATGACACCAATAAGGAAAATGTTGGTGTCTATTTTTATGATTATGTTTTGCCCGATGACAAACAAGAAATTATTTTCGAGTTTCGAGGGTTATACAACGAAAAACCTATCCTTTCAAGAGGAAAGGTTAAAATTGAATTTTCTAAATGAAAATGGAGGTAGATATTATGTCTGATGAAAAAGTTACTCAAACTGAAACAACTCAAGAGCAACAGCAAGATCAAACTCAACAACAAGACCAGCAACAAACGGTGGATATGAAAACATATCTTGAACTTGTCGCTAAAATGGAAAAAATGGAACAAACACTTGCAAGCGAAGCAGAAAGACAAAAAGAGATTGAAACGAAACAGAATGAATTATGGCAAAAAGAAGTGCAATTAACACTTAAAGAAAATGGTTTGGAAAAATTCGCTGACATTGTGAAAGTTTCTAATGAAGATGAATTAAAAGATGTTGTAAAGAAATTGAGTCAAATTGTAAATGAAATCAAAATTGAAACAGGTTATGTACCAAGCGATCATAAACAAATGACTGCCTATGAACAAGCGAAAAAACAAGGGAATACAAAAAATATGATTAAAGCGATATTCGGCATGAACAAATAATGTTCATGTCGTTTTTTTATATATCTAAAAAAATATTTAGGAGGATGATAATATGTTTACAAGTCAAGATTTTGTTGCAGGACAAAATTATGACCTTAAAGATGTTCTTATTGAAGTGAATAAAAAACAAACTCCTTTCGTTACTTTCTTAATGTCTAAAACAGTAAAAGCGACTAGCCCACAAGTTCACTGGATTACGGAAGAGATTGCAGACAGCGCAGTCACGTTGGCAGAAGGTGGGGATGCTCCAGCGTATGTAAAAGATACGCTTGCTCCAAGAGATAACTACCTTGAGATTTTCGCTGCCACCGCAACTGCGAGCAACACTGCAATTTATTCCAAAGCAGTTGGTATCAATGACCTTTTAGCCCATGAAGTAGAGAAAAAGACGAAAGCGATTAAAAAACGTATGGAAAATCGCTTCATTCACGGCACAAAAGGATATAGCAACGGAGTTTACACAACTGATGGTATCCTTGCACAAATTCACGCAGACCATCGTGTAACTGGCGCATTAACTGCTGATGCTTTTGAAGAAGCAATCGGCAAACTTTACGATGCAGGCGTTTCTGATGAAATTCTTGTATTTGTGCCTGCACGTATCAAAAAGCAATTAAATGAATTAGGAAATGTTGAATTTTACGCTAGAGATAAGTTTTTAGGCTTTGACATGGAACAATACATTACTGTATTCGGTACAGTTAATTTCATTCTTTGTGAAGAGTTAGGAAATAACAAATTCTTTGCAGTAAATCCTAACTACCTTGAAATGCCTGTACTTATTCCATTTCACGCACAAGTGGAAGCAGTAAGTGGTTCAAAACAATCTATCTATTTAGAAACTCAAGCAGGTGTTAATCTCTTGAATGATAAAGCCGCAGTTTCTTTTGAAATTACTGCTTAATTAAATACATAACCAGAAAGGGGATACTTGCATTTTGCTTGTATCCTCTTTTTTTAGGTTGTTTTCGTATAGATTGTTATTTTCTTTAACAACCTAATGCATTATTGTGAGGGGCATAAAAAGGATTAAATCTTATAAGTAAAGTCATTGTAAAGTTATTTAAATAATATGTGATCTATAAATCGTACAACAGCCATTGTTAAAAGTAAATATACTAACCAATCCAATACGACGTTTCTATTTGTATTTTTTGTTGTTTTACTTTTGTTCATTTAATTATCACCTCTTTACAAAAAAAGTAAATTTTAAAATCATTATAACCTAATTTCTTACTGTTGCAATATATTTCTTTTTTAATAGCAACAAACTTTTAGAAAAGAGCCTTTTTTAAATATAAAAAACTCATATTTTTTACAGGAGGTGAAAAGAAATGAATATCAAATTGCGTGATGAGTATTTGCTCAAACGCAGGAAAAAGAAGATAACGATGCAAGAAATTGCTGAATACATTGGATGCTCGCAAAGTTTAATCAGCAGATACGAAACAGGTAATTGTGGCATGTCTAAAGAGAAAATCCAAAAATATAGAGAATACATTGACCAAAAATAATTCTAATTAATCAAAAAGAAAGTGGAGGTGAAAAAGTGAAGAAAGTAGTTAAGAACACGTCATAACCACACTCCTTTTATTCCAAAAATAACAAAATTTTCAAAGGAATAAAAGGAGGAAACCTATTCATCATCATGATGGGTAGGTAAGGTTATTGACGTTTAAAATTAATTTTTATTGTTTTGTTTTTAAGGAGTTGTGGGAGTGTTCTCTTTCTTTCACTGTATCAGATGAAACAAAAATTAAGAGAACTATTCCCTGCTTGGTGTAGTGATTATACACCGAAGCAAAACACTACAATTTTAACTGATGATGGCGATAGCCTTTTTGGTTGTTCTATTGAAAAGCATGTAAAAAGAAATGAAATCAATTACTTTTACGATTTTAATAAGATATTCGTTGCTGATAAAGAAGATAAACGGAAAGCAATCGGAATTGACCTTGCGCTCCATCGTGGTAAATCATGGTGCAATCATGTTGTAAGAATTAATGAAAATGACTATGTAAATCCTCTTACTGCAAACATTAACGCTTTATTAAAAGTACATGCAGGAAACTACACAAAGAAATATGCAATGTCTACAACATTAACTATGTGGAGTTTTTACAATTTACCTTTGCCAGCAACAAAAGAAGGGAAAATGATTCTTCTTGCAATTGATTCATCATTTCTAGGACATTATTCCGATGCGTTTAGAAAAACTCATAATACATATTTACACTTATTAGGCTTTGATGAATTGATTGATTTACTCAATGAAACAACAAAAGCCGATTATTTACATATTCAACAAAAGTACAATCTTAAATCAAAAATTAAATTGAATAAAGAAGGATATTTAGAAACTGATATTGCCCTTGCAGAATTGCAAGGGTTTTTTGATTTTCCGATAGAGTTACCGCAAAAGCAGTTTAGTTTACTTACAAAATTTAAAACACAAGACGCTAATACATATCAAATTCAATCGAAAGATCAGATACCGAATTTAATCTCTTTTGCGCTTACTGGAACAAGAAAAATGAAATATACGACACTTTGTTAGGAGGTAATCAGAAATGAAAAATTATTTCTTTTGCTATGATAAACGATTAAGAGATTTTTTGAAATATGAAAAAGGAATCGACTATATCACCGAAGGCAGGCATTTGAAAACAGGCATGATTTTTACGTTATTTGAGCGCACGGAGTTTCTCAATCAAGCCATTCAAGAATGGAAAAATTGTTAATTTATAGGAGGTAATCAAATATGATGACTTACGCAGAGATGGAACAATTATTACAATTTAATGATTATGAAAGTAAAGTATTTATGCCAAATGAAGTCTTTTCTGATTTACAAAAGAATATCGACAATGCCTCACATATCGCATTTGCTTATTCCTATATTTACTTCATTACATGGCTATACAGATATGCAAAATACGGAATGGTTAATGAACTGATTGACCAAAAATTCATTAAGAAGGTACTTGGTTACAATGAGAATTACAAGAAATTAGATTATTTAATCAAACAAAATGGAATCCTTGAGCAGATGGGCTATATTCGGACAGAAAAAGATTTTCCTATTGCTTATTCTTATGATGAAATTGATGGGCTACAATTTCAATATATTGATGACTTCAAGGAGTTTACAGCATACATAAAAGTATTAAATGTACCGAAAAACTTTAAAATCAAATTTCCAGTCAAAGCATTTTATAGAGATAAGGAATCAGAAGAAGATTATTATGAAGATGGAACATTCTTTTATGTTGATCGCACACATTTAGTGCCATTTGAATCGTTCATATTTTGTATGACAAATGAGAATTTAGGGTGTACAGGGTTTTACCTGTACGCCTTTTTGCGTTGTATGAATCAAATTTACGGTGGATATAGAGTCCCACTTGAAACATTAGAGGAAAAAACAGCGATTAAAGGGCGGACACTTGATAAATATCTTGATTCATTAAAAAAATATAATATGATTCACTGTAAAGTAGAAGATTTTGTTGTCGGGCTTGGAAAAGGTGAAAAAATGCCAAATACATATTTCACAAATGAGCCGACTAATTTCACAAATAACGCTAAACAGTATCAAAAAAGAAAGGTAATGAGTGTATACACATATTACAAACAACTCGAAGAAAAACAGAAACTGGCGATGCAAATTGAAGAACAAATGAAGATGTTACCACAGAAAAATTAAAAAGGTAACAAATTTGCGGTATATATAACATATAACATTTAACTATATACTTTAGAATTAAAAAGGTTACAAAATTACGGTATATATAATTTATAGAATAATTAATTACATTTATTATTAAATTATATCTATTATTTGAATTATTTGTATATTATTATATATACCGCAAAAAGATAACCTTTTTGAATTTCAATTAATGGGCTAGCAAAACGCTAGTCCATTTTTTTATTTAATCAAATAAATAGGGGGAATCTTTATGAAAGAATTTAAAGAGATGATGAAAAATATTGAAATGATGCAAATGCGTTTGTCGCTAATGAAATTAAATCTTTTGGAACAACAATTGATTACAAAAGAAATATTGTCTGACATAAAACGATTAGAAAAATATTTAGAGAAAAGAGGTGATGAATAATGAGTATTCACAAAGCACTCCAAAAAGTGGATTGGCGCAAAAGAGCGTATTTTATGCGGAAGTTTCAAATTAAAACACCGAAAAATGAACACATTTTGGCAATGTCTGATGAAGAATTTTTAAGATGGGCGGATAGACGTTCATTTACAGTGTTCGAGAATTGGGAGCAAACAGACGAATATTGGGAACTCTTTATGATATACATGAAGGGCAAAATGCAACGTGATTTAGAAACTGTTTATGATGTTGTTTCAGAAAAGGCGAAACAAGGGGAAGAGAAAAGTGTGCGTTTATTCCTTCAATTACATAAAGATATGACACAACTTCAAAAAGCAATGAATCAGACAAACAAGAAACAACAAGAGGAAGTGCAAGAAGATGAGGATGATGATTTAGAGATTTAGGGTTGCTTATATGTTAGCAGGGTATCAGAATTGATACCCTGCTTTTTTGTTTGCAGGAGGTGAGATTGATTGGCTAAACGATTGACGAAAGAAGAAAAATTAAAAATCATTACGAACGATTTTAAATTGTTTGCAAAGAATTTCATTAAGATCGTTGACAACTTTGGCAATACAGTGCCTTTTGTTTTGAATCCAGAGCAGGAACAGTTTATGAATGAGATAGGGAAGTACAATATCATTTTGAAAGGGCGACAAATTGGATTCACTACCCTATCTCTTGCTTATATGTTGTACAGTGCATGTACAAAGCCCGATACAAACTATATCATCATGACTCATCATGCAAGCGTCAGTAAATCACTTTTCGTTAAATTGAAGAAGATGTATAAAAATCTTCCACATGATAAATATGACATATTCCCTAAAGCATTATTGAATAACCGTGATGAACTCTATCTCGACAACGGCAGCCGAATTATTATTGCTACTGCCAACGGTGAAGATTCAATTTCGGGTAATACTTTCCAATTAATCCACTTGTCCGAAATGGCTAAATACCCTGCTGATGTGCAAGAGGAAATCATTGCAACATGTATTCCTGCACTTGCAAAAAATGAATCCAGTGCCATCATTATTGAATCAACTGCTTATGGTTACAACACCTATCAAGAAATGTTTATGAAGGCGTACAGAGATAAAGAAAGCGTTTGGAAGGCATTTTTCTTTTCATGGCTTGCAAAAGCGTATGAAAAGCAATTTAAACATACATTCGATGAAGCAGAGAATTGGTTTAAGATAAATAATCAAGGGCGCAGAATGACATATGAGGATTTAGAACATGATGAAAAGATTTTAAGAGATAAATATAACGCTACATATCGTCAATTAATGTTCCGCAGATATTACATACAAACAAATTCGATTGAGAAGTTTAGACGTGAATTTCCAACGACACCAGACGAAGCGTTTATGGAAACAAATAAAGCAGTATTTGATACTGCAAAGATTATTGAACGACTTCATTATGTTATACCGCCTTTAGAAACAAAAGAAATATATCATATTGTTCCCGATGTACTTAAACAATACATAAATAAAAATCTATTCATCTATCATTTACCGAAATCAAAAGTAAGACACTATGCAGGGGTAGACGTATCGAGTGGTCAAGGTGGCGACTATTCAACAATGAGTATATTTGATGCAGATGGACAGCAACAATGTAGTTTCTATGCAAATGACATTCCAGTTTACAAATTCGCTGAAATAGTGGATGCTTTAGGGCGTTTTTATAATTACGCCTTTATTTGTGTGGAAAGGAACGCACTGGGGCTTCCTCTATTAGAACGATTACGTAAAGATTATGGATATTTAAACTTATTAAAACAAAAGGTGTTTGACCAAAGAGGTAAACGAAAAATGCAACTTGGTTTCCAAACAACGAATGTAACAAAGCCGATTATTATAAATGACATGAAAGAAATGTTTGAATTAGGACTTATTAATATTGAATGCGTTCGTACATTAGAGGAAATGAAGATATATCAAGACCACAATGGAAAGATGGGCAACAAGAAAGGCGCAAATAACCATGATGACCTTGTGATTTCCGTTGCTATGGCAGTACAAGCGATGAAGCAGGCGAAATATTACGTTGATATTTGATGATATTTGTTGCTCAATGTTGAATGATAATGAGCAATATTAATTTAGATTTAAAACGGTAGGTAACGGTAGTAAACGGTTGCTAACAGTAGCAAAATTTTTAAAACGTTTTTAATAATGAAATATTGTGGGTTAGATGACTCCTCAACTTTGCGGAGTCATCTTTTTTATTTTTACGAAAGGGGATGTATAGAATGAATCTTAAACAGTATATCAAAGAATACCATGAAGGACGTTCTGATTGGTTTATTGAAGAAGTGCAGAGTGTAACAGCACAACAAAGAGTAATGAATGTGTTGAATTTAAAGGATTATCTTGACGGAAAACATAAGATTCTTCAAAAAGAGCCATACATGTATAACGGTAAAGAATTTCACCCAAGAAAGATTGTTTTGCAATATGCAAAGACGTTATTGAACTTCCAAAAGGCGTACTTGTTAAAGAATCCGATTACCATTACAGGAAAAGAGCGTATTGTGAAAGAATATCAAAAGGTAAACAAACAAGGGAAGTTTGACCGATTGAATTATAAGATTTTAGATAAGATGTTGAAGTATGGGCAAGTGTATGAGTATGTGTATTTAGATAAGAATACAATTAAAAGTAAACTGATTGATGCAAGTGAAGGTTATCCTGTTTGGAATGATGAAAATGAAATGATCGCCTTCGTTCAAGCGTATACAGTGACAGGCGTTGATTATTATGTAATTTATTCAGAGGATACAGTCGAAACATACAATAATAAAGGCGGGCAATTAAGATTAACAGGCAGATATGCGAATTTAAGTGGATTGCCTATTGTGTACCATACGCAAAATGAATTATCAGAAACAGATGGGAAGAGCGAATTAGAAGATTGGATTTCCATCCTTGACAACATGGAAGATTTAATAAGCAAATACATGGATACATTCTATAAGTTTATGGATCCGATTGCAGTTTCAATTGGTCAACAGTTAAAAGGTGAATTACCTAGTGAAGTTGTTGGAAAAGGCATTAACCTTGATGACGGTGGCGATTTTCGCCTAGAACAAAATAAAACAGATTATCAAACGTTTGAAGTGCTGTATAAGACGTTGTTGCAAGCGTTGCTTGATATATCACAGACACCAGCAGTTTCGTTGAATAAAACGGATGTAAGTAATTTGTCCGAAGTGAGTATTAAACTTTTATTCCAATTAGCAGAAATTAAAGCGTCAATAAATGAGCAATATATGAGGGAAGGTATTGAGCAACGTTTTGAGAAGATTAGACGATTACTTGAATACAAAGGCATAACATTTACAGATGAGGAATTTGAATCATTAGGGCTTGTGTTCCAGTATGCACTTCCAAGCAGTGATAAGGAAGTGATTGAGAACATGAAGGCGTTAAGAGAAATGAAAGGAATTTCTCTTGAAACGTTGTTAGAACATAATCCATATGTGAATGATGTACAACAAGAGTTGATGAGATTAAAGGAAGAAAATAACACTACATATAGTAGTGAAGTTAATAATAAGACACAAGATGTTGTTTTAAAGAAAATGTAAACGTGACAAGGGATTGAGTTGACAAATACTATATCCGCCTGCTCGCACCTGTTATGAATGAGCGCAAAAAACATTTAAAATAAGGGTGTCCAAAGTAGGGCAGGCGGTCAAGTCCAATTTTGGACTTGTTAGGCGTATAGATGGGCGAATTTGACGTGATTTTACTTCCGATAAAATCAAATTTTTATACAAGATTTTATGCAAAAATTGGAGGGAAATAATGAATAGAGAGACGCTAGAAAACTTGATAAATCAATGATGTATAAAATATTGCATAAATGATAAAATTGGAAGTTATGAAAAACGTTGATATATCAATGTTTTTGTTTTGTATTAACTTCTCATAGTTAGAATTATGTAAACCAAAAATGTATATTGTATTCATGATTTGTATAAGTATTTTTGAGTAGAAAGTACCCCTAATTGCCAAAATTTGCGCATAGTAAGTCATTTTACACACGCACGAAAAATTTTTAGGAAGAATTACTCAAATATTTTATATATCCCCCCTAAATATATAGTAAAATAATATTATAATATGTAATATAGGAAGGGGATTGACTTGAAAAAATTTTTATTTTTACTCATATTTACTACTTTAATTTTAGGTGGTTGCAATAAAGAAGCACAGATACAAGATTATGTAAGCAAAGCAGACAAGTACAGAAAAGAAGGAAGATTAGAGGATGCTATTTCTTTATACAATAAAGCGTTAGATATTAAAGAAGATAATAAGATTAGAAATAAATTAAGAGATACAGAAGCAGAAAAAGAAACTGTGGAAAAAGTTAAGTCGGTATTAGATACATTTGCTGAAGTAGAAAAATACTATTTGCAGGACACTGATTACATAAGCCCAACAACAATTGAAGAAGCCACTGACAAACTTCGTCCAGCGATTGATGAACTAGAACAATTAGATGGTTCCGCAGGTACCGATATTGATTCGTTTGTTAAGCAAATAAAGGATAGTTATGATTATAAGATTGTAAAAGAATATGTTGAAAGTCCTGTCACTAATGATAGTCAAACTATGGAAGATTTAGGGTTTGTATTCAGTGATTTTCAAAAATTAAATGAGGTAGGAGCAGATTTGTTTAAAATAATTGGTACAAATATCGAGAATATAGCCAATATGAAAATTCCAGATAAATATCAAAAGAATTAACTTTTAAACTACCTATTTTTTGTAGGTAGTTTTTATTTTAATATGAAAGGAATGATGGATATGACGAATCTTCAACGCTTATTTTTAGAGATAAAAGGGATTGACCTCGATCAAAACGAATTGATTGTTTATTTAGAAGAAAACGGTCTAAAAGCACATGATGAATACATTTCTTCCAGCGCAACTGCAAAACGAAATATCTATCGTACTGCGTTAAGTATCCTCGAATCAATTGCTAATAATCCAACGTTAATGAAAACATATAAAGTCGATAATGATATTACTATTTCCGATTTTCATGAAAATCTATTAAATCGCATTGACCAACTTGAACGAAAAATCCGTCAAATGAAAACAGATGAACAAGAGCAAACGGGTAATGTATTTATGTTGTTTAATTCGTGACGGAGTGACTGGAAATCACGCAGTAGGGAACGATATTTCGTTCCCCTCTTTACTTGCGTGGTAAAGAGGTATTTACTTGGTCTTTACTAAATGATGTTACTTTCGACTATACATGATGACATGATGTTACTATGAGTTCGCTTTTTTGGCGAATGATAAGGAGGTTAAAAAATGAATCCTTTTACAATAGATAATTCTGACTTTCAATTCCTTCTTGATGCAGTTGGTGAAACGGTTATCATCGACAATGTACCAAAAAAATGTATTGTAAATAATGCGAAAATCGGTGACTATGAGGAGAAATATATTTATACTCTAGATTCCATTCAACGTGGAAATGTCATTGTACATAATGAAAAAAACTATCTAATTGTGTCCGATGTGACAGAAGGGCAATATAAGAAAGCGCTCATGCGGTATTGTAATTATATTATTGAAATTGAGGGGCAGGAAGTGTGTGAAATCGTATCATACAACGATTTTGGAGAGCCAATATACGAATGTCACACAACTGAATCAATTTCTGTTCCTGCAATTATTGATAAATACACTTTCAAAATAGATGATTTTGCGCCTATTCGTGTTGCTGATAATCAGATTATCGTTACTGTACAAGATAATGAAACGAGTAAAAATAAATTCACTGTAAATGTGACATTCGATGTAATGGGGCAAACGTGGAAAGTTATTGACGTGGATTTAACAAGGAATGGATTGTTGATACTGACGTGTGAAAAATCGTAA
Organism: Thermaerobacillus caldiproteolyticus; assembly: GCF_015326725.1. NCBI lineage: Bacteria > Bacillati > Bacillota > Bacilli > Caryophanales > Anoxybacillaceae > Thermaerobacillus > Thermaerobacillus caldiproteolyticus. The sequence continues at coordinate 3,703,318 of NZ_CP064060.1, forward strand.
AATTTAATATTGAAAACAGGGGATAAATTATGTACTATATATTGTAAGAAAAATTAAAGTCGTATGAGAAAATTTTTTGAATCAGAAAAAATCTTGCAGGAAAACTATTGATACATCGGTAGTTTTAAATATATTCCATTTAGTGCCATTTTAAGCACGACTCAAAATCGTGTGGGGTAGCCCCCCGTGTGGGTTCGACTCCCACCATCGGCACCATACATAACAAAAAGCCTATAAAGTCAATGCTTTGAGCAATTCAGAGCATTGGCTTTTTTGTTTTTTATCGCACTAAAGCAAAAGCCTAATCGTATGGACAACAAGACAACACGCCCATCGCTTTATTGGACACCTTTAGGATTATGTTAATCTTAAAGGGGAGGAAGTAAGTTGGCAAAAGTACGGGACTTGAAAAGGGCGGAATTAGAAAAAACTTTGCAAGAACTTTACGAAGATTTTCAGCTAGAAAACATGAAATGACAATCCGCTTTTATGAGCAAAATTTAGTACATTTCTTCCGCTTTACAGAGGAAATAGGGATTGAGTACGTTAGAGAGATTGAGAAAAAGCACATTGACAAATTTATTATGTGGCTCAAAGATAAAGGGTTAAAGGATACAACCATTAATACATATTTGAGGGCTACAAGATCATTTCTTTACTTTGCTATGAGGGAAAATTACTTAATTAAATTCGAGATTAACCTTATTAAAGCCGATAAACAGCAAAAAGAGCCATACACAGAGGAAGAAATTAAAAAGCTAATCAAAAAGCCGAATTTGAAGGAATGTGGCTTTGTAGAGCATAGAAATTGGGTATTGGTCAATTATCTTTTAGAAACAGGTAACAGGCTTAATACAGTCCTTAACCTTAAAGTTGGAGATATTGATTTAGAAAATGGAATGGTAGTATTAACGACAACGAAAAATAGGAAGGCACAATACAATCCAATTAGTGAGCATTTAGTCAAAATCCTTAAAGAATATATTAGAATGTATAGGCTTAAAAAGGATGATTATTTGTTTGTTAATGAGTTAGGCGAACAAATGACAAGGAACGCCATAGCACGGTACAACAAGAAAAGAGGCGTTCTATTCATACCTTTAGACATACTTTTGTCAAGTACTGTATAACGAGCAGGGAAGATGATGATTGTTAGGACACTCTACATTAGATGGTACGTTGAACTATATTAATTTGTACGGAACGAACTTAAAAGAAGATAACATTTTAGCCAAGTTTGTGGAAAATCCAGAGGGAAAAGAGGTTGAACGATGTTAGAAAAACGATTAGCAGAGATTAACCGAATGTATGAAAAATTGTCCATTCTAACACTAAGCAAGATGAATATAACTATGCTTTAGCAAAGCTGATGACACAAATGGAAATAGAATTTAACATACCCGCTTTAAACAATAAAGAGTTTGAGCAAAAGAATAGAGCGGTTATCGCTCTTTATAGAAACGTTGTTTTCTTTAACAACCTAATGCATTATTGTGAGGTGCATAAAAAGGATTAAATCTTATAAGTAAACTCCTTGTAAAGTTAATTAAATAATATGAACTATAAACCGTACAACTGCCATCGCTAAAAGTAAATATACGAACCAATCCAATACGTTTCTATTTGTATTTTTGCTCATTTAATTATCACCTCTTTACAAAAAAAGTAAATTGTAAAATCATTATAACCTAACTTCTTACTGTTGCACTATATTTCTTTTTATTTAATAGCAAAAAGAGCCTATAGAAAAATATCCATGATTAGGACTATTTAATTATCGGTATGGGCGGTTGATAAAGCCGCTCTTTTTCTTTTGGCTTTACTATCGTTAGTTGTTGGTTTTCAACCAAATGTTATCTTTTTTGTACTTAATTTTATTAACTCTCGAACCCATTATACGGTTAAGAAGGGGGCCAATCGTACAATAAGGATAAAAGAAGCCATCCATTGTAGGACAGCTCTCTATTTACATAATTACCGATATAGAAGGATCATTTTTTGTCTTGTAAATTCCTTTGCAGTGCATTTATTTTCTCTTCTAGGAGAATTGTAAAATGTTCTCTTCCTTCCTTACCTGTTGCAGTAATATATAGAGGTTCACCAAATATAAGACAGGCTTTTTTTCTAAGGAAGAGTTCCTTTAAATTATTCGGCCCTATATATGCTGCCGGTATAATTGGGACTTTTGAACGCTGTGCGATTGTAATTGCCCCTTGTTTTAAAGCGACTTGTTCATCGGTTCTTGTTCCGCTTGGAAATATTCCAACAACCTCTCCTTTAGATAAGAGATGATGTGGAATTTTTAGCACACTTGGTCCAGGGTTTTCTCGGTCAACAGGAAAGGCATTTAATTTTTTTAATAACCATGCTATTGCCTTATTTTTGAAAAGCTCCTTCTTCGCCATATAATGTATCTTGGTTGGTAAGAGTGATGTACCTAGATAGAGAACATCAACCCATCCTGTATGTGTGCAAGCTATTACATAACCACCACTTTTGGGAAGATGTTGCTTGTTATAAACGTGTATTTTTCCAAATATACGCAAGATGCTTTTTAAGAAATATCCAATAAAATGATACAATTTTCTCCCTCCTATATCTCCAATATGTCCTTATTGTATTAAAATAAAGTAACTATTAGAGATAACGCACGCGATAGTGGTTCAGTAACTTTAAAATTTGTTTTACTTCTGCATCTTTCTTCTTAGTAGTAACAATCTTTTAGAAAAAAGCCTTTTAAAAATAAATTATTAAGAAATTTTAAAGAGTCCAATTGATAAGTAATCCTGCGTGTGCTAAACCACCTCCGAAGCCATATAATAAAAGCTTATTACCATTTCTAATTTTCCCTTCACGTACACCTTTATCTAATGACAATGGTATTGTTGCTGATGAAGTATTTCCGTAATCCACCAAGCTATATAATGTTCGCTCAATAGGAAACTCGCTTCTTTCACATATAGACTCAATCATTCTTAAATTTGCGCTATGCGGGACAAACCAATCAACATCTTTTAAATCTATTGCAGTGTTTTTCATAACAGATTGCATACCTTTTGGTACAGTATTAACAGCCCACTTGTAGACCTCACGACCGTTTTGAACAATATAACCACTATCTATTAAGTCTTCACCGTTCATACGTTTAGATAGATTTGTACAATATAACTTATTTCCATTTTCTCCTTCTGAACCTAAATATGAAGAAATAAAACTTGGTTGTTGTTCATCATATTCAACGAGAACTGCTCCTCCACCATCTCCAAATAGTACACAGGTTGTTCTGTCTTTATAATCAGTAATTTTAGATAATGTATCAGCTCCGATAACAAGAATTTTCTTGTTTAAACCAGATGTTATCAATCCATTGGCTACATACAACCCATAAGTAAATCCTGCACAAGCAGCATTTAAATCAATAGCACCTGTGTTCTTAATACCTAACTTTGCTTGAATTAAAGAAGCCACGCTCGGAGTTTTGAAATCAGGAGTTAATGTACAGACGATAATCATATCAACATCATCGACTGATTTATCGTATCGTTCCATTAAATTCTTTACAGCTTGATAACTTATATCACTTGTAAACTCTTCTTCATGTGCTATTCTTCGTTCTTTAATACCAGTACGTTTAACAATCCATTCATCGTTTGTTTCGACTAGTTCTTCTAAATCGTGATTTGTTATCCTTCTTTCTGGAACATACGAACCTATTGCAGTAATACGTGCTGTGGATTTAAACATAGAAAAATCACCTCGCTTTATGACTTGTATCTATTTTATCACTTATTACTATGACCTGGTAATAATTTCGGGTAAAAATTTACTCTATGTAAAGAATTTTTTCACATATCTTCTAGCTGTCTTGGCCACATTCGTGGCACCACAGATTAAGAAAGAAATTCTGTTCTTTCATGTAAGACCTCCATATCGTGCTTACGGCACCAGCAAATGATGAAAATCCTAATTTTCAAGAAAGAGCCATTGTGGCAATCGGTCATCCATTACTCAAAATGATGTATCATCTCCTCATGCGAGAAGAAAAATATCAAGAGTTTTAGAGAAGAATACTACAAACAAAGAACGATTAGAGGCAAAAAAGAAAAAGGCTATAAAAAGCCTTCAAAAGTCGTGATATACCATTGTGGTTTCCTAGGTCACAAGAAATCGAATAACACATAAGGAATTTTTAAAAACGCTTTTAAAGATCCTCTAGTTTCATATTGCCTAAATTCAGGGTATATTATTAACTCTCCAATAGTAGGTTTATCAATCGTTGCATTGATTGTAAAATCCATTTCTTTTTATGGTAAACCAATTGCAAATACACTTTTATTTCTGGGGAAGAAAGGGGAATGCAAGCTAGTTCTCCTTTTTTTATTTCTTCATCTACAGTCATTAGCGGTAAAAAAGCGATTCCAAGGTTATATGATACACAGCGTTTAATTGCTTCTATGCTTTCTAATTCAATAGAGTATTCAAGTCGTATTGCATGACTATGATATAATTTTTCTATGATTTCACGATAACTACATCTCGGCTCTGTAACAATCAGCTTTTCACCATTTAAATCCTTGATGCTTACATGGTCGAATCGAACCAAATGGTGGTCTGGTTTCGCAACTAAAACCAATGGTTCTTCTTTTATTGTGATAACATTTAAGTCAGGGTCTTCTTGTTTTTGATCAAGTATGATGGCTAGATCATACTTACCTTCTTTTATCCCTTTTAATAAATCTTTGCAAATCCCTTGTTGAAGCAACAAGTTGACCTTCGGGTGTTTATTTTTGAAAGCTTGTAAATACGGTGGAAGATAAAAACCTGCAATCGATTCGATTGTACCAATGGACAAAGTTCCAGAAAGCTCAGTTTGCTCCGAAAGATTTTGTTTGGCTTCCTCCAGCAAGCTAATAATTTTGTTTGCATATTCTAACAATTGTACGCCTGCTTGGGTTAGTTTGATTTTTCCTCCCCAACGTTCGAATAAAATAACCCCAAATTCTTCCTCTAACTTTTTGATTTGCGTAGTTACGCTTGATTGAGCATATCCCAACATTTCCCCTGCTTTCGTAAAACTGTTCCATTTAGCCACTTCACGGAACGTTTGTAAATAATCCACATTCATCCCCATCTTGACTCCTATCAAAAATATTGATTTACGGTATCAATTATTATCAATAACACCTATGACCGAATATTTGTAAAATTCATTATAACAGAAATTTTATATAAAGGGAGGACTTTTAATGAAAACAAGCAAGATAAAAACCTATGCTCTTCTTTTTTTAACTACAACCATTTGGGGAGGGGCTTTTATTGCGGGAAAAATTGCAACTGAAAGCTTACATCCAGTCGCAGTTGCCTTTTTCCGCTTTTTTGGAGCAAGCCTCATTTTATTTCCTTTGATGTGGTGGAAAGAACCGAAACAACCAGTTCCGACGAAAAAGGACTGGGGAATGTTTGCGTTGCTTGGTCTTACGGGGATTTTTTTGTATAACATTTGTTTTTTTATAGCAACTAAATATGCACCTATTGTAAAAAGTTCTTTGGTGATCGCTGTAAATGCTCCTTTAATCACGCTATTTTCAGCTATTTTCTTGAAAGAGGAAATAAGCTGGAAGGATATACTTGGAGTGATAACAGCTCTATTTGGTGCTTTATATATCATAACGAATGGACAATTGAGTGTTATTTTGGAACTTGGGTTTGCTCCGATTGATTTGGTTTTAATTTCTGCCTGTCTAAGTTGGAGTATTTATTCAGTGATTGGAAAGGTTGTCATGAAAAAATACAGTCCATTAACTGCAACTACCTATGCAACAGGCTTCGGAACGATATTGTTATCTCCCTTAGCTATTTACTATACCTCTTTGAATTCAATAAAAAGCAGTGGATGGGAGGTCTGGTTAAGCGTACTATATGTAGCTATTATTGTTTCTGCTATTAGCTTTGTTTGGTGGTATAGGGGTATACAAAATGTTGGAGCATCAACAGCATCTGTATTTATCAATGTTATGCCTATATCTGCAACAGTTATGGGAACTGTATTTTTTCATGAACCATTGACAATAACCCATGGTATAGGGGCATTGTTTGTGTCTAGTGGAATCCTTTTTATAATTTATAGTAATTATAGTAAACAAAATAAAGAAAAAAGTATACTGTCGTATAACAAAGAGGAACCAATATGATTGGTGCAATTGCTTCTTCATTTGTTCGATAATGTGGCAGATAACGGTGAAGGAGGTTTTGTTGTTCTTTCACTAATGAAAGCATTACTTCAAGAAGCAGGAAGTAATGCTTTTCTCGTTGAAGTAAAGGGGAGTTTAGTAAAAAATATTCGGAGATATACGTTCGATTGGAGGAATTTAATTGATGATGATCAAAAATGAAAAAGATATCATTCAACTGATTAAAGAAGACGAGTGGATGATGAATATATTAAGAGCAGTAAAATCATTAAATTTACCTGATTGGTGGGTCTGTGCTGGATTTGTTCGTTCGAAAATATGGGATACGTTACATGGCTTTAAAGAAAGAACTCCTATTCCAGATATTGATGTTATCTATTTTGATGATACCAATATGGACGAATTAGAAGAAAAGAAGTTCGAAATTAGGTTAAGAAATATTCTTCCTAACATTCCTTGGTCAGTGAAAAATGAGGCAAGAATGCACATTGTTAATAACATTCCTCCTTATTCATCTTCCGTAGATGCTATATCAAAGTTTCCAGAAACAGCCACATCTTTAGGTGTAAAATTAGACGAAATGAATGACATCATTTTGGTTGCTCCTTGGGGAGTGGATGATGTGATTAACTTGGAAGTAAAACCGACACCCTATTTTCAAGAATCAAAAGAACGAGCACAAATTTACGAAGAACGGATAATAAAAAAGAACTGGAAAGATATTTGGTATAAGGTTAACGTTTTTCATATTGACACTTCTTATTAAACGCTCATGTAAGAACAGCATTTCTTATACAATCTGTGGCGCTACGTTCATAGCACGGTTAGCTAATAGGCAGTTTAGTAGAGCAAAAAAGAGTAATAAGGTTAAAGAACTATTGGGAAAAGTTTATGTTTTAGCTATGAGTTGAGGTGAAATGAATGATTTTGGATTTAAAAGGCGAACCAAAAATGGAACCTATTGTAGGTATGCTGTTTTCGATGGTTGATGGTAATTATAAACGATTAAAATCTATTGTTGCAGGTATGTCTCAGGAAGAATTAGATTATAAAGGTCCAAATCAAGCATATAATAGCACGGCACAATTAATAAGACATTTAGCATATGTGGATCTTAAGTGGGTTTATAGAATCAAGGGTGATCCAGTACCAAAGTTGCTTGAAGAAAAGTATGGGCCAATGTTCGATCAAAACAATCAACTTCCTTTAATTTATGGAATTTCATTGGAAACACTTCTTACTGACTATGATGATGTATTCAATATGTTTCAGTCTGTTTGTTATCAGTTAACTGACAGTGAATTGGATAAAATCGTTGAATATGAAAGCGGAAAAAAAGCAACGATTCGCTGGGGAATTTGGCATATCGCAGACCATAATCGATACCATCAAGCTCATATTAATCAACTTCGTAAATGGTATAAAGCGGAGAAAAATAAGGTGACGGGAACGTTTCAATAAGAACCAAAGAAATCGCCTAAATTTGCTCTTAAAACAACATAAAGTACTGTGAAATCAGTTGGTTAAAGATGCAACAATTAGTTAATGAATGTATTTCAGAAAAACGGTATCGTGTAACTGCTGAATAAACTGGTTCTGATACATATTTGGTGAGACGCTGCAATACAATTATAAAAATATCTAACATGAAGGGAATGCAAATCTGTATTCCCTTGCATTTATTCATTATCGACAAGAAATTCTTTTATAGATTCTTTAAAACTAAAGATTTCAAGTATAGGATAGTTTTTTTGAGAAATATTGATACCGTATTCAGGTGAGCTTTTTTGGCTTGGCTTATCATAATTTCTATCTACAAATACTTCATTCGGCACTTCCCAAGCTCTTGCTGGTATCAGAAATATGTCTGGCAGTTTCCCAACTTCAAAAATTAATAGAGTTAGATACAAATTTTTATTAGTTATATCGAACTTGCTCTTTGGTATAAAGACATAGCCTTTTCCTCTTAACGACTTTACTTGTATTTCACAAAACCGGCCGTTTTTATCTTTAACGATAAAATCGACACCATGGTCATCTACTTCTGTCGTATAGACTTCTAATCCATACGAAGCAAACTCCATTTTTGCAAAATATTCAGCATATCTTCCTAATTGTAAAGAACTGAGCTTTGTCCAATCTGTATTTGGCATAGTGTACCCCCTACTGCTCTCTTTTTTATCATAACATAAAATGGTTATATAAGTGAAAATACGGAAATGGATGAATGAGGGATTACCAGAAATGGAGAATAAGAGAGTTATTTTTGTCATATTGCTGGGAGAATGATAAATGGGCTGATTTAGTATATGAAAAGTTGAGGGAATCTGAAGGAATCGAAATGAAAAGAGACAAAAGGGAAATCGATTATTCTGAAGATATTGAAGAGTTTATGGACAGTATTAGGAATGCATGTATGAAGTTTCTCCAATTATCAAGGACTACGATTATGTAGATAAGATTACGCCTATTATTGAGAATACATCGATTTATAGTGTAGAAAGCAGGATGAAATACAGATTACTTGACCGAAGAAACACTAATATATACTTGATTCGAGAGTTTAAAAAGTAAAAAAATTCCAAGTGATATTAAAAAGTTAAAATTAGTGAAGGAGATGAAAAAATGATTATAAGAGAAGCAGCTCTATCTGATGCAGAAGGTATAGCTAAAGTACACGTTGATTGTTGGAGAACCACCTATAAAAATATTATCTCTGATGATTTCTTAAATAAACTTTCATACAAACAGAGAACAAAACTATGGGTTCAAAATATTTCAAGAGAAGATAATTATGTATATGTTGCGGAAAATGAAGAAGGGCAAATCATCGGCTTCACAGATGGGGGGAAAGAGAAATCAGGAAAATATCCGGGTTATGATGGAGATGTAACCTCCATTTATATCTTAAAAGAGTACCAAGGCTTGGGAATAGGTAGGAAATTATTAAGGCAGCTCTTTAAAAAATTCATCAGTTTAAATATACGCTCCTCCATTGTATGGGTGTTAAAAGATAATAATTCTCGTTTTTTCTATGAGAGATTGGGAGCAAAAATAGTGGTTGATAATGAGCTTATAAAAATTGGTAACGATAATTTAAAACTAATGGCTTACGGATGGGAAAGTATTGATAAAGTATAGTATTGAATAAATTCATGGTGCTGCAAAACTAGAGTAAAAACTCAAAATTACGCATGAGAATGCATAACTGCATATGTGTTAATAGGACAGCAACTATCACACAGAAAATTTTGAAAAAATTAAATTAATAACTACTGATTAATCTTATTCTGGAGATGATGAAAATGGGGAAAGTCAAAGTTTATCATTACGATGCATTCAGCAATGAACCAAATATGGGAAATCCAGCAGGTGTAGTCTTAGATGGAGACCAACTTACCGAAAAGGAAATGCAAGAAATCGCGTTAAAAGTAGGCTTTAATGAAACAGCTTTCCCTCTTAAATCTGATAAAGCCGACGTTAGAATTCGTTATTTTACACCCGGACACGAAATGAATCTATGCGGTCATGCAACAATGGCTACGATTTATGCATTAAAAACAAAAGAATTACTAAAAGAAAAAAGCGAGTTAACCATAGAAACGAAAGCAGGAATCCTCCCAATAAGAATAAATCGAAATTCGCAAAACGAAATAGAGATAACGATGAAACAAGCATCTCCACAATTTAAAGAATTTCATGGATCCATTGAAGAATTAGCCTTTTCAATAGGGCTGAAAAAAGACGATATTGAACCGAACTTACCGATTTTATACGGAAGTACAGGTGCTTGGACTCTACTAATTCCAATAAAAACCCTAATTGCTTTCAAAAGAATGAAACCAAATAATAAGCTCTTCCCAAGTATATTGAAAGAAATGCCAAGGGCTTCTGTCCACCCTTTCTGTTTAGAAACTTATGATTCAAATGCACATATGCATGCTCGACATTTTTCTTCGCCTTTCTCTGGCACGATTGAAGACCCAGTAACAGGAACTGCTTCTGGGGTAATGGGCGCATATTATGCAAAATATATCGCAGATAATAACATATTAAACCTTTTAATTGAACAAGGTCAGGAAATTGGAAGAGATGGAAGAGTAAAAGTAAGTGTGATGAAAAATAAGGATTCATATGAAGTAGAAATTACAGGTAAAGCTGTTTTTGTAAAAGAGATTGAAGTTCATATTTAGTTAGTAAGGTTTCTTGTTTCACTCCCATAGAAGAACCAAATTTTTTTGTAACTGTGGTGCTGCGAAATGCAGCATGGGAGGCTAACGGGAAGCGATAGCTGAACAAGAAAAACATGAGTAAATTATTTTAGGCTGTTCCTAATAAAGAAAAAAGGACCCAGAAACATATTTATCATTGCTGTTTGGACAAAACTTATTTCACTAATAGGCAGGTTAGTTCAATAACGTAATCATGTAATCTTTTTTCAATTAGAATAATAGTAATTATTATTGAGGAGTTGACGGTATGAATAAAATTCTTTTACACCTAGAAGGGGCAGCTATCTTATCGTTAAGTCTTTATTTTTACTCTTATAATCAATTTAGTTGGCTTTTATTTTTCTTTTTGTTATTAGCTCCAGATATATCAATGCTAGGGTACTTACTCAATAATAAGGCTGGTGCAGTGCTTTATAACTTATTTCATACATATAGTTTACCAATTGGAGCTGTTATCTTAGGGGTATTGTTATCAAACGAAGTTGTTTTAGCGATAGGTTTAATATGGTCGGCCCATATTGGAATGGATAGGATGATTGGCTATGGATTAAAATATCCAACACATTTTAAAGACACGCATTTAAATCGCGTTTAAATAAACTATTCAGCTAAAGGGGACGAGGGTCTTACCCTTTGGCAAGTAGATAATAAAAAGGCCTAAGCGACCAGTGTAGTGTATTTCGGTATTCAATTGGGGCACAGTGGTTGAAATCGTTCATGATTGTAAAACCATATGTAGTTGTCAATGGCTTGATAGAGTTCTTGCTCTGTTTTATTCTGAGAAAGTGCAACATTTTTGTTTTGAGAGGCAAAAAGAAGGACTCGATGCAAGTGTTATCAAGCAGTTTTCTTTGTAAGAGTGGCTACCCATCAGGTCAAGTTTTTCTATTCGTTTGTTGTACTGCTTTGGCGTGTGTTGGGACCCTTGATCAGAATGAAGGATGGTTCCATGCACGTCTTTTTTTAGCTAATTCCTCTACAGTGTCTATCACAAGTATGGTCTTATTGTTATACAGATCTTGAATAGCAGAAAGACAAAAGAAGCAGGTGCCCAATGCGATGTAGGTCATATTCTGCTACATACATACCATCTGCTCTAAATTCTCGGCTCAGCCGACTAGGGAAATAACAGACAGCTGCTTTCCGAAATAGCGCTGTTTTTTTAATCAAGGATTGCGTCTTCATTTCTTTCATAAGTCTTAGACTCGCTTGTGATGAATTTCAAAGCGAATTGCATTCTTGGATAACAATTAAAAAGAACGAGAACGGTGAAAAGCTAACATGTTACTCCTTTAAGTATATGATCTCTTTGTTGTTGTGTTTTTTCTTCCTCTCTGCACTTATGATATTTTTTGAACTATATCTTCTTTTGAGGACAACTTGGGATTCCTAATTCCTCATTCCCATCCATGAGCTCTTTGCTTGAATTTCTCAGTATAACTATGAAATTTTTGTCCTTTTTCGTGCCATAAAAACTCCTCTGCAAGTATAGTGGAACATCCAACGATTAAAAGTGGGATTTTTACACTGTCTTTTTAGAGGGGGATATCAATTAGCTGGACTTTTTCACTAAACTTTTAAATTGCTTTGCAATCTGATATACTCTATATAGTAATGATAATCATTATCAATTATAAGGTTTTTCTACGAAAATCTTGTTAAAAAAATAGTTGTATGCCATGGACAGGATACACAACGTTCTCGAAAAGCTTTTCAACGGAAGTCGAAGGGCTTATTTGCATTGAGATGATGCAGAAACAGATAAGGACGGTGAGAGCATATGATTCACCAAGAAACAGTTAAGCAGGAAGTCATTGATTTTTCGTTGGATGGCTTGTTTTTTCGACTTCGGGATATGGAATTTGTTAAAGGGGACGGCAATTGGCAGATCGAGCAGCATCTCACTGGTTCTCATGTCCTTTTTGTCGTGACAAACGGACGAGGACGATTGATGCTGGACAGTAGTGAATGCCGGTTGCGGCAGGACACTGTTTATGTGTGTGCTCCTGGAGAAACTTACGGAGCCGAAGCAGAAAATCCGGATGGGCTGAAGATGTTTCTTTTTAAGTTCGACGTGTTTCGGGTAACGGAACAAAGATATGAGCGCGTGCAAGGTATGAAAGAAGAGCATTTATTCCCGTTGAAGGGAGAAATCCAGGTTTCTCCTGCTGGACAGCTTGCTTCCTTGTGCGATGAGATTTACCGTCATTGGCATAGCGAAGACGGGCTGGAACGCTTTCGCAGTCAACTCACTTTTCAGGAATTGCTCTATTACATTATGAAAAACCGCCGCCTTCTGTCAGGGGAGTCGCGAACGGCGCTGGAGTCAGCGAAGGACTATATGGAAAGTTATTTTAACGAGAATTTGACGATTGAGCAGTTGGCACGCATAGCTAAAATCAGCCCTAAGTATTTTGTGGATTTGTTTAAAAAAACGTACGGGATCAGCGCCATCGATTATTTGACCGAGCTGCGGATCAACAAGGCTAAGCAACTCATGGCGCAATCTGATGCTAAGCTGCGGGACATTGCCCATCAGGTCGGTTACCACGATGAATTTTATTTCAGTCGCAAATTCAAGAAGAAAGTGGGAGTCGCGCCTACGGTTTATATGAAAAGCCGCCGTCGTAAAATCGCAGCCTATAGATCTCCTATTACCGGCCAATTGCTTGCTCTCAAGATTATTCCCTATGCTGCGCCGCTTCATCCGAAATGGACCGCCTATTACTATAAGATGTATCGCACGGATATTTCCGTACATCTCAGCGCTTACCGCCAAAATCAACATTGGGAGTCCAACATCGAAACGCTTTTCCATGCCCGTCCAGATGTTGTGATCAGCACGGATGAGTTGGATGCCAGAGAGAAAGAGCGGCTTGAACAGATTGCCCCCATCTTTTATGTGCCGTGGATGGAGAAGAATTGGCGGGAGCAACTGCTGCTGACAGCTGAATTTTTAGGTGAAACAGGAGAAGCGGAGCATTGGCTTAAAACCTATGACCGGAAGGTGAACCTTGCAAGAGCTCGGTTAAAACGCGAGGTGAGGGACGACACTTTCCTCATTGTACGGATCTCAAAACAAAATTTATATGTTCACTGTAACCGCAGCATGTTTGAAGTATTTTATCATGATTTGCAGTTGGCTCCCGCGTATTGTTGTGATCGTTCCGTCTATGATCAGCAGATCACGATCGAACAGTTGGCTGAAATTGATCCCGATCGACTTCTCCTGTTGGTCCGGCAAGAAGATGAAACATTGGCCTATTGGAAAACATTGCAATATTCCATACCATGGCAGGAATTGAAAGCGGTTCGGAGCAACCGAGTTTATTTGATTCCTTCGGATCCATGGGTGGAGTATTCTGCATGTGCACATGACCGGATCATCGACGAGTCATTGAAGCTTTTTTCTGGAGATTGTCCAAAATGAATTCCGGATACCGTCCATGGTCAGAAAAAAAGAGCCTAGTTTATAATCATTAATGATAATCATTATCAATAGAAGAAATTGAGAGGGGGACTTTAGACCTATTATGAAAAGGAAATGTCTTTATTTTAGTCTTATTGCTTTACTCATTCTAATATTGACAGCTTGCGGTGCGAAACAATCATCTGCACCAGACAAAGCTGCGGAAGGGAACTCGACAAGCAGCACGACAGAGCAAGAAAAGAAAGCTGATGCAAATGAAACAAGAACCATCCATTACCTTGGAAAAGATTATACGGTTCCCGCAAAAGCGGAAAGAATTGTGATCGCCGGCAGTATGGAAACGATGGAAGACGCGCTTGTTCTGGGAGTTAAACCGCTTGGCGGCATCACGGTCGGCGGCAAGTTTCCGGACATGTTCAAGGAAATTACAGGTTCCACCGTATCCATTGGAGAAAAAGCACAGCCTAATATAGAAACTATACTGAAACTGAAACCAGATGTCATCTTTGCTACTACGAAATTCCCGCCGGATGTCATCGGAAAATTGGAGAAAATCGCTCCGACCATTCCGGTTTCTCATATATCGACAAATTGGGAAGCGAATCTGCATCTTCTTGCGGAATTGACAGGTAAGCAAGACATCGCTGAGAAAGCATTGCAGAAGTATAAGGATGATGTCGCAGCGGCGAAAGCGCAGTTAGGTGATCGACTAAAAGATAAAAAAGTCGTCATAGTTCGCATCAGAGGCGGCAATATCATGATTTATCCAGAAGATGTATTTTTCAATCCTTCGCTGTACATGGATTTGGGCCTGACGGCACCACAAGAGATCAAAAACGCCAAAGCGCAGGAAATGATCTCTCTAGAAAAATTTAGTGAAATGAATCCAGATTATATCTTTGTGCAGTTCTCTGAGGACGAGAACAAGGATCAGCCTAATGCACTCAAAAACTTGCAAAACAATCCGATTTGGCAAAGCATCAATGCAGTCAAAAATAACAAAGTGTTTGTGAACGTTGTTGATCCGCTCGCGCAAGGCGGTACGGCATGGAGTAAAATCAATTTCTTGAAAGCGGCTGTGGAGAAGCTGGGCAATGAATAAAACAAGGCGGTAGCATAAATATGCGATCAAAGATTTTTTTGCCGGCTTTCATACTATGGCTCTCCCCGATTGTGATGGTGTTCATCATCATTGCATCTATTCTATATGGAGCGAAAAATATAGACTGGACGACGGTTTGGGATGCGTTTTTCCACTTTGATCCGGACAATGTGAACCATCAAATCGTGATGCATTCCCGGCTGCCAAGGGTGATCGGAGCGCTTCTAATCGGAGCGTTCCTAGCCATATCTGGGGCCATCATGCAAGGAATGACAAGAAACTATCTTGCGTCACCTTCTATTATGGGGGTTTCTGACGGATCGGTTTTTGCCATTACACTTTGTATGATTTTGGCGCCGGGAGCCTCTTCTTTGGATATGATCATGTATTCATTTGGCGGCTCGATGTTTGCTGTGGGCATCGTCTTCGGGTTAGCGTCACTCTTGCCGGATGGAATGTCTCCAGTTCGAATGGCGATCATCGGCACCATCATCGGAACGTTTCTGAGCAGTGTTTCAGCCGCCATGGCCTCCTATTTTCAAGTTTCACAAAACATCAGTTTTTGGTACAATGCCCGGCTGCACCAGATGGATCCCGGTCTGATCAAACTCGCGGTGCCTTTTGCACTGGTCGGTATCGCGATCGCGCTCTTTATTTCCAAATCGATCACGATTCTCTCATTGGGCGAGGACGTGTCCGTGAGCTTGGGACAGAGAACGATGCTGGTCAAGGCGATGGCTGTCTCCAGCGTCGTCATTTTGACCGGCATTTCCGTCGCACTGGCTGGTAATATCGGATTCGTGGGCCTGATCATTCCCCATATCACCCGGTTTTTGGTTGGTGTTGATTATCGGTGGATTATTCCTTGCGCCGGCGTTCTCGGAGCCATCTTTCTGGCTCTGTCTGATATCCTCAGCAGGTTCTTGAACTATCCGTTTGAGACACCGATCGGGGTCGTCACTTCCTTGATTGGTGTGCCTTTCTTCCTCTATTTAATTTACAAGAGAGGAGGAGGGAAACATGCCTAAAAACTCGGCGGGACGCTATTGGACAGTGCTGCTTATAAGTTTCGGAATTGTGCTAGTTGCGATTTATGTCAGTCTGACGAATGGCGTATTTGACATGACGGTCATAGACGTGCTGAAGACCCTGTTGCGAATCGATCCAGTTCCGGATCACGATTTGGTCATTTTCGACTTTCGGCTGCCACGCATTGTAGTTGCCGCGCTCGTCGGGTTCGGTCTCGGTGTCGCGGGAGCTGCGATACAAGGGATAAGCAGAAACGGGCTAGCTGATCCTGGGATTTTGGGCATTAACGCGGGAGCGGGAGCCGCGATTGTCATTTTTATGTTTTTCTTTGAGGGGCGAATAGCGGGAAGTGGATGGCTGTCTATCTTGGCAATGCCGTTGTTCGGATGGATTGGCGGATTGGGAGCCGCCGTTTTGATTTACTTTTTTGCCTGGCGGAACGGGAGATTGGATCCCCAGCGTCTGATCTTAGTTGGGATCGCAGCAGGCTCCGGACTAGGGGCTTTATCTTTATACTTATCCCTAAAAATGAATCCGCAGGACTTCGAGATGGCGACGGTATGGCTCACAGGAAGCATTTGGAACGCCAATTGGCAATATATCGTTTCGATGTTGCCATGGCTTGTCATTTTAGTTCCTATTATCATCAGAAAATCGTATATTCTGGACCTGCTTCAATTGGGGGAAGACAGTGCGAAAAGCTTAGGAGTCTCCACGGAAAAAGAAAAAAATGTATTGCTTTTAAGCAGCATTGGCATCGTGAGCGCGTGTGTGTCCGTGTCTGGAAACATCGGATTTGTCGGCCTGATAGCGCCCCATATTGCCAAGCGTTTGATCGGCATCCATCATCATCGGGTCATTCCTGTATGCGGAACCATCGGTATGCTTTTAGTCATCGTTTCCGATTTTATTGCCAAAACCGTCTTTTCCCCGATCGAGCTGCCTGTTGGGATTGTCATTTCTATCATTGGTATCCCTTATTTCGTGTACTTGTTGTTTAAAACCAAAGTGTAGGAAGAAAAAGGCCTTGTTCATAAGGTGAAATGGAGGATTGTTATGGAACTTAGCCAATTGTTGAGAGAACGTCGTTCGGTTCATACCTTCGAAGATCGTCCCGTATCTCCCGAACTTGTGATGGAGCTACTTGAAACCGCCATTTGGGTGCCCAATCATCGTATGACGCAACCGTGGCGTTTCATTCTCACCTATGGCGAAGGACGCAGGAAGATTGCCGAGGCTGTACGGAAAATCAAAGAGAGAAAGGAACCCGACCCGAGCAAAAAGAAAGAAGTTGGACAGAAGTTTTATGACAAAATCATGTCCATTCCGATGATTTTGACTGTTCTGATGAAGGAAGATCCCAATCTGATTGTCAGGGAAGAAGATTATGCGTCGACCAGTTGCGTGATCCACAACTTCAGTTTGTTGGCTTGGGAAAAGGGAATCGGATTGGTGTGGGAGACGTATGGGTGGTTGCATGAATCCATATTCCGTGAAACAATGGGCATCCAGCCCGGTGAAAAAGTGGTGGGCAATCTTCATATCGGCTATCCTGCCAAGATTCCGCCTGCACAGCCAAGGATTCCTGCGGCTCATTTGATCACTGTCTTCGATCAAGCTTGATGATTGGATCCGTCATGATTACTATAAGGAGAACGATATGAACGGCACATTGGTTAAGGAGTTCTTTGAAGGAAGGGAACTCTTCATCTATCTCCCTCCCTCTTATGAAACAAGTCGAGAGAAATTCCCGGTTGTTTATGTTCAGGACGGCGGAGACTTATTCGATCCTCACCAGAACAATTCCTTGGTGCGATTGGAGCGCATGTTTGCTTGCGGCGAACTTGGAGAGCTTTTACTGGTTGGCATTGAGCCGAAAAATCGATTGGATGAATATACGCTGTGGTATGCGAAAGCTTTATCTGATAAATATGCCGATTTTGGCGGCCAGGGCTTCAACTATCTGTCGTTTCTTGTGGAGAAATTAAAACCTTATATTGATAGAGAATACAAGACGGACAGTCGCCGGCAGCAAACGGGAATGATCGGGGCGTCACTCGGAGGACTGATTTCCATTTATGCCGCTTATTTGTACCCCAATGTGTTTGGTAAAATCGGTTCAATATCAGGATCGTTTTGGTACGAAGGTTTCATCGATTTTATGCAATCGAAAACTATCGATTCCAGACTGAAAATTTATATGGATGTGGGAAGTATAGAGGGAATTGAGAAGCAGAACATCCAGAAAGAAATGGTTTCAAGAACGAAAGAAGCCTATACCATATTGATGAATAACGGATTGACCAGAGAAAGATTGCAGTTTGTGCTTGAAGAAGGAACACCGCATGCCCGCATATTTTTTTCAAGACGATTCCCTCGAGCGGTGAAATGGTTATATTCGAACGAAACAGTGAGTTAAAGATTCTGCCTGCGATGTTGTCTGTCCGCCAACAATCATCGCGTACAAATAAATAAGATTTAGAGGAGGAATTAGCGGTGGCTCGCAAAAAAATTGAACAGGCTGCAATGATGGTCAAGGATACCGCTGGCCGTGAGGTTACAATACCTCGGACAGAACAGCGCGTGATGCATTCGCGCGCTGGGAACCGCGAATATCGAATCTTTGTGGCCAAACCTGATGGAGAGCCGCCTCCCTCGGGATTTCCGGTCATCTATTTGCTGGATGCCAATGCTGTATTCGGAACGATGGTGGAGGCGATGCGCGTGCAAGCATGTCGTCCCGAAAAGACGGGGGTCTTTCCAGCTGTGATCGTCGGTATCGGTTATCCGACGGAAATGCCGTTTGCTCCTGCACGCTTCTATGATTTTACTCTGCCGGTATCCGCTGCTGAACTGCCTTCCAGACCCGACGGAACCGCATGGCCGGAACTAGGAGGAGCAGAAGTTTTTTTAAAATTTATTGAAGAGGAATTGAAGCCGGAGATAGAATGCGAGTTCAAAATTGACAGCGAGAGGCAAACGCTCTTTGGTCATTCTCTTGGGGGACTTTTTGCGCTGCATGTGCTTTTCACGAAGCCGACTGCCTTCCGGACGTATATCGCAGGAAGCCCATCCATTCATTGGAACAAACGACTTCTTCTCGAAGCGGAGCAACAATTCGTGTCACGCTTGGAACGGGAAACGCTAAACGTTGAAATCTTACTGGCAGTGGGAGAGTTGGAGAAGAGTCATAAAAGCCGCATAAATGACAACGCGAAGGAGCTTGCAGAACGCTTGTCCGCCTTCGCCGACCGAGGAGTGTACGTGGAGTTCAAGGAATTTGAGGGTGAGGGCCACGTATCGGTATTGCCGGCCTTGATCAGCCGCGCTGTGCGGTTTGCATCGAGAAGGTGAAGGAGCCAAAGGATGATTAAAGTGCCACGACTGACAGCAGAAGGAGGATCGCAGCAGGTGATGTGTAGCGTAATGCCCGTGATCTGAGGAGTTTTCTTATTGCGTACAAAAAATCTAATTTAAAGCAATACCCCCGCGTCATATCGGATACGGGGGGGTTGTCATATTGACACTGGTTCTTTAATATCCTGAATGTTTAAAAACCAATTGTAACAGTCAGAATAGACATTGCTATTTCTTCTTATTATATTGAAATGATGTTTGAATGTATTTTGTTAATAAATATTTATTTATCGTTCTATCTATAAATTTTCTTAATCTAATGCATGTATTAGTTTAAGAATTGAAAAAATTTTCGATTTATTATAAAATGGTAAAAAACTGGGGGTATGATTAGTGAAAAAGAAAATATTGTTATTTTCGTCTATCTTTACAGTGTGTATATCAACTTATCTATATTTTAATTCTCCGAATGTTCATCAGACTATTAAAAAAGCAGATACTGATTTATATCAAACTGTTGAACGTAATAAAGAATGGGTTATTGTTTTTGACGAAGGAATCAATGAATCGTTGCTAAATAGTGATAACATCTACGTTTTAGACGAAAGAAATAACTATATTCCTGTAAAAATCCAACGCGAGAATAATGTAACGATAAAAATTCTTCCTCCTAAAGAGGGGTATAAAACGGGAAGCAATTACTATTTATTCATAAACAAGGAGTTAGACTTAAAAGACTTAGGTAAAGACACACAACAAAAAGAATATAAAATTGCCTTTAAGGTTGACAAAAATGTATAGTTTTCAATAAAAAAGAGCCTAACGACTAAAGTAAACTGTCCGTTAGTCAAATAAGAAAAGCAGGTTCTTTTGATGTTAGCATAAAAAGCGGATGCGGAGAACAGGGAGGAGGATGTATAAGCATATAGAAAAAAATCGCATGTATTGCTGTTATTTTTTGTGAAGAGGAGGTTTCTCCTTATTATGGGCAGGGAAGTACATTTTGACAAAGCAGAACTTACATTAAAGCTAACAGGAATTTTGAGTTTTTTTGCTTTAAAGCGAAAAGTAAAAATACCTTATTGTACAATTAAAAGTGTATATGTAGACTATTTTGATGCTCCTCGGTGGATGCTTAGGATGCCTGGGACTTCCATATCTCCTCTAGAGATCTATGAGGGGAGCTTTAAATATGCTAATGAATGGTATTTTCTTTCTTATGAACTCAGAGAGCCTCTTGTAATTATTGAGTTGGAAGGGCACGAAAAATATAATTATGTTATATTTCAGATTAAAGATCCTATAAGTATTGCCTCAGAAATTAGAAAACGGATAAGAAATTTGGAATAAACGATTTCTAAAATGTACTCTTCCTATTTCACTTCTATGTAGGAACAGAATTTCTTGTATCATCTTTGAGGCCATGAAATGTAGCATGGGTGGTTAACGGAAGCGATCGAAGAACAATAGAAAACGCTTGATTTTTGGAAATTACCCAAGGTCCTTACCTATGTTAAATGGTCAATGAAATGATATATTTTTTATGGTGTTATTTAAGAGTTTGTACTCTAAAACAGAATCTTATTTCTAGTTAATTATTTCAATAGAGAAAAAAGTCTTGACCGAAAATGAGATAAATTATATAATATCTATCGTCAGCACGAAAGTTCGAATCGTTTTCGGTAATCATTGATCTAAAGGTGAGAAGAAGGAAAAGAACCTTTGGTATAAAAGGTTTTTAGTAAGTGAAGGGATACAACAGTACCATTTTGACAGGGTAGACCTGTTTTTTATTTTCATTTTCCGTCGACATATTTCGAGCTTTTTTGCGGGTGTAGTTTAGTGGTAAAACCTCAGCCTTCCAAGCTGATGTCGTGGGTTCGATTCCCATCACCCGCTCCATGATGCATAAAATACATAGGGGGCAACGCAGTGTTTCGTTTCTAAGGGAGAACGGGGCATTGCGTTTTTTATTTTATTACAAAATGATTTGATGAAAAGCTTCTCCTCCGTGAATTTGTATAAACATGCTTTGAATAGAATTAACGAGTTTTTCGCATTGTTCTTGTTTCATAGATGGCAATAAATAGACAAATTGTATTGCGTTTTTTGTCTCTTGAGTGACGGAGGTTCTCTCTGAATCGACAATAGGGCTTCCGAACGGTCCAAGTTCGTCTTTTGTCACGAGTTTGCGGGCAAAATTGACCGTACGACCATTGATAGCGATATACTCGTCGCGATCAGTACCAATGTCGATGGAAATATTTCCTTGCAATTTGTCTAAGTCATAAATGCCGATCGGGATTTTATAATAAAGAGAGAAGAAATTGTTCACATCGGCCGCTGAATGAATCGACGGGATAAAGTTTTGCTTTTGAATGCGCCGATATAAACTTTCCGAAGATGGACGGTATCGGCTTGGATCGGTGCCAATGGCTTTAAAAGCTGCGCGCCATTCTGCTAATTCAGGAATGTCAGCAATAGGAGTGTCTTGTAAGTCAAAATAAATGGATTCCTGGAAAAGCTGCAATCTTCCTTTTAACATTTGCGGAGAGTGATCAACAACGATATTGTTGTAAATAATGACTCCCGCTTTAAACGGGGGCAGTGCTTGTTTAACCGCTGCTGAGACAACGATTTCCATTTTCTCACCTCTTTTTTCTTTAGTATAACATATATTCCGAATTTGGGCGAAAGGAGGGATAGTGATGGATGTGGCAAAATTAAAAGAAGAAATTATTGAATACAGTAAAATGATCGGCATTGATAAAATTGGCTTTGCCAGTGCCGATCCATTTGTGGAGTTAAAAGAGCGTCTTCGTCAGCAACAGCAATTAGGATATCAATCTGGGTTTGAAGAGCCGGATATTGAAAAGCGCACGAATCCGTCATTACTTTTACCTGAGGCGAAGTCGATTATCGCGATTGCCTTAGCGTATCCGTCAAAAATGAAAAACGCGCCACGGAGTACAAGAACGGAAAGGCGAGGAATTTTCTGCAGAGCTTCGTGGGGACGAGATTATCATCATGTTTTGCGCGAACGGTTAACAAAATTAGAGGAATTTATTTTAAAGAAAGCTCCAGATGCAAAAGTCAAATCGATGGTTGATACAGGAGAGCTTGCTGACCGTGCTGTTGCAGAGAGGGCTGGCATCGGTTGGAGCGGAAAAAATTGCTCGATTATTACGCCTGAATTTGGCTCATATGTGTATTTAGGTGAAATGATTACGAACATTCCCTTTCCGCCGGATGAACCGATTGAAAACCGTTGCGGGACATGTACGAAATGTATTGATGCCTGTCCAACAGGAGCACTCGTGCAAGGAGGCCAACTCAATGCGCAACGATGCATTGCGTTCCTTACGCAGACGAAAGGATTTTTAGCGGATGAGTTTCGCGATAAAATCGGTAATCGCCTTTACGGTTGCGATACTTGTCAAGTGGTCTGTCCAGAAAATAAAGGAAAAGATTTTCATCTTCATCCGGAAATGGAACCTGATCCAGAAATTTCAAAACCAAAATTAATCCCGCTTCTTCACATTAGCAATCGCGAATTTAAAGAAAAATTCGGTTCCATTGCTGGGGCCTGGCGCGGGAAAAAGCCGATTCAGCGCAATGCGATTTTAGCGTTAGCACATTATAAGGATAAAACGGCGATTCCTGATTTATTACAGCTGCTAAAAGAGGATAGCCGGCCAGTGATTAGAGGAACGGCTGCGTGGGCATTAGGGAAAATCGGAGATCTACGTGCGCTCCCTGCTTTGGAAAAAGCAAAAGAAACGGAGGAAGACGAAGACGTTCGCAATGAAATTGAGAAAGCATTGCAGATGTTGAAATAATAAGGAAAAAATTGCTTGTCGCTCACATAACGTAGTAACAAAAAGAAAGTGGTGGGCGACGTGAAACAGCGATTACAGGATTTACTAGCGAAGCGTGCGCAATGTTTTGTGTCAGGAAGCAAAAACGAAGATATGCTCCATCTGTATGATCCGGCGATGGAGAGAAAACATCGCCTAATGGAAAAGCGGGAGGCAGAAATCGTTCGATGTGCGATAAAAGGGCAAGTCGTTCGCAAATACGAACTCGAGGAGCATGCGGATATTGAATATCTTGTCCATTATCAGTTTTTAATTAAACAAAATAGATGGATGTATATAGAGGAACAAGTGGAAGAAAGACGAGCTCGGTTTCAATCTGGGGAGCTTGTTAAGGATGAAAGGGTAACGCCTTTTGAAACGATGGAGCCAAAACAGCAAATTGAGTTGGAACGATCCGTTAGAGAGAAAATTTCTTACGAATATGATCGAATCAAAGCGGTACGCTATGCAGAAACATGGTGGAATAGCTATAATCCGGCATTTAAAACATTTAAAGTTGATTGTACGAACTTTGTTTCGCAATGTTTATACGCTGGCGGCATACCGATGACGGGATACCCGAATCGGGCAAAAGGTTGGTGGATGAAAAATCATAATTGGAGTTATAGTTGGGCCGTTGCCCATTCATTTCGTTGGTATTTAAGCAGTGCGCGAGTTGGATTGCAGGCGGTAGAGGTATCATCGCCGGAGCAATTAATACGGGGAGACGTAATTTGTTATGATTTTGAAGGAGACGGGCGCTTCAATCATACGACGATCGTGGTCGCCAAAGACCAACAAGGAATGCCTTTAGTAAACGCGCATACGACAAACAGCCGAATGCGCTACTGGTCATATGAAGATTCGACCGCTTATACACCCAATATTCAGTATAAGTTTTTTCATATTATTGACAAGTAATAGTATAGTATAATAAGACGAAGAACATCAATTTGAGGTGAATCACTGTGGCGTTACACGTAGTATTATATCAACCAGAAATTCCAGCGAATACAGGAAATATTGCACGCACGTGCGCAGCGACTGACACGGTGTTACATTTAATCCGACCGCTTGGCTTTTCTACCGATGATAAAATGCTAAAGCGCGCTGGACTCGATTATTGGCAATATGTCAATATCTTTTATTATGATTCATTGCAGGAGCTATTTGATCAATATAAAGAAGGGGAATTTTATTTTATTACGAAGTTTGGGAAAAAGCATTATGATGCCTTTGATTTTAGCGATACACAAAAAGATTACTTCTTTGTGTTCGGTCGCGAAACGAGCGGACTTCCAAAAGAGTTAATTGAAACAAATATGGAGCGCTGCTTGCGCATTCCGATGAACGATAAAGTGCGTTCCCTTAATTTATCGAACACAGCGGCGATTTTAGTGTATGAAGCGTTACGACAACAACGATTCAATGGGCTATTTTAATAAAAAACGACCTTCTATACGGAGGTCGTTTTTTATTGATTAATTTTTCACACCAGGTTTGTCATTGTAGCCAGCTGTAAAAATGGCGGTTAAAAAGGCAACGATTACACCTAATACCAGCAACGTTCTCACGGCGGTTCCTCCTTCATCAAATAGTCATCTCGTCTTTTTATTATAGCCTATGTGACAAGCAATGTGAATGACGAGTCTAAAGCGAAGGTGATGGGGCAAATTTTTATTTCGAGACGAATCATAACGGACATCCTCGCATACATTGTAATAATCCTGCTGTTAGACATCAAGGATAAGGAGGTCCTTTATGGATATTTTAAAGAAGATCGCGAAATATCGAGAAGAAGAAGAACGATTGAAATGGGAAGGAACCTTCGCGGAGTATTTAGAGATTTTGAAGGAAAAGCCGTGGGTTGCCCAATCGTCACATTCACGTGTTTATAATATGATTAAAGATGCCGGTGTCGAGGAAGTGGACGGAAGAAAACGATATACGTTTTTTAGCGGGCAATTATTTGGATTAGAAGAAGCGTTGGAAAGATTAGTGGAGGAATATTTTCACCCGGCTGCGAAACGACTTGATGTCCGCAAGCGCATTTTGTTATTGATGGGACCAGTTGGTGGCGGAAAATCGACGCTTGTAACGATGTTAAAGAGGGGATTAGAGGCCTATTCGTTAACCGATCGCGGCGCAGTTTATGCAATTAAAGGCTGCCCGATGCACGAAGATCCGCTCCACTTGATTCCGCACCATTTGCGCGATGATTTTTATAAAGAATATGGCATTCGTATTGAAGGAGATCTTTCACCGCTCAATATGATGCGACTTGAAAAAGAGTACGGTGGACGCATTGAAAATGTGATGGTCGAACGAATTTTCTTTTCCGAAAATAAGCGGGTCGGAATTGGTACGTTTAGCCCGTCAGACCCGAAATCACAAGATATTGCTGATTTGACGGGAAGCATTGATTTTGCGACGATTGCTCAATATGGCTCTGAGTCGGATCCACGGGCATATCGCTTCGATGGTGAACTCAACAAAGCAAATCGAGGGATTATGGAATTTCAGGAAATGTTAAAATGCGATGAGAAATTTTTATGGCACTTGCTTTCATTAACACAAGAAGGGAATTTCAAAGCAGGCCGATTCGCTTTGATTAGCGCTGATGAATTAATTGTCGCTCATACGAACGAAACGGAGTACCGTTCATTCATTTCTAATAAAAAGAACGAAGCGCTCCATTCCAGAATTATCGTCATGCCGATTCCATATAACTTAAAAGTTTCCGAAGAAGAGAGAATTTATGAAAAAATGATTAGGGAAAGCGATGTCGCCGATGTGCATATTGCCCCACATACGCTCCGGGTCGCAGCGATGTTTACGATTTTAACTCGGCTGAAAGAATCGAAACGTCCGGATATTGATTTAATTAAGAAAATGCGCTTGTATGACGGGGAAGCCGTCGAAGGATTTAACGAAGTAGATGTAGAGGAATTGAAAAAAGAACATACTGATGAAGGGATGAGCGGGATTGATCCTCGCTACGTCATTAACCGTATTTCTTCGTGCATTATTCGGAAAGGCATTCCGTCTATTAATGCGTTAGATGTACTGCGTTCGTTGAAAGAAGGACTTGATCAGCACCCGTCCATTTCGAAGGAAGACCGTGAACGGTATTTAAACTTCATTTCCCTTGCGCGGAAAGAATATGATGAAATTGCGAAAAAAGAAGTACAAAAAGCGTTTGTCTATTCATATGAAGAATCGGCGAAAACGCTTATGGACAATTACTTAGACAATGTTGAAGCGTATTGCAATAAAACAAAATTGCGCGATCCGCTTACAGGCGAAGAAATGAATCCAGATGAAAAGCTAATGCGTTCAATCGAAGAGCAAATCGGCATTTCCGAAAACGCGAAAAAAGCGTTCCGCGAAGAGATTTTAATTCGTATCTCCGCCTATGCGCGAAAAGGACAACGATTCGATTATAATTCTCATGAACGATTGCGGGAAGCGATTCAAAAGAAATTGTTCGCTGATTTAAAAGACATCGTCAAAATTACAACGTCCAGCAAAACACCAGATGAGCAACAATTAAAGAAAATTAACGAAGTGGTAGCGCGGCTGATTGATGAATACGGCTATAATTCTACGTCGGCCAACGAATTGCTTCGCTATGTAGGAAGCCTATTAAACCGCTAGCATGCCTCAATATCGGGCATGCTTTTTTACTCACATGAAATGATTTTTGGCTTGTCCGACCAAAAGTTAGGATGTAATTTTCGTAATAATTTGTCAATTATTTCGCTTCCATGCATAGGATATAAAGTAAACAACCGTTATGTATTGATTGGATTTTTTCAGACGCCAAGATAAGTATATGCCTCAATATGAAAAAATGTGAAAAATTTTTAGGAGGGGGAAACGACGATGAGTGGAAATTTTGTTGTATCAAAAGAAGATTGGTCCCTCCACCGGAAAGGACATGATGACCAACAACGGCATCAAGAAAAAGTAAAAGAAGCGATCAAAAATAACTTAGCGGATTTAATTACAGAAGAAAGCATCATTATGTCAAACGGTCGTGATGTCATCAAAATTCCGATTCGCTCTTTGGATGAATATAAAATTCGTTATAACTATGATAAAAATAAACATATCGGTCAAGGAAACGGAGATAGTCAAGTTGGCGATATCGTTGCACAGGATGGTTCCGGAGAGGGGCAACAAGGCCAAGGAAAAGGGCAGGGAGCTGGTGACCAAGCGGGACACGATTATTACGAAGCGGAAGTATCGCTAATGGAACTGGAAGAAGCATTGTTTAGCCAGTTAGCATTGCCGAACTTAAAGAGAAAAGAAGCCGATCAAAACGTTGTTCAGCATATTGAATTTAACGATATTCGCCGTACAGGATTAATGGGGAATATTGATAAAAAGCGAACAATGATGGCTGCGTTTAAACGGAATGCGATGAGCGGCAATCCAAGCTTTTATCCAATTTATCCGGAAGATTTAAAATTCAAAACGTGGAACGAGGTCGTGAAACCGGAATCGAAAGCGGTTGTGCTTGCAATGATGGATACGAGTGGCTCGATGGGATTATGGGAAAAATATATGGCAAGAAGCTTTTTCTTTTGGATGACTCGCTTTTTACGCACAAAATACGAGACGGTCGAAATTGCGTTTATCGCTCACCATACGGAAGCGAAAGTAGTCACCGAAGAGGAATTTTTCACAAAAGGAGAAAGCGGTGGTACAATCTGTTCTTCCGCTTATCGAAAAGCACTTGAGTTAATTGAAACGCAATATTCTCCATCTCGCTACAATATCTATCCGTTCCATTTTTCTGACGGCGATAACTTAACATCCGACAATGCCCGCTGCGTCAAACTCGTCAACGAGCTCATGAAAGTATCGAACATGTTTGGTTATGGTGAAGTTAATCAGTACAACTATATATCCTATACACTAATTAGAGAGGCTTCTGCTGAAAGCAGAAGCCTTTTTTCTTAACAAATAAGTGATGAAAGTGTATAATTGAATTCAAAAAATGAAATAAATGATTGTAAATAGTATATATTATATTATTAACAAACAATATATAATAAAAATGAACGTAAGGGGTAATGAAGCATGAGATTAAAACCTTTTGTTCCTTTAATGTTACCATTAAAGGTAGAAATTGTAAATCAGATTCAATTTATTCGTGAGTTAGTGGAAGCAAATAAGAGCATCGTGGAATACCAAACAATGTTAAAAAACTCTAAACTACATCCACAGTTCTTGCTAAGACCAGTAATGCTTAAGGAAGCAGTTCAATCTACAAAAATTGAAGGTACGCAAGTTACGTTAGACGAAGTAATGGAGGTAGAGGCTCAAACCAAGAAAGCAAATAAGGATACTCAAGAGGCACTGAATTACTATAAAGCATTAATTGATGGCATGGATGCTTTAAAAAGTATTCCTATTTCTACGCGTCTTTTTAAATTAATGCATAAAATATTGTTATCGAACAATGTAAGGGGCTCCAATCGTTCGCCAGGGGAGTTTAGAAGAATCCAAAACTTTCTTGGGCCTGAAGGATGCACTATCGAGACAGCTACCTATATTCCTCCAGAACCGCAACTTGTTAATGATTATATGTCTAATTTAGAAAAGTATATAAACGATCCTCAAGATGATTACGATGAATTGATAAGGGTTGCGATTATTCATGCGCAATTTGAAACTATTCACCCATTTCTCGATGGAAACGGCAGAATAGGTAGGATCTTAATACCTCTTTATTTATACAATAAAGGTGTAATTGACTATCCAAATTTCTTTATTAGTGATGTTTTAGAAAGAGATAAGCATAAATACTATCGGTATTTAAATGACACTCGCTATAAAGGCGATTGGACACAATGGATTAAATTCTTCTTAGAATGCATTAGTATTCAGGCTAAGAAAAATGTTCGCTTAATTGAAGAGGTGAATAAACTATACGAGGAAGATTTGGCAAGGGCAAGCTCCATTATTAATAGCAGTAATATTCGTACTGTAATCGATGTAATGTTCCAAAGACCAATATTTACGTCAAAAACTTTGTCTAATCTAACTGGTTTATCAGAGGTAACTATTAGGAGATATCTAAGCAAATTGGAAGATCAAAGAATTATTTTCTCAGACGGAAGAGTTCGTTCTAAAACATATTACTACTATAACCTTCTTGATAAACTTCGATAAGAAAAAAGAACCGTTGAGAAACTTGAACTCTCAACGGTTTCATTTATATCCTAGGGTAAAGTTGAATAACAAATTGGTCTTTCTTAGTCCATTCCGGTTTACGCAAGTAAGTCGCTTTCTCAAGCGCTGATTTGAGGAGGCGGTTTTTCTTTTCAACATCATCCGTACTATGATATGCTTCTAACACTTTTTTGACGGTTGGAACATACTCGTTGATGTTCTTTTCTTTGAGCTGTTCTTTTTCTATCTCTTGTTTGAGCTGTTCGATCTCTTCTTGTGTCTGTTTGATACGCTCCACAATGTTTTGCTGCCGTTCTAGGAACACTTCGATTGTGTAAATTCCTCGTTCTAAAAAGTCATGGAGATTACTTTTTTGAATATTCAGTTCTTTCAATTCTTTTTCTTTTTTCTCAAGTGCTTTTTGTTTAAGAGGAATGACAGATTGGTTTTCTCTTTTATCTATCATTTGTTCTTGTATTTCAAACTGATCGATAAATTCAGCCAGTGACTGCAGTATCCTTTCTTCAACTAGCGGAAGTAGAGATCCTTTCTGAACACCCTTGCATCGTGGGTTAGCGCAACGAATGAGATCGTTAGGCCTGTCCGGACGAGGTTGATACCACATTGTATAGCCACAAACTGCACATTTTAACAAGCCAGCAAGCGGATTTGAAAGTGATTTGTTATTGACTGTAGAAGGTCGCCAACGACCTGTATGAGCTTTATTTGCGGCTTTCCATAGCTCTTTTGATACGAGAGGTTCATGAGCATTTTCTTTTACGTGCCAGCGCTCTGGAGGCATTTTTTTGCGTTTATATTTTCCATTTTGTTTTACATATTTTACTTTGCCCCAAATGATATGCCCCATGTAGACCTCATTTTTTATAATGGCCGTAATGCTTGAAGGAGACCAATGATCACGTTTTTTGTTCGGCGGTTTCACACCAAGTCTGTCCAATTCCGCAGCAATCGCCTGACGGCCATATCCATCGCGCATCATCTCAAAGATTTTCACCACTACCCATGCGGTTTCTGGGTCAGGATACAGCTTGAGGTTTTCATCGCGAAGATATCCGTATGGTGGCTTCTTTGAAATGGATTTTCCCTCAGCAGCGGAAGCACGACGACCGCGCTGCAAACGTTTGGTGATGGTTTTCAACTCTTCACGAGCAACCAGAGATTTGATTCCAAAGACAAGCTCCCATGTTTCGCTTTCTGGATCATAAACTTCTGTAGGGGTGATGATTTTTGTGCCGGAGTAACGAAAAGCCCTGTCTAGGATACCTTGGTCTAACATATCCCCGCGTCCAAGACGATCAATATCCATCACAAGAACAGCATCAGCAATTCCTGTCTCCACTTCACGAAGCAACTTTTGAATCTCGGGGCGCTCGGCAATTGATTCTCCAGAAACCACTTCCTCGAAGATGT
The DNA here is from genome assembly GCF_015326725.1 of Thermaerobacillus caldiproteolyticus. NCBI lineage: Bacteria > Bacillati > Bacillota > Bacilli > Caryophanales > Anoxybacillaceae > Thermaerobacillus > Thermaerobacillus caldiproteolyticus. The sequence continues at coordinate 3,734,130 of NZ_CP064060.1, forward strand.
CGATGATGTTGTGATTTTCTTTTCTTACAACAGCTAGCAACGTATCGCGATGACGTTGAAGAGTATCATACGATGCACCGATTTCAGCAGCCTTTTTCTCTTCCTCGATGTCTTTGCGGCTTTTTCGAAGATATATGAAAACATCTAAATTAGTCGGCCTGTACATAAAAATCACCTCTACACAAGTATATAACTCACTATATCCATATATAACAAAAAGCCATAGCCCAATATAGGCTATGGCTTGACTAATAGGCGGTTTCTAATCTGTGTTAAGCGTTCTTCGCACAACTCCGGCGTTACTTTCAACATATTAGCTATCTGTTCGATTTCTTTGTTATTATTACTCCTTAACGGAAAATAAAGACACCTAAAACTAAATATTAGTCTTCGGTGTCTTCTCATATGGTGATTTATTCTTTTCTTTTGCCTTATGAACAACCCACTCAAAGTGTTTAATTATCTCCTCAATTTCTTCCTTCCGATAGGCTTTTCTATTTCTCAATATCAAAAAAGCCCATTTGTTCGATGCTGTATTCCTTGATAAGCTGATTGATTTTTGCTAGTGCGTCTTCTTCTGCGGTTTTGGTTTCTGTTGCGTATCCATGTGGAGAGTCGGTGCGACCGAGAAGATAGTCTGCGCTAACCTCGAATAAATCAGCCAACTTACTTACTGTATCTAGTTGTCGTTGTTTAGTGACACGTTTATACGCTGTATATGTTGATCTCGCCACTCCAACAAGGTCGGTCACATATTCTTGAGTCCACTTTGAATTTTCTTTTCTCGTAAATGTTTTAATCTTTCCCCGAAGATTTGCATACTATCACCGCAATTTACCTAATTATATTTTAATTATTATAAAGTTGCTGTCAGAAACTTTTAAAGAAGAAATAAAAATGTTCCTAAAAGGATACAAAACATGTCCTCTTGTTACTTTAAGGGACATACAATGCAGCTAAAAGGCACTAAAGGTGATGATCTTAGCTGAGAACAAGGCTTAAGGAATTACGTGAAAGAAAAGAGATGACCTAAAGTCAAGTCGTTGAAAGTTATAAAATTTCAAGCAGTTACTACACTTACATTGAAAACGGATATTAAGGTTGCTAAGAAAATTGCCTCAGTTCATGGCCTTAGCTGGACAAATTTTTTTAAAGATAAATGTTCCTTTAAGGAACGTAACAAAACACAATGATCGGCACGTGAGATGAAATCAGAATGTCAGCAATTGATTCCCATGCTCCGCATAAACATGAACAAAGGGGGAATGCGGGCATGAAGGAATTCAAATACGGCAACACTATTGTTATTATTCACTCCCCGTTGGTACTGATGAGTGCTGAGGAGCGGAAAGAATGGTTCGAAAAAGAATGGGAGAAGGGGAACCCTGTCTTAAAGCAGATCGCCAAAGCAGTTCTTGATTGTTGTCGCCCCAAAGACTCAGAATAAATTCCTTTAATAATAACATAGCATTTATTTTTTTGGTAGAAGGGAGAGATAAAAAAGTGAGGTGTGGTAGAGCCGCAGATAAAGTAAAGGAAGCAAGAAAAGAGGCAAATATGACCCAACAGCAACTATCTTTTGAAATATTTGAATCCCGTAAATCCATCTCACACCAAGAAAGTGAACGATATCGAGTGCAACTGGATATCTCAAAATACTTTGCAGAAAAACATAATAATCCGTGGGGTGCACTCGAGGCAGCAGCCGAATATACCGGATGAGGACCTGTGAAGTTAGATGGAGAAGTCGGCGATCTCCACCGGATAAGTGTTTTTGCGATGAAAATGAAAGAAGAACTCACTGAAACGATTGAAAACGTGTGTATCGCGAATCACCCGCGGTCCATCAAAGTGTTTGACAGAAAATGGCTTGAAGAAGCGATTTTGCAGGCGATTGATGTGCTTGTTGCCCTTACTCAATACGTAGCAGGCATTTGCATCGATTACTGATTTTCGTGGTTTAAAATGTGACAACAGCACCGTACGAAGCTCAAAGCCAAAGGATTTATTAAACGTTGATATAAAAAGGAGGAATTTAAGTGGATCATGCAATCGAAGCTTTAAAAGGTTTTTTGTATGCAGAATTAGATGAACTGCGTGATGAATGGAAAGATGGAAAAGGCGCATATAAAAAGCTTTCGGATTGCCCGTCATACAAAACATGTAAAGCGTATGTGGATGCGATCAACACTCTTGTGAAAGCGTACTATCACTTTGAATGCGTTGCCCGATATAAATGTCCGCCTGTTAAAGAATTAGTGAGTTTTTAAATAATTGCGAGGAGGAAAACAATGAACATGTGTTTTTCTGCAAGTCGATTAATGAAAGCATCAGAGGTTCGTCAAATTTGTGAAAAAATGCGAAACCAGCTTACTTTGTTAATGACGTTAGAATTAGCAGCAAAAGAAGAACTTTACAAGCGATTTGGTCAAAAAGAAAAAGCAGCAAGCTAAACGCTCACTGCCCCTTAAGAAAGAACTATATCCCAAGCCGATTGTACCATCTTTTACTGCTATTGGGCAAGCACACAGGCCTAGTGCCTGTCGTCATGATCGGGAATGAATTTGACTCTTCCCCCTTAGCCTATCAAATCATTCCTGGTCATGCCGATGTGCACTAGTACATCAGTTTCCGGTAAAGCGCTCGTTCTTGTCATTGATGGTGTACAAGGGAAGGCAAAAGTAGCGGAAGCTGTGGAGCATGGTTTTACGATCGTTGAAACAGCAAAAGGGAAAACAGCATGCATCAAATATGAGGAAAGCGAGTTGTTTTAGGATGCGCACCGTCCAGCCCATTAGGGACGTAGAGAAAATTGCTGCGATGAAAGCAGAATTGCTGAAAACAGGTCGCCGCAATTGGTTTTTGTTCGTCTTGGGAATTAACACGGGATTGAGAATCAGCGATATCCTAAAGCTCAAAGTCAAAGATGTCAAAGGAAAAAGCCGCCTCATGATTTACGAACAAAAAACAGGGAAATATAAGCAATTCAAAATAAATCGGGAGCTGCAGCAACACAGAGCAGCAAATAAAATTGGCATCTCAGAGATCGGTACCCACACTCTTCGAAAAACGTTTGGGTACCATTTTTATCAACGCACGAAGGATGTGGCGTTGCTGCAGGAGATTTTGAATCATTCATCTCCCTCGATTACGCTACGTTACATCGGTATTAACCAAGACATCATTGATAATGCTGTTGATGATTTTAGTTTATAAGGAAATAAAAGAGTAATTTAGTTAATGAAAAAGGAAGAAATTTTATATTTCTTCCTTACTCCTATTCTCCAAATTTCTAGCAATCTCTTTTAGAATTTGATTTTTCTCTTTTAATGTTTTTATTAAACTTACCGCGAACCACACACCAAATATCATCAGACCAAGATAAATAATAATCGGAATAAAAGTAAGTAACGGAAACAAGCTTACAGAAGAATTCATGTTCGACCTCCAATGTGTTTTTGGATAATTATACCACATAGTTATTAAACAGTTTTAGCAATTTTGCTTCCTTAAATATTATTTTTAGATTTCTGAGAAGGGAGCGAAATAAGTCAAATCATTTTAAAGTGCTTGAAAGCTTCTTTGAGATCATCTTGTTTATCCGGAGGACATGGATTTGTTCTTGAATTTGGAGAAAATCGATTAGGTAAAATCTTAGGATTAAGTCTACAAATTTCTTTCATATGTGCAATTCAACAAGTTTTAAGGGTATAACCATGTTTTTGCTTTATATATTCTTGGATTTCTTTGTTATTACCATATTTCTGTTTATTAGGTAATTTTCGGTTTACAAAAATCATAAAGCGTATCTGTCACACCTCGAAGTT
>NZ_CP064061.1:0-51094 GCF_015326725.1 Thermaerobacillus caldiproteolyticus
AAAGGGACATGTTGCTAGAAACAGCAATAAAAATAGCTGATTTCTACGGTATTGATGTCCGCATGTTGAGTATGAAAAAGAAAGTCATTTAATTATTTTTTTATATAAAATGTACGCATTATGCGTACAAAATAATTTTTTGAAAAAGGGGAGAGGAAAATGCTTGGTCTTACGATTTCACTTCCAAAGGAGGATAAAGACATCGTAATTCGTTCGCTGGAGAAATTCAAAGAAACCCTGGCATCTGGCGAGAAAAAAATCTATGAACTTGCCATCTCAGTTGTTGATAAGGGAGGAATTCTTGATGGAATGTACATGCGTTGTATAGAAAGAGCGTTACAACATGCTGCATTCATGACCAACAACGACCAAGAAAAAGTGAAATACCAAGATTTAGCCACATTTTATCAAAAGAAAAGGGAATTTTTCCAATTCTCTACGTTTTACAGTATCCGATTGGCTGCAGGTGTCACAGTATGAGCGTGAGAGAACAATACGTTGTTGGTGTCATTGAAGAGATGGACAAGCAGGAGACTGCATACGGACTACGGGTAGACATATATCTGTCTCTTCTCAAAAGCTCATTAGGATGGAACTCAACATATGTGAAAGCAGTTGCGTGGCGTGATAAAGCGGAACAAGCCGCTAAATATCGAAAACCGCAAACTCTCATGATTGTTTTCGACAAATTTGCTAATGCAGAGAAAAAATACCGAGGTACAGAGATCAAAAAGGTTAGGGCAACACACGTTAGTCGATTGACAGTGCGAGAATTACAGACGTTTCTAACAGACGAAAACGGTCAGTATAACCCGTTCAATTGGTAAGGAGGCATGAACGTGAATTCATATCTGGATCAATACCGCGGAAAACAAAATCACGACAAACAACGTCGTGAGGAGTTTGGTCGCAAGATGGTCGCGCTTAGAAAAAGCATGTGTCTTTCCGTGGAGCAAATGGCTGCGCAACTTTTCATCTCTCCAGAAGCGTTACGGCGGATCGAAAACGGAAAGGTTTGCCCGAATATGGAGGAATATGCTCCTGCCCTAAAAAAACGCATTGAACGTTTGGCGGAGCTAAAAGGACTGAGCATCGCATGAGTAACCCTTGGCCAAAATGGTTCCGTTTCAGATACTACAGTGACGATATGCATGAGGTTGGACACACATGCAGCGTCACCGGTGATCGCGACATTATTGAACTGTTCGATTGGTTGCAATTAGAGCCAGAAAAAATCATTGAATTTCAAATTAATCAAAGGCCGCTGTCTAATCAAGAAATTCATGAACTGTTTCGATGGGTCGAACAGCACAGACCACAAATTGAGGAGGGACAATTGATGAAAAACGGCAAGAAGCCAACGAAAAAACAAAAAGAAGCGATCAAGAAAGCTCGATTGAATCCGGACAACTGGTTGGTCGTCAAGAACCTTACGACCGAGCTACACCTTGTCCATCGCACAAGTGGAAACCAGCGAGTGATTCCGGCGTGATTGAGATTGCTCAAGAGGCCATCCGGCAGATTGAAAATCATTTTGAAAAAAGTCGCAGCAAGATATATGCCATGCTCGAAGAATTTCATCTGGAGTGGCAAACAGCTGACATCCTCACGTTTCAAGACCTTTGGTGTCGTGGTTTTTCTCTTAGATGGATAGCGGAGCACTTCGGGTGCGACATCGATGAAATGGCTGTCGTCGTCATAGATCAAGCGCGTCGCGGATACATTCACCCGCGATCGCATGGGATTTTCTACTATGGTCCAGAGACACAGCCGGATACGAATACAAAGAAACGCATTGCTCGGATGAAAGAACGATATCCGGAAACGTATTTGTTGTTTGACGATATTGATTTCTATTGGGATGAGCGGGATGTCCTCCGCTTTGATCACATGTGGAACGAAGGATATTCGTTGGAGGACATCGCGACATACTTTCAACGGCATGAAGATGAGATTGCGCTGCTCGTCATAGACCGAGCGCGAAAAGGATATATTCAACCGCGACCAACTGGAATCAGAGGGGTGAAGATATTTGAAAGGCATTGATTTTCAAAAGGCATCAAGGAAGCAGTTAGAGGTCATCATCTTTTTTGATGATTGTCCAAGAACACTGAAAGAACAAGCATACAAGGAATTGCGTAATCGAATCGCGTCACAAAAGGTGGAACGCATGTATGGCAAAGAAAAATCCTGTTCTTGAACGCATACGAAAGGAAGCATATGAAAAAGGCTTTGCGGTTGGTTTTAAACACGGAAAGGACAGCGCTATACGGTTCTTTGCAGAGCGATTTGAACGTCTCGAAAAAACGAAACGTATAGGACCTAAAACAATGCAGCGCATCATACACGCAATCGGGAGGGAGTATTTTGAAAGCTCTCAACAATCAGCCAGGAACGCTGCGAAAAGCGGTAGAGAGAAAAAGGCAACGCCTAATTAAAAAGTTAATTAAGGCTGGTGTTCATAAAATGCAGGATGGACGACAGTTGTATGAACTGACGCTCACAGAACTCCAGCAGGAAATTAATGATCTTGAGCGGGATGGAGGTGACTAAATCGTGACGCTACCACAAAAACTTGTGTTGAGTGCAAAGAAAAGCCAGCGGGATATTGGAACAGCTCGTTTTGCGAGGACTGTTTTAGAAAAATACTCAGAGAGAAGTTAGATGAGGAGTGAACATGTTGAATTTGGAAAAACTCTTTGAACTACAACGCAAATTAGATGAACATATCGAGCAAGAACATCCGAGACAAGAAGGAGAGGACAGGCTTGCGAAGAAAATCCTTGCTTTACTTGTTGAACTTGGAGAATTAGCTCAAGAATGGCGTGGTTTCAAGTATTGGAGTAAAGACCAATATGCACGAACTTTTAGAGTTATAAACAACAAAGAATATAATCCACTCCTTGAAGAATACGTAGACTGCCTGCATTTCATCTTGTCGATTGGATTGGAGCTTATTCATCGAAAAGGTATTGATGAGATAGAACTAACTGAACAACATGAAATGGATAATACAACGGATCAATTTCTTGCGGTTATGTCATACGTAACTGAACTATGGGATTATGGGGAAGTTGACTACATTAATATGGTCGGAACGTTTATTACGTTAGGCGAAATGCTCGGCTTCACATGGGAACAAATCGAAGAAGCATACATGGAGAAAAATGCAATTAATCATCAGCGGCAAAACAACAACTATTGAGGTGTGATATGAAGAATACACTATACGATATGTCGCTGATTGCAGGAACGATGGCGATATCGATGTGGTTAGGTTTAGACGTGGATAGGGTTCTGTTGATAGCGATTTTAAGCTGGTTGCTCTATTCCATACGGATGATTAGGGAGTTGATCGGTATTTTGAAAGACGTTTCAGAAAAAGTAGTGTATCTGATTTGTTTAGCAATGAAAAATGGAAAAACATGCGGAAGCACAGCGTTTCGAGTTCGACGAACAGAAAGGGGAATAGTTGTAGAGTGTGTGGATTGTAAAACGAAGCATGAGGTAAATAAAGATTACTAAACTGGGAGGACGGTCATGTATATATCCAAGGCTAATCGAGGAATGGGGCTTGAAAATTATATAAACGCTGCAAACGTAGCTTACAAGCTTAAGAGAATCGCGCTGATTGACAAAAAGCCGGTTCCGATCAAATTTCGGACAGATAAATCCGGACGTATTAAAGAAGCGTGGTTTGAAAAGCAGAGCACAGTCGATTACTACGGTGTCGTGAATGGCGTCGCAATCGCATTTGAATGCAAAAGTACCCGTGAAGAGACTCGATTTCCACTGAGTAACATCGAGGTACATCAATATGAATATCTAAGGGAATTTCACATGCAAAAAGGAATCAGTTTTTTGATTATCGAGTTCGCTGTACATCACGAGATTTACATATTGAAATTCGATCAGCTACAAAAATGGTGGTTTGAATCAATACGAGGAGGGCGCAAAAGTATTCCGTATACATGGATCAAAGAAAATTGCCAACAGTGTAAAGCAGGACGCGGTTTGGCAATTGATTATCTAGCGGCGGTGGGGTTATGAAAAACATCGGAAAATTGAGTCAATGTGCGAATTGCGCCGCTCCATTTATAGTCGAGAACGAAACCAACGTTCTATATTGCTCTGAAGAATGCGAGCAAGGACATGATTTATTTCTTTGGACGAAAGGAGAGCCTGAGAATGAAAACTATCGAATTGCAAATCAAAACGTCTCATGAACAGGATGAGGAGTCATCCGATGGCCAAGAGTAGACGAAAGTTCTATATTCTCTACATGCGACAAGGACGCGACAGGGTATGGTTGGCGGAATGGTTACAAAAGCATGAACTCAAAACGCGTCTGAGAAAGGGATGGAAGATTGCTAGATTCAAACGGAGGGGGTGAAAATATGCTTTTTTCTCTCAAGTGGAACATCTGCAGCAAGAACAACAACCGGTATATGTCCGAACGCCGCTATTTGAGGGGTTAGCGGTCATTGATTATGTAGGCGACATAAAAGAAATGTTCCCTGTTCAAGTCGTTCTACAGGAACCGGACGAGGATGGTCATCGTTTGAAGCGGGTAGTGCTTGCCGAATTGTATCTTCCTGAAAACATCGAGATTCACGGTCATCAAGTTCAAGAAGACGACACACGCCCTCTCTTCACCGGAACAAATGACAAAACGCGCTATCTAGTCGAAGCTGTTCATGAGCACAGCCCATATCGTGTGTTCAAAGGAGAAAAATACATTGTTGGACCTACTCGCGACAATTGTGATCAAACGTTTTTCGTCTATGAACTCGATCACACATGGATGGGACGATATCGTCGCGAATGGTTCCAGATCCTATCCGTATATGATGACTCGAAAAGCGAATGTGTACCAACTTTTCCAAAACCAAAAACAAAAGCAAACAAATCTAAAACCAAAAAAGAAACAGCCGCAAAATCTAGCGAGCCAGTTCGCTTTGAGCAGCTGTCCTTTGAACTTTTTTGATGAAGGTGAAAATGCTTGGAGTACAAGAGAAAAAACATTCTATGAATCGATTATACAAGCAAACTGAGAAAAAAGGTAGTGAGAACATGATCATATATTTTTGCGAAGATTGTGGTTTTGAACACTGGGCCTATGAAGTGATACCTAAATTGAAATGTCGATGCGGTTTCTATGCGGAGCACGAAGAGCGGGAGTGATGAATTCCCGCTTTAAGGAAACAAAAAGAGTAATTATGTTTCGTTGGGGGAAGCGGAATGAATGAAACAAGAGGACAAGTCATTGACTACCTGAAGCTATACGAACAATTGAAAGATAAGCCCGCCAAAACGATTGACCGCGATTTTAGGATTTTTAAGAAACTGTTTGATTGGCGTGAACACGAAAAGGAAAGGGAAATGGCGAAATGAACGATAAAGAGCGGCTGAATGGAATTATAATTCGCTACAAGACCGTTAAACCGTTTGAATTTTATAACGACATCGGTATTATCGCAATGGATGAAAAGGATAAGGATTGGCTCATCGAACAAGCGGAAAAGGTGGAGCAGTTACAACAAACACTGGTTTACAGAGATCAAGAAATTGAATGGTATCATAAACAACTCCAGCAAGCGCAAGAAGAAATCGAAAGACTAGAAAAACGATATGAATTTGCTTCACAAGTTGAGTACGAATTAAGGCAAGAAAGACAGCAGTTACAGCGGCAGATCCAGCAAGCTCGGGAAAATATCTCGGAAACACTTGATCTACTAAAGCGTGGTGGACCGGGAACGCGTTCGCAAGTGCAAGTATTGCTGGAAAAGGTGTTGGAGGAAACAAAATAGCATTGTGTTTCATGGTAGACACATTAGCAACAATAAAAAGGAGGAATAAAAAATGAAAAAATTTGAAGTTGAATTATCTATTACTCAAACTTTTACAACAAAAGTCATTATTGAGGGAGATTTTCAAGACAAAAACGATCCTGCAATTGAGGAGATAGCTAAGCATACTGCCGACAATATGGATCATAATGCCTGGAATTATATTGATACAGAATTTGAAATCAATAATGTAACCTTACTGCCTGATTTTAAAATTTTCGCAGTAGGTGATGATAGGCCCGAATACATTGTAGCCAAAACAAAAGAAGAAGCAATTGCTGATCACATGAGCAGAATTGATGAAGATTATTACGGAGATGAAGGTCCAAATGTAGAAGAGATTCCGTTAGAAGCCAAAGGTATGTTTGAGACGAAAGCAGGCTATAGAGAAATGACTTTTGCCGAGTTTCTGGCAAAAGATTTTAAGTATACCGGACCACGATTGATTTGTTGGAGTGAATGATATTACTTCGCATTCGACACAAAATGTGCAATAAGAAAGGAGAATAAAAATGCCAGTATTAACTTTCCCTTGTCCAAAGTGCAAAAATCCAATGGGTTTTGATTATGCGGACTACGACTTAAGAAAGGTCGTAAATAGCCAGAAAGCAAGTTATTATTTTGAAGAATTAGAGTGTGAAACTTGCGGAAAGAAACTAAAAACAGTTCCTTGGATTGCTGTTTATGACGAGGAAGAAGAGGAAACAGTAGTTTTTGTTTAGTGAACAGTCCGACGATATTGCGAAATAAGGAGGAGTTTTAAATGAATGATTCATGGCGAAGAATCAATGAAGATATTAAGAAAATATTAACGCAATCTAATAGAGAACCTGCATTTGATGGAACGGTTAAAGAAGGATTTGAACGAAGATTTACAATCATTAATGAGAGAGATTTCCGTAAATATGTTCCAGCACCTTTACGAGAAGAATTTATAAGCATATTTAACAAAGTGGCAGCTTGGATTGAAGATGGCCGAAAAATGGACGGAAAAGCACCTTTTAATAATTATGTTGTTATTAATCTTGATGAACCATACATTGACGAGATTATAGAAATTATGAAACGAAATGGTCATTGGGGTTAATGCATAGTACGTGAATTATACGAAACAAAATAGCAATTTTGTTGTCACGGGGGGTGAGAGCGTGCAGCAACTTACGATTTTTGATTTTCTCGAAAATGAGGAGAATGAACAGCAAGAAGGTTTTTTCTTTACAGGTGGGGCAATGTACGCAAAAGTCAGCAGGGACAAAGTGAAAGCAGTCCCTGTTGAACTTGGTGACGGCGTGATTTGCCCAGGCGATTTCGTAAAACAGCTAGGTGAAAAAGCCCGTACATCTTTTAGAATGCAGAAAGGTTACTATCTTCGTTATTGCGGAATGTACGATAGAGCTCTTCTTTTCAGCGTCAACGATTTTGTGAGCGACTATTATTATGCGTTTTATTATATCGACCGGAACACGTTGCTTATTTGCTCTGATGCAGGGGCTAAAGATATTCGCATCGAGAGGCTTTTTAAGGAAACAAAATAAGCATTGTGTTGCGCAGGCGAGGGATAAAAATGAAAAAGTGCAAAGTGTGTAATGGTAAAGGCTTCATTTTCTCTACGATTACTATGGTTAAAGATACAAGTGGAATTAGGTTTTATGAACATGGAATCAAAATACCATGTACAAAGTGTTTTGGAAAAGGTATGAGGTAATGTCGCAATCGACACATAGGAGGAGAAGAAATGGCGCTTGTTATTTGCTCCTATTGTAATAAATCAGTAAATGTAAAGTGGTTCCCTCACGATTGGAAAATTATAAAGGGCAAGAATGTTTTATGTAATACTGTTGCTTGCGACAAATGCAAAGAAAATGTTAATGCGTAGTACGACGAAAATAGTGCGTAATAAGTAAAGAGGAGGAAACAAAATGGAAAATCAAAAAGTCTTAGAGGTTTTAAATAGCTTAGAAGTCATCGAGAAGCAAGGTGGCGAAGATTCTTATATGTTAGTTGAAAATAACGAAGAAAATCGAAAGCGGCTCAATGATGTAGGTGTTAGTAACGAAACTATTGATAAATACGGAGACAACGAAACGTTTTGCATTCTGGCTTTAGCATTTGGTGAAGGGTATGCCGATTTCTATCAAAACGGAAAATTTATCAAGTTTGACAAAAGTGTTGAGATAGAAACAGAAGATGAGACTATCATGCTTTTTAAGCAAGATGAGGATTATGGTTTAATGGTGATACCCCACGGAGGAGGAGATATTTCAGAGGTCAGCTTAACAGAAAGAGAAATTAAAGCAATGAGAGAGCTTCTTGCATAGTCCGTGAATTATACGAAACAAAATGATAGATATGTTTCATTGGAGGGAACGGGATGAAAGAAGAATTTAAACAGCTTGTTCGTTGGGTTCAAGAGTGCACGGTAGAAGCGGCTATGAAAATAGACGAGTTGAAGGGACAAATTGAACAACAACAGCAAGAGATTGAACGATTGCAATTAGAAAATAAGGCTTTAAAAGAAACATTGACAGAAGTGAGAAACGAGTTTATTAAGGCACAACGAGAAAACGAAAAACATGTTTCTGTAGTTACCGATTATGCAATAGAAAATCTGAATTTAAAAAAACAACTCCAACAAGCGCAGGAAGAAATCGAGCGGCAAATACTTTTTCTTCACAAATCGAATATGAGTTAAGGCAGGAAATACACCAGCTTAAACTTAGTGAAAAAAGTTTGGTTGAAGAGGGTTTGTATTATCGCGAGGCATTAGGCAAAATCATCGAAGTATCGAAGGATAGAAAAGACGTCGATTCACCTGTAGAAACGATAATTGAAATAATCGAAATAGCCAGACAAGCATTAGAATTTTATGCTCTTAAGGAGGCAAAATGATGGACAAGACCACTAATCAAAAAACGAAACGCAAACCGATTATGTTTTCTCGCAGATATCAGGAATGGCTCAAAAACTCCACGACCAACGCTAAAATCAATAACTATGAGTTTAGGGGCAATCAATACAGAAACGGAAAATAAGATGTGGAATCATGAACAAAATAGTCAGAGCTTTTTAAAGGAGTTGGCATTATGTATTTTGTAATTTATAGAACTATTCCGTTTGCAGGTTTTAATATTTCAAAAGCCGCCACAATAGATGAAGCGAAGGAAATAGTCAGCGAGTTGTTTGAAAAAGGTATCAGAGAAGTCTATTTATCTCAGGAAATCCCGATGAACATCAAGGTTAGCATAGAAATTTAGCATAGAAAAATAAAACAAGTACAGAGAACGTCAATCCTAAACAGCGGAACCCGCTCGTTACGGGATTGAGGTTCTCTTTTTATTTTCAACAGAGAAGCGGGTGAAACAGATGGAAGAGACAAAACAGCAAAACGAACAGCAAGAGCAACCAAACCAACAGCGGAAAATGAAATACACAATCAAGTGGAAGATCAGCGAGTATCGAAAAGACAAGCGTGTTGGTGTCATTGATCCGCCAGTACCGCGAGATAGATATCTTCAAATGCTTTTTGATGAAATTGAACAATTTTTCCGAGGTGAGGATCGTGCGAACTCTCAGAGATGAACTGAAAAAATGGAAACGTGTGAATCATAAGCAACCTGCTAAAGCGGAACATAAGCGACCGCGTCGTTCTACACGCCAAAAAAAGAAACAGAGAAAAAATGATGAAATGTCCAGACGTGAAATTCTTGATGTAATGGGAGTGTTCCGTCCAACCTATGAACGGCGAAGAGGCGCAATCCGACAAAAATAAATTCAGTTTTCAGGGGGTGAGCTGTCATGAGTATGCGTCGTCTTATTCTTGAATACAAGCAATCTCTCAGACTAGTCCGCAAACAAAAAGAAAAAGTAAAAGCGGATATTAATAAACTAGAAAAACAAGCAAAAAAAGCAGGCCTTTTTAAAAAAGAACAAATAAAACAACAAATAGCGGTACTTGAGCGAGACAAGAAGCTTTTATCGGATATGGAAGGGGAATTGCTGTATGCAATCGAATGGATGACGACAGCTCGCCGCCCCGGGAATCGAAGAGGAGCGGAACGATTATCGATTGAACAAAGAACCGTTACATTGCCAGATAGCTTTTTTAACAATATCGCTTATGCGGAACAAGAGGAAATTGAAATCGATGAAGAAAAACAAAAAATCCTTGAAGAGATAACGTGGGATCTAACAGAGCGGGAAAAAGATGTTTTCTCTCTTGCGAAAGGGGAAGGTTTTACGATTGAATACATATCGCAGTTGTTAGGTATCTCAAGTGGTAATGTTAAAAAAGCTTTATATCGAGCGGAGAAAAAAATCGAAAAAAATATAAAAAATTTCATCGAAAATGAGAAAAAATGATACATATTGTACACATTTCGCCAACCAAATGCCACTATATAGTGGAAGGACATTTTGTTACGTTGGTGCTTCTTCCATTGCACTGCTTGTGATTTCATGGGGCGACCGTTAATTGCATGCGGGTACGGTCGTAAGCGCACGTTTGGTGGGTAGAGGTGCGCGTGTCCGTGAACTGCCAATCTCGGAAGTTTAGCGAGGTTGCATCCTAGGTGCAGGGATCGGACACTAAATATGAAAACTAGGTTGTGTTGCAGCACAATCCTAATGCTTCAAAAAAATATAAAATAGTTACCATTGCAATCGAGTGCTAGCGTATTACTAGTTGCCTCTGCTAAACCCTATGTGGTGATGTATAGAGGAAGAAGCCATACTTATTTCCTCTCCCCCCATTTAAAGGAGAGCGGCATGTTCTGTCGCTCTCTTCATTTTATGGTTTGCAAACGGCGCCACAGACTAACTTTTCCTTGTTTGCCCATCTTGACCCTCACGTTCCGTAAATATTTTGTGGCGTCGCTTAGAGACCATAAACGAGTATAAAAACTTAACCCTTTCGTTACTTTTTATACTGCTGTTGGATTTATTAGCTTAAACAGCGGTTGAAGCAGTATAATAAAACAGTACAATATTCAAAGTTTAATAACCTTCGAAAATACAGGTTATTATACTGTTTTTAGGGTAACGGAAGGGGAGTAACTATGAAGTTTGGTTATGCACGTGTTAGTACGACCGATCAATCTCTGGACATACAGATTGAAGAGCTAACGAAATGGGGAGTTGATCGGATATTTGCAGAGAAGGCAAGCGGACGTGATACAAAAAACCGGACGGAATTCAATAAAATGATGGAATTCCTTCGAGAAGGTGACACGGTTGTTGTTACCAAGCTTGACCGGTTGGGGCGAAATTTTAAGCAACTTGTGGAGTTAATGGAATATTTCAATGAACATAACATTACGTTTGTCAGCATTAAGGATGGAATCGATACTTCAACTACAATGGGAAAATTCATGTTCCATATTTTAGCTGCAGTAGCGGAAATGGAACGTGAATTAATCCTGGAGAGAACGCAAGCGGGACGTGAAGCGGCAAGAGCAAGAGGGCGATTAGGAGGACGTCCTCAAAAGAAGACAAAGTTTCAAATACAACGCATCTTAGAGGATTATAACAACAAAGATCTATCGATCAATGAAATATGTGAAATACATGAAATTAGCCGAGGGACATTATATCGATATGTCCGGTTGGCCAAGGAAGGTAAGATAAAAGTTGAATAAAATCGCTCAAAAAAACAGTGGGTAATTAGCAGTATGTATTGTGAAATAATGGTGAATAGTTTTTTTAAAAGGGGGATAAAGGTAATGCATAGAGAAATTAGGAAAGGCGTTACCCAAGCTGAATTCAACGAGGACGCTTCTAAAATTTTATTTGGAGAGATTTTTATTATCTCTGTTATCTTAGGAGCTATGACACATTCTTGGTGGGTATTTGGCGTATGCTTTATTGGTCTAATAGCTTGTATTTGGTTCGAAAAAACAGCTTTTTATTTGGCCATCATTCTTTCAATAGGTTGGGGAATCCTAGGATTTCTAATCGGTTTGAACTGGATAGATAACACTGGGGCAGCGGTTGTGTTGAGTATTCTCGGTTTACTTTGCGGGCTTGGTGTTCATATGGCCGGATTGGAATACACAAGAGACATAGCAGAATAATCCCAAGCTAGAGAAAGGTGAATAAGAGTAATAGGTATGCATCCGAAGAAGCGGATGCTTTTTTATTTGGAGGAGGAATAGCATGGTTTACGAAATGCCTAGCGTTAGGATTTGGTATGGTGAAAGTCACGGTGTAAAATCTGCGCCGCAAACACCAAGACCACCTAAACCACAATCCCAGAATTCTAAAGCAATGTGTGAGCATACGTCTGAAAAGAAATGCGAACACTGGTATAGGGAATTTCGAGTGGAAGGCACTAACGGTAAAGTAAGTAGAGTCTTTTTCTACTGTCAAAAGTGTTTAGATATACAAATTAAATCGATAGGAGAGGTGTAATGTGCTGAATCTAAGAACAGAGATTATGCCGTTTGTTAGTAATGCTTTGGATTGTCTTTTAACAAAAGCGGCTATTCGAAGGGAGCTAATCAAAACCGATGAAATGCTGCGAGGATTGGGAAAAACGACAGCATTAGTGAAGTTTGCTGAGAAATGCGGGTTTTATGTTGTGGTAGCAACACTAAATCAAGCGGCTGTATTAAAGAAAACGCTTGGCTATATGTATGTCCTCACTACAGAGGAGCTGCAGTATTACAAGAAAAAACCTGTAGTTATTGATGAATGTGTAGATAAAGACGTAGTGCAGCGGTTAGGGTTCGAGGTAATAACGGGATATCAGTACGAAGCGGAGGCTAGAACACTCCCAGATAAGTCGCGGGTCCTTCTGGAGATGTGAATCCAAGCGGGTCGTGCGAGCCCCGAAATTCGGCTAGCGACAGGGCAAAAAAGTGCATTTCCGTTTCCGTTTTTAGTAGTACAAACTGACTCCATTGAAAGGTGGTGAAAACCCTTGTCAAATAAGGATTTGAAGGGAAAAACTGTTATCGTTTCAACAGCTGAAATTTCGGAAATTCTTGGTTTAAGTGACCGACGAATTCGGCAACTCGAAAAAGAGGATGCTTTGGTTAAAATCAGCCGAGGTAAATATGACTTAAAAGCATCCGTTCAGAGATACATAGAGTATATCAAGGCACAAGCCGATAAATCCGAAGAGGAGCTCGACCTAACGAAAGAAAAAACCCTTCTAACAAGGGCGAATCGCCAGAAAGTGGAGTTGGAGTTGCAGATTATGCGCGGTGAATTGCATCGTTCAGAGGATGTTCGTCGTGTGATGAACAATATGTTAGGGGCTTTTCGATCCCGTATGTTAGCAATCCCTAGCAAAACCGCTCCTCAATTACTTGCTCAAACTGATCTAGCGGTTGTGCAGGATATCATTAAAAAAGAGGTGTATGAAGCCCTTCAAGAGCTGTCGGAATACGATCCTCACATTTTCTATGCGCAAAGCAAGGATAAATTAGCGATTGATACAGAGGAAGAAAATAACGAAAAGGCAGTTGAGGAGATAGCGGAAAAGGAGCCACAGCGCAATGGCCGCAAAAAGAAAAAGAAATGATACAGAATTACTATTTAAAGACATTGTGCAAATTGTTGCTCCTCCGCCAGAATTGACAGTATCTGAATGGGCTGACTTATACAGAAGATTATCTTCTGAATCCTCGGCTGAACCAGGAACATGGAGAACAGACCGAGCGCCATACCAACGAGAAATTATGGACGCGATCAATGATCCAGCAGTAGAAACAGTTGTTGTCATGACAAGTGCTCAAGTGGGGAAAACGGAAATCCTTTTAAATATCATTGGGTACCACATTGATTATGACCCGGCTCCAATTATGGTCATGCAGCCAACTCTGCAAATGGCTCAAGCGTTTTCGAAGGATCGTTTAGCACCTATGCTTCGTGACTCGCCAGCATTACATGGAAAAGTTGCTGATGCCCGTAGTCGAGATAGTGGAAATACCATGCTTCATAAGACTTTTCCGGGCGGACACATTACGATGGTTGGGGCAAACTCTCCGTCTGGATTGGCAAGCCGGCCTATTCGTATTCTTCTTGCTGACGAGGTTGATCGTTTTCCTACAAGTGCTGGTGCGGAAGGAGATCCACTAACGCTAGCAGAAAAGCGAACAACAACTTTCTGGAACAAAAAGAAAATATTTGTTTCAACTCCCACAATCAAAGGTGCCAGTCGGATCGAGATGGCATATGAGAATTCCACGCAAGAGCAGTGGTGTTTACCATGTCCTAATTGTGGTGAGTATCAGCCTTTGGAGTGGAACCGTATCCACTTTGAAGATGCCACCATGGAATGTAAATTCTGCGGGTTCCGGTTCGACGAATTCACATGGAAGTCCCGCCAACAAGAAGGAAAATGGATTGCACGGGCGGAAAAGACGAAGGTTCGAGGCTTCCACCTAAATGAATTGGCTTCTCCTTGGAAACGATGGACTACAATCATCGAGGAGTTTCAGGAAGCCGATAGACAGGCCAAGATGGGGAACGTGGAATTGCTGAAAGCTTGGGTCAATACCGCCCTCGGGGAAACGTGGGAAGAGAAGGGAGAGACGGTTGATAATGAGAATCTTGCGAACCGACGTGAGTTCTATGGTTGTGATGTACCAGAAGGTGTCTTATTACTGACAGCTGGTGTTGACGTACAGGATGACCGTTTCGAAATTGAAGTGGTTGGTTGGGGAATGGATAAGGAGTCATGGGGGATCGAGTATAAAGTGATCCCTGGTGATCTAAGACGTCCAGATGTATGGAAGCAGCTTGATGAATATTTGTCACGTACTTGGGAAAATCCTGACGGGGTAAAAATGCATATTGCTGCAGCTTGTATGGACTCCGGTGGGCACTTCACCATGGAGGTGTACGAGTTTTGTAAAGCGAGAGAACATCGACGCATATTCGCCATCAAAGGGCAACGTGAAGACGACAATATACCTTACATCGGAAATCCTACCCGAGCCAACCGGAAGAAGGCTGCTCTCTTCCCGATTGGTGTAAGCATCGGAAAAGAGAGAATTTACTCCAGATTGAAGATTCTAGATCCCGGTCCTGGATACTGCCATTTCCCTTTAGAACCCGAGAAGGGATACAACGAGGAATATTTCAAAGGGCTGACCAGCGAGGAACGCGTTAAGCGCTATTACAAAGGGAAAGTGAAATTCGAATGGGTCAAAAAGTATGTTCGAAATGAGCCTCTCGACTGCCGTAACTACGCAATGGCGGCCATGGAGATTGTGAATCCGAATTTTGAAATGCTACGGGATGCGTTGAAAAAGGGCAGCGCGTCCCGTCCGGCTGTTGCAACTCCACGGAAACGCCGAGTGTTAAGCTCTGGAATTTCATGAAAGGAGGTGAAAGGGACATGAGTATCACGCTGGAACAGGCGGAACAGCAGTTAAACGCATGGTTGGCTGCCAATCTTGCTGTCTCCACTGGCCAATCGTACCGGATTGGAAATAGACAGCTTGAAAGAGCGGACGCAGCCGAGATTCTGCGTCAGATCAACTTTTGGCGCCGGGAAGTGGAGAGACTGCGATCAGGACGCCGGGGAGTGCGGGTATTCAGAGCGGTCCCGATGGATTGATGAGAAAAATGGACCGTTTGATCAGTGCAATTTCTCCACAATGGGCGCTCAAACGGGCGGTTGCTCGACATAAACTCAGTTATTTCAACTCTGGATACGGCAATCACGGTGCCAGCCGGACAAAAAAGTCCCTAGCTGGGTGGATTTTCAGCGGTGGATCGCCGGATGAAGACATCATTGACAACCTGGATGTACTTCGGCAGCGTAGCCGTGATCTCTATATGGGTGGAGCTTCGCTCGCTACTGGAGCGATCAAAACCGCCAGAACTAACGTGGTCGGCACTGGATTACGTTTGAAACCGGCTATTGACGCAGAATTTTTGGGATTATCCGATGAACAGGCCGCCGAATTAAAGCGTCAAATCCAGCGAGAATTTGCTCTGTGGGCTGATTCGAACGACTGTGACGCTGCGCGGATGAACAATTTCTACGCTTTGCAACAATTGGCTTTTCTATCCCAACTGATGAGCGGTGATTGTTTTGCTCTTCTTCCGTTGAAACCACGACCAAACTCGGTTTATGATCTGCGCATTCGACTAATCGAGGCTGATCGATGCATGACGCCGGACAAAACAGACGGAAGAGATATTAAGGGTGGTGTGGAGTGCGATCCTGACGGCGAAGTAGTTGCCTATTGGTTCCTGAATCAACATCCTTTAAGCAAATCAATCAAGAAAAGAGAGTGGACAAGGGTTGAAGTCTACGGAAAGCGGACTGGAAGACGAAATGTCATTCACTTGATGGAATCCGAGCGCCCAGAACAGCGGAGAGGAGTACCGATTTTGGCTCCAGTTATTGAATCGTTGAAACAACTCGGGCGCTATACAGAAGCGGAATTAATGGCAGCAGTTGTTACAGGCATGTTCACGGTGTTTATCAAGACAGAAGTACCAGACGCCCCACTTGGAGAAGGTGTTTTACCAAACGAACAGTGGGACGATAATGACGTTGATATATCGTTAGGCAATGGAGCTGTAGTTGGACTTGCTCCAGGAGAAGATATTGTAACAGCTGATCCAAGTCGACCAAACACAGCTTTTGATGGTTTCGTGACATCGATCTTACGACAAATTGGTTCTGCACTTGAAATTCCATATGAATTACTGGTAAAGCACTTTACCTCATCGTATTCAGCCAGCCGAGCGGCGCTATTGGAAGCATGGAAAAGCTTTCGTATGCGCAGAACTTGGCTGGCTTCCGATTTTTGTCAGCCGATTTATGAGGAATGGTTTGCTGAGGCTGTTGCTAAGGGGCGTATTGATGCACCTGGCTTTTTTGAAGATCCACTCATCAGGAAGGCTTACACGCA
Organism: Thermaerobacillus caldiproteolyticus; assembly: GCF_015326725.1. Lineage (NCBI taxonomy): Bacteria > Bacillati > Bacillota > Bacilli > Caryophanales > Anoxybacillaceae > Thermaerobacillus > Thermaerobacillus caldiproteolyticus. The sequence continues at coordinate 16,724 of NZ_CP064061.1, forward strand.
AGCAGAGTGGCACGGTCCTGCTCCTGGTCAGATTGATCCATTGAAAGAGGTGGCAGCGGCCAAAATGCGAATTGAAACAAGACTCAGCACCCATGAGCGGGAGACAGCGGAGATCAACGGTGGTGATTTCGAATTAAATGTTCGCCAGCTTTCCCGAGAACAAAAGCTGCTTGAGGAAAGCGGATTAACCATTATAGGAGGTGATCCAAACAGTGAAAAAGCGATTTTGGAATCTAAAACGGACGACGAACAATAGTGCGGAACTGACGATCTATAGTCCGATTGATGATGAAGAATCTTGGTGGTATGACTCAGTCACCCCAAAGTCTTTGCTAAGGGACCTTGATGCCTTGGGAGACGTATCCGAAATCACTGTTCGTATCAACAGCGGTGGTGGGAGCGCGTTTGCTGGTCTTACTATCTATGAGATTCTGAAGAGTCACAAGGCAACGATTATTACCCGTGTAGATGGTTTGGCCGCGTCAGCTGCTTCCATCATTGCTATGGCTGGCGATAAGATCATCATGGGTACCGGAGCGATGCTCATGATCCACAATCCATGGACGATTGCTATTGGTGAATCCAAGGATTTGCGTCACACAGCTGATGTGTTAGACAAGGTCAGTCAGTCGCTTATCAGCGTCTATTCTGACCGTACCGGTCTGGATGCCAAGGAAATCAAGAAGATGCTTGACAAAGAAACCTGGCTCACCGCAGATGAAGCCGTCGAGAAAGGTTTTGCGGATGAAGTGGACCGAAAATATCAGGTTTCTGCGTCGATTCGTGATGGTTTTGCCTACTTCAACGGCCAAAAATTTGACCTAAAAGCATTCGCTTCGGTTCCGAATCTGCCGGTTTTGGATAATGAAACGACGGAAGACGAGACTGAAGACGCAGAAAACGGACCGGAAATGGATGAGAACGACCAAAATGTGAGTGAAAGCGAGGAAGAAGATGTGAAAAATCTGGATGAATTGAAAGCCAAATACCCGGACCTATACCAAGCGGCTGTCCAGGATGGCATTGAGCAGGAACGTAATCGGATGAAAGCCATTGACGATCTTGGGCTCTCTGGATACAAGGATCTGATTCAAAAAGCCAAGTACGAAACAGGAGCCAGCGCGGAACAACTGGCAATGGAAGTTTTGAAGGCACAGCAACAGCAGCGCCGTAATTATTTGAATGCAGTTCAGCAAGATGTTGAAGAATCTGGTGTTGATGATGTACCTACAGACGATCCGACACCTCCAAGCGAAGAAGAGGATACCCAAACAAAGGCACAAGCAATCGCAAATTATATCAATAAATTAAGAGGGGGTAACAAGTAATGGAAAATCTGGTTCAAAACACAGACACTTTGATCCGTGATAACCTTTTCGCCGGGGGCGTAATGCCTGTCGTAACCGACAAAGTGACTCTAAAAGCAGGAGCTGTATACGAGCGTGGCACAGTGTTGGGTATCGTGACCGCAGACGGCAAGGCTGTTAAAGTCAATTCGGCAAACACGGACGGTTCCCAAAAGCCTTACGCTATCCTGGCCGACACCGTTGATGCTACTACTGAAGATCGTCCAGCTGTCGCCTATTTGACAGGAGAATTCAACGGTGCGGCACTAAAATTTGGCGGTACTGATACCGTTGCCACTCATAAGACAGCACTTCGGGAAATCGGTATTTTTGTGAAAGACAATCAAAAAGCCTAATTGATTATTGATTAAAGGAGGAAAATGAACAATGGCAAATACTATTAGCATTTATGATCCTCGTACTATGTTGGAAGCAGTAAAACAGATGCTTCCTGTTAACACATTTTTGAAAAGCACGTTCTTCACCAATACTAAAACATTTGTGACTGAAAATGTTGATGTGGATTTTTACAAAGGACGTCGTAAAATGGCACCGTTCGTCTCTCCACGTCTGCCTGGAAAAATTATGGATCGTCAGGGATTCGAGACCAAGACCTACAAGGCTCCATTGATTAAGCCGATGCGCGCGATTACAGTCGATGACCTACAGCAACGATCCATGGGAGAGCACATTTACGCAGCCAAATCTCCAGAGGAACGTGCTATTGAGCTGCTGGCGAGTGACCTGGCTGAACTGGACGATGCGATTACCCGTCGTGAGGAATGGATGTGCGCTCAAGTTCTATTCACCGGAAAAGTAGACATGATTGGCGAAGGTGTTAACCAAACTCTTGATTTCAGCTTTACCAACAAGGTAGCTCTTAGCGGTACAGACAAGTGGAGCGATCCTAACAGCGATCCGATTCAAGATTTAAAAAACTGGCGTTTGGCTGTCATCCAGAAATCCGGCATCACTCCAGATATGGTCATCATGGCATCTAATGTGGTGGATGTTTTTATCAACCATCCAAAAGTAAAGGACGTTCTGGACAATCTTCGCATTAAACTTGGACAAATTGAACCGCGCGTTCTGCCGAATGGCGTGACCTTTGTCGGATCCATTACTAGCCTTGGCCTTGATATTTACAGCTACGATGAATGGTACTTTGATGAGGAAGAGCAAAACGAAAAAACGATGGTTCCTGCCGGTACGGTTGCCGTTCTGTCCACTCGCGCTAAATTCAGTATGCTCTATGGAGCTGTTACTCTCATGGGCGATAACGAGCAGTTTATCACTTATGAAGGTTCTCGTATTCCATACAGCTGGACCGAGAAAAACCCGGCTCAACGATTCATTCAGCTGAACAGCCGTCCTGTGCCGGTTCCATTTGAAGTAGACAGTTGGTACGTAGCACAGGTGCTGTAGGAGGGATGAGGCATGCCAATTAGAACAGTTTGGCCAATCCGTTACAATGGAACAGAATATCCACCAGGCAAGCTGTTAACCGAGCTGGATAAGGACGAAGAAAAACGCCTAGTCGAAAAGCGTCTAGCCACTTACGAGAACATTGAAGATGACGATCTACAAGTGGCTGACTTTCAAGACAGCGATGATACTCAAGAAGGCGAGCAACAGGATGGCGAACAATCAGAAACGAATGAAACTGATAAAAAAAAGGCAACAAATCGAGCCAAAACATCGCGGGGTAAAGGAAAATGACAAACTTTCGTGATCAACTGGCGGCTGATTTGGATGCCTTTTTTAATACGGATGAGTTTGCTGAATATCACGACATTGATGGACAGCAAGTTTTGGCCATTATTGGGTCCGATGAATTTAACGAGCGTCCACGACATCCAGAATATCTTTTTAGGAACACCGATGGTATATATCAATCATCAATCACGATTTTTGTGAAATCTACTGATTATGATAAACCGGTAGTTGGACAACAGATTTACGTTGATGGAGAAGACTACTATGTTGTTTCTGTTTCTGAAGAATGCGGATTGCTCAAAATTATTGCTACGGCAAATGAAGCGTAGGTGAAATAAATGATTGAATTGAGCATCGAACATATGGAACGTTTAGAACAAGCTTTACAGGAAACACCTGAAAAAATTCCACGCGCGGCTGCACGAGCTATTAATCGTGCAGCTTATACTGCGCGAACAGAGGCAGCAAGAAAAGCGAGACAAGAATATGTCATCCGTCATGGAGATGTGATTAAAACAGTCAAAATATATCCAGCTAATGAGGGGGATTTATCAGCTTCAGTTATTTCCAAAGGTTCGGTAATTCCCCTCATCAAATTTAAAGTTAATCCTAAAACACCCCAGCCAAAAAGGAAGAAACCATTAACAGCAATGGTTCGAAAGGGAGAAGGTGGACCGATTGCACGTGCTTTTACGGCACAAATGAAATCTGGATATATAGGTGTATTTCAACGCGCAGGAAAGCCTAGATATCCAATCAATCAACTATATGGTCCATCGATTCCGCAGATGATCGGCAGTCGTAGCGTTTCGCAATGGGTGGAAGACAAGGCACGTGAAAAACTTAGCGAGCGTCTGGAACACGAAATCGATCGAGCTTTGGAGGAATAATTATGTCTAGTCTTATGACAAGCATAGGGTTAATTGATACATTAACCGAGAAAATCAAACAGTGGGTCACTCAATATAGATTGGAAACCACTCATCGAGGAGTCCGTAAACCTCCTCAAGTTCGACAACAGTTTCTTCCTCCTAAAAAACGAAAGGAAGAACAAGAAATACCTGATTATCCGCATGTCATCGTTCGGTACGTAAGGGAACGAATCAAAGACGGAACAAATCTTGTACAGATTCATATTATTGCTGGAACTGTATGCGATGATCACGAAGTCGGTTTCCGCGATGTTTTAAATGTGTTGACCCGCATAAAAAACGAAATGCTAAAACAACCGACTTTTGGAGCCTTTCAGATAGAAGAAGAGGGACTATCTATCGATATTCCAGAAGAACAGTATGCTCCTGAATGGGTCGGATATATTGTTGCTGAATACATCATACCTAAAGTACAAAACGAGGGAGGTTTGCCATATGTCAGCCAAATCTAAGAAAAATACGGAAGAAGTTGCTGTTGATCAAGAAAAACAAGAACAAACAGAAAAACTAGTTGTTGGACAAGAACAACAGGAACAACTAAAACAACAACCAGAAGCTCTAATTTATGTAGGACCATCGCTTCCTAACGGGATGTTAACAAAATACACTATCTTTTCAAACGGGATTCCAGATCATCTCAAATCACATTTTGAAAAATGCCCAGCATTTAAAAGGCTATTCATTCCAGCTAGTCAGCTTACTGCAGCAGAAAGTCGATTGAAGGATACTACGTCAGCTGAATCGGTATTCTATCGGCAAACAATCGAATATTTCACAAGAAAGGGGTAATGGATAGATGACATATCAACACGGAGTTAGTACAACTGAAATTTCAACTAGTGTACCGAATACGCCTCAAGATTCTTCAGCCTCTAAAGTAACTGTAGGTTCGGTTCCGATGGTAAATGTAGCTGTAGGGACAGCTCCTATTCATCTTGTAGGAAATGGACCAGTTAACAAGCCGATTCTTGTAAAATCATTCGATGAAGCTAAGAAAAAACTGGGTTACAGCGAAAATTTTTCTGAATTCACTTTGTGCGAAGCGATGAATACCCATTTGAAACTGTATGAAGTCTCTCCTATTGTCTTGATCAACGTATTGGATCCAGAAAAACATAAAACGGATGTAACCGATCAATCCATTTCGGTACAAAACAAAAAAGCAGCCATTGATCAAGAGGGGGTTCTCCTCGACACACTTGATGTAAAAACATCGCCAGGGGGAACAACTCTTGAAAAAGATGTTGATTATACAGCTGTTTATGACGAGAACGGTAAAGTGGTCATTTCAGCTATAGAGGGAGGAGCTATTACTGATACAACTACATCATTAGTGGTTTCATACTCTCATTTAGACTCTTCAAAAGTGACAGATGCTGATATCATCGGGGGATATGATATTGAAACCGGGAAATCAACGGGTTTGGAACTAATTAATTCTGTATTTCCGACATTCCGTATGGTTCCTAGCACTCTCATTGCTCCAAAATTCAGTAAAAAACCTGCTATAGCATCTGTCATGAAGGCCAAAGTGAAAAACATTAACGGAGTTTTTAAAGCAGAAGCCTACATTGATATTGATACAACAGTTGCAAATGTTTATACCAAAGCGGTTGAATACAAAACAGACAATTATCTTTCTGATGAATATGCAACATTATTTTGGGGTGACGTAAAACTAGGTGACAAAATCTATCATCTATCCTCTCATGCAGCTGCATTGACAGCTCAAACGGATTCTCAGAACGATGATATACCTTTTGTTTCTCCATCGAATAAGTCATTAGTAATGGACGCTTTAATAGCAAACGGACAAGAAGTTGCCTTGGGACAAGACCAAGCAGCTTTTTTAAATGCTAACGGTATTGTAACAGCTCTAAACTTCATTGGTGGTTGGAAACTATGGGGCAACCGCACAAGCGCATTCCCAGATAATACTGATGTAAAGGACGCGTTCATCCCTATTCGTCGTATGTTTAACTGGGTTGGAAATAACTTAATTGTATCGTTTTGGCATAACGTTGATGATCCAAATAATGGTCGATTAATTGATCAATTTATTGATGGTTCAAATGTTTGGATGAATGGTCTTGCAGCTAGAGGAGCTACTCTAGGCGGACGTGTTAAATTTCTTCCAGAAGAAAATCCGACTACGGATTTGTTGAATGGAAAAGTGCGATTACATTTATATATGGCTCCGCCACCTCCTGCTGAAGATATCGATGTTCTTGTTGAATTTGATGTGTCATACCTAAGCGTACTTACGGCGTAATTAAGAGGAGGTATCATAGATGAATCAAATACCTGAAAAACTGAATGATTTTCGTGTTTACTTGAACGGTAACAATCTCGTTGGAATAGCTGATGTTCAGCTCCCTTCTTTTGAACATATAACAGAAACAATCAAAGGAGCAGGAATCGCCGGAGAATACGAAAGTCCAACGATTGGACACTTTCAATCCCAGAAGGTAACTATCAACTGGCGTGTTTTAAACGAAAGTGTCGTTTCTTTGATCGCACCGGTTGTTGGCACTTTTGATATTCGGGGCGCAAACCAAATTCTAGACGCAGCGACGGGATCATACATTAAAGTTCCTTGTCGAGTTCTAGTTCGAGGTATAGCAAATAAAAACGAACTTGGAAAAATGGAAAAAGGATCTCCGTATGATGCAAGCAGTGAGGTTGAAATTAATTATATCAAGATCCAGGTAAACGGAAAAACACTTGTGGAACTCGACAAGCTAAATTATAAATTCGAAGTTAATGGTGTAGATTATCTTGCCGACATCCGTAAAGCACTTGGAATGAATTAAAGGGGGAATGAATAATGACAGAAGTGAAGTTATCTCGACCAATCGAAATTGATGGTAATAAAATCGATACAATCAAATTAGATTTAGAAAAGCTCACGGGCGATGATATTCTCAAAGTGGAAAGAGAGTTGCGATTAAAAGGAGTAAGTTTTAATATCCTGAGTCAGGAAACACAAATAGCAATTGCAGCGCGTGCTTCCGGAATTATTCTTGACGATCTACAAAAGTTGCATTGGTCCGACTTCCTTGACGTAACGGCACAAGTGCAACTTTTTTTAATGAATATGGAATCCGAGGAACAAAAGACATCCGAAAAACTGCAATGAAGTTAGCTAAGTCTACTGAGACATCGATGGAATATTACCTAAATCTAACATTCTTCGAACTTGAAGAATGGATAGATGTAGCAATTGAAATCGAAAAAGAAAGAAACGAGGGGTGAGAGCGTTGGCTAGAAAAGTGTTTGAAGTCAGTTTTCATATCGCAGGTCGTCTTGCAAGTAGTTTTACCAGCGCTTTCACTTCTGCTTCGGCTAAAGCAGAAAAATTAAAACGGGACACAAAAGAATTAAAAGCGAGTTTACGCGCGCTTGATCAACAATATAAAAGCGGTAAAATTGCCACAGAACAATATGCTGCAGCGCATCAAAGGCTATCTTCTCAATTAGAGAAGAATGTACAAAAACAAAAACAACTCCAAGAACAGATGAAGAAACAGCAGCAAATGATGAAAAATATGAATGATTTTCGAGGAAGAGCGGCTACAACAGTAGCAGCCGTTCTTCCTTTTGCTGCTGCTTCTGCTGCATCAACAGCAGCTGCCTATTCATCTGTTCACAAAGCAATGGATTTTGAATCTCAGCTTTCTTCAATTAAGGCGGTTACGGGTCTAACCAATGCAGAAATGCAAAAAATGAGATCCCTTGCTCTCGAAGTTGGAGCAAAAACAAAATATAGTGCTTTAGAGGCGGCGCAAGGGATTGAAGAATTGTTGAAAGCAGGGATATCACCGGCTATTGTAAAAGCTGGTGGTTTGGAGGCATCTTTAAACCTAGCAACAGCTGGTGGGCTTGATCTAGCTGAAGCAGCTGAACTTATGAGCGACTCTTTACATGGGTTCAAAAAAGATGCTTTGACAGCGGCTCAAGTGGCAAATATTCTCGCTGGTGCGGCCAATGCCTCTTCGTCTGACGTCCATGAGCTTAAATATGGGCTAAGCGCGGTAGGTCCTGTTGCGGACGGAATCGGCGTTAGCTTTAAAGAAGTGAATGCTACCCTCGCAGCATTCTCGAACAACATGCTAAAAGGTAGCGATGCCGGTACATCATTTAAAACATTCTTGTCCAACGTTCAACCAAAATCGAAACAAGCAGCGACTTTGTTTCAAAAATATGGGCTAATTTTAAAAGATGGAACAAATATTTTATTTGATGCAAATGGTCAATTGAAAGATATGGCCGAAGTCGCAGAGATTTTGCATCAAAAATTCGGAAAGCTAACCGACAAAGAACGTACAGCTGCTTTCTTTGACATGTTCGGTTCGGACTCCATTCGTGCGGCAACTATACTTGCTAAAGAAGGCGCTGCCGGTATCAAAAAAATGTACGACGAAATGTCAAAAGTCACAGCGTTGGATGTCGCGAAAGAAAAGATGAACAATGCAGCTGGTGCTGTGGAACAGCTCCACGGCGCATTCGAAACGTTGCAAATCATTGCTGCTGAGGGAACTTTGCCAGTCATTAAGAAGGTAGCATTTGCGGCGGCAGATATTTTTGAACGAAGCGCCCCTAAAGCCGAAAAGTTTGGAAAAAGAGTAGGGAAAGCCCTTGATGATATTCTGGCTCCATTCACAACGACTAAACCAAAGTTTGATTTAATGCGCTCCAAAATGGACCCAGAATATCTAAAACAGTATTATTCTGAGCTCGCAAAATGGAATAAATTCAAAAACATGGACTTTAGCGACAAGGTTATATATGCCTTGGATGAAACCGCGACAAAAATTGAAGACTGGGTAAACGGTCCAGGCGGAAAAAAATTCGAAAAAATATTTGTGAAGCTTGCCGAAATTTCCATAAGGGCGTATGTTGGGGCGCTAAAGGGCCTTTTGTCTAGTTCTATTAATCAACTAGGACAAGGAAACTTTGCTAGTGCAGCAGGTCTTGGTATAGTAGCTAACATGTTGACAGGCGGCTTACTGGCTAAAGGAATTTTTTCCGGCGGTAAATTCCTTTTAGGGAAAGGAAAATTAGCAGGCGGCAGTGCCATAAAAAAATTAACACAAAAGCGTGAAACACTTCCTATTCTTCAAGGAAACAATGCAACGCCTAAAAATATTGGTAAAGTAGTATATCTAAATGATTTTAAGCGAACAAAAGTTTCCCCTGTTGCAAGCAAAGCGGCTGAACAAATGACAAAAGCATCTAGCAAACTTTCTAAAGCAGGAGAACTCCTCCAAAAGACAGGTAAAGTGGCCGGAAAAGTAGCTCTACCTTTGACGGTCGCTAGCGAATTATACGACATCTACAAATCAAAAGATAAAGTTAAAGCTACAGTCCAATCAGCTGGCGGATTAGCTGGCGGATGGGGTGGAGCAAAAATTGGTGCCGCGGTAGGGACTGCGGTCGCACCAGGCATCGGTACCGTAATCGGAGCAGCTCTTGGTGGTCTCGGAGGATATGTAGCTGGAAAATGGATGGCCGGAAAAGCGACTGATGCAATTAGAGCGAAAAGTGCTAGTCCAAGTGCTACATCTTCTGATGCAAAAATCAATGTAAACACTAATGCTATAAATCAAAAAATCAATTCACTAGTGGCTACCATCTCAATTGCCGAACAAAATTTTCGAATACTAACAATGTACTCCGGACAAGCATCGGCAAAAATAGTCGGTTCCATTTTTCCTTTGGCACAAAATGCCCAATTGGCGGCTCAAAACATGTCAATTCTGACGATGTATGTTGGCCAAGCGTCTGGAAAAGTAGTAGGTGGCATTTTTCTTCTTGCTGATTATGGAGCGAAGGCATCCAGCAATCTTTCAATCTTAGCGATGTATATTGGCCGAGCAAGTGGATGGGTAGTTTCGTTGTATGATATTCAATCTGGAGCCGACTCCGTAAAAAAGGCATTAAACAAATTGGCGAAAAAAATCAATTCAACTTCTGTTCCGAGCCTTTCTTTGAAAGCAGAAGGAAAAGTGAAGAAATATGCTCGTGGTGGAATTCTTCGTACGCCGCATATAGGGATGGTAGCGGAAGAAGGACCTGAATCATGGATTCCGATCAAACAGGGAGACAATCGTGCATTAGCGCTTTGGAGAGAAACTGGTCGCTTACTGGGCGCTGATTCATTAATGAGCAAAGCGAATCAATTACCGGTTTCTAGCGGCTCTAATGTTCAATATGTATATGCTCCAGTAATACAAGGAGTGGAAAAACATGAAATCGAGCCAGTTTTAAAAAGAGAACGGAGCAACTTTGAAAAACAAATGCAGGATTACCAACATAAGAGAAGGAGAGTGTCGTTCTCGTCATGAGACAATATCGAACTAAGAGCGGCGACACGTGGGATAAAATCGCATACGAACAATTAGGGAGCGAATATTTGCTCCCTCTTTTATTAGAAGTCAATCAACAATATCGGTATGTTGTTCAGTTTGAAGCCGGAGTGTTGCTCAACATCCCTGATGTGGAGGAAACAGATTATGATAATACTCCAGATTGGTTGCGTGATGAAGAAGATGAGGAAACAGAAGAAGTTGACGAAGGAATTGACGAAGGGGTTGACCAGCCGTGGAGAATGGAAGAAGAGTCTATCTAGACATTCGGTATAACAACAAAAATATTTCAGAGGATTTATCTCCTTTTATCACGGAATGGTCACATACAGACAATATGAGTGGAGAAGCTGACGATATATCTATCTCTTTAGGCGATCGAGAGAAAAAATGGATGGGCACATGGATGCCGTCAAAAGGAGCAAGTTTGAAAGTAACCTCCATTTATATGGGGTGGGATGATCCAAAAACGAAAAAGAAGTATCTCGGCGTATTTGAAATTGATGAAATTGAAATTTCTGCTCCTCCTTCTCGAACGATTACTCGCGCCATTTCTGTTCCTGAAACTTCTTCATTACGCACGGAAAAACATCGTTCTTGGGAAAAAGCAACGCTGAAAAAGGTAGCTGGAGATATCGCAAAAGCAAACAAAATGAAATTTTATTTTGATTCTGAGGAAAATCCGGAGCTTGAGCGTGTTGAACAAGCTGGCGAAACAGACTTGCGTTTTCTCATGAAACTGTGTACAGATTCAGGATTAGCGCTAAAAGTGACTAACAACAGTATTGCTATTTTTGATGAGGCGAAATTTGAAAGTACGCCAGCGAAAAGCACAATTAAACGCTCTGACGAAAGAATTCTTGAATATCAGGGACGAACGACACTAACTGGAACGTACCGCGCATGTCGCGTTGAATATACGGACCCTCGGAGAAAGAAAACGATCAAATATACATTTGTTCCACCGAAAGCACCGAAAACAGGGCGAATTCTTGTTGTCAATGAACAGGTGAATTCGCAGGCACAAGCAATACGACTCGCAAAGAAAAGGCTCCGAGAAGAAAACAAAAATGCTACAACCTTTACTATACGAATGGCAGGCATGACGGATTACTATGCTGGCCAGACCGTTAATTTGAAAGAGTTCGGTGCTTTCGATGGAAAATACATTATTACGCGAGTGAATACTGTTGGGGGACAAAAAACAGAGACAACACTTGAATTACGCAAATGTTTGGAGGGGTATTGATGAAAAAATGGATGGATGTGGGTCGTGTTTCATCTATATACCCGGAACGATGTACTGCGCGTGTATATTTTGAAGACAAGAATATGGTTTCAAGGGAATTACAGGTTGCGGTGCGTGGAGCTCAAAACAATAAAGATTTTTGGATGCCAGCGATTGGTGAACAGGTTATCTGCTTATTCTCTCCAAACGGAAATGGCGAAGGGTTCATAATTGGTGCGGTATACAATGATGAGGACAAACCACCTGTCCAAACTGAAAAGAAGCGGCATATTCAATTTGAAGATGGGGCGTTTTTTGAATATGACGTCAGTAACCATGTACTGACTCTCGACTTTAGTAAGGTATCCGGCGCAAAAGTCATTTTGAAAAACTGCCAGCTGATTGAAAGTTAGGTGATTACATGGCGAAATTCGCTACTTTCGGGACTATTACTTTCGAAGTATCACCGAAAAAAATCTATACGATTGACGAGTTTACTAGAAGCGGAGGCGCGCGTTGGGGATCACATGAAATTATCGGTAAAAAACCTATGCCTGAATTTCTTGGACCAGGACAAGATGAAATCACTTTTTTAATCCGTTTAAGCATCATGCATGGAGTAGATCCAAGAAAAGAATTAGACAAATTACGAACGCTTAAAGATAACGGGACAACGGCACCTTTTATTATTGGTAGCGCGCCGATTTCAAATAGCTACTGGTATATAGAGTCACTTGCGGAACGACATAAAACATACGACAGTAAAGGTCAGCTAATCACAGCTGAAGCAGAGTTGACTCTAAAAGAGTATCCTCGCGTGGCTCCCAAAACAGGATCTCAATCCAAACCAAAACCACAACCTAAGTCTAACAGTAATAATGTGTCAAAACGAAGTAACATCGGCATCGTGACTATCAAAGTGAATATGTTGAATATTCGGTCGGGACCTTCTTTAAATGCGAGAATAGTAAAAGTCGCACGTAAGGGTCAGAGTTATAAGGTGTACGGGACAAAGAAAACGGATATCACTTGGTACGATGTAGGGGCAGGATTATACCTGTCTGCTGGAAGCAAATATGTCTCGTTCAAAAAAGTGTAGGAAAGGGTGAAATTCATGTACGTTGTTTCATTGCTTGACTCCATTGACTACGGAGCTACAGGCGTAGATGCCATCATTCAAAATGTTCGATTCATCCTTTCTACCGAATGGAATTCTTGTGTTCTCAACCGTTCACTTGGTTGGATACAGGATATCAAAGACGGTCCAATTGATTTTGTGAAATCACAACTTGCTTCTCGTATCGTCGAAGCAATTGAAACAAGAGAGCCTCGAGCACAAGTAGAGGAAGTATTATTTGATGTTGACCCACTAAATGGACGATTGATCCCGACTGTAAAGGTGGTGATTCAAGAAGATGCCTCGATTCAATCTGCCTGATATTCAATTTATTAGCGTTGATGCTGAAGAAAGTGAAACAAATATTGTCACAAGATTTGAAGAATTAAGAGGGGTGACACTTACAGATGCAGACCCACGTCGACAGCTTATTAAATCATTTGTATACGGTTTAGTGTTGCATGCGAATGCAGTAGATTACAGCCTCAAACAAAAATTACTTTCCTATGCAACGGATGACTTTCTTGATCATCTAGGGGAAAATGAGCTGACACCACGTCTTGGACCAAAAGCAGCGACTACTACTGTACGCTTTGAGCTAAGCATACCTTTTGGTGAAACTCCAGTCATTCCAGCGGGAATAAGGGTAACTGGTAATGGAAGTGTTATGTTTGCAACCCCAGAAGATATAAACGTTACTTATGATATGTCTTATGTGGATATTAAAACGGTGTGTACAGAAACAGGAACGATTGGTAACGGATTCCTCCCAAATCAAATTAACCAGTTAGTGGACCGTGACCCGATACCTTTTGTTACCAAGGTATATAACATCGACAAATCAGATGGCGGAGCGGATTGGGAAGAAGATGATCCATACGCAGAAAGGATACGGCTGTCTCCTGAAAGGTATTCAACAGCTGGGCCCGAAGAGGCATACATTTATCATGCGAAGAGTGCCAATCAATTGATTGTAGACGTTTCTGTCAGAGAAGCAGGAGAAGGGACAGTTGAAATCGTTCCTTTATTACAAAACGGAGAGCTTCCGGATGAAGCGATACTGTCACAGGTACTTGAAGCTTGTAGTGACAGAAAAGTCCGTCCTTTAACGGACCATGTTGTCGTTTCAGCTCCGCAACAGGTTGAGTACGATATCGATGTAACTTACTACATTTCTTCTGAAAAAGCGAGCATGGCCACAACGTTACAAGCGAATATTGATCAGGCTGTTCAAGATTATATTATCTGGCAAAAACAGAAATTAGGTCGAGGTATTGATCCTAGCGAACTAATTCTGCGCATGAAACAGGCTGGGGCGGCACGTATTGACCTGGTATCTCCTGTTAGCTATCAATCAATTGAAAAAAATCAGGTAGCAAAAGAAAGAAATGTGTCTATTGTATACGGGGGCGTAACGAATGCGTAATGAACTACTTAACATAGATCTTGTTGCTCTCCTTCCGGCTAGTCTTCACAATGACGAAGATACGAAAGCGATCATGCAAGCTGTTTCGGAGGAAATGCAGCGACTGTTTCAAAAATGTGAAGAAATTCTATCACAGGATATTCCTGAATTTTTATTGGACCTCATTGCATTTGAAAGGCATGTAGATTTTTATTCCAATGATTTACCTGTTGAGCAAAAAAGAAAATTGATTAATCGTTCAACTTTCTTTCATCGTCAAAAAGGAACTCCTGCAGCTGTCGAGGAGTTAATCACCACGGTATTTGGAGAAGGAAAAGTTGTAGAGTGGTTTGAGTATGGAGGCCAGCCATATCACTTTAAGGTAGTTACTAGCAACCGTTCTGTTACTCAGGAAAAAGCAGAACAGTTCTTACAAGCGCTTAATTCGGTGAAAAATGTACGTTCAGTTTTAGAGAAAATTGAAATTACGCAATCGGAAGATATGAATTTGTATTTCGCTGGGGTTGTGCATATAGGAGAAAAAATGACAATCAGGCAGGTGGTTTAAGTGGGCGCGTTTGGTGGATTAATTCAAACAAATCGAGGCCGAAATCTTCAAGCGAAGGCACAAACAGGAATTCCCTTGCAATTTACCAGAGTTGCACTTGGAGATGGCCAATTAGGTGGAAGTCTGATTTCCGACTTAAATGCGTTGAAAAACGAAAAATTGTCGTTGCCGATCACTAAGTTAAAGGTACTACCTGATGGTCAAGCAGTGATTGGAGTAGTGTTTTCCAATCAGGATTTGACATCAGGTTTTTATTTTCGAGAAATAGGGGTATTTGCTCAAGATCCAACATTAGGGGAGATTTTGTATTGTTATGGCAACGCGGGAACAAGTGCCGAATATATTCCTGCGGGCGGCGGAGCGGATATTATCGAAAAGACTATCGATATCTTTACGATTATTGGAAATGCTCCTAATGTAACAGCGGTGATTAACCAATCGATGGTATATGAAACTCCAGAGGGGGCGCAACAAAAGGCAGATGAAGCTGAGGAAAACGCAAAAAACTATTTCGATAGCCAAAAAGGACAACCGAACGGCGTCGCAACACTAGGACCGGACGGCAAAGTACCTGCGTCACAATTGAACGTTAGCACAACCGCCAATGCAATCACCATCACGGACAGCGGCGGCTATTACACGGGCGGAGACGTTGAATCCGCACTCCAAGAAATCGGTCAAGCGTTTAACGCTGTACGGGGCAATTTAATCACGACAGTCAATGCAATTTTGAATGACCGATAAGAGAGGTGATTCGTAATGACAACGGTAATAGATGCAACAGTCGTCAACCAAGCGTATGACACATCGGGTAACGGCGGGCGTAAGTTTGTACGGTTGAGTAATGGTTGGTTGGTTGAACTTTTATACGATACTACTAACAGCAGATATATTTTTCAAGTAACAAAAAACAATGCGACAAGTCATGAACAATTATGTTATGTTCAAGCTAATACAGGGGATTCATTTCTTTCTGGCGGTAGTATTATAAACAAAGGTAATAAAATTTATGCGATTTTACCTTTTAAAAATAGTGTTAACAATTACTTTATTATAGTATATGTAATCGACGCTGAAACACAAACGAATGTCAATATTTATAACGGAAACGCTGTATTAGATACAGTACAAACGGCTCTTGGTACAACTTCCATCGCCATCAACGAAGCAGGAACGGAACTCCATGCGGCATGGGCATCGAAAAACTCAACGTATCCGAACAGCTTTAATATCCGTTATGCGAAAGGCACGATTAACGCCGACGGTAGTGTGACGTGGGGTGCGGTTGAGCAGGTTACAAAAGTAAATACAAGCGGAAATTATTTTCAAAATCCTTCTGTATTACCGAACGGGAAAATTGTTTGTGAATATTACAACGGTGCTAGTTATTTTATCGCTATATTCGATAAAAACTTCGCAAACTTTTATTTTCAAAACACGATTGTAAACTGGGGTAATAATTTAATCTATTCAGGCAACTCATACACCCAATCCTCCCCATCCGCAATATTCGTGCCGCAAAGCGTAAACGGATTAGCGAATGGGCTTATCGGAAACGCATGGCACGGTACAGACAGCGCAAGTGGAGGCGTTAACTATATCCGTTTCAGTAAGTCGACAGATGGTGGCGCAAACTGGTCTACACCGCAGAAACTTGTTCCGGGAACTAATCCGACATTAACCGCAAACAAAAACGGCAAATTGTTTATCACTTACGAAGATAACGGAGTAACCAAACGAATTGAATCGACAGATAATGGTGATACATGGTCGGCTCCAATTACGGTAGGTAACGGAACGAACCCATCTTCTTTATTCGATTTAACGCTTAATATGTCCGAGCCATTAACGATAAGAAAAGGAACATCAAGCGTATTGTTTAGCGGTGCGTGGGTCGTAACAACCATATCCGTCACACCGGGCTATATCGGACAAAAAACAAGTTCCGATAAAAGCAATATTTTGTCGTATTCCATCACGACAGACGGAACGATGTCCACCATCACCGAAAAAATCAACGGAACAACCATCGCAACACGAACGAATCCAACAAGCGGGCAACAGTTTACGGTTAACTTATCGCAAGCGCAATGGGATGCGATTAAGTACGGAAACGCCCATACGCTCACTATCGAAATGAACGGAGAAACATGGGTATATACATTTGACAAGCTATTACACGCCAACGATGACATATTAAGCGCAGTAAAAGGCGTACAGGATTTACAAACGCATTTGAACGCAATCAAAGCACAATTAGGCGCGGCGATTCGTGCGAAGGGCGGAACGGTGAATGATACGGATGCTTGGAGTGCGTTTGTGAGTGCGGTTAATGGGATTCCGTTAGGTAAGAAGTTTGCAAAAGGAACAGGGATGACAGATGCATCGAATATGCTAACTATCACGGGTTTAACTTTTCTTCCGTCTGTTATTGTTATAGGAAGAGTAGGACAAACCACTGAGGGTCCGATGGCTTCTTTTTATAGAGATGTCAACGCCAATTATTATCAATCGGGGTCGGGTTACCTTGCCGTTACTACTAAAGGTGGTTATATTAACGCAACAGGGTTTAAATTGGATACACAATACCCAAACACAAACATGTACTGGATAGCTGTTGAATAAGGAGGGATAAAATGTTTATACGTGCCTATTACGATAAATCAACCGGAAACGGTCTAAAATGGTATGCATTGACTAGCGGTGTATATCGCATACCTACATTTGAGGAAGATTATGCGGCTTTTATTGAATTGTCTGAAAGAAACGCTGACACGATCAGCTATATTGATTTTGAGAACGGAGAGTATTACCAAGACTTCGCACAATGCAACGGTTATCGAGTGAATCCTGAAACGCTAGAAATTGAGTTTTCGTATCCCGACCCGAACGCAACCGATCCGCAAGAGCCGGTTTTTCGAAAACCATTTTCGGAAGAATTAGAGGAAACAAAACAAGCGATTGCAGAATTGACTTTATTATTAGCTCAAATGCAAACGGGAGGTATGTGAAATGTTTAACGAAAATAGTGGTTTAGTCAAAGTTTGGGTAAGTCTTGTATTAGCAGGAACTTATACGATTGACCAAGTGCCACAATTAAGCAATTTAAAAGAAGTCGTGACTTCGGTAATTAACAGTATGCGATAAGGTGGTTTGAAAAATGAAAAAATGGCAACTAATGTTGTGTTCTTTAGGTATTGGGGTTATTCCAACATTGTTAATTTCTATTGGTTATTTGTTTGTATGCCTCAAATCAGGTATGTCAATTAATATATTGCCATTTTTACCAAACATTATTAGTGTCAGTGTAAGTTATATAATTTATAAAGACAACCAAACATTGATAACAAACTAACTTCGCTTTAGGACGATACTGCGCAACAAAACACCAATCATTATGGTGTTTTTTTATTTTTGTAGAAAGGAGATCAGACATGACAGTAGAGGTTGGAATTTTGATTAGCACATTAGGACTTGTCATTAGTTTTCTTGCGTACCAGTTAAACAAAACGAAGGATGTCAAAAGAGATACACAAGAAAGTGCCGAATTGAAAGCCGAATTGGGCTATATACGAAAGGGGGTTGATGATATTCGAATCGATTTGAAGGCAAACGAGCGGCAAATGGCTATACTGGGTGAACGAGTCACGCGTGTCGAAGAATCGAGCAAGCAAGCTCACAAACGTATCGATAACTTAGAAAAGGAGTGGGTTCAAAATGGATAAAGCGAGTGTTACACGTTTTATGCTATTGATTGTTGCTGTTATCAATGCTGTCTTAAATATGCTTGGTTATAAAACCATTCCAGATGAATTGGTGAATGATATTATCGCGGTCGGTTCCGGGATCTATGCGCTATATATGGGCTGGAAAAATAACTATCTGAGCAAAAAAGGGCAGAAACAAAAAGAAGTGTTGGAAAAACACGGATTATCGTAAGAGCAGCGGAGTCGCTGCTCTTTTTATTTCTATTTTTTAAAGGAGAGGGTGAAAAATGGGGAAAATCGCAGACTTTTCACACCATCAAGGCACGGTTGACTGGGAAAAAGCAAGCAAAGAATTAGACTTGGCTATCATTCGAGTTCAATACGGTTCAAAATCTGTAGACCAAAAATATAAAGAATATGTGGCCGGCTGCAAAAAGTATGGCATTCCATTTGGTCACTATGCTTACGCGCGTTTTGTCAGTGTATCTGACGCTATACAGGAAGCAAAAGACTTTCTAGCACGGGCAGATAAAGACGCTAAATTCCTAGTTGTCGATGTGGAAGAAGTCACAACAAAAAATCCGAAAGACCTTGTTCCAGCAACACAAGCGTTTATTGACTACTGCAAGAAGAATTCTGGAAAAAAAGTCGGACTGTACACGGGTCATTCCTTCTACAAACAACATGGAATGGATAAGGTGAAAGCAGACTTCTTGTGGGTGCCACGCTATGCAACGAATGACATTGGGCAGCCTAACGGACTAAAACCGGATATGCCAGCAGACTTGTGGCAATATACACAGCGTGGAAAATTGTCCGGGGTTTCCGGTTACGTCGATCTGAACCAACTAGTCGGGACGAAATCTCTTGAATACTTTATTGGGAAGCCGGCGGATGTAAAAAAATCAGTAGTAATTCAAGAAATGAAAACACCTCAATCAGCATACGACAAAGAAGTCGATGCAGCGTTTGAATTTCTCAAACAAAATGGTGTTGTGACGCAAGATCGTCGCGATGAACCTTTGACGCGCGCACAAATGTTTTTGATGTTGTACAGGTTTGCAAAAAATGTGTTGAAGAAGTAGCAGCCCCTGCCAAAACGGCAGGGGTTTTTTATTTTTTAACTTGAAAATTAGGTAGGAAACAACACTAAATAAGTCACCGTTTAAATTTGACATTGTACTTGTTTTGAAAAAACGTGATAACATCAACGTTTTCATCGATTGTTTTTTAGGAATTAGTTATAGGAATTGAAATAAAACTTTGTTTAATTTTATTTCCTAATACAAAATCCTAAAAGATTTTCCTAAAGTATCTAAAAAACGGACAGTTGTTCTATTGAAATCGAACATAGGTTCCCCTATAATGTAAATAAAAGGGGGCGGTGATAGTGAGAGGACTACTTCTCAATGCTCTAGTATCTCAAGAACCTTTGGAAATCATATATCTAAGCGACCGTGGACAGCTGAGTCAAAGGACTATCGTTCTTGAGTCTGTAGACGACACGCACATCAAAGCTTTTTGCCAACTTCGAAAACAGCGTAGAATCTTCAAATTAAGCAACATTCTATCTATCCGTTTAGCCAAACATAAAAGGGGGAAAAGAACACAATGGGTGAGCTAAAAGAAAAAGAAAGAGCCATTCTGAATGTGATTATTGATTACGTGAGAGAGCACCACTATCCACCGTCTATGCGTGAAATCGGATCTAAGCTAAACATTCCTTCAACATCGACCGTTTTCAGACATATGGAGAGTTTGAGAAAAAAAGGATACATCACTTGGGAATTGAGTCGTCCACGAACGATTCAAGTTCTCAAAATGATTGAAAAATAATCGCCTTTCCAGCTATGGAGAGGCGATTTCTATTTTTCAAATACGTTCGCAATTTGCTTATAAAAGTCTTTTGAGATTGTCCCTTTTTGTAGAAGCACATCGCAGATGGCCTTTAAATCGATGACCTCCCTCGAAACGACTAACTCATCGAAAGTAGAATTTCCGAGTAATCCTTTGAGTTTGAGTAAAAGTTGCTCCATCCGTATCCCTGCTTTCCCTATTCCGTATGTCTTATATTTACTTTTATTGTATACGAATGTTAGTTCGATTTGTAGGTTTCCGGAGAAAACATTTGTTCGGTTTTGTTGATAAAAAAGGTACGCCTTTGCTTAGACGTACCTTTACATGCTCCAGAAATCATCGTAGTCTACATTTTTCCCCGTTAGCTGCCGTAAAGCTTTGATGATTTTGTGTGCGTTTTTCATCGATGGTTTGAATGCATCCCCCTGGCAAAGCCTGCTGATTGTTCCTCTATTCACCCCACTTTTCCGCACAAGGTCTTGTTGAGTAATTTCGTGTTTGTCTAGAAACTTTCCGAATTTGGAACGAGGTTTTCCTAATCCGAACAAGCTATCACTCCTTCTTGTTGGTTTTTTAGGCAGTATGTCCAAAAATCAAATTTTTTAAACCTCAAGAAAGTTTGAATAATGGACAAACAGCGACACATATGAATTTAACAAACGATCAACATTGTCGATTTCTTGTTGTAGTAGACACTTGAACACAAAGTCTATATTGTTTCGACATTTCAGCAGAAATGTATCGGAAATGTAATCTGACAGGAAATTACGAGCGAAATCGCAGTAATAGCAGCAAAAACAAAATTTGTTAGAAGAAGAGGAAGGAGTGAAGCAAAGCGAACGACTGACGAAGCACAAAGTTTTTCCCCCGAATCCATACGTTTTATTCATTGAAGGAGGCGGAAATTTTATGAATTCATTGATTCGAAAAATCGCACTTGAAGGATTACGAGCTGGTAAGCGTATCAGCGAAATCGACATGAGTAACCCTCTTACGCAAGACACTGCGTCATTTATCATTGACGTTTTGAAGGAAGTTATAAAACCATTCTAAAAGGAGTGTTTATCATGGTTAAAATCGAATTTCAATGTGAAAAATGCGAAGATCATACGGAAATCGGATTTTTAGGTCATGATTGGAAAACTGACGATTTTTACGTTGAGTGTTGGATTTGTGGATATCGCGAACATCTTAGCGAAATGATCGGGAAACGTAACGACTAGGAGGCAGTAATTATGTTCGAATGGATTAGTCGCGCCGACAACTTGGTCGAAATTGTTCGTTCAATTAAGTCACCCAGCGAGTTAAAGGCGTTGAAAGAGTTTTTGTCGGACGAAACAAACACGCAAATGTTACGCGACAGCCAAGTTTACGTCGCGATTCGAGACATACCGTCGCACGCACGTCATCTACTCGAAGACATCATCGACTTACTTTACTAAGGAGGAACCCCGAAATGATTAAAACGTTTGTTATCAGCGCATACGTAATACACAAAGTTTGGTGGAAACGAACGCACCGCGAAAGAAAAGTCGACTGGAAAACGTTCTTTAAGGAGGCGTCATGACGATGGGATTCGTTAGTATATTACAAACGGTTTTTAAGACGATAGCCGAAACGAAGAAAATTCCCCGTTGGCAATACACGGAACTCAACACACAAAAACTTCTGTATAGTCCGGATTATTTACGTGAGTTACTAAAACAAGCGAAAGAACTAGACGACAAAGAAGCGATGCGAATCATTTACCGATATATCAAGCGTCACGGCGCTGAAAATATCGGTCGTTACGGAAAAATCGTTCGTGAGATTATCGATTATCTAACGTGAGGTGCTTCCGATGAAAACGAAGATTGAAACGATTGACTTTCGTGAGTTTATGGCCGGAACGCATCGAAAGTCGAAGCGCCCAACACGCGCATACTCCGGCTTTCTTCCGACAATCACACCGCAAACTTTGTTCCCGATACACGACGGCGGATTCGCGTTGTTCCTTGCTGGAGTCGGAACGATTATGGTAGTAGCGTTTTCTGAACGATTCCTAGCACGCGGCGGATTTCCGGAAGTAGCGTATGCGGTTGCTGAAATTGGGCGGTTTGTATTTCCTATTTTGGCCTATGGTGCAGTGCTATGGCTATTCTTTTTCGGATTGCGAGGGGTGTAGTATGCAGAAAGTTGTTGATTGGCTTAGTCGGCAGCGATTGAAAGCAAAGCTCAAAAAAGCGTTTTACAATGCGGGACTATATGTGCCGTACAAAAGCGGTGATCGAGTGATCCCGGTTTATCCGAAAATTCATAGCGTTATAGAAACGGCCAACAAAATCGAGTTTGTATTTACGCTCAAAAACGGGATGGATCCAAAAGAAGTGAGCAAAAAGGAATATGTTTTTAAGCAAATGTTTGGTCGTAATATCGAATTAAAAGGGGATCTAAAAAAATTTGTTCTAACTATTTACGGTACAAAAATGCCAACCGTTCTAAAATACCGATATGATGAATTCAAAGCTTTACTAACTCCTTTAAAATTGGGGATTATTTGTGGAGTGGATCGCCATGGCCAATATAAAATATTCGACCTGGCTCAAATGCCACATATTCTCATAGCCGGAGAAACGGGAAGCGGTAAATCCTCGCAGCTTCGCTCCATTCTAACAACCCTCATCCTATCTAAAAAACCGCATGAATTAGAACTCTATCTAGCTGACTGTAAAAAGTCAGAGTTTCATATATTCCAAAATGTAAAGCATGTGAAATGCGTGCTTTTTGAACCCCAAAAAATCCAAAGAATGCTGCATCATATCAAAAAAGAGCTTAATGAACGGAGTGATCTAACGTACTCTTTTCGAGTTGGCCATATCGATGAATTGCCAACAAAATATCGACGTCCCTACATTGTCGTTTGTATCGATGAATTTGTTTTACTACGGAAATTCAACGACATCATGGACATTTTGATTGACATTGTGGCCATCGGACGCACATTAGGTGTATTTGCTATTTTATCGATGCAGCGGCCGAGTAGTGAAGTTCTTGATACAACGATACGTGCTAATCTGACCGTTTCAATGGGGTTTAAATTACGCGACAAAATAGAGTCGCGCATCGTAAATACTCCCAAAGCAGAAGATATTGAAATACCAGGACGATTCATGATGAACAGTGACAAACTATATGAGATTCAAGCGCCATATCTCACGCAAAAAGAGGCGGAAAAATTACTAAAACCTTATTTCGTTGATGATTGGAAGGACATGTTTTCCGGCTCATCAGAGGCGCAAGAGACAACTAAGAATAACGAGGAACTTCTAGAGGATGACATCTTAGGAGGTTTAGACTAATGAGATTATCTGAACGCGACAAAGCGATTATTCGTGATATTAACAGATTCCGTGTCATGGACCGTGATTCGATTGCTGAGCTTCATTTTTCGCATCTTAAACGTCCGGCGAATAGTGCAAATGCGGTCCTTAAAAGATTGGTTGCTAATGGCCATATTCGGCGTTCTGAAGCATTTGGAGCCCCCTTTCTATATCTTACTGCTGAGTCGAATATCAAGAAAGATAGCGCCAAAATTAGTCATTACCTTGCGATCTTGAGTGTGTATAAAGAAATGCGAAAGTATGGGGATGTTATAACGTTTCAAATCGAGCCAAAGTATGGCACAAAAGGTACAGTTGAACCGGACATTTTCTGTATTTTTCGCAAGTACGACCGTCAAAACAAAACTCCCTTTTTCATTGAAGTACAAAATACGGTGTATTCGCAAAAAATGATGCAAGCAAAGCTGGAGAGATATCTGAAATTGTTTGAGAGCGGTGTGATCGCAAAAGAGCCATGGCAACCGGCCGATAAGCCTCCTGTATTTCCTCGAGTACTAATCTTGTCAGAACAACGCTTTGCGATTGATGGACAATATCCTTTTTATGTAATACAAGCGCAATCATTTGGTCAGTTTGTGCAGTCGCTGAAGCCAACAAAACCGAAGTCAAGTGGATTGGTTGCGGATTTACGATAGGCAGGCGGAGTTTTCCGCCTTGTTTCGCAAGGTAATGGAGTCTACTTTCCAAACAGTCGTGACAAAAAACCCTTCTTTTTCTCTTCTTTTGCTTCAGCAATCATTTTGCGTGTCTCCATAGACTCCTTCAGGGACTGCATGAGAAGTTCATCCCTTTTCTTGAGACTTTCCTCTATGTATTTCTGTTGCTGATCTAACCGCATCATAAGTTTTTTCAGCAGTTCGTTTTGTTGCGCGACCATCTCTTTTAAGGCTTTTATGTCATCGTTATAGCGCTCTGTTTCTCGGTTTCTGTCTATAACGCTGACCGCTACATTGGATTGTTGAACCCACGCCATTACTGCTTCTGCCGCTTGTTCAAGCGTCATATCGCGATTTTGTTTTATCTCCATAAATCGTTTCAGGACTATAACGTCGTTTTGAAAATATCCCCGCTGTCCCTTGTCATTGACGTGAAATTTGTACCCCGCGTCTTGAAGGATGAGGGCATACTTCCTTAAAGTGGACTCTTTTATGCCAAGCAAAGTACATACATCACTAGGATTCATCAATATTTGACTTTCATTCGTATCGTGTGTCATGGCGCTCCCCCTATCGTTATATCGACCGTTATATTAATTACACATTTGGACTTAAATCCCTTCATCAATATCTCTTAAATCTAAAAATGGCCTGACTTCGTGTCAGGTGATTTTTAACTAGATCTCGAAATTCATTTCGATAAGTGGACTAACCACTTTTTGGTTGAATAAGCTTCGAAGACATCTTAATATAAAACACAAATAATACCATTATACTTCGTTGTTTATCAAAAAAATGAATCACAAGGAGGAATAATGATGGAAACAAATCACAAGAAATATGATTTTGAAAAAAGTTTAGAAAGAATGGACGATATTCTTGACGCGTCAGATACGAATTATGAGGAAGTAGATGAAATTCCTTCAAGAAGTGAATTAACTTTTACAAATGGTTTTTATATGGATTGCAACGCTATATTTGTAGACATCAGAGATTCTTCCGAGTTACCAGACCGATATTACAGACCAACATTAGCTAAAATTTACCGAGCATATATATCTGAGATTGTTGCAATTATGAACAGTTATGAGATCTGTAAGGAGATTAATATTGTAGGAGATTGTGTCTCTGGGATATTTGAAGCGAATAAAAAAGAATATTCAAAAACAATGGTTGATGTGGCAGCTCAAATAAATTCCTTAGTAAAAATATTGAATTACAAAATGAGCAAGAAAAATATAGATCCAATTAAAATAGGAATTGGAATAGCTAAAGGAAGAGCATTAATGATAAAAGCAGGGTTTAGCGGTAGTGGTATTAATGATGTTGTATGGATGGGAGATGTAGTAAATGAAGCATCCAATTTATGTGGGCTGGCTAATAAAGATGTTCCTGGTGTTATTGTAATTTCTGAAAAAATCTATAGTGATTTAGAGGGATACGAAAATTTTTATGGAGAAAAATATCAAAGTTGGTTCCAACGAAACCTTTTTCAGAGTTATTATTATGGTGATGTTGTTAATATATCTATGAATGACTGGCTGGAACAACAAATTAATAATCAGTGACATAAGCAGAGGATGAGATGACGATGTCTGCAGGAACAGGGAATAGCTTTAATAAAGATGACGCGTATAAAAATTTAGACCGTGTTAATTTATGGATTCAAAATTGCGATAGTAAAACCTCATATGTTTTAGCTTTTGTCGGTATATTTGTAACGGTGTTTTTTACAAGTGATATGGTGGAAGATGGATTAAAAGCATTTATTGAAGTGATAAAAGACATATCTATAAAAGATTTTAAAATCTTCGTCGCATTTATCACTTTAGTCATTTTCAGTTTATTTGTCTTTTTCTTAATCAGAGGTACTTTATCACTGTTTAATTCTTTAACTGCAACTATCCAAGATCCTTTAGCGGAAAACTCAAATCTATTTTTTGGGAGTATTTCAAAAAAGGAATACGAACAGTTTACAAACGAATTAAGTACCATAGGTGTTACTGAACTCCTCGATGAAATTAACGCTCAAACTTACGTTA
Source organism: Thermaerobacillus caldiproteolyticus (assembly GCF_015326725.1). NCBI lineage: Bacteria > Bacillati > Bacillota > Bacilli > Caryophanales > Anoxybacillaceae > Thermaerobacillus > Thermaerobacillus caldiproteolyticus. Next base: position 43,046 of record NZ_CP064061.1, read on the forward strand.
ACTCGAAAATTTGTACTAAAAAATTTAAGTGCTATGGTATCGGGATCAAAAACATAAAGCGGGCGTTTTTATCATTCGTTGGACTGATTATCAGTATCTATATTTTACAGTTATTTTAGGAAATTAAAAGGGCCAACTATACAGTTGACCCTTTTTTAACGTTTAGAAGTTAAAGTTCATTTCATCTTCATCAATTTCACCTATTGGTTTATCTGTAGCATTGAAGTGCACCACAGATTCTAACTCTTGTTTTTCTTGTTTATCTTCTCGAACTTCAATTCGCTCAATCTTCTTGATTTGCTCACTTAATTCACGTAAGGTTTCGTTAATCTGTTCAAAATTAAGGCGGTTATATTCAGCGGCAAGATCCATTTGAACAAGACGGATAATGTAAGACGCCAATTCACCATTTTTAGCTTTATGATCTAGATGCTCATAAACATCATCTGGCATTAAGTTTGTTACTACGGAAAATTTAGGACGTTTTGCTTTGGCCATTAGGTTTCCTCCGTTTATTAAGCGGATACCTGTTTCATTTCGTTTTTGCTTATGTTATCCAAACCGTATAAATTTAAAAAACGAGCTGATTTACCAGGTTCGAAATGATAATGTTCTTCTACAAATTCTGGACTAAATTTTTCATTTAAGCATTCTTTGAGACCAGATGTTAAAACAGGCGTTACTCCACCAAAGTATAAGTATTTATAAGTCTGTCCTTGTTCTAAACGAGGGAAAGCATCCTCAACTAATTCTAAGGCTTGCTCGCTATATTCTTTTAATTCTGCCTTGATGTACTCTGTTAAATCTTCCTTTTCCCCGGTCTTTCCGTTAATCCATTCGAACTTGCCTTTTTGGTAGTTACGAACAATAAATCCCTCTAGTTCTCTTACGCTTTGGAAATAAGCCCGCAATTTTCCTTCGCGCATCTCTTTTAATTTTCTTAGGTAAGGAATATCCGTGATTGTTTTAAAATCATCTTTTGATTTTGGCTTCTTCAGTCCAGGATACAAATGGACTAAATCATATGTTCCTCCACCGATGTCAACTAAAATGGTATGGTGATTTGCATAGCGCTGAACAGCATCTTCATTTAGCGTTAAATCTGATTTATATTGAATTGCAAATTTAGCTACATATGACTCGGAGTAACATTTGCTTCTTTTCACGTTGACAGTAACTTCACGTTCATGACCTGCAGTTACGATCTCAAACTTGTGTTCTTTAAGGAATTTTTCCGCCATTTCGTTTAGTTTTTGGTTGAATGTATCTGCCTCTAAGAGTTCAAAAATTGGAAGCATTGTTGAAAAACGTTCAATTTCAATGTTATTTTCGTCAATCTGGTTCTCAACCAAATAATTAGCGATTGTAGAAAGGAACATAATGTACGGAATATGAGACGATGATTTTTTATGCAAGTCAAAACCTATATGACGATCGTTACCGATTTTTAGTGCTGCTGCTTTCCCTACAAGATAGTATTTCCCATCGACTTTAATAAGAATAGCATTTCTAAAGTCCTCGGCGTCTACTTTGTCAGGAAAGTATCCTTCAGCAACCCTTTGAGGAATCTCTAATACTGCTGTAGGAATTTCCATAATGTCTTTAGAATGATTAATAATACTAGCAGTTATAGAGTTTCCGAAATCTGAGTTAAGAGTTTTAATAACATGTGTCACATTCATCTCTCCCTTTAATTGATTTGCCACATAGCTACATTATAACGGATATTTTTATAATTTTACAATAGAATTTTTGTTAAAATAGCGCTATATATTTTCAAATAAAAAACCTAATAATATAGATTTTTTGTCAAATAAATATCTTTATATAACGCTATAAAACAAATGATGTTTTTTGTAGCGCTATATAATCAAAAAATATAAAAAAATAACCCCTGCAGTTATATGCAAGGGGTTATTTTATGTGGCAATCAATTAAAAGGATTTGTTATTAAAATAACATGTTTTGGGATTCTTTTAAATACTTCTTGTATCGGATAAGCGCTCTCCAGTTGGAAAGTCCGAAATACTTCAATACTTCCTCATCGCTTTTCCCTGCTTTCAAATGTTCCAAAATCCTCGTATTCCGCATCTGCGTCGCCGATATAGGGCGCAGTCCTGCTCGTCGCACCTCCAACTTGATCATCTTTTTGATCGCCTCACCGCTTAATCTCCAAGGTGTCCCGAACGAAGTAATGTAATCCAGTTTGTATTCCATGTGACCATATGAGAAAGCGACAAAGATCGGGTCCTCGCTATATAAATACGGTCTCATTCGTTTAGGTATCGCGTTGTATGTCGCGACGAGCTGCATACGCTGTTCTTTAGTTAACTTGATTGTGCGCGTCACGCCTTTTTCATTTTGAATGCGTAATATTCCCTGCGTTAGATTTATGTCCCTCATACTCAAATTAACGACTTCTTTTAGTGACAATCCGTGTTTGTACAAAAGCATAACAATAGCAAGGTTCCTGTCACGGATACGTCGCCAGACTTCAATTTCATCCTTAGTGCGATTGTCTGGACTCTTCATTGTCGCAATCAGTTGTTTCATCTCTTCCTCAGTAACAAAATCATCATCTGTTAAGCCTCTCTGACGTTCAGTAGGGGGTGATAGCGGCTCTTTAGATAGGTATGTAAGCCATCCATTTAGAACAAATGTCAAACGCCTCACAGAGTCGCTAGACGCGCCGTTTTTCGCCCGGTAAGCTAAATACTCCTCGTATATAGAACGTGGCAGAGACAGGAGTTCTTTGTCGCTACATTCGCCTTTCTGAGAGACGAGCCAGTTATAAAAAGCTAATAGATCGTACTTGTAACGTCGTGCGCTTGATGCGCTTTTTTCGGCTTTCAGCAAACGAAAATAAAACAGCAAAGACTCAGGGACATTCACTTCATTTCACCCCTTCGGTAAATATCACAAACCAGAATAGCATATTTTTTTAGTTCGACAAAACAATAAGGGGATCCTTCTTGTTGAAAAAATGTTTGGAACTCCGCGCAATTTAGTTTGTGATATTTACCTTATGTTGTGACAAAGGTATACACCAAGTATTTAACGAGCTGCATTAATCATAAAATTTTAACCAATATATATTTTGCTAGGGGAGGTTTGCTCAAACGCTCAATCTATCTGTAAAAATAACAAATTAGTGTAGGCATATATCTATAAAGAAGATCAATTTCATATAAAAACACCAGTTATATATAAAGATGAATTCGGGAAAGGTGGTTGTCCTTAGAACGGCGGTGGGTTGGGACAGGTCGGTACATTCCAGCAAATCCACATTTTTTGGTTATCAAGGTTGCAAATCTGGCACCAAAAAGTTATCCATCCTGCAAATCTGATTTTGTAGGTCGCAAATCTGATTTTAAAGTTTAACAATCTCGCAAATCTTATGGTTAATACACCAATTAATGTATGAATTTGTAAATATAAAGCAAAAAAATAATCCCGATGCGTCATTGTAGCAACTGGAACTGACGCAAGCGGGATTCATTGTTTAAGAGAATAAAAAGAAAGGCACGACAAATGCCCCTCTAAAAAACGGTTGTTTTTTACAGGGGTTGGAAATTGTGTTTTTTAAAAAATGCTCTATTTAGTTGTTGTTGCGACCGCGCAGTATGAAAGCAGGGTACTCACCATGTTCTTGAGCGTAGCGAACCGCTACGTCGTGCGCAATCAATCTGGTTTCAGGTGTGTTTTTCCAGATGTCAACGGCCTTTCTGAGAGCGTCACGAATGAATCCGCCGATGGACTCAATTCTTGTTCCTTCCATTCGAGTTTTATCGATGTAGCGACACACAATATCGAAGATGTCGCGGTATAGTGCCTTTCTGTCGCTTTCTTTTTCCATATAGGACATGATGAGACCGACCTCGTCTCGGAACGCATTTCTGATGTCCTCCATATCTTGTTTTTGGATTTTTCGACTTGCGTACCGGAGGACGTCCGCGATGTTCTTGCTGAAATTAGCTATTTTTTCATCAATTTTCTTCAAATCATCATTGACTTTGGCGCAAAGTTCAGTCAAGACAAGCTTGACCTTGCTCACGACAAGTTGAACAACAGGCTTACGTTTGCGATCAGCGCGTTCGCGCGGCTTTCGCTCTTGGACAATTTTCAGTTCAATAGCAAAAATCTTTTGAATGACGTCAGTAAGATATTGGCGAATTTGATGTGGCTTACGCCGTAAAACTTTTTTAAGATAGCTCATTTTACGAACGCACTCATAGTCGCTGATGTTCTCTTTGGTGTTCATCAACTGGCGTGAAAAGTAGTTGCAAAACTCCAACAAAGTAATGATTCCCGAAGTGTCCTTGTTATGTACGAGTTGTCCCAAAATACCTGTTGTAAGCACTGCCTTCGGAACGCGGAAATAGGAAAGTTTATGCTCCTCATTATCTTCATATCTAGGTTTTTCTGATTTTGAGTTATTAAACTCTTCATAACCAGTAATCTTGTAATGAAGAGTGCCATCAATCATGGTTTTTGTGATCCATGCTTTTCGTACACACCACTGGAATCCTTTGCGGATTGAGTCGTATTTGACGCCAGTGGTTTTTTCTAACATGGCGATGTTGAAATCAGCCGGTAAAATACCGTTTTCGTGGCAGAGAGCATGTGCTCCGAGAAAAGCGGATAAAGCCGATGATGGGATTGTTTTTGAAGGTTGTTTATCTGAAGTGGCAATGATGCCTTTTAGCATGTCTAATGTTCCTTGGAAGAACTTAAATCCGTCGATTTTAAATTTTTGATTTGGTTGTGAGGAATATTGAGGTTGTTCAGAAAATGCAAAAAAGTTCGAAGCCATGATGATACCCCTTCCCTTGAATTTTTTAAGGGAAAGAAAAGACGAGCCCCGAACCTGGAAAATATACAAAAACATCACAAAATTGTTTGACTATCAACAAGATGCATTATATAATTTTATTAGCTAAATATTCGTTTTTAGATTTTAGAGGTTTAGGTTCGAGGGCACCCTGTTGGCGCAGGGTGTCTTTTCTTTTGCCCTCATTTATATTTTGTTAGATATTGCTTCTTTTTGTCAAATGAACATTACGTATTCAAAATCTAGTATAGAGAAAATATACGCATAGTGCAACAATTTTTAAAACAGATATGATACATTTTTTTCTCTTTTTTATTTTTTGTACTTGAAAAGGTCTTGAATATCATACTGTTTCCCAGTTCCGATTTCTTTTGAGAGTTCATTCACAGTGTCTAAAATAGCTTCGATGTTCTCTATTCTTAGTGATTTACTATTATTATTTATCATATCATAGACTGTGCTGTGTCGTATCTTGGCGATTTGAGAAAATTTATAAGGGTTAATATTTAACTCTTCCAAAATGTCCCCTAGTCGAATCACTAACTTTCCCATAATTTCCCCTCGTGTGTAAAAATTTCTAACCTATTAATATATAACTATACCACAAATATTATCCATGTTTCATGAATTATTTTATTGAATTATTGAACGAAATTCGTTAAAATTTACATAAAAATGAAGTGGAGGGGGATTCATGGACGGACTATTAGCGACTCTCCAAAAAGAATTAGCGAGACGGAATATCACACAAACGGAGCTCGCTAAAAAAATGGGTGTTAGCGTGGCGACAGTTAATAATCAACTGAACGGCGTTTATAGGATGAAATTTTTTTACTTCGTAAAGTTAATTTCTTGTATTTCAGACAATTACAGCCAATTTGAAAGGTTAATATGGGAATTTTTAAAGGAATTGCAGGATACAAAAAACAAAAACAATAAGTTAGAAATCGTTAGAGAAGGGTTAGAGTGGTCTTTACAGAATGGAAATATGCAGTTGCTTGAGTATTTTATCAACGAAGATTCTAAACTAACCGATAACGGTGAACTCGGAAAGATATACTCCTTACTTGCGAAAAGAAATCAGGGTCTTTTCAAATCCTTGGAGTTTTATGACGAACTCGAAACCTTGAAACTACATGGTTATAAAAGAGGGGAATCATCGGTTTTGTTGAGAATATCCTCTATATACGCTCTTTTTGAATCACAATCGTTTAATCTCTTTTTTCACGAGATTGAGAAAACTATGGACCTGATCGAGAGGATTAAAAATAAATACCTAAAAAAGGCGTATACAATGAGGATTAAGGAAGCTCTAGCTATCGCGCATATGTTGAAGAATGAGCTTTCTGTAGCTCAAAAATTGTGTGAAGAAATCCTGAATGATGACGACGCGGAACATTTTCCGCTGCTGGTCAACTCCATCAATCTGTTGATGGCTCAAATGAATCTTTTCACAGACTACGAAAAAAGTTTGGAATACCTCCGGAAAACCTTAATGTTGTTTCAAAAACCTAATTTTCTCAAAAATGCAAAAAGAAGACTAAAAAGGGTTGAAGCAACCCACGATTTCATTAAAATCGTTAACAAAGATTTCGATGGGTTATTTTTAACTGATCGATCAGAGTATGCTCATTTCTTAGCTATGCAAGAAGAACCGGAATTAAATAAGAAAGCGCTCGAGATTTTAGAAGAGCTTCAAAAAGAAAATGGTTATTTAACCCCTTTTCAGCGTTTTTACAAAGCATTAGCGTTACGGAACGCTCATTTAATGAAGGAAGCAGAAGAAGAATTTCTAATCAGCGGGAACAGATACTATGCGCAACTGCCAAGAATGTACCTAGAAGCAAGAGTGACGGTTTAAACAATATCTAAAATTAATAAATCATCTCGTGATGAAATTTCCCTAGTACAAAAATTACAAAAAAATGATATTATTTATTTTAGAAACATTTGTAGAAAATAAAAGAAAAATGAAGAAAATACTACAAATTGAGAGAAAAAAAGTATAAAATATAAATGTACGCGTGTTGCGTATATTTTTTGACACGTATATTTTATAAGGGAATCCAATATGTTAGGTGGTGATTCCTGTGAAAAACCTAAAGAAGTTACTTGCTGGGATTGCAATTGTTTCGGCGCTTGTAGCGGGGGTAACCTTTGCATCAGGAGATCAAGCATCTTCGTCCATTGTGGCGCAACTACGCGATCCAGGAGACATTGGTTAATTTAAAGAAATAAAGACATCATCCTAAAAAGAGGATGGTGTCTTTTGTCATTTTTACACACTTTTAGCTTTTGTCAAAAATGTAAAAAGTTAAAAATAGAAAAAGAAAAGGGGTATAGAAATGAGCCAAAGTGGTAATAAACAAGCTACTCTCGATGAACAATTTGTTACTAAACTCATTGATGTTGCCAGAAAATACAGTGTTGATCTATTGAAATATATCCAAGGAGATGTATTTAAATTAAAAGATTTATTAGACGATCTGTTAGAAATGGGGGTTATTGATGGGGGGACTCACGAGAAATATTGTGAATTTTTCGACTAAATAAAAAAGAACAAATCCCGAAAACGCGGATTTGTTCTTTTTTATTTGGAGTTTAGTAACTGGTCGAATAAATTTTCAACCAGTCGAATGTGTTCCTCAGAGACTTCTTTGTTAGTCCAAACAATTTTCTTCGTCTCTAATATTTTTTTCAGATCTACGATATCGGGAGAGTCATCGTCAATTTTACCTTTAATGAAGTCTATATTACTGTTGTAGATTTTGGCCAAGCGTCCTAATATTTCGTCGTTTGGTACACGTCTCCCTAATTCCCAACTAGTGAATGTGCTTCGCGGCACATTTAGCATTTCGAGCATTTGCCATACTTTAAGGCCGTTCTTCTTTCGAAGATACCGCAGTCGCTCTCCAATTAACTTCTTGTTTTTTTCGGTACTCATCGAATTCCCTCCGTTCCTAATATCATTATCGGAAAAATATACGCAAGTTGCAACAAAAATAATACGCAAAAATGGAATTTATTGTTGAAATGTACGCATAATGCGTATAAAATATAAGTAACAAAATGAGAAATTAACTTCCCTTTTTGGAGGTTGATCATGAGTAAAAGAACAGCTCTTATTATCGCTAGAAAGAGAAGACATCTAACACAAGAACAAGCAGCTGCAAAGCTAGGTTTATCAAGAAAATTCTATGGTGAGATAGAGAGGGGAC